>NZ_JBKEZW010000006.1:0-393310 GCF_053345295.1 Pseudomonas sp. M5A4_2d | reverse complement strand
AAAGCGTTTTTTGGTTACTTTTTTAGGCGCTTTGTAAAAAAGTGACCCGCCGTAAGGGCGGAACCCTAAGCAGCCGTTACCGCAGCAACGGATATGTACTCATATCTACCTAAACGCCTGATCGACATGCATTGTTAAAGGCCAGCAATCCATATCCCTTTAATTTGCGGGAAGTTTCCTAGACAATCCTTCGGCCTTGCGCCTGCTCACTCCACTGGCTAGCCTTCGCTCCGTCGCTGCATATCAGCGATCAGGGGTGAGATCCTGTGATGTGATTAGGTGCCAAGTGCCACAACCGCGAGCAACATGCTCTATGGCGGCTGTGTGCGGGCAGACTTCGGTCTGACCGGGTGCTCCTGACCGGCAATCTCACCCTGCACATAGCTGCCACCTTTTGACGAGTGAGATCGGCAAGAGAATGGCTCCAGATCTTTCAGGAGGTTCATTCATGCATAAAATCGTCCCAGACCCACCCCGCTTCACCCTCGACCGCGAAATCTTCGAACGCGCCCTGAGCCACTACCTACAACCCGACTCACCGCCGTCCTTCACCGCGCACCACGACCTCAGCTTCGAAGACGCCCTCGCCCAAATCTGCGACTTGCTGCGCTGTGCAGCCGCCACCGCAGCCGTTTCCAGCCAAGGGTTGAGCGGCGATCAACGCCACATCGCCGGTGCCACCGAGCACCTGATCGACAGCGCCAGAGCCCTCGCCGACCGCGCACTGAACTGCCTGCACGCCGCATGACCCCTGTTGGAGCTGGCTTGCCTGCGATACAGACACCTCGGTCTTTCTGTCACACCGAGGTGATACCATCGCAGGCAAGCCAGCTCCCACAGTTGATCTGGGTCAGCCGCGGGCACGGTGTGGGCTTTTACAGGTAAACTCCCCTCCTTTTCATCTTCTCCACGGAGTTCGCCTTGCGTCTGTTCCACACCTCCGACTGGCACCTCGGCCAAAACCTGCATGGCCAGGAACGCGACTTCGAACACGCCTGTTTTCTCGAGTGGCTGCTGGGTCAATTAAAAGCCGAGCAGCCGGATGTGTTGCTGATCGCCGGGGACATCTTCGACACGGTCAACCCGCCGCTCAAGGCCCAGGAGCGTCTGTATGACTTCATCATCAGCGCCCACGAACAAAACCCGACACTCACGATTGTGATGATCGCCGGCAACCACGACTCCGGCTCGCGTATCGAGTTGCCGGCGCCGTTGATGCGCCGTTTGCGCACCCATGCCCTGGGGCGGGTGCTGTGGCTGGATGATGGCCAACTGGATGCCGACCGGTTGCTGATCCCGCTGCCTGACGCCAAAGGCAAGATCGCCGCCTGGTGCCTGGCGCTGCCATTTTTGCGCCCGGCGGAAGTCACCGGCGCGCACTTGGGCGACGACTACCTGCGCGGCATCGGCCAGGTACATGAATGGCTGATCGCCGCCGCCAATGCCAAACGCAAAAAAGGCCAGGCGCTGATTGCCATCAGCCACGCGCACATGGCGGGTGGTTCGGTGTCGGAAGACTCCGAGCGCAGCCTGATCATCGGCAATGCCGAGGCGCTGCCCGCCAGCCTGTTCGATGCCAGCGTGAGTTATGTGGCCCTCGGCCATTTGCACAAGCCGCAGCGGGTAAATGGCGAGGAGCGGATTCGCTACAGTGGCTCGCCGATCCCCTTGTCGTTTTCCGAAATCGGCTACAAGCACCAAATTCTCGATGTGACCTTTCAGGGCCAGTGCCTGGTGAGTGTCGAGCCGCGCCTGATTCCGCGTTCGGTCAACCTGCAACGCCTGGAAGCCGCGCCGCTGGCAGATATCCTCAAGCAGTTGGCGGATTTGCCCGACATCGACCTGCTCGCCGAAACCCAGCGCCACCCATGGCTGGAAGTGCGCGTGCGCCTCGATGAGCCGCAACCGGACCTGCGCCAGCAAATCGAGACCGCCCTGCAAGGCAAGGCCGTGCGCCTGGTACGCATTGCCGCCGAATATGCCGGCAAACGCGGCAGTGACGAGACTGACGACGAGCGCCTGATCGAACTCGACCAGCTCACGCCCCAAGAGCTGTTCAGCCGTGCGTGGCAGGACAGCTATGGCAGTGAAGTGGATGAACAGACCTTGAAGGACTTCGCCGTGCTGCTCCAGGAAGTGCAACAGGAGGGCGAACAGCCATGAAGATCCTCGCCATCCGCCTGAAAAACCTCGCCTCCCTGGCAGGCCCGTTTGAAATCGACTTTACCGCCGAGCCCTTGGCCAGCGCCGGGTTGTTCGCCATCACCGGGCCGACCGGCGCGGGCAAAAGTACCTTGCTGGATGCCTTGTGCCTGGCGCTGTTTGGCGCGGTGCCGCGCCTGGGCGATACCGGCCAGGCGAAAATGCCGGATGCCGACAGCGACATTTCCATCGGCGACCCGCGCACCTTGCTGCGTCGCGGCACCGGCGGTGGCTATGCCGAGGTGGATTTTGTCGGCGTCAGCGGCCGTCGCTACCGCGCGCGCTGGGAAGCCAACCGCGCCCGTGACAAGGCCAGCGGCAAGTTGCAGAACAGCCGACAAAGCCTGGTCGACCTGGACAGCGACCAACTGCTGGCCAGCCAGAAGACTGAATACAAAACCCAGCTGGAACTGGCCCTGGGCCTGAATTTCGAACAGTTCACCCGCGCGGTGTTGCTGGCGCAAAGCGAATTCAGCGCGTTCCTCAAGGCCAACGATAACGAGCGCAGCGAACTGCTGGAAAAGCTCACCGACACCGCGCTCTACACCCAGTTGGGCCGTCGCGCCTTCGACAAGGCCAAGGACGCCAAGGACGCGCATAAACAGCTGCAAGACCAGGCCACCGGCGTGGTGCCGTTGCCCGCCGAGGCCCGCGCCGAACTCGATCAACAGTTGACCGAGGCTCAGCAACAGCTCAAGACCCAACAGGCCCAGCTCAAGCAGTTGGAGCTGCAGCACACCTGGCTCAAGGAGCTGCGTGAGTGGCAGGAGCGTCAGCAACATGCAACAGAGCAACTGCAACGGGCGCAGGCGGATTGGGCAGGCCAGGGCCAGCAGCGCCAGGACCTGAGCCGCCTGGAACAATTGGCACCGCAACGCCATCAGTTTGCGCGCCAGGCTGAACTCGCTACGTTACTTGCACCGCTCGCCGCGCAGATTCAGCAGCACCTCGCGCAGCAAACCACGCTGCAGGCGCGTCAGGAGCAGGCGCAACAGCAGCAGTCTGCCGCCCAGGCAGCCTTGGCTGACGCCCTGAAACAGCAGGCCGACGCCGTGCCCTTGTTGCGTCAGGCGTTCGAAGCACAGAGCACCCTCGCCCACCTGACCCAAGACCTGGCCAAGCGCAGCGACGACAAACAGCAACAGGAAAGCGCCTGCCACGAAGGCCAGGCCTTGCTCACCGGGTTGCTGGAGAAGCAAACCCAAGTCACCGAACGCCTGCAACGCCTGGCGGCCGAGCTGGAACGCAGTGCCACTCTGGCACCGCTGAGCGACGCCTGGAGCGCCTACCGCGACCGTCTGCAACAGCTGATGCTGATCGGCAACCGCCTCAACAAGGGCCAGAGCGAGCTGCCGCAACTCGAACAGCGCGCCACCGCCGCAGCCGACAATTTCGCCCAACAACGCGACGCGCTGGACCTGCTGTATCAGGAAGCCGGTGCCGAGCCGCACGCGGTCGCCGAGCAGATTCAATTACTCGCCAGCCTGCTGCAAGACAACCGCAAGCAACAGCGCGCGTTCGAAGACCTCACGCGCCTGTGGGACAGCCAGCAACAGCTGGACCAACAGGCTGCTGCATTGACGCAAAAGCTCGCGGACGCCCAGCAGCAACGCGAACAACTGAACCAGACCGGCCTGCAGACCAAAGCCGAACTGACGGTGGCCGAACAAACCCTGACGGTGACCAAGCAACTGCTGGAACGCCAGCGCCTGGCCCGCAGTGCCAGCGTCGAGGAATTGCGCGAGCAGTTGCAGGACGACCAACCGTGCCCGGTGTGCGGCAGCCATGAGCATCCGTACCACCAGCCCGAAGCGTTGCTGCAAAGCCTTGGCCGTCATGATGAAAACGAAGAAGCGACGGCGCAGAAAGCGGTCGACACGCTCAAGGAAAAACTCACCGAGCTGCGTGGCGAAGTCGGCGGTTTGATCGCCCAGCAAAAGGAGTTCCTGCAGCAGCAGGAGCAACTGGCGACACAGCAACAAGGCCTGACACCCAGCCTGCAAGCGCACCCATTGGCCGCCTCGTTGTTCAATCAGGACGCCGCCAAACGCAGCACCTGGCTGGCCCAGCAACTGGCGCAACTGACGCAAAGCATCAGCCAGGACGAACAACGCCAGGGCGCCCTGCTCAACCTTCAGCAAAATGCCGGGCGCTTGCAGCAACAACTGCAAGCCGCCCAGGACGCAAGCCAGCAAGCCCGCCAGTTGCTGGTGGACCAGCAGCGCGAACTGTCCAACGACCGCGAGCGCCTCGACGAAGAACTCCATGCCTTCGCCAGCCTGTTGCCCGCCGAAACCCTCGAAGGTCTGCGCCGCGAACCGGCGGCGACGTTTATGCAGTTGGACCAGCACGTCAGCCAACGCCTTGAGCAACTGGGCCACCAGCGCGATGAACTGGCCGAGCAGCACGAGCGCCAGCAGGCCATCGAGAAAGAACACACCCATCAGCAGCATCGCCAGCAGCAACTGGACGCCTTGCTCCAGCAGGTCACCGAGCTGTCTGCACGGCAACAGGCCGCGCAGGCAACACTCAGCGCACTGCTCGGCGAGCACAGCAGTGCCGAACAGTGGCAACAGCAACTGGACCAGGCGGTGGCCCAGTCACGCCAAAGCGAGACCGATGCCAACCAACAGCTGCAAGAGATCCGCAACGCGCTGATTCAATTGGCCGCCGACCTCAAGGCGCAGCAGGATCGCCAACAGGCCTTGGCCGCCGAGCAGCACACCCTGGGCGAACGCCTGAGCGAATGGCGTGCCTTGCACCCCGACCTGCATGACGACGGGCTCACGCGCTTGCTGGCCTTTGATGACAGCCACGTCAGCGCATTGCGCCAGCAGTTGCAGCACAGCGAAAAAGCCGTCGAACAAGCCAAGGTGCTGCTGCAGGAACGCGAACAACGCCTGGCTGAACACCAAGCGTTGCACAACGGCAACCTGGCAGCCGAACAACTGGACGCCGCCCTGGCTGCGCTCAATCTGCAATTGGCCGAAGGTGAAAAAGCCTGCGCGGAACTGCGTGCGCGCCAGTCCGAAGACCAGCGCCGCCAGGACGCCAACCACGTGTTGGCCGAGCATATCGCCAAGGCGTATGACGAGTGGCAGCGCTGGGCGCGCCTGAATGCGCTGATCGGCTCGGCCACCGGCGACACCTTCCGCAAGATCGCCCAGGCCTACAACCTCGACCTGTTGGTGCACCACGCCAACGTGCAACTGCGCCAGCTGGTGCGCCGCTACCGCCTCAAGCGTGGCGGCAGCATGCTCGGCTTGCTGGTGATGGATACGGAGATGGGCGATGAATTACGCTCGGTGCACTCGTTGTCCGGTGGCGAAACATTCCTAGTGTCGCTGGCGCTGGCGTTGGGCCTGGCGTCGATGGCGTCGAGTACGTTGAAAATCGAGTCGCTGTTTATCGACGAAGGCTTTGGCAGCCTCGACCCGGAATCGCTGCAATTGGCCATGGACGCCTTGGACGGCCTGCAGGCACAGGGCCGCAAGGTGGCGGTGATCTCTCACGTGCAGGAAATGCACGAACGCATCCCGGTGCAGATCCAGGTCAAGCGCCAGGGCAATGGCTTGAGCACCCTGGAGGTCAAGTGAGCGAGGCGCTGCTGTATTCGTTTCGGCGCTGCCCGTATGCGATGCGGGCGCGCCTCGCGTTGCGCTACTCGGGCGTGCCTGTGCAGATCATCGAGGTAAGCCTCAAGGCCAAGCCGGCCGAGATGCTCGCGCTGTCACCCAAGGGCACGGTGCCGGTGCTCAGCGTGGGTGGCCGGGTGATCGAGGAAAGCCTGGAAATCATGCAATGGGCGTTGGCGCAGCATGATCCGGATGACTGGTTGCTAAAAGGCGACCCGAGGGTGCTGGACCTGATTACCGAGAACGATCAGGTCTTCAAACATCACTTGAATCGATACAAGTACGCCGAACGCTACCCGGAGCAGCCGATGGAACATTACCGGGCCGAGGGCGAGGTGTTTTTGCAGACGCTGGAAGGTTTGTTGGCGGGAAATGACTATTTGCTGGCCGAGCATTTAAGCCTGGCCGATGTGGCACTGGCGCCGTTTGTGCGCCAGTTTGCCCATGTGGATCGCGAGTGGTTTGCCGGGACGCCGTATCGCCAGTTACAAGCCTGGCTACAACGCTTTCTGGAATCGCCGCTGTTTATTGCGGTGATGGCAAAACCCTGAGCCCAACACAATCAAATGTGGGAGCTGGCTTGCCTGCGATGCCGACAACTCGGTCCAACTGATACACCGAGTTGATTTCATCGCAGGCAAGCCAGCTCCCACATTTGACCGTCGCTCAGCTCAAGCTCAGTGTTGGGTCTTGTGATCCAGTGCGGCATAGAAGTTGGCGCTCTGTTGCAGGTATTTCTGGGTGTAGGCGCTGGTGCTGGATTTTTTGCCGGAAACTTCCACGCTGGCAGCGGCAGGCAATGCCACGGTGGCGGAAACAGCGGAAGCGGCGATGATCGAGAAGAGATTGAAGTTCATGTCGGTAACCCTTGTGTTCGTTTGATTGAGTGGCCGGGGAAGGCCTTGGAACCAAACTTACGCCCGAGGGCTAAACCTTAGAAATGCTTTGAAACAGTAGCCGCTATTAATAGAATTAATACACAGAGTCAGGCCCCGCACTGCGGGGCCTGTGGCTTATTGACGCACCAGGAACTTGAGGTCGCTGGGTGCATCGATCGGCAATTTCTGCACGGTTTTACCCAGCAGGCCGGTCTTGGGGTCACGTTCGACCACCACGATTTCATTGCTTTTCTGGTTGGCGATCAGCAGGAACTTGCCGCTCGGGTCCAGGCTGAACTCGCGTGGGTGGTCACCTTCGACGGAACGGCGCTGCAGTTCCTTGAGGTGCGCGGTAGCCGGGTCGATGCTGAATACCAGCATCTGGTTGGCCGTGCCGCGGTTGCTGACGTAAAGGAATTTGCCGTCACTTGAGGCGTGCAGTGCTGCGCCCGCCTTGTCGGACACCGGCTGCCCGGCAGCGAAATCCACCAGTTGGGTTTGGCTGAGCGTGCCGTCCTTGTAATCGAACACCGCCACCTGAGCGCTCATCTCGGTGGTCAGCCAGGCATGCTTGCCATCGGCGCTGAACAGCAAGTGGCGTGGGCCGCTGCCCGGTGGCAGTGGCACGGAGGCCGGGTTGGCCGCAGTGAGTGGCAGTTCGTGGTTGGCCTTTGGGTCATAGTGGTAAACAAAAATCTTGTCTGCCCCCAAGTCCTGGACATACACGTACTTGCCATCCGGCGACGACACGACCGAATGCACGTGGTTGGAGGCCTGGCGTTCAGGGTTGACGCGGCTCGCCGGGTGCGCGCTCAACTGCACCGGCGCCGACAGCTTGCCATTGGCATCGACCGGCAGCACCGCCAGGCTACCGCCCGGGTCTTCCAGCACTGAATAGTTGGCGACGAACAGGTAGCGCCCGTCAGCAGCCAGGCTGGAATGGGTCGGCTCGTTGCCCAGGCTCTGCACCTGGTTGATCAGGGTGAGCTGATGGCTCTGCGGGTCAATGCTGTAGCTGCTGACACGCCCGACCGGGTCGTTCTGGCCCGGGCCGTTCTCATTGACCACAAACAGGTGCTTCTGGTCTTTGGAAACCGTCAGCCACGAGGGGTTGGCCGCCTTGGCCGCCAGCACCGGCTTGCCACTGAACTGCCCCGTACGGCTATCAAACTGCAGGCGGTAGATTCCTTCGCTGGTGCCGGCCGTGTAGCTGCCCACCAGCAATTCATACGTGTCGACCGGCGCGGCTTGCACCGACATCGCACCCACACTGCCCGCCATCAGCAGGGGCCAGAATTTACGCATCATCATCCGCTTCATCCTCGTCGTTATTGTTGCCGGTGACGCCGCTCATGCAGACCAGGCGATGCTCGCCCGAGTCACCGGTAAGGGTCCAGCTTTGCAGGGTTTGATCAAAAACCGCCGCCTTGACTTGCTCCAGGCTGAAACTCCAGCGTTTCTCGGCACGACCGTCCATGCAAATGATCAGCAATTTTTGGTCGTCCAGGCTGAAATCAAAGGCGTGCAGGCCATCGATTTCCAGCATGTCGCTGGTGGCGAGGATGGTAGTCAGGTTGTCAGCAGTCATGGCAGTCAATCATTTTGCGGGAAAGTGCCAATGATAGCCCACGCTGTAATCTATAGGTTGGACATAGAACCAAAGTGGCAGCGGCGGTGCGACTTGCTCGCGAATGCGGAGTATCAGTCACCCAATGCATAGACTGAACCACCGCATTCGCGAGCAAGCCCGCTCCCACAGGTTGACCGAGCAAGGCCGTTAAACCATCAGTGGGCAAACAACGAATTGCCCTTCTGCCCCGCCAGTTTCTCGGGCTTGATCAGGAACCGCGCGAGCGCCGGCAACAGCCACAGCGCGCCGAACATGTTCCACAGCAGCATGAAGGTAAGCATCAAGCCCATGTCGGCCTGGAACTTGATGGCCGAGAAGATCCAGGTGCATACGCCGATTGCCAGGCACAGGCCGGTGAACAGCACGGCTTTGCCGGTGGACTTGAGCGTTTGGTAGTAAGCCTCTTGCAAAGGCAAGCCGGCACGCAGGAAGCTTTCCAGACGGCTGTAGATGTAGATGCCGTAATCCACGCCAATCCCCACGCCCAGCGCCACCACCGGTAAAGTCGCGACCTTGACGCCGATGCCCATGAACGCCATCAGCGCGTTGCCCAGCACCGAGGTCAGTACCAGCGGCAACACGATGCACAGGGTGGCGGCCCACGAGCGGAAGGTGATCATGCACATGGTGGCCACGCACAGGTAGACCAGGATCAGAATGGTCAGCTCCGACTCCTTGATGACCTCGTTGGTGGCGGCTTCGATCCCGGCGTTACCGGCGGCGAGGATAAACTCCAGGCCGTCCTTGTTGTTCTCCTTGGCGAAGTCCTGCACGGCATGTACCGCACGGTCGAGGGTTTCGGCCTTGTGGTCGTTGAGGAACACCAGCACCGGCGCCAGCGAGCAATTGTTGTTGTACAGGCCATCGGCACGGGCAATCGAGTTGTTCAGTACGTCAGGGTTGCGCGACAAGGTTTCCCATTTGAGGTTGCCCTCGTTCATCCCCTTGATCATTTGCTTGGACACGGTCACCAGTGAGATCGCCGACTGCACGCCCTCGGTGTTCTGCATCTTCCACATCAGTTGGTCGATGGGCGCCATGGCTTCATAGCGCGAACAGCCTTCAGCACGGGTTTTGACCATCACCACCAGCACGTCGGAGCTGGTGGAGTAGTTGCTGATGATGAAATTGTTGTCCTTGTTGTAGCGCGAGTCCGGGCGCAGTTCCGGTGCGCCCTGGTCCAGATCGCCAATCTTGAGGTTCTGGCTGTACCAGAGGCCGCCACCGAAGGCGATCAGCGCGAGCAAAACAGACACCGGCGCGACCTTGGGGCTGGCGAATTTGGACAGCAGGCGCCAGAACGGGTGTTCGCGGTGCGCGTCCTTTTTGCTCTTGGCGATGGCGCGCTGGCTGATGCCGACGTAGGAGATCGCCACCGGCAGCAGGATCAGGTTGGTGAACACGATCACCGCCACGCCGATGGAGGCGCCGATGGCCAGCTCGCGGATTACGCCGATATCGATGATCAGCAGCGTGATAAAGCCCACGGCGTCGGCGAGAATCGCGATCATCCCCGGCAGGAACAGTTGCCGGAACGTGCGTCGCGCCGCGGTCAGCGCGTTGTCCGCCTCACTGGATTGCAGCGCAATACCGTTGATCTTCTGCACGCCATGGGAAATACCGATGGCGAAAATCAGGAACGGCACCAGCATCGAATACGGATCGAGGCCGAAACCGAAAAAGTGCATCAGCCCGAGTTGCCAGACCACCGCCACCAATGTCGTGCTCAATACCGCGACGGTGCTACGCAGGCAGTTGGTGAACCACAGCAGCAGAATCAGGGTGATGACGAACGCGATACCAAAGAACATCACCACCATGACCAGGCCATCAATCAGGTCGCCGACCTTCTTGGCAAAGCCGACGATGTGGATTTTGACGTTGGGGTTTTGCGCTTCAAACTTGTCGCGGATCTTGTCTTCGAGTTCATGGGAGAACGTGCGGTAGTCCAGGGCTAGCAATTTGCCCTGATCCTGCGGGTCCGGGTAGGACTCCAGCAGCGGGATGTCGACGATGCTTGACTTGAAGTCGTTGGCCACCAGGCGCCCGACCTGGCCGGACTTGAGCACGTTATTGCGCAACTGGTCGAGGCTTTGTGGCGAGCCGTTGTAGCTTTGCGGGATCACTTCACCGCCGGCAAAGCCTTCTTCGGTGACTTCGGTCCAGCGTACGCTGGGGCTCCACAGCGACTTGAGGCCCGAGCGGTCGACGCCCGAGATGTAGAACACCTCGTCGTTGATCTGGCGCAGGGTCTCCATGTACTCCTTGGTGAAAATGTCGCCATCCTTGGCCTCCACCGAGATGCGCACGGTGTTGCCCAGGTTGGCCAGGTCATTGCGGTGTTCCATCATCTTTTCGATGAAGGGATGCTTGAGGGGGATCATCTTTTCGAAGCTGGTGGACGGGCGAATCAGCGTCGCCTGCCAGAACAGGAAAATACTCACCAGCAGGCAGATGACGATGACTGCCGGGCGATTGTTGAAGATCAGGCGCTCAAGCAAGGTCGCTTTATCGTTGTGATGACTGCTCATTCTTTACCCGCCTTCTTATTGTTTTTCGAGTTCAGCGCCGGCCGGCGTAGCAACGCGTACACCGCCCTGCCCGACCAGAATCAAGTTGCCATTGCCTGCCGCAGTGACCGCCGACAATGAAATGCGGTCCGGGCGGTTGAATACGCTGAAGGTCTGGCCGTCGTCGTGACTGACCACCACACTGCCGCCGTTGCCGACCACGACCAGCGAGCCGTCATCGAGCAAACTCGCCCCCGACAAACCGAACTCCAGGGCGCCACGCGCCGCATTCAATTGGACCTGCTCCCAGGTGGTGCCGAAATCCGTGGAGCGATACAGGTTGCCGCGCAGGCCATAGACCAACAGGGTTTGCGGTTGGGCGGTGCTGATCACACCGAACAGCGACCCCGCGTAGGGGCCTTCGAGCTTCTCCCAGGTCTGGCCGTCGTCGCTGGAGCGGAACATGCTGCCCTGCTCGCCGACAATAAACAGCCCGGCGTCCTTGATGTAGGCGATGGCGTTGAGGTGGAACTGGTCTTCGTTGTCGAGACGATCGCTGACGTCTTCCCAGCGTTTGCCACCATCGGTGGTTTCAATCAACGCACCGTAGGCGCCCACGGCGATACCGTGTTCGGCATCCTTGAACCACACGTCGAGCAACGGGGCTTCGCGCTTGAGGTCCTGGTATTGCTGGGCCCAGGTGGCGCCGCCGTCGGCGCTTGCCAGAATCTGCGCATCATGGCCGACCGCCCAACCGTGTTTATCGTCGACGAAATACACCGCCGTGAGCAGTTGCCGGGTAGGGACTTTGGCTTGGGTCCAGGTGCTGCCCTGGTCATCGGAATAGAGGATGTGCCCGCGATCACCGACCGCCACCAGACGCTTGCCGGCGTGGACCACATCGATCATCAGGCCTTTGGCGGCCTTGGGGGATTCAATCGCAAATACCGGCTGTGCACTGGTATCGCCGGCGGCGAACACGGGTGTCGATAACACCCCAAACAGCGAGAGCGCTGTGGCCAGCATCGCAACCTTGCGTGCGGCGCGCGGGCAGCAAACAGCCCAACCCATGACAGGCTCACTCATAGACCTTTCTCCCCATTTATTATTGTTAGGTGGTCTCGCCTTCCCGGGCTCTGAAACCTGCACTCTAGAGCGCCTGGAGGAAGCAGGGCCATCCTATCGGGCTTTCGAATCGTCTGACAATCGGCGCTACGTTATCTTTTGTTAACTGGCAGCGTTTGGCCGCGGCCTGAATATGACTGCATTCCCCAGGCTGATTAATGAATATTTATTCCACCTATTGAATTTAGAGAATTTTTATTCCATTAATGGCGCTCTTGAAAACAATAATTCAAAGGACCACGGCTATGCGTGAACTCGGAATCGGCCTGATCGGCACGGGCTTCATGGGGCGCGCCCATGCGTTAGCGTTCAACAATGCGCGGGCGGTATTCGAACTGCCGGTACGCCTCAAGCTGGCCGCCCTGGCCGATGCCGACACCGAGCGCGCTCGGCGTTGCGGCACGGCGTGGGGGTTTGCCCAGGCCCACGGCGATTGGCAGGCGCTGATCGACGACCCCACGGTTGAGGTGGTGGCCATCACCACCCCCAATCATCTGCACTACCCCATGGCCATGGCCGCTATTGCGGCGGGCAAGGCGGTGTATTGCGAAAAGCCGCTGGCGGTCAGCCTGGAACAGGCCGACGCCATGCGCCGCGCTGCGCGTGCCGCCGGCGTGGTCACGCGGGTCGGCTACAACTATCAGCACAACCCGATGATCAGCCTGGCACGGCAGATGATCGCCAATGGCGAGCTGGGCGAGATCATCAGCTTCCAGGGCGAGTTCAGCGAAGACTTCATGGCCGACCCGGCTTCGCCCTGGTCGTGGCGTTGTGAAGTGGAACATGCCGGTGGTGCGCTGGCGGACCTCGGTAGCCATCTGCTGTCGATGGCGCGCTACCTGGTGGGCGATGTGCTCAGCGTGTGCGCCGATACCCAAACCGTCCATGCCCAGCGCCCCGCCACCGCCGGTAGCCAGACGCACCGCGCGATTGCCGTGGATGACCAGGTGCATGCGCTGCTGCGCTTTGCCAACGGCGCCCGTGGCACCGTGAGCAGCAGTTGGCTCAAGCATGGCTACAAGAACCACCTGAGCTTCGAAATCAGCGGTACGAAAGGCACCCTTGCGTTCGATCAGGAACGCTTGAATGAGCTGCGTGTATGCCGTGTCGGCCAGGACGGGTTCCAGCGTTTGCTGGCAGGTCCTGCCCTGCCCGGCTATGCCGCGTTCAGCCCGGCGGCCGGGCATCAGTTGGGCTACAACGAGTTGAAGACGCTGGAAGTACACGAATTGATCATGGCGCTGGCAGGCCAGGGTGTCGATGGCACCGACTTTGACCACGCGTGGGAGGTCGAGCGGCTGGCAACGGCGATTCGCCTGGCCGCGCGGGAAGCGCGTTGGGTCAACGTGAACGAGGTGTAAATGCGGGGAGCGGCGCGCTCCCCCACGCTTTCGGATCAGATGACGAAACGCGCGACCATCCCGTTCAAATCCACCGCCAGGCGCGACAGCTCATGGCTGGCCGCGCTGGTCTGGTTGGCGCCCGCCGCCGACTGAGTCGCCAGGTCGCGGATGTTCACCAGGTTGCGGTCCACTTCACGGGACACCTGCGCCTGCTCTTCCGACGCGCTGGCGATCACCAGGTTGCGCTCATTGATCAGGCTGATGGATTGGGTGATCTGCTCCAAGGCCACACCGGCGGCGCGGGCCATTTCCAGGGTGGCCTGGGTGCGCTGGTTGCTCTGCTGCATCGACTGCACCGCTTCACCGGTGCCGCTCTGGATACCGGCGACCATTTTTTCGATTTCCTGGGTCGACTGCGCGGTGCGATGAGCCAAGGCGCGGACTTCATCGGCCACCACCGCGAACCCACGGCCGGCTTCACCGGCGCGGGCCGCTTCAATCGCTGCGTTGAGCGCGAGCAGGTTGGTCTGTTCGGCAATTGCGCGTATCACGTCGAGGACCTTGCCAATGTCGCGGCCCTGAGTGGCCAGGCCTTCGATCATGACCGACGTGTTTTGTACATCCTGGGTCATGGTTTGAATCGCGCCGACGGTTTCCACCACACGGTCACGCCCTTCACGCGCCGCCTGGTTGGATTGGCTGGAGGCTTCGGAGGTGGACACCGCGTTGCGCGCCACCTCTTCCACGGCAGCGGTCATTTCGTTGACGGCGGTGGCGGCCTGGTCGATTTCGTTGTTCTGCTGTTGCAGGCCTTTGGAGGCTTCCTCGGTGACCGCGCTCAGTTCTTCCGCTGCTGACGCAAGCTGGGTGGCGGAACCGGCAATGTGCTGGATGGTTTGGCGCAGGTTGGTTTGCATCGCGGCCAAGGCACCGAGCAAACGTGCCGGTTCGTCCTTGCCGTCGTCTTCGATGGCTTTGCTGAGGTTACCGGCCGCAATGGTCTCTGCCACTTCCACGGCTTTGCGCAGCGGCGTAACGATGCTGCGGGTCAGCAGCCAGGCCAGCAACACCGTCATCAACGCCGCCACCACCGACACGCCGATAATGCCGGCAACCGCTTGCTGATAGCTGCCTTCAGCATCACGGCCGGCCTGTTCGGCATCCGCACTATTGATAGCAATCAGTTTGTTCAACTGCTCGCCCATCAGGTCAGTGCCGTCCTTGATACGGGTATTGATGAGGGTGCGCATCTCCTCGACTTTGTTCTGCTGGGACAGCGACATCATCTCGGCCTGGGCGGTGAAGTAACTGTCGAGCGTGACGGCGAAAGTCTTGTACAACGCCGCCTCTTGAGCGCCCGCCGGCATCGCCGCATAAGCGCTCTGCGCCTGCTTGACCTTGTCGACCAAAAAAGCCACGCGAGTTTTGGCTTCTTCCAGGGAGGCGGGCTCGCGATTGATCAATATGCGGAACGAGAGAATTCGCAGGCGCAGCACGTTCTCGGTCATGTTGCCGAGAAACTTCACGCTGGGTAATTGGTTGGTCCCCATATCCAGCGATGCTTGACGGATCGTCGTCATGCGGTTGACGGCAAACACGCCAAGGATTACTACCAGCAACGCAATGAACGCAAAACCGAGAAAAGCGCGAGGGGCAATATTCAGATTACGAAGGGACATAGGGCTGCTCTCGAGAAGTAGTGTTTGCAAGCATCCCTGCCGCGACACGATCAGTCAGCGTCAACGCGGCGACCTGATCTTTGGGCACCACTCTTGTAATTAGGATAGGTGGGCTTACCTACGCTATCGGCAGACGTGTGAAATTTATGCAGAATATTTCGAAATTTTTTTACACACTTCTGACAACACGTACTTTCTGGCATCCTGCGCGCCCCTTTCCCTACCGGGCCTGTATTTTGTCTGACGCTCAAACCCCTCGCCCCCGCTATAAATCCGACCTGATCTACGGCCTGGAAGACCGCCCGCACTTCACCGCAGCGATTTTTGCAGCACTGCAACATGTGCTCGCGAGTTTCGTCGGCATCATCACCCCCACGTTGATCGTCGGCGGCGTGCTTGGCCTGGAAAGCGAAGTGCCGTACCTGGTGAGCATGGCGCTGTTCGTGTCCGGGCTCGGGACCTTTGTGCAAGCGCGCACGTTCGGTCCGATCGGTTCCGGCCTGCTGTGCCTGCAGGGCACCAGTTTTTCGTTTATCAGCGTTATTTTAAGTGCCGGGTTCATGGTCAAGGCCCGAGGCGGCGGCACGGATGAGATCCTCTCGACGATCTTCGGCATCTGCTTTTTCGCGGCCTTTATCGAAGTGGTGCTCAGCCAGTTCATCGGCAAGCTGCGCAAGCTGATAACCCCGGTAGTGACAGGCACCATTATCACCTTGATGGGCTTGTCACTGATCAAGGTGGCGGTCACCGACATGGCGGGGGGCTTCGGTTCCAGTGATCTGGGCGCGGCGAGCAACATGGGGCTGGCGGCGCTGGTGCTGCTGACCATTGTAGTGCTCAACCGCTTCAGTAATCCGTTCCTGCGCCTGGGCTCGATCGTAATCGGCCTGACCCTGGGCTTCGTGGTGGCCTGGTGGATGGGCCGCGTCGACATGGCGGCGCTGCCGCAGGTGCCGTTGATCAGCGTGCCAGTGCCGTTCAAGTACGGGTTCTCGTTCGACTGGGTGGCGTTTATACCGGTGGCGGTGATCTTCCTGATTTCGCCATTGGAAGCCGCCGGTGACTTGACGGCCAACTCGATGATTTCCCAGCAACCGGTCAAAGGCCCACTGTACATCAAGCGTATCAAGTCGGGCCTGCTGGCCGACGGCCTCAATTCAGCGATGGCCGCGACGTTCAACAGCCTGCCGATGGTGACCTTCGCCCAAAACAATGGCGTGATTCAGCTGACCGGCGTGGCCAGTCGCTACGTGGCGTACTTTATCGCCGGCCTGCTGGTGCTGCTGGGTTTGTTTCCAATGATCGGTGCCGTGCTGCAACTGATGCCCAAACCGGTACTCGGCGGCGCCACCCTGATCATGTTCGGCACCGTGGCCGTGGCCGGGATCAAGATTCTTGCCGAAGCCGGGCTGCATCGGCGCAATGTGCTGATCGTGGCGATTTCCCTGGGTATGGGCCTGGGTGTCGCGGCCGTGCCGGAAGTCTTGCGCGACTTGCCCAAGGCGCTGCACAACATCTTCGAGTCGCCCATCACCGTGGGTGCGTTCTGTGCAATTGTGCTGAACATTTTCCTGCCGGAAGAGTTCTTAGAGCTGGAAGAGGATGAATTTGATCCGGAGTCCTCTACCCTCAAGGTCATGCAGGATCCGGACGTCACGAAATAGGAGCATCTTTAATGCGCAAGCTCATGGTTCTATCGCTGCTGCTGCTTACCTTGAGCGCCTGCGCGCTGTTCCCCAACCGCGACCCGGTCAACATTACGGTGGTCGGCATCGAGCCGCTGCAAAGCCAGGACCTGGAGGTACGCTTCGCCGTTAAGCTGCGGGTGCAAAACCCCAATGAAACGGCGATCGACTACAGCGGCGTAGCCCTGGACCTGGACGTGAATGGTCGGCCGCTGGCGTCGGGGGTGAGTGATCAAGCCGGTACCATTGCACGCTTTTCCGAGACCGTGCTGATGGTGCCGGTCAGCGTTTCGGCGTTTTCGGTGTTGCGTCAAACGCTGGGGCTGAGCCAGACCCAGAGCTTGAACAACTTGCCGTACGTACTGCGTGGCAAACTGGCCGGTGGGCTATTCGGCACCATGCGCTTCGTGGAGCGCGGTACGTTGGACCTGCCGAACACGGCGACCTGGTAACTGCCATGCAACCGATATTGCTCACTGAACGACTGATCCTGCGCCCGCTCACCCTGGACGACGCGGACGGTATCCAGCAGCAATTCCCGCATTGGGAAGTGGTGCGCTACCTCAATGCCCTGGTGCCCTGGCCCTACCCGGCCAACGGCGCGCGCACTTATCTGCAACAGAACGCCCTGCCCGCCATGGCCCGTGGCGAGGAGTGGCACTGGTCGATCCGCCTCAACAGCGCGCCCGAGCAACTGATCGGCAATATCAGCCTGATGGACGAATACGACAACAACCGCGGCTTCTGGCTGGGCCCGCAATGGCAAGGCCAGGGCTTGATGAGCGAAGCCAGTGCGGCGGTGACCGAATACTGGTTCGGCACACTCAAGCGCCCACTGCTACGCGTGCCCAAGGCTGCGCCTAACCTGGGGTCACGGCGGATTTCCGAGCGCACGGGGATGCGGTTGATCCGCACGGATAACGGGGAGTTTGTAGAAGGGACTTTCCCGCGCGAGCTATGGGAGATGACCCGCGAGGAATGGCTTGAATCACAATTGCACAAGCGCTGAAATTTAATGTGGGGGCTGGCTTGCCTTCGATGGTGCCGGGTCAGCAGCAGAGGTGTTGACTGACACACCGCTATCGCAGGCAAGCCAGCGCCCACATTGTTCCAGCGGGTTTTAGTCAGTGATGTAGCGCACGCCCGGTTTGGCACGTTCATCCACCACCAGCTCAAAAACATCCGGCCGCGCGTAATGCCCCACCACGTCATAGTCATACCGCGCCCGCACCAGGTCATCGGTGTTGATCTGCGCGATCAATAACCCCGTCTCTCCCACCAGCGGCCCGGCCAGGATGTCGCCCATCGGCCCGACAATCACACTGCCGCCGGCGATCAATGCGCGGTCTGATGGCCAGTTGGCAACCTTCACCCCCAGCGCCTCGGGAGAAGCCTGCACCTGACAGGCACTCACCACAAAGCAGCGACCCTCATGGGCAATATGGCGCATGCTCACCTGCCACATCTCGCGCTCATCCACGGTCGGCGCGCACCACACCTCCACGCCCTTGGCGTACATCGCTGTGCGCAGTAACGGCATCATGTTTTCCCAGCACACTGCGCCGCCGATGCGGCCTACCGCTGCGTCGATCACCGGCAAGGTCGAGCCATCGCCCTTGCCCCAGATCAGCCGTTCGGTGCCGGTGGGCATCAACTTGCGGTGCTTGGCGACCAGGCCGCCCGACGGCTCGAAATACAGCACGGTGCAATACAGCGTACTGCCACTGCGCTCAATCACACCGAGTACCAGGCTCGCGCCGGTACGTGCCGACAACCCGGCCAGGGCCTCGGTCTCGATGCCCGGCACGTCGATGGCATTGGCAAAATACCGCGCAAAGGCTTCGCGGCCTTCCGGCAGGCGATAACCCAACTGCGTGCCAAAGCTTTCGCCCTTGGGATAGCCGCCGAGCAAGGCCTCCGGCATCACCACCAATTGCGCGCCACTGCGCAGTATTTCGTCCTCATAGGTCAGGATTTGTGCCAGGGTTTGCGCCTTGCCACCCGGCAGGGCGCCGATTTGCAATGCGGCCACGGTAGAAATAGGCATGACGAACACTCCGAACAAGGGGGGTTGCCCATTCTCCGGCCAGCCAGGATCATGAATAAAGCCCACTTCAGTGCTGAATGATATGAGCCAAATGAATATCGCGCAGGTTGACCTTAACCTGCTGAAAACCTTCGAAGCCCTGCACGACGAGTCCAGCGCCAGCCGCGCGGCATTGCGCCTGGGCGTCACCCAGTCGGCAATCAGTGCCGGTTTGCGGCGCTTACGCGAAATATATGGCGACCAGCTGTTCGTGCGCACTGGCCGTGGCTTGGCGCCGACCCTGCGGGCCAATCAGTTGAAGCCGGTCATCAGCGAGGCACTGGACCGCTGTCGGCAGAGCCTGGCGATGACCCATCCGACTCATCCCGACTACCAGGGACGGTCGGTGGTGCTGGGTTTGTCCGATGACTTCGAAATCGCCCACGGCCGCCGGCTAATGGAGGAAATAGCGCAACGCGCGCCCAAACTGCGGGTGATTTTCCGCCAGACCCATAGCCAAATCGTCGCCGCCGCCCTGCTCGACCGCACCCTGGACCTGGCGATTACCGCCGGCGGCTTTGCCGAGCGCCGGCTGAGCCGGCACGTGCTGGGAGACGGTGATTACCGCTGCCTGATAGACCCGCAAAGCCTGACGCCAGGCCAGCACGGCATCAGCCTGGAAGAATTCGTCACGCGCGAGCATGTGCTGGTGTCGTCGGGAGGGTTTATCGGGATTACAGACGAAGGTTTGGCGGCGCAAGGGCTGAGCCGCCAGGTGTGCGCATCCACCAGCCATTTTGCCGCGCTGCCGTATTTGCTCAAGGGTAGCCAGGCACTGGCGACGATTCCCGGGCATGCCGCCGAGTCCATTGCGCAGATGACCGGCTTGCGCGTGTTGCCCTGCCCGCTGGCGTTACCGCGCTACCCGGTGGAACTGGGCTGGCGCACCCAGGCCCAGCTTGATCCGGTGTTGCTTAAAGTACGTGAGGCGATTGTGGCGTGCTTTACTTAGCCGCAGCCATCAGCTTGTTGACTTCGCTACGTACCATGTTGGAAAACTCCGGTGGCGACATGCCGTCCAGTTCCGCACGTACCCACTCAGCCCACTTGCCCTTGCGCTTGGCGCGCTCGCCGAACAAGCGTGCCGCTTCACCTTTGGCCTTGCCCAGGTTGGTTTGCCACAGGTCGTAGAGGCGGGACTTTTCATCTTCCAGCTCGGCGCGTTCGGCGAGGGTTCTGTTGGCCAGATTGAAGCTCATGTTGAATTACCTGCTGCACAAATAGGTGACATCTTACACTGTAGGTCGAAACTTCCAGATTCGGATTTTGCTCGAGCACACGCTACGGGCAAAAAAACTGCAACTTTTGCCGCAACCCGATACTCCATTGTTCACTGTCACATTTACCTGCAAGGAGTCACACAATGGCCCGCAAAACTGCCGCCCAAGCTGTCGAAGACCAAATCAAGGATCAAGCTTTCAGTGAACTGACGGCGCTGATCGAAGAATCGGACAAACTGCTCAAAAGCAGCGCGTCCCTGATAGGCGAAGAAGGCGAAACCTTGCGCGAGCAGGTTGCCATCAAGCTCAAGCAAGCGCTGGACTCGGTGTCCAACGTGCGCGAGCGCAGCAAGCCTGTCGTCGATGCCACCGAAACCTACATCGGTGGTCATCCATGGCAGACCGTGGCGATTTCCGCAGGCTTTGGCCTGGTGGTCGGCCTGCTGCTCGGTCGCCGCAACTGAGTAACGGGGGCTGCTGCCTGAGGCAGCGGCCCCTTTTAACCCTCGGCCAATTCCTGCAATTGCCGAAGGTCCTTCGCCTCAATCACAATACCTGTCTCCTGCGACTTCGCCCGTGTGCGATGACGCCGATCCCCCGGCAACCGCCGCAAACCCGCCGCATGCATCTGCCGCACCAACTCCTGGCTGCGCTCGGCAAAGTGTTGCCCGGCGGTTTTGCTTGGGTCGATCAGGATCAGTAGCTGTCCGGTCCACGGCGTGCGCGCGCCCGGGTGATCCGACCAATTGAATTCAAATGAGAAGTTGCCCCCGGTGAGCGCCGCTGCCAACAACTCGACCATCATCGACAGCGCCGAGCCTTTGTGGCCGCCAAACGGCAACAACGCCCCGCCCTCAAGAATCGCCTTGGGGTCCTGGGTCGGCTGGCCCAGGCTGTCGACGCCCATACCGGGCTCGAGGCGCTCGCCCTTGCGCGCGGCAATCTGCACGTCACCGTGGGCGATGGCGCTGGTGGCCAGGTCAAACACGATGGGCGCGCCGTCTGCCCGGGGTGCGGCAAACGCAATGGGATTGGTGCCGAACAGGGGCCGATCGGCGCCATGCGGCACTACGCAGGTCATGCTGTTGACCACGCTCAGCGCCACCAGCCCTTCTTCGGCGAAGGGTTCGACATCCGGCCACAACGCGGCGAAATGATGGGAGTTGTGAATAGCCAGCAACGCAATGCCGGCGCTGCGGGCCTTGGCTACCAGCTGTGAACGGGCCGCCGCCAACGCCGGTTGGGCGAAGCCGTTGCAGGCGTCTACCCGCACGCAACCGGACGCGACGTCCGTGACCACCGGCACGGCTTTGCCGTCAACCCAGCCGCTGGCCAGCGTGCTGAGATATCCCGGAACCCGGAAGATGCCATGACTGTGGGCACCATCGCGTTCGGCGCTGGCGCAGTTGTGCGCCAGGATGGCAGCCACCTGCGGGGATGTGCCATGCCTGATAAAAATCTGTTGTAGCAATGCCACCAGCTCAGAGAAGCCGATTGAGGTTGATGCCGTGGCAACTGTCGGAGACTGCGCAGACATTTGAAGCTCCGTTTTTATGATTGGAAGGGGCAACGAATGAACATTCAGGCCGTTGATTAAACACCACGCACGCGGCCTGCTGTCAACTTGCACCGGGGCTGATTATTTACCCCTGCTCGCCGCCTGCGCCTATTTACCCTGCCAACTCCTATGCACATTGGAGGCAGACCATGATCCGCGCGACCCCTGCGTATTTTTTCGACGAGTTCCTGCTGCCCGTCAGCAGAAAAACACCCAGCGAGCGCGAGCGTGCGCTGGGGCTGACAGTCAAAGACCTGGATTGGCTGCATACGCTGTACTACGCCACCGATGCCGCCCGGCAGGATGCGCAACTGCGCGACCATCCCATGCGCGTCGAAAAGCTGATGATCCACGTTAGCGGCCAGCCTGCGATTCCAATGGCTGGGGCTTTCGTGATGAGCCCCAGCCCGGACGGTGGCAAGGCCCTGCTTTACACACCTTATGCGGGCATTCAGGTCTCAGACGATCATGCCTCGCTACTCGCCGCGGTCAGCGCGCAGTTGGCGGATGCGCAGCAGCGCGTTGACTTGATCAGGTTCCTGTCGATCGCCCAGCGCAACGCATTGCCCGTTGGCACGCCCATCACGTTGACCACCCTGATCGTCGAAGGCGCTGTCATGGAAGACCAGGAGCAAACCCTGCAGGTTTGCCAACAGGCGAACGTGCAAGCCATGCTTGGGCAACTGCAAAACATTCCCACGTTGCCCAGCATGCTCGACACACTGCTCGGCATCATGGCGCGGTCTTATTTCCCGGGCCTGGATCAACGTGATACGCGGGTGAACTGTTTTATACAAAACCTCGGGGACGCCAATCGACGCTGGGTGGATTCCCTGCCATTAAGCGAAGTACTCCTGCAGTTTTATGTAGGACATGCCTGGCCAAAAGAGCAAAGCCGCGAGTTCTTGAACCCGAAACATGTCACAACCGCCTTCAACCAGCGCCAGTTGGAACAAGATCGCCAACAGTGGGAGAGCTTAATCGAACAGACCTCCAGCATGCTGTCGAAGCTGCTGGACAGCCTGCTGCAGACCTACTGGAACGAAGACACAGACAACGGCGCCTCACGCCTGGATTTTTTCGCACAGGTCATGGCGGATAAGTTTCGCGTCGATACCCTGCTCAAGCGCCAAAACAACCTCATCAGCGCCGACGAAAGTCACATGCTCCAGGCAATGTTCCTGAGTGACCAGGCCGCTCGCAGCACCTACGCCACTCGCCTGAGTGTTGAAAAAGTACGTGTGTACGCGCCTTACCAGCACTACGTGGAGCTGGCGAGCACCCTGATGATCCACGAGAACAACGCTTACCTTTACACGCAGTCTCGTGGATTACAGGTGGTCAAAGACCTGGATGACCTGAAAGAGACGTTATTGAGCATGCTCAAGGCCGCGGGGCACGAAGATGAGCTACTCAATTTCCTGTCACTGGATGAGCGCAACGTGTTTATCGGTCTGGACCAGATAAACATCGCGACCCAGCCGGTGATGGGCGGCATTTTTTCTGGAATGATCGAAGACATCGCGCGAAAGCAAATCAGCAATATGAACCATGCACTGGAACTCTACCGGCGCAGCGATGGCCAGGTAAACCTGAGCGCCCTGCTCGATTACGCGCTGGATGTACGCACCATGCTGGATGATCGCCTCGCGCCGCTGGACACCGGTGGGCGCTGGACCGTCCACCCCGCCACCAGCGGTAATGACCGCCCCTCTACGGTAAAGGCAGAACGCGCCAAGCTGTACCTTCAGCGCCTGAAGGCCGCCGAGAAGACATTGACCATCGAGCGCAAAAGTCATCCGACATTACGCAGCATGGTCGCCCACGCCCTGGACGCGCAACTGCAATCACAGCGTCTGGATCTCAAGGCAGATGAAGTCTTTATCAACACCTACGACACGCAGGCCAAAGAACGTGAAGTGCGCCCGCCAGTCGCCTCCCTGAGCATGGTTGAACACTTTATCGAGCGTCTGAGCATTAAAACCGGGCCCGTTCCCAACGTCGCCGGGATCGGTCTTTACGAGAAGCTAGACCCGCGTGTCGCCTTGCGGTTGCCCAGCATCACCGTAAGCACGTTCAACAAGGTGATTGATGAAGGCTTGAAGGTGTTTGCCAGCCACGAGATGCGCGAACTCCCACGCCTGTTTCTCAGCAGCCTCAGCAACAAACACGCCCACTCGCTGCTGCTAGGGTTACGCAGCGAGGCCGAACTGAGGCTATTGGGTAAAACCCTGCCCTCTCGCAGCCAGAAAATACTCGACACCGTACTCAGGGCCGACAGCCTTGTGCGCTTGACGCGACATGGCCTCAACGGTTTTTTGCCGGATGCCTACGCTTTGACGCTGGATGTCGGCTCGCCGGTTAAATCCGTGCCGCTTGCCAATACGTTTTTACTGACTGAACGCGGCGGAATCGATCCGGATTTCTCCGGCCAGGTCGTGCTCTGGACGCCACGGCGCGGGCATGAGGCCTTTGCCTCGATTCAAGCCTTTCGCGAGGCGACAACAGCGCGTCTTGAGCACCCGATCAGACGCTTGAGCCTGCTGGAAAACCTGCCCATTTCCCAGCGAGTGCCCCATCAGGTTTATCGATTGGGTCCCCTGCAACGCGTTGACGATAACGTGCTGGATAATCGCCTCAAAACCTACAGCGACTATGTCATGGACGGGGTTGACCACCTGCTCACCCTGAAATTGCCCGCCCGCGCGTTCCAGGACGGCCTGGATAGGGTCCTGGAGGAGGCGCCGCCCACCAACCTTGCACGGGCAATCGCGGTGGCCGACGGTATGATCAACCAGCAGGCCCTGCCGGTCTGGCTGGGAATGGCGCCGACACAAGACCAGATCCATCAGGCGGAGCTTCTTGAGCAGTACCACAACAGCGCCCCCGAAGAAGAAGACTACTTGCACGGGATCACGCCCTTGCGTGCGTACGCCCTCACAGAACTGCAGAAGCTGCTCACGGCACGCTTTCCCGGCCAGCCCCTCAACCCCGACAACATTCTGATCCCCCTTCACCAGGCCCTCGACATCCATACCTACAGCCTGACCGACTTTGCCCTGCAGCACTGGCCTGACCTGGACGCCCAAAGCATTCGCCCACGCTCACGCACCGCCGCCCCCTTGCCGGACACGTTGGACGCAACTGCGGTGATTCAGATGGTCCGGCAGCTGGATCTGAAAACCGCCTACCAGACGCTGCTGCAAAGCCGGTTGAACAGTCAAACCGAGGAAGGCCGCAAACGCCGACGTTTGTTTTGCCGGCAATTACCTTGGCAATCGTTGCAATACGCCCACGAGCAAAAGCTGCAAGAGCGACTTTCCACGCAAGCCCTGAGCAGCGTTCAACAAATTTTCGACATGCCAGACGCCCTGGCGCGTGCGTCGCTCCCAGGTGCATCGGCCATGATTCGGCCGCTGGAGTTGATGGCGACCGAAGGCGCTACCCCCGTCAAGGTACTGGGCATGTACCTGATAGGTGATGAAACGGCAGGCGCGGCTCCCCTGGTACTTTATGCGCCCTACAGCGAAAACCATGTATTCAAGGAATATGCGAACGAGCGAGCGCTGCTGGATGAACTGGAGAGGCCGGGAGCACTTCAGGACGGGGTCATCATGCATCTGGCGCCCCCACATCAGGCCACTTACCGCAACTTGCTGCAAAACAACCATCATCGCCCCTCCGACCTTCGCCTCGCCTCGACCGCGATAAGCTCGAACGCCCTTCACTCCCTGTTCGATGACAACACGCAGATCCTGCTCAAGATGCTTGCCTGCCAGTTCGAGAAAGGCGCCAAGGGGCTATGGGACAGAGTGACCGGCCTGTTGGGCAAAGAAATCCCCACGGCAGTGCAATTCATGGCGGGCAAACTCGCGTACCCACTGGTGGTTTGGCGCAGCTATACGCTGTTCAAGCGTTCAGCCGAAGCCCTGCAATTGCACCAATGGAGGGCCGCATTAAAGGACTTTGTCAGAGGCGTGGCGCAAATGGCCTCTCTGCGCAGTGAGCTTGAGGGCACCGCACAACTGCCCCCCACGGGAAAGGAGGTGCCCGAGGCCGACCTGACAGACGAAACCCTGCCGACCGCCACCCGCCTGGCGACGCTGGACATCACCGCCCCCTCACGCACTCGATTGCAGCCTTTCGAGGATCACGATATCGCCTTGAAGGACCTTGAAAAAAGCAGCGTCACCCATGTTTATAGCGACAAGAAGACGTTGAAAAACTATGTCCCGCTGGACGGCAAGGTGTATTCAGTCAAGAAAACCGCCCAACGCTGGCGCCTGGCAACCAATGATCAGCGCGGCCCCTATGTTGGCCGTGATGCCAAGGGGCAATGGGTGCTGGACCTCAGCCGCCATAACCCACGCTTCGGCAAGGTCCTGTCGCGCATAAGAACACGCGGCGGCGAACGGGAGGCCATCAATATCCAGGCGACCGGCATCCGGGACATTGCGGCGCTGTCCAGCTGGAAAGCTCAAGTCATCAATGAGGCGTTGAACGTGGCGACTTACTACGCCGTCACGTGCAAGCGCAACATCACCCAGTTTTCCAGATCGCTCGACCCCAATAGCCGGGTAGGTCTCTTTTTGGGTGAAATGTTCGGTGTCATCAGCCTGACCCCTGATCAGTTGCAGAGGATCGAGAAGATAGTCGACGGGATGCTGGAGGAGTTGAGCGACCCGAGCTTGACCGGCCCCGATTCCAAGCGTTTTGTCAGCGGGACCAGCCGCTTGAACCCGACCGTGAGTTACGCCTTTGTGCTCGACGGGGACAAGGACCGTAAGCTGTATCTGCTGGATCGGTTCTTTGATCCGCATTTGGATGCTTACCAGAATCGCCTGAACTCACCCTTCGATATCTCGGCCCACGCCAGAGCCAGCGTACTGATACACGAGTTGACACACTTGAAGGCCAAGACTGCCGACATCGCCTACCTTGACAGTATGCGACCGTTCCCTGACCTGATGAATACGGCCAGACCCGGTGCTCGAGAGTTGAAGACCGACCTGGAGGATATACGTCGGACTGCACTGTCCACGTTGACGCCGGCAACCATGCTGTTCAAGACCTGGGATGATGTCACGGCATCATGGGAAGACTATGGGTATGAAACGGATACCCGTCACGTCAAACGCATAGTCCTTAACGCCACGGGTGCGAAGAACCTCGACGACGCTCGGCAGGTGTTCATGAGTAACCCCGACAAACGCATTGACACCATCCTGGCCAACGCCGACTCAGTCACCTACCTGATGACTCATCTGGGCCGTCTTCTGGATCCGGGGGCCTGAGCAGCCCCCGCAGGTCACGTCAGTCTTTCTGGTCACGCAGAATGTTGCCCGACATGCCGTCGATGCGTGCTTCATAGACGGTGCCATCGGATTTGCGCCCTTTGACTTCCCAGTAGCCCTTGTCATCGGCTTCAGCGCTATAGACCTCGACATACGCGGCCTTGGTCTTGGCGGTCTCAATGGCTTTTTCGATGGTAATCCAGCCGGCACCTGGCTTATCGGCAAGGGCTGCGCCGGCACTCAGCAGCGCGGTGGTTGCACACAGGGCGACTACGGTTTTCTTGAGCATTTTCGATCTCCATTGGGGGGATGACGGACTCGTGTCCTGTATTTTCTGATATTTACAAACGAGAATAAGTTCCAATTGATATGCAATCGCCATGACGGCGGTTCTCGCCGTCTGCCTCCAGAGGTTAGAATGGGCGAAATCAGGATGAGCCCATGAGCGACAAGCCCCTTTCAGAAGCCGAATATGACGCCATCACCGACGCCGCCGCGCATTGGTGCATGCGACTGCATGCCAGTGATTGCACCGCGGGCGAGCGTCAGGCTTTTGCGCAATGGCACGATGCGCATCCACTGCACGCCTTCGAATACGCGGCCATGCTGGAAATCTGGGAGGTCGCCGATCACCTGCCGCGTCACGAACCGGCGCCTGTTGTGCTGCCGATCACGCCACGCCGCCGCTTGCGCACTTACGCGGTGGCCGCCGCTGTCTGCCTTGGCGCCTTGCCGCTTGCCGCCTTCACCGGCTGGGAAGCGGGTTGGTTGCCCAGCGCCTATGAACATTTCGAAGCCACCAATGACCAACGCAAGGTTACGCTCGGCGATGGCAGCCAGGTCGAGTTGAACCTGGGCACCGAGCTGGTGTTCAGCAACTACAAGGACCAACGCCTGGTCACCTTGAAAAAGGGCGAAGCATTTTTCAACGTTGCCCATGACAGCAAGCACCCGTTTATCGTGCGGGCTGGCGAGGGACAGGTGCGGGTCACAGGCACCCAATTCAACGTCTGGAAGTATGAGGACCAGGTACGGGTGATGTTGCTTGAAGGCTCGGTGCAGATTTCCAGCGACCAGGCCCACGCCAGCGTCGCACTGAGCCCAGGCATGCAAGCCAGCTATCACCACGGTGACGCCGCCCCGCAGGTCGCCGCCATCAACCCCAATGACGCAGGGCTGGCATGGCGCCAGGGCAAGCTGGTGCTCGACAACCTGGCGTTGACCGACGCGTTGCCGCTGATCAACCGCTACCTGAACAAACCGGTGATGCTGGCAGACGCCAGTACCGGAGCCATTCGCATCGGCGGCATCTACAACATCAATGAAGTCAACAACCTCGTCCCTTCCCTGCCCAAGGTTTTGCCGGTTTATCTGACGCAGAACCAGGATGGCAACCCCGTACTCAATGCCATCCCGCGTAAAGCCCCCAAGGGCTAAGCCTTGTGCACGCACCTGCGGGCCTGCTCGCCGCGACAGTGTCCATTTTTGAAACACCTCCCTCCCCTGAATCGCCCGCCCCGAGCGGATTCATCGTTTTGTCAAGCCGACTGTTACGCCGCTGAAACAGCCTTGACGTGGGGCTGCGCATAGACGGCCGCGCGGGCACTGTCTCAACGGTGAAACACCACAGCCATCACAGAGGCTCGGTTTAATTACAACTCGCTGAATATCAACAACAAATAAAAAGCGGCACGCGTTCTGCTCTTTCCCTTACAGCGCTGTTTAGGGTCAGCGCGAAGAATAAGGAACACTGCCGTGGACACACATAATCCGAGCTCACTGAGCCTCCTGCTGATCAGCTGTGTACTGAGTGCCAGCGCAAGCCTTCCGGCTTTTGCGGACGGTGACGGTGTGATTGTGATCCAGCGTCAGGTCCAACCTTATGCAATCGGTCGCTCACGCGGTAAAGACCCCTACCCCAACACCGTGAATGCCAACCCATCAGCCCAAGTCCTGCACGCTGCCAGCAATGAACTCAGCGACAACGACATCGCGGGTATCAGCACTGGCTCAAGCCTGACGCGCAGCATCATGCCCAATGGCGACATTACTGGCCTGAACACATTCGGTAGCAGTACAGGCCTGGGTGCCGGCAGCGCGGCCGGCCACACCAGTGGTGGCGGCATCTCCGGCACGGTCAATGGTGCGATATCCAGCGGTCTCGCCCCCTTGAACAACATCAGTGGCATGGTCGGGGGGGCAATGAAATGAACGGCTTATGGATGCTCCTTGCGGCGCTCAGTTGCACAGCAGCGATGGCCGACAGCAACAACAACGCAACCATCACGAACTCCGGCAAGCAATACGACGGTGTGGTCTCGACCAACCAGGCAGCCGGCGACCAGCAACAGTTGAGTAACAACCTCGCCATTGCAGTGGGCCACAACGCCCTGGCAAACATTTCCGTCACACAAAAAATCAGCGGCGCTGCGGCCGACCGCTCCCTGAACGCTAACGCTGCGATCCAGGGCAACTCTTTCAGCAATGGCAACGGTGCACTGAGTGTCAACCAGTCCGCCGGGGCCCAGAACCAGATGATCAATGCCGTGCGCATCAGCGTGAATGCTGGCCCGCAGAGCATCGACGACAGCGTCATGTCGCAACAGACCGTTGCGCTTGCAACCGACTCAGGGTTGACCCCTACCACTGGCAGCCGCCAGGTCGTTACCAGCGACCAGGCCTTCACCGGCAGCCGTGGAGTGGTTCAGGTCAACCAGAGCGCCGGGGTGGGGAACCGAGTGGCTAACACCCTGAACTTACGACTCAACTGATGGAGCTGAGTCGATCGCTGGACCGCACCAACACTTAACCAACTAATTAGAAGCAAGGAGATACACCATGAAAACTACAATGGCTCTCAAACCACTGGCTTTCGCTCTCGCTGCGCTCATGGCTGTTGCTGCTCAAGCGGGTCAACCCAACCATCATCCACAGCCAGCGCCTACCACCGCTTCCGCGACCACGCTGGATGGTCAAACCAACCACGGCAACGTGGTCACCAATGAAAAAACCAAAAACAACGCGTCAGCCAATGATTCCTACAACAACATCAGTGGCGTGGCCAACGGCAACGTGCTGAGCGGCGACAACAACCAAGGCAAAAACGATGTGGCCATCGTTTCCGGCGATGCAGACTTCGTGTTCGCCAGTGCCGGCGCCGCACAGTCGAACACCGGCAACAAGGTGCTCAACAGCGCCACTAAAAACAATGCCTCTCTGAACGACAGCGGCAACCATGCCTCGGGCATCATTCAACTAAACTCCGAAGCAGGCACCTCCAACCAAGGCAGCAGCAGTGTTGCACTGGCCTCCGGCAATGGCAGCAGCGGCGCTGCAACCGTCACCGGCGTGCAGGACGTGTCGGGCAACCTGACCCTCAACCTGAGCAGCGGCCACGGCTGGAGCACCAAACCCGTGGTCAACAATGCCAGCGTGAACAACTCGATGAACTTCAGTTCTGGGATATCGAACTCCAACGTTCTGTCGGGCAGCGGCAACCAAGGTCAGAACAACGTAGCAGTCACTCGCTTCTGATCCAGATCGGGCCCTGGCAACAGGGCCCTTTTTATTCCAGCGTCCAACAGGTCATACGATCATGCGCCTCGGAGCCCTCCTTCTGCTGCTAGCACTCACCGGCCCGACCTGGGCAGCGCAAATGGCAGTGGTCATGCCCAATGGCGCGGTGGTCTACAAGAAAGTCGAGAGCATCCGTGAACGCAAGTTCGCCAACCTGGTGGAACAGAAAACCGATTTCAGCTGTGGCGCCGCCGCACTGGCGACCATCCTGCGCCAAGCCTATTGGATGGATGTGGATGAAGACCACGTCATCAAGGGCATGCTGGTCAACGCCGACCAGAATCTGGTGCGCACCCAGGGTTTCTCCATGCTCGACATGAAGCGCTACCTGGAAAGCATCCATATGCGCGCCAAGGGCTACCGGATTACACCTGAGGTACTCATCACCGTAAAAGTGCCGGTCGTGGTGTTGTTGGACATTCGCGGCTACAAGCACTTCGTGGTGTTGCAGCGAGCCGACAAAGACTGGGCCTATATCGGCGACCCCGTGCTGGGCAACAAGCGCTACGCCAAGGACGATTTCGTCAAGGGTTGGAATGGCATCGTATTCGCCGTCATCGGCGAGGGCTATGACAAGACCAACGCCCTGCTGACCCCGCCCACCCCGCTGACCGCCAGGAGCCAACTGAACGGGTTCAGCCCGGTACGCGACAGTGAACTGATGGACTTCGGTTTTATCCAGAGCGACTTCTTTTAGAGGCGCAATAAGGAGCAGGACGCTCCAGGAGCAAACGATGAACACTCTCCGTTGGCTGACGGTCATGTGCCTGGCAGCCACTGCACCTGCTTATGCTTCCTCGGCGTTCAAGCCGATCGAACTCAAGGACTCGGAAATGGCCGAGCTGCGCGGACGCTATGTGATGCCGGGACGGATTATCAGTTTTGGTATCGTCATGAGCAGCACCTGGACCAACGCCGCCGGTGCAACCGTTACTGGCAGCGCCAATATGCAAGTCAACGCGTCCACCGTCACCCCTCAGTTTTATGTGCAAGTCACCGGCAATGATGGCAACGGCATCGTCAAGCAACCTCAAGGCACCGGCACGGTAATCGGAGGCTCCGGCCTCGGAACGGGACAGGGCGTGACGCAAAGCGTACGCGCAGCAGGCGACGGCAACACCGCCAGCAACGGCGTGGACATCAACGTCACCCAAAACGGTTTGGCCCCCGCCAACTACGTACAGTCAGGCCAAGCGCTGATGGCAGGCCAGCCCATCAGCGGTGGCACCGCTGCAGGGCAAGTAACGGTAACGGCGAATAACGGCGGGCTGCAAATGGCACTTCAGGCCAATAACAACCAGGGCAATGTGGTGCAGCAAATTGGCGGTGGCAACGTCCTGCAAGGCACGGTTATTCAGGGCAACAGCAACTTTGTAAACAATATGACCCAACTCAACGTGGTGCTGGGCAACAACGGTTTAAACAACATCAACCAGAACCTTAACCTCGATCAACTCAAAGGCCTCCGCCCTTCCGGTTATTGAACTACGCTGAGCCACGGCACTTACGCATTAGAAAGGGACGGCTTATTTCATGCATCGATCGATATCGTTACGTACCGTGATTTGTTTGAGTACGCTATTGCCGGCATCCATGCTGTATGCCGCGCCGGACGCCGACATCGAAACCTTGAAGCAGCAACTTTTAGAGCTCAAGCAACGCTATGAAGTGCAGCAAAAAGCACTGGCCGTGCTGGAGCAACGTGTACGACAAGTAGAAGACCAACCTGCAACGCCCGCCCCTAAACGCTTGGCAAAATCCCCGGCCGACTTTCAGAAAGGCGGCACTACCGTGGCAGGTCATACGCCTGGAGTGGGCGCCGCAGCGGCTTCGGGTGGCGCGGGCGGCGGCAGTTCCTACGGGCAAAGCCTCAAGGACGATTCGGCCCCGGCACAAAGTGTCAGCAACCTCTATAACGAGGCCAGCGGCTTTTTCGGCAACGGCAAATTCAGCTTTGAAACCGGCGTCACCTATGCCCGCTACGACGCCCGGCAGTTATCCCTCAACGGCTTTTTGGCGCTGGACTCGATCTTCCTCGGGAATATCAACCTGGACCGAATCAAATCCGACAGTTGGACGCTGGACCTGACCGGGCGCTACAACCTGGACAACCGCTGGCAGTTCGACCTGAACGTGCCGGTGGTTTACCGCGAATCGACGTATCAGTCGGGAGGTGTCAACGGCGACGCCAACGCAATGTCGGAAGCCTCCGTCACTCGAAACCCAACCATCGGTGACGTCAACTTTGGTGTCGCCTACAAATTCCTTGATGAGAGTGCCAACCTGCCGGACGCCGTGGTATCGGTGCGCGTCAAGGCCCCCACTGGCGAGGAGCCCTATGGCATCAAGCTGATCGAGCAAGCCAATAACAATAACCTTGCCGTGCCGGAAAGCCTGCCGACGGGTAACGGTGTGTGGTCGGTGACGCCAGGCATCTCCCTGGTGAAAACTTTCGATCCGGCGGTGCTGTTCGGTTCGCTGTCGTATACCCATAACTTCGAGGAGTCGTTCGGCGATATCAGCCCCAACGTCAATCAGAAAGTCCCCGGTAAAATCAGCTTGGGCGACAGCTTTCAACTGGGCGTAGGGGTAGCCTTCGCGCTTAACGAGAAAATGAGCATGTCGTTTTCCGTGTCGGACCTGGTGCAGCGCAAAAGCAAGATCAAGCAGACCGGTCAAGACTGGCAATCGGTGGTTTCCAGCGACGCCAACGCTGGTTATTTCAACGTGGGCATGACCATTGCCGCTTCGGAAAACCTCACCATCGTACCGAACCTGTCAATCGGCATGACGGATGATGCACCGGACTTCACGTTCAGCTTGAAATTCCCGTACTACTTTTAAAGCACGCAAGGAAAAGCCCCGCAACGATAAGGGTCGTTGCGGGGCTTTTCGGTTTACCCGCCCTAGCGGATCTGGTGTTTGTGCAGCAACCGGTAGAACGTCGGCCGGGACACGCCCAGCATGCGGGCCGCGACGCTCAGGTTGTCGCTGTGCCGGTTGAGCACATCACACAACGCCTGACGTTCGGCGCGGTGTTTATAATCTTCCAGTGTAGCCATCGGCGGCACGATTGCTTGTTCGTCCTGGAGTCCCAGATCAACGGCTTCGATCTGGCGCCCTTCGGCCAGCACCAGGCCACGGCGCACACGGTTGGCCAGCTCGCGCACATTGCCCGGCCAAGGGTGTTGCCCCATCGCGACGAGGGCCTCCTCGCTGAAACTGCGGGCTCGACGCCCGGTTTCCTGACTGTAGAAGCGCGAGAAGTGATTGGCCAGCATGGCCACGTCGCCATGCCGCTCACGCAGGGGCGCAGTCACCACCTGCAGGACATTGAGCCGGTAATACAAGTCTTCTCGAAACGTGCCCTTCTCGACCGCCGCTTCCAGATCAACGTGAGTGGCTGCCAACACCCGCACATCCACCGCAATGGGCTGGCTGCCGCCAACGCGCTCGATCTGTTTCTCCTGGAGAAAGCGCAGCAGATTGGCTTGCAACTCCATCGGTAAATCACCGATTTCATCGAGAAACAGCGTGCCGCCGTGGGCCGCCTCAATGCGCCCGACCTTACGCTGGTGAGCACCGGTGAACGCACCTTTTTCATGGCCGAACAGTTCGGACTGGATGAGGTGCTCGGGGATCGCGCCGCAGTTGATTGCGACAAACGGCTTGGCATGGCGCTGGGATTGACGATGCAGGGTCTTGGCCACCAACTCTTTGCCGGTGCCGCTGTCCCCCCGAATCAACACGGGAGACTCCGTTGGCGCAAGTTTGGCCAGTAATTTGCGCAACTCGCGGATGGGTCGGCTGTCACCCAGCAACTCGTGTTCCTGCGCCTCAATCAGCGTGTGGCCTTTGCCCCGCAGGCGCGCCATGCCGAACGCACGCCCGAGGGTGACCTGCACGCGTGCAACATCAAACGGCAAGGTGTGGAAGTCGAAAAACCACTCACAGACGAAATCACCGACATTTTGCAGGCGCAAAACATCCTGGCTGAGTACCGCAATCCACTCGGTGCCGCTGCGGCTGATCAGCTCCTTGACCGCTTCGGGGCGCTCGAGGTGAAAGGGCTGTAATCGCAACAGCCCCACATCGCACGACCGATCGCCGACGGCTCCCAACGCACAGTTGTCCACCTCCCACCCGGCAGTGCGCAAGCCGGGCAATAGCCCGTGACAGTCATCGCAGGGGTCAACCACCAGCAGGCGTCGCTGAACAGGTGTAACAACCATGACTATTCCTTGGCGCCAATATCGTTAAAGTTATTTAGAAACAAAGGTTTGTGAGGCCTGTCGCTAACACTAGCAAGGTATTGACGCTGTTCTTGTACCGTTTCGCTATAAGTGTTGGCAGAAAGCCACTGCGCGGCTGTTGCGGGTAAAAAGTTGCAGCGCTGGAAAACGTTCATTGGGCTGTTAAAACAGTCGCTTACATGACGTCAATCACGAAAGGTTGAAATTTCTTGTTCTAAGATGTGACCCGTACCCCGCCATCGTGCATCAGTACAAGTAACTCGCCGCCTGGCTCGCCCAACCGACGGCATTCACTTGATTGGGCATTTAGAGAGAAGACCCACATGAACGCCCCGCTCCGCATCAACGAAGCTCTTTTGATCGCAGACCGTGCTTTCCAGCCCTTTCAGTGCGTGGCCTGGCACGATGGCAATGGCGCTCTCAGCCTGAGCGTCATCGACCGTACCAATACCCGTATCGGCAGCAAACAACTGACGTCGAGCACGTATAGCGACCCGGCGCAATTGGAAGATTTGTTGTTGCAGGCCCGAGCCGAACTCGACAAAAACGGCCATCAGTTAAAGTCGTGGGCAATGCCGAAGTAAATCGATACTGCAACGTGCGCTCATTGCATGACTGCAACACAATGAGCGCACGTTCAGTAGAAGTGCAGTGGACGTTTACTGTGCCGCGAGAATAAACCGTTCGATCGCTTCCGCAGCACCATTGTCTACATTGCTGCCGGTCACCACGTTGGCCTGGCGCTTGACGGTCTCTTCCGCCTGCCCCATGGCAATCGACAAGCCGGCAACCTGAAACATTGCCGGATCATTGCCGCCGTCGCCGATGGCCGCCGTCTGCTCCATGGGCACGCCAAGGTGCGCAGCCAGGGTCTTCAAGGCTTCGCCCTTGTTGGCGAGCATTGCCGTTACGTCCAGGTACACCGGCTGCGAGCGTGACACCTGAGCCAGCCCTTGCACCTTGGGCTGCAACTGCGCTTCCAGTGTCACCAGCAACTGTGTGTTGTTGCTGGCGGCGACAATCTTGTCGACGCGGTCCAGGTACGGCTCAAAACTATCCACGACCACCGGCCCGTAGCCCAGGCCATCGGCTTCACGCTGCTCCATTGGCCCGGAAGGGTCACGGCGCAGCCAGTCACCGTCGGCGAATACCCACACCTCTACGTCCGGCTCCGCTGAAAACAGCGCCAGGGTCACCAGCGCCGCTTCCGTCGGCAAATGATGCGCAACCAGGATGCTGCCATCCGGGTTGATCAGCGTACCGCCATTAAAGCCAGCGACCGGAACATCAATGCCAAAGGTCTCGATCAGGTGCAGCATGGCCTTGGGCGGCCGCCCACTGGCCAGGCTGAAAAACACCCCGGCGTCGCGCAAGGCGCGAATCGCATCGGCCGTGCGCTGGCTCAGGCTGTGGTCCGGATGCAGCAACGTGCCGTCCACATCACTGAGGATAAAACGGATGGGATGAATCGTTGCATCACTCATCCGAGGCTATGCCAGGTGCGGCCATCGCGGGCCAGTAAGGCATCGGCAGCCTCCGGGCCATCTTCACCGGCCTTGTAGGTCTGGATACCACCGTCTTCCTTCCAGGCATCCAGGAACGGCTGCACCGCACGCCAGCCATTTTCGATGTTATCGGCGCGCTGGAACAAGGTCTGGTCACCGGTCATGCAGTCATAGATGAGGGTTTCATACCCGGTCGACGGCTGCATTTCGAAGAAGTCCTTGTAGTCGAAACCCAACTCGATATTAGCCATTTCCAGGGTCGGCCCAGGCTTTTTCGCCAACAGGTCGAACCACATGCCTTCGTTAGGCTGGATCTGGATTTTCAGGTAGGTGGGCTTGAGCTCATCCACTTCGGTATCGCGGAACTGCGCATACGGTGCGTGCTTGAAACAGATCACGATTTCCGTGTCGCGAATGCTCATGCGCTTGCCGGTTCGCAGGTAAAACGGCACGCCGACCCAGCGCCAGTTGTCGATCATGACTTTGAGCGCAACGAACGTCTCGGTACTGCTGTCGGGCGCGACATTGGCCTCTTCGCGGTAACCGGGGAGCGGCTTGCCAGCCATTTCACCGGCGGTGTACTGGCCGCGTACCGAGTTGGCTCGGGCATCTTCCAGGGACCAGGGGCGAATGGCGCCGATGACCTTGGCCTTTTCACCACGCACTGCATCGGCGCCGAACGCCGCCGGCGGCTCCATGGCCACCATCGCCAGCAACTGGAACAGGTGGTTGGGTACCATGTCGCGCAGGGTGCCGGTTTTTTCGAAGAAATTACCCCGGGTTTCCACACCGACGGTTTCCGCCGCAGTGATTTGCACGTGGTCGATGTAATGGTTGTTCCAGAACGCTTCGAACAGCACGTTGGAGAAACGGCTGATCAAAATGTTCTGTACCGTTTCCTTGCCCAGGTAATGGTCGATGCGATAGATCTGCTTCTCGCTCATCACCTTGAGCAGGCTGGCGTTCAGCGCTTCGGCGGTCGCCAGGTCGGAGCCGAAAGGCTTTTCGATCACCACGCGACGGAAGGCGTCATCGGTTTCCTGGAGCAGACCGGCGCTGCCCAGGCGCTGCACCACTTCACTGAAGAAGCGCGGTGCAGTGGCCAGGTAAAACACCGCGTTGCCAGTGCCGCTGTCGGCGATCTTCTTGCCGATGTCGGCATAGGTGCTGTCGTCGAGGAAATCGCCCTCGACGTAGCTGATGCCTTTGGCCAACTGGGCCCACAGCTCGGGGTCAAGGGCATTTTCACCCTTGCCCTTGACCTTGCTCGCGGCCTCGGTGCGAATGAAATCCTCGAGCTTCTTGGCAAAGTCGGCGTCGCTGATCGCGTTGTGATCAACCCCGACAATGCGCAGGCCGTCACCGAGCAGCCCGTCGCGACTCAGGTTGTACAGCGCCGGCATGAGCAGGCGCTTGACCAGATCGCCATGGGCGCCAAACAGGAACAGTGTGGTTGGGGGTGCAGGTTCGGCCTTGAGTTTCTTGCCGTTAGCCGTCATTTTTTGGAAGTCTCCACATGGCCGCCAAAGCCGAAGCGCATGGCAGACAGCATTTTGTCACCGTAGGTGCTCTGCTGGCGGGAACGGAAGCGTGCGAACAGCGAGGTAGACAGCACCGGTACCGGCACCGCTTGCTCCATGGCCGCTTCGATGGTCCAGCGGCCTTCGCCACTGTCGGCCACGGAGCCGGAGTAACCGTCGAGTTTCGGGTCGGTGGCCAGCGCGTCAGCGGTCAGGTCCAGCAGCCAGGACGACACCACGCTGCCACGGCGCCACACTTCGGCGATGTCGGCAACGTTGAGGTCGAAGCGCTCGTGCTCCGGCAGGTTGTCCGAGTTTTTAGTCTTGAGGATGTCAAAACCTTCGGCAAAAGCCTGCATCATCCCGTACTCAATGCCGTTGTGAATCATCTTCACAAAGTGCCCGGAACCGGCTGGGCCGGCATGAATGTAACCATGCTCGGCGCGGCTGTCGGCAGAGGCTGAACGGTCCTTGGTGCGAGGAATGTTGCCCAGGCCCGGTGCCAGGCTGGCGAAGATCGGGTCGAGGCGCTGCACGGTTTCGGCGTCACCACCGATCATCATGCAATAGCCGCGCTCCAGCCCCCAGACGCCACCGGAGGTGCCAACGTCGACGTAATGCAGACCTTTTTCCGACAAGGCTCTAGCGCGACGGATGTCGTCTTTGTACATGGTATTGCCGCCGTCGATGATCACATCACCGTCTTCAAGCAGCTCGCTCAATTGATTAATAGTGTCTTCGGTGGGGGCGCCTGCCGGCAACATCACCCACACGGCGCGCGGCTTTTGCAGCCCGGCTACCAACGCCTTCAAGTCGGCAACGCCGGTGGCGCCCTCCTCGCTCAAGCCTTTGACGAATGCTTCGTTACGGTCGTATACAACGGTGGTATGCCCATTGAGCATCAGGCGCCGCGCAATGTTACCGCCCATGCGGCCTAGTCCGATAATCCCCAGTTGCATGTGCTGATGCTCCTAACTACTAAATAAATGTGTGACATAGTTTATAGCGCAATGAGGCTATTGAGGGTTAGTCCAGAGCGGATCCGTGTAGTTTCATGACAAAAAAATGCCATCGTTTCAGCATCACCGCCCCAAAAGTCACAGCGACCACCAAAAATAAAAAAGTTCCATTGGCTCAAAAAAGAATTCAGAATTGCTACGACTGTTGCCGAGAACCTCGACTCATGCGTTCCGGCACCGCGATCTACCGGCTATTTGCGAGGTAAGCAATGAGCACAGCACAGATGACCCGCCCGCCACAGACCCTTTACGTCAGCGTCCGTCGCGATGAATTGCGCCAATTGAAAGAAGAGCGCGATCAACTGCAGCAGGAAGTCCTGCGCCTGCGCTCACACCTTCAAGCCCAGTTGGATCAGACTTCAGCCGCACGATCAGCCCTTTGCTGAACCGCTGCTGAACAGAATGTAAGATAACGCCCACAAAATTCTCACAAAGTTTTCACATACCCCTCTCGATACTCCCGCGGAGAAGGGCCACCCCATGCATGGGTGGCCTCTGTTGCGTGCGTCCTTGCGCGTCAACTGCAAAAATTATCGGGTTGGATTACTGGATGGCGATGTTCAAACGCAGCACCACGTCTGCGAAAGGCTTTGATTGGGCCGGTCTCGGCTGGCTGTTTCTGTTTTTCTGGTATTTCTCGGGTATTACCCAACTCCTGATCCAGCTGACCGGCACCTCCGGTTTCAGCGGTTTTCGTCAAGCCTTCTTCCTGAGTGCGTTCTGGCTCGCGCCAATGCTGCTGTTCCCGCGCCGTACGCGCCTGCTTGCCGCCTTGATCGGCATCGTGCTGTGGGCCTGCTCCATGGCCAGCCTGGGTTATTTCTTCATCTACCAGCAGGAATTCTCCCAAAGCGTCATCTTCATCATGTTCGAGTCGAACATCTCTGAAGCGGGTGAATACGCGACCCAATACTTCGCCTGGTGGATTGTGCTGGCGTTTCTCGCCCATACCGCCATGGCTGTTTTCCTGTGGACGCGCCTGCGCCCGGTTTACCTGCCGCGAGGCCAATCGATTCTGGCGGCGACCGCCATTGTGCTGGCGGTTGTCGGTTACCCATTGGTGAAACAGATTGCGACCAACCCGACCATGGAACTGGCCATCGACGGCTTCGAATCCCGTGTCGAGCCCGCCGTGCCATGGCAGATGATCGTCGCCTACCGCCGCTACACCGAACAGCTCAATAGCATGCAAGGCATGCTGACCAGCGCCAGCAAGATCCCCCCCTTGAAGAACCTCAAGGACACCATGGCCGGCCAACCGTCAACGCTGGTGCTGGTGATCGGTGAATCCACCAACCGCCAGCGCATGAGCCTTTATGGCTACCCGCGCAACACCACACCGGAACTGGACAAGCTGCGCGACCAACTGGCGGTGTTCAACAACGTCATCACCCCACGCCCCTACACCATTGAAGCGCTTCAACAAGTGCTGACGTTCGCTGATGAAGAGAACCCGGACCTGTACCTCAAGACGCCGTCGATTGTCAGCGTGATGAAACAGGCCGGCTACAAGACCTACTGGATCACCAACCAGCAGACCATGACCAAGCGCAACACCATGCTCACGACCTTTTCCGAACAGGCCGACGAGCAGGTGTACCTCAATAACAACCGCAACCAGAACGCCCGCCAGTACGACGGCGACGTACTGGCGCCGTTCGCCAAGGCCATGGCCGACCCCGCCGAGCGCAAATTCATCGTGGTGCATTTGCTGGGCACTCACATGAGCTATCAGTACCGTTACCCGCCGACGTTTGAAAAATTCACCGATCGCCAGGGCGTACCGGCCGGCATCAGCGACGCCCAACTGCCGATCTACAACAGCTACGACAACGCGGTGCTGTACAACGACTTTGTGGTGTCGAGCCTGATCAAGGATTACGCCAAGACCGACCCCAACGGCTTCCTGCTCTATTTCTCGGACCATGGCGAAGACGTCTACGACTCGGCGGGCCATAGCACCCTGGGCCGTAACGAGGGCAAACCCACTGCGCCGATGTACACCATCCCGTTCATGGCCTACGCCTCACCGAAATGGCGCGAAACCCATGATTGGAGCTTCGCCGGTGACTTGCAGCGCGCCTCCAGCAGCTCACAGCTGATTCACACCTGGGCTGACTTGGCGGGGTTGAGTTTTGATGAGTGGGACCGCAGCAAAAGCCTGGTCAGCGACAGCTTCAAGGCGCGTCCGCTGATGATTGGCGATCCCTACATCGGCCAGAAAAAAGGCCTGATTGATTTCAGCCTGCTCAAGCCGAAAAAAGCTGATGCCGCCGAGGTGGTGGTTAAGTGATGACTGGCTCTGCAAACAAAAGATAACAATCATTCTCGTTTAAGCCTAAAGTTCCACGCCTCCTTTCGTCTTTGAGCCAAGGCCTTTTCTTATTGAGAAGGCCACAAAGACAAGGAGTCTGCCGCGATGTTTGTGCCTTTTACCCGCTCCATGACCTTCACCGTTGGCCTGTTCAGCGTCGTACTGAGCCCGGAGCTGCTAGCCGAAACCGACCCCGAGCACACCGTGCTGGAGCTGGGTAGCACCCGCGTCACTGCCGAAGGCCTGGGTGCCACTACCGAGCACAGCCAGGCCTATACCACCGGTTCGATGAGCACCGCCACGCGCCTGAACCTGTCCATCAAGGAAACCCCGCAATCCATTTCGGTGATCACCCGCCAGCAGATGGATGACTTCAACCTCAACACGCTGACCGATGCCCTGCGCCAGACCACAGGGGTAACCGTGCAGCACCTGGACTCGGATCGGGCGGGTTACTCGTCCCGCGGCTATTCGATCAACAACTTCCAGGTTGACGGGATGCTCAGCACCTTCGGGCGTATGAAGTCGGATGCCGACACCATCATTTACGACCGCATCGAGGTCGTGCGCGGCGCCACTGGCCTGACCACCGGCGCAGGCGACCCTTCGGCCACGGTCAACATGATCCGCAAGCGCCCTACCGCAGACTGGCAGGCCAGGACCGGCGTCAGCGCAGCCAGCCATGACAATTACTACAGCTACGTCGATGTGGGCGGCCCCCTGGCGTTTGATGGACGACTGCGCGGGCGTACCGTACTGGCTTACCGTGACAGCCAGTCCTATCGCGACAACTACGCGCTGCAACGGGAAGTGGGCTACGGGATTCTCGAAGGCGACCTGACGGACGACACGGTGGTCGCCGTAGGCTTCGACTATCAGAACAAACATGTGCAAGGCACCTCCTGGGGCACCCTGCCCTATTGGAACAGCGACGGCAGCAAGGCCCGGCTGTCGCGCTCGGCGAACATGGCTGCCGACTGGAGCTCCTGGCCGCTGAAAGACAAGACCACCTTCGCCTCCATCGATCACAAACTGTCCCCCGACTGGCGCTTGAAAGCAGCGTACACCCATCGACAGAGCGACACTGATGGCAAGGTGTATTACGGCGGCGCCGGCTTCCCCAATCCGGATGGCAGCGGCATGAACGCCTGGACCAACCAGATGGTCGGCACGTCGAAAATGGACGTGGTGGATTTCAATCTAACCGGCGCCTACCCATTGTTCGGGCGCGAGCATGAGCTGATGGTGGGGTATGGCGAGTCCGAACAGCGGGACACTTCGCCGTTCCAGCGCTACACAACGCCCGAGGGCTACGAACACATCAAACAGTGGCAACACATGGGCGGTATCGTAAAATTTCCCGACCGCACCACCGGCCTGAAGGGCCAACACGACAGCAAAAAACAGACGGCGGGTTACCTGGCCACGCGACTGAGCCTCACCGACCGACTGCACGCTGTGCTGGGAAGCCGTTACGGCAGTTGGGAAAGCGAAACGATCTCCCCCGACTACAACAGCAATAATCAGTTGATCAACGCCAGCAAAACCAGCCAGACCCACAACGACATGTGGACGCCGTATGCCGGTTTGCTCTACGACATAACGCCCGAATACACCGTGTATGCCAGCTACACCGATATTTTCAACCCGCAGGACGAACGCGATGCCAGCAAGAAGTACCTGGAACCCGTGGTGGGCAGCAACTACGAGGTCGGCCTCAAGGGCAGCCTGCTCAACGAGCGCCTGAACCTGGCCAGCGCTTACTTCTGGAGTACCCAAGATAACGTCGCCGAGCTGGATAACAGTGCGCCGCCGGACCCGATCACGCGCGAGCAATTCTACAAGTCAGGCGGTAAAGGCAATAAGGTGCAAGGCTTTGAGGTGGAGGTATCGGGCGAGGTCATGCCCGACTGGAACCTTACCGCAGGCTACACCTACACCCACTCGCGCAATGGCGAGAAGCAGCGCGCCAACCGCAACCAGCCACTCAATCTGTTGAAAGTCTCGACGGCCTATCGCCTGCCGGGACAGTGGCGTGGGTTGACGGTGGGTGGCGCGGTGAACTGGCAAAGCGATGCCTACGACTTTGCCCAGCGCCCGACAGGTGCGCGAGGCGATAAGGGTGACCTGATTACCGAAAGCACCAAAATCACGCAACAGGCCTACACCGTGGTCAACCTGATGTCGCGCTACCAGTTCGACGAACATGTTTCGGCCTCGATCAACGTCAATAATCTATTTGATAAAAAATATTACGAACGCGTCGGCTTTTATAACGGCGTGTATTGGGGAGAACCGCGCTCTCTCACGCTGGCTGTGGACTGGAGGCTTTAAACCCCGAACCCGAAGTTAACAAAAACGTTAACTTCGGGCCGCGCCACGTTAATTCCCACTTAATAAGATAGCGCCATAGTCGTTTCACGAATCGGATCACGGAGCGATCAGACACCTCTCACTCTTAATGGGAATACTGCCATGAAACTCTCCACCTTGATGCTTGCCAGCCTGATGACCCTGACCTCCGCAGCCGCCTTTGCAGAAGGCGGCGCAGAGCGCTCGAAGGAGTTCTACAACAACTTCACCTTTATGCAGCAGAAGACGCACGGCACCACTGATCAAACTGCGCTGGCCGACGGCAAGAATGTAAAGACCGGCACTGCCGATCAAACCAGCGCAGAGCAACATCCCAACAGCTGATTTAATCGTTAGTTAATCCGCATTACCCTGTGCCATTCCGCTCCTTTGGCAAAGGTTAACTTGGCGCCATTTAATGGCGCCTTTTTTTTGCATCTTATTTATTAAAGCGGCTTGCTCCAGAACAGCATGCGCCCATGAGCGGGATCAAAAATCGAATCATCAAAACCGAACTTGCGGTACGCCGATTGCGCTACATCATTGCCTTCAAGCACCTCCAGGGTGATCTTGCAGCAACCACGCTGACGCGCGATCTCCTCGACTTTGTTCAACATCTTCTGGCTCAACCCCAAGCCACGAAACTGCTTCATCACCATCACGTCGTGCACGTTGATCAATGGGCGGCAGGCGAACGTCGAGAACCCTTCGAAACAATTGACCAGCCCCGCCGGTTCACCACCGACAAACGCCAGTACGCTGAACGCGTGGGGGCGCTTGGCCAGTTCGGCCGGCAATTGCAGCAACAGATCAGCAGGCAACGTATGACCGCCGCCCATAGGGTCTTCAGCGTAATGGTTGAGCACCAGGCCGATGGCCTCGGCGTGCACGGGGTTGGTGTAGCTGGCTTGCAGTACCAGGATGTCTGGGGTGTCCATTTCCTTCCTCAATAACGACAACAAGGGAATCGGTTCCCTTTGAGGCGACGATTGTAAGCATGGACTCAGCCGCAGATGAAGGAGATTAACTACAAATGCCTGACAGAAAGTACGCAGGTTGTGCACATAAAACGCTGTTATCCGTTTTTTAAGGCGTTGTCCTATACACCAAAGCGCTGCAGCTGCATCTCCTGCAAGCGGCTGAGGGTGCGGCGGAACGGAAACTCCAGGTAACCTTCGGTGTAGAGACTTTCCAGCGGGACGCTGGCCTCGATGAACAACGGCACCTTGCGGTCGTAGCATTCGTCGACCAGTGCGATAAAGCGCCGCACACTGTCATCGTGCACCGACAGTTCAGGCAAATCGCGATCACCTGCCACCACGCGCTGCGCAGCATCTTCAGTGCCACGGGCAATCCGGCCCGGGCGTTTTTGCGCGCTCAGGTTGGGAACTTCACCCAGCAAGATCGCCTTGAAGCGATCGCACAGCAACATGAAATCCATCGCGGCCAGCGGCTGCTCGCACAGCTCCAAATAGCGACACCAGAGCACCGTATCACTGTACTGCACCGTCACAATCGAGCGAAAACCAACACTGACCGGCCCACTGCTCAGCGCCTGCCCTTCGGTCAATTGTTTGAACACCGTGGCGAGCGCATGCGGCTGGTCCACCCAATAGCGCTGCAGCCCTACACCGGGATGCAATCGGTGGTCTTCACCGCCGTCTACCGCTACCACCTGCATGTGCTGCTTGATCGCCTCGATACCCGGCAGGAAACGCTCGCGATTGAAGCCGCCGGCGTACAGCTGATCGGGAGGTTGATTCGAGGTGCAGACCATCACCACACCTTCTTCGAACATCACCTGGAACAGCCGGCCGAGAATGATCGCGTCACCGATGTCATTGACGAACAACTCGTCAAAACACAGCACGCGCACTTCCCGGCTGAGCTCCCGCGCCAAGGCCTGCAAGGGATCGTGGATGCCGCTGAGCTGGAACAGGCGCTGATGCACCCACCCCATGAAGTGGTGAAAGTGCTGGCGCCGCGCAGGCACTCGCAGGCTTTGATAGAACTGGTCCATCAACCAGGTTTTGCCCCGACCGACCGGCCCCCACAGGTAAACCCCGGGAATCGGCGAGCGCCCGTCGTGCAAGGCTTCGTGGCAGATTTGCAAGGCTTGCACCGCCCGGCGCTGGGCGTCGTCAGGCACGAAACCTTGCTGGGCGATGGCATGTTGGTAAGCCGTAAGAGGCGATTCAAAAGTCATGCGTGCCAGTATGACTTACACAGAGATATCCAGCCGTGAAATCTTGCCCTGCTCGTTCAGGCGAAAGGTGTAGCGCAACTCCAGCGGGCTCCCCGGAAAATTCCCGGACACCACGTTGCTGACCAACACCTTACCGGTGCGATGCTGCACCTTGATCACTTCGACCCTGGGCTGATAACGACGCCCGGTGTCTTCCATCCAACGGGCGATGGCGGCCGTACCGACTTGATGCTCGCCTTCATCGAAGACGTTGGCATCGTCGGCAAAACATTCGGTAATCACCGAAGTATCACGGCTATTGGCCGCAGTGATATAGGCCACGATGGCGGGGGCCAATTCAGGCAGGGACATGGCACAGCTCCTTTTTTAGCGATTTATGGCGTCATGCTAAGCCAGAGCTGTGTCAGTTTTTGTCAGGAGTAAAGGGACCGGACTCATTCTGTTCCATCAACTTGCGCCACGCCCGTAAAAGGTCGCTGCGCCGCCCGGGATAACGCGCCTCCTGGACTTCAGCTGCGGCCACCCGGTCGGTGCGAAAGGTGCGATAAGCACCACGCAACTCGCACCACGCTACGATGACCCGCACCTCATTGAGAAAGCCCAGGGCTAGGGGCCAAATCAGTCGATGGCTCTGGGTCTGGCTGGCATCCGCATAATCAATGTGCAGCGTGGCTTGGTTGCGAATCGCCTCGCGAAACACGTTAAGCGGCACGCGGTTTTCCGGGTAGCCAAACCCGGGCGGCCCAGGCAGCAGCGTCGGGTTACGCAGGGCTTCCTGCGCGGCGGGATCGAGCACGTCGGCAATCTTCGCCAAGGCATTGGCGGCCGCACGGCTCAGCACGTCATCGCCACGCTGGTCCACATAGCGTAAACCCAGCACGATGGCTTCGGTTTCCTCGGCGTTGAGCATCAATGGCGGCAGAAACAGACCGCTGCGCAACACATACCCAACCCCCGCCTCGCCGAAAATCGGCGCCCCCAGTGCAGTCAATTCAGCTATATCGCGGTACAGCGTGCGCTCGGACACCTCTAACTGAGCGGCCAATACAGCAGCGGTCACCGGGCGTTTTTTGCCTCGCATGGCCTGCAACAAGGTCAGTAAACGAGTGGTACGCGACACGTCGATCCCGCCGTAAAGGAAAAAGTGCCGCAGCTTAGCAGAGCACCCTGCCAGAAAGTGTCAGCAGCAAAAACGCCCTGCGTACGAAATGAATGGCCGCGAAAATACAGTTCGGCGCGGCAACATAGCGTGAGCGCCACGACGGCCGCGGGTTGTTCGAGACGAAAAAAAACGGCCTAACAGGCCGTTTTTTATTTGCAGAACTTACGCAAGGCTCTTGCTGACCACCTCGAACACATCACTCGACAGCTCACCGGACGCACGAATGCGCTCCAGTTCCGCCCTCATCAACGCCTGGCGCGCGCTGTCGTATTTACGCCAGCGGGTCAGCGGCGCCAATTGGCGCGAAGCGATCTGCGGGTTAAAGGCGTTCAATTGAATCACCAGGTCCGCCAGGAACCGATACCCCGAGCCATCTGCCGCGTGGAAGTTGATCAGGTTCTGCCCGGCAAACGCGCCGACCAGCGCCCGTACCTTGTTCGGGTTCTTGATGTTGAACGCCGGATGTTCCATCAGCGCGTTGACCCGAGCCAGCCCGCCCGGCAAGGTGCTGCCGGCCTGTACGCTGAACCATTGGTCCATGACCAAGGGGTTGTCTTTGAAGTTCTCGGCAAACACCGACAAGGCATGGGCTTTTTCTGCCTCGAACGGTGAGTTCACCAGCACCGCCAGCGCGGTCAGGCGTTCGGTCATGTTGTCGCAAGCGTCGAACTGTTCCAGGGTCGCGGCCAATACTTCAGGCTTGCCGCTGAGCATCAGGTACGACAGCGCAATATTCTGCAACGCGCGACGCGCAAAATGCTCGGCCGCCGCGACATAAGGCGTCTGTTTGGACAGTTCGCGATTGGCCTGGTAGCGCAGCCACAGGCCTTCGAACAGGTTGTCAGCCAACTGCTTACGGGCAAACTCACGGGCGGCGTGGATGGCATCGACATCTGCCACTTCGCTGATTTCCGTCAAGTAGGCTTCGCTTGGCAACGACAGCATTTCGGCGACCATCGCCTGGTCCAGGCGTTCATCGCTGAGCACTGTGCGCAAGGCGTCGATCAGGCGTTGATCCAGCTTCAGCGGCTGGCCCGCCTGATGCTGGGCGATCAGTTCCTGCAGCACCTGCACCGACAGTTGCTGGCCGGCATCCCAGCGGTTGAAGCCGTCGCTGTCGTGCTGCATCAGGAACATCAGTTGATCGCGGTTATATGGGAAGCTCAGTTTCACCGGCGCCGAGAAGCCACGCAGCAGCGAGGGCAGCGGCTGTTCGGCGATATCAACGAAGGTGAAGGTCTGCTCGGCTTCGGTCACCGAAATGACCCGGGACGTACCGCCCGCAGCCGCTTCACCGGCCAGGCGCAAGGCAATGCCGGCGCCCTTCGCATCCAGCAAGCCCAACTCAACCGGAATCACGAACGGCAGTTTCTGCACCTTGTCCGGGGTTTCCGGGCAGCTCTGGCGGAAGGTCAGGCTGTAGGTTTTGGCGGCGGAGTCGTAAGACTCGCTCACCGCCAGACGCGGCGTACCGGCCTGGCTGTACCAGCGCTTGAACTGAGTCAGGTCAGCACCGTTCGCGTCTTCCATGGCCTTGATGAAATCATCGCAGGTCACCGCCTGGCCGTCGTGGCGTTCGAAGTACAGGTCGCTGCCTTTACGGAAGCCTTCTGCACCGAGCAAGGTGTGGATCATGCCGACCACTTCCGAGCCCTTTTCGTACACAGTCAGGGTGTAGAAGTTGGAGATTTCGATAAAACTGTCCGGGCGCACGGCGTGGGCCATGGGGCCGGCGTCTTCGGCGAACTGGTGCGTACGCAGGTACGCCACATCCTGGATGCGCTTGACCGTGGCCGAGTTCATGTCGGCGGAGAAGCCCGAATCACGGAAAACAGTGAAGCCTTCTTTCAGCGACAGCTGGAACCAGTCGCGGCAGGTCACGCGGTTGCCCGACCAGTTGTGGAAGTATTCGTGGGCGACGATCGCCTCGACCCGCTGGTGCGCGGCATCGGTGGCGGTTTCGGCGCGGGCCAGCACGGCGCTGGAGTTGAAGATATTAAGGCCCTTGTTCTCCATGGCGCCCATGTTGAAGTCGTTGACCGCCACGATCATGAAGATATCGAGGTCGTACTCGCGGCCGTAGGTTTCTTCGTCCCAGCGCATGGATTTTTTCAGGCTGGTCATGGCGTGCTGGCACTTGTCGATATTTTCCGGTTCGACATAAATGCGCAGCGCCACTTCACGGCTGGTCATGGTGGTGAACGTGTCTTCAACACACCACAGGTCACCGGCCACCAGCGCAAACAGGTATGCCGGCTTCTTGAACGGGTCTTCCCAGGTCGCCCAGTGACGACCGTCTTCACCCGGGCCGCTGGCAATCGGGTTGCCGTTGGACAGCAGTACCGGGTAGCGGTGTTGCTCGGCGATTACCGTGGTGGTGAAGGTGCTCATCACGTCCGGGCGGTCGAGGTAATAGGTAATCTTGCGAAAGCCCTCGGCCTCGCACTGGGTGCAGAACATGCCGCCGGATTTGTACAGGCCTTCAAGGGCGGTGTTGGTTTCCGGGTGAATACGCACGCTTGTGTCGACCGTGAAGGTTTCGCGGGTCGGGTGCAGGGTCAGGTGGCTGTCGGTCAGCTGGTAGTCAACCTCGGTCAGTTCCTGATCGCCCAGGTTGACAGTCAGCAGCTCCAGCTGTTGGCCATCGAGCACCAGCGGCGGCAGGCCGGCACCGCGTTCAGGGTTGCGGCGCATCACCAACTGCGCGTGGACCAGGCTGTGGTCCTCGAACAACTCGAAGGTCAGGTGCGTCTCTTCGATCAGGTAGTCCGGCGCCTGATAGTCCTTCAGGTAAATCATCTTCGGTTGTTCGGTGCGCATGGGTTGCATCCTTTTACTGATGCACGGCGAGCTGGTAGGCCGTGTACTTACGAATGTTGATAACGCCGGTATCGAAGATCAGGTATTGGCCCTTGATCCCCAACAGCGTGCCTTCGGCAATCGGGTTCTTGTCCAGGTTGAAGCTGACAATCTTGGCCGGGTATTGCTCGACCGGGTAACGGATCTCGATGGGTTCGATGTCGGTCACCGGTTGGATGGCCTGCAGGCCAAAGCGTTCCTGCAAACTCAGCAGGCCTTCAGCGCAGGAGGCAAACAGCTGGTCGCGCACCTGCTTGAGGTCCACCGATAGCGCATCGCCCTTGAGCAAGGCGCGCCAGTTGGTCTTGTCGGCCACTTGGCTGCGGAACAGGTCTTCGACAAAACCGGACTGCTGGCGGGTCGCGACGCGCATGATCGGCAGCGCCTGGCTGGCGCCCTGGTCGAGCCAACGCGTCGGCAGTTGGGTGGCACGGGTGATGCCGACCTTGATCCCCGACGAATTGGCCAGGTACACCACATGGTCGGTCATGCAGAATTTTTCGCCCCAGCCGGGATCACGGCAAGTACCGGCGTCGTAATGGCAACGCTCGGGGCTCATGATGCACAGGTCACACTGGGCCAGTTTGGTCATGCACGGGTAGCAGTAACCCTGGCTGAAACTGGTTTTGGTCTTGCGGCCGCAATGGCTGCAATGAATGGCACCCAGGTATTCCAGGCGCACGTGAGTGCCGATCAACGGGTTGACCGGCACCTCGGTGTCGCCCAGACGAAACGCGTATTGAACGGTCGGCTCACCGAGTTGCGCCGACATTTTGCTGACTGCACCGCGACCGATTTCAATCAATGGATCGCATCCGACTTGAACAGAATGTTCGGCACCGGCGCCGATTTGGACGCGCATTCCTGCGGCCCCATGTAGCCGGTGCGCTGCTCTTCCGGCAGGTTCTGGATTTCCCAGGCGATCACCGCTTGCAGGGACAGCTCGCGTTGCTCGGCGGTGAGCTTGCGGCCATCGGACCATTTGCCGATTTCCACGGCCAGCTTGAGGCTCTCGTAGATATCCGGGGTGATGTTTTCGATCATTTCAGCAAAAGAGGACATGAGGCTCTTCCTTATCAAATAGAAGATTTGCGGCGGCTGTAAAGCCCGCCCAGCAAACCTGTCAGGCAACCGATAACCAGGCCGCCGACGTGGGCAGCGTTGGCGATTTCGCCGAAACCGATCATCGAGACCAGCCCCGACAGGCACAGCACCAGCCATACCAACATCATCACCAGCACCCCACGGGGCAGGCGATAGGCCGGGTTAGGCGACAATAATTGAAAAATCCAGCAATGCCCGAGCAAGCCATACAACACACCGGACAGGCCGCCAAACAGGCCAGGGCCGCCATAGGCGTATTGAGCGTAGTTGGAGACCAGGCTGAACAACAACGTCAGGCCCAGCAGGTTGATACTGCCCTGGCGCACTTCGATGCGGCGGCCCAGTTCCCAGTACCACATGCCATTCATCGCCAGGTGCAGGATGCCGAAGTGGATCAGCATCGGGGTGACCAGCCGCCACCACTGCCCCGAGGCCATGGTTTCGGCAAACGGCGTGAACTGGATGTACTCACCCGTCACGTGAAACGGCAGGAACGTCAGCCAGCTCATGGCTTGCAGGTTTTCGCCCAGCAGCGTCACCGCGCCGACGATAAGGCTCGCCAGCAGCACCAGCGCAGTGACCGGGCTCATGCGCAATTGCTGGACGAAGCCTGGACGCGCAACGGGTGCCTGCTCGGGAATATCCAGTTGCTGGTCCGGGTCACCGGCGGGAAAGCGCTGGTACAGCACGCGCACGTCGTCGCTGATGGTCTCGGGCACCCACAACACCTGCTCCCCGGCTTCCTCGCTGACGCGATGCGGCACTTGCATACGTTGCAGCAGTTTGACGAAACCGCCCAGGTCGACGCTCAGTGGCAAGCGCAATACAGCCACGGTACTCATGACATCACCTCGGGCCGCTCAACGTCGACCCATACGAATTTACGCGGATCCAGTTGGGTTTCCTGGTCCAGTCGATAGGCCACCAACTTGCCGTACAGCACCGCGCTGTAGTCCAGGCAGGCTAGGTTCGGGCGGATCGGCGCCGGTTTGCCGCTGCGCCAGTAGTGACCGACGAACAACAACGGTTCGTCGACGCCGTAGCGCAACAGGGAATTTTTCTGCGAGGACGACAGTGGCGTACGCGCCACCGGCTCCGGCAGCGCATCGGGTTGGAACACGATGTCGCCGTAGGTTTTCGGGTCGTCTTCCCAGAACTTGGTGCGAAAGAACGAACGCGTCAGGCCATCACCACCGGTCAGCGTCAGGCCATCCGGCAGGCGCATGTCTGTGCCGCGCAACAGGCGGTCGAACGCATTGCAGGCAAAACTGCCCGGCACCGCAGCGGCCTGCAGGAAGTGCTGGTCGATGCAGCCATCCGGGAAGGTACCGCGCAGCGGCTGGATAAAGCCGTCATCCCAGCACGCATGCACCACACGGAAACGCCCGGCGTCGACAAACAGCGGCATGTCATAGAACCAGCCGAGGAAGTCATGCCAGTCGGCCGGGTGGTGCTCGAACTGGGTCAGGGTCTCGTGGATCAAGCGGGCGTGGCGCGGGTTGTGCTCACGCACGAACTGCTTGCCACTGCCCGGCGGCGCCGGTGTGCTCCAGCCCAGTGCGTTGAACTCATGGTTGCCCATGATGCACAGCGCCTGTCCGGCCTCGGCCATGTCATGGACGATATGCAGCGCCTCGCGAATGCGTGGGCCACGGTCGATGATATCGCCGAGGAACACCGCCATTCGCGACGGATGGCGCCAGGTGCCGCCCTGCTTGTGGTAACCCAATTGGTCGAGCAAGTGCTCAAGGGTATGAGCGCAACCGTGCACGTCACCAATCAGGTCGTAGCTACGCGCGGGATCGAGCATCAGTCGCCTCCACCCCCCAAGCGGCTGCCCCAGCCCAACTTGGTCCGGCACACTTCGTAGTAATTGTGGTCCAGCGGGTGGATCAACCGCAGCTTCTGCGCCTTTTTGCTCACGGTGATGGTGTCACCGGGGGCGCAGGTAAAATGGTTCTGCCCGTCACAGGAGACTTGCGGGTAGATCTGCATGTCTTTGGACACCACGATTTTCAGCTCACTGTTGCCATCGACCACAATCGGCCTGCTGGACAACATATGGGGGTACATCGGCACGATCACAATGGCATCCAGCTTGGGATGCATGATCGGGCCACCGGCCGACAACGCGTAGGCGGTAGAGCCGGTCGGCGTGGCGACGATCAGGCCGTCGGCCTTCTGGCTGCAGACGAACTGGCCGTCGATGTACAGCTCGAACTCGATCATCCGCGTGGATTTGCCCGGGTGCAGCACCACGTCATTGAGGGCATCGCCCTGGCCGATGGCTTCACCGTGGCGGCGCACTTCGGCCTGCAACAGGAAGCGGTTTTCCACCAGGTAATGGCCGTCGAGCACCTTGGCGACTTCGACTTCCAGGTCATCCGGGCGGATATCCGTGAGAAACCCCAGGCTGCCACGGTTGATCCCCAACACCGGCACGTTATGCCGCGCCAGGGCCCGGGCCGCGCCGAGCAGGCTGCCGTCGCCGCCCACCACAATCACCATGTCACACACTTCGCCGAGCATCTTGCGCGACGAGGTTTGCAGGCCATGGCCCGGGAGGATTTCAGCGATAGTGTCTTCGAGGATCACATGCAGGTGGCGTTCCAACAGGAACTTTTTCAGCCGGCGGACGGTGTCCAGCACCTGGGTACTGCCCAGGCGACCGATAATGCCGATATTGCGAAATTGCTCCATGGGGCTCCTGCGGGATTTGGGGTGTGGCAAAAAGAACGATTATGGGCGAAAGGCTGCGTCAGGCAAAATCCTTTGTCGCCGCCCGCCTGGATGACAATGGTTCTCAGCCACCCGTACAGCGCTTAAAAGGCTATGCTCGGACCATGACTGTGTTCCCAGACTTGCTCAACCTGCCCCGCCAGTTGCGGCACCCCGAGGTGCGCGATTTGGCGTGGGTGATGATCGCGCCCCCCATGCTCGCCCAAACGCCTTGGCCGCAACGCCATCCGCTGGCCGGCAGCGACTGGGTGCAGGCGCCCCATCTTCTCGAACACTGGTTACGTACACTCGATCAGGACAGCAGCGCCCTGCAGCATTGGCTGAGCTTGGCACGCACCCGCCGTCTGGGCCTGTACTACGAGCGCCTGTGGCAATTCGCCGTGCAGCATGCACCGGGTGTGGAGTTGCTGGCTGCCAACCTGCCGATCCGCCGCGCCGGGCATACCTTGGGTGAGCTGGATATGCTGCTGCGCGACCGCGACGGCGTGCACCACCTGGAACTGGCGATCAAACTCTATCTGGGCCCGCAAGACGGCAACGGCCATAACACCGCGCAATGGCTCGGCCCCGGCTGCCATGACCGGCTGGACCGCAAGCTGGCGCACCTTGCCCAACATCAACTGCCGATCTCGGCACGTCCGGAAAGCCGCGAAGCGTTGGCGGCACTGGATATTCAGCAGTTCGATGCACACTTATGGCTGGGCGGGTATTTGCTCTATCCGTGGCCGGGCCAGGCCGAACCGCCCCGAGGCGCCCATCCGCAGCATTTGCGCGGGCGCTGGTTGCATCAGCGCGACTGGCGGGACTTCGTCAGCGCGAGCCCGCCGGGGCGTTGGCAACCCCTGCCCCGGCATGCGTGGTTGGCGCCGGCGCACTACCCGGCGAGTGAAGTGTGGCGTGAAGAACAGATGCAAGGGTGGCTGGCCGAACTCGAGCCAATGGCGCCGGCGCAACTGCTGGTAAGGCTGGTTCAGAACGGCGAGGACTGGGAGGAAGCCGAACGTTTGTTCCTTGTGGCGGACCTTTGGCCAAACGTTCCTGGGCTCACTTGACCTTCAAGTGCCGCGCATACCAGGGCCGCTGCGGCACGCGCTTGAACAATGCCTGCAGCCCCTCTTCTTCGGCCGCAAATGTAATCCGCAGCGCCAGCTTCATGGTTTCCGGGTCCATTTCCATCGACCGCCCCATCTGCAAACCCGGCGTGGTACTGCAGCCATGGGTGTCCGGCCCCAGCCACGGGTCACCCACTTCCACCCAGCGCCCCGGCGCAAACCAGGCCACACCGTTGACCTCAAGCCGGCTGACCTCGCCTGGATTAAACCGCTCATGGGCGCGGAACCAGTCCTCGATACGGTCATCGATCCAGCCGTGAAAGTGCCAGAACACCGGGTTTACATGGGATGAAAACGGGTCGCCGAGGAAGTCGTTCTCCGGCGCATACCAACGCGCGGCAAAGTCCGCAGGGTCGCGGGCGAACGGCACCGGTGCGCCGTTGGACGGGTCACGGGGCACCGAGGCCCAGCGCATGTGCAGCCAGTCGTGCAGGCCCAGTTCCATTTCGGAACCTAACTGGCCCAAGGTCAGCTTGGCCAGGTAACGCGGGTCGCGGTAGTGGGATTCCCACACCTGGAAGTTACTGTGGTAGGTCTCGGCCGCCTTGATATCGCTGACCCACTGGGTGTAGTCGCCATCGTCCGGCGCCGACCAACTGGGCGGAAGTGCAAAGCCATCATGATTATCGAAGTACCGCACAAAGCCCAGGCGATCGCGCTCCAAGGCGGGCTGCGGCTCGGGGAATTGCGGCCACGACGGCAGGTCTTGCAGGGAACGCGCGGTGCCGAGCATATGGCGGTGCATGTAAAAGAAGTCGATACCTGAACCATTACGGTCTTTGCGTTTGCCGCGGGCGTCGCGCTCCTGACCGCGCGGCCCGGGTTGCCAGCCGATACCACGCAAGGCGTCACGTTTTTCCTCGGACAGCTTGTGCCACTGGTCACGGGAGGCATGCCACAGCTGGTGAAACAGCCGGTGTTCGGGAGAGATCAGCCAAGCCAACAAGCTCGGGTTGAGCCCGATACGCTCGCGAGCCTCGGGAAACAGTTGCTTGTGGGCGATAAAGCGGTTGTCGCGTTCGGTCAGGGCCAAGGGCCGATTGAGGTCGAGGATCTGCCCACTTAAGGTCCCGCTGCCGGCGTTGGCGAAGTCGGCCCAGACTTCGTCGAGGCGCATCTTGAATTCATAGGCGGGCGCGCCATTGGCCGTCTCGCGGTCGATCAGGCGCCAATAGAGCAACGCGCCCTCGCCTGTCAGCAGGTCACCCAATACGCGGTAACGCGGCTCACCCTCGCCACGCAAATTTTCAGCGGTGTCCAGGTAACCGCGCAAACCACGGCCACGCGGGGCGATATCAAGCAGCAATTGCAGGCCTTGCAGCGGCAAGCCCTTGAGGCCGGCGTCACGACCTTCCAGACGCAGGTCCCAGACGCCGCGCAGGGTGTTCGCCAAGTGCTGGCCTGCGGTGTCGGCCAAGTCCACCGTGGCCTCGCCCGCCGTGATGGGGAACTCTTCTTCACGCGTCAGCTCGCGATGGGCATAAAAGGCCGCCGGCACGGCAGCGCCCGTCAGCGCCAGGCCTGCGATGAACCCACGTCGAGAGATGGTCATTGTCTACCTTAGAAAACGGCTTAATCAGAGCTAGAACGTTGGCGGCTGCGACAAATTTACTGTCGCCTGGCCTGGGCCTAAATTTCACCCGCCATCGCTCGTTCTTCCCTGATAGCAAAGGCCTCAACTGACTGAGATGGCAATGACAAAACCACGTTCGAAAAAGGCGTTGTATATCGGCCTGCCGCTGGCACTGGCCATCGGCGCCGGAGCCGGCTTTCTGGTTTGGGACCACTGGTTCCGCGGCAATGCCGGTTACCCGCTGGAGGTGATCAAGCAAGCCAATGACATGCAGGACCGCCTGCTGTCGTTTGACAGCCATATCACGGTGCCCCTGGATTTCGGCACGGCCGGTAATGAGGCCGACAAAGATGGCAGCGGCCAGTTCGACCTGGCCAAGGCAGCACGCGGGCGTTTGTCGGGCGCCGCCCTGACGATTTTCGGCTGGCCGGAAATCTGGAACGGCGCCAATGCGCCGCACAAACCCAGCGATGGTTTTGTCGAAGAGGCCCGTCACGAGCAAGAGGTGCGCTACAAGATCATCTCCGGCATGGTGCGCGACTTTCCTAATCAAGTGGGCATCGCCTACACCCCGGACGATTTCCGGCGCCTGCATGGCGAGGGCAAGTTTGCGATCTTTATCAGCATGCTCAACGCCTACCCGCTGGGCAACGACCTGAACCAGCTGGACCTGTGGACGGCGCGCGGCATGCGCATGTTCGGCTTCAGCTACATCGGCAACAACGCCTGGTCCGATTCGTCGCGCCCGCTGCCGTTTTTCAATGACTCGACCGACGCCCTCGAAGGGCTGTCGGATATCGGCCAGCAAGCGGTGCATCGTCTGAATGACTTGGGCGTGATCATCGACGTGTCGCAAATGTCGACCAAGGCCGTGGAGCAAGTGGCGCAGTTGAGCCGCACACCGATGGTGGCGTCCCACTCGGCGCCACGCGCGTCGGTGGATATCCCGCGCAACCTCAGCGACAAGGAATTGCAGCTGATCAAGAACAGCGGCGGCGTGGTACAGGTGGTGGGCTTCCCGGCCTATTTGCGCCCGCTGAGCCAACCGACCCAGGACAAACTCAACGCCCTGCGCGCGCGTTTCGATTTGCCGCCGCTGCCCAACCTGGCCATGGCCTTGATGCCTGGCGACGCAATTATCGCCGCCTGGTCCGAGCAGAAGTTCGGCCAGTACGCCAGCGCGCTGTACGCGATTCTCGACGAAGAACCCAAGGCCTCCCTCAAGGACTGGGGCGACGCCATCGACTACACCGTGCGCAAGATCGGCATCGATCATGTCGGTATCTCGTCGGACTTCAACGACGGCGGCGGCATCCAGGGCTGGGAGAACGTCGGCGAGGTGCGCAACGTCACCGCCGAGCTGATCCAGCGCGGTTACTCCGAAGCCGATATCGCCAAGCTGTGGGGAGGCAACTTCCTGCGGGTGTGGGACCAGGTACAAAAAGCCGCCAAGCCATTGGCCAACCGCTAATCACCTAGAAGCAAGTCCATGACCGACCGCCGTACATTTCTCAAGCAGGCCGGCGTATTCGCCGCCAGCCTGCCGCTGGGCGCCGCCCTCCTCCCACAGGCCTTGGCAGGCGAACCGGCACCCGCTACGAACGACCCATGGACGGGGCTCAAACAACTGTTCAACCAAGACCCGGACTACCTGCACTTTTCCAACTTCCTGGTGACTTCACATCCCAAGCCCGTGCGCGAAGCCATTGACCGCTACCGCCAGCAGATCGACCGCAACCCGGGCCTGGCGATGGACTGGGGCCTTGAGGAAACCTGGAAACGTGAGGGCCAGGTGCGCGAATGGGCGGGTCGCTACCTGAACGCCACACCGCCTCAGATCGCGCTGACCGGCAGTACGTCGGAAGGCCTGGCGATGATCTACGGCGGCATCAAGCTGCGGGCTGACCAGGAAATTCTGACCACCGAGCACGAGCACTACGCCACACAGAACGTCCTGGACTTTCGCGTCGCCCGGCAAAGCACGCAGGTACGGCGAATTCGGTTATTCGAAAATGCCCACCAGGTGTCCGTAGACGAAGTGCTCGGCAACATCAAACGCGCTATCCGCCCCAATACCCGTGTGCTGGGCATGACCTGGGTGCAATCCGGCAGTGGCGTGAAGCTGCCCATCGGCGAGATCGGCAGGTTGGTGGAGGCACTCAACCGCAACCGTGACGATAAGGACCGCATTCTCTATGTGGTCGATGGCGTGCATGGCTTTGGCGTGGAGGACCTCGACTTTCCGGCCATGCACTGCGATTTCTTTATCGCCGGCACCCATAAATGGATGTTCGGGCCACGCGGCACCGGGCTGGTCTGCGCTCGCGATGCCGAGAACAAAGACGTGACGCCGATGGTGCCGACCTTCTCCGAAGACACCAATTTTGCCACCACCATGACCCCCGGGGGCTTCCACGCTTTCGAGCATCGCTGGGCGGCGGACGAGGCCTTCAAACTCCACCTGCAGCTGGGCAAGGCGTCGGTGCAGGCGCGTATTCACGAACTGAACACGGAGCTGAAAAACCAACTGCTGGCCCACCCGCAGATCGAGCTGGTGACACCGCGCAGCACCGAGCTTTCAGCGGGCTTTACGTTCTTCCGCGTCAAGGGCCAGGACAGCGACGCCGTAGCCGCCTACCTGATGAAAAACCGTGTGGTGATCGATGCGGTAGACCGCGATGTCGGCCCAGTGATTCGCACCTCCCCCGGCCTGCTTAACAGCTCGGACGAGATCCAGCACTTCATGACCTTGCTGAGCCAACGGTTGTGACGGCCACTTTTTCCTTTGAACGAGATGCCCACATGAATCCATCCCGACTCAACCCCCTGGCAGCCCTGGCGCTGACCGCCCTGTGCGCTGCAGCGCTGCCCAATCTGGCCCAGGCCGCTACGCCGCAGCCCGGCAAGGTATTCAAGGACTGTAAGGACTGCCCGGAAATGGTGGTACTGCCGGCCGGCACGTTCACCATGGGCACCCCCGAAGACGAAGTCGGCCGCGAGCCCGACGAAGGCCCGATGCACGACGTGACCTTCGCCAAACCCTTCGCCATGAGCCGCTTCCACATCACCGCCGGTGAATGGGACAGCTATATCCGCCAGAGCGGGGTCAAGATCGCCGATGGCGATACGCGCCCCGGCCGCGAATGCATCGCCAGTAAACCGCGCTACCCGCAGGGGCCGCGCCAACCGGCGGTATGCATGGACATGGACGACGTAAAGAACTACGTCGCCTGGCTGTCGAAAAAAACCGGGCAGACGTACCACATGGTCAGTGAAGCGCAGCGTGAATACGCCGCCCGCGCCGGTTCAACCGGACCGTTCCCGTTTCCTTTCGATGCAGGCAAGGGCTACAGCATCGCCGAACATGCCAATACCTACGGGCCGGCGGATGGCTACAGCTACTCTTCGCCGGTCGGCAGTTACCCGCCGAATGCATTTGGCATGTATGACATGCATGGCAATGTGTATGAGCGTGTGGCCGACTGTGAACACCCCAACTACATCGGCGCGCCTACCGACGGCAGCGCCTGGATGGAGCCGAACTGCGAGAGCTACCAGATTCGCGGCAATGACTGGGGCGAAGCGCCGGTATTTTCGCGCTCGGGCAACCGGAACAACATCTACCCGCAGACGCGCGGTGACTGGATTGGCTTTCGTGTAGTGCGCGATCTCTAAGGCCGACACCCTCAAATGTGGGAGCGGGCTTGCTCGCGAAGGCGGTGAATCAGTCGATACATCCGGCGACTGACACAGCGCTTTCGCGAGCAAGCCCGCTCCCACATTTTGCCCTGCATACATCAGCTGCAGCTCGGCTGAATCAGGCCTGCCTGGCCAGCAATTCCAAGCCCTCATGCAACGCCGGGAACAGGCTGTTGTTGAAGTTGTTCCAGCGCAACTCAAGGATGGTGTCTTCCGGCGAAATCTCGGTTTTGAGCACGTCGTGGAACACTTCACCGGAGTCGATGCCGTTGTCCACGTAGTGGAACGACGCCCCGGTAAGGTATAGCGGCTCCGACGGCGTGGTTGCCTTGGTCGCCCAATCCACCACGGTTTGCCCGCGCGCGCCATACAAGGCGTTCCAGGTGGCGTAAGCCCCACGGCGCTCGTACGGCGATTCGATGCGGGTAATGCCCGGGTGAATGTTCATGATGCGCCGCGCAAACGGTGCGCCCGGCCGTACCAGCTCATCCAGAATCACCAACAAACCATCCAACACCACGACATCAGCCTTCAACTCCACGAGCGTGTCGTGCAAGCGTCGCTCGAAATCCTGCTTGCCGGCGATGTGTTCGGCGCTGCCGCGAGGCAGGCGGCGATAGGTGGATGGCACACTCAGCAACAGGTCGTTGACCGGGTGCCCCTGCACCCGCAAGTCCGCCGGGTAAAGCCACTGGCGGCCGGGCTTATAGGCAAAGCCGTAATCGCTGACCAACTGCTGGTCCCGTGGGTTCTGCTCGTCATCGTCGTAGATCACGCCGACCAGGTTATACGCCTCGCCCAGCGGTGTGTCGTTCAGCGACCCCACCAGAAACTCCAGCACCGATTTCATGTAGCGCTCGTGGTCTTTGTAAGCCACCGGCTGCCCTGCCTTGTCGGCGGCGGCATTTCTCAGGGACCACACATACACCAGGTTCTTTTTGGTCATTTTTCGCTCTCGCTGAATGGACTGCGCACAACGCCAATACACGTGCGCCTACAGCACAAGAACGAACCAGCCCAGCGGCAATTTATACCTCGCCACTGCCGTCGGGCGCGCCGAGCTAAATACTCGCGCCGACGCTTCGTTTGTCATGGGTAAGGGTCTGTGTGCCCAGCCCCTCTTTTCACTCTCCGGGATGTATTTATGACCGACCCCAAACGCAGCGCCTTCAAGGGGCTGCTCGCCTTGCTCAGGCCCTTTCGCACCATCGTGACCGTCTCCGTCGCCCTCGGCATGGTCGGCGGCCTGGCCATCACCCTGCTGCTGGCCACCATCAATAATGCCCTGCATTCGGCCAACGGCATGACCCAAGGCGTGGTCCTGACCTTTGCGGCGCTGTGTGTGCTGGCATTGATCAGCTCGATCATTTCGGATATCGGCACCAACTACGTCGGCCAACGCATCATCGCCGCCCTGCGCAAAGACCTGGGCGAGAAAGTGCTGTCGGCGCCCATCGGGCAGATCGAGCAGTATCGCTCGCACCGCCTGATCCCGGTGCTGACCCATGATGTCGATACCATCAGCGACTTTTCCTTCGCCTTCACGCCGTTGGCCATCGCTGCCACGGTCACCCTCGGTTGCCTGGGTTACCTGGCCTATCTGTCGGTGCCGATGTTCCTGATGATGGTAGTGGCGATCATTATCGGCAGTGCCGTGCAGTTCATCGCCGGTGGTAAAGGCATCCAGGGCTTCGACCTGGCACGCAGTCATGAGGATGAACTGCAGCGTTATTACAACGCGATCGCTTCTGGCGCCAAGGAACTGCGCATGCACCGGCCACGGCGTTTTCGCATGAACACCCATCGCATCCAGGAAACCGCCGACCGCATCAGCGACATCCAGGTGCGCTCGGTCAACATTTACATCCTGGCCAAGACGTTTGGCTCGATGCTGTTCTTTGTGGTGATCGGCCTGGCCCTGGCGATGCAGGCCTACAACCCGAACCCGGACCCTACCGTGATCACCGGCTTCGTGCTGGTGCTGCTGTACATGAAAGGCCCGCTGGAACACCTGCTGGGCTACCTGCCGGTGGTGGGCAAGGCGAAGATTGCCTTTGGCCGTATCAGCGAGTTGTCGCAGCGCTTCTCCTCCCCCGAACCGCACCTGCTGATGGACGACAGCGAAGCCCCCAAACCGGTGGTCAACAGCCTGGAACTGCGCGGCGTGAGCTACAGCCCACCGGCGGTTGAGGGCAGCGAACGGTTCCACCTGGGGCCGATCAACCTGAGCATCAAGCAAGGCGATATCGTATTTATCGTCGGCGAAAACGGCAGCGGCAAGACCACCCTGATCAAACTGTTGCTGGGCCTCTACCCGCCCCAGGCCGGCGAGATCCGGCTCAACGGCGAGGCCGTGACCGACCCCGAGCGCGATGATTATCGCCAGCTGTTTACCACGATTTTTTCCGACTATTACCTGTTCGATGACCTGGTGCAGGGCAGCGCCACCCAGTCATTGGACAGTGCCGCCAAATACCTGGAACGCCTGGAGATCGCGCACAAGGTCAGCGTGAAGGATGGCGTGTTCAGCACCACCGACCTGTCTACCGGCCAACGCAAGCGCCTGGCCTTGGTCAACGCGTGGCTCGAAGAACGCCCGGTGCTGGTGTTCGACGAATGGGCCGCCGACCAGGACCCGGCCTTTCGCCGGATCTTCTACACCGAGCTGCTGCCGGACCTTAAGCGCCTGGGCAAAACCATCATTGTGATCAGCCACGACGACCGCTATTTCGACATCGCCGACCAATTGGTACGCCTGCGCGCCGGCCAGGTGGTGCACGAAATGGAGCCTGCCTGAAATTTCTTTTCCGGTTTTCCCAAGTAGGAACGTCTCACTAGTGTTAATGAGAACCAGAATCAATAAACACCTATAACTTGCCCACTTACACATAGAAGAGAAAGCATCCATGCCAGCAAGACTCGGTCTCAGCCCTCTGAGCAAAGCGCTATCCATGCGCCGGGCCCTGAACATTAATCTTCTTCCGAGCGCCCTGGCCCTGGCGATATCGCTGCCGGTTGCAGGCTATGCGCAGGCGCAGGAGATCGAGCTGGATATTCCTTCACAGTCGCTGGGGAGCGCGCTGCAGGAATTCGGTCGTCAGACCAACGTGCAGGTGCTGTACAGCCCGAGCGATGTGCAGGGCAAGAACAGTCGCGCGGTGAAGGGCAAAATGGAAACGCAGCGGGCAATTGATACCTTGCTGGGTGGGACTGAGACCACTCACAGCCTCAGTGGCAACTCGCTGACCGTGACCGCTGCCGGTACAACCGAAGCGTTGGAACTGAGCCCGACCCAAGTGACCGGCAACGCGTTGGGCAACATTACCGAGGACTCCGGCTCCTACACGCCGGGCACCATTGCCACAGCCACACGGCTAACCCTGACGCCTCGGCAAACGCCGCAGTCGATCACTGTCATCACCCGTCAGCACATTCAGGACTTCGGCCTGAATAACGTTGATGACGTGATGCGCCACACCCCGGGCATCACCGTGTCGGCCTATGACACCGACCGCACCAACTACTATTCCCGTGGTTTCTCGGTCAACAGCTTCCAGTACGACGGCATTCCCTCCACCGTGCGCAACGTCGGCTATTCGGCGGGTAACACCCTAAGCGACATGGCCATCTATGACCGCGTCGAAATACTCAAGGGCGCCACCGGCCTGCTTAACGGTGCGGGTTCCCTGGGCGCGACCATCAACCTGATCCGCAAGAAGCCAACCTCGGAATTCAAGGGCCATGTCCAGCTGGGCGCAGGTTCCTGGGACAATTACCGCAGCGAAGTCGACGTCAGCGGCCCCTTGACCGACAGCGGCAACGTCCGTGGTCGCGCAGTGGCGGCGTATCAAGACAAAAAGTCCTTCATGGACCACTACTCACGCAAGACCGAAACCTACTACGGCATTACCGAATTCGACCTGTCCCCCGACACCATGCTGACGGTGGGCTTCGACTATCAGGACAACATTCCACAAGGCTCCAGCTGGTCCGGTGCCTTCCCGTTGGTGAAATACGACGGCAGCATCAACAAGATGCCGCGCTCCTATAACAACGGCACCACCTGGAGTTCCTGGGAGCAAAATACCCGTACCGCCTTTGCCATGCTGCAACATGACATGGGCGACGGCTGGGTCACCAAGTTCCAACTCGACCATAAGATCAACGGCTACCACGCCGACCTGGGCTCGATCCAGTTCGTTGAGCCTCAGTCCGATGGCACCGCGTCGATCAACGGGCAGAAGTACACCGGAGAAACCAAAAGCACCTCGGCCGATCTGTACGCCACCGGGCCTTTCAGCCTGTTCGGCCGCGACCATGAACTGGTGGTGGGCGGCTCGATCGGTACCTCGCGCTGGCAGGGCAAGGGTTATTGGTCGCCGGAATGGCCAGGCGGCAACAAAGTGGACTTCTACAACTGGAATGGCAAGATCGACAGGCCGATCTACGGCCCGGTCCAGCAGTACATCGACGACACCATTCGCCAGAACGGCTACTACATGACCACACGTTTGAACGTGATGGATGACCTTAACGTGATCCTCGGCGGACGCGTCGCCAACTACCACGTCACCGGTAATAACCCGTCCTACAAAGAAACCGGCCGGTTCATCCCATATGCCGGCGTCATCTACGACTTGAACGACAACTTCTCGCTGTACACCAGCTACACCGATATTTTCCAACCCCAGGAAAGCACCTATAAGGACCGCGACCAAAAACTGCTGGAACCGGACGAGGGGCAAAACTACGAGTTCGGCCTCAAGGGCGAGTTCCTGGAAGGCCGCCTGAACACCAGCATTGCCTACTTCGAAGTGCATGAGACCAACCGCGCTATTTCGGACGATGCCTACAACAACCAGACCCCAACGCCGAACAACTACGCGTTTAAGGGCTCCAAGGCCGTCACCAAAGGCTACGAAGCGGAGATCTCCGGTGAGCTGGCCCCGGGCTGGCAAGTCCAGGGTGGCTACACCCACAAGATCGTACGCGACGAAGACGGCAAGAAAATCTCCACCTTCGAGCCGGAGCATCAGGTCAACCTGAACACCACCTACAAGCTCAAGGGTGACCTGGACAAGTTCACCGTCGGCGGCGGCGTGCGCTGGCAGAGCAAGGGCTGGTACGAAATCTATAACTCGCCGCTCGAAAAAAACCAGGACATTACCCAGTCGTCCTACACAGTGGTGGACCTGATGACCCGCTACCAGTTGACCAAGAACCTCTCGGCCACCATCAACCTCAACAACATCTTCGACACGACTTACTACACCAACGTGGGCTTCTATAACTCGGCGGCCTACGGCGAGCCGCGCAACGTGATGGTCAGCACCCGCTGGAACTTCTGACCGGAGGCCTTGATCGCCCAGGCGATCAACTCAACGCCCGATGAAAGCCCTGCTTTCATCGGGCATTTTTATGCATGCACCACCTGAAACAAAGCCCAAAAAAACCCGGATCAATGATCCGGGTTTATTCGTACAACAGCCCCTTACTCCATGGCAGCCACCAGGCTATTGATGAACGCGGCGCTGTCGATGATCCCGTCATGATCAGTCTCGATCATCACCGAACGCTCGATGCGCCCCTGGCCAATCACACCGGCCATGTTCTGTTCGATCAGGTCCTTGAAGTGTCCCGCGCGGCTCAAAGAAGCCCACCAGCAACTGACCGGAGCCTGGATCGGCTTGAAGTCAGCCGCTGTCATGCGCTCGCTGAGTGCGCGGTCAACCTCCCAGGAAATCTGCGCTTCATTGCCACGCAGCAACTCGTCCTTGATGCCGTTGAAGGCCTCACCCAGGGTCTGTTCGGCCCAGGCTACAAACGCCTGCCATTGCCCGGCTTCATCCGCAGCCTGACGCCGGCACTGTTGCCAAGCCCCTTCAATCTGCTCGGCAAACGCCGGGAACATCACCCCAAGCAACGCCGCACGGCGCTCATTGGCTGATACTTCACGATCATCCTCGATCACCACCGCGTCCCAATAAGGCTTGAGCCACTGCGGTGGCGCCGAATCAATCCAGCCGACAAATTCGACCTCACGCCCGGCTTGCTCCAGTGCGTAGGCGACTTCCATCGCCAGGTTGCCGCCCAGTGACCAGCCGGCCAGGCGATAGGCACCCTGTGGCTGAGCCTTCAACAATTGCGCGGTGTAATCGTCAACCATCGCCTGCCATTCAGGCACCGGTGCGCCCTCTTCCACCAGCGCACGGCAGATCACACCGAACACCGGGCGCTGCTCCCTGAGTGCCAGGGCAATGGCGGTGTAGCAATGCACCGAGCCGAAACTTGGGTGGAACATGAACAGCGGCGTGCCTTGGGTCTGGCTGTTGAGCTTGACGATCAACTCGCTGCGTACCTCGCCCTGCACGCAATTGACCTGCCCACGCACGGTGGGGTTGAGCATCAACTGGCTGACGGACAGATTGACCCCGCTGACCTGCCTGATGCGCTCCTTGAGCAGCAGCACGCGCAATGAATGGCCACCCAACTCAAAGAAGTTGTCGTTCAGCCCGACGCGCTCAACACCGAGCACCTCGCTCCAAATCGCCGCGACCTGCTGCTCAATGTCGCTTTGCGGTGCCTGATAGTCCTGCGCAGCGTTTGCTTCAGGTTTGGGTAGCGCTTTGCGATCGAGCTTGCCATTCGGGCTCAACGGCATCTGTGTCAGCACCACCCATTGCGCGGGCACCATGTAATCCGGCAGTTGCGCAGCAAGGTGAGCGCCGAGCAAGGCTTTCCAGTCCGCACACGGTTCCTGCAACACCAGGTAACCCACCAGGTGCGTGCCGTCCACGGCCAGCACGGCGGCTTCACGCACGCAGGCATGCTCCAGCAGACGCGCCTCGATTTCACCCAACTCGATCCGCAGCCCGCGCAGCTTGACCTGATGGTCGATGCGCCCGGCGTACTCGATCACACCATCGTCGCGATAGCGCGCCAGGTCGCCGGTACGGTACAGGCGCGCACCACTGCCGAACGGGTCAGTCACAAAACGTTCAGCGGTCAGCGCCGGCCGACGGTGATAACCCCGCGCCAGCCCGATGCCGCCCAGGTACAGCTCACCCAACACGCCCACCGGCGCCGGCGCCAGGTTGCCGTCGAGCACATAGCAACCCAGGTTGGCGATGGGCCGACCAATCGGCACCGCATCATGCCCTTCATCGACACAGGTCCAGTGGGTCACATCAATGGCGGCTTCCGTCGGCCCATACAAGTTGTACAACTGGGCACCGGGCAGCTTGGCAAACACCTGCTGCTGGGCATCCACGGGCAATGCTTCACCGCTGCAGACAATGCGTTGCAGGCTATGGCAGGCACTTACCGCCGAGTCCTGCAAGAACGCTTGCAACATGGACGGCACGAAGTGCAGCGTGGTGACCTGCTCGGCGTTGATCAGGCGGACCAACCTGGCCGGATCGCGATGTGCCCCGGGCGCGGCCACCACCAGGCGCGCGCCGGACATCAGTGGCCAGAAGAACTCCCACACCGACACGTCAAAGCTGAACGGGGTTTTCTGCAACACGCTATCGCTGGCCTCCAGGCCATACGCCTGCTGCATCCAGCAGAGCCGATTGGTGAGCGCCGAATGCCGATTACCGGCGCCCTTGGGCTGCCCGGTAGAGCCCGAGGTGTAGATCACATACGCCAGGTTTTCGCCATCGACGGCGATGTCAGGATTGTGCGCGCTATAACCCTCAAGCCACGCCTCGCCCGTCTCCAGCACCAGGTGCTGAACGCCCGCCGGAACCGGCAGTTGTTCCAGCAGATGAGCCTGGGTCAGCAGCCACGTTACGCCACTGTCCTGCATCATGTAGGCGAGTCGGTCACGCGGGTATTCCGGGTCCAGCGGCACGTAGGCGCCACCGGCCTTGAGCACGGCCAGCAGACCGACGACCATCTCGATGGAGCGCTCCACCGCCAGGCCCACCAGCACGTCCGGCCCCACGCCGGCCGCGATCAAGCGATGCGCCAGGCGGTTCGCCCGACGGTTCAGCTCGGCGTAACTCAGGTGCTGCCCGGCAAACGCCAGGGCCGTAGCGTCTGGCGTACGAACCACCTGCGCCTCGATCAATTGATGCACGCTCTGGTGCAGCGGGTAGCTTTGCGCCGTGGCGTTCCAGGCCTGCAGCGTCTGGCGCTCGGCCAATGCCACCGAAGGCAGCGCGGCCAGGCACTGGTCGGCATCCATAATCAAGGCACTCAACAGCTGCTGGAAGTGCTCGGCCAGGCGCTGGATATGCGCGGCACTGAAGGCCTGGCGGTCGTAGTTGAATTCAAGCCCCAGGCTTTCGCCCATGCCCAGGAGCACGGTCAACGGGTAGTGCGTCTGCTCCAGGCTGTGCACGGCGCCAAAGCGTAAACCCGACGGCGCGCCCTGCTCCAACGCCTCGGACACCGGGTAATTCTCGAACACCAGGATGCTGTCGAACAGCGCCTCCCCGCCCAGACCGGCCCAACGCTGGATCTCGAACAGCGGCGTGTGTTCTTGCTCACGCAAGCGCACATTCTGCGACTGGACGTGTTGCAGCCACTGGCTGACTGGCATCTGCGCCTCAGGCGTGGCCACCACGGGCAGCGTATTGATAAACAAACCGACTTGCTGCTCGATACCGCGCAGCTCGGCTGGTCGGCCTGCCACGGTGGCACCGAACGCGACGGTAGCCTGCCCGGTGTGATGGTGCAGCAGCAACAGCCAGGCGGCTTGCACCAGCGTATTGAGGGTGACCTTGTTGCTCTGGGCGAACACTTTGAGACGCTCGGTATGCGCGGCATCAAAGCTCAGGCGATGTTCACCGTTGGCCGCCGGGGCCGTCTGCACCTCGCTCGACTGGCCGCATGCCAGCCGCGTAGGCGCCTGCAGGTTGACCAACTGGTCTTTCCAGAAGGTTTCGCTGACGGCCTTGTTCTGCGCCTGCAACCAGGCGATGTAATCGCGATAGCGCCCCGTCGGCGCAGCCAGCGGCTCGCCGGCGTAGTGTTGCAACACCTCACCAAACAACTGCGAACCGCTCCAACCGTCCATCAGGATGTGGTGGTTGGTATAGATCAGGTGATAACTCGACACCCCAGTGCGTATGACCGACAGGCTCAGCAGCGGCGCCTGTTCCAGCACGAAACCCTGGGCCCGCGCCGATTCGGCCAGGCTATCGAGGGCCGCAGAGCAATCCGCGCGGTCCGTCCAATCGAGCGCTTCAAGCGGTATGCGCCGCTGCTTGTAGACCACCTGCAACGGTTGCTCGACATCGGTTTGCCAGAGGAAACCACTGCGCAGAATTTCATGCCGGTCGACAGCTGCCTGCCAGGCCTGGCGGAAACGCGGGACATCCAGCCCGTCCACATCGATGCGCATCTGGTTGATGTAGTCGCCCGAACCTTCGCCATACAACGACTGGAACAACATGCCTTGCTGCATCGGCGACAACGGATACAGGTCTTCCACCTCAGAGAAGTTCAGTGGCAGCGCATCCAGCTGGCCTTGAGACAAGCGCGCCAGGGGGAAGTCCGACGGCGTTACGCCTTGATTTGCCGGAGCACAGCAATGCTCGATCAAGGCCTTGAGTTCCAACGCGTACTCGTCCGCCAACTGCTGCACGGTCGCTTGCGCGAACATCTCTTGGCTGAAACTCCAGTTCAACTTCAATTCGCCTGCGTAGACCTGGCCATTGATTTCCAGCCAGTTGCCCAGCGGCGCGTCAAGGCTTTGCTCGGCACCACTGGCGTCACCGGAAGGCGCGAACAAACCTTCCTGTTCGCCGCCCTCGAAACTGCCGTCGAACTGCCCCAGGTAGTTGAACGTGATACGTGGGCGCGGCAATGCACTCAATGCCTGTTGCGCCTCGGCATTACCCAGGTAACGCAAGGCACCAAAGCCAAGGCCTTTGTCGGGTACAGCGCGCAGTTGCTCCTTGATGTGTTTAAGGGAACCCGCCAGGGAATCGGCCGGCGTCAGTTGCAAGGGATAGAGGCTGGTAAACCAACCCACAGTGCGGGTCAGGTCGATCTCATCGAACAAGTCCTCGCGGCCGTGGCCCTCCAAGCGGATCAACATCGACGTGTCACCGGTCCAGCGCACAATGACGCGCGCCAGGGCCGTCAACAGCAGGTCGTTGATCTGGGTACGGTAGGCACTGGGAGCGTCCTGCAACAAACGTCGGGTAAACCCTGGGTCCAACTGGGTCGTCACACTCAATGTATGACGGTTGCTCAGGCTGGCCTGCGGGTCGGCGCCCGGCAAACCGGCGCGGCTGCCGTGTAGCTGGGTCTGCCACCACGTCAACGCCTGCGCCAGCGCCGGGCTGCCGGCGTAAGCTTGCAGCCGCTCGGCCCATGCGCGCGTGGAGCTGGTCTTGGCGGGCAGCACCACCGCTGCGCCTTGGGCAATTTGGCGGTAGGCCGTTTGCAGGTCCTCCAGGAGGATGCGCCAGGACACACCGTCCACCACCAAGTGATGGATCACCAGCAACAAACGCTGTGAGCCATCGGCCATGCCCACCAACACCGCGCGCAGCAACGGGCCTTGACTCAGGTCGAGGCTACGCTGGGCTTCCTCGCCCAAGGCTTCAAGTTCTTCGAGGGTCGTGAGGGTGGTCTGCCACAGCACCTGTTCGGCCTGATGCTGGTCTGCACTTCGATACGCCGCACTCCAGCCATTTACACTTTGGGCAAACGTGGTGCGCAGGGCGTCGTGATGCACAATCAGCGCCTGTAGAGCGGCCACCAGCACAGGCACCTCCAGCCACTGGTGCGGTTGCAGCACCACGGACTGGTTCCAGTGCTCACGCGCCGGGATGTCATCGGCAAAAAACGCATGCTGGATCGGCAGCAGCAACAGCTCGCCGGTCAGCGCCGACTGATCAAGCAGCACCGCGCCCTCGCCTTCGCGGGCGACGGCCGCCAGGCTCTGGACCGTCTGGTGTTGGAACAGGTCCTTGGGCGTGAACCGCACACCCACTTGGCGCGCTCGGCTGACGACCTGGATCGAAATGATCGAGTCGCCGCCCAGTTCGAAGAAGTTGTCATGCAGCCCCACGCGCGGCAGGCGCAGCACGTCGGACCAGATCGCGGCGATCTTCTGCTCCAACTCACTCTGTGGCGCCACATACACCTGCTGCATCAGGCTCACGTCCGGCAGCGGCAGGCCTTTGCGATCCAGCTTGCCATTGGGCGTGAGTGGCATGCGCGCCAGGAACATCAGGTGCGTGGGCACCATGTAGTCGGGCAGGCGGGTTTTCAAGGCGCGTCGCAGCGCTTCACGGCCGTTCGATTGCGCCACGGCATCGTCGATCAACGCCGGGTCCAACGGCACCACATAGGCGACCAACTGCTTGCCGGTCGGCCCTTCCTGGGCCACCACCACGGTTTCACCGACGCTGTCCTGCTCGCGCAGACGGGCCTCGATTTCACCCAGCTCGATGCGAAAACCACGAATCTTCACTTGATGGTCGACACGGCCAAGGTAGTCCACCACGCCGTCCGGGCGGCCACGGGTCAAGTCGCCGCTGCGGTACACGCGGCTGCCGGGTTTGCCGAACGGGTCCGGCACAAAACGCTCGGCGGTCAGCGCCGGACGCTCCAGATAACCCCGGGCCACGCCCTCGCCTCCCAGGTACAACTCACCGGCCACGCCGATCGGTTGCAGGTTCAACTGCGCGTCCAATACGTAGCCGCTGCGGTTGCCCAGCAACGTACCGATAGGCGCATAGACCGCGCCGCAAGGGTCGCCCTCGCGGGCCTTCCACAGCAGCGGCGTGACCACGGTTTCGGTGGGGCCGTAACCGTTGAACAGGTAGGTCGGCTTGAGCGCACGCCAGGCCAGGTCGTAGCTCGCCTGCGCCACCGCGTCGCCACCAAAACAATACACGCGCACGGCCGGCGGGTTGCCGTCGCGTTCGGCATGCTCGGCCAGTTGTTGCAGGTACACCGGCGGGAACACCGCCATCGTCACGTTATGGCGGTGCATTTGCGCGTAGGTGTATTCCGGCAGCCACAGGCTGTCATCGCGGATCAGCACGCTGGCGCCGTTGATCAGCGGGTGCATCCAACCTTCGTGGGAGCCGTCAAAGGCGAAGGACATGAAGTGCAGTTCGCAATCGGCCGGGCCGGTTTCATAGCGCTCGCCGGTGGCGATGATATGCGCCACGAGCGGGCCGTGCGATACCGCCACGCCCTTGGGCAGGCCGGTGGAGCCGGAGGTGTAGATCACGTAGGCGAGGTTGTCGCCGTCCAGTGCGACCCGTGGATCGGTGTCGTCAACCTCGGCCCAGGCCTCGGCCTGATCAACCGCAAGCGCTTCCAGGCCTTGCGGAATCGGCAGCCGCTGCTGCACCGCCGAGTGTGTCAGCAGTAGCTTGGCGCGGCTGTCCTGCATCATGTACAGCAGGCGATCACGCGGGTATTCCACGTCCAGCGGCACATACACGCCACCCGATTTCATCACGGCCAGGAACGCCACCATGATCTCGGCACTGCGCGGCATGGCGATGGCCACGCGCACTTCCGGGCCCACACCACGGGCGATCAGCGCACGCGCCAGGCGATTGGCCTGGCGATCGAGTTCCCCGTACGTCAGCGTTTGCGCATCGAATTTTACCGCCACTGCATTCGGGTTTTCCCGAGCACGGTCGGCGACCAATTCGTGCACCAGGCGTTTGGCCGAGAAGCCCGAGTCGGTGCAATTCCATAGCTGTAGAATCTGTTGCTGCTCAGCAGTGTCCAGCAGCGGCAATTGGCTGAGGGTTTGCTGAGGGTTGGCAACCATGCCCTGCAACAGGTTCTGCCAATGGCGGGCCATACGGTGCACGGTGTCGGCTTCAAACAGGTCCTGGGCATAACCCAAGGTGGCCCAGATGCCTTCGGTGGATTCCTGGATATCCAGGTCCAGGTCGAAATGCGCCGTCTTGCTCTCCCAGTCCAGCCCTTCGACCCGCAGTTGCGGCAATTGATGCTGGACCTGGGCCTGGCCCACATCGGTCTGGTGGTTGAACATCACTTGGAACAAAGGGTTGTGACTCAGGCTGCGTTCCGGTTGCAGGGCTTCCACCAATTGCTCGAACGGCAGGTCCTGATGCGCCTGGGCATCCAGCGCGCGCTGACGCGTGTGCTGCAACAACTGCTCAACGCTCATCTGGCCATGCAGGTCGGCCTTGAGCACCTGTGTGTTAACGAAAAAGCCGATCAGGCGCTCGGTCTCGCTGCGATTGCGGTTGGCAATCGGCACGCCGACGCGGATCTCTTCCTGGCCGCTGTAGCGGTGCAGCAAGGTCTGGAATGACGCCAGCAGCAGCATGAACAGCGTCACGCCTTGTTGCTGGGCCAGTGCCTTGAGGTCGTGGGCCAGTGTCGGGGCCAGCTCGATCGGCAAGCGTGCGCCACGGTGGCTCTGCACGGCCGGGCGTGGATGGTCGAATGGCAATTCCAGCACGCTCTGCTCACCGCCCAGCACCTCGCGCCAGTACGCGAGTTGACGGGCTTTCTCGCCCGCGTCCATCCAGTTGCGTTGCCACACGGCGTAGTCGGCGTACTGGATCGGCAGTTGCGGCAATTGCACGCCCTGCCCTTGGCTGTAAGCGGCGTAAAGCTGCACCAGCTCCTCCACCACCAACTGCATCGACCAACCATCAGACACGATGTGATGCTGAACCAGCACCAGCACATGTTCGTCAGCCGCCAGACGCAGCAGCGTCACGCGCAGCAACGGTCCTTGTTGCAGGTCAAACGGCCGGGCGATTTCAGCTTCGACGCGCGCCTTGAGTTGGGCCTCCTCGACATCGGCACGCACCATCGGCAACGACGCCACCGGGTCAATCACCTGCACGGCGCCATCGTGCGTCTGGCGCAAATGGGTACGCAGGCTTTCGTGACGGGCCACCAACGTATCGAAACTGCGCTGCAACGCCGCCGTGTCCAACCGCCCTTTCAAGCGCAGGGCGCTAGGTATGTGATATGCGGCGCTTTGCGGCTCCAGTTGCCACAGGAACCATTGGCGCTCCTGGGCATACGACAACGGCAACGGCTGGTCACGCCCCACCGGCAGCAACGCGGGAGCTTTGGGCGCGGTCGGGGAATGGGCTTCAATGGCCGCGACAAATCCATCCAGGCGCGGCTGCTCAAACAGCATCTTGAGTGGCACTTCGAGGTTCAGCGCCTGGCGCATGCGCGAGACCACCTGCATGGCGAGCAGGGAATGCCCACCCAGCTCGAAAAAGTGCTGAGTCAGGCCCACACGCTCAGTACCGAGGATATCGGCCCAGATCCCGGCAACTTGTTGCTGTAGAGCGGTGACAGGCGCTTGCCAGTCGGCTTGGACCGAAGTGGCATCGGGTTTGGGCAGGGCCTGGCGGTCCAGCTTCCCATTGGGGTTCAACGGCATGCGGGCGAGGAAGATCAGGTGCGCCGGCACCATGTAATCCGGCAATTGCTCGCGCAGGCGGGCCTTGAGCTGCTCACCGGCGGCCAGCTGTTCTGGCTCGGACAGCGCTTGTGTGGGCACCACGTAAGCCAGCAACTGGTTGTCAGCGGCCAGCAGCAGCGTTTCGCGCACGCCTGTCTGGGCCAATAGCAACGCCTCGATCTCACCCAGCTCGATGCGGAAACCACGGATTTTCACCTGGTGATCGACTCGCCCGACGTACTCGATCACCCCATCGGCGCGACAGCGTGCCAGGTCACCGGTGCGGTACAGGCGCTCGCCCAAGCGGCTGAACGGGTCGGCGACAAAACGTTCGGCGGTCAGTGCAGGTCGCTGCAGATAGGCACGCGCCAGGCCGCTTTCACTGGCGATATACAGCTCACCCACGGCACCGACCGGCAGCAGATCCAAATCGCGGTCGAGCACATACAACGCACGCCCCGGCAGCGCCCGACCGATAGGGCTGGCGCTGGCGCCGATCACGGTCGCATCGTCGCTGCAGTCCAGCACGCTGGACACCACCGTCGCCTCGGTAGGCCCGTAGGTATTGAGCAGGCGTACATGCCCGAGCCCCGCGCGACGCCACAGAGCCGGGCCATCCAGCGGCATGGCTTCGCCGCCGATATGCACCTGGCGCAGTGCGCCGTAAGCGCGTGGGCCGGCCGCCAGGCAATCCTGCAGGAAAAGTTTCCAGTAGGCCGTCGGCAAGTCGGCCAGGGTGATGCCCTGGGCGATAATCTGCCGGTACAGCTCGGCACCGTCCCACAGCTGCGGGCCACGCAGGACCACGCTGGCGCCGACGGTCAGCGCCGGGTACAACTGCTCGACGAAACCGTCGAAGTTCAAGGTCGCAAACTGCAACACCCGGTCATCCGGCGTCAGGCACGAGTAGCCCGCAGCGATCTTTGCGAACTCACTCAAAGCCGCATGGTTGATCGCCACGCCCTTGGGTTTACCAGTAGAACCTGAGGTGTAAATGACGTAAGCCAGGCTGCGCGGTTCGAAGTCGAGCCCGGGATTGTGCTCGGCACACTGCGCCAGTTGCGCATCGGCCACATCGATGTCCAGGGCCGACACGTGTTCAGGCAGTGGCAAACGCTCACGCAGGGACGACTGAGTCAACACCCGCTGTAAGCCACTGTCGTCGAGCATATGCAGCAAGCGCTCACGCGGGTATTGCGGGTCGAGCGGCACGTACGCGCCGCCCGCCTTGAGCACCGCCAGCAGGCTCACCACCATGGCAAACGAGCGCTCCACGGCAATGCCGACCAGCACCTCCGGGCCTACGCCGTGGGCGATCAGGTAATGGGCCAGACGGTTGGCCTGGCGATTCAACTCGCCATAGCTGAGGGTCTGCTCATCCAGGGCCAAGGCCTGGCGTTGCGGGTGCTGCTGGGCCTGGGCCTCGAACAGCTGATGCACCGCCTGCAGTTCGCCGCCGGTGGCCGGGGCATTCCATTCCTTGCGTATCACCGTTTGTTCGGTTGCGCTCAGCATCGCCACGTCACTGAGACGGCTGTGCGGTGCACTCACCACTGCGTGCAGCAGGTTCTGCCAATGCTGCGCCAAACGCTCTATTGTCGCGGCATCGAACAGGTCAGTGGCGTAGGTCAGCGCCGCCCAGATACCTTCCGGGGATTCATGGGTGTCCAGGCTGAGGTCGAAGTGCGTGGTTTGGCTGTCCCAGTCCAGCTCCGAAACGCGCAAGCCGGGTAATTGCTGCCCCTCGCGCCCGCCCTGGGCGTCGGTCTGGTGATTGAACATCACCTGGAACAACGGGTTGTGGCTCAGGCTCCGCTCGGGCTGCAACGCCACCACCAGTTGCTCGAACGGCAAGTCCTGGTGCGCCTGGGCCTCCAGTGAGCGCCGCTTGGTCTGCTGCAGCAGTTCGACAAACGTCATCTGCCCGTCAAGGTCGGCCTTGAGCACCTGGGTGTTAACGAAAAAGCCAATCAGCCGCTCGGTTTCGACACGGTTACGGTTGGCATTTGGCACGCCGATACGGATGTCCGACTGCCCGCTGTAGCGATAGAGCAAGGTCTGGAACGAAGCCAGGAGCAACATGAACGGGGTGGCGCCCTCTTGCTGCGCAAGGCGCTTGATGTCGCTGACCAGTGCCGGTTGCAGATGCACCTGCAGGCTGTTGCCGCGATGGCTTTGTTGGGCGGGTCGCGGATGGTCGAGGGGCAACTCCAGCACGGGCTGCTCACCGCCCAGCAGTGCCTGCCAGTACGCCAACTGACGGGCCTTCTCCCCCGCTTCCATCCAGCCGCGCTGCCACAGGGCATAGTCGGCGTACTGGATCGGCAAGTCCGGCAACGCCAGGGTGCGGCACTGGCAGCAGGCCGCATAGAGCTGCACGAGTTCCTCGACCATCACCTGCATCGACCAGCCATCGGAAATGATGTGGTGCTGGACCATCACCAGCACATGTTCATCTTCGGCCAGTTGCAACAGTGTCACGCGCAACAGCGGCGCCTGGAGCAGATCGAAAGGACGTGCAACCTCCGCTTCCACCCGCGCCATCAATTGCTGTTCGTCCGTTTGCATCTGCACGATTTCAACCCTGGCTTCAGGCATTACCGCCTGCAACAGCTGCTCACCGTCCTGTACCAAGCGGGTACGCAGGCTTTCGTGGCGGGCCAGCAAACGGTCGAAACTCTGTTGTAACGCCGCGAGGTCGAGCTGGCCTTGCAGGCGCAGCGCCCCAGGAATGTGATAGGTGGGGCTGTCCGGGTCGAGCTGCCAGAGAAACCACTGGCGTTCCTGGGCGTAAGACAATGGCAATGTGTCGACATCATGCCGGGTGGGGGCGATCGGCAATTGCGCGAAACTCATGCCGCGCGCTTGCAGGCGCTGATAAAACTGCTGGCGTTGTTCAAGCGGCAGGCGAAGAAAGCGCGAGACCAGATCGATATTCGGGTTGGAAAGCATGGTTCAAATCGCCTCTAGTTCGCTCAAAAAGTCACGTAGATCATCAAAATCTTCCACGCTGCCCGCGCGGAAAGTGGCGGCGGCCTGCACATAGGCACGCAACGTTTCGGTCTGGAACACTTCGACCAATGGCACTTCCAGGCCCAACTCGACCTGGACCCGCGAAGTAATCTGGATCGCCAGCAAGGAATGGCCGCCGACTTCGAAGAAGTTGTCATCCAGGCCCACTTGCGGCAGGCGCAGCACTTCGGCCCAGATCGCCGCAATCTGCTGCTCCAGTTCGGTTTCGGGTGCCACATAGCGTTGCTGCATCAGGCTCGCATCCGGCGCGGGCAAGCCTTTACGGTCGAGTTTGCCGTTGGGAGTCAGCGGCATTTGCGCCAGGAACATGAAGTGCGTGGGCACCATGTAATCCGGCAGTCGGGTCTTGAGCGCACGGCGCAGGGTGTCACGGAATTCGGCCTGGTTGATCAGCGCGGGATCGGCCGGTACGACATACGCCACCAGCTGCTTGCCGGTCGGCCCTTCCTGCGCCACCACCACGGTTTCACCAACGCTGTCCTGCTCGCGCAGACGGGCCTCGATTTCACCCAGCTCGATGCGAAAACCACGAATCTTCACTTGATGGTCGACACGGCCCAGGTAGTCCACCACGCCGTCCGGGCGGCCACGGGTCAAGTCGCCGCTGCGGTACACACGGCTGCCGGGTTTGCCGAACGGGTCCGGCACAAAACGCTCCGCGGTCAGCGCCGGACGCTCCAGATAACCCCGGGCCACGCCCTCGCCGCCCAGGTATAACTCACCGGCCACGCCGATCGGTTGCAGGTTCAACTGCGCGTCCAATACGTAGCCACTACGGTTGCCCAGCAACGTGCCGATAGGCGCATAGACCGCGCCGCAAGTGTCGCCCTTGCGCGCCTTCCACAGCAGCGGCGTGACCACGGTTTCGGTGGGGCCGTAACCGTTGAACAGGTAGGTCGGTTTGAGCGCACGCCAGGCCAGGTCGTAGCTCGCCTGCGCCACCGCATCACCACCAAAACAATACACGCGCACGGCCGGCGGGTTGCCGTCGCGTTCGGCATGCTCGGCCAGTTGTTGCAGGTACACCGGCGGGAACACCGCCATCGTCACGTTATGGCGGTGCATTTGCGCGTAGGTGTATTCCGGCAGCCACAGGCTGTCATCGCGGATCAGCACGCTGGCGCCGTTGATCAGCGGGTGCATCCAGCCTTCGTGGGAACCGTCAAAGGCGAAGGACATGAAGTGCAGTTCGCAATCGGCCGGGCCGGTTTCATAGCGTTCGCCGGTGGCGATGATATGCGCCACGAGCGGTCCGTGCGACACCGCCACGCCCTTGGGCATGCCGGTGGAGCCGGAGGTGTAGATCACGTAGGCGAGGTTGTCGCCGTCCAGTGCGACCTCTGGTGCGGTGTTGCTGTAATCGGCCCAGTCCTCGGTGCGATCTATCGCCAGTGTGTTCAGCCCTTCAGGTATCGGCAATTGCTGCAACACGCGGGTGTGAGTCAGCAACAGTTGCGCGCGGCTGTCTTGCATCATGTACAGCAGGCGATCACGCGGGTATTCCACGTCCAGCGGCACATACACGCCACCCGATTTCATCACGGCCAGAAACGCCACCATGATCTCGGCACTGCGCGGCATGGCGATGGCCACGCGCACTTCCGGGCCCACACCACGGGCGATCAGCGCACGCGCCAGGCGGTTGGCCTGGCCGTCGAGCTCCCCGTACGTCAGCGTTTGCGCATCGAACTTCACCGCCACCGCATCGGGTGTTTCCCGAGCACGGTCGGCGACCATTTCGTGCACCAGGCGCTTGGCCGAGAAGCCCGAACCAGTGCAATTCCACAGGTGCAGAATGTGTTGTTGCTCATCAAGACTGAGCAGGTTCAGTTGCCCGATGGCCTGCTGCTGATCGTCCACCATGCTCTGCAACAGGTTCTGCCAATGCCCGGCCATGCGTTCGATGGTGGTGTGTGCAAACAGATCGGTGGCGTAACTCAGGGATGCACGCAACGCCTCGCGGGATTCCTCCACATCCAGCGCCAAATCGAACTGGGCGACGCCTTCATCCCAGCTCAACACCTCGACCTGCAACCCGGACAAACGCTGCAAATGAATGCCTGCCGACGTCACGCGGTGGTTGAACAGCACTTGGAACAACGGGCTCAGGCTCATGCTGCGTTCGGGCTGCAGCGCTTCCACCAGTTGCTCGAACGGCAGGTCTTGATGAGCCTGCGCTTCCAGGGACCGTTGGCGCACCTGACGCAACAGTTGCGCCACGCTCATCTGGCCGTTGATGTCAGCCTTGAGCACCTGTGTATTGACGAAGAAACCAATCAGCCCCTCGGTTTCAAGGCGGTTGCGGTTGGCGATTGGCACCCCGACGCGCACGTCTTCCTGGCCGCTGTAGCGATGCAGCAAGGCCTGGTAGGCCGCCAGCAACACCATCGGCAACGTGACTCCAGCCTGGTTCGCCAGGCTGCGCAAACCGGCCAACAGCTGCGGCTTCAACTCAACACCGAGACGCGCACCACGATGGGTTGGCATCGCTGGGCGCTGATGGTCGAACGGCAGCTCCAATACCGGCTGCTCGCCGCCCAACTGCTCACGCCAGTAAGTCAGCTGGCGCGTTTTCTCGCCGGCTTCCATCCAATTGCGCTGCCACAGCGCGTAGTCGGCGTACTGAATCGGCAAGGTCGGCAACTGCGGCGTGTGGCCGTCGCTGAAAGCCGCATACAGTTTCACCAACTCCTCGACCATCAACTGCATCGACCAGCCATCGGAGACGATGTGATGCTGTACCAGCACCACGACGTGATCGTCGTCGGCCAGGCGCAACAACTTGACCCGCAGCAACGGCCCACGCAGCAGGTCGAACGGTTGGGCGACGGCCTCGGCCACCTGCCCCTTTAGCCCGGCTTCGTTGGTATCGCAACGTTCGATTTCGATCAAGCCCAGGTCTTCAATCACTTGCACCGCGCCGCCGGCCTCCTGACGCAGATGCGTGCGCAGACTTTCATGACGCGCCAACAGCGTGTCAAAACTGCGTTGCAGCGCGGCCACGTCCAGCGCGCCTTTCAAACGCAGGGCACTGGGGATGTGGTACGCCGAGCTTTGCGGGTCTAGTTGCCAGAGGAACCATTGCCGCTCCTGGGCGTAAGACAGCGGCAAGGGTTGTGTGCGGTCGGCCTTGAGCAGGGCCGGTGCGGTGACGCCCTCCTCGCCCAATGCACGCACAAAGTCACTGAGCACAGGCTGTTCGAACAGGGTCTTGAGCGCGACTTCCAGCGCCAGTGCCTGGCGTACTCGCGACACCACTCGCGTGGCCAGCAGCGAGTGTCCGCCCAGCTCAAAGAAGTGATCGTCGAGGCCCACTTGCGGCACCTCCAGCACATCAGCCCAGATGGCCGCGACTTGCTGTTCGCGCTGACTGACAGGCGCCTTAAAGGCTTCGAGCAACAGCTCGGTATCTGCCTTGGGCAGCGCCTTGCGGTCGAGCTTGCCGTTCGGGGTCAATGGCAGGCTATCAAGGAATATAAGCTGTGCGGGCACCATGTAGTCCGGCAGGCGCTCGCGCAACGCTGCCTTGTACTGGTTACGCAGCGCTGCCTGCTGTTCGGCAGCGAAAGTCACCAGGTAGGCGATCAAGCGGTCGTTCTCAGCCAGCACCACGACTTCACGCACTGCCGCGTGTTCGCGCAGGCAGGCTTCGATTTCGCCCAGCTCGATACGGAAGCCGCGCACCTTGACCTGATGATCAACCCGACCGATGTACTCGACCACGCCGTCGGGGCGATAGCGTGCGAGGTCGCCGCTGCGGTACAGGCGTTCGCCCGGGGCACCATAAGGGTTGGGCACAAAGCGTTCTGCGGTCAGCGATGGTCGCGCGTGATAGCCGCGCGCCAGGCCAACGCCGCCGATCAACAATTCACCGGCAGCGCCCTGCGGGCATGGCGTCAGCCCGGCGTTGAGAATGAACAACGAGGTGTTGGCAATCGGTCGCCCGACAAAAGGCTGCGCTTCTGACAGACGATGGGCAGCCGACCAGACAGTGGTTTCCGTCGGGCCATAGAGATTCCACACGGGGCCCCGCAGATCGAGCAAGCCTTGGGCAAGGTCGACCGGCAGCGCTTCGCCGCCACACAGGCACTTGATGCCCTGCAACAGGTGGGCGCGCGGGCTTTCCAGCAGCATGCGCCAGGTCGATGGGGTGGCCTGCAGCACACGGGCGGATTGGTTGTGCACCAGATCGATAATCGCCTCCGGGTCGAGGGCCAGTGCCTGGCCGCTCAGCAGCACCGTGCCGCCGACGATCAGTGGGACGTAGAGTTCCAGGGCGAAGATGTCGAACGAGAAAGTGGTCAGCGACAGCACCCGCGCGTCGGAGCCAATCTCCAGGCTACCGGCCATGCCGCAGGCAAAGCTGCACAGCGCCTGATGACGGACCATCACACCCTTGGGCCTGCCGGTGGAACCGGAGGTGTAGATCACGTAAGCCAAATGCTCCGGCGTGATATTTACCTGCGGGTCATGGTCGGCACCGCTCGCGTCTACCGCGTCCACCCACAGCACCTGCAGACCGTCCGGTTGTGCCAGGCGACCGTTCAAGTGTGGTTGGGTCAGCAACACCCGGGCGCGGCTGTCTTCCAGCATGAAGGCCAGTCGATCTGCCGGGAACTGCGGGTCGAGCGGCACATAAGCGCCACCCGCCTTGAGGGTCGCCAACAGACTAACCACCATGTCTACCGAGCGCTCGACATGCACGGCCACCAACACGTCAGGGCCAACGCCCGCCGCAATCAGACGATGAGCCAGGCGGTTGGCGCGGCAGTTGAGTTCGCGGTAGCTCAGGGCGTCGCCATTGAATTGCAGTGCACTCGCGCCCGGCGTTGCCAACACTTGCGCTGCAAACAGCTGATGCACACAGCGCGTCTGTGGGTAATCGACGGTGCTGTCGTTCCAGCCATGCACGGTCTGTTGCCATTGCTGCGCGCTGAGCATCGGCAGTTCATCCAACACTTGCGAAGCATCACTCACGACGGCGCGCAACAGGTTCTGCCAATGCTGCGCCAAGCGCTCCACGGTCGCGGGTTCGAACAGGTCGGTGGCGTAGGTCAGTGACGCCCACAGGCCTTCAGCGGATTCTTCGGTTTCGAGGCTCAAGTCAACTTGCGTGGTGTGGCCTGCCCAATCCAGCGGCTGCAACGCCAGGCCTGGCAGGCGCACAGGGCCGGCCCGCAGGGTGTCCTGATGATTGAACATCACTTGGAACAGTGGGTTATGGCTGAGGCTGCGCTCCGGTTGCAGCGCTTCTACCAACTGCTCGAATGGCAGATCCTGATGGGCCTGCGCCTCCAGGGCGCGCTGCTTGACCTGGGCAAGCAATTGGCTGAAGGCCATGTGCCCATCGAGGTCGCCCTGAAGCACCTGAGTGTTGACGAAAAAGCCGATGAGCCGCTCGGTTTCAAGGCGATTGCGGTTGGCGATCGGCACCCCGACGCGCAGCCGGGACTGGCCGCTGTAGCGATGCAGCAGGGTCTGGAACGAGGCCAGCAAGAGCATGAACAGTGTCACGCCCTCACGCTGGGCCAGCGCCTTCAGGTCGTTCACCAGCGCAGGGTCAAGCTGGACCTGCTGCCGCGCGCCCCGATAACTCTGTACCGCCGGACGCGGGTGGTCCAGGGGCAGTTCCAGCACCGGATGCTCATCGCCCAGGCGCCGTTGCCAGTAGTCGAGCTGGCGCTGTCTTTCACCTGCCGCCATCCAGTTGCGTTGCCACACGGCATAGTCGGCGTACTGGATCGGCAGTGCCGGCAACTGAGCCTGGCCCTGATACAGCGCCACCAGCTCATCCACCATCACGTGCATCGACCAACCGTCGGAGATGATGTGGTGTTGAGTGATGACCAGCACATGGTGTTCGGGTGCGATCACCAGCAGTTTGACGCGCATCAGCGGGCCGCTGCGCAGGTCGAATGGGCGCTGAATTTCCTGCTCCACACACTGCTGGAGCGTCGCAGCCTCTGCCCTCGCCTGCTCGACAGGCATTGCCAGAGCGGGATGGATTACCTGCCAGGTCTGCTCACCGTCTTCAACAAAAGTGGTGCGCAACGGTTCATGGCGCAACACCAGCGCCTGGCATGCACGCTCCAGCGCGCCGATATCCAGTTCGCCGCGCAGATGCAACGCCGTGGGCACGTGATACGCCGCGCTGGCAGGGTCTAACTGCCACAAAAACCATTGGCGTTCCTGGGCGAACGACAGCGCCATCGGCTGCCCGCGCTCCAGGGCCACCAGCGGTTGCGCACTCTGCTGATGCAAGCCTGAACACAGCGTGGCGAATACTTCCAGCGTCGGTTGCTCAAAGAGTGCGCGCAGCGGGACTTCACGCTTCAACTCATGCCGCACACGGGAAATCACCTGGGTGGCCAGCAATGAATGGCCACCCAGCTCGAAGAAGTGATCCGTGAGGCCCACCTGCTCGACCTGCAACACCACTTGCCAGATCGTTGCCAACTGCATTTGCAGTGGGCTTTGTGGCGCCACATAAGCCTGTTGACGCAGGTTCAGGTCGGGCGCCGGCAGCGCACGGCGATCAAGCTTGCCATTGTGGTTCAACGGCAACGCGGCGAGCAGCACCCAGTGGCCCGGTACCATGTAGTCCGGCAACGATTGGCGCAAGGTTGCCGCCAGCGTTTGCGCATCCAGAGTCTGCCCATGGGCAGGCACTGCATAGGCGACCAATTGCATGCCGATAGCGCTCGGCTGGGCGATGACGGCGGCTTCACGCACCTGCGGCAAGGCTTGCAGGCAGGCCTCGATTTCGCCCATTTCGATGCGGTAGCCGCGAATTTTCACCTGATGGTCGATACGCCCGACGTACTCCAACACCGCTGCCTCGTTGTAACGGGCAAGGTCGCCGCTGCGGTAAAGCCGTGCGCCCGGCACACTGGAAAACGGGTCCGGCAGGAAGCGTTCAGCAGTCAATGCCGGGCGGTCGAAATAACGCTGGGCCAGGCCCGCTTCGGCGCCAATGCACAACTCGCCGACGCCGTCGGTGGCCAGCAGCTCGAACCCGCTGTCGAGCACATACAGCGAGCGACCTGCGATCGCCCGACCAATCGGCACACCGAACGCATCACTGGCATCCGCCAGTTGGCACTCGTGCACGCTGGACACCACCGTCGCCTCGGTCGGCCCATAGGTATTGACCAAGCGCACATCGCCCAGCCCCGCCGCGTGCCAGGCGCGCACGCCTTCCACCGACATGGCCTCGCCGCCCACATGCACTTGGCGCAGGTTGCCCAAGGTGCGGCGGTCCAGCGCACATTCCTTGGCCAGCAGGTACCAGTAGGCCGCCGGCAAGTCGGCCAGGGTCACACCCTGCTCGACGATCTCCTGTGCCAGCTGCCCGACGTCCCACAGTTCATCGCCGCGCATGATCAAGGCAGCGCCCACACACAGCGGCGGGTAGCACTGCTCGACAAACCCGTCGAAACTGAACGTCGCAAATTGCAGCACGCGGTCTTCGGCACACAGGCGGCTGTACGCCTCGGCGCTGTCGCAGAACTGGCCGAGGGCGGCATGGTCGATGGCCACGCCTTTGGGCTGGCCGGTAGACCCGGAGGTATAGATCACGTAGGCCAGGTCGGCAGCCGCCGCCGAGTTGGCTGGATTGGTCGCCGGGTAATTGGCCAGCTCTTCACCGCACGCGCTGAACGCCACGCGCATCAGCCCTTGCGGCAGCGGCAGATCGGTGAGCAAGCCGGTTTGGCTGAGCAGCAGGTCCAGGCGACTGTCCGCCAGCATGTAGGCCAAGCGTTCGGCCGGGTATTTTGGGTCCAGCGGCACGTAGGCCGCGCCAGTTTTGAGCACCGCCAGCAGGCTGACGATCAACTGCGGCCCACGCAGACTGGCCAGGCCCACCCGTTGGCCCGGCCCTACGCCGAGTTCCACCAGGCGGTGGGCCATACGGTTGGCTCGCGCGTTGAGCTGGGCATAGCTCAGGCGCTCACGGCCCGCCTGTACCGCCAGTGCGTCAGGTGTGGCGTGGGCCTGCGCGGCGATGCGCTCGTGCACACGCTGATGACGCTGGGCACCGCCGAGCGATTGGCTGAGTGCGAGCACCTCGTGTCGTGTGTCGGCATCCAGCAGCTGCAAGTTGCCTAAAGGTACGTGCGCGTCCGCCACCAGTTGCGTCAGTAGGTGACGCAGGTTAGCGCCCAACCGCGTGACCTGTTGCTCGCTGAAGCGGGCTCGGTCGTAGCTGAATTCCAGGCGCAGACTGACACCCAGCTCGACGCCCAGGGTCAGCGGGTAGTGAGTGCGCTCATGGTTGTGCAGCCGGCCGAATGTCAGGCCTGCGGGCGCGCCTTGCTTGAGCGCTTCGGCCACCGGGAAGTTTTCAAACACCAGCAAGGTGTCGAACAACGCCGCGCCTTGCTGACCGGCCCACGCCTGTATGTCGTAGAGCGGCACGTGTTCATGGTCGCGCAAGCTGAGGTTCAGGGCTTGCAACTCACTGAGCCAAGCGCTGGCCGATTGAGCGGGCGAGGCGGCACTGATGATGGGCAAGGTGTTAATGAACAAGCCCAGTTGCTGCTCGATTCCCGGCAATGGCGCTGAACGCCCGGCGACGGTGGCGCCGAACGCCACGCAATCCTGGCCGGTGTAGCGTTGCAGCAACAGGCTCCAGGCGCCTTGCAGCACCGTATTGAGCGTGACTTTTTGTTGGCGGGCGAACTCGCCGAGGGCCTGGGTAAAGTCGTTGCCCAATGCCACTTGATGGTCAGCCATGCCCACGCCGTCGACCGGTGCCCGCAGGGCCTGGGCCAGCAACGCTGGCGCTTGCAACGGCGCCAGGGCATTTTTCCAGAAGGTCTCGCCGCTGGGTTGCTGTTGCAGCCAGCCGAGGTAATCGCGGAACTGCCCCAGCGGCGCCGCCAGCGCCTGGCCTGCATAGTGGGCAATGACTTCGCCAAGCAGCTGCGCGTTACTCCAGCCATCCATCAGGATGTGATGACTGGTGAAGATGAAGTGCCAGGTGGACCCGGCGCCGCGAACCAACATCAGGCGAAACAGCGGCGCGGCGTTTAGCTCGAAACCGCGTGAACGCTCGGCATCGGCCAGCGCATCGAAGTCGACAGCCACGTCTTCGATCACTTGCAATTGCACGTCGACCTGACGCTGGATCACCTGGTGGGCACTGTCCAGGCCCAGCCAGTGGAAGCTGCTGCGCAAGATGTCATGCCGGTCCAGCGCCGCTTGCCACGCACGGCCGAAGGCAAGCAGATCCAGGCCTTCAATATCCAGGCGAAGCTGGTTGATATAGGCCTGCGCCTCGGGCTCATACAACGTGTGGAACAGCATGCCCTGTTGCATTGGCGATAGTGGGTAAAGGTCAGCGATTTGCGGGCCGGGTACGGGCAGTGCGTCCAGCTGCTGTTGGGTGAGGCGTGCCAGCGGGAAGTCCGACGGCGTCACCTGCCCTGCCGGCGTTTCGCAGCAATGTTCGATCAACGCCTTGAGTTCCGTGGCGTACTCATCCGCCAGGCGCTGAATGGTCGCAGCCTTGAACATCTCACGGCTGAAGCCCCATTGCAGGGACAGCTCCCCGCCGTACACCTGCCCTTCCAACGTCAACCAATTGGCCAATGGGGCTTCAGGGTCTTGAGCCTGGCCGCTGCCTTGCGCGGCCGGTACGAACAGTGCCGAGTCGTTGAACTGGCGGTCGAACTGCCCCAGGTAGTTGAAGGTAATGCGCGGCGCGGGCAAACCAGCCAGGGTCTTGTGCGATTGCGGGTTGCCCAGGTAGCGCAGCAGGCCGTAGCCCACGCCCTTGTCCGGGACGGCGCGCAGTTGCTCCTTGATCGACTTGATCGCGCTCGACAGATCGCCATGGGCCTGCAAACGCACCGGGAACAAACTGGTAAACCAACCGACAGTGCGGCTTAGATCGAGGGTGTCAAACAGGTCTTCGCGACCATGGCCTTCCAGCTGGATCAACGCGCCGGCCTGGCCGCTCCAACGGCTGATCACCCGCGTCAACGCGGTCAGCAACAGGTCATTGACCTGGGTGCGATAGGCCGCCGGCGCGTCCTGCAGCAGTTGGCGGGTTTGCTCGGCATCGAGACGGGTTTCGAGCTTGGCGCCCAGGCGATTCTGCAGGCCACCTTGAGGGTTGTCGCACGGCAGGTCAGCGTCGCAGGACTGCGCCTGCCAAAAAGGCAGTTGGTCCTGGAGAGTGTGCGCATGGGCCTGCAACTGCTGCGCCCACTGCTGGTAGCTGCTGGTCTTGGCCGGCAATGCGGCTTGGCGATAAGCCTGTTGCAGGTCTTCAAGCAGGATGCGCCAGGAAACACCGTCGACCGCCAGGTGATGGACCACCAGCAGCAGGCGCTGGCTGCCATCGACCATCTGCACCAAGGCTGCGCGTAACAGTGGGCCGTGCTCCAGGTCCAGGCTGCGCTGGGCTTCATCGCATAGCGCAGCCAGCTCGGCGTCGGTGCTGACGGTGGATCGCCACAGTGCGGATTGCGTGATCGGAGCGCCGTGGGCTTGTTGCCAGCCAGCGGCTTGCTGCGTAAAACGCAGGCGCAGCGCATCGTGATGGTTGATCAGGTGCGTCAGGGCTGCATCCAGCCGAGCAGGCTCCAGCGCTTCGCGCGGCGTGAGCAGCAGCGACTGGTTCCAATGGTGACGGGCCGGGATTGCCTGGGCGAAAAAGCCGTGCTGCACGGGCGTCAGGATTGCTTCGCCGGTCACCGGGCCTTGATCAATAACGGTCGCCTGTTCAAAGCTCGCCACCAGCGCCAGGCTGCGCACGCTCTGGTACTGGAACAGGTCGCGAGGGCTGAGGCGAATCCCCGCCTGGCGGGCGCGGCTGACCACCTGGATGGAGATGATCGAATCGCCGCCCAGCTCAAAGAAGTTGTCGTCCAGGCCGACTTGCGGGGCGCCGAGCACATCACCCCAGATCGCAGCCAAGGCTATTTGAAGCTCAGTCGAAGGAGCAATAAACGCTTGTTGCGGCGCTGCATCGGGCAGCGGCAGCGCCTTGCGGTCAAGCTTGCCATTGGCGGTCACCGGCAGTTTTGCCAGGGTCACGAAGTGAGTCGGCACCATGTACTCCGGCAAGCTGCTGAGCAGCCACGCCTTGAGGTCCGTGGGCTCTTCGTTCTCGAGTACCAGGTAGGCGACCAATTGTTTACCGCCCTGTACCAGCACCACCGCCTCACGCACCGAGGGATGCTGCATCAAGCGTGTTTCAATTTCGCCCAACTCGATACGCAAGCCGCGCAGCTTGACCTGATGATCGAGACGGCCGAGGTAGTCGATTACGCCGTCGGCTCGCTGACGCACGCGGTCGCCGGTGCGGTAAAGGCGCTCGCCGTTGACGAACGGGCTCGACACAAACCGCTCGGCGGTCAGCGCCGGGCGGCGGTGATAACTGCGCGCCAGGCCAGTGCCGCCCAGATACAGCTCGCCGGACACACCGGCCGGCACCGGGTTCAGCTCGGCGTCGAGCACATAGGTGGCGAGGTTGGCGATCGGGCGGCCGATGGGCACGCTGTCGGCACCTTCATCCACACAGGTCCAGTGGGTCACGTCGATCGCGGCTTCGGTGGGGCCATACAGGTTGAACAAGTCGGCCCCTGGCAGCTTGGCGAACACCTGCACTTGCGCATCCAGCGGTAAGGCTTCGCCACTGCAAACGATACGCTTGAGGCAGGTGCAGGCGTGTACGCCCGGCTCATGGATAAACGCCTGCAGCATCGACGGCACAAAGTGCAAGGTGGTGATGGCGTGACGGCCAATGGTTTCGATCAGGCGCGCGGGTTCGCGGTGTTCGCCAGGCGCGGCGACGACCAGACGTGCGCCGGTCATCAGCGGCCAGAAGAACTCCCAGACCGAGACGTCAAAACTAAACGGGGTTTTCTGCAGGACTGCATCGCTGGCATTCAGGCCATAGGCCTGTTGCATCCAGCAAAGACGGTTGACCAACGCACGATGGCTGTTGCCGGCGCCTTTGGGTTTGCCGGTGGAGCCGGAGGTGTAGATGACGTAGGCCAGGTTGAGCGCGTGGATATCCACGGCAGGCGCTTCGATGCTGTAGCCCTCGAGCCAGGCCGGCGCTTGGTCCAGGGCAATCACCTGGAGGCCTTCAGCGGGCAGCAACGCCAACAGGCTGTGCTGGCTGAGCAGCAGCGTGATGCCGCTGTCTTCGATCATGTAGGCCAGGCGCTCCCGAGGGTATTCCGGGTCCAGCGGCACGTAGGCGCCACCCGCCTTGAGGATCGCAAGCAAACCCACCACCATTTCGACGGAACGCTCGACGCAGACCCCCACCAGCACATCCGGGCCGACACCTCGCTCACGCAAGGCATGGGCCAACTGGTTGGCGCGGGTGTCGAGCTGGGCATAGGTCAACGTGGTGGCGCCAAATACCAGGGCTGGCGCGTGCGGCGTGCGCTGCACCTGGTCTTCGATCAGTTGATGAATACCCACGTCGGTCGGGTACGCCTCGGCGGTCTGGTTCCAGCGATGTACCAGGCTTTGCTGCTCATCAACATCCAGCATCGGCAGCTCGCCGATACGCTGTTCCCCATCGGCCACCATGGCCTGCAACAGGCTGATCCAGTGCCGGGCCATGCGCGCAATGGAGGGCGCGTCGAACAGGTCGTTCGCGTAGGTCAGCGCGGCGTACAGGGTGCCGGACTTTTCATAGGTATCGAGGGTCAAGTCGAACTGCGTGGTACGGCCCTGCCACTCCACGAGTGCCAGCTCCAGACCGGAGGCGGTGCTGACCGAGGCGATGTCCGCGACCACCGGCTGATGGTTGTACATCACTTGGAACAGCGGCGTATGGCTGAGACTGCGCTCGACTTTCAGTGCTTCCACCAAGCGTTCGAATGGCAACTCCTGATGGTCCTGCGCGCCCAGCGCGTGCTCCTTGATGCTTTGCAGCAATTGGGCAACACGGGTCTGCCCGGTCAGCTCCGTGCGCAGCACTTGGGTGTTGACGAAGAAACCGATCAGCCCTTCGACTTCACTGCGGTTGCGGTTGGCGATCGGCACGCCAACACGTATATCGCCCTGCCCGGTGTAGCGATGCAACAGCACGTTGAAGGCGCCCAGCAGCAGCATGAACAGCGTGACGTTGTGCTGTTGCGCGCAACTGCGCAGTTGCATGGCCAGGCCCGCGTCGATCGAAAAGTTATGGCGCGTGCCCTGATAGCTGGGCATGGCCGGGCGCGAGCGATCCGTCGGTAACTCCAATACCGGATGCTCATCACCAAGACGCGCCTGCCAGTATTCCAGCTGACGTGCCTGCTCCCCCGCTTCCAGCCAGCGACGCTGCCAAAGGGCGTAGTCGCTGTACTGGATCGGCAACGCCGGCAATTGCGGCGCCTCGTCGCGCTCGTGGGCGTCATAGCAGCGGATGAACTCGTCGATCAGCACATTCATCGACCAGCCGTCGGAGACGATGTGGTGCAGGGTCAGCAGCAGCACGTGCTCCTGCGCGTCGAGCTTGAGCAACTGCACACGCAGCAACGGGCCGTGCTCCAGATCAAACGGCAGCAGCGATTGACGTGTTGCCGCGTCATTGACGGCCTGCTCGCGCTTATCGGGGACCAAGGTGCTGAAGTCCAGACGCTCGACGGCCAGCGACGGCTCTATCGCCACCTGAATCAGGCGCTCATCGGCCTGGCGCTGGAACACCGTGCGCAAGGTTTCATGCCGAGCCACCAGGCTGGCGAACGCTTGCTCCAGCGCCCCGAGGTTGAGTTCACCCTTTAGCCGCACGGCGCCGGGCAAGTTGTAGGCACCACTGGCCGGGTCCAGTTGCCAGAGAAACCACATGCGCTGCTGCGCGTAGGACAGCACCTGGCGGTCCTCCACGTCCACCCCTGCAGGAATCGGAAACCGGGAAAAGTCCACGCCTTCTTTTTGCAGGGCCTGTAGGAAAACCTGGCGTTTTTCCAGGGGCAACCCGATAAACCGGCGAGCAAGTTTCAAGGAGTCTTCAGCATTCATTTCTTGGAGTCCGGAGCAATAGGCGGGAAGCACAAAGGCACGTCGTCCCTATAAAACGAACCGGGCGGGGAAAAATTAGCGGGGGGTGGGAGGCGTGGAGCGAGGTGTCATCAAGGGTTACATCAATCTTGGGAAAGACACACAAACCCGAGTTAGCATTGACGGACACCACTTTTTGCAACTACATTTAGTTACACGCAGGGATCGCCGTGTCAAAAAATGAAAAGCTGCTCGCCAAACTGCTCAACGAGCACATGGCCTTTACCTGGCCAGAGCTCGTAACGCTGCTGCATCGCTTGGGCTACACACAGATTGAAGGGGCTGGAAGCCGCGTCAAGTTCGACATCGGCGACCCCAGTGCAATGATCAGCTTGCACAAGCCTCACCCCGGCCACGAACTGAAACACTACATTCGGCGCCAGATCATCGAACAATTGAAATCAGGAGAACTGATTCAGTGAACAACCAACTGAAATACAAAGGCTACATCGGCTCTATCGAAGCCAGCCTCGAAGACAACTGCCTGTTCGGCAAGATTCTGTTTATCAAGGCCTTGGTCAGTTACGAAGGGAAAACCGTCGCAGAGTTGGACGCTGCGTTCCGTGAGGCAGTCGATGACTACCTCGCGACATGCCACACACTGGGGCAAACGCCGGAGAAGCCTTGCAAGGGCTCATTCAACGTACGGGTCGGCCATGACCTGCATTTGGCGGCGGCACTGGCCGCGACCCGTAAAAAAGTCACGCTCAATGACCTGACGCGCCAGGCGTTGAATGAGTTTTTGCAACATCACTGCACAGAACCTCTACCCGTGCTCGGTTGACGGCCCCAACCGCCGATACCCAAGTGCTGCCGAGCCCAGCACAATCGCACCGGCCACCAACGCCACCCAAAATCCGCTGGTAGCACCGAAATGATCGATCATCCAACCGGAGCTGGCAGCGCCAATGGCCACGCCGATGCTCAGGCCGGTGATCAGCCAGGTCATGCCTTCGGTCAGGCGGCTGGGCGGCACGACCTGCTCCACCAGGGCCATGGACACGATCAAGGTCGGGGCGAAGAACAAACCGGAAATAAAGATCGCCACCGCCAACCCGGTGATATTGGTCACCAGCAGTAACGGTAAAGTGGTCAACGCCGTTGCCACGCCGCAGAACAGAAACTGGCGGGGCAACGGCGCCTTGAGCTTAAGGATGCCAAATGCCAAACCCGCCAGGCACGAACCGATGGCATACACCGAAAGCACGATGCTTGCCGCTGCCGGTTGGCCTTGATGTTGGGCAAAGGCCACGCTGACCACATCCACGACGCCGACGATCACGCCCATGGCCAGCAGCAGGATCATCAGGATCAGCACCGAAGGTGAGGCGATCAGCCAACCGCCGTGATGCCCCGTGTGCTCATGCACCGGTGGTTCTGTAGCGCGTTGCAGCACGAAGGTCGTGACACCCACGGCCAGCAACACTGCCGCTACCAAAGGTCCTGCCTCCGGAAAGAGCACGACACACAGGCCTACGGAGATCGGCGGGCCAATGATGAAACACACCTCATCCAGCACCGACTCCAGGGCAAACGCGGTTTGCAACCTGGGCTGACCGCGCAACAACTCGGTCCAACGTGCCCGCACCATGGCCGACATATTCGGCATACAACCGGCCAAGGCGGCGAACAGGAACAAGGTCCAGCTCGGCGCCTGCAAGCGCGTGCACAGCAACAACAGCAGCAACGCCCCGCCACCGATCATTGCGGCGATCGGCAGTACCTTGCCCTGGCTGTGCCGGTCTACCAGCCGCGACACCTGCGGCGCGCAAAACGCCGTTGCCAGGGCGAACACCGCCGCCACCGCGCCCGCCAGGCCATAGCCACCGTGTACTTGCGAAAGCATGGTAATCAGGCCGATGCCCGTCATCGATATCGGCATGCGCGCAAGCATGCCCGCCAAGACAAAAGCCCTGCTACCTGGGACCTGGAACAACTCGGCATAGGGATTTGCCATCCTGCTTAACCTCTTCCTTTGCGCCTTGAAACTTGCTATCTGCAGTTATCAAGGCAATATACATACGGCGCGTATGTGTCGGAGCATGCGTAACATACGCACCGTATGTCAATCACTCACTAGCCCAATGCGAGCCTTATCAATGAGCCGAGTCCGTACCGAAATCATCGACGACACCCGCGCCCGGCTGATCGCCAGTGCCCGCGCGGCCTTCGCCACGCATGGGTTCGCCAACACGTCGATGGACGATTTTACCGCTCGCGCCGGCCTGACTCGAGGCGCGTTGTACCACCACTTCGGTGACAAGAAAGGTTTGTTGGCCGCGGTGGTTGCGCAACTCGACAGTGAGATGGACGCACGCTTGCAGCACATCACCGAACAGGCCCAGGACCCCTGGCGCGGTTTTTGTGATCGCTGCCAAGCCTATCTGCGCATGGCCCAGGATGGCGAGATCCAACGCATTGTGTTGCAGGATGCGCCTGCCGTATTAGGCGATACAGGCTGCCAACAACATTGTGTGGAATCGTTGCGCCAATTGCTGGAGGCGTTGATGCAGACCGGTGCCATCCTGCAAGCCCCCAGCGTCGCGCTGGCTCAATTGATCAATGGCAGCCTGGTCAATACCGCCTTGTGGATCGCCCGGGATGAACACCCAAGCGATCGCCTGGAAGAGGGCCTGTCGAGCCTGGAACTGTTGCTGCAAGGCCTGAAGCAGCCCATCACACCAGCCGTTTGATCTGCTTGTGCCGCCACACCAAACGGTAATAGGCCGTCTGCAATGCGAGCATCGCCAGATACGTCACCGGAAACGCCATCCATACTCCTTCGAGGCCGAAGTGCGCATTGAACAGGTACGCCATCGGCAGCTCCACGCAGAGTACGCAAAAGATCGAAATCGCGACCGGCATCAGCACCACGCCGCTGGCACGCATGATTCCGCCGATCACGGCCTGGAACCCAAAGACCAGAACGCTCCACAGCATGATGTGCAGCAAGTGCTCAGCCTTGATCCGCGCCGTGTCATCAGTGATGAACAAGCCCAGCAGCCAGTGGGACAGCAGGTAACCGAGCAGAATCAGGCCGCCGGTGAGGCAAATGTTGATCAACAACCCGGTGCGCAGGATCGGTCCGATGCGCTCCAGGCGCCCGGCGCCAATCGCCTGTGCGCCGAGGATCGATGCGGTAATCGCAATCGACAGCGCCGGGAATTGCACATAGTTGACGATCTGCGTTACCGCACCATACGCCGCCGTGGCCTGGGAGCCGTGGCTGTTGACCAGGGCCAGAATGACCAGCTCCGACAGCGACAGCACCACCATCTGTAAACCTGTCGGTAAGCCGATACGCAGGACTTTGCCGAGGATGACCCGGTCCAGGCGCAATGCCGCGAACAGTTCACGGTCCGGCGCCATCACATGATTTTTATGGCGCAGGCGCAGTATCAGAAACAACATGGCCAAGGCATTACCCACCAGGCTGGCATACACCGCGCTCTGGATGCCCATGGGCGGCAGGCCGACCCAGCCGCGAATCAGCGCCGGCGTCAGCAGCAGGCCGACCAGGGTCGAGACCATCAGCGCCAGCAGCGGTGAAATCGTGTCGCTGACGCCGCGCAGTAGTTGGGTGTAGAGGATGAAGACCAATAGCAGCGGCATGATCAGCATCATTGCCTGGGCATACCCCACCGCATCGTCGAGTACGTCAATCGGTGTACCTAACGCCTGCAACGCCGGGCGCGCGAACAGGCTACCAAGAACTGCCGCGATCAACCCCACCAGCGCCCCCAGTGTCAGGGTCGCACCGGTAATCACCTTGACCAGCCCCGTTTCCTGGGCGCCCCACGCCTGGCCGATCAGCACCGAAGCACCCGCCCCGAGGCCAATCACCAAGGCAATAAAGAAAAACACGATGGGGAACATCCCCGACACCGCCGCCAACGCCTGGGTGCCCAGCATTTGCCCGACATAGATGCCGTTGAGGGTGCCGGAAAAGCTTTGCAGAAAGTTGGACAGCACCATCGGTGCCAGAAAAATCAGGTAGATCTGCCACAGCGGCCGTTGTTGAGTGACTTCCATGGTGGTTCGAGTCCCGGAATTATTGTTAGACGGGGAAAGCATTGCGCGACAGCCAGGCCAGGTAAGTCTGCACGTCTACCGGCCAATGCGCGACCTTGCGCGAAAAGTCGGCCGCATCCTCAGCAAACAGCGCACGTGAAGCGTCTTCAAAACCCGGCAAGTTGCCGCCGATGGCATTCATGAAACGGTAGCTGGATTCTTTGGCCTGGCGCATCTGATCACGGGAGGCGCTGGTGTTGCGCGCCTCATCCACCAACCGGCGCAAGGCCGCTGAAGCGCCGCCGCGTTGCTGGCCCAGCCACTCCCAATGGCGAGGCAACAACGTGACCTCCCGCGCGACCACGCCCAGCTTTGGGCGACCGACCGAGGGGGCCACGGGCGGCTCGTCATCGGTTTCAGTGTGTGCGGGTTGCGCTGGCACGTAACCGAGTGGCCACGGGTAATCGACCTGGGTGCCGGTAGCGTCGTCGAACACCAGGAAGCTGCCCATCGGCAGGTCAAGGCCTGCCAAAACAGTCGCAACTTCGGGATAACTACCAGCGGCCACGCGCTGCTGTTGGACAAAGGCGGTGCAACGGGGAGTGTTTTGCGTAGACATGGATTATTACCCGGGCTTTATTTGTTTTACCCGGATCATATTAGCCTTAATTTTTCGGTACGCAAGGTTATTTTCGTGAAACGTTCAAACGCTCGCCGTGCAGTGTCGCCCGCATCCCTTGCACCGTGGGGTCTCTCAGCAGGCACTCGGCAATCGCCGGCTCCAGCTCTACCCGCAGGCGGCGGCCCAACGCCCGTGCGCCGAACCGTGCATCGTGCTGGCGACACAGCCACATCCTTGCCGGCGCATCCACGCTTAACGAACGCTGATGCGCCGCCAAGCGCAGGTTGAGTTTCTCCAGTTCCACCTCCAACAGCGCGTCCAGCCAGCGGCTGTCGATAGGTTCGAACATCAGGATGCGGTCGATACGGTTGAGAAACTCAGGCTCGAAGTGGCTATGTAACGCGTCTTCGAGCACGGCCGCCTCGTCCCGCACAAAGACGCGCAGCAAGCGCCGCCAGCCCTGGGCAAACCGCTGACGATGACGACGTGCCTGTTGCGCGCCGATATTGCTGGTCATGAAGATCAGGCTGTTGCGAAAGTCCAGGGTGCGCGTACCACCGGCCAACGTCAGCTGGCCGTTTTCCAGAATGCCGAGCAGGCTGCGCACCACTTCCTGGCTGGCTTTCTCCAGTTCATCGAACAACACGATACCGGGTCGACTGTAGCTGCCTTGGATCAACTCGCTGTTGAACAAGCTGATGCCCTCCTTGCTGCCCACGTACCCCGGCGGCGCGCCGGTCAGTGCGGCGGCGTAATGCTCCTGGGCCAGGGTGTGCATGTCGATACGGCAAAAGCCGTCGGTGCGACCGTGCAACGCCTGAGCGAGCAGGCGCACGATTTCGGTTTTACCGACGCCGGTCGGCCCCATGAACAGGTTGACGCTCAAGGGCCGGTCCCGCTCACCGATGTCGGCCTTGACCACCTTGAGCAAACTCTCAACCTGGGCCAGCGCGGCCTCCTGCCCAACGATACGGCTACGCAGCAATGCCATCACCTGGGCCGGTTCAAAGGTAAAGCGCATGCCCTACCCCACTGATTTTTCTTTTCCGCCATGGGGCAACTGCCCCACCGGGCACGCGGCGACGCCCACCGTGCTGCGGGTGATTTTCTCGACATTCTCCTGGGCCTTTTGCGCGTCCAGCACCCAGGTGCGGTAGAACTCGAAGGGGCAGTCGGCCACACCCTTGTCGCCATCGCCCGAGGCGTGCATGCCGGTGTAGCCACGGTGCAGCAGCTTGAACAAGTGATTCTGCGACTGGTCGTTGGCCCGCGCATCGCGGATCTGTGACACCGAAAGCTGGGCGTATTGAATGCCCATCTCCTCCTCACCACACTCCCCCAATGTGCGCCCATCAAACCCGATGATCGCCGAGTGGCCGAAGTACGAATACACCCCGTCGAACCCCGCCGCATTCGCCACGGCCACATAGCAGTTATTCGCCCAGGCCATGCTCTTGGACATTTGCACCTGCTGCTCCTTGGCCGGGTACATGTAGCCCTGGCAGCGCACGATCAACTCGGCGCCCTTCATCGCGCAGTCGCGCCAGATCTCCGGGTAATTGCCGTCGTCGCAGATGATCAGGCTGATCTTCATGCCTTTGGGCCCCTCGCACACGTAGGTGCGATCCCCTGGGTACCAGCCTTCGATAGGACACCAGGGAATGCACTTGCGGTAACGCTGCACGATTTCCCCGAGGTTGTTTATCAGCACCAGCGTGTTGTAAGGCGCCTTGTGCGGGTGTTCTTCGTGACGCTCACCAGTCAGGGAAAACACGCCCCACGTATTTGCCTGACGGCACGCCGCCGAGAAAATCGCCGTCTCTTCGCCAGGAATGCTTGCGGCGGTGGCCATCATCTCATCGTGGTCGTACATGATGCCCATGGTGCTGTATTCCGGGAACACGACCAGGTCCATACCCGGCAGGCCCTGCTTCATGCCGAGAATAATCTCGGCAATTTTCTTTGCGTTATCGATGACCTCGGCCTTGGAATGCAGGCGCGGCATCTTGTAGTTCACCACCGCGACACCAACGGTGTCCGGGCTGCTGGAAATATCGCCATGACGCATAACAACGCTCCTGGTCTAGTGACTGATCATCCACGGCCGTGGCCCGGTCCTGGTCTTGAGGCCCAAAGGGTTGGCCTTACTCGGTTCCACCTGCTTGCTGGTGCTGCAGCAGCTGCAACCCGCTGGGTGCTTTCGGCTTTCCTGATACTCACCGACGGTTTGCGGCGCGTGGGCGCTGCGCTCGTTGCCGGCCATAGCCTTGCGCTGGTTGGCCGACAGGGTTTGCAGCGCCGGTGCCGACACCCTCAGTTGCCCGCCCGGCCCCTCACAGTAGGGACACTGGCTGGGTTCGTTGCGCTGGGCGATTGGCCGCAGCATCGTGAAAGTGCCGCACGTTGGGCAGGCGTATTCGTAGGTCGGCATGGCTACAGGTCCGGGGCGATGGGCAGGTCGATACTGCCGTCGAGGAATTTCGTCGGGCCATTGGCATTGGGGTTGATGTCGAATTCAAAGATTTCCGTCGGCAACCACAAGGTGGCGCAGGCATTTGGAATGTCCACCACGCCACTGATGTGCCCCTGCACCGGCGCCGAACCGAGCAACGCGTAACCCTGGGCCGGTGAGTAGCCGAACTTGGTCAGGTAGTTGATCGCATTCAGACAGGCCTGGCGGTACGCGACGTTGACGTCCAGGTAGTGTTGCTGGCCTTGCTCGTCCACCGAGATGCCTTCGAAAATCAGGTAGTTCTTGTAGTTCGGGGTGATCGGGCTCGGCTTGAATACCGGGTTCTTGATCCCGTACTTGGCCATGCCGCCCTTGATCAGCTCGACCTTCATATGCACCCAGCCGGCCATTTCGATGGCGCCGCAAAAGGTAATTTCACCGTCGCCCTGGCTGAAGTGCAGGTCGCCCACCGACAGCCCGGCACCGTTGACGTAGACCGGAAAGAAGATCTTCGATCCGCGGGACAAATCCTTGATATCGCAGTTACCGCCATGCTCACGCGGCGGTACTGTGCGCGCGCCGGTCGCAGCGGCGGCGTCACGCGCCTGGCCCTTGAGCTTGCCCATATGCGCGGTGGCCGCCAACGGCGCATTCGCCAGCGGCGGCACGCGGGTGGGGTTGGTGTCGATCAGTTCCTGCTCGCGGCGGTTCCAGTCGGCGAGCATCACCGGGTCGGGCAGGCAACCGATCAGGCCAGGGTGGATCAGGCCGGCAAAGTTAACCCCTGGTATGTGCCGCGAGCTGGTGAACATACCCTTGAAGTCCCAGATGGCTTTTTGCGCGCTGGGGAAATGATCGGTGAGGAAACCACCGCCGTTCTGCCGCGAGAAGAAACCGTTGAAGCCCCACTGCGAATCGGCCTTGGCGCCGATGTCGAGCAAGTCCACCACCAGCAGATCACCCGGTTCGGCGCCGTGCACGCCCACCGGGCCTGACAGGTAATGCACGGTGGACAGGTCCACATCACGCACATCGCTGGCGTCGTCGTTGTTCTTGATCGCGCCGGCGGTCCAGTCGTAGGTCTCCAGGATGAAGTCATCGCCGGGCTTGACCCAACAGGCCATCGGGATATCCGGGTGCCAGCGGTTATGGATATTTTCGTTTTCGGTGACAGGCTGGTTGAGGTCGACTTTGATCAGCGTTTCGGTCATGGACTGGCTCCTGGACGGATGGCTTGGTGCGTTCGATCCAGTCTCGTGGAGCCGGGGGAAACGGGGAATACGTTGGATGACGTATGAGTTTTTCAGGGCGGACGCAAAACGACTGTGGGAGCGGGCTTGCTCGCGAATACGGTGTGTCAGTTAACAGATATGTCGACTGGTACACCGTATTCGCGAGCAAGCCCGCTCCCACATTTGATCGGTATTGGTTAGACAGACAGGTAGCGGCTTATGATCGCCTCATCCACCCGATCCCGGGTCTCTTCGACCACGAAGCGGCCCTTTTCAATCACCAGGAATCGGTCGGCGATTTCCAGCGTGAACGACAGCACTTGCTCGGACACCACAATGGTCAAGTCCCGCAGGTTGCGAATCTCTTTCAGCGTGCGTGCTATGTCCTTGATGATCGACGGCTGAATGCCCTCCGTAGGCTCGTCCAGCAACAACACCTTCGGGTTCGTCGCCAGCGCCCGCGCAATCGCCAACTGCTGTTGCTGCCCACCCGAGAGGTTGCCGCCTTTGCGCGACTGCATGTCGTGCAACACCGGAAACAGGGCATACAAATCCTCCGGCACTTTGCCCCGCGCCGACGCCGGCAAACCGGTCTGGATATTCTCCAGCACCGTCATGCTCGGGAAAATCATGCGCCCCTGGGGCACATAGGCGATGCCGCGCGCCACCCGCTCATGGGTTTCCAGTGCCGACACATCCTGCCCGTCCACGCTGACCTGGCCTTTCCACTGCGGCAGGATGCCCATCAGGCTTTTGAACAGCGTGGTCTTGCCCATGCCGTTGCGGCCCATCACTGCGACGATTTCACGCTTGGCCACGTTCAGGTCGAGGTCGTGGAGGATCTGGCTCTGGCCGTAGCCGCAGGACAACTGGTCAATCTTGAACATGCCGGATTCCTCAGTGGCCCAAATACACTTCGATAACTTTAGGGTTGCTTTGCACCGACTCCATACTGCCCTCGGCGAGCACCTTGCCCTGGTGCAGCACCGTGACCTTGTGGGCAATGCTTTTGACGAATTCCATGTCGTGTTCGATCACCAGCACCGAACGCCCCTGACTGATGCGCTTGAGCAGCTCGGCGGTTTGCGCGCGTTCGTTGACGCTCATGCCCGCCACCGGTTCATCAAGCATCAGCAGCTCGGGGTCTTGCATCAGCAGCATGCCGATCTCCAGCCATTGCTTTTGCCCGTGGGACAACAGGTCGGCCTGTTGTTGCAGCAAATCACCGAGGAAGATTTCCCGCGCCACCTCTTCCACCCGCGCGATCACTTGCGCGTTGCGCTTGAAAAACAGTGCGCCCCAAACCTTGCGACCGGCGGGATAAGACATCTCAAGGTTTTCAAACACCGTGAGGTTTTCGTAGATCGACGGGTTCTGAAATTTACGCCCGACCCCGGCGCGCACAATGTTGTACTCGCGCATCTTGGTCAGTTCCTGGCCGTCGAACTGGATACTGCCGCTGGTGGCGCGGGTCTTGCCGCAGATCAGGTCGAGCACCGTGGTCTTGCCGGCGCCGTTGGGCCCGATTACCACACGCACTTCATTGCGGTCGATGTACAGGTTGAGGTTATCGACCGCCTTGAAGCCGTCGAACGAGACGGTGAGGCCTTCAATGGCCAGCACCGGTTTCTTCATTTCAAAACCGACGGCGGTCATGGCTGGGTCTCCAGGATTTTGGTTTCAGCCTTGGGCTTGGCCACAGTTGCGGCGACTTTCATCACCGGTTTACGCCGCAGCAATTTCGCCAGGGCCTGGCGACCATGACTGTCCCACAAGCCAGCCAAACCATTGGGGAAGTACATGACCACGGCGATAAACAGCCCGCCCATCAAGTACAGCCACAGCTCAGGAAAGGACTCGGAAAAGTAGGTCTTGCCGTAGTTCACCAGGAGCGCGCCATACACCGCGCCGAGCAACGACATGCGCCCGCCCACGGCGGCGAAAATCACCATCTCGATCGACGGCACGATGCCGACGAACGACGGCGACATAAAGCCCACCTGCAAGGCAAACATCGCCCCGCCAATCGCCGAGAACGCGGCAGCTACACAGAACACGAAAATCTTGAAGCTGGCCACGTCATACCCGGAGAAACGCACCCGCTCCTCTTTGTCGCGCATGGCCATCAGCAGCCGGCCGAGCTTGGAGGCGAGAATGAAGCGGCCAATAAAGATGCAGCCGAACAGCAGGCCGGCGTTGATGAAGTACAGGATCATTTTCGCGCTGTCGGTGCGCAGGTCCCAGCCGAGCAGGGTCTTGAGGTCGGTGATGCCGTTGACGCCGCCGGTCAGGCCTTGCTGGCCGACGATCAGCACCGTAAGGATCAGCGCGATGGCCTGGGTGACGATGGAGAAATACACATCGCCCACGCGTCGCTTGAACAGCGCCATGCCGATGATGAACGCCAGCAGCACCGGCACCGCGATCACCGCCACCAGGGTAAAACTGAAACTGTGGAACGGCTGCCATAGCCAAGGCAACTCAGTGATCTGGTTCCAGTCCATGAAGTCCGGAATGCCCGGTGTGGATTGGATCCTGGTGCTTTCGGGGTCCGATGCTTCCAGCTTGAGGAACATCGCCATGCAGTAGCCGCCCACCCCAAAGAACACGCCCTGCCCCAGGCTGAGAATGCCGCCGTAGCCCCAGCACAACACCAGCCCCACCGCGACGAACGCGTAAGTCAGGTACTTGCCGACCATGTTCAGGCGGAACGCATCCAGGGTCAGGGGGAATACCACCAGGATCAGCAGCGCCAACAGCACGATGCCGATCAGGTTTTGCTGGCCGCCCAGCAGCTTGTCTAAAGCCTTCATCTGCTCGCCTCTACTTGCGCACTTTGATGGAGAACAACCCTTGCGGGCGCAGCATCAGGATCAGGATCACCGACGACAAGGTCAGCACCTTGGCCATCGAGCCACTGAGGAAAAACTCCGACAGCGATTGGGTCTGGGCGATCACGAACGCCGAGGCGATGGTGCCGAACAGGCTTTGCGCGCCGCCGAACACCACCACCAGGAAGGTGTCGACGATGTACTGCGAGCCCGCCGTAGGCCCGGTGGAACCGATGGTGGTGAAGGCCGCGCCCGCCACACCGGCGACGCCGCAGCCGAGGGCAAAGGTCATGCGGTCGACCTTGCGCGTATTGATGCCCACGGCGCGGCTCATCAGGCGGTTCTGTACCGTGGCGCGCACCTGCAAGCCCCAGCGCGAGCGGTACAGCATGAGGAAGATCGCGGCGGTCAGCAGCAAGGTCAGGCCCATCATGAACAAACCGTTGCGCGGGATTTCGATGGCATCGGTGAAGTTCACCGAGCCCATCAGCCAGGCCGGTGGCTCGGCGCTGACTTCACGGGCGCCAAACACCGAACGGAAGGTTTGCTGCATCACCAGCGACAAGCCCCACGTGGCGAGCAACGTGTCCAGCGGCCGCTTGTACAAGCGGCTGATCATCGCCCACTCCACCAGCCAGCCGACGGCGCCGGCGACAAGGAATGACAGGGCGATGGCAAAGAAGAAGTAATAGGGTTGGAAGCTCGGCGCAAAGTGCGCCGTAAGGCTGGAGCACACGTAGGTGGTGTAGGCGCCGATGGTCAGGAACTCACCGTGGGCCATGTTGATCACGCCCATCTGGCCAAAGATGATCGCCAGCCCCAATGCCATCAGCAACAGCACGCAGAACACGGACAAGCCGTTGAACCCCTGCATTGCCGCGATGGCCCCAAATTCCGATAGCCATTCCATGATGATGGTCTCCTGAGCGGGAGGTTGAAATGCAATCTGCTGTTGATTTATGTGGGAGCTGGCTTGCCTGCGATGGCATCACCTCGGTCTGGCTGCAAGACCGAGTCGCCTGCGTCGCAGGCAAGCCAGCGCCCACACAAAGCCAGTTCCCACAGTTGGATCAGTGCCAGCCCCGGAGTTATTGGTAGCCTTTAGGAAACGGGTTCGGCTCAATCAGATCCGACTCGTAGATCACCTTGAACTGGCCGTTGGGCTGCACTTCACCGATACGCGACTTGCTCCACAGGTGATGGTTCTCGTGGATCTTCACGTAGCCTTCCGGCGCGGTTTTCAGCTCGATGCCCGGCGAAGCGGCCACGACTTTATCCACGTCGAAACTGCCGGCCTTCTCCACCGCCGCTTTCCACAGCCATGGGCCGAGGTAGGCCGCCTGGGTCACGTCGCCGATCACCGCATCCTTGCCGTACTTGGCCTTGAAGGCTTCGACGAAGGCTTTGTTGTTCGGGTTGTCCAGGCTTTGGAAGTACTTCATCGAGGCGTAGAAACCAGCCATGTTTTCGCCGCCAATGCCGAGCAATTCATCCTCGGTCACCGACAGGGTCAGCAAGGTTTGCTTGGACGCGTTCACACCCGCCGCATTCAGTTGTTTGTAGAACGCCACGTTGGAGCCACCGACCACGGCCGCGAACACCACGTCCGGTTTCTTCAGCTTGACCTTGTTGATCAGCGAGCCGAACTGGGTGTTGCCCAGCGGGTAATAGTCTTCGCCGACCACGGTGCCGTGCAGTACGTTTTCAATGTGCTTGCGCGCGATTTTCATCGAGGTGCGCGGCCAGATGTAGTCCGAGCCGACCAGGTAGAACGTCTTGGCACCTTTGGTCTTGGCGATCCAATCGAGGCTGGCAAGGATTTGCTGGGTAGCTTCCTGACCGGTGTAGATCACGTTTTTCGACTGTTCCAGGCCTTCATAGAAGGTCGGGTAGTAGAGCAAGCCGTTTTCTTTCTCGAAGATCGGCAGCACGGCTTTGCGCGAGGCCGAGGTCCAGCAGCCGAACACGGCGGCGACCTTGTCGTTGACCAGCAGCTTCTTGGCCTTTTCTGCGAAGGTCGGCCAGTCAGAGGCGCCGTCTTCCTGGATTACCTTGATCTGCCGTCCCAGAATCCCGCCTGAGGCATTGATCTGCTCGATGGCCAGGCGCTCGGCCTGAATCGAGCCGGTTTCGGAAATCGCCATGGTGCCGGTGGCTGAGTGCAACTGGCCGACGGTCACTTCGGTAGGGGTCACGGCCAGGCCTTCGTTATCGGCCAGTACGCCCTGGCTGAACAGAGCGGCCGCCAGCAATGACAGGGCCAACAGCGGTGTGGAGCGGATCAATCGTGGTGCCATGGGGCGACTCCTCTGCAATGAGGGGTCCAGCATGGCGGCACCCGGCCAGCGCGGGTATACGCAGCCTGACGTAACGGTGTACGTCATTTGACGTATGCCGCTGCGCACCATTTTCGAGCAGGATCCCGCCCGCCCAAACAGCCTCGATCAATGTGGGAGCTGGCTTGCCTGCAATGGCGTTATATCAGGCGGCATCTGCAGAGGTTGACCCACCGCTATCGCAGGCAAGCCAGCGCCCACATTTTGAATCGGGGCATGGAACTTGCTCATTTAAACTCGCCCACTCTGCGGAGCCACCCACCGTGCACCCCACCTCTGGCACTCAGCGCATCGTCAAGATCCGCCGCGACTACAACACCTGGGTCGCCGACGAGACCATGGAAGACTACGCCCTGCGCTACACCCCAAAATCCTTTCGCAAATGGTCGGAGCTGCGCATCGCCAACACCGCCCTGGGCGCCGTGTCGTTCCTGGCGCTGGAAGCCATCGGCGGTGTACTGGCCTTGAGTTACGGCTTCACCAACACCTTCTGGGCGATCCTCGCGATCAGCCTGGTGATCTTCCTCACCGGCCTGCCCATCAGCTATTACGCCGCACGTTACGGCGTGGACATGGACCTGCTGACCCGCGGCGCCGGCTTCGGTTACATCGGCTCAACCATCACCTCGCTGATCTACGCCAGCTTCACCTTCCTGTTCTTCGCCCTGGAAGCGGCGATCATGGCCCTGGCACTGGAGCTGTATTTTCATATCCCGTTGGCCATCGCCTATGTCATTTGCTCGCTGCTGGTGATTCCGCTGGTGGCCTACGGCGTAACCCTGATCAGCCGCCTGCAACTGTGGACACAACCGGTCTGGCTGCTGTTGCTGGTGCTGCCCTACGGCTTCGTGTGGTGGAAAAACCCCGATGCCTTCAGCGACTGGACCAGTTTCCTCGGGCGCAGTGGCGACGGCGGCGGGTTCAACCTGTTGGCGTTCTGCGCCGCCTGCACGGTGGCGCTGTCGCTGGTGACGCAGATTGGCGAACAGGTGGACTACCTGCGCTTTCTACCGGAAAAAACCGCCGCCAACCGCAAGCGTTGGTGGGCCGCCCTGCTCTGTGCCGGCCCCGGCTGGATTATCCCCGGGGCGTTGAAAATGTTCGCCGGTGCGTTCCTGGCCTTCCTTGCCCTGCAACATGAAATCCCCATGGAGCGCGCCGCTGAGCCGACGCAGATGTACCTCGTCGCGTTCCGCTACGTGTTCAGCTCGCCGGAATGGGCACTCGGCGCGATGGTGCTGTTCGTGTTCATTTCCCAGATGAAGATCAACCTGACCAACGCCTACGCCGGTTCCCTGGCCTGGTCGAACTTCTTCGCCCGCGTAACCCACAGCCACCCCGGGCGCGTGGTATGGCTGGTGTTCAACGTGGCGATTGCGCTGATGCTGATGGAGCTTGGCGTGTTCGATGTCATCGACCAGGTGCTGGGGCTCTATGCCAACATCGCGATTGCCTGGATCGGCACGCTGGTGGCCGACCTGGTCATCAACAAGCCCCTGGGCCTGTCGCCCAAACACATCGAGTTCAAGCGCGCGCACCTTTACGACATCAACCCGGTGGGCGTCGGCTCAATGCTGATCGCTTCATTGCTGTCGATCCTCGCCCACTTCGGCCTGTTCGGCGCACTGGCCCACGCCGCGCCGCCCTTCGTTGCGCTGGGCACGGCGCTGATCATGGCGCCGCTCTTGGCCTGGCTGACCCGGGGCAAGTACTACATCGCCCGCACCAGTGATGTACAGCTGATTCACCCGGTCGCCCCCGCCACCCACGCGGTCTGCGGCCTGTGCAGCAACCCGTTTGAAACCGCCGACATGGCGTTCTGCCCGGCCTACAGCACGCCCATCTGCTCACTGTGCTGCTCGCTGGACGCGCGTTGCGGTGATCGCTGCAAACCCCACGCCCGGCTGGTTACCCAGTTTGAAAGTGCATTGCGCTGGTTGCTGCCGAACGCCTTGATGCCACGCCTGCACACCCGGCTGGCCCACTACTTGGGGTTGTTATTGGTCCTGGTGCTGCTGCTCGCGGGGGCCCTGGCACTGATCTACGTTCAGGCTGCCCAAGGGCTGCCCCATTCAGAGACCCTGTATCAGGCGTTCTTCAAGGCGTTTCTCACGCTCTCGGTGCTGGCCGCCGTGCTCGCCTGGTGGGTGGTGCTGACGCGCGAAAGCCGGCGTGTCGCCCAGGAAGAATCCGACCGCCAGACCCTGCTCCTGATGCAGGAAATCGACGCCCACAGCCTCACCGACCAAGCCCTGCAACAGGCCAAGGAAGCCTCGGAAGCCGCGAATGCCGCCAAGAGCCGCTACGTCACCGGGCTGTCCCACGAACTGCGCACGCCGCTCAACAGCATCCTCGGCTTCACCCAAATCCTGCAGCGCGACAACGCCATGCCTGAACAACATCAGGACGCCCTGGCGACCATCCTGCGCAGCGGCTCGCATTTGCTGTCGCTGATCGACGGCCTGCTCGACGTGGCCAAGATCGAGGCCGGCAAGCTGCGCCTGGAACTCACTGAAATCCCCTTCCCGGAATTGATCCACGACCTGGAACAGATGTTCACCCCGCAGGCGCAGGACCAGGGCCTGCGCTTTCGCCTCGACTGCGTGGGCAAGATCCCGGCAGTGGTGCGCGGTGATGAAAAACGCGTGCGCCAGATCCTGATCAACCTGCTGGGCAACGCGGTGAATTTCACCGACAGCGGCGAGGTGTGCCTGCGGGTCAGCTACATGCGCGAGACCGCCAATTTTGAAATCATCGACACCGGCATCGGTATTGATCCGGAGCAGATCGAGCGGATTTTCCAGCCGTTCGAACGCGGCGATTTGATGCGCCAGGACAAAGGCGTGGGCCTGGGCCTGACCATCACGCGCATGCTCACCTCGTTGATGGGCGGCGAACTGCGGGTCACCAGCGAACTGGACAAGGGCACGTGCTTCCAGGTGCGGCTGTTCCTCTCCCAGGTGCGCGCGCCGCAAGCGGTGGTGCATGTGGAGCACGACATCATCGGCTATCAAGGTGAACGCCGACGCATCCTGGTAGTAGACGACCACGTTGACCATCGCAAGGTGCTTAGCGGCATGCTCACACCCTTGGGTTTTGAAGTGATCCAGGCCAGTAACGGCCAGGACGCGATCCGCCAGGTGGCGTTGCTGGCGCCGGATTTGATCCTGATGGACCTGTCGATGCCGACCCTTGATGGCCTGGAAACCAGCCGCTTGATCCGCCGCAATGCGCTGTCCAGCGCGCCGATCATCGTGATCTCGGCCAACGCCTTTACCGACGATCGCGAACGCAGCATCGCCGCCGCCTGCAATGACTACCTGGCCAAGCCGGTGCGCACCCCGGAGCTGCTTGGGCGCCTGCAACAGCATCTGGGTTTGCAGTGGCTGCGCCGCACCAAGACCTCCAAGGCACCGCCGCCGCCCAGTGTGCTGCCCAGCCCTGAAGACCTCGCCGCGCTCGCCGAACTCAGTGCCATCGGCTATGTGCGTGGCCTGCACGACAAACTCGACATGATCCTTGAACACCGCCCGGACACTGAACCTTTCATCGGCAAAGTCCGCGGTTTGCTCAAGGGTTTCCGCCTGGATGAACTCAACCGAACCCTCAAGGAGGCCGAAGATGAATGCACTCACCCGCAGCACTGAACCCGGCGTGGTGCTGATCGTCGACGACACCCCGGACAACCTCGCCATGCTCTCCGATGCCCTCGACGACGCCGGCTACATGGTGCTGGTCGCCCTCGACGGCCTCAGCGCGCTGAACCGCGTGCAACGACGGCGCCCGGACCTGATCCTGCTGGACGCGATGATGCCCGGCCTGGATGGCTTCGAAACCTGCCGCCGGCTCAAGGCGCAGCCCGCCAGCGCAGACATCCCGGTGGTGTTCATGACCGGGCTGACCGACAGCAAGCATGTGGTGCAGGGCTTTGAAGTGGGCGGCAGCGACTATGTGACCAAGCCGATCCAGACCGATGAGGTATTGGCACGGGTGGCAGCGCATTTGCGCACGTCACGCATTTTGCTCTCGGCACGGGCGGCCACGCAGCCGAGTGTGTTGACCCTGGAAGACGCACCGGCGCAGCGGCTGTTGTCGGCCAGGTTCCAACTGACCGAGCGCGAGGTGGAAGTGCTGCGCTGGGTGGCGTGCGGCAAGACCAATCGGGATATCGGCGATATTTTGGGGTTGAGCCCCAGGACGGTGAACAAGCACCTGGAGCATGTGTATGTGAAATTGGGGGTGGAGACTCGCACGGCCGCCACGTCAGTAGCATTGGCCGCAATCTGAAAAATGTGGGAGCGGGCTTGCTCGCGAAAGCGGTGTGTCAGTTGACCTATCCATAACTGATCTATCGCATTCGCGAGCAAGCCCGCTCCCACACGGGTTCTTCATCGTGGCGCAGATACGTTACCCACCAAAGGTCTGCGACGGCCTGCGCAACGTCGGATCAAACGGGTTGATCCTCGGCCCGATCGCCGCCGCTTCGCGTTTGAGCAACTCCACCACCATCGGCAACCGGCTCGGCCCCAACCGATCACTGATGGTCGCCACACTCAGTGCCGCCACCGCATGCCCGTCCCGATTGAGGATCGGCACCGCCACCCCCGCCATGCCTTCCAACACGCCGGTATTGCGCGCTGCATAGCCCAGGCGCCACACGTTCTCGACCTCCGAGCGCAACAGCACTTCGTCATACAGGTGAAAATCCTTGAGCCGTGGCAGGTTGTAGCGAATCACCGTCTCACGCTCTTCCTCCGGCAAGAACGCCAGAATCGCCAAACTGCCCTGCCCCACGCCCAACGCCACGCGCCCACCGATATCGCCGGTAAACGTGCGGATCGGGTACGGCCCCTCGCTGCGGTCCAGGCAGATCGCATCAAAGCCGCTACGCGCCAGCAGGAACAGCGAATCGCCCAGGTAAGCACTCAGGCGCAACATGCTCGGCCGCACCAGGTCGCGCAGGTTGCCGGTCTTGCCCGCGTTCGCTGCCAGCGCGAAGAACTCCAGGCTCAAGCGATAGCGTTTGCTGCGCGCGTCCTGCTCGACCATGCCTTCGTCGATCAGGCTGCGCAGCAGGCGGTGGGTGGTGGGTTGCGACAGGCCGACCTGCTGCGCGAGCTGGGTGACGCGTTCGCCGCCTTCCGGCACCTCGCCCAGAGTACGCAGCAGCGCGAACAGACGAGACACCCCGCCCGCGCCGACTTCTTTACTCGCTTCATTCCGCTCAGTGGAATCCATAACACTCAACCCTGGCATAAATTCTAGTGAATGAATAAAACTGAAAATAATAGTCCATTCAGTGAAATCCTATCTTCCGCCCATCCTAGTCTTCGTCCTAATCTGCGTCCACAGGGGCGAAATGAACAACAAATGGCAGCCGACTCGAGATCGAGCGCCAACGCACCCGCAACACTCTTTTCGCATCTGCCCAAAACAAAAAAGCGCGTTTCGACGCGACTCAAAAAAGGTGGAACGCAGACATGGCATTTCTCCAACTCAACGCCTTGAGCAAACGCTACGGCGCCGTCGACGCGGTGGTCGCCACCGACCTTGCGGTGGAAAAAGGCGAGTTCGTTTCCCTGCTCGGCCCTTCGGGATGCGGCAAGACCACCACCCTGCAAATGATCGCCGGCTTCGTCGACGTGAGCGGCGGGCAGATTCTGCTCGACGGGCGTGACATCACCCACGCCAAACCCGCCACCCGGGGTCTGGGCGTGGTGTTCCAAAGCTACGCGCTGTTCCCGCATATGACCGTGCGCGACAACGTCGCCTTCGGCCTGAAGATGCGCAAAGTGCCGGCCGCCGAAATCGCCAGTAAAGTCAAAACCGTGCTCGACCTGGTGCGCCTGGCACCACACGCCGAGCGCTACCCGCGTGAACTGTCCGGCGGCCAGCGCCAGCGTGTGGCACTGGCCCGTGCTTTGGTGATCGAGCCGCCGGTGTTGCTGCTGGACGAACCGCTGTCCAACCTTGACGCCAACTTGCGCGAAGAAATGCAGTTTGAAATTCGCCGCATCCAGTGCGCCGTGGGCATCACCACCTTGATGGTCACCCACGACCAGGCCGAAGCGCTGTCCATCAGCGACCGCGTGGTGGTGATGCAGGCCGGGCGCGTGACCCAGATCGACGCGCCGTACAAGCTGTATGAGCACCCGCGCACACGCTTCATCTCGGATTTTGTCGGCAAAGCCAACCTGCTGCCGGGTGACTATGACGAACTCGGCGCCCCACAGGTGCGCCACGCCAGCGGCGATGGTGAACTGACCCTGAGCCTGCGCCCGGAAAAAATCACCCTGGTGGAGGCCGGCACCGGGCGCGTGCAAGGCAAAGTCCTCGACAGTTACTTCTTCGGCAGCCAATGGCTGTACCGCATCCACACCACCCTCGGCGAAATCACCGTGGTACGCAGCAACGACGGCAGTGCGCCGCTCGGCTGCGGCGCGGCGGTGGGCCTGGACTGGCACGCCGGCCTGCTGCGCGTGCTGGCGGCGGATGAGGTGCGCGCATGAGTCGGGGTTATGTGTTGTCGTTTCCGGCCCTGGCGCTGTTTACCGGGCTGTTGATTCTGCCGCTGCTGATGACGTTGGTGCTGTCGTTCAACGTGTTCGACTACCAGGTCGGCGTGAAGGCTGATGAGTGGACCTTCGCGCATTACCTGTCGCTGTTCAGCGATTCATACTTTTACGAGATCTTCTGGCGCACCTTCTGGATCAGTGCGTTGGTGACCTTGTTGTGCGTGGTCATCGGCGTGCCCGAGGCCTACATCCTCAGCCGCATGGGCACCCCGTGGCGCTCGATCTTCCTGATCCTGATCCTCACACCGCTGTTGATTTCAGTGGTGGTGCGCGCCTTCGGCTGGAGCCTGCTGCTCGGTGCCGACGGGCTGGTGAATCAGGTGATCCAGGCGCTCGGCGGGCGCCCGGTAAAACTGCTGTATACGCCGTTCGCCGTGATCATCGCGCTGGTGCACGTGATGCTGCCGTTCATGATCATTCCGGTGTGGACCTCGCTGCAAAAGCTCGACCCGTCGGCTGAGCAAGCCGCCCTGTCGCTGGGCGCGAGCCAGGCCACGGTAATGCGCAAAATCGTGTTGCCGCAGGTCATGCCCGGCGTGCTCTCCGGCACCTTGATCGTGTTCGGCCTGGCCGCCAGTTCGTTTGCGATCCCCGGCCTGCTTGGCGGGCGCCGCCTGAAAATGGTCGCTACGGTGGTATACGACCAGTACCTCTCGGAACTCAACTGGCCCATGGGCGCGACCATCGCGGTGGTGCTGCTGTTGGTCAACCTGCTGATCATGCTGAGCTGGAACCGCATGGTCGAAAGCCGCTACAAAAAGTCCCTGGGGGTTTAAGCACATGTCCAGAAACGGTCCTTTGGCCCTCGGTTTTCATGGCCTGGTGGTGCTGTTCATGATGGCGCCGCTGGTGGTGGTGTGCCTGGTGGCCTTCACCCCGGAAAACACCTTGAGCCTGCCCACATCAGGCTTCTCCCTGCGCTGGTTTCGCGCGGTGTTCGAGCGTGCCGACTTCATCCAGGCGTTCTATAACAGCCTGGTCCTGGCGTTTACCGCCGCGACCCTGGCCACGCTGATCGCAGTGCCGGCGGCTTTGGCGATCAGCCGTTATCAATTCCCGGGGCGCAACTTTTTCAGTGCGCTGTTCCTGTCGCCGATCATCATCCCGCACCTGGTGCTGGGGGTGGCGATGCTGCGGTTGTTCGCACTGATGGGCGTCAACGGCAGCTTCACCTGGCTGATGCTCGCCCACGTGGTGATCATCACGCCGTATGTGCTGCGCCTGGTGCTGGCCGCGGCAATCGGCATTGATCGCAGTGCCGAGCAGGCGGCAGAGTCGCTGGGGGCCAGCCGTTTTACGCTGTTTCGCCAGATTACCCTGCCGATGATTTTGCCCGGTGTAGCCGGCGGCTGGTTGCTGGCGTTTATCAACAGTTTCGATGAAGTGACCCTGTCGATCTTCGTCAGCTCGCCGGCCACGCAAACCTTGCCGGTGCGCATGTACGTGTACGCCACGGAGTCCATCGACCCCATGATGGCGGCGGTCTCGGCGCTGGTGATTGCGCTGACCGCAGCGACCATGATTCTGCTCGACCGGGTCTATGGCCTGGACCGCGTGCTGGTGGGGAAACATTGATGGCGTTGTTCAAACGATTGGCCGAAACCGCGCGCCCTGCCCTGGCCTTCACCCTCGACGGGCAACCGGCCAAGGGCTTGCTGGGCGACACCCTGCTGACCGCCATGCTGACGTGCGCCGATCACCTGCGCGGCAGCGATTTCAGTGCCGAGCGCCGCGCCGGTTTTTGCCTGATGGGCGCCTGCCAGGATTGCTGGGTGCGCCTGGAAGACGGGCGCCGCGTGCGGGCCTGCTCGACGCTGTTGGAAGAAGGCCAGGTGATCAGCCGCGACCCGGGGCGCCAAGCATGAAGCCGATCGTGATTGTGGGCGCAGGCCCGGCAGGCATCAGCGCGGCGCGTACCCTGCTCGACCATGGCCTCAAGCCTTGCCTGGTGGATGAAGGCCTGCGCGGTGGCGGGCAGATTTATCGGCGCCAACCGGCGAACTTCCAGCGCACGCCCAAGCAGCTTTATGGGTTTGAGGCGCGCAAGGCCGAGGCCGTGCACCGCACCCTGGATGAGCTGGCGCCGCTGATCGACTACCGGCCGCAAACCCTGGTGTGGAACGCCGAGGACGGTCGGCTGGACATGCTGAATAACGACCGCGCGCAGAGCATCGAGTATGCCCGGATCATCGTCGCGACCGGCGCCACGGACCGCATCCTGCCGGTGCCCGGCTGGACGTTGCCAGGCGTCTACAGCCTGGGCGCGGCGCAAATCGCCTTGAAATATCAAGGCTGTGCCATCGGTGAGCGGGTCGCATTGTGTGGCAGCGGGCCGTTGCTGTACCTGGTGGCTTACCAATACGCCAAGGCCGGCGCCAAGGTGGTCGCGGTGCTCGACAGCGCGCCCTTCAGTGCGCAGTGCCGCGCATTACCGGCGTTGCTCGGGCAACCGGTGACCCTGGCCAAAGGTTTGTATTATCGCGCCTGGCTGACGGCCCATGGAGTTCCCGTGCATCAGGGCGCAACGCTCACGCAGATTGACGGCGAACTGCGGGTCACGGGCATTCGCTGGGGTGAGCGCCGATTGGACTGCGATGCCGTGGCTTTCGCCCATGCCTTGCGCAGCGAGACACAACTGGCGGATCTGCTCGGCTGTGACTTTGCCTGGAACAGCTTGAACCGAGCCTGGTTGCCGCAACGCGACAGCGCCGGGCGCAGCAGCGTGAACGGCGTGTACCTGGCGGGCGATGGGGCCGGCATCATGGGCGCCGACGCGGCGCAAATGGCCGGTGAGCGCGCGGCATTGGCCCTGTTGGAAGATTCCGGCATCACCATCGATCAACGCCGCGCTGCCGAACTGGAGCAGCAACTGGCAGGCATCCAGCGCTTTCGCCATGGACTGGAAACCGCCTTCCCCTTTCCTCAACAGTGGGCCACGCAGGCGCCGGATGCGCTGATCCTGTGCCGATGCGAGGAAGTCAGCGTCGGCGAGGTGCGGGCAGTGGTGGATGAAGGCCATTGGGAACTCAACCGCGTCAAGGCCCATTGCCGTGTCGGCATGGGCCGTTGCCAGGGCCGCATGTGCGGGCTGGCGGCCGCCGAGATTGTGGCCGAGCGCAGTGGTCGAGGAATTGAAGCCGTAGGCCGCTTACGTGGCCAGGCACCGATCAAGCCGCTGCCGTTTGGCGTGCAGGTGCAACCATGATCGACGTCATCGTATTGGGCGGCGGGATTGTCGGGGCGTCGGCGGCGCTGATGCTGGCGCACAAAGGCCAGCGTGTGGCCTTGGTCGAGCGAGATTTCTGTGGCTCTCATTCCAGCGGCGTCAACTATGGTGGCGTGCGGCGCCAGGGTCGGCCGTTGCATCAGTTGCCGTTGTCGCAACGCGCCCACCAGTTGTGGGCCGACTTGCCGGGGTTGATCGGCATAGATGGCGAATATGTTCGCTGCGGGCATTTGAAATTGGCCCGCAGCCATGGGGATTTTGCCGCGTTGCAGGCGTATGCCGAGCACACCCGGGGCTTTGGCTTGGGCCTGCAGTTGCTGGATTACACGCAATTGCGCGCGCGCTTTCCCTGGGTGGGCGATGTGGCGGTGGGCGCGTCACTGTGCCCTGAAGACGGCCATGCCAATCCGCGCCTGGTCTCGCCCGCCTTCGCCCGTGCAGCGCAGCGCCTCGGCGCCTCGGTACACGAGCAGGCCGACGTGATTCGCCTCGAACATGACGGCCAACGCTTCCACGTGCACTGCGCCAACGGCCTGCACCTGCAAGCACCCTGGCTGCTCAACTGTGCCGGCGCCTGGGCCGGCCACGTCGCCGAGCAGTTTGGCGAGCCGGTGCCGATCACCTCGGCGCACCCGGCGATGCTGGTCACCGAACCGCTGCCGATGGTGATGAACGTCAGCACCGGCGTTGAAGGCGGCGGGATATACGCGCGCCAGGTCGCCCGGGGCAACTGCATCCTCGGCGGCGGCCGCGGCTTTGCCCTTGGCCCGCAAACGACGCGCCCAGGGCAAGCGGCGGTGCTGGAGATTTTGCGCAATGCCGGCGAGTTGTACCCGTTCCTCAAGGGTGCCCAGGCGATTCGCACCTGGAGTGGCACCGAAGGTTACCTCCCCGATCATGAACCGGTGATCGGCCCAAGCAGCACCCAACCTGGCCTGCTCCACGGTTTCGGCTTTGCCGGCGCCGGGTTCCAGCTCGGCCCCGCCGTCGGTGAAGCCCTGGCAGAGATCGTCTGCGCCGGGGCCAGCCGGCAACCCATCGAAGCGTTTTCCATTCGTCGATTCCAAGCCTGAGAGGAAAAACATCCATGAACACACGTATCGCGCTGTCCTGCTTGCCCCTCGCGTTGCTCGCCTCCATCGCCCATGCTGCGCCGACGCTGTACCTGGGCATGAACGGCGGCACCATGGAACGGGTGTACGCCGACAAGGTGCTGCCCGCCTTCGAGAAGGCCAATAACGTCAAGGTGGTGATCGTGCCCGGCACCTCGTCGGACATCCTCGCCAAAGTCCAGGCCAACAAAGACAACCCGCAAATGCATGTGATGTTCCTCGACGACGGCATCATGTACCGCGCCATCGCCATGGGCCTGTGCGACAAGCTGGCGCCGAGCCCGACCCTGGAGCAAAACCCGGTCAAGGCGAAAATCAAGCAAGAGGCCGTGGCCGTGACCCTGGGCGTCACCGGCCTGGGCTACAACGCCAAGATGTTCAAGGAAAAAGGCTGGGCCGCACCCACCTCGTGGATGGACCTGGCCGACCCGCGCTTCAGGGACAAAGTGGTGTTCCAGTCCCTGGCCTCCTCCACCTTCGGCCTGCACGGTTTTCTGATGTTCAACCGCATTCAGGGTGGCTCTGAGACCAACGTGGAGCCGGGTTTCAAGGCCTGGCCGAAGACTATCGGCCCCAACGTGCTGGAATACATCGCAAGCTCCGCGAAGATCTCCGAGATGGTGCAAACCGACGAGGCGGCGATCTTCCCTCTGACCCCGACGCAGGTCACCACCCAGCAACTGCTGGGTATCCCCATGGCGTATGCGCAACCGAAAGAAGGCGCCGTGGTGCTCAACGTGGCCGAATGCGTGATCGCACGCAATGACCAGCCGGAACTGGCGCAGAAGCTCGCGGCCTTCCTGCTGACGGCTGAAGCCCAGGCGCCGGCGCTGGAGGAAGGCGACCAGATTCCGTCGAACCCGACCACGCCAACAACCGACAAGACCCGTGCACGAGTCGAAGCGATGCAGAGTTACTTGCAAACGGCGATTTCGATTGATTGGGACCAGGTAAATCAGGCACGGCCGGAGTGGAATGCACGGTGGAGTCGCTCGATCGAGCGCTGATTAAACCGGAGCAATGGGCAGCGCGCACGTGTGCGCTGTATTGCTATGGCCCTCTCGACAATCGCCCTCACCGGTGTGCCCTGGGTACGCGTTAATCTCTGCATCAGTGCAGCCCTACGCAGGGTCATCCCGCTTGCCTGGCGCTGAAATCGGCAAGCCTTGGTTGTGCACAGTGACTTCAGTCCTGTTCTCCCACACCACACTGCAAATAGTCACGGTCGTAGCGGGAGCCCCCTAACGCAGTGCGTTGGCGAGCAGGTTGGCCAAGGCTCGACGAACCAAGGCCGGATCAGCCCGTAGTAGTCCTCGATAACGCCATCGCGCCCGCTTTGCCGATGACGTGAACGCCTTCGCATCGCTTGCCGCCACCCACCTTGATACCGAGGGCACAGGCGATCCGTTCGCGAAAATGGGCATCACCGTCCGTAACACAGCAAACAGACAGTGCACATTGTCAGTCTGTTTCTTTCGGCATATCTTGTGTAAAACTTATACAAAGACATAGCCGATGTACAATAAAATGAATTGGCCGCTGGCGCTGTACGTTGACGGTGAATGCCCTCTGTGTGCGCGCGAAATCAAGTACTTGCACGGGCCCATCGAGTCGTTGCGTATTCCTTTCTCGCTGACTGCGTCATGGTAAGTCACCCTCCGTTGGATCCTGTCGTATGAATAAGACTCACCGACTGTGCCTGGTCTTGGGCGATCAGTTGTCTTTTGATTTGGCCTCATTGAAGGCATTGTATGCCGAGCACGATACGGTATTGCTGGTCGAAGTGATGGAGGAAGCCAGCCATGTGCCCCATCACCCGCAAAAAATCGCACTGATCTTCAGCGCGATGCGCCATTTTGCCCAGGCGCTGCAACAACGCGGCATCCGCGTGCAATACGTCACCCTCGATGATCCGCACAATACTGGATCGGTAGCGGGAGAGTTGCAGCGTTGGCAGTCGCGACTGAACCCGGATGAGTTGCATCTGACAGAATGCGGTGACTGGCGTCTGGAGCAGTCCCTCAAGGCATGCGGTTTAGCCATCCAATGGCATGCCGATACACGCTTTCTCTGCACACGCGCTGAATTCTCGTACTGGGCCGAAGGCAAAAAGCAGCTGCGCATGGAGTTCTTCTACCGTGAGATGCGGCGCAAGAGTGGCCTGCTGCTCAACGGCGATGGCAGCCCGGTCGGCGGCGCTTGGAACTTTGATGCAGAAAACCGCAAGGCGCTGCCCAAAGGGGTGAGAGCCCCATCCCCCATGCGCTTTACGGCAGATGCCATCACCCAGGAGGTACTGGCGCTGGTCGCAAAAAACTTCACCAGCCACTATGGCGCCCTCGATACCTTTGACTACCCGGTTACACATGCCGACGCCCAAGCGTTGTGGGACTACTTCCTCGACTGGGGGCTGGCGGCCTTCGGCGACTACCAGGATGCCATGGCCACTGATGAACCGTTCCTGTTTCATGCGCGGATCAGCGCCGCGCTAAATATTGGCCTATTGAATCTGCGTCAGTTGTGCAGCGACGTCGAGGCCGCGTATTGGGCGCACAGGATTCCATTGAACGCCGCCGAAGGTTTTATCCGCCAGCTCATTGGCTGGCGTGAATATGTACGGGGTGTCTACTGGCTGAAAATGCCCGACTACGCCAGCGGCAATCTGTTTGGCAACAGCAGGCCGCTTCCAGCGTTCTATTGGACGGGCGACACCCAAATGAACTGCATGGGCCAGGCGATCGGCCAAAGCTTGAAACACGCCTATGCCCACCATATCCAGCGGCTGATGGTGACCGGCAACTTTGCGCTACTGGCCGGCATCGCACCGAGCCAGATTTGCGACTGGTACCTGGCGATCTACATGGACGCATTCGACTGGGTCGAACTGCCCAATACATTGGGCATGGTCATGCACGCCGATGGCGGATACCTGGGCTCCAAGCCGTACTGCGCCAGTGGCCAATATATAAAGCGTATGTCTGACTACTGCCGCAACTGCGCGTATAAGGTCAGTGAAAGCACGACCGAGGACGCCTGCCCGTTCAATTCGCTTTACTGGCATTTCCTAATGCGTCATGGCGACCTTCTGCGCAGCAATCAGCGCATGGGCATGGTCTACAAAAACCTCGATCGGATGACTGACCCCAAACGACAAGCGCTCTGGGAACGCGGCCAGAAACTGCTCGCCAGGCTCGACGCAGGGGAGTCGTTTTGAAGAAGAGTGAACTCCCCGTCAAAACATGCGTGACGTGCGGCCTTCCCTTCACGTGGAGGAAGAAGTGGGCTCGCTGCTGGGAGCAAGTACGCTACTGCTCGGAACGCTGCTGGCGCAGCAAAGCCGAACCAATAAAGCGCCATGACAGGCCCTTTTGAACCTGTCGGAAGATTGCCAGTCAAGGTGAGTTGGCCGCACGTTTACCCCGTTGGCGCGTTGCTGCCGATAAGCGCTTCCAACCAAATGCAGCCCACAATGGGGAAAGCGCGTAACTGGACGACATCGCAGATGAACCTAACCGAGCTTTTCGCTGCATAGCGTTGCTCGTCCGCTGCTTCTATTAAATCGTGGAATGCAGCCAGCAAACGGCGCACAGATGATAAGGCCGACGGGGTTGATGCATGAACGCCGCAACAGCCGAATTTCTTTGGATTCACTGGCATTTCCAGCACTGTCCTCGGCGCTGTCACAGGTGTGTCCGGCCGACGATCGCCTTTGTGATTCTGGAACCCCGTCCTTGGAGGTTCTCATCACGGGTATTGTAGCGCGCACAAACGTCTTTCGCTAAGGCGCTGGCCACGGATATATCGGTTGGCTCAGTACGACCATGCTGTTACTGAAATGCATGAGTAATCCCAGGCGCTACACGATCATCACTAAGCCGGCGTCCCAATCGCGCCCATGTAACGGGTTGATTCTCCTTAAAGCGCGACCATCGCGGCCAGTTCTTCGCGGGTGCTGCTGACGGCCGCACCCGCCTTGAGCAACTCATTGACGGCTTGCACGCCGCCCTCCTCGCTGATACCTCGGCAGGCTGGCAGGTGCAGGATCACTTTCAGGCCAGCCTTGAGCAGTTGCAACGCGGTAGTCTTGACGCAGTAGTCCAGGGCCAGGCCGCCGACGATCACGCGGCTGACACCTTGGGCTTTCAAGTACTCAATGACACCGGTGGACAGCTTGTCGTGCAGGTCGTGGTAGCAGGCGCCGTAGGGGTGCAGGTCGGGTTCGACACCTTTCCAGATGAAATAGTCGTAGTCATACGGCGTGGGCAATCCGTCCAGCAGCGTAAAACCCTCGGTGCCTGGCACGCAGTGGCTGACCCAGGTGACGTCGGCGTGTGCCAGGCCGGTGGGTTGCAGCATCTCGCTGTGCTGCGTGACCACCCAAGGCGCATGCGGGGTGTGCGCATCTTTGCTGCCGACTCGATGGCCAGCCAAACTGGCCATGTAGTTGAGTTCGGCACCGATCTGGTCGCCGCCGGCCACAGGCAACTCGCTGGGGCACAGTGGCGTGAAGCTCTTCTGGGCATCCACGTCGAATGAAGCAGTGGCAGTTTTCGCGAGGGTCATGGCAGTTCTCCTGTGACCTGTAAAAAGTACACATCAGGTACTTTCATTTTCTTGCTGAGGCTTAACCCAGACAACGAGGATTGTCTTGGAAATATCGATGCCGACCCAGGAGGTCATGACAAAAACCTCTTACACTCAGGAAGCAGAGCACTGTGGCTTTGCCCACGTTTGTGATGCGAGTGGCGCGCATTCAACGGTTCGGGCTTATGCGCCGGAGTGGAAAGGTGGATAGACGCTTTGCTCCCACTCGTGTTTCTAGCACTGCGCACTCACAGCTTGCAATACAACCCTCTCACCCCAGCGTTTATTACCAGATCAAGACACAAGCGGGCTTGCTCGCGAATGCGGTGTATCAGTCAATAGCATTGCCGACTGACACACCACTTTCGCGAGCAAGCCCGCTCCCGCCTTTCTGATGGGTGTACGGCTTTAATTCATCCAGTTGCCACCGTCGACGTTGTAGGTTTGGGCAACCACATAGTCGGCCTCTTTCGACGCCAGAAAAATCGCCATTCCGGTCAAATCCCCGGCCGTGCCCATGCGCCCGAACGGCACCTCAGCCCCTACCCGCTGCTTCTTCTCACCGGGCGCCAGGCCTTCATGCTTGGCGAACAAAGCGTCCACGCCGTCCCAATGCTCACCGTCCACCACACCGGGAGCAATGGCGTTGACGTTGATGCCCTGCTTGATCAGGTTCAGCCCCGCCGATTGCGTAAGGCTGATCACCGCGGCCTTGGTCGCGCAATAGATGGCCACCAACGGTTCACCGCGCCGCCCGGCCTGGCTGGCCATGTTGATGATCTTGCCGCCGTGCCCCTGGCTGATCATTTGCCGCGCCGCCGCCTGCAAGGTGAACAGCGTACCGGCCACGTTGATCGAGAACAGCCGGTCATAGCTGTCGCGGGTGATGTCGACGATGGGCGCGAGGTCGAACAGCGCGGCGTTGTTGATCAGGATATCGAGCTTGCCGGCATGGGCGACCACAGCGGCAATCGCGCCGTCGATGGAGGCTTGGTCGGTGACGTCCATCGCCACCGCATAAGCCTGTGGGCCCAACTCGGCCGCCGTGGCCTGGGCGCGTTGCAGGTTGATGTCGGCGATGGCAACCGTTGCGCCTTCGGCGATATAAGCCTGGGCAAAAGCGCGGCCGATCCCGCGCGCCGACCCAGTGATCAGCGCGCTCTTACCTTCCAGTCGTTTCATGGGGTACGTGTCCGTTCAAAATTATTTGGGATAGCCGGCGCGTTTCATTTCGCGCTCGGTGGTGGACTGGGCTTCGAGCAGCGCCTGGTCAACCGTCATGCCGCCGGTGAGCGCCGCCGAGAACAGCTTGCCGACGGAGGTGCCGATGGCCTGGAATTCAGGGATGGTCACGTACTGAATGCCCACGTAGGGCACCGGTTTGGCCGAAGGGTGCGCGGGGTCCGCGTGTTTCATCATTTCCAGCGTCACCTGGGCAAACGGTGCGGCCTTCAAATACGCCTCGCTATAAGTGGACTGGCGGGTGCCCGGCGGTACGTTGGTGATGCCCTCTTTATCGGCGACCAATTGGATGTAGTCCTTGGAGGTTGCCCAGCTGATAAAGGCTTTGGCGGCGTCCTTATGCTTGGACGTGGCCGGAATTGCCAGGGACCAGGCGTAGAGCCAGGAGGAGCCCTTGTCGGTGACTTCGGTTGGGGCGGCGGCAAAGCCTACGTCATCAGCTACCTTGCTCTGGCTCTTGTCGGTGGTGAAAGAGCCGGCGACGCTGGCATCCACCCAGATCGCGCATTTGCCGCTGTTGAACAGCGCCAGGGTTTCGTTGAAACCGTTGCTGGAGACGCCCGGCGGGCCATAGTTTTTCAGGGTATTGACGTAATAGTTGGCGGCTGCCGTCCACTCCGGGCTGGTCAGCTCGGGCGTCCACTGTTCGTCGAACCAGCGCGCGCCAAAGGCGTTGGCCATGGTGCTGAGCAGTGCGATGTTCTCACCCCAGCCGGCCTTGCCGCGCAAGCACATGCCGTATTGGCCTTTATCTTTTGCGGTGAGCTTGGCAGCGAACTCACCGAGCTGGGTCCAGGTCGGGTGCGCGGGCATACTCAGGCCGGCTTGCTTGAACAGATCGGTGCGGTAGTAAGTGACCGTGCTTTCGCCGTAGAACGGCAGGGCATACAGGGTGTTGTTGACCGACAGGCCCTGGCGCACCGAAGGGAAGATATCGTCAGCGTCATAGTCAGCCGGCAATTGGGTCAGCGGTTCCAGCCAGTGTTTGGCGCCCCACAGCGGCGTTTCGTAGGTGCCGATCGTCAGCACATCGAATTGCCCGCCCTGGGTGGCAATATCGGTGGTGAGGCGCTGGCGCAATACGTTTTCTTCAAGCACCACCCAATTGAGCTTAATGTCCGGGTGCTGCTCCTCGAACACCTTGGACAGGCGCTGCATGCGGATCATGTCGCTGTTGTTCACCGTGGCGATCGTGACGGTGTCGGCGGCGTAGCTGGGCATGGCCAGCGCCAGGCCGGTCAGCAGGAACAGCGCTTGCGGGAGCTTGGCTTTGCAGGTCGGGAGCATGGCGGTTTCCACCTGTTGTTTTTGTTGTTGAGCGTCGATTACAGCAGCTTGGCCAAGCCCTCACAAACGAATGGCGAATGCACAGCTGATACTTTTTTAACCCAGGCTCCAGGATCAAAAAAGTATCAGTGCCAGGCGAAACCGGGGTAGCGTATTGAATGCCTGTGCGCGTATTTTGAGGCGACTCAACAACTAAAAGAGGCATCACCATGCCCGTCAGTCGCGCCGAGCTGTTCGAGCACCGCCCCGCCGAACTGGAAGTCATCCTGCCCGAGCCGGACCACTGTTTCCGCTGGTTCGAACATGACTACCCGTATGACCTGGCACGCTGGAACCACCACCCCGAGTTCGAAATCCACCTGATCCGCCAAGGCAGCGGCAAGTTGGTGGCGGGCGACTATATCGGCGCGTTCAGTGCCGGGCATGTCGCGCTGATCGGCCCTGACCTGCCCCACGACTGGATCGGTGACCTGGCCCCCGGCGAATACCTGACCGGCCGCGACGTGGTGCTGCAGTTCGACGGCGCCGCCCTCCTCGCCCTGCGGAAGACCCTGCCGGAACTCGGCGACCTGCAGCCGCTGTTCGAACAAGCCCGGCGCGGCCTGCAATTCAGCGGTGACACCGCCGTGCAGGCGGCACGCCTGATGGAAAGCATCGGCAACGCCCATGGCCTGCAACGCTTGATCCTGTTCCTGCAACTGCTCGATAACCTCAAAAACGCTCCGCCAGCGCACGTGCAGGCGCTGGCCAGCCCCTGCTATGCCCCCACCCTGGACGCACGCAGCGCCGAGCGCATCAATAAGGCTTTCGATTACCTGATGCGCGAGCTGACCGGCGACTTGCGCCTGTCGGTCATCGCGCGCCAGCTGGAGATGAGCGAACCGGGCTTCTCGCGCTTCTTCAAACGCAACACCGGCCACGGCTTTATCGAGCTGATGCGCAAGTTCCGCGTGCAGCGCGCCTGCCGGCTGTTGCTGCAAAGCGAGATGTCAGTGGCGGATATTTGTTTCGAAGTGGGCTACGCCAACCTGTCCAACTTCAACCGGCACTTTCGGATCGAAATGAACCAGACCCCGAGTGAGTATCGGCGGGAAACCGCGATGCATCTGTTCAACCGCATCGCCGATCAGCCATTGCCCTACACCATCGGCCATTGAGCCAACGCCCGTTGCGCCAGGCGAGCGACTTCAAGGTCAACGTCTGCACGCTGGCGCTCTCCATCCTCAAGAAACCAAGCTGCGGACAGACCTGCATGGGCCAATACCCATTGCAGCAGGCGTGGGCGTGCGAGGTTGGCAGCCTGGGCGATCACCGCGACCTGCCGATTAAAACGCACCGGATCGTGGCAGGTCGGCAAATCCGGGTTGCAGATCAGGTTGGCATAATCATAACCACGCTCGCCGATGACACGCTTTGGATCAATCGCCAGCCAACCCCGAGCACCGAAGTCGAGAATATTGTCGTGATGGATATCACCGTGCAGCACCACGATGTCCTGTGGCGCCGCCAGCAGTGCATGCGCCATCGCTGCGCAGTCGCGCAACACACCGCCTTTGTCATCAGCGGCCTTCCACAATGACTGGAACCAGGTTTGCAGGGACAGTAACCCTTGCGGTGGCGATGGCCGTGGCGCATGCAGCCGGGCAACCGTGGCGCAGGCAATCCGGCTGGCTTGATCATCCTGCCCATTGAGGGCCATGCGCATCAAGGAACCCGGGCCGGTGGCTCGCTCCATCAACAACGCCACGTCGTCATGGGCATACACCTGGGCGGCACCCTCGCCCGCCCACCAGCTCATCAACTGCCCACCGAGCTGCTCTTCTGAGGTGTGAGCAATTTTCAACATCGCCGGCCGGCCTTGCCAACGCACGGGCAACAGGTGACTGCCGGGCGTCACGACGGGGTCGCCATCAACCTTCAGGTTCCAGGATTGCAAATAGCGCTCGAACATGTGAGTGGATCCTCGTAGTGGCCTGCAAAAATGACACCCAGTCATTTTTGATCAAAAGGTCGACTAATTGCGCTTTTTTTCATTTTATTCAAGCCATTGAGCAAAGTTGGTACAGCCTGTGCAAACGTTTGCGGAACGAACTTGGCTGCCAAGTTCACCGTTACCCGAGGTATCGGGTTCAAACCGCGTACGAATAGGGACTTTCAATGCACCCCACCTCAAGGCGTCCTGCTTCCTTTGGTGTTTCCTTGCTACTGGCTGCCGTTACGGGAGTACTCAGCGCCCCCATTTTGGCGCAGGAAAAACCCGCTGATGACTCAGCACAGGGCGAAACCCTCAGCCCTGAGACCAAGAGCCCCGACGCCAGCCCCGCGAAAAAAGGCGTGTATCTGTCGGAATGGTTCAACCAGGACCTGACACTGATCGGCAGCAAAGACATCAGCTTCGGCCCCAAGCCGCAGGATGACGTCTATCTGGAGTACGAGTACTTCGGTCGCAAGGGCCCGTTCGAGTTGTACGGCTATATCGACGTGCCGAAGATTCTCGGCATCGGTAACAGTAATGACAAAGGCGCGTGGGACCATGGCTCGCCGGTATTCATGGAGCACGAGCCGCGCATCTCCATCGACTACCTGGCTGGTCGCAGCCTGGCCATCGGGCCGTTCAAGGAATGGTATGTGGCGTTTGACTGGATCTACGACCATGGCAGCAATAAGTCCAACCGCGCCAACACCCTGTACAGCGGTCTCGGCACCGACATCGACACGCACTCGCGGGTCAACCTGTCGGCCAACTTCTATGGGCGCTACCAATGGGAAAACTATGGCGCGAGCAATGAATATTCGTGGGACGGCTACCGTGCACAAATGAAGTACATCGTGCCCATCAGCAGTTTCGATAACGGTGCGTCGCTGACCTACATCGGCTTCACCAACTACGATTTCGGCTCGGACCTGCACAAGGACAATCCGGCGCGCACCGCCAACTCGTTGGTGGCGACCAACGTGCTGCTGTATTCGTTTACCCACCTGCGCTTTACCCTGGTTGGCCGTTACTTTCACAACGGCGGCAACTGGGAGGACGGCAGCGAGCTGAACTTCGGCGAAGGCAACTTCCGCGCCCGCTCGGATGGCTGGGGCTACTACGCCGGTGTCGGCTACCAATTCTGATAAAGGAGCATTAGATGAAAGCGTTTACCCGTCTCTCGATGGCCGTTGGCCTGGCCCTGCTGCCTCACGTGGTGCTGGCGGCTGCCCCCGCGCCGATCAAACCCAAAGTGATGCTGATCACCATGTTCGCCCCCGAGGCGCAGACCTGGATCGACCGCCTGGAACTCAAGCAGGAAGTACGCGTGCCGGGCCTGTCGGCTGAATACCCGGTGATTCGCTGCAACACCCAGGATGTATGCCTGCTGGTGACCGGCATGGGCCAGACCAACGCCGCCGCGTCGACCCTGGCCTTGGCCTTGTCGCCCAAGTTCGACCTGCGCCAGAGCTATTTCCTGATCGCCGGGATTGCCGGTATCAGCCCCAAACACGGCACCATCGGCACCGCCGCCTGGGCTCATTACCTGGTGGAATTCGGCACCCAATGGGAGCTGGATTCGCGGGATGCGCCCAAGGATTGGCCAACCGGTTACATCGGCATCAACACCAAAGGCCCCAACGAAAAACCGCCGCTGGACTACAAGACCGAAGTGTTTGAGCTGAACCCCAAGCTACAAGCCAAGGCGTATGACTTGTCGCACAAGGTTGAGCTGACGGAAAGCAAGGAATCCAGCGCCTGGCGCAAACACTACCCTGCCGCCCCGGCGAATCAGCCGCCGCAAGTCACCCGCTGTGACACGCTGGCAGGCAACACCTGGTTCTCCGGCACACGCCTGAGCGAGCGCGCCGAAGTCTGGACCAAGTTGCTCACCGACAACAAAGGCGAGTACTGCACTACCCAGCAGGAAGACAACTCCACCTATGAAGCCTTGCTGCGCGCCAGCCGTGAAGGCCTGGTGGATATCCAGCGCCTGGCCGTGGTGCGTGCAGGTTCCGATTTCGACCGGCCGTACCCTGGCTACAGCGAAGTCGACAACCTGCTGAAATACGCCGACCAGGGTGGGTTTGTTCCGGCGCTGGAGAACCTGTACCGCACGGGCAACCCGCTGGTACAGGCGATTCTGAAGAACTGGTCAGCCTGGGAAAAAGGCGTTCCCGACGCCCAGTAGAGATCAAACTGTGGGAGCGGGCTTGCTCGCGAATGCGGTGTTTCAGTCAACCTTTCTGCGACTGACCTACCGCTTTCGCGAGCAAGCCCGCTCCCACATTTTTTGACCGCGTTACAATCGCTAGGCCGTCGGATGGGCCGCGTTCAGTGCCTTATCGACCAACAGTTGCACTCCCTCCAGCATTCGACAGATACCCAGCGCGACATTGCGTTGAGCCCCGTCGATTTCAAACGCCAGATGGTTGGCAATCTCACAGAGGGACGCCAAATCCTGGGACGCATTGACCAGCAAGGTTTCCGTGCCCAGATCGGCGCGCACGGTGAAGAGCCCTTCGGTGGGTTCGGGGATTGGCTTGCCGGGATTGAGGTAGTGGTTGATCGCGCGGTAGGCCACTTCGTGCAGGGTGCTGGTATCGAAGTCTTGCTGGCCTGGGGGGTTTGGGCTGTCTTTAATCATGGTGGAACTCCGTCGACAAGTGGAGCCGCCAACGCTCGCGGTCAAACGAGGTGAAGGTGGCAGCTGTACGCGGGTTGACCGACCGGTTGTCAACGAACCCGGCATACCCGAAGGTATCCCGCGCACAACTGCCGCGACACAATACCTCAGGCATAGAAAAAGCGCCTGAGATTGGTACAGGGCGTAGCGATTCGTTAACAAGGTCGGACGGTCAAATCCGGTCGCTGAATTGGCAGCGACGGAGGTGAGGTTAGTCAGCGCCCTTCCGAGCGACAACCTGAAATCGCTGTGGGAAAGGTCCGAGCGACCAAGGTTTCTGATGCCCAGTGGAGATCAAACTGTGGGAGCGGGCTTGCTCGCGAATGCGGTGTTTCCGTCAACCTTTGTGTGACTGATCTACCGCTTTCGCGAGCAAGCCCGCTCCCACATTTTTGACCGCGTTACAATCGCTAGGCCGTCGGATGGGCCACGTTCAGTGCCTTATCGACCAACAGTTGCACTCCCTCCAGCATTCGACAGATACCCAGCGCGACATTGCGTTGAGCCCCGTCGATTTCAAACGCCAGATGGTTGGCAATCTCACAGAGGGACGCCAAATCCTGGGACGCATTGACCAGCAAGGTTTCCGTGCCCAGATCGGCGCGCACGGTGAAGAGCCCTTCGGTGGGTTCGGGGATTGGCTTGCCGGGATTGAGGTAGTGGTTGATCGCGCGGTAGGCCACTTCGTGCAGGGTGCTGGTATCGAAGTCTTGCTGACCTGGGGGGTTTGGGCTGTCTTTAATCATGGTGGAACTCCTGGTAGTGGAGCTGCCATCACTCGCGGTCAAACAAAGTGGGGTGGCAGCTGAACGCGGGTTGACCGACCGGAACCAGGGATCCGGCATACCCGAAGGTATCCCGCGCACAGCTGCCGCGACACGATACATCAAGCGTAGAAAAAACGCCTGATATAGGTCTTGGGTGCTGTAGCGCACTGGTTTAGTCGGACGGTCAAATCCGATCGCTGAACGGTCAGCGACGGCAGTGAGGTTAGTCAGCGCCCTTCCGAGCGACAACCTGAAATCTCTGTGGGAAAGGTCCGAGCGACCAAGGTTTCTGATGCCCAGTGAAGATCAAACTGTGGGAGCGGGCTTGCCCGCGAATGCGGTGTTTCAGTCAACCTTTCTGTGACTGACCTACCGCTTTCGCGAGCAAGCCCGCTCCCACATTTTTTGACCGTGTTAAGGCAGGAAGATGATCTTGTCCGCACCGCCCTTGTTCACTTCTTCATAGCACGGCACACCATCCGCCAGCGCCACTTCGCGCAACCCAGTCGGCAGTGGCAGTAGCCCTTCATCAAAGAAGCGCCCGAATTGCTCCAGCATCACGGCGCACTGCTCACAGTTGTAGAGCAACGAATTGATGCCCACCACCGAGCCGCCTTTGCGATACAAGGCCAATGCCGGGAGTTGCACGTGCCCATCAACCGGCGCGGCGATGATTGCGATGCGCCCGAATGGGGCCAACCCTGCGACAGCGGCCGGCAGCCAGAAACCGGTCGTGTCGAAGATCACATCGGCGCCGCCTTTGAACACGGCATTCACCTGCGCACCCAGCGCTTCCGGCTGGCCCAGTGCGATCGCGTCAACCCCTTGCGCCTGCAACGCCGCAACCTGATCGGGTTTGCGCACCGCCGCCAACACCTGGGCACCACGAATCTTCGCCAGGGCCAACGCGGCACTGCCTACGGCACCATTGGCGCCCATCACTAACAAACGCGTGCCCTTCGCGACACCGCTACGCTGCAGGGCATCCCAAGCGGTGGTGTAGGGCACGCCAAGGCTGGCGGCCTGAGCAAAACTCAGGTGAGTTGGCTTGTGCGCCACGCCCTTGGCGGACACGGTGAGGTATTGGGCGTGGGAGCCGTCGGCGAAAAACCCGAGGTCACGGCCGGTGCCCCACACGTCCTGCCCCACTAACGCCGGCGGGCCTTGCACCACAACACCGGCGAAGTCTCGCCCGGGAATACGCGGCAGCGTGGTGTAGGGAAAGCGGCCCAGCACGTTTTTAACATCGCTGGGGTTCAGGCCCGCAGCCTTGATCTGTACCAGCACTTCATCGGCAGCCGGTACCGGGGTGGCGACGTCGACGAAACTCAAGGCGGCGAGGTCGCCAGTGGCGGAAAATTGCAGAGCTTTCATGGCCAACATCCATCGAAGGGAAAAGAATAATCAGGACAACCAACCACTCACCAGTTGCCGCCCCATGGGCCACAGCTTCTCGCCCAGTAACATGCCCATCAAACCGACCAGAGCGATGGCGGGCGGCGCGGGCGAGCGGAAGTCCAGGGCACCGTAGATCACGCCGACAAACAGGCCAATGGCGAGGGAAATCAGGTAATTCATGGGGGCGACGCCTGGTGGGTTGATGGGCTCAGTGTAGTAAGCCCGTCGCCGAGGCATCGGCCAAGTGCTTCAGGATTTCGGCCAACCCCTCAATCGATGTAGTGCGATGGCGCCACACCGAGTTCGCGCCGAAACATGTCACTGAAACTGCTGGGCGAATAACCTAAAGACCGGGCAATGCCGCTGACCGACTGGCCCTGGATCAGCTCCGCCACCGCCGTGGCCAGTTGCACCTGACGACGCCACTCGGCAAAGCCCATGCCGAGGTTATGCTGGAACAGCCGCGCCAGCGTGCGCACGCTGGCACCGGCCGTCTCGGCGTGTTGCTCAAAGGGGATCTCCAGGGAAGGCGCCGCCATCACCGCCTGGCACGCGCTGATCAGCCGGCGGTCCGCCTCCACCGGCATGGCGATGCGGATTTGCGAGCGGCGCGCACGTTGCAGTTCCAACAGGGCCAGGCCGACCACGGCGTCGTAATACGCCGAATCGCCGGTATCACCATGATCGACCAAGGTGACGATCAGCTCGCGCAGCAGCCCACCGACTTCAATCACCTGCACCTGGCTGTCCAGCGTCGCCGCCAATGCCGGGCGCAGGTAGATATTGCGCATCTGTAAATCCGAGACCACGCGAATCCCGTGCTCCACCCCTGGCGGCAGCCACACCGCACGTTGCGGCGGGACGACCAGGGCTTCACGCGGTGTTTCCACCCACATCACACCGCTCATGGCGTACAGCAACTGGCCCCAATCATGGCTATGGGGCTCAACATACAACCCGCGCGGGTAGGTACGCGCCAAGGGTTGCACGGGGACGGCATGATCACTGAGGTCGGGGGGTGCGGCCAGAGCCATGAAGAGCGCATCGGTCAAGGGTGAACGGCCATGGTAATGACCGCCACCCGATAATCCGAGCGGATTTTTAGCCCTTTGCCGACTTGGTGCACTCGCAACCCGTCGACGAAGCGCACGGCTCGCCATGCGCATGGTGCTCGGCGCAGCCCTGGCAGCAGTAGCCCTTACCGTCTTTCATCACCGCCTCTTTGCCCAGTACGCATTTGCAATGTGGGCAAGCACAGGTTTTATCAGCCATGGTCAGACTCCTTTTTCATGGTCGTCCAGGTGCGGCGAGCGCTGCACCTTAAGCAGTGACTCTCGGCAAGACGCCAAGGTTCAGCGCCGTTAATCGGCCTGACGGGTATTGCTGCGGTACATGAACACCAGCGCCAGGGCCAGACAGAGCATCGCCACGATGCGACTGCCCGACAGTTCGATGGCCGGGTTACCGAGCCAGCCGAAGTTGTCGATCAGCATGCCCATGCCCAATTGCCCGACGATCACCGCCACCGTTGCCACTGCCGTGCCAACGATGGGCACCGCGCCGACCATCACCATCATGTACACCACGCCGAACAGCGCGCCGGTCAGTTGCCACTTCGGCACATCCAGCAGGCTGACAGCCTGCGCGGGCTCGAAGAAAAAAATCAACAACGCGGTGCTGAGTGCTCCGACTGCAAAAGTCAGCAAGCTGCTACGCAACACACCCACCGTCTGGCCCAGGCGACCATTGATCGCCGCCTGCACACTCAACACCGCACCGGCGGCAATCACCAGTACCAATAACAGAATCAGATTCATCGCCTTACCCTCGTGCAATCAGAACAAGTGCCGCCACAATCAACGCCAGGGCAATCCAGCGCTCGCCATTGACCCGCTTGCGCGCAGTGCCAAACCAGCCGAAATGGTCGATCAACACGCTCTTGCCCACCTGCCCCGACAGGATCGCGATCATCGTCATGGCGATACCGATGTGCGGTGTGGCGAGTGTCAGCACCACCACGTACATCGGCCCGAGGAACCCGCCGATCAACTGCCAGCGCGGCAAATCGGTGAGGGCCGGGCCCTTTTGCGGGCCGCTGAACAGCAGCAGCAAAAACAGGATGGCGGTGCCGACGCCAAAGATGCTCAACGTCGCCCACAAATGCCCGACCTGCACACCCAATGGACCGAGCAAACCGGCCTCCACCGACAGGCCCATGCCCGCCAGAATCACCAACGGCAACAACAGCAGCCGTAGAAGGTTTTTTTTCGGCCTGGCCTGCGCCACGCCCTCGATCGAACTTGCCTGCATAGATCACCTGCACTACTGGAAAGGAAACATGGCGCGCATTATCCGGTGGCCGTCCTGTGCGATAAATGGGAGCATGCGGATAACACCTTTGCGCAATGCGCACAGCTTGGAGGCACGATGCAGGGTTTAAATGAGTTGAGTTTCAAAGCGTTGCGTCTGTTCGTCGCCGTGCTGGACCACGGCAGCTTCTCCGAAGTAGCACGCCGCGAGAGCCTGGCGCCCTCCTCCATCTCGCGGCAGATCCAGCTGATGGAACAGGCACTCGGCCAACAATTGCTCTACCGGCATACCCGCGCGGTCAGCCCCACGGAGGCCGGGCGCCTGCTCGGGCATCACGCACGCGTGATGCTGGAACAACTGGAAGCGGCCGCCCAGGCGCTGCAGGAACAGGAAAGCGAACCCAGCGGCCTGGTGCGGATCAATGCGCCGATGGTGTTCGGCCAGCGTCACCTTTCACCCTGGTTGGGCGAGTTGTGCCGGCGCTACCCCAAGTTGCAACTGGATATCCAGCAAACCGACACCTACGTCGACCCGCTGCAAGATGGCACCGACCTGCTGTTTCGCATCGGCGTGCTCAATGACTCGGGCATGCAGGCGCGCATCTTCGCGCCCCAGCGCTTTCGTATCGCCGCCAGCCCCGCTTACCTCGCACGCCATGGCACACCGCGCCACCCCGATGAACTGGTCAATCACCAGTGCCTGGCCTACAAAGGCATCACCGGCCAACAACGCTGGTTCTTCCGCCGCGACCAGGGCGACTGGACGCCGTACAGCGTTAAAGGCCCCATCACCGGCAACCACGCCGATACCCTTACCCACGCGGCAGAGCAAGGCCTTGGGCTGGTGGTGTTTCCGTCCTGGTTGATTGGCGAAGGGTTGCGCGCAGGCACCTTGCAGGCGGTGCTGACGGAGTACGAGGTGGCGACCACGCTGGAACCGCAGCAGATTGCCGCGTTGTGGCCGGGCAGTCGGCGGCTGTCACTGAAGGTACGCACGGTGATTGATTATTTTGTGGAGTGTTTTGGGACCGTGCCCTACTGGGATCGGTGAGCTCTCTCAGTTCACGGGTTGCTGCTGCGCCCCCCTGTCCTGCTCTCGAGTGGCGGTCCTGGTTTTGGTCGCCTCGAACCGCGCACGTTTGGATCAAAACAACCACTGCCCAATCAACCACGCATTCGCCCCACTGATCACCGCAAACAGAAACCACGCCAGTAACCGCGTGGGCAGTCGGTTTACGAACGGCCCCATCAGTTGCTTGTCGTCGGTCATGCGGATCAGTGGATAGAGCGCAAACGGCAACTGCAGGCTGAGGACCACCTGGCTCAGAATCAGCAGCTTGCCGATGGCATCGTCGCCCATCAGCCAGACCCCGAGAAACGCCGGAATCAGTGCCAGCCCACGAGTAATCAGACGGCGCTGCCAGCACGGAATGCGCAGGTTGAGGTAACCCTCCATGATCACTTGCCCGGCGATGGTGCCGGTAAAGGTCGAACTCTGCCCCGAAGCCAGCAAGGCGATGCCGAACAGGATGCTGGCGAACGCGCCGCCCACCAGCGGATCAAGCAGGTGATAGGCGTCCTGGATTTCGACCACTTCGGTGTGACCCGTTTTGTAGAACGCAGCCGCTGCCAGCACCAGAATCGCAGCGTTCACCAGCAACGCCAGCGCCAGGGAGCCGATGGTGTCGATACGCGCCAGCTTGACCGCGTCCTGTTTGCTGGCGAGGTCTTTGCCAATCAGGCGAGTCTGCACAATGGAGGTGTGCAGGTAGAGGTTATGCGGCATCACCGTGGCGCCGAGAATGCCGATGGCCAGGTACAACGGCGCCGCATCGCTGATGGCCGACAATGACGGGGTGAAGCCACTGAGTACGTCCGGCCAATACGGCTTGATCAGCACCAGCTCGATAAAGAAGCACACGCCGATGGTCGCCACCAGGGCCAGCATGATCGCTTCAAGGCGGCGAAAGCCTCGGTTTTGCAGAGCCAGGATCAATAGCGTGTCAAAGGCGGTGATCACGATACCGGTGGTCAGCGACACACCGAGCAGCAAGTGAAATGCCAGGGCGCAGCCGAGCACTTCGGCAAGGTCGGTGGCGATGATGGAGATTTCCGCCAGCACCCACTGCGTGCGCGAGGAGCGCTTGCTATAGCGCTCGCGGCACAGTTGCGCCAAGTCTTTGCCGGTGGCGATGCCCAGGCGCGAGCACAGGCATTGCACCGCCATTCCGGCCAGGCTGGCCAGCAGCACTACAAATAGCAGGCTGTAGCCGTAACGTGAACCGGCTTCGATGGCCGTGGCCCAGTTGCCCGGGTCCATGTAGCCAATGGAGATCAGCAGGCCGGGGCCGGCGAACATCAGCGCCCGTTTGAAAAACGACGCCGTAGGGTCAACGACAACGGAGCCGGCCACTTCCGGCGGGCAGAACGGGGCGGTAGCGATTTTCGGCAGGCTGAATTTCACGCGGTATCCCAGGCAAACACACAAGTCAGAACCGCAGCTTATCAGTCCGATGCGACCGTGCGCATCACTGTCTCCCGGGGCAAATCAAACGCTTCGACGACTTGCACCACCAGGTCCATCTCCTGATTCAGCGCTTCGCGCTCCATGCGCTGGCGAATCACACCTATCACCAATACCGACAAGGTGGTGATCGAAAAAGCCGGGCCGGAAAACGCCCGCACTCCCGTCACCAGCAACATCGCCGCCGCCAGCGCCTGGCCCACCACCGGAATCGCCGTGGCCGCGCCGCGCCGCAGGATAAACCCGGTCAACCCCGCCAACGCCGTGCCGCTCAGCGCGGTGGTGGCCGAGCGGCCAATGTCGATTCGATTGAACAACCCCTGCTCTTTTTGCGCGGCGGCCTTGAGCTCGGCGTCGAAGGCCTGCCGGTCGGCGCTGCTGAGTTTGCCTTTGTATTGCTCGATCAGTTTTTCCGCGACCTGCGCCTCGATGTCCGCGAGCGCCACGGTTTCAAGCGGCTCATCGAACTTGATTCCAAGCTTTTGCGCCACATCTTCGGCGATCTGTCGATAACTCACGCCATGGCCGCGGGCGAGGTTCATAAAGCTGTCACCGCCCATACGCTGCAACTCGATGGCCAGTTTCAGCGGTTCGCGCACGCTGGCATCAATCGAGGCACTGCGCTTTTGCGCCATCAATTCGGCGAGAAACTTCAATTCTTCCGGACGCGCCTGCATCAGTGCCGGAAACAGTTGCGCGTCTTCCTCGGCAAAACGCACTTCACTGCTGCGCAGATCAGAGCGAATCAGGCCGCGCCGCTCCTGCAACAAGTCGGTGTACTGCACCACCGTCTTCAACTGCGGCCAGTAGGCGGCATGATCAAAGGTGGCCAGGTGCACATTGGTGACCTTGGCCTTGAGTGCCGGCGTGACATCAATCGCATAACGGCCAATGCAGCGCTCGGTATCCGGCTTGATAGCCAGCGCCCAGTCCTTGCTGGAGTGGCAATTGATCACGCGCCCCTTGAGCGGCGCCGACACTTCACCCCACGGGCTGGACGTACAGATCGCCCCGCCCATCAGCAGCAAATTGTTCAATGGCAGTTCGCGGGCGCTCTCGGGGCTGGCCAGCAAACTTTTGACCAGGATGCGTGCGCCGAGGGAATGGCCGATCAGGTTGATGCGCCTTACTTGCAGCGATTCGGCGTGCAGGTAACTGGCCAACTCCGGCAATAAAGTCTTGGCCACTTCATCGACACGCGCCTCGACGCTTTTGTAATGATCAAGAAAATACGCAATCGCCTTGCCCACGCCCACAGTCGCCGCGCCCAGGCCGCCGCCACCGAGCATCGAGGTGATCACATCCTTGAAGGGGGCGAACAGGTTTTCCAGAAAATGCCCCGCCGGCCAGAACAGCATCAAGTTGGTCGAGCCTTCGATACCTGCCAGTTGCGCTTTGAAATTGCCCAGTTGCTGGCGGTTGAAGAAGGCCGAGTAACCGTGAACATAGAGATTGAGCACATCCCCCTGAGGCTCGCCGCACAGTAAGAACGTGGGTTTGCGGGTGCGGTGCATTTCATCCCACTGGTGTTGCATGGGCCGGTGACTCCTGGTGACGATGGACGGCGATAGTAACAAAGCATGACTGCAAGCAAGGTGAATCCTGACCGACGTGGGCTCAGAACAATGACGCGGCCCTGGATTTGGCCAGGTAGCGCGCCGGGGAATCCCCCAGGTTGCGACGAAACACCGAGGTAAAGGCGCTGGAACTGCTGAAACCCAGCGCTAACGCTACCTCGGTGATGGATGCACCATGACTGAGCCGTGCAGTGGCCTCCAGCAAGCAGACCTGCTGGCGCCAGGCCACAAACGTCATGCCGGTACTGTCCTGAAAATGGCGGGTAAAGGTACGTCGACTCATGCTCGACCACTCGGCCATCTCGTCGAGGGACACGGTTTGCGCTGGCGCGTCCAGAAAGCGCTGGCAAGCACGGGCCAGGCGCGGCTCGGAGGGCAGCGGCGCACTGAGGGGCAATACCGGCATGCTGCCTATTTCATCGATCAGCAGCGTCAATACGCTATGCCGTCGGGCATCGGACGCTGCCGATGGGTCGATAGCCAATGCCGCTTCCAACAGATGCCGGAGCAGTGGCGACACCTCGACTACCTGGCAGCGGTCGTGCAGCCCTGCCCGCTCGGCAGCGTGAGCATCGAGGTAGGTGTTTAGCATGACCACATCACCGCGCATGTGCATTTCATGGGCAATGCCACCCGGCACCCAGATTGCCCGCTGCGGCGGCACCACCCAATTGCCCAGGTCGGTGAACATTTTCAGCGCGCCGGTAGAGGCATAGGCAAACTGCCCGCGCGGGTGTGTATGCCGCTCGAACACGGTGCCGGAGGGGTACGCACGCAGGGTGACCAGCGCTTCGAGGGCGTTGTCATCAAAGGTTGGAATCATGGCCCGATATTGTCAAAAGATGACCCAACATAGCAAGCGGGCCACCCGCACGCGCCCTACCCTTCATGCCTTTGAAGCAGCGTGCTCAAAGGAATCGCCATGCAAAAGAAACATCTGGCACTTGCCCTGCTGGTCACCCTGGTCTGGGGGCTGAACTTTCCCATCACCAAGTTGGGCCTGCGTGCAATCGACCCGTTCGTGCTGACAGGCATGCGCTTTGCCCTCGCCGCCTTGCCACTGGTGTTATTCATCCAGCGCCCCAGCGTCAAGTTCCGCTATGTGGCCGCCTACGGCATTATTTTCGGGCTGGGCATGTGGGGCGTGATCAACTATGGCATCCAGGCTGGCGTTAGCCCGGGAATCGCCTCGTTGATCATTCAGTGCAGCGTGTTTTTTACGCTGGGCTGGGGCTACCTGTTGTTCAAGGAAAAAATCCGCCGTGCACAATGGCTCGGCGCCGTTATGGCATTGATCGGGCTGGCGGGCATCATCTCTACCCAAAAAGGCGAGCATGCCGTAGTTGGGGTTTTGTTGATCGTGTTCAGTGCGTTGGCCTGGAGTATCGGTAACGTCATCATCAAGGCATCGGGCGTGAAGGAAATTTTCTCGTTCATGGTCTGGGCCAGCCTGTTTCCGCCAATCCCACTGTGGCTGATGGCCTGGTGGATGCACGGCAGCGCCGCGTTCGACGGCTTGCCGACCAGCCTCGACCTGACCGCCGGGTTGTCACTGCTGTTTCAGGTTTACCTGGCCACGCACTTCGCCTATTGGGGCTGGAATTCGCTGCTCAAGGCATACCCCGTGTCAACTGTGGCGCCGCTGTCGTTATTGATCCCGGTGTTCGGGATCACCAGTTCGATGCTGATACTCGGCGAGCGCATTTCCCCAGCCAATGGGCTCTTCATCAGCATCATTATCATCGGCCTGGCTGTCGGGCTTTACCGCAAACCAGTGGTGCATGACGCCGCAAAAAAAACCGCCCATTCGGGCGGTTGAAGGTGCTCGGCTTTGATCAGAAACCGAGGGAGAAACTGATCGTCATCGCATGGTCCTTATCGTTTCGTGACAACTGCCCCGAATAGCCCAAGCCCAGCTTGCCGTTCTGACTGATCTGGTAATCAACGCCCGCTTCCACCACCGCGCTGTCTTTGGCGATCGGCCCCCCTTGGGTGCTGAACGAACCACCGCCGTTGATAAAGCTCAGGTCGGCATCCGGCTTGGTGTCGCCAAAGGCGTGACGCCAGCCGATGCTGCCACGTGGGGTGATTTTCGAACCGTTGCCCAAGGTGAGGGTCTGGCCGATGCGCACGCCCAAGGTCGAGAAGGTCACGTCCTGATCGGCATCACCACGCAGGGCTGCGGAACCGCCTTTCTCCTTGAGGGTGTCGCTGTCGTAGTTGACATAGGCCAGGCCAGCGAAAGGTTCCACCACCACACTGCGGGTTTCAAGGGTGTAGCCCACTTCACCGAAGACTTGCGCGCTACGTGCCTTGTAGTCAGCTTTGAGGCGTTGACCTGCACCGCCAACGGCCACGTCGCGTTTGCTTTCGATGTCATGCCAGCTGTACGCCACGCCCATACGCGCGGCGAAGGCCTCCTGCTGATAAGCGGTGTAGGCCATCAAGTGGTAGCTGTCGACGTCGGCACTGGAACTGCGGCGCTTGGCGTCCAGGTCGCTGCGGGTGTAGCCGGCCGCCATGCCGACGCGCCAGGCGTCATCCACTTGCTTGTCGGTGCCGAGCAGGAAGCCGCTGAGGTTGCGGTCCAGTTTGGCGGTGTTGCTGTCGCCGCCCATGTGGCCCCACGTACCGAGTACGCGCATCCAGCCGACCATCTCGCCATGGCAACCGGCGCTGCTCAGGCGATTTTCACTCGGCGCCAGGCTGTTGCGTGGGTCGTCTTCGCGGTAGCAGCCCGGTTGGCGCAGGCGCTCATTGACCGCGTCACGGATGTAACGCGAATCCTCAAGCAAAGCGCTGGCAGTGCTGGCGTGGATCTCACCGGACAAGCTGTCGAAGGTGGCGCGCGCCCCGGCTGCGTCCGAGGTAAGCAGCGCATTCTGCACCGCAGCGCCGCCTACAGCGGTACCGCTGTCCAACGCTGCCGCGACGCCGCGCTGGTTACCGGTGGCCGCCACACTGGCGTAGCTGACGTTGTTACGGCCGACCGCCAATGCCACTTGGGTCGGGCTGTAGTTCAGCGAGGTACTGAGGAACGCCAGGTTCTCCAGATTGGTGGTGCTGAACGTGCCGTTTATCGCGCTGGCAGTCAGTAATGTGTAGGTCATCGGGCCGGCATACGGCACCAGGTTGACCACATTCAAGCTGCCGCCCAGGTTCGCAGTGCCACCGACGGCCAGCGAGGTGGTCATCGAAGGCGTGATCACCAGGTTCAGCGCGCCAGTGCTGGCGTTAGTGAAGTTGCCTGCCACCGTCAGCTTGCCGCCATCCGGTGTGACGCTGCCGTTGTTGACCAACGAACCGACACTGCCGCTGCCGGTCAGGCCTGCGCCATTGGCGACTGTCACCTGCCCGCCGAACACGGTGCCTGGGTTGGCCGCGTTACCCACTTGCAGCACGCCCTCATCCACCGACGCGGTGCCGCTGAACGGCTGGTTGCCGGTGAGCAACAATGCACCCGCGCCCTGTTTGGAGAGGGTACCGGTGCCGGTCAAGGTGCCATTGAAGGTGCCGTTAGTGGGTTGGACAAACAGCAGTCGCGCATTGTTGAGGATGCGACCCTGCAAGCTGAGCGTGTTACCGGCCAGCGTACCGCCACTGACGGTAGTGCCGCCGGAGTAGGTATTGGCGCCGGTCAGCAACAAGGTGCCCGCGTCGAGTTTGTTGATCGCACCAGCGCCCACGATTGGCGCGGCAATTTCTGTGGTAACACCCGAGTTGACCCGCACCGCCGCCGTGCCGGTTGGCGACAAGGTCCCACCTGCACCGGCCGTCAGCGTGTAGCCAGGGTCGAGAAATTGCAGGCCGGTGAAGCTCTGATTACCGAGCACGGTGACGGTACCACCCTGCCCCGCGAATACAGCAAACTGGTTGTTCGACGCCTGAGCTTGGGTGCCCGTTGGATCGGTCCAGTTAGTGCCCGGGCCCCAGGTGCCGCTGCCGCCGGTGATAGTGCCATCCGGGTTGGTGGTGCCGCCGTTCCAGAACTGAATTTGCCCTGGCGTGGACTGCACCAACAGGTTGAGCTGGTTGGCCAACGACGTCTGCAGGCTCAGGTTACCCAGGCCGGCAGGTATCGAGCCGAAGGTCAGGCCGTTGTCGGTCAGGGCGCCACCGTAGCGGAACAGTTGATACACACCAATGCCAAAGCCACCGGCGTCAGTGACGTTGAGGGTGCCATCAAGGACCAGGTTGCCCGCCACGTTCACCGCCGTGGTGGACGCACCTGGCGCACCCAGGGCGAAGTCCAACGCGGTGCCCGACGACAGCGCCAGCGAACCCACCGACAGCGGCGTCGCCGCCCCGGCCTTGAGGGTCGAGCCATCCGCCATGCTCACTGCACCGCCGAGGGTGCCGCTGCCCCCGAGGGTCGCGCCGCTGGCCACTTGCACCGCCGCACTGTTCAGCGTGCCGTTGACCAGCAGGCTGCCCGCGTTGACGTTGGTGTTGCCGGTCAGGGTGTTGTTGCCGGTCAACAGCAACGCGCCCGTGCCGGTTTTATTCAGTACGCCTGCGCCGGTGAGATTACCGGTGTAGGTGCCGTCGGCGCCCTGCTCGAAGGTCAGGGTCGCGTTGTTGGCAATCGCACCTTGCAGGCTGGTGGTGTTGCCGGTGGTGGTGCCGCCGTTGAGACTAGTACCCCCACTGTAGGTGTTGGCGCCGGTCAGCAACAGCGCACCGTTGCCATTTTTCGCCAGGCTGCCAGTGCCGCTGACCACACCATTAAGTGCCAGCGCGTTGCTGCCGGCCAGGGTCAGCGGGCCACTCAGGTTGATGGCGTTGGCAAGTTGCAGGTCGGTGCTGCCGTCCAGACTCGCAGCGCCGCCGATGGTCAGCGCGCCAGTGCCCAGCGCGGCGTTATTGCCGAGGACCAATTGACCGGCATTCAACCCCGTACCGCCGGTGTAAGTATTGGCACCATTAAGCGTCAATGTCGCCGCGCCTTTTTTCAGCAGGCTACCGCTGCCACTGAACACACCATTGAGTGTCAGCGCGTTGCTGCCGCCGATGGCCAGCGCGCCATTGAGTATCGCAGCGTTGCCCAGCGAGACAGCCGCGTTGCTGTCCAGGGTGGTGCCATCAGCCGCAAGCAGCGCGCCAGTGCCCAGCGCGCTGTTATTGCCAACCACCAGCGTGCCGCCATTCAGCGCGGTGCCGCCGGTGTAGGTGTTGGCACCGTTCAGCACCAACGTGCCGGTGTCTAGCTTGGCCATAGTGCCGGCGCCGCCAAGGGTGACACCCAGCGTGGCGGTAACGTTCGGGTCGACGCGGATTGCCGTGTTGCCAGTGCCGCCATTGACCAGGTTAAGCGCACCCGCCGTACCGGACGCCAGGTTGTAGTCATCGGTGACAAACTGCAGGCCGGTGATGGTTTGCACGCCATCCACCGTCACGTTACCCGCCGTGCCTTGGAATACGGCGAAGCTGTTGTTCCAACCTCGATTGAGCGTGCCGTCAACGTTAGTCCAATTGCTGGTGCCAGCGCTCCAGGTGCCGTTACCGCCGTCGATGGCGCCGTTGCCGATCAGATTAGCGCCGTCCCAGAACTGCACCGTGGTGTTGGGCGCTGTGACCAGCAGGTTGACCTTATTGCTGACGGCCGTCTGCACTTGCACGTCGCTCGGGATCACACTGCCCGGCAGTGTGCCGATGGCCAGGCCATTATTGGTGAGTGCCCCGCCGTAGTTGATGATGTTGTAGACGCCGCTGCCAAAGCCGCCGATATCGGTGACGTTAAGCTTGCCGCCCAAAGTCAGATCGCCGCCGACATTCAGCAGCCCGCTGCCACCGCCCACGACTGGAACACCGAGACCGACATCCAAGTTGGCATTATTGCCCAGTACCAGCGAGCCCACCGACAGCGCGCTGCCGGTGGCCAAGCCGATGTGCCCGCCGTCAGCCACCGTCACGGCACCCGCCAACGCACCCGTGCCGGTCAGTGTGGCGCCGTTATTCACCGCCACGCTGGCGCTGGCCAGCGAACCGCTGACATTCAGGCTGCCGCCATTGACGTTGGCGGCGCCGCTGAGGCCATTGATGCCGCTCAGGTTGAGGACACCGGTGCCGTTTTTGTCCAGGTTGCCGGTACCGTTCAGCGTGCCCGCGAAGGTGTTATCGAGGTTGCTGCCACCCACCGCCAACGTACTGCCGCCCGCCACCTGAATCGCGCCGTTGCCGGCCAGGGTATTGAGGCTGGCATTGCCGCCCAGGTTGAGGCTGGCGCCCGTGCCGAGGTTGACGCCGGAGGTATTGCCCAGCGCAGCGTTGCCCACCGTGGTCACGCTGCCGCCGACCACGTTGAGAGGGCCGGTGAAGGTGTTGTTGCCGGTCAGCAGCAAGTCCGCTGCGCCGTTTTTGATCAGCGCCGCGTTGCCGGCCAGCACACCGGCCAGGGTCAGGTTGTTGTTACCGGCCACGGTCAGGTCGCCGTTAAGGTTGACAGCATTCGCCAGCACCAGCGGCGTGCTGTTGGCCAGCGTGCTTGCGTTGCTGACGGTCAAGCCGCCGGAGCCCAGGCCGATCACGTTGCCCACCGTCAGCGTACCGCCAGCGAGAGAGGTGCCGCCGCTGTAGGTATTGGCGCCGTTGAGGATCAGGTTGGCACTGCCGTTCTTGACCAGCGAACCAGTGCCGCCGACCACACCGCCCAGGGTCAAGTCGTTGCTGCCAGCCACCGTCAGTGCAGCATTCAGTGTGGTGTTATTGGCCAGGGCCAGCGCGGCGCTGTTATCCAGCGTCGCCGCGCCGTTAACGGTCAAACCGCCAGTGCCAAGCGCCGAGCCGTTGCCCAAGGTCAACGAGCCTGCATTCAACTGCGTGCCGCCGAGGTAGGCATTGCCGCCGTTAAGGGTCAGGTTGCCCGCCCCGCTTTTGGTCAGGCCACCGGCGCCGCTGACCAGCCCGTTGAGGGTCAGGTCGGCGCTGCCGAGAATGCCCAGGTTGCCTGCCAGGTTTACCGCATTGGCCAGGACCACTGCGTTGCCGGTATCAAGCGTGGTGCCCGCCGCCGCATTCAATGCGCCGGTGCCCAAGGCACTGTTTGAAGCCAGGATCAGCCCACCCGCATTCAAGGCCACCGGGCCGAGGAAGGTGTTATTGCCGCCCAGGGTCAAATTGGCCAAGCCGTTTTTGATCAATCCGCCGACGCCGCCGATCACGCCATTGAGGGCCAGCGCGTTGCTGCCCGCCACGGTTGTGTTGCCGTTCAAGAGCACGGTATTGCCCAGTGCTATCGCGGCATTGCTGTCCAGTGTCGTACCGGCCGCCGTCGTCAACTGGCCGGAACCCAGCGCCGTGTTACTGCCGACCACCAGGGTGCCGCCATTGAGCGTGGTGCCACCGGAGTAGGTGTTGGCGCCGCCCAGCACCAGGGTGCCGGTGTCGAGTTTATTGAGGGTGCCAACGCCGTCGATATTCACGCCGATGGTTGCCGTAGCGCCTGGGTCAACCCGGATGGCGGTGTTGCCCGTGGTGCCATTGACGGCGGTCAATTGCGCACCGGTGCCGCTGACCAGGTTGTAGCCGTCGGTGGCGAATTGCAGGCCGGTGAAGCGTTGTGGCCCCTGCACGGTGACCGTGCCCGCTGCGCCCTGGAACACCGCAAAGTCACCGACCCATGGCTGATTAAGCGTGCCGCCGGCATTGGTCCAGTTGGTGCCCGCGCTGGTCCAGGTGCCGGTGCCGCCATCCACACTGCCGTTGGCAATGGTTTGGCTGCCATCCCAGAAACGAATGTTGCCCGTCGGCGCGGAAACCACCACGTTGACTTGGTTGCCGACGGAGGTCTGTACCACCAGGTCGCCCAAGGCATAACCGGCCGGTACGCTGGCCACATCCAGGCCCAGGTTGGTCAGGCCACCGGTGTAATTGATCAGGCGATACACACCCACACCAAAGCCACCGGCATCCGTCACGTTGAGGTTGCCGTCGAGGGTCAGGTTGCCGCCCACGTTGAGCAAGGAACTGGTGGACGGTGCATTCAATGCCACATCCAGATTGGCACCCGACGCCAATACCAGAGAGCCGGCCGACAAGGTGTTGCCGCTGCTCAGGCCCAGGTGCCCGCCATTGTTGACATTCATAGCGTTCAACACCGACCCGGTGCCGGTCAGCGTACCGCCGCTGTTGACGTTGACCAGGTTGCTCGCCAGGGAGCCGCTGAGATTCAAGGTGCCGGCATTAATGGCCGTGTTACCGGTGATGCCATTGATACCCGTGAGATTGAGCGTACCGCTGCCGACCTTGGTCAAACCGCCGCCGCCATTGAGGTCGCCACCAAAGGTGCTGGTGGCGTTGACGCCGCCCACGCTCAACGTTGTGCCTGCGCCCACTTGAACAGAACCGCTGCCGGTCAGGGCGGCCAGGCTGGTGTCCACGCCGAGGTTGAGTGCGGCCCCGGCGCTGATGTTGGCGCCGGAGGTGTTGCCCAGCGCACCGGTACTGAGCGTGGTCACGCTGCCGGATACGACATTCACGCCACCGGTAAACGTGTTGTTGCCACTCAACGTCAGGTCTGACGGGCCATTTTTGATCAGGTTACCGGTACCACTGAGCACGCCGCTCAAGCTCACGTTGTTGTTGCCGGCGACGGTCAGGTCGGCGTTCAGCGCAATGGCATTGCCCAGGCCAAAGGCCGCGCTGTTGTCCAGGGTCGACGCGCCGCCGACGGTCAACGCACCGCTGCCCAGGCCATTGGCGTTACCCAGGGTCAATGTCCCGGCATTCAACGTGGTGCCGCCACTTAGGGTATTATTGCCGTTGAGGGTCAGGTTGGCCGCGCCGTTCTTGATCAACGGGCCGGCGCCGCTGAGTACGCCGCCCAGGGTCAACGCATCGGTGCCGCCCACGGTCAGGCCTGCATTGAGAGCAACGTTGTTGCCTAGGGTGACGGCCGCATTGCTGTCCAACGTAGCGGCACCGCCGACGGTCAGGTTGCCCAGGCCCAGGGCCGAGTTGCTGCCGACGGTGAGGGTTCCCGCGTTCAGCGTGGTACCGCCCAGGAAGCCGTTGTTGCCATTGAGGGTCAGGTTGGCCGCGCCCTCTTTGGTCAGGCTGCCTGCGCCATTCACAACGCCGCCGAGTGACAGGTCGGCCGTGCCGCCGATGCTGAGGTTCCCGGCAAGATTGAGCGCATTGGTCAGTGTGGCGGCCGTGTTGGCATCCAGGGCAGTGCCCGCCGCCGCATTCAATGCACCGCTACCCAGCGCGCCAGTGGCACCGACCACCAGCTTGCCGACATTCAGCGTGGTAGTGCCCAGATAAGTATTCGCGTGGTTGAGGACCAGGTCGGCTGCGCCGTTTTTGATCAAGCCGCCGACGCCACTCACCACGCCATTGAGGGTCAAGGCGTTGCTGCCGCCGAGTGTCAGGGTGCCGCCCAGGTTGATGTCATTGCCCAGGGCTGAGTCGGCGCTGGCATCCAGCGTAGTACCCGCCGCTGCGTTCAATGCACCGGAGCCCAGCGCAGTATTGGCGCCGACAATCAGTGAACCGCTGTTCAACGCGGTGGGGCCGCTGTAGGTGTTGGCACCGGTGAGGTTCAGGCTCGACGCGCCGTTTTTGATCAAGCCGCCCACACCGCCGATCACGCCACCCAGGGTCAGGGGGTTGGTGCCGTTGACGGTCAGGTTGGCGTTGAGGTTGATTGCATTGTTGGCCGTCAACCCCGCTGTGTTGCCCAGGCTGCTCGCCCCGGCCACGGTCAACGCGCCCGTGCCGAGCGCCGCACCGTTACCCAGGTTCAGGCCGCCGGCATTCAGGGTAACGCCACCCTGGAAGGTGTTGGCGCCATTGATGGTCAGCAGCCCTGCGCCGTTCTTGATCAACTGGTTGGTGCCACCGATCACGCCGCCCAGGGTCAGGTCGTTGGTGCCAGCCAGGGTCAGGTCGGCGTTGAGGTCGATGCCGTTGGCCAGGCTAATACCGGCCGCACTGTCCAGGGTACCTGCACCGCCGACAGTCAAGTTGCCGGTGCCGAGTGCGCTGTTAGTGTTGACGGTCAAAGTCCCGCCATTGAGCACCGTGCCCGCCAGAAAGGTATTGGCGCCATTGATAATCAGGTTGGCCGCGCCGTTTTTAGCCAGGCCGCCTGTCCCACCGATCGCACCGTTCAACGTCAGGTTGTTGCTGCCGCCCAGATTCAAGTTGCCGGAGACATTCACTGCATTGCCCACTGTCACCGCCCCGGTGGTATCCAGGGTAGTGTTGTTGGCGGTATTCAAGGTGCCGACCAGACCCAATGCGTTGTTGCTGCCCAGGATCAAAGCGCCCGCATTCAGCGTTGTATTTCCCAGCAAGCCGTTATTGCCGCTGAGGGTCAGGGCGCCGGTGCCGTTCTTGATCAGGCCACCGATGCCGTTGACGACACCTGTGAGAGTCATTGCCTGGCTGCCGCCGAGCGTCAGGTTGCCCGCCAGGTTGACGGCGTTGCCCAGAGAAACCCCGGTGGTAGCATCCAGTGTGGTGCCCGCCGCCGCATTCAAGGCACCCGTACCCAATGCGGTGTTGGAGCCTACCAACAAGGTGCCGCCATTCAATGCGGTAGGGCCTTGCTGGGTGTTGTTGCCGGACAGCGTCAGGGCCGCAGTGCCATTTTTGATGATACCGGCGGTTCCGGAGATTACGCCTGCCAGGGTCAACGGGTTACTGCCAACGGTGGTCAGGTTGGCGTTAAGGGTCACGTCGTTGTTCAACGTGCCGGCGGCAGTCGTGTCCAGGCTGGCGACACCATTGACGCTCAAGGCCCCCGAACCCAGGGCGTTGGCACTGCCGAGGATCAAGCCACCCGCGTTCAAACTGGTAGGGCCGGTGTAACCGGCGTTATTGCCACTCAGCGTCAGGCCACCGCTGCCGTTTATGTTCAGGCCACCGCTACCACCGAGATTGCCGCTGAGGGTCAACGCGCCTGTGCCGGTCGTGGTCAAGGCGCTGTTGAGGGTGAACGCGTTGGCCAGATTCACCGTGCCGGGTGCCGATAGGGTCGACACCCCGGCGACCGTTACGCCACCGGAGCCCAGCGCCAGAGTGTTGCCCACTTGCACACTGCCGGAATTCAGCGTTGTCCCACCGCTGAAGGTGTTGGCGCCAGTGAGGATCAGTTGGCCGGTGCCGGACTTGATCAGCCCGCCGGTACCCGAAAGTACGCCGCCCAAGGTGGTGCCATTGGCGCCCAGCAGTGTCAGGCCACCGCTGCCCAGGGTCATCAAGTTGCTGAGCGTCAGGCCCGCGGTGCTGGCTTGAATCGCTCCGCCATTGGCGGTCAGGACGCCGGTGCCGAACGTACCGTTGTCATTGAACTGCGCAACACCGCCATTGAGGGTGGTGCTGCCGCTGACCAGTGGGCCTTGCAAGGTCCAGGTGCCGCTGTTGACGGTCAGGTTGTTGAAGTTGACGTAGGTGGCGCTCGAGGCCGTGGCCGCGCCCGACGTGCCGCCCCCAACACCGAGAGGGTTTTGCAGAGTCAACGTGTTGCTGCCGCCCAACCCACCATCAATCTGCCCGGTGGGCGCGAACCCCAGATTGACCCCAAGCAGGCCGCCCAGGGCAAGCCCAAGACCACCGCCGCTGGAAACAGTGGAGCCGGTGACCGCCGTAAAGGTGTTGGTGCTGGCGGCCCCCATCGACAAACCGCCAATGATGTTGCCGCTGTTGAAGAAGGTGTTGCCGCCTGCCGACGCCTCGAATGCCATGCGCCCGGTCACCGTACCGGTGTTGGTCATGTTGACCCGGGAACCACCCTGCACCGCTATCACCGGCGCGTCGGAAGCAAACAGGCTCAGGCCCAGCAACGCAGCGGAGCCGATGGCACCGTTGTTGGTAATGGTGGTGGTACCGGTGGCGCCGTTGTTGATATTCAGCGCCATGCCGTTGAGGGTACTCAGGCCGACACCCAGGAGGCCCGAGGTGCCTTTCATGATACCGGTGGCAAGGTTGGTGACACTCACCGTACCCGACGCGCCGCTGCCAATCACCGTGCCGTTGCTGAGCAGCGTGATCAACCCCAATATCGAGGGGTCGATGGTGCCCGCGTTGTTCAACGTGATGTTGTTACCCGCGAGGTTCATCGCGGTTCCACCCAGCAGCGCATTGATGGTGGAGCCAACGGTTACGCCAACAGTCAGGTTATTCACGGCGCTGGAAAAGGTATTGTCCAGCAGGATTGTTGCGGTGCCCGTACAGGTCACGGCGTCACCCAACGCGGGGCTGGCCGGCGTGCACGCTGCCGAGGCCTGAGGGCTCGCCAGGCCGATCACCAGCCCCGCCACGCCGAGGCGGATAGCAAGCGAAAGCGCAGAAATACGCGGTGTAACGGCAGTCGCAAGTCTTCTATCCACGTCCAACTCCTTGGTGGTCCAAGCCTTTCATCCATGAATGCGCAGAAGCCCAACCCTATTGACTCACACGCATTGAGTGCGAAATACCTGACCGCGGTGACAACTGATCTGGTTTTTCGAAACGGTAGTCGACCCTCAGAGAAGCCATTGAATTAAATGGTATTAATACTTTCGTAAACCGCGTGTAAGAATGGGATTACAGCCAGCAGCCATTGGCTTTCGCGTCAAAAATACAAGTTTCGAAATGTAAAAAAGCGCTCTAATAGCCCCCTGTTGATTCGTTTTAAAGATTCTGGAGTTCGCAATGCCCCATGAAGGCAACCTGTTACAAGCAGCCGTGGTGTTCCTGCTCGCCGCCGTGCTGACAGTGCCCCTGGCCAAGCGCCTGCAACTGGGTGCCGTGCTGGGCTATCTGTTCGCCGGTGTGATCATCGGCCCGTCGGTCTTGGGCCTGGTGGGCAACCCGCAAAGCGTGGCGCAGTTCTCTGAGTTGGGCGTGGTGTTGCTGCTGTTTATCATCGGCCTGGAGCTGTCGCCGAAACGGTTATGGGTGATGCGCAAGGCGGTGTTCGGTGTCGGCCTGGCCCAGGTGTTGCTGACAGGTTTGGTGATGGGCGCGGTGGCGCTGTGGCTGTTTGGCCAAACCTGGAACAGCGCGATTGTGCTGGGCCTGGGCCTGGCGTTGTCCTCCACTGCCTTTGGCTTGCAAAGCCTGGCCGAGCGCAAGGAACTGAACCAGCCGCATGGGCGGCTGGCCTTTGCGATTCTGCTGTTCCAGGACATCGCCGCAATCCCGCTGATCGCCATGGTGCCGCTGCTCGCCGGCAGCGACCACCCGACCACCGAAGCGCAAGGCCTGCAACACGTCTTGCAGATCCTCGGCAGCATCGCCGTGGTGATCATTGGCGGGCGCTACCTGTTGCGCCCGGTGTTTCGTATCGTCGCCAAGACCGGCCTGCGCGAAGTGTCTACCGCCACTGCGCTGCTGGTGGTGATCGGCACCGCCTGGCTGATGGAACTGGTGGGCGTATCCATGGCCCTCGGTGCATTCCTCGCCGGGCTGCTGCTGGCGGACTCGGAGTACCGTCACGAACTCGAATCCCAGATCGAGCCGTTCAAGGGCCTGTTGCTCGGCCTGTTTTTTATCAGCGTGGGCATGGGCGCCAACCTCAGCCTGCTGCTCAGCTCGCCGCTGGTGGTCATCGGCCTGACCCTGCTGTTGATCGGTTTGAAATTGCCGCTGCTGTATGCGGTCGGCCGCCTGGTGGGTGACCTTAATCGCGAAAGTGCGCTGCGCCTGGGCGTGGTGCTGGCGGCAGGCGGTGAGTTCGCCTTCGTGGTGTTCAAGATCGGCCGCGACCAGGGCTTGTTCGAGCCGCATCTTTACGACGTGCTGGTACTGACCATTACCCTGTCCATGGCCGTGACCCCGCTGCTGTTACTGGTATGCCCGAAGCTGTTCAAGTCCAAGGCCAAACCCGTGGAAGTGCCCGAGGAATACCGCGCCATCGAAAGCGATGCGCCGCGTGTGGTGATTGCCGGCATGGGCCGTATGGGCCAGATAGTGGCGCGGATTCTGCGCGCGCAAAACATCTCGTTCATCGCCCTCGACACCTCGGTCGAAACCATCGAACTGACCCGCAGTTTCGGCGGCATGCCGGTGTTTTATGGTGACCCGCAGCGCCCGGAGATTCTGCACGCCGCCAAGGTGATCAGGCGGAATTCTTCGTGATCGCCATGGACGACCCGGAGATCAACATCAAGACCGCCGAATTGGTGCGCACGCTCTACCCGCACATGAAAATCATCGCTCGCGCGCGTAACCGCCAGCACGTGCACCGCCTGGTGGACCTGGACGCCTCACCCGTGCGCGAAACGTTCTACTCCAGCCTGGAAATGAGCCGCCGCACCCTGGTCGGCCTCGGCTTGAGCCAGGCCCAGGCCGATGCGCGCATCACCCGCTTCAAAAATCACGACCTGCAGTTACTCGCCGCCCAACACGCGGTGTATGACGACGCGGCCAAAGTGATGCAGTCCGCCCAGGAAGCCCGTACGGAACTGGCGCGGCTGTTTGAGATGGACCGTCTCGAAGAAGAGTCCGACAAGGTGTGAGGCTATGTATGAACGATCTTGCGAGTTTTCTGACAGAATACGCCGCAATTTCGTTCATCTCTGGAGCGCTTCATGGCCACTTTCACCAAGACCGCCGTCCTGCTGGCCCTTGCGCTTAGCGCCGGTAGCGTGTTCGCCGCCAGCAAGCCCGCTGCCACACAGACCATCTCGACCCTGGGCGGCAAGTTCACCTTTAACCTGCCCAAGGCCTACACCGCCGACACGCTGCCAACCGGTAAGGCTGACGACGGCACCGCCGACACCCAAGGCACGCTGTACGCCAACTCGGCGACTAAAAGTGTGGTGATCGTCGCCGAAACCGTGCGTAACGACGGGGCAACCATCAAAGACAATGACCCGCAGTTCCTCGATGGCGCCGTGGCTGATTTCGTCAAGGACCAGAGCGCCGCCCTGCCCGACTTCAAGAAGCAAAACGAGAAAAAACTGACCTTCAAAGGCCTGGGCCTGCGCCAGGTAGACAGCACCGCCACCCAGGGCGGCGGCAAGACCTTGAACTCCACGTTCCTCGGCGGTTCCGGCAAGCACTTGCTGGTGATCCAGGCCATTTCGCGGGCGGATGATGTGAAGGGGCACGCCGAACTGGTGAAGCAGATTACCGGCGGCAAGTAAGCCTCATCCCTGACAACACAAATCAAATGTGGGAGCGGGCTTGCTCGCGAATACAGTGGATCAGTTAAAGATGAGTTGACTGACACACCGCATTCGCGAGCAAGCCTGCTCCCACATTTTTGACCGCGCTTACTTCAGGGTTTTCTCTAGCCACGCCTTCAGGTCCTGCACTTCCGCCTCACTCACGGTGTGCGGCATCCCCGGATACCCGTGGAACTCCGGCTTCAACCCCAGGCCCACCAACACCTCGTTCGCACGCGTCGCCGACACATACGGCAGCGCCTGGTCCAGCGTGCCGTGGCCAATAAAAATCGCCAACTTGCCCAGTGATTCATTGGGCTTGAGCTCCGCCTTGAGCACTGGCAATACACTGCCACTCAAGGCCGCGATCCCGCGCACCAACTCGGGCTGACGCAAGCCGACTTCGTAGGACATGATCGCGCCCTGGCTGAAACCCACCAGGAACACCCGATCGCTTTGCGTGTGGTATTTGGCCGTGGCCTTGCCGACAAAGTCTTCGATCAGCCTGGCGCTGCGTTGCAAGTCGGCGGTCTCGCCATTGTAATCGCCGTCACCCGCGGTCTTGGTAAACCAGCGATAGCCGTTCGGGTCCACCGGCATCGGCGCACGCGCCGACAGGTAAGTCCAGCTGGAAGGTAACGCGTCCTTGATACCAAACAGGTCTTCCTCGTTGCTGCCGAACCCGTGCAGGAAAATCACCAACGGTTGGTTGCGTGAATCGCTCTGCGTCTGTTCCAGGTACGCCAACGGCAAGTCGGTGTGCAGCGTGGCGTCGGCATGGGCGACACCGGCCATCAGGGTCAGCGCCAGGGCAAACAGCTTGAACATGGGGAAGTTTCCTCAGGGTTTGCGCAACAAATAAGTGTCCATGATCCAACCATTTTCCAGGCGTGCGGCCTTGCGCACCCGTTCGATTTCTTCAGCCACGTCACTGACTTTGCCGCTGATCAGGATTTCGTCCGGTGTGCCCAGGTAGGCGCCCCAGTAGATATCCAGGTCTTGATCAGCCACGGTACGGTAGGAATCTTCGGCATCGAGCATCACCACCAACGTGTCCGCATCACTCGCCTGCCCCGCCGCCAACCGGCGCCCGGTGGTAATCTCGATGGAGCGGCCAATGCGATTCAGCGGCACCTTGTGCTGGGCCGCCAGGGCCTGCACGCTGGTGATGCCGGGTATCACTTCGAACTCAAACGCACAGTGGCCACTGGCGAGGATCGCCTGCAGGATACGGATGGTGCTGTCGTACAACGCAGGGTCGCCCCAGGCCAGGAAGGCGCCTACTTCGCCATCCGCCATGTGCTCATTGATCATGCGCTCGAAGGTGTGTTGCTTGTCGCGGTTGAGGTCCTGCACAGCGGTGGTGTAGTCGATGTCGCCGCGCACGCGCTCAGGGCAGTCGGCCTCGACGAAGCGGTAGCCGGGCTCGGTGATGTAGGTCTCGCAGATCTCGCGGCGCAGGTCGATCAGCTTGTCTTTGCTCTGGCCCTTGTCCATCAGGAAAAACACGTCGGTGCGGTTCAGCGCCTTCACGGCCTGCATCGTGATGTAGTCAGGGTTGCCGGCGCCAATGCCGATAATCAGGATGCGTTTCATGGTTTGCTCTCATTGCGGGGCGTGGATTTTGCCATGTTCGCCGGGTCAGGCGTGAGTTTCCAGGCGCAGGCGCCAGACAGTGTTGAAGCGCAGCTCGGTGGCGGACAGGGGCTCGATGTCGATCCGGTAGAACATCGACACCGGGAACTGCATGACATAGAGCAAGGCGGCGCGGATCACCAACGGGTGGGTGATGGCCAACACATGACCGGGTTGGGTTTCGAGGGATTGCAGCCACTGCCCGACCCGCGCACAAACCTGTTCCACCGACTCGCCGCCGTGGGGCGTGCTGGTGCTGTCGGTCGCCCAGGCCATCAATGCATCGCCGTCCAACTGGTTGATCGCCTGGCCTTTCCAGGCGCCCAAATCAGCATCGCGCAAGGCATCTTCGACTTGCGCGTCAGCGCCGAACAGCCCGGCCGTCTGGCGGGTCCTGGCTTCAGGCCCGCACACCAGGCGCGGGTTTTTCTTGAAGCGCCCGGCCAGGGACAACGCTGCGTGTTGCCAATCCATGCTGACAGACTCGTCATCGGCAAACCGCCCCAGCTTTTGCGACGCCGTAGCGGCATGGCAGATCAGTGTCAAACGCGTGGCTGGCACCGCAGATCGCTCCGGTAACGAGTTAGAAGCCTGCAAGACTGGCGCAGTTGACGCTATCGCGCAACGCCTTGCGCCAGATAGAGCACCTGGTAACCCGTGCCCGGGTGGTCCATCTGCAGCGGCTTGGCCGAGAGCGTGATCCGCACCAGGCGCCACGCCTGCACATCCAGCGCCAGGAAGACCGCGAATGTATCCGGGCTGTCAGCCAACTGCTGGTTACGTCGTTTTTCCTCGGCCAATATCCCGGCTCGATCCGCCCCTGGCTCCAATGACCATTGCTCCCGGTACAAACTCAACGCGTGCCGCGCGGGCCCTTGCTGTACGTCCAGCGGCAACCAGCTTTCGATGTGCGGGCGGCCGAAGCTGTCGAGCACCTTCTGGAAACGCTCGCCCAACAAGAAGTCGGCGGCCTGCAACGGGTCTGCCCACAGGTACACCGACGCGTAGACATTGCCCGTCGCTTGCCCGCGTTCCTGGGCGATAAATGCCTTGAACAGCAGCCCTTCAGCGTGATCCCACAACGGCCCCAATTGCTCAGCGCGGCGGCGGATAACCCCCATGTCGTAATCGGCAGGCATGCGGTGTGAATACTGTTTGGCAAACATGGCGAAGCTCCTGTGCAAGATGAGGTTTGAGCTTGCGCAGTGGCAGTGATTTCAACAAGATATCAGCCGATATATGTGCGATAAGGATTTGATATGACTGATGCGCTCAAACCCCTGGATATCGACACCGTGCAGGCCTTCGTCCGGGTCGCCGACTTCGCCAGTTTCACCCGTGCCGCCGAGGCCCTCGACACGTCCCAGGCCGCCATCAGCCTCAAGCTCAAACGCCTGGAAGAACGCCTCGGTTATCGACTGCTGGAGCGCACGCCCCGCCATGTAAGGCTGTCGCCCCAGGGCGAGCAGTTCATCGTGGCCGCCCGCGCCCTGCTTAACGCCCATGAACGCGCATTGGGCGACATGGGCACCCAGCCCTCGCGGCGCCTGGTGATCGGCATCAGCGACCACGTGGCCGGGCCGGACTTGCCCACCTGGCTCGGCCGCCTCGCCGCGTACGACCCTTTGCTGATCCTCGAAATACGCATCGCCTCCTCCCGCGATCTGGTGGCCGCGTTCGACCGCAACGAACTGGACGCGGTGATCGTGCGCAACGAAGGCGACCGCCGGGACGGCGAAGTGTTAGCAGTGGAACGCTTTGGCTGGTTTGCTGCGCCGACCTGGCAACACAACCCCGGCCTGCCCTTGCGCCTGGCAACCATGGCGCCGCCGTGTGGGGTTCGGCATCTGGCGGTCAGGGCGTTGGATGAGGCCCATATCGACTGGACTGAAGTGTTTGTCGGCGGTGGTGTGATGGCGGTGGGCGCGGCGGTGAGCGCCGGCTTGGGTGTCGCCGCCCTCGCCCACCGAGTGGCCCCGGCCGGGGCGGTGGACGTGAGCGAGCAATGCGGTTTGCCCGCATTGCCCGTCAGTGAAGTGGTGCTTCACAGCCGCATCAGTGACCTGCGGTCCCGCGAAACATTGCGCACGTTAAGCGCAACGTTTCGCGGCGTGTTGCCGCGCTGAGGTTTACGCCACTGGGGCTTCTGCACTCACCGTGGCGGTGGCAGCCCGGGCCTGTAACTGTGCGGCCCCCACCGAAGGCACGACCGGGCTGCCGCTGGCGACAAAATCTTCTTTGCGCAGCGCCACCAGGGCAATCAGTGACACCACGCCGGTGGCCACGTAGAAATACCACGGCGAGGTGATATCGCCCGTCACCTTGATCAGCCAGGTGGAGATCAGCGGCGCGCTGCCGCCAAACACGGCGACCGGCACGTTGTACGCCACCGCAATGCCGGTGGAGCGGATGCGTGTCGGCAGAAGTTCGCTCATCAGCGCATACGTCGACGAGGCATACAGCCCGAACAGAATCGCCACTGCCATCAACGGTGCGAAGAACGATGCGGCCGTTGCGGTCGGCGCCGACTTGAACAGCCAGAACATCGCCAACGTGGCCAAGGTGCCAATCACCATCAGGAACGGCTTGCGCCCGTATTTATCGGTAAATGCGCCGCCAAACGGCATCACGAAGGCCGCCGAAAAACTGGCGACAAATACGTAGAGCAAAGTGGTACCACTGTCGAACTTGAGGATCTTGGCCATGTAGGTCGAAGCGAAGGTCAGCACCAGGTAAAAGATCGAGCTGTGCAAGGTGATGATAAAGAACACCAGGGCGATCGCCCGCTTCCATTGCCAGACTTCACGCAGCGGTGCGCGGGAGGTTTGGCCGGCGCGTTGCAGGGCGAGAAACTCGGGGCTGTCTTCCAGCTTGAGGCGGATGTACATGGAGATAAAGCCCAACGGCGCGGCGATCAGGAACGGCACGCGCCAGGCCCATTCCTGCATCACGTCGGCGCCGAGGATCCAGGTCATGCCATTGGCCACGGCGCCACCCAGCAGCAGGCCGAGCACGGCGGTGACCATTAACCAGCAGGTCGCGAACCCGCGTCGACCCGGCCCGGCGTATTCCGAGATAAAGCTGGTAACAGTACCGATCTCACCGCCTGCCGAAAAACCCTGCACGCAGCGCACCAGGATCAGCAGGATCGGCGCCGCGATGCCCAGCGTCGCGTAGGTCGGCAACACGCCGAGCATCACCGTCGAGCCGGTCATCATCACCAGCGCCATGATCAGGGTTTTACGGCGGCCGATCTTGTCCGCCAGCGGGCCGAAGAACAGCCCACCCAAGGGCCGGATGAAAAAGCTCAGGGCGAAGGCGGCAAAGCTGGCGAGCAGGCTGGTGGTGGGGTCATCGGAGACGAAAAACGCCTGGCCGATGTACACGGCGAGAAAGCCGTAGACGCCGTAGTCGTACCACTCGATCAAGTGACCGGAAGTGGCACCGAGAAACGCACGGCGCCGCTTGCGGACCGTGTCTTGCGCTTGATTGCCCATCGAAGGGACTCCTTGTCTGATGATCTGTCCATGAATAGCGGGTCTAGGGAAGCGCGGCGATACTCGCTGCTTTCAACCACTGCCGCAAGTCGGTCTTGAGGATTTTGCCGTAGCTGTTTTTCGGCAACTCGTCGCGGAATACGTATTTCTTCGGCTTCTTGAACGAGGCCATGCGCTCGACAAACCACGCCGTGAGCCGGGCTTCGTCGAGCGTCTGCCCGCTGCGCGTGACCACAAAAGCCACCACCGATTCGCCCCATTGCGCATCCGGCTCACCCACCACACACACCTCGAACACCTCGGGATGCTGCGCCAGCACTTCCTCGACTTCGCGCGGGTACACGTTGCTGCCGCCGGTGATGATCACGTCCTTGGAGCGGTCCGTCAGGGTCAGGTAGCCGGCCGGGTCGAGAAAGCCGATATCGCCGGTCATCAGCCAACCATCCACCAGGGTCTGGCGGGTGGCTTCGGGGTTGCGCCAGTAGCCTTGCATCACCGTGGCACCGCGCACTGCAATCTCGCCGCGCTCTCCCGTCGGCACCGGCTGGTGCTGCGCGTCGAGAATGCGGATTTCGACGCAGGCGTGCGCCTGGCCGACAGAGGCGGCCAGGGTTGACCAACCCTCGCGTTGGCGGTCGGCGATCAGCGCGCGGGGCAACACGCTGATGGTCATCGGGCTCTCGCCCTGGCCGTAGATTTGCACCAGGCGCGGGCCAAACGTATCGACGGCCGCGCACAGGTCAGCCAGGTACATCGGGCCGCCGCCGTAGACGATGGTCTTGATGCCTGCGCCGCCATAACCCAGGCGCTGCGCCTGTTCGACCATGCGCTTGACCATGGTCGGCGCGGCAAACAGCGATACATCGCCCAACTCGACGGCCAACCCGAACAGCTCGGCCGCATCAAAACCGTGGGACGCAGGCACCACATGCCGCGCGCCAAAACGCACATGAATAAAATTGTAGAGCCCGGCACCGTGGGACATTGGCGCGGCATACACCACGGCGTCAGCGGCGCTGACCGGGTCGACATCCGTGGCATAACACAGCGACATGGCAACCAGATTGCCATGACTCAGCATCACCCCCTTGGAACGCCCGGTGGTGCCGGAGGTGTAGAACAGCCAGGCGAGGTCCTTATCCTCACGCGCCACCGGCTGCTCCAGCGTCGGCCAACCGCGGGTCGGCGGCAGCGTGTGGCCGTCCAGCTCCTTACAGCGCTGAGGCAAGTCCCGTGATGACGAAAACACCCGGCCGCCGTCGGTAAAGATCAGGCGCGCCTGGGCGTTATCGGCAATCCAGGCCGCTTCGCTCGGATGCAGCTTGGCGTTGATCGGCACGACCACCCCACCCAGCCACCAGATGGCGTAGAGCAATTCCAGGTAGTCACAGCTGTTCTTCATCAGCACCGCGACGGCATCCCCCGCCGTCACGCCGTGCTGGTCCACCAGATGCGCGGCGCGTTGACGAACATGGGCCGCAAAGGTGGCGTAATCGGCGATTTGCCGGGTGCCGTCGAACAACGCCGGGCGTTGCGGATCACGGCGCTGGGTATCGTGCAGCCAGTTGGCAATGTTCATGGCTCAGCACCTGCGTGCGTGCAGGACCGAGGCGTAGTTGGCCACCGCCATGCCGCCCATGTTGAACACCAGGCCAAACTCCGGGTCAGGCACCGCCAGGCCAATCGGTTCACCGGTCAATTGCCGAAACGCCAGGGCATGCATCGACACCCCCGTGGCGCCCACCGGATGCCCTTTGGCCTTGAGCCCACCGGAAAGATTCACCGGCAGCCGCCCACCGGCGCGCACCACGCCGCTGTCGAGCACGCGATGGCCCTCGCCTTTGGGCGCCAGGCCCATGGCTTCGTAGATCAGCAGTTCGGCGATGGTGAAGCAGTCATGCACCTCGGCGAAACTCAAGTCGGCCAGGGTGATATTCGCGCCGCGCAATGCCGTGTGGATCGCCCTTTGCGGGCCCTCAAAGGCCAGGATGTCGCGCTGGGCGATGGGCAGGCAGTCGTTGACCTGAGTCATCGTGCAGATCTGTACATCGCGGCGAAACGCCCGCGCGCGCTTGGGCGAGGCCAGAATGATCGCGGCGGCGCCGTCGCTGATCAGTGAGCAATCGGTCAGGCGCAATGACTCGGCCACAAACGGGTTGCTCTTGGACACGTTGTTACAGTGTTCGAAATCCATCACCCGGTGCATCTGCGCCAACGGGTTGGCCATGGCATTGGAGTGGTTCTTGGTGGCGATGGCCGCCATCGAGCCCAGCGGGCAATGGTAGCGCTCGGCATATTGCCGGGCAGCCCGACCGAACAGTTGCGGGAAACTCATGCCGGCTTCGGCCGGGTCATTCTGATAGCCGGCGCCGGCCAAGGCTTGGGTGACCTCGGCGGTGGAGGTGTGGGCCATCTTTTCGGCGCCCACCACCAACACCAGTTCCGCGCTGCCGGACAGGATCGCATTGATCCCGGCCTGGATCGCCGCCGAGCCGGACGCGCAGGCGTTTTCACAGCGGGTGGCCGGTTTGAAGCGCAGGCCGGGGTCGGCCTGCAACAACAGCGAAGAGGCGAACCCGTCAGGCACCAGCCCCGAGTTGAAGTGGCCCAGAAACAACGCATCGATTTCTGACGCGTCAATCGCCGCATCCGTGAGGGCTTCGCGGGTGACCTGCACGATCAGGTCTTCAAGGGTGGTGCCTTCCAGGCGACCAAAACGCGAATGACCGGCGGCAACAATGGAGACGCAATCAGCAGGCATAATCAATTTCTTCTGTTCTTGATACGGACATTCCTTACAATGACCCACCACTGGGCCGGCGCCAATTCGTGTAACTACTTACATGGATAAGTAGCCCGAGGTGAGAAAAACAACGAGGCAGGATGCCCAATGACTGTGTTTGCACAACAACTCCAAGATATCGGGCGCCTGGCGTTCCAGCTGTCCCCCGCACCGCAACTGGTCACCAGCAACCGTGTGATCGTCGACTGCAACGAAGCATTCCTGCAGTTGTTCGGCTATTCGCGCGACGCGTTGGTCAACCAACTGACCCTGCTGATCTACCCCTCCCAGGCTGACTACCACGCCATCGGCAAGCGCAGCCACGATTGGTTGCTGGACAGTGAAAACGGCCGCTACTCCGACGAACGTTTCATGCAGCACAAAAGCGGCGAAGTGTTCTGGGCCAAGTCCCACGGCTACACGCTCACGCCCAAAGACCCGTTCAAGCTGATGATCTGGCACTTCGAACGCCTCGATCGCACCCACCAGGGCACCGGCGACCTCACGCCCCGGGAGCGGGAAATTGCCATGCACATCGTCAACGGCCTCAAATCCAAGGAAATCGCCCTGCGCCTGGCGATTTCCCACCGCACAGTGGAAGTGCATCGGGCACGGTTGATGAGGAAGTTGCAGGCCAAGACGGTGGTGGAGTTGGTGTCGAAAATTATTATGGTGGCGTGACGCGGCCACCGCCGTTGCCCGGCGCACACAGCGTCGAGGTATTGCGCGAAGCGGGCTTTGAGCCGGCGTCCGTACGGAGCCTGCTCAAGGCCAACGTGCTCGTGCAGGCCAGCCCATCCGAATGTTCAGCAGGAACCGCATCATGACTGCCACTGTGACGCTCAACCTTATCGACACGCGCATCGCACGCCTGACCTTCAGCAACCCCACTCAGCGCAATGCCCTCAGTGCGCACTTGCTCGACAGCCTGGATGAAAGCCTGGTCACCCTCGCCGCCCAGCACATCGGCGTGGTGATTCTCGGTGCCGACGTCGGCCAGACGGTGTGGAGCGCCGGCCATGATATTGGCGAAGTGGCCCGCGACCGCGACCCCGTTGCCTATGGCAAACCGCTGGAGCAAGTACTGCGGCGAATCCGCGCCTACCCCGGCGTGGTGATCGCGGCGATTTCGGGCTCGGCCTGGGGCGGCGCCGTCGACCTGGCCATGAGCTGCGACATGGTGGTGGCCGACCACAGCGCCAGCTTCGCCATGACCCCGGCCAACATCGGCTTGCCCTATACCACCAGCGGCCTGCTGCGGTTCTTCAACAACCTGCCGATTCATGTGCTCAAGGAACTGTTCTTCTGCGCGCAGAAACTCGACGCCGAACGCGCCGAACGCTTTGGCGTGATCAACCGCCTGGTACCCACCGAGGCCCTGGAAGCCACCGCCCTGGAAATCGCCCAAGGCATCGCCGCCAAGGCGCCGTTGGCGATTCAGGCGGTGAAGGAGCAATTGCGCATTCTCGAAGACCTGCAACCCATACCCGTGCAGGCCATGGAGCAGATCGCCGAACTGCGCCGCCAGGCCTGCGCCAGTGCAGATTTTGGTGAAGGGCTGGCAGCATTTGCCGAACGTCGCCCACCGGCGTTTGAAGGGCGTTGACAGTTTTTTCATATTTGATCGTCTAGGATGCTGCGCTTCGTTGGGGAGTAACCGGCTTCTGACCCGTGCAGAAGCGTTCGTATCAACATATTCGGCAACCTGCCGTGGTACGAACACCGTTTAGGTTGGTGAGACCAGCGACACATCCATGCCTAACGTCGGGCGTGTGGTTGTGTCGTTGACTCATACAGCCCGACTGGAAGCCTTACCGTGAACCCCATTTCCCTCATTCTTCTCGCCCTTGCCATGTCCACGGACGCCTTTGCGGCGGCCATCGGCAAAGGCTCCAGCCTGCACAAACCACGCCTGACCGAAGCCCTGCGCGCCGGCTTGATCTTTGGCGTGATCGAAGCCATCACGCCGATGATCGGCTGGGCTATCGGCCATGCCGCCACGCGCTGGGTAGAAAGCTGGGACCACTGGATCGCCTTTACCCTGCTGGTCGCGCTGGGCTTGCACATGATCTACAACGGGCTCAAGCCGGATGATGACGAGGTTGAAAAACCCACTCAGCATTCGTTCATGATCCTCGCCGTGACGGCATTTGCGACCAGCATCGACGCAATGGCGGTGGGTGTGGGCCTGGCATTTGTCGACGTGAATATTCTGCTGGCTTCAGCGGCGATAGGCCTTGCGACCATGACCATGGTGACCCTCGGCATGATGCTCGGTCGAGTGCTGGGGACGGTGGTCGGCAAGCGCGCCGAGATGGTCGGTGGCGTGGTGCTGATGCTGGTGGGTGCGACGATTTTGTATGAGCACTTGTCGGCCTGAAGACCTGCACGAAACGAAATGTGGGAGCGGGCTTGCTCGCGAAAGCGCGGTGTCAGTCAGAATATTCATCGACTGGCACACTGCTTTCGCGAGCAAGCCCGCTCCCACATTAGATCTTCAGTGGTTTAGCGATTGCGTTTAAGCCGCGTGGCTTTCCTTCTTCAAACTCTCCATATCAATCACGAAGCGATACTTCACATCGCCCTTGAGCATCCGCTCATACGCCTCATTGATGCCCTGGATATCGATCATCTCGATGTCCGAGACAATCTTGTGCTTGGCGCAGAAATCCAGCATGTCCTGGGTTTCCTGGATACCACCGATCAACGAGCCGGCAAGGCTGCGGCGCTTGAAGATCAGGTTGAATACCGTGGGCGACGGGTGCGGGCTGTCGGGGGCGCCGACCAGGGTCATGGTGCCGTCACGCTTGAGCAGGTTGAGGAAAGGATCAAGGTTATGCGGCGCGGCAACCGTGTTGAGGATGAAGTCCAGGCTGTTGACGACCTTGGCCATTTCGTCGGGGTTCTTCGACACCACGACCTGATCGGCGCCCAGGCGCAGGCCATCTTCGCGTTTGTTCGGTGAGGTGGTGAACAGCGTGACATGGGCCCCCATGGCATGCGCGATCTTCACCGCCATATGCCCCAGCCCACCGAGGCCGACCACGCCGACTTTCTTGCCGGGGCCCACCTTCCAATGGTGCAACGGCGAGTAGGTGGTGATGCCGGCGCACAGCAGCGGCGCCACCGCCGCCAGGTTGGCATCGTCATGGGAGATGCGCAGGACGAACTTCTCCTTGACCACGATAGTGTCCGAGTAGCCTCCGAACGTGTTTTCCCCACCAAACACCGGGCCGTTGTAGGTGCCGGTAAAACCGTTCTCGCAGTATTGCTCCTCGCCTTCGGCGCAGGAGGCGCAGTGCTGGCAGCTGTCGACCATACAACCGACGCCGGCCAGGTCACCCACCTTGAATTTCGTCACGTTGGCACCGACCGCTGTCACGCGGCCGACAATCTCATGGCCGGGCACCGACGGGTACAAGGTGTTGTGCCACTCATTGCGCGCGGTGTGCAGGTCGGAGTGGCATACGCCGCAGTAGAGGATATCGATCTGGACGTCATCCGCCCCTGGCGCACGGCGCTCAAAGGTAAAGGGTTTGAGCGCATCCTTGGAATCCCGAGCGGCGTAGCTGTAAGTCTTGGCCATTTGGTTCACCTGTTGAACTGACGGTAGAGATCAGTGGACCAATATAGACGCTGAACCGTTCAACCGAGCACATCCGTACAAGCCCTTCGTCCGGTTTAACGCAATAGTGAGGCTGACATTTCCCCCCCGACACGCGAGGCGTTTTCCATGAGTACATTCGTTGCCAAAGACGGTACCCAGATCTATTTCAAGGACTGGGGCAGCGGTAAGCCCGTGCTGTTCAGCCATGGCTGGCCGTTGGATGCCGACATGTGGGAATACCAGATGGAATACCTGAGCAGCCGTGGCTTTCGCACCATTGCGTTCGACCGCCGTGGTTTCGGCCGTTCGGACCAGCCGTGGACCGGTAACGACTATGACACCTTCGCCGACGATATTGCCCAACTGATCGAACACCTGGACCTCAAGGACGTGACCCTGGTGGGTTTCTCCATGGGTGGCGGCGACGTGGCACGCTACATCGCACGCCATGGCACGGCTCGCGTGACCGGCCTGGTATTGCTGGGCGCCGTAACGCCGATCTTCGGCCAGAAACCGGATTACCCGCAGGGCGTGCCGACCGAAGTGTTCGACGGCATCAAGGCCGGGCTACTGAAAGATCGCGCGCAATTCATCGCCGACTTCAACCCGACGTTCTATGGCATCAATAAGGGGCAGAAAGTCTCCGAGGGCGTACTGACCCAGACCCTGCAAATCGCGTTGCTGGCGTCGCTCAAGTCGACTGTTGATTGCGTCACCGTGTTCTCGCAAACCGACTTCCGCCCTGACATGGCCAAGATCGACGTGCCGACCCTGGTGATTCACGGTGACGGCGACCAGGTCGTACCCTTCGAGACCACCGGCAAAGTGGCAGCCGAGATGATCAAGGGCGCGCAACTGAAAGTGTACAAGGATGCGCCGCACGGTTTTGCGGCCACGCATACTCAGCAGTTGAACGAAGACTTGCTGGCATTCCTGAAGCGCTGAAACGGCTGAACCACCCGCTCCTTGTTGGCCGGGCTTGCCCTAATGCCAGTCAGTTAAGCGAACTGAAATGCTCAATGCAGCGAAGATCAAATGTGGGAGCGGGCTTGCCCGCGAAGACGTCGGCCCAGCAAACATTGATGTTGACTGACCCACCGCTTTCGCGAGCAAGTCGAATCGTCGCACCGCCGCTCCCACAGGAGATCTGCGCTTAACTGACTGGCATTAGGGCTTGCCCGGCCTTTTTTTATTCAGGCATACCGCTGGCTGAGCGCCAACCGACCCGGTCCTGCGATCAGAATGCTGGTGAAGATAATAAGTAGCAGCCAGCCAAACTGCCCCTCAAACAAAGTCCATTGCGGATGCACCACCAGCAAGGCCACCCACAGCACGGCCAGGATCGGCAAGCACGCCAGGCGCACCCGCACACCGACGATGATCAGCAGCGGGCACAGCACTTCGGCAACAATCGCCAGGCACAGCGTGACGTGGGCGCCGAGGTGAAACGGGTCTTCGATCAACGCCAATTGGTCGCTGTAGTGCAGCAGCTTGGGCAAACCATGTACCCACATCAGAAACACCGCGCCGCTGACGCGCAGAAACAACAGCCCCAGAGCCTGGTACTTTGATTCGTTCATAAATGCCTGTCCCCGTAGAATCCCCCGGCGCCTGTGCGCCGGAGCCGGTGCGATTGTGTCGGCACAGACGCCGGTAGACTTGCAGGCATGTGCTGACATGACAGCGTTCCGGTTGAATCAACGCTCGCGTACTGTGGTCCCACTCCATACGCTCCCGGTTAAAGGAATTGCACGATGACCCTGCCCAAAGAAATGACCCTGATCGAAATCACCGCCCCCGGCGGCCCGGAAGTCCTGCAACCACGCCGAGCCGACGTGCCCGTGGCAGGCGCTGGTGAAATCCTGATTCGCGTGCATGCCGCCGGGGTCAATCGCCCTGACGCCCTGCAGCGCGCCGGCAAGTACCCGATGAAACCCGGCATGAACCCGATCCCCGGCCTGGAAGTGGCCGGTGAAGTGGTCGCACTGGGCGACGGCGTGACCGACTACAGCGTGGGCGACAAGGTCTGCGCCCTGACCAACGGCGGTGGCTATGCGCAGTTTTGCGCCGTGCCTGCGAGCCAGGCCCTGCCGATCCCCGAGGGTATGGACTGGATTCAAGCCGCTGCCGTGCCGGAAACCTTTTTCACCGTCTGGGCCAACCTGTTCGGCCTTGGCGATGCGCACACCGGCCAGAGCGTGCTGATCCACGGTGGCACCAGCGGCATCGGCACCACCGCGCTGATGCTCTGCCGCGAGTACGGGATTCAGGCATTTGCCACCGCCGGCAGTGCCGACAAATGCGCGGCGATTGCCAAGCTGGGCGCAGAGCCAATCAATTACCGCGAGCAGGACTTCGCCGAGGTCATCGCACAGAAGACCGGCGACAAAGGCGTGAACGTGATCCTGGACATCATGGGAGCCTCGTACCTCAACAACAACCTCAAGGCCCTGGCCATGGACGGGCACCTGGTGATGCTGGGTTTCCTCGGCGGCGGCAAGGCCAATGACGTCGACCTGCTGACCATCCTCGGCAAACGCGCCGTCATCACCGGCTCGCTGCTGCGCGCACGCACCCAGGACGAAAAGGCCGCGATTGCCGAACAACTGCGCGAATACGTGTGGCCGGTGCTGTCCGCCGGGCGATGCCTGCCGATCATCGACAAAGTGTACGAATACACCGACGCCGCCCAGGCCCATGCGCGGATGGAAGGCGGCGACCACATTGGCAAGATTGTGTTGCGGGTGGAGTGATTACTCGGCGTACACCGGGTAATCGATGTAGCCCTGCTCCGAACCGCCGTACATGCCCTCGGCGCGCAGCGGGTTCAGCGGCCAGCCGTTAAACAGCCGCTGCGGCAAATCCGGGTTGGCAATGAACGGGCGTCCGAATGCAATCAGGTCTGCCAGCCCGGCTTCCACCAGTGTTGCACCGCGTTCAGCGGTGTAACGCCCGGCGTAGATGATCCGGCCACTGAAGGTGCTGCGTACCGCTTGGCGGAAGGTTTCAGGCAGGTCAGGCGCGTTGTCCCAATCGGCTTCAGCGATGGACACGTAGGCAATGCCCGACGCTTCCAGCACCTTGATCGCTTCGATGTAGGTGTGATGCGGGTCTTCTTCCACCAGGCCGATATACACGCGGTCCTGGTCGGTGCCGCTGAACAACGGTGAAAAACGCACACCAAGACGCTCCGGCCCGACGACGGCCGTCACGGCTTCGACGATCTCGCGCAAAAAGCGCAGGCGGTTGTGCAGCGAGCCGCCGTATTCATCATCACGCTGGTTGGCGTGGGCCGAGATGAACTGGTTGACCAGGTAACCATTCGCCGCGTGGATTTCCACCCCGTCAAACCCGGCGTCCAACGCATTGCGCGCGGCCTGGGCGTAATGCCCCACCAACTCCTCGATCTCGAGCACGCTTAAGGCGCGCGGCACAGGCGGCTGTTTCAGCTCGCCAACCCCAGGCCCGGTTTCGATAAAGGCCTTTGCTTGCTCTGCTGCAATAGCCGACGGCGCGACCGGTGCGGCGCCTTCTGGCTGCAGCGCGTTGTGGGACACGCGGCCGACATGCCACAGCTGGGCGAAGATCACCCCACCGTCGGCGTGTACCGCGTCAGTCACTTTGCGCCAGCCGTCGATCTGCGCCGGGCTGTAGATACCGGGCGTCCAGGCGTAACCCTGGCCGCGCGGCTCGATCTGCGTGCCTTCGCTGACCATGAAACCGGCGGTGGCGCGCTGGCGGTAATACTCGGCCATCAAGTCGGTCGCGATATCACCCGGTTGGGCACTGCGCTGGCGCGTCAACGGCGGCAGCACAACGCGGTTGTTCAAGGTGTGGTGACCCAGTTTTATTGGGGTATTCAAACTACTCGTCATCTAAGAACTTCCAAATTCAAGGCGCGCTAACGCATTGACGGCTCTTGAGAGCCGTCAATGAATGAAGCGTTTTAATTAAGTTATGCGGTGAGTTTCAGCAGTGCTTTAGCCACATCACTGGAACTGGCAGGGTTCTGCCCGGTCACCAGCAAACCATCTTCAAGTACAAAGGATTGCCAATCGGCGCCCTTTTCATAGTGGCCGCCGAGTGCCTTGAAATCATCTTCGATCAGGAACGGCACCACATCGGTCAGGCCCACCGCAGCCTCTTCAGCGTTGGAGAAGCCGGTAACGCGACGGCCCTTGACCAACGGCTCGCCATTGACGGCCTTGACGTGACGCAGTGCGCCGGGCGCATGGCAGACAAAGCCGATGGGCTTGCCGGCACGCTCGAAGGACTCGATCAGCGCGATGGACGTGCTCGATTCCGCCAGGTCCCACAGCGGCCCGTGCCCACCTGGGTAAAACACGGTGTCGAAGTCATCGGCGTTGACCGTGTCCAGCTTGACGGTGTTGGCCAGGGCCTGCTGCGCAGCCGGGTCAGCGGCGAAACGTCGGGTTTGCTCGGTCTGCGCGTCAGGCTGGTCGCTGACTGGGTCCAGCGGTGGTTGGCCGCCCGCTGGGGAGGCCAGCACCAGCTCGGCCCCGGCGTCCTTGAAGGTGTAATAGGGAGCCGCAAACTCTTCAAGCCAGAAGCCGGTTTTACGGCCGGTATCGCCAAGCTGGTCGTGAGAGGTCAGTACCATTAATACTTTCATTTTCCAGTGCCTCGATCGATGGGTTTCAGTAGGTGTAAGCGTCGGTGTGTGCAGGGCAACCCAACAGGTGTCGGGTCAAAAGCAGCGCCTCGTCAAACGGCGCGGATGTTCGGGTGATCTTGCTCATCACGCTGGTCCCCAACCACAGCGCATACAGGCGTTGGGCCAGGCGTTGCGGGGGTTGCTGAACCGTCAGCGAGCCGTCTTCGACGCCTTGCAGCAAGGCTTGCGCAAGCAAAGCAATCGTACGTGCGGTGCCTCGATCCAGGGCCAAACGCATGGGCTCTGAAAGGTCTGACACCTCGGCACCGAGTTTGACGGCAAGGCATTTGCCCGCATCGGTGCAGCCGGTCTGGTTGTCGACCCAGGTTTGCCAATAGCGCATCAATTTGGCGCAGCCGGACAGTTCGGGTTGTTGGAACAGTTGCTCAATGCCCTTCACATAGTGATCGAAGTAGGTATCCAGCAAGACAACACCGAAGGCATCTTTAGAGTTGAAGTAGTGATAAAACGAGCCTTTCGGTACTTCAGCGGCTTGAAGTATTTCGTTCAAACCCACCGCAGAAAACCCTTTGCGGCCGACAATTAATTGCGCCGTATCCAGGATTGCCTGCCTTGTACTTTTAGTGTCGTTATTCATTGTTCTTCCCGTCCGATTAGACCAGTCGTCTAGTTCGTTGAGGGAATGTTAGGCGTCGAGAAAAACTTCAACAATGTCATATCCGCAAGGATTCCGGACATGACGCAAAGTCGGTTGCCGTTTCGCCGACACCCGCCGACAATCCGCTCTCCCGCCCCCTTGGAGAATGACGATGCACAGCGTTGCGCTGATGGTTTACCCGAACTTCCAGTCCCTGAGCCTCAGCCTGGGTTCGGTGTTCGAGTGCGCGAACCTGCTGAGGGGTGAGTCGGCCTATGAGTTCCACCTGGTTTCGGAGAGCGGCGGTGCCGTCATGACGTCCCAGGGCTTTTCGGTGAATACCACGCCCATCCGGCCGCAGGGCTATGACACGCTGATTGTCAGCGGCTATCTGGAGTTTCGTCTGCCGGAGGCCAACCTGCTGGAACTGGTAAAGGCCGCCTCCGCTCAATCACGGCGGGTCGCCTCCTTGTGCATGGGCATCTTCGTGCTGGCCGAAGCGGGCCTGCTGGAAGGCAAGCGCACCACCACCCACTGGATTCACGCGCCCGCATTTCGCAAACGCTACCCGGATATTCACCTGGAAGAAGACAAGTTGTTCGTGGTCGACGGCCAGGTATGGACGGGCGCCGGCATGAGCGCCGGCGTGGACCTGGCACTGGCGATGGTAGAAGCCGACCTGGGCAGCGACCTCGCCCGGCGTATTGCGCGCAAACTGGTGATTGCCCAACGTCGAGGCAGTGAGCAATCCCAATTGTCGGCCTTGTTGGAACTGGACCCCAAGTCAGACCGCGTGCAACTGGCATTGGCCTATGCCCGCGAAAACCTGACCCACGACCTGTCAGTGGAGGCCCTGGCCGATGTGGCCCGGCTCAGCCCGCGCCAGTTCAGCCGAGTGTTTCGCGAAGAAACCGGGCAAACACCCGCCAAGGCCATCGAATCGCTGCGCGTGGAAGCCGCCCGGGCAATGATGGAAACCAGCCGTCACCCGGTCGAAGTGGTGGCCCGCGAAACCGGCTTCGGTGATCGCGAGCGTATGCGCCAGGCGTTTCTGCGCGCGTTCGGGCAGCCGCCTCAGGCGATGCAGCAAGCGTTCAATGCAGCGCCGCCCGCGTAATCAAGTAATTCACCAACTGCGGGTCATCATCCAGCTCAATGGTCTGCGCCGGGCGTGGCAGGTCGTCCAGCACGGCGCGCCAGAACGCCTGGGACACTTCATCCTGATCGTAAAAACGCACCAGCCAATTGTTCTGGCCGCTGCTCAACACCTGGGTCGCGATGGCGCGGCCGATGCCTTTGCGGCGATAGCGCTTGAGGATGAACAGGTCAGCCAGTTCCAGGGCATTGATGCCGGGCAGTTCGCTGCCTTCGATCAACAGGAAGCCGGCGATATACCCATCGACCAGCAGCAGATTGGCGCTCCATAGCGGGTCCTGCCAATAGCGCGTCAGGTGCTCGTCATGGATGTAGAAACGGCCGTCCGCCTCCACATCTTCCTGCTCCCAGTCCGACGACTCGTAGGCGTAGTACTGGTAAAGATTGCGGATCAGCTCAGACGCTTCGGGGCCGGTCTGGATCAATTCGACGGTGGTTTCAGGCATGAGGCTCTCGGTCAGAAAAAGCAGGGCGCCATTGTTCACAAAACACGGCGGCAGGCCAATACATTGCCTAACCTTTCTGTTTGCTGAACCGATTGCGGATTTGTCGGGGCCCGTCCAAAATCCTGAAACATTTAGAATAAACTTTGCTCGCTCTCCCCTATTTTTTCAAGGACATGTACTTTGACAAACGTCTGTTCCGCCGGCCTGGATGTGGGTTTTGCTTCCCTGGATTACCTGCAGATCTTCATCCTGGGCGTGATCCAGGGCATTACCGAACTGTTGCCCGTGTCGTCCACTGCCCACATGCGCGTGGTGCCTGCCCTGCTCGGCTGGCAAGACCCGGGCTCGGCGTTTTCGGCTGCGATGCAGTTGGCGGCGCTGGCAGCGGTGGTCAGTTACTTCTGGCGCGATGTGCGCCAGGTGACCACGGGTAGCATCAGCGCGGTGCGCCGGGGTGACTACAACGACCGGTGGTTCAAGCTGGCGGTGGCGATTGTTTTGGCGACCATCCCGATCGGGATTGCCGGGCTGGCCTTGTCCTCGACCCTCAACACCTGCAACTCGCCGTTGCGCGGCCTGATGGTGATCGGCATTTCCTGTGTCGTCATGGCGGTGTTGCTGGCAGTCGCCGAAGTGCGGGCACGCCACACGCGGGACATGAGCGAAATGCGCCTGCGCGATGCACTGATTGTCGGCATTGCACAGATTGGCGCGCTGATTCCCGGTGTCTCGCGTTCGGGCTCCACGCTGACCGCCGCACTGTTCCTCAACTTCAAACGTGAAGAAGCCGCGCGCTTTTCCTTCCTGCTGGGCTTGCCGGCCATCGCCCTCGCCGGTTTGAAAGAGCTGTGGGTGCTGCTGCACGCCGACCTGCCCGCTCACGCCTGGTCGCACTTGATCTTCGGCCTGGTGGTTGCCAGCGTCTCGGCGTTCTTCGCGATCTGGGGCCTGATGAAGTTCCTGGAGCGGTTCTCCACCTGGCCGTTCGTGATCTACCGCGCGCTGCTGGGGATCTTCCTGATCGTCGCAGTCAGCACCGGGCTGTTAAGTTAAGACGCATTGAGCTAAGCCGCAGGTGTGCGGTCGGCCAGCGCTCCGAGCTGGTCGGCCATACGCCCTGGCAATCGCAAAGGACGGCCCGAAGGCCGCCAGGGTGACTGCAATCAGTCCAAGTCGCTTGCGGCATGCCGCTCCGGCAACTGCTCCGCAAGTTCCCCGGAAACCCGATTCACCCTGCGCCCGCGCTGCACCGCCGGTCGCGCTTCAATCGCTTCAGCCCAACGCAGCACATGCGTGTAATCCTGCACCGAAAGGAATTCTGCCGCCCCATACAAGCGGCCTTTAACCAAGCCACCGTACCAGGGCCAAATCGCAATATCGGCGATGGTGTATTCATCCCCGGCAATGTACTCACTCACCGCCAGGCGTTGATCCAGCACATCCAACTGGCGCTTGGTTTCCATCGCAAACCGATTGATCGGGTACTCCATCTTGCTCGGGGCATACGCATAGAAATGCCCGAAGCCCCCGCCCAGATACGGCGCGCTGCCCATCTGCCAGAACAGCCACGACAGGCACTCAGCACGGGCCGCAGGCTCAGTCGGGAAAAACGCCCCGAACTTCTCCGCCAGGTATTGCAGGATCGCACCAGACTCAAACACCCGAATCGGTGTGTCAGCGCTATGGTCCATCAATGCCGGGATCTTGGAGTTCGGGTTGACCGCAACAAACCCGCTGCCGAACTGGTCACCATCGCCGATCTTGATCAGCCAGGCGTCGTATTCCGCACCGGTATGCCCCAGGGCCAACAGTTCTTCCAGCAGGATGGTGACCTTCTGCCCATTGGGCGTGGCCAGGGAATACAGTTGCAGCGGGTGCTTGCCGACCGGCAATGCCTTGTCATGGGTCGCACCGGCAATGGGCCGGTTGATGCTGGCGAAGGTGCCGCCACTTTCGGTGTCCCAGGTCCACACCTTCGGGGGTACGTAATCGGTCATGCTTAATTCTCCTTGGTTTCAATACGGTTCGACGCAGCCAATCGGGCCACGTTCCAGCCGCCACCCAGCGCCTTGATCAGGCCCACATTAGCGCGTAATTGCGGGTTTTGCAGGTGCGCCTGCGTGAACTGCACCGGGCCTGGACGTTATCGCCTCCGCCGAGTGTGCCAGCCCCTGTTGGCCAAGGACGTCTAAGCCATCGGCTGATGGCTTGTCACGCAGTGGATACCACCACCGCCCGCTGCAATCGCATTGATAACCTTGCTCCAGCCAGGGTTGCGGTTGCGGTTGATCAAACTGCTTTCGGTCATGATGCCGGTGCCTAGGCCATCAGCCAATTGCTCAGCCAGATGGCTTGCTCACGCCATTGGTAGATGCCACCATTCGTGGCCCAAACTGGGCGCTGCTGACCCATCGTGACAGCGAATATGCCCCGCAGGCGCGGCGCTTTACCGAATGGCTGCTGACCCATTTACAGGCAGACCCGACATGAGCGAACGACTCGAAGACATCCTTGCCGAGCACCTGACCGTCGTGTTTTGCGGGATCAACCCCGGCAAGGGTTCTGCCGCGGTCGGCCAGCACTTTGCCAACCGCAGCAACCGCTTCTGGCGCACCCTGCACCTGGCCGGTTTCACGCCCCATGAAATACTTCCCGAGGACGGTCACACCTTGCTGCACTACCACTGCGGCTTGACCACTGTCGTGGAGCGCCCGACGGCGAGTGCGAGCGAGTTGGCACGGCATGAATTCAAGGAAGCGGCGGCAGCGTTTGAGCAGAAAATCCGCCACTACCGGCCACGCGTCGTGGCATTTCTCGGCAAGGCCGGTTACAGCGCGCTGTCTGGCCAGCGCGAGATAGCCTGGGGCTTGCAAGCGCAATTATTGGGCGATGCATCGGTATGGGTATTGCCCAACCCCAGTGGGCGCAACCTGGCGTTCAGCCTGGAGCAATTGGTGAGCGCCTATGGGCAGTTGCGTCAGGCCATTGCGCACGCCGATCAAGCGCCCTTACTCTCTTGAGCCAATGATCCTGATAGCAATGGAGGCTGCATGAAACTGGTCGGTATGCTGGATTCGCCTTACGTTCGCCGCGTGGCAATTTCCCTGGAGTTGTACGGCGTAGACTTTGTGCATGAACCCTTGTCCGTGTTCAGCACCTTCAACGAATTCGCACGGATCAACCCGGTGGTCAAGGCGCCCAGCCTGGTGCTGGAGGATGGCACGGTGCTGATGGATTCCAGCCTGATCCTGGACTATTTCGAAGCCCTCGCGCCGGCCGACAAGAAGCTCTTGCCCCAACACGCCGAGGCACGCGCCCACGCGCTGCAAGTGCTCGGGTTGGCCCTGGCAGCGTGTGAGAAAACCGTGCAGATCGTCTATGAACACCACCTGCGCCCAGCGGAGAAACTGCACGAGCCGTGGATCGAGCGCGTGACCGGGCAGTTGGTGGCGGCCTATTCGCTGCTGGAAAAACACCTCGCCCAACCCACCGACGAACCGTTGACCCAGGCTGCACTGACCGCCGCTGTCGCCTGGTCGTTCACCCAGCTCAAACTGCCGACGGTGCTCGAGGTCGATACGTTTCCCAACCTGCAACGCCATGCCAGTCGGCTCGAGCAACATCCGGCCTTTCGCAACTACCCGATCGAATAACGGATCTACACCCAACCGCCATCCACAATAAAGTTCTGCGCCGAACACATCGCCGACACATCGGAGGCGAGAAACAACGCCATATTGGCGATGTGTTCCGGCAGCACACTGCCCGGCAGGCACTGGCTGCGGCTGATCAGCTCCCGGGCCGCGTCGTCTACCCACATCGCCAGTTGTTTTTCCGTCATGACCCAGCCGGGCACCAGGGTGTTGACCCGGATGCGGCTGGGGCCCAGCTCCCGTGCCAGCGCCCGCGTCATGCCATGGGCGGCGGCCTTGCTGGCCGCGTATACCGGGTAGCCCGCAGAGGCCATCATCCAGCCGACCGAACCCAAATTGATGATTGCCCCGCCGCCGGCGTTTTTCATCATCGGCACCACCGCCTTGGCGGCGAAGAAGGCGTGCTTGAGGTTGACCGCGATCAACCTGTCGAACATGGCCGAATCAACTTCTTCCAGAGTGTGGCGCACATCATTGGCGGCGTTGTTGACCAGCACGGTGATGGGGCCGAGCGAGTGTTCGAAACGCTCTATCGCTGCCTGAAAGGCGATTTCATCGGTGATGTCGCACTGCACGAATTGCACGGTGTGCCCCTGGGAACTTAATAACGCCGCCAATCGCTCGCCCTGGCTTTGCGCGCGGTCCACAAAGCCCACCCTGGCGCCCTGCGCGGCGAAGGCCCGGACCATGAATTCGCCAATGCCCGAGGCACCTCCAGAGACCAGCACGGTCTTACCCTTGAGGTCGGGATACACAGCCTGCGGAATATTCATATAACGATTGCCTCACTCAATTAGTCTTATTTTATTTTGCAAAAAGGCAGTAAAAGGCTATAAATCTGCTGTTCCATCGACAAAATATCGCACATTAGTAGAACTATTCCACTGAAAACAACAAAAGGAAGTTCGACCATGAAGCACCCTCGTCACCTGCTTTCCGGCCTTGCCCTTTCCATGATGATTGCCAGCGGCGGTGTCCAGGCCGCAGGCCTCACCAGCGAGCAAAAACCCTTCGGCAAAACCAATGACGGCACCGCCGTCGAACAGTACGTGTTGCGCAACAGCCATGGCATGCAAGCCACGGTCATCACCTACGGCGGCGTGTTGCAGTCGCTGAAAGTACCGGATAAAAACGGCAAGGCCGAGGACGTGGTGCTCGGTTTTGACGATGTACAGGGTTACCAGGCCGGCAGCGCATTTTTTGGCGCGACCATCGGGCGCTTTGGCAACCGCCTCGCGGGCGGCGCCTTCGAACTCGACGGCAAGCGCTATCAGGTACCGCTCAACGACGGCCCCAACTCGCTGCATGGCGGCGCACAGGGTTTCGACAAGCACGTGTGGCAAGCCAAGCCAGTCAAGGGCAAGGACTCGGTCGGCGTGACCCTCACCTACCTGTCCAAGGACGGCGAGATGGGCTTCCCCGGCAACCTGAAAACCGAGGTCACGTACAGCCTCAACGACAACAACGAACTGCACATCGATTACACGGCCACCACCGACAAACCCACGGTGCTCAACCTCACCAACCACAGTTACTTCAACCTCGCCGGCGCGGGTAACGGCGACATCCTCAAGCACGTCGCGACCTTGCACGCCAGCCACTACACGCCGGTGAATGCCACCTTGATCCCTACCGGCGAACTGGCGCCGGTCAAGGGCACGCCGATGGACTTCCTCAAACCCACGCCGATCGGCCAGCACATCAAGGACGACCATCCGCAGCTCAAATTCGCCGAGCCGAAACAGGGCGGGTTTGACTTCAACTGGGCGCTGGACACCCAGGGCGATATCAAAAAACTCGCCGCTGAAGTACACGACCCAGCGTCTGGCCGGCATTTACAGCTCTACACCACCGAGCCTGGCGTGCAGTTTTATACCAGCAACTTCCTCGACGGCACGGTCAAGGGCAAGGCCGGCAAGACTTACCAGCACTGGAGCGGTTTCACCCTGGAGACCCAGCACTTTCCGGATGCGCCTAACCAGCCGAAGTTTGCGTCGACACGCCTGAACCCGGGCCAGACCTACAGCCAAAACACCATCCTGAAGTTCACCGCCAAGTAAACGCTGGGAGCGGGCTTGCCCGCTCCCACACTTTTGACCTTCACAGAACCGGGCTATCCGCGTTGTTTCATGCGGTCGATGACCACGGCCAACAGCAGGATCGAACCGCGAATCACATACTGGTAAAAGGTGTCGATGTTCTTCAGGTTCATCGCATTCTCGATAATCGCCAGGATCAACACCCCCGCAATCACGTGGCGAATCATGCCCACCCCGCCACTCAACGACACCCCGCCGAGCACGCAGGCGGAAATCACCGTCAGCTCGAAACCCTGGCCAATCATCGGCTGGCCGGAGGTCATGCGTGAAGCCAGGATTACCCCCGCCAGCGCACCAATCACGCCATGCATGGCAAAGATCAGGATCTTGGTGCGGTCCACATTCACCCCGGCCAGCAACGCCGCTTCCGGGTTGCCGCCGATGGCCATGGTGTTGCGCCCATAGGTGGTGTAGTTGAGCAGCCAGCCGAAAAACAGGAAACACACGATGGTGATCAGGATCGGCACCGGCACCCCCAGCAACTGGCCGTTGCCGAAGATGAAAAACTGCTCCTGGGACACCCCCACAGCCTTGCCGTTGGCAAAGATATAGGCCAGGCCGCGCACGATCTGCATGGTTGCCAGGGTGGTAATCAACGCATTGACCCGCAGCTTGGCGATCACGATGCCGTTGATCAGGCCGACGATCAGCCCCATCAGTAGCGCTGCGCCAATGCCCAGCATCACGCTGTCGGTATCGCGCATCACGATGGCCGCCACGACCCCGGCGCAGGCAATCACCGAGCCCACCGACAAGTCGAAATGCCCCGACGCCAGGCAAAACAGCATGGTGCAGGCGGCGATACCGACCGTGGAAATTGCCAGGCCCAGCCCACGCATGTTCAGCGGCGAGAGGAAGTTGTCGATCAGCAAGGCGCACAGGACAAAGATCCCTATCGCCGCCAGCAACATTGCCCAGTTATCGAGCAGCGCACGCACATCGAGGGGTTTGCGTGCCGTGGGCAACGCGTTGTGTTGGGTTGTCATCGTCATCTCTCAGTTCGCCGGGCCGCGTGGCAAGGCCAGCTGCAGCAAGTTGGATTCAGTGGCGTGTTCACGGCGTTGTTCGCCGCGCAGGGCGCCTTCGCACAGCACCAGGATGCGGTCGGAAATGCCCATGACTTCCATCAGGTCGCTGGACACCACAATCACCGCAATGTCCTGCGCCGCGAGGTGGTGGATGATCTGGTAGATCTCGGCCTTGGCACCGATGTCGATGCCACGGGTCGGCTCGTCGAGCAGTAAGACCTTCATGGGCATCGACAACCAGCGGCCCAAAATGGCCTTTTGCTGATTGCCGCCGGACAGGTACATGATTTTCTGCGCCGCGTTCGGGGTTTTGACTTTCATGGCGCTGATCTGCTGGTCGGCATTGCCCTTTTCCCAGCCCTCGCGCAACAGCCAACCGAACGCAGAGTGGGCACCGCGTGCGCTGATATTGATGTTTTCCGCGACGCTGGCGAGCGGGATGATGCCCTCCTTCTTGCGGTCTTCCGGGCACAGCAGCACACCGGCTGCGATGGCATCGCGCGGTGAGCGCAACTGCAGTGGTTGCCCACAGAGTTGCAGGTGGCCGGCGCTGGCGCGCTCCAGCCCGCTGAGCAGCCGAAACAGCTCGGTACGCCCCGCGCCCACCAGCCCGAACAGGCCAAGAATCTCGCCCTTGCGCACCTCAAAGCTCACTGGCTCACGCAAGCCCGGGCCCAGCAGCGCCTCAACCTTGAGCGCGACCTCGCCATGTTCGCGCGCACGGTAGTCGTAGATATCCTGAATATCGCGACCGACCATGCAGGTCACCAACTGGTCATGGGTCAACGCGTTCATGTCGTCAAAGGTGCGCACGTAGCGGCCGTCCTTGAACACCGTGACGGCGTTGCAGATACGGAACACTTCCTCCATGCGGTGCGACACGTAGAGCACCACTTTGCCCTCGTCACGCAGGCGCGTGATGATCGCCATCAACCGATCGATTTCCCGTGCCGACAAGCTGCTGGTCGGCTCATCGAAAGCAATCACGCGCGCGCCACGGGACAGCGCCTTGGCGATTTCCACCAGTTGACGCTGGCCGAGGGACAGGCGACCGAGTTTTTCCTCAGGGTCGATTTCATCGGCCAGGCCTTTCAGGCACGCCAATGCCTGCTTGCGCAAAAGGCCGCGATTGACTACCCCAAAGCGTGACGGCAAATGCCCCAGAAACAGGTTCTCGGCAACCGTCATTTCCGGTACCAGGTGCAATTCCTGGTGAATCACCGCGACGCCGCAGGCGATGCTGTCGGCGGCGGATTTGAACGCCATTACCTGCTCGCCAATCTGCAACGTGCCGCTGCTGGGCACATAGGCCCCGCCGAGAATCTTCAGCAGCGTCGACTTGCCTGCGCCGTTTTCGCCCATCAAGGCGTGCACCTGTCCCGGGTAGGCGGTGAAGCTGATGCCGTCCAGCGCCTTGACCCCGGGAAAGGTTTTTCCGATGCCGTTAAAGCACAACCGGGCAGCGACGTTGTGTGTCTGTACTTGCGCGTGCATAACCACCTCGTCACACGGATCAGGCGGCCCCGCTGCCGGGGCCGCCGAGGAAATGCATCAGTTCCACAAACCGATTTTTTCCAGCTCCTGCTTGAAGTTCTCGCGGGTGATCAGCGTGACTTCGTCCATGGCGGTGTACTTCGGCGGTTCCTTGCCGGTGGTAACCCAGTCGAACATCATCTTCGCGGTGTTGTAGCCCTCGATGTGCGGGCTCGGCAGCATCGAGCCGAAGAAGCCGCTGTTGGGTTTCTTCAATTCGCCGATGGCGTCGGTGCCATTGATGCCGATGCCAATCACATTGGCCGCGGCAAAGCCGGCACTTTCGGTGGCGCGTACGCCGCCCAGCACGGTGTTGTCGTTCATGCCGCCGATGATCAGGTTCTTGGCGCCACTGGGCAGTTTGACCAACGCCGAATTGGTGGCGTCCATGCTGCCCGGTACGTCGAGGGTCTTGGCGGCGGTGAACAGGATGTGGTCCTTGGGAATGCCGGCGTCTTCCAGGGATTTGACCGAGCCGTCGGTGCGTTTTTTACCGGTGTCGAGTTCGTTGAAGGTGTTGATCACCGCGTAGGTTTCCTTCCAGTCCCAGCCGCGTTTTTTCGCCTCAGCCGCCATCGCGGCGCCCTGCTTCTGGCCGACTTCGAAGGCCGCCATGCCCAGGTACGGCACGTCTTCCATGAAGTTGCCCTTGGCGTCGACGAAGCGATCATCCACCGCAATCACTTTCAGGCCGTTGGCCTTGGCCTTGGCAACGATGGCAGGCCCGAGGGACACGTCAGGCGGGCAGATCACAAAGCCCTTGGCGCCGTTGGCAGCCAGGCTGTCGATGGCCGACAGGGTTTTCTCGCCATCGGGCACGGCGATCTTGATCACGGTGAAACCATGCTCCTTGCCGGCTTTTTCAGCGAAGGCCCATTCGGTCTGGAACCAGGGCTCTTCGGCCTGCTTGACCAGGAAACCAATCTTCACTTCTTCAGCAGCCAGCAACAGGCCACTCAAGCTCAGGGCCGACACCGCGACAGCGGCACAGCACAGGGAACGGATACCACGACGACGATTCATAGGGGTGACTCCTTGTTGTTGTTTTTCAAGTCTTGGGTTTAACCGGCAAAGCGGTGACAGGGTTTGCCTGGCACATCGACCTCGATGGCCAATACCGCGCCATCCAGCGGATGGTCCAAGGGGCTGGCGGCGCTGGTGATATACAGCGTGGTGAGGTCGGGGCCACCAAACACGCAACTGGTGGGCCGGCTGACAGGCAGTTCGAGGATGCGGTCCACCTCACCTTCGGGCGTCAGGCGCAGCAGGCAACTGCCGTCCCAGCGCGCATTCCAGATATAGCCCTCGCGGTCCATCGCCGAGCCGTCCGGGCCGCCACGAGCATGTGGACCGAACCACACCTGTGCCGGATCGAGTTGGCCATCCGCCTGGATCGAATGCCGATACAACGTGCCGTCCATGCTGTCGCCGAAATGCACCTGGGTGCCGTCCTCGTTCCACAGCAAGGTGTTAGGAATGCCCAGGCCATGCAGCAACGGCGTTACCTGCGCGTCGGCATCAATGCGAAACAGGCCACCGGAACGCCGCGTGATGGGCAGGTCCTCACCTTGCTCGCCGATGTTGTTCTGCATGGTGCCCAGCCACAGTCGGCCTTGAGCATCACAGCGCGCTTCGTTGCCCCGGTTGCCGGGTTGCGGGTCGGCGACACAGAGCAGGGTCAAGGCCTCGGTTGCCAGGTTCAGGCGATACACGCCGCTGCTCAACGTCACCAGCGCATCGCCGCTTTCACACGGGATGAATGCCGAAACATGCTCCGGCAACTGCCAGACCTGCAATTGCCCGCCCATCAGGCGCAGCGCCTGTTTGCCGGCGATATTGACCCAATACAGCGCCTGGGTCGGCACGTCCCAGAACGGGCCTTCGCCCAACTGCGCACGGTGCGGGGTGACTGCGGTACACGGCATGTTGCCTCCTGGAGCAGGGTTCTCAGGTACGTGTTACAGCGGGTCGCGGGAAGGCGTGCCGTCCACCAGCCGCTGAATACGCAACGGGTTGGCGTTTTTCAACGCGTCGGGCAACAGGCTATCAGGGTAATTCTGGAAGCACACCGGGCGCAGGAAACGGTCGATGGCCAGGGTACCGACCGAGGTGCCACGGGCATCGGAGGTCGCCGGGTATGGGCCACCGTGGACCATCGAATCGCACACTTCAACACCGGTTGGGTAACCGTTAAGCAGGATGCGGCCGACCTTTTGTTCCAACAGCGGCGTCAGTTCAGCGAACTGCGCAAAGTCAGTGGGCTCGCCGATAATCGTCGCCGTCAGTTGCCCATGCAGGCCGTGCAAAGCCTTGCTGAGTTGGGCCTGGTCGGCCACTTCGACAAATACGGTGGTCGGGCCAAACACTTCCTCCTGCAGCACTTCATCGCCGTCGATCAGCAAACGCACATCGGCCTTGAACACCTGCGGCTGCGCCTGATTGCCAGTTTGGGCATTACCCGCCAGGTGCTGAATACCAGGGTGTGCGAGCAGTTTTTCCAAGCCCTTGCCGTAGCTGCTCAAGGTGCCGGCGTTGAGCATGGTTTGCGCCGGTTGATCGCCGATCAGTTGTGCCACTTGCTGGGTGAATGCTGTGAACTGCGGCGAGGCGATGCCGATCACCAGGCCGGGGTTGGTGCAAAACTGACCACAGCCCTGCACCACCGACGCGGTCAGGTCGCGGGCGACTGTTTCCGCGCGAGCCTGCAACGCCTGGGGCAAGACAATCACCGGGTTGATGCTCGACATCTCGGCAAACACCGGGATCGGCTGCGGGCGGGCCGCCGCCATATCACACAGCGCGCGACCGCCCTTGAGCGAGCCGGTAAAACCCACCGCCTGGATCGCCGGGTGCTTGACCAGCGCTTCGCCGACGCCGCCGCCGAAGATCATGTTGAATACCCCCGCCGGCATCTCGGTGGCCTCGGCCGCCCGAATGATCGCATCGGCAACGCGCTCGGCGGTCGCCATATGCCCGCTGTGGGCCTTGAACACCACCGGGCAACCCGCCGCCAGCGCGGCAGCGGTGTCGCCACCCGCCGTGGAAAATGCCAAGGGGAAATTGCTCGCGCCAAACACTGCGACCGGGCCGAGGCCGATGCGGTATTGGCGCAGGTCCGGGCGCGGCAGCGGCTGGCGGTCGGGCAAGGCGTTGTCGATACGTGCGCCGTAGAAGTCACCACGGCGCAACACCGTGGCAAACAAACGCATCTGCCCGCTGGTACGCCCGCGCTCGCCTTTGATACGCGCAGCCGGCAATGCGGTTTCGCGGCAGACCAACTCAATGAAATCATCACCCAGCGCCTCCAGCTCGTCGGCCACTGCGTCCAGGAATTGCGCGCGACGTGAGGCACTCAACGTGCGGTACGCCGGGTAAGCGGCGGCGGCGGCCCGGGCGGCGGCGTCGACCTCCTCGGGCGTGGCCTGATAGAAGGCCTGGGGCAAGGATTCGCCGGTACTGGCGTCGACGCTGTTGAGCGTGACACTGCCCTTGGCACTGCGCTGGCCGCCGATGTAGTTGTGGCCGAGGAACGAAGTCATGTTGTTCTCCTTAAAGGCTGATGACATTGCCGGGTTCGAACACCGCGTCTGCCTTACCGACTGTGTTGATCAACGGCGCGCCAAATTCGGCTTGGCTGATCTCGAACACATCCCCCGGCTGGGTACGTATACCGTCCGCGAATGACAAGGTGGCGGTGCCGAAGAAGTGAATATGCACATCGCCCGGCGTGAGGAACTGGCGGTATTTGAAGTGGTGGTATTCGAGGTTTTCCAGGCTGTGGCACATGTTGGCCTCGCCACTGAGGAATTCGTTCTGCCAGATCACTTCGCCGTCGCGCAGGATGCGGCTGGTGCCCGCCAGGTGCTGGGGCAACTCGCCCACGCGCAATTCGGGGCCATAGCTGCAACTGCGCAGTTTGGAGTGAGCCAGGTACAGGTAGTTCTTGCGCTCCATCACATGGTCGGAAAACTCGTTGCCTACGGCGAAGCCAAGGCGATAAGGCTTGCCGTCGTGGCCGATCACGTAGAGGCCGCCGATCTCCGGCTCTTCGCCGGCATCTTCGGCAAACGGCGGCACCGGGAATGCTGCGCCCGGGCGCACGACGATGCTGCCGTCGCCCTTGTAGAACCATTCGGGTTGTACGCCCGCTTGGCCGGCGGCGGGTTTGCCGCCCTCCACGCCCCATTTGAAGATGCGCAGGGTGTCGGTCATCGCGCTGTCGTCACCGACTTGCTTGTGCATCTTGTCTCGCGCCGAAGCACTGCCCAGGTGGGTCAGGCCGGTGCCGCTGATCAACATGTGCGCAGGGTCCGGGTGGTCGAGTGGCGGCAGGATTTTCAGGTCGGCCAACAGGGCCGCGTAGTCGTAGCTGTCACCCAGGCCCAGGCGCTTGACCTGTTGCGCCAGGCCCTCGCCGGCTTCGATAGCGGCCAGCGCCAACTCGCGCACGCTGCGGGCGCTCTGCACTTCGCGCAATGTGCGGCCTTCCACCACGCCGACGCGGCGCTCGCCGTTACGTAACTCGAACTGAACTAAACGCATGAAGTGACTCCTCGATTAAGTACGTGTGGCGCCACGCGCGCTGGCGGCGAATTGGTCGACAGGCAGCACGTGCTTGCGCTCCAGCAGGCGATAGACCACGCCGGTCAGCACCAGCCCGAACACCATCACCCCGCTCAGGAAGTACAAACCGGAAGCCAGGGTGCCGGTGTATTCCTTGAGTGCACCAATCACAAACGGGCCGATGTAGCCGCCGAGGTTGCCCACCGAATTGATCAGCGCAATGCCCGCCGCCGCACTCGCACCGGCAAAGAACCGGCCCGGCAAGGTCCAGAACACCGCCGTGCAGGAAAACAGCGCAAACGCCGCCAGGCACAGCGCGGCCATTTGCAGCACCGGCACACTCAGCCAGGCGCTGAGGAACAGGCCGATGGCGCCAAGCACATAGAGCACGGCGAGGTGGCCGTAGCGGTCGTTCAAACGGTCGGAACTGCGCGGGATGATCAGCAGGCCGATGATGCCGAAGATGTACGGCACCGCGGAGATGAACCCGGTGACCAGGTCACTGCCGCCGAACTGCTTGATCAACGTCGGCAACCACAGCCCAAGCCCATAAATGCTCAAGGTCACCGGCAGGTAGAACAGCGCCAGCAACAACACGCGCGTGTCTTTCAGCGCATGCAGTGGGTTGCCGTGGCGGGTCTGGCCGTAGGCTTGCAGGTCTTTATTGAGTTCGCCGGTGAGCCAGGTCTTTTCGTCCTCGCTCATCCACTTGACCTGTTTGGGACCGTCCGGCAGGTAGCGCAGCACCGGCCAGGTGAGCAGCAGCGCCGGGGTGCCGATCACGATAAACAGCCACTGCCAGCCGTGCAGTCCAAGAATGCCGTCCATGCCCAGCAAGCCGCCGGACACCGGGCCGGTGATCATCATCGCGATGGGTTGGGACAGGATGAACAGCCCGAGAATCTTGCCGCGATGGCGCACCGGAAACCATTGGGTGATGTAGTAGAGAACGCCCGGAAAGAACCCGGCTTCCGCCGCACCGAGCAAAAAGCGCATCACATAGAAGCTGTGGGGGCCCTGCACGAATGCCATGCCGATGGTGATGGCGCCCCACGTGAGCATGATGCGGGCAAACCAGCGCCGGGCACCGAAGCGGTCGAGCATCAGGTTGCTGGGGATCTCGAACAGGAAGTAGCCAATGAAGAACAGCCCCGCGCCCAAACCATACGCGGCGTCACCGATACCGACGTCGGCGCCCATGTGCAACTTGGCAAAGCCCACTGCCGAGCGGTCCACATAGGCGACCAGGTACAGCAGGATCAGGAAGGGAATCAGTTTCAGCGTGATGCGCCGAATAAGCCGCAGTTCCTGGCTCATGGGGTCGATCTCCGATTGTTGTTTTTATAGAAGCTCGGGGGCTGCCTCTCGCGAAAATCCGCCAGGGCCATGCCTCAGTTAAGACGGACTATATAGTAGGACTATTTACAAAACAACACTTCCAAAGCCTCGATTTTGCGCTTATGTTTAGCCACATATAGAACATATAGTCATACAATAAGAGAAGTCATCATGCCTGATAAAAAGCCCGCCCTCCGCTCCGCCCAGTGGTTCGGCACCGCCGACAAGAACGGCTTTATGTACCGCAGCTGGATGAAGAACCAGGGCATCGCCGACCATCAGTTCCACGGAAAACCGATCATCGGTATCTGCAACACCTGGTCTGAGCTGACCCCGTGCAACGCGCATTTCCGCCAGATTGCCGAGCACGTCAAACGCGGAGTGATCGAGGCCGGTGGCTTCCCCGTGGAATTCCCGGTGTTCTCCAACGGCGAATCCAACCTGCGCCCCACCGCCATGCTCACCCGCAACCTGGCGAGCATGGATGTGGAAGAAGCCATTCGCGGCAACCCCATCGACGGCGTAGTGCTGTTGACCGGCTGTGACAAAACCACCCCGGCCTTGCTGATGGGCGCGGCCAGTTGCGACGTGCCGGCCATCGTGGTCACCGGCGGGCCGATGCTCAACGGCAAGCACAAGGGCCAGGACATCGGCTCGGGCACCGTGGTGTGGCAGCTCAGCGAACAGGTCAAGGCCGGCACGATTACCCTGGACGATTTCCTCGCGGCCGAGGGTGGCATGTCGCGCTCGGCGGGCACCTGCAACACCATGGGCACCGCGTCGACCATGGCGTGCATGGCCGAGGCACTGGGCACTTCCCTGCCCCACAACGCGGCGATCCCGGCGGTGGATGCGCGGCGTTACGTGCTGGCGCACATGTCCGGCATGCGCGCGGTGGAGATGGTGCGCGAAGACTTGAAGCTGTCGAAGATCCTCACCAAGGAAGCGTTTGAAAACGCGATCCGCGTGAATGCGGCCATCGGCGGCTCGACCAACGCGGTGATCCACTTGAAAGCCATTGCCGGGCGTATCGGCGTCGAGCTCGACCTCGATGACTGGACACGCATGGGCCGTGGCATACCCACCATCGTCGACCTGCAACCCTCGGGGCGCTTCCTGATGGAGGAGTTCTATTACGCCGGCGGCCTGCCTGCCGTGCTGCGCCGCCTGGGCGAAGCCAACCTGATCCCGCACCCGCATGCCTTGACCGTCAACGGCAAGTCCCTGGGCGAGAACACCAAGGACTCGCCGATCTATGGCCAGGACGAAGTGATCCGCACCCTCGACAACCCGATTCGCGCCGATGGCGGCATCTGCGTGCTGCGCGGCAACCTGGCCCCGTTGGGTGCCGTGCTCAAACCATCGGCCGCCAGCGCACAGCTGATGCAGCACCGAGGCCGTGCGGTGGTGTTCGAGGACTTCGACATGTACAAGGCGCGCATCAACGACCCGGCGCTGGACGTGGATGCCAACTCGATCCTGGTCATGAAAAACTGCGGGCCCAAGGGGTACCCGGGCATGGCCGAAGTCGGCAACATGGGTTTGCCGGCCAAACTGCTGGCCCAGGGCGTGACCGATATGGTGCGTATTTCCGATGCGCGCATGAGCGGCACCGCCTACGGCACGGTGGTGCTGCATGTGGCGCCGGAAGCCGCTGCCGGCGGCCCGCTGGCCACGGTGAAGGAAGGCGACTGGATTGAACTCGATTGCGCCAATGGCCGCCTGCACCTGGACATCCCCGACGCAGAGCTGGCCGCGCGCATGGCCGACCTGGCGCCACCGCAGAAGCTGATCGTCGGGGGCTACCGTCAGCTGTACATCGACCACGTGCTGCAGGCGGACCAAGGCTGCGACTTTGACTTCCTGGTGGGCTGCCGTGGGGCTGAAGTCCCGCGTCATTCCCACTAATTGGGATGCTATGATGCCGCCTATTTAGCCAGAGCCTCCCGTTCGTTATGGATCACCAGCCGCCCAAGCCGCGCAAGAGCATGCATGCCCAGATCGTTCAGGACTTGGGCATGCACATCGTTTCCGGCCGCTTCAAACCCGAAGAACGCCTGCCCATGGAGGCCACGCTCTGCGAGGAGTACAAGGTCAGCCGCTCGGTGTTGCGTGAGGCGACGCGGGTGCTCAGCGCCAAGGGCCTGGTGTATTCCAAGCCACGGGTGGGCGCGGTGGTGCGGCCACGCTTGAAATGGCACCTGCTGGACCCGGACGTGTTGTCCTGGCTGATGCAGTCCACGCCCCACAGTGAGTTCTTCAACACCCTGGCCGGTGTGCGGCGCATCCTCGAACCGGAAATCGCCGCCATGGCCGCGACCACCGCCACCGACGAAGACATCGCTACTATCGAAAAAGCCTACGTGGGCATGGAAACCGCGAAGACCCACGACGACCTGTTGCAGGCCGACCTGGACTTTCACCGGGCGATTGCCGACGCCACTCGCAACGATTTGCTGGCCTATATGTGCAACATGCTGTCGCTGCCATTGCGCGAGTCGATCAACATCACCAACCGCCGCCCGGACATCCAGGGCCTCAGCCTGCCCCGCCACAAGGCCATCCTCACCGCCATCCAGAACCGTGACGCCCTCGGCGCCCGGCACGCCTCGCTGGTGCAGCTGGATGACACCCGCGTGGCGCTGGACACCGTGATGAATGTGCTGACCCCGCTGTAAATCCATCGTCTACGCTCAGGGGGGCAGTTCGAGGAACCGGCCATGCGCAGACGACGCTCGCAGTACCACGGCATTCATGACGTCGTGGCGCCCTCCACGCCTGTCTGAAAGGTAGAGGATGATGCAATGGTCAGGCTTGTCATACTGCTATTAGGGGTTGATTACCTTCGGTCATATTGGCGCACGCTGACAGTCATTGGGGTTGTCGGCATCCTTGCCGGGAGCATCGTGTTTATTGATGCTCTGGATGACGCACTGTACTTCCCGATAAACCCCTTCGCCTGGTTATTGTTGCTCGAAGGCAGTGCGACGTTGATCGTCGCTCACAGTGGGATCGTCGGGCAGCGCAAGCTGCGCTACCTCAAAGGCTTCTCTTTTGTGCTGGCGGCATCACTGATCCTGGCGGGCCACCACCACGGCAACTTTATTCTTTCGATGATATTCGGCACGCTGTTTTTAGCCGACGGCTTACTGCAGATCGTGTCCGCTTATGTTGTCCGCTACCGAACCTGGCGCATCGCAATGTTCGGCGGCGGGGTCGAAATCGCTTTGGCCATCTTCTTCTTTCAACCCTACCCGACAGACTATATCGGCACGGTCCCCTACTGCCTCGGGCTGGGATTGTTTTTTGCAGGTTGGAATATGTTGCTTGTTGCTGGCCGCGCCCGCCGAATGGTCTCCAACCCTGCGCTGGAGGGTGATGCGCAGAGTCCCATTCCTGGGCCAAGTCACAAAAAGCCAACCGAGCGGGACAGTGCGACAGGCGACAATGCCCAGGCCCTTATCGTCCATATATGGACGCCCCTCGGTGTAGCGAATGCTGAAGTTGTGCGCCGCCCGTTGATAGAACGGTATATCGCCGCCGTGGACAAGAATGGGGTGATATCAACGGGGCACGCCGCACTGGAAGCGCCGGATGGGCTGTACGTGAGCCTTTACCCAGCGGAGGACATCGACCATTCGCCCGACCAGTTCATGCGCCTGTTGCGGGCCACCGACGATAACAACATGCCGGGAGAGTTTCAGTCCGATTACCTCACGGAATCGCAGGCATGGTGCCCGTCTACCGTTCAAGTACACCTGCGTAACTATGACCCACAGCACTTGCATGACTTTTGGGAGACATACCGTAAAGACACCACCTATAACCTCACGCACCGCAATTGTTCCAGCAGCGTCATTCAGGTGCTTGAAGCGGCTCTGGAAGGGTCTTTAGGGCGTATCTGGGGGCATTACGGCCTCTACCGTATTCTGGGAAAAATATTCACTACGCCGGAATTATGGGTGGCCATTCAAATCCGTAAACGCGCGCAAACCATGGCTTGGACGCCAGGCCTGGCACTCGATTATGCGCGGGCGCTGAGTATGCTGGTAGACCCCAGGCCCACTGGCTGGATCAATACCACCCAGCGTGCGTTTCAGAAAATACGCTCTTTGCGCCGTCAGTGGCAAAAAGAAAAAGCATTGGCTGAGTCCAGTAGAAAAAACCCGCCAGATAATCTCAAAAAACCTATGTGAGTTTTTTACTCCGCCCGCCTCTGGGTCCTTATCACGCCTGACGGACCTGCGTTAGCTGACTCGTTTCGATAAAAAACCCGGACACTGTCCGGGTTTTCTTACCCTAGGGTTTTATCAACTGCCCAACTCGCCACGGGTGTCTGCGTCGAAGCGCTGACGGGCCTGATCAGCCGCCGGCTTGAGCAAAGCGAGCAGCGCCGCCTCACTGTACAACTGAGTGACCGCCAGTTCCTTGGGGGTCGGCTCAATCGGAATCAGCAGCTCTTCGCCGTCGGCGTGCAGCCAGATGGCCACAACGTGCAGTGCCGAGATGAATAACACGCGCAGCTCCACGGTTTTACCCTGCAATTGCGGCGACTGTTCCGCCAGCTTCAGCGCATCCACCGTCGCGGCTGCCAACGTCCCGTGGTTGAGCGACGCGAACTCGACATGGCCGCGTACGTCGGCCAATTGCGCGTCGGCAATCGTCGCGCCATCGGCAAATACCAGGTAATGCCAATCGCCGACCTCAGCGTCTTTCAGGCCTTTACCGAGGCTCAGGTCCTCCAGGCTGAGCGAGTAGCCACGATAGCCTTCGCTCAGCCTGATTTGGCCCGGCACGGCGGCTGCGAATTGGCGATTGATGCCGAAGCCCTGGGTTTGCAGCGCGGCTTGCAGCGCTGGACGCAGTACCTGTACGCCGTTGGAAGGCGCCTTTGGATAAGTCAGTTGCATGATGCAGCCCTCCTCAGTTTTTTACGGTGAAGTAAGTGTTGGTCCAATTGCCGCCGCCGTTGTACGAACCGGGGAACGAGTTCAATGCGCGAGTCGAATAGCCGTAGATCGAATCTGCGATCAACAGGTAGTTGCCGTTGGTGCCATAGATCACCAGAAAGTGCGCGCCGCCACCGTACCAGGCGCAACGCAAACCGATGGGGCGGCCCATGTTGAGCTGGTTCTGGATGGCCGACATCTGCAGCGAGCCTTGATTCATGCCGTTGTAACTGCGCGTGATCCGAAGGGCGGAATCCAGGTAGCCGTAGACGTTGCACGGTCCCGGCTGGTTGCAGCAGTTTCGGTCCAGCGCGTTGCTGGCGACACCGCACTGGGTCCAGGACCCGGTGCCGTAGTAGTTGCCGACCGACGCGGAAACAGCCGCCCAACACCAGTTGGTCTGGGTTTGTTTCTGCATGCTGAAATTCAGGCTGGCGGCAGCCATTGCCTTAGGCTGATGAGCCGCTTCGACTTCGACCAATTGCGGGTCGAGCAGATGACCGATCAGGCAGTTGGGCTGTGTGTCGCCGGTGAATCGGGTTGTTTCAGGGGTTAACATTTTTCAATCCTCCATGAATGAAAACACGCGTCCAGCGTGTAAAGGTGCAGCGGTGTTGCTGAGCTATCGACGTTCCGGGATGCCCGTATTCGAGGGCGCGTTCCGATCTGGCTCGAGGTAACCCTAGGCGTGAATATGCATTAACGCAAACATATAAATGCACAACTGCATATTCATTGAAGAAGAGTGCAGACTACGAGGATCACCGCGTTCGCTGCCTCGACCGGCCTGTCGCCGATTGATAACAAAACGCCCCAAACAAGTCGGGGCGTTTTGCATTGGCCTTCATCAGGGCCTTGTCACAGCGTCAACCCGGGCATGCTTCCCTTCACCAGCATGATTGATAGCGCCTGGGGGGGTAAGTTTTCAGCACTCGGCCTCAGGCTGTTTTAGAGAGAAATTTCATGGCTGAAGCTGAGACGGGTCCGCCTCACTGTGGCTGTTGTCCTCAGCCTTGATCAGAACGTTGCTGTCCTCGTCAATTTGATAGGGAACATCAGCTTCTACACCGTCGATGCCCGTCTTGACGACCACGTTGGTGTAACGCTTACCGTCCCAGCAGCGGAAAACCAGTGTCGAGTTCTCTCCGCCGGAAAGCGTCGAGCCGAGACTCCCTATAAGCCGGCTGTCAGCGCCTGCGGTCAATACGCAGTTCTTGCCAGCCGTCAGCTTGCTACGATCCCCGGCCATCAGTACACAATCGTCGCCGGCAGTGAGTTTGCTCCGGTCGCCAGCAGTCAGGTAACTGTTGCTGCCGGCCAGGAGCTTGCTGCGATCGCCCGCTGTCTGGGTGCTGTCTGCACCGGCAGTCAGCTTGCTGCGGTCGCCCGCCATCTGGACACTGTTAGCGCCGGCGATCAACGTGCTGCGAGAACCCGCTGTTTGCGAACTGCCTTTGCCGGCGATCAACATACTTTTGTGCCCTGCAATCTGAGTGCTCTCATGGCCCGCAATCAGCGAACTCTTATGGCTCGCAATCTGGTTGCTGCCGTATCCCGCCGTCAGGCTGCTGCGCATGCCTGAGGTAAGACTGCTGCCGTAGCCCGCCGTCAGTACACTGTGCAGTCCACTGATGAGTGTGCTGCCATAACCCGCGGTCAAACAGCTGCGCGTGCCACTGGTCAAGCTGCTGCCATAACCGGCAATCAGCGAGCTGTCCTGCCCTGCAATCCCGGTGCTGCCATAACCCGCGGTGAGCGTGCTGTCGCGCTCCGCCATCTGGGTACTGCCATAACCCGCCGTTAATGTGCTCTCAAAACCGGCGGTCTGCGAACTGCCGTAGCCGGCCATCAACGAACTGCTAAACCCGGCTGTTTGCGTGCTGCCATAGCCGGCGGTTAGCGTACTGCTGTCCAGAGCAGTTAGCGTACTGCCATAACCCGCGGTCATGACACTGCCGTAACCCGCAGTCTGAGTACTGCCATAACCCGTCGTCAGGCTGCTGTTGTAGCCGGCAGTTTGAGTGCTGCCGTAACCAGCGATCAACGTACTGTTGTAGCCCGCCGTTGAAGTGCTCCCATAACCGGTCGTCAGCGAGCTTTCTTCCTGGGCGGTCTGGGTACTGCCATAGCCTGCGGTCAGGGTACTTTTGTAGCCGGCGGTTTGCGTACTGCCATAGCCGGCAATCAGCCTGCTTTCATAGCCGGCTGTCGATGTACTTCCGTAGCCGGCAGTTAACCAACTTTGCTCCTGAGCCGTCTGGCAACTGCCGTAACCCGCTGTCAACGTAGACTCATAGCCAGCGGTCTGGGTGCTGCCGTAACCCGCGACCAACGAACTTTGATAACCCGCAGTCGAGGTACTGCCGTAACCCGTGGTGAGCGAGCTATTGTCCTGGGCCGTTTGGGTACTGCCGTAGCCGGCAGTCAGGGTGCTCTCATATCCCGATGTTTGCGTACTGCCGTAGCCGGCGATTAATGAACTGTTGAATCCGGCAGTTGAGGTACTGCCATATCCCGCAGTCAGCGAACTGTCCTCCTGAGCGGTTTGGGTGCTGCCGTAGCCCGCAGTGAGTGTACTTTCGTGTCCTGCGGTCTGAGTACTGCCGTAGCCTGCGATCAGCGAGCTGTCAGCGCCGGCGGTACTCGTACTGCCATAACCTGCGGTGAGTGAACTGCCTTCTTGTGCCGTCTGCGTGCTGCCGTATCCGGCAGTCAGAATGCTTCCGTAACCGGCAGTCTGGGTACTGCCGTAACCGGCGATCAACGAACTGTCGTAACCACCGGTTTCAGTACTGCCGTAGCCGGCGATGAGATCACTGCTTTCCTGGGCGGTCTGAGTGCTGCCATAACCCGAAGTCAGAATGCTTTTGTAACCCGCAGTCTGGGTGCTGCCATAACCTGCAATCAACGCACTTGCGTGACCGGCGGTCTGCGAACTGCCGTAACCGGCAGTCACCATACTGCCAGGTCCGGTGGTGGCCGTGCTGCCGTAGCCGGCAGTCAGGTCACTGCCTTCCTGAGCCGTCTGAGTACTGCCGTAACCCGCAGTCAGGGAGCTTTCTCCCCCCGCAGTTTGGGTGCTGCCATAACCCGCGATCAGTGAACTGTCGGAGCCCGCAGTGCTCGTGCTGCCGTAACCGGCGGTGAGATCACTGCCCAATTGAGCTGTTTGCGTACTGCCATAACCGGCAGTCAGGGAGCTGTCTGTGCCAGCAGTTTGCGTGCTGCCGTAGCCGGCGATCAGCGAACTGTCGGAGCCCGCAGTGCTCGTGCTGCCGTAACCGGCGGTGAGATCACTGCCCAATTGAGCTGTTTGCGTACTGCCATAACCGGCAGTCAGGGAGCTGTCTCCCCCGGCAGTCTGCGTGCTGCCATAACCGGCAATCAGTGAGCTGTCGGAGCCCGCAGTGCTCGTACTGCCGTAACCGGCCGTAAGATCACTGCCCACTTGAGCCGTTTGGGTACTGCCGTAACCGGCTGTCAGGGAGCTGTCTGTGCCGGCAGTCTGCGTACTGCCGTAACCTGCGATCAGCGAGCTGTCGGAGCCCGAAGTGCTTGTACTGCCGTAACCAGCGGTGAGATCACTGCCTTTGCGGGCTGTTTGGGTGCTGCCATACCCTGCGGTCAGAGAGCTTTCTCCGCCGGCCGTTTGCGTGCTCCCGTAGCCAGCGATCAGCAAACTGTCGGAGCCGGCGGTGCTCGTACTGCCATAACCGGCGGTGAGATCACTGCCTTCTTGAGCCGTCTGGGTGCTGCCGTAACCGGCGGTCAAGGAGCTTTCGCCCCCGGCTGTTTGCGTGCTGCCATACCCGGCAATCAGCGAACTGTCGGAGCCGGCGGTGCCAGTGCTGCCGTAGCCGGCGGTGAGATCACTGCCTACCTGAGCCGTTTGGGTACTGCCGTAACCGGCGGTCAAGGAGCTTTCGCCACCGGCCGTTTGCGTGCTGCCATACCCGGCAATGAGCGAACTGTCGGAACCGGCGGTGCCAGTGCTGCCATAGCCTGCGGTGAGATCACTGCCTACCTGAGCCGTCTGGGTACTGCCGTAACCGGCGGTCAAGGAGCTTTCGCCCCCGGCCGTTTGCGTGCTGCCATACCCGGCGATGAGCGAACTGTCAGAGCCGGCGGTGCCGGTGCTGCCGTAGCCGGCGGTGAGATCACTGCCCACCTGAGCCGTTTGGGTACTGCCGTAACCGGCGGTCAAAGAGCTTTCGCCCCCGGCCGTTTGCGTGCTGCCATACCCGGCAATAAGCGAACTGTCGGAGCCGGCGGTGCCGGTGCTGCCGTAGCCGGCGGTGAGATCACTGCCTACCTGAGCCGTTTGGGTGCTGCCGTAACCGGCGGTCAAGGAGCTTTCGCCACCGGCCGTTTGCGTGCTGCCATACCCGGCAATCAGCGAGCTGTCGGAGCCGGCGGTGCCGGTGCTGCCATAGCCTGCGGTGAGATCACTGCCTACCTTGGCTGTTTGTGTACTGCCGTACCCCGCCATCAGGGAGCTTTCATCGCCGGCGGTTTGTGTACTGCCGTAGCCGGCAATGATCGAACTATCAGAACCCGACGTTCCGGTACTGCCATAGCCTGCAATAAGTGTGCTGCTGTCTCCGGCAGTTTCAGTGCTGCCGTAGCCGGCAATGAGTTGGCTCTGATTAGCGCCAGTGAGCGTACTGCCATACACGGCCGTTTCCAGCGTTTGTGGATGACGCACAGTGGTACGGCGAATGACGACATCGGGAGCAGTGTTAGTAGTAACCGGCAGGACGGGAAGGACAGACGTCGTCGCTGATTGCGCGTCAGGAATAACAAATGCCTCAATCAAATTTGTCGTGGAGGCTTCATACTTGCAAGCATTGTTATAAATAAAGTCCAGTGCACTGCTTCGCGTGCCGACGTGAACAACTTCAGCACGCGAAAATTTTACGCCTTCATCCTCTTCGAGGAAAATCAGCTCACCCACTGCCACTTCACACACAACCCATTTCGCGTCTGCCTGCGGGCTCAACTGCGCACTCGCGCCTTGCCCCCACAATACGCCAGCCAACCCGTTTTCAAGCTTGATGGTGGGTTCCCAAAACTTGCATTCGACCACTCCTGAAACAGGCCAGATCAGACCACAGTGGTCGGCCATATTATTAGCGCATGTTCGCAGAACCAGAACTTTTTCGGTTTTCATTTTTAAACACCTTTTACAACTACTTTCTCTAAAGTCCTTTGGAGGCAAACTTCCATGACAAACATATATGCAAAGTCAAGACGGCCGATAACGCGAGCACTGACAAATAAATTTGACTGTGCTTTGCTGGAAACCAAACACCTTCTTCTTGAATAATCAGGAAAACATTGACGGCATCAAACCACTGGCAAACAACGCAATAGAACAGCAAGGCGGCTATCAACGGCCCACCCTGTGTCTATTTTTTACTGTCCGACATAACCCTTTAAACGCATGCAGTCGTTCATCAGTTCAATCTGTTTTTGCGCAATAACAATCCCGTCACCCACGGCATTGCCCATGCCGGAGGTTTTGTCATTAGCCGAAGGCGAAGAGTGATAACTTGCCGTCGCTGCTTTGGCCTCGTACTGACACTGAGCCTTGTCGTGCGCACTATCAGTCGTGCGCCCGTCTACTCTGGTCCAATTACGAACCGATGTTGTGCACGCACACAGCATCAACGTGAGCAACATCACCAACAGACATCTCATGGTTAACTCCTGCGGTAAACCAGCACGTCCACTGCGCCGCCCTTCAACTGTGGACGACGATCGGGTCGGGCACTGCATGGGCGAAACTCACCGTCTGTCGCCCTGAGGCCATCATGGGATGCATCGAAGTAAAAGTGAAGTTAAACGAAGTATATTTCAGTACCGATAAGAAATACTTAATCAGGAGTTTGACAATGAAGCTCGATGCGAAGCAAATGCAGGCATTTCTGGCCGTCATCGAAGGTGGCAGTTTCGAAAAGGCTGCGGAATACCTGAACGTGACTCCGTCGGCAGTCTCGCAGCGAATACATGCACTTGAGGCGCGTCTGGGTAGTTCAGTGGTGGTGCGGGGCCGGCCGTGCGAGCCGACTCAGGTAGGGAGAAAGTTGATGAATTACCTCCGTCGCGCGACCGTGCTGGAGGAAGAACTACTCAACGATATAGAAGGAAACGGAGAGGACTATTTACGCTTGGTGATAGGCGTCAACGGCGACACCTTGAACACATGGTTTTTCCCGGCATTGGCAGATACTTTTATCAGCGAAAACATTCTTCTGGAGCTGGTGGTCGATGATCAGGATCATACGTACGCCCTGTTGGAGAGTGGGCAAGTCATTGGTTGCATAGGCACGCGCCCAGTGCCGATGCGTGGTTGCTTTGCAGAACCGCTAGGGTTGGTTCGCTACCAATTGGTGGCATCGACGGCGTTTCAGGAGCGATGGTTCCCGTCAGGGCTGACACGCGACGCCGCACGCAAGGCACCGGTGCTTGCCTACTCTCGCAAAGACACATTGCAGTCAGAATTTTTACAGTCGCGCTTAGGCTTGCATGCAGATGCCTTTCCGAGCCACTACCTGTCGCTCCCCGAAGCGCGCTTTCGGGCGATACGTCATGGCCTCGGCTACGGCATGGTTCCACAGATGAAAGCCAGTACCTTGCTTAAAAGTGGAGATCTGGTGGATCTGGACCCTGGCCATTTCACCGAGGTTGCGTTGTATTGGCACGCCTGGGCCCTGCAATCGCCACGCATGGAAGCGCTCTCCAACCATGCAGTGTCTGCCGCCAGGCGCATCTTGAATTTCAAGAGTCAGGAGGCATTTGTGGTTGGCACCTCGATCAGATAACAGGATCGCCCTTTCAAGACTCGCTTATGCAACGGGGAAATAAAACCCTCACTGTCATCCAAATCACTGGGTTTTTCGCAGTGTAAAAATCAACAAAGTCTTCGCTTCGAAATAATCACGCCAGCCGCCACCGCCCCCGCCTCTCGATGAGCGCTTGAAACCTGATACACCGCAACTTAAACGATTCAGGCCCCAGGCGAACCTTTCTCCGCAAACGGGCGTCCGAGCTTAAGCACTGTTGCTTATCGCCCGCCGCGAGGTTCACGTTTGAAAGCCGCCATCATCAAAAAGTACCGCTTGGTCATCAAGACCATGGGCTATGTGGGCTGGTCCCTGTTCTGGCTATTGTTGTGGGATGTCGCCGTCACGGTGGATTTCATGCTGTTCCTGACCACCAAGATCAATCTGCCGCTGATGCCCCTTACACTGCTGGGTTCGGCGCTGGTGGTGCTGATCAGTTTTCGTAACAGCAGCGCCTATAACCGCTGGTGGGAAGCGCGCACGCTGTGGGGTGCGATGGTGAATAATTCACGTAGCTTTGCACGCCAGGTGCTGACCCTGCTGGATGATGCGGACGGCGAAGTAAACCCGGTCAAAGCCACTCTGCTGCGCCGCCATGTGGCCTACGTGAATTGCCTGGCGGCGCACCTCAGGGGCAAGCCCTGCCCGGACGAAGTGCGCGCGTTTATCCCGGCCGAAGAGTTCGCGCGCAACGGCGCTACCAACAACTTTGCCAATGACATCCTTACCAGCTCGGCGACGTTATTGGCGCATGAATACAAGGCCGGCCACCTGGACAGCATTCGCCTGGCACGGCTGGAATCGACCCTGGTGGACCTGTCCAACGCCCAGGGCGGCATGGAACGTATCGCCAACACGCCACTGCCCTACCCCTACGTGTACTTTCCACGGCTGTTTATTTCGCTGTTCTGCCTGATCGTGCCGGTAGGTTTGGTGGAGTCCCTGGGCTGGTTCACCCCACTGGCGTCGACGGTGGTGGGCTTCATGCTGCTGGCAATCGAACGCATCGGCACCGACCTGCAAAGCCCGTTTCACTCCAGCGAACACCAGATCCAGATGGAGACTATCTGCGAAACCATCGAGAAGAACCTGCAGTCGATGCAGCGTGATGCCTTGGCTTGAGCTCGCTCGAACGCCGCTGGCCTTGCACCCAATCACCACCACAATGCCGAGTGCCAGCGCCGCCGACCTTGGAATAGATAGTCGAAGTGAGACCGGATGTTGTGTGGCGGGCCCGCGCGCTGCGCCGGTAGTTGACTCACGTAATCATCACCCAGCCTGTAACAGACTATTACCGAGCGTAATGTACTAACCAGTTACTTATCTTGCTAACATTCGACCTTTAGTCACTCACCTTCGAGTCCTGTCGACATGAAACGAGCATCCCGCGCCGCTGGCGCCTCAAGATATCTGCTGCTGGGCCTGGGCATCGTCATTGCGGTGCTCGGCGTGGCCCTGGCCGTTGGCGGCGCCAAACTGGTCAGCCTGGGCGGTTCCTGGTACTTCCTGATCGGCGGGGTGGCCATGGCCATTTCCGGCTTGCTGATCGCGCGTCGCAAACCGGCTGGCGCGTGGCTGTTCGCCGCCTTCCTGGTCGGCACGGCTGTCTGGGCGGTGGCGGATGTGGGGCTGGTGTTCTGGCCGCTGTTCTCGCGGGTGTTCATGTTTGCGGTGATCGGCCTGATGGTGGCGCTGGTGTATCCGCTGCTGGTGGGCCGGCCTGCGCGCGGCGCGTATGGCATCGCCGCCGTGATGGCGGTCGGCGTAGCGGTCGCGGCGGGCAATATGTTCGTCGCCCACCCTAGCGTGGCCCCAACCGGCGCCGGCCCTGGCATCACGCCGGTCGCCGCAGCCGATGCACAGAAAGACTGGGCGCACTATGGCAATACCGAAGGCGGCAGCCGTTTTGCGGCGCTGGACCAGATCAATCGCGACACCGTCAATAAGCTCAAGGTGGCGTGGACCTACCACACCGGCGACGTGGCCATCAGCGACGGCAACGGTGCCGAAGACCAACTGACGCCCCTGCAGATCGGCAACAAAGTGTTCATCTGCACGCCGCATAACAACCTGATCGCCCTGGACGCCGACACCGGCAAAGAGCTGTGGAAGAACGAGGTCAACGCCAAGTCGGCGGTATGGCAGCGTTGCCGCGGCATGGCCTATTTCGACGCCACCGCGCCGATCGCCCAGCCGACCCAACCGAACAGCTCGCCGATCATTGCCGCCAGCGTGCCTGCCGGTGCGCAATGCCAGCGCCGTCTGCTGACCAACACCATCGACGCACGCCTGATCGCCGTGGATGCCGACACCGGTAAATTCTGCGAAGACTTCGGTACCCATGGCCAAGTCGATTTGAAAGCCGGCCTGGGCGATGTACCGGACAGCTACTACCAACTGTCTTCGGCACCGTTGATCGCCGGCACCACCGTGGTGGTTGGCGGGCGTGTCGCCGATAACGTGCAAACCGACATGCCGGGCGGCGTGATCCGTGGTTTCGATGTGATCAGCGGGCAAATGCGCTGGGCCTTCGACCCGGGCAACCCGCAAGACAAGCAAGCCCCTGCCGCCGGAAGCACCTATGTGCGCAGTACGCCGAACAGCTGGGCGCCGATGTCTTACGACCCGCTGATGAACACTGTTTTCCTGCCAATGGGCAGCTCATCCACCGACATCTACGGCGTGGAACGCACCCAGCTCAATCACAAATACGGCGCCTCGGTGCTGGCGCTGGACGCCTCCACCGGCGCCGAAAAGTGGGTGTACCAGACCGTCCACAATGACCTCTGGGACTTCGACCTGCCGATGCAGCCAAGCCTGATCGACTTCACCCCGCCGGGCAGCGACAAGGCCGTGCCGGCAGTGGTGATCGGCACCAAGGCCGGGCAGATTTATGTGCTCGACCGCGCCACCGGCAAGCCGCTGACCGACGTCAAGGAAGTCCCGGTCAAAGCCGCGAACATCCCTAACGAGCCTTACTCGTTGACCCAGCCAAAATCGGTTGGCATGCCGCAGATCGGTGCGCAGACGCTGAGCGAATCGGACATGTGGGGTGCCACGCCGTACGACCAGTTGCTGTGCCGTATCGACTTCAAAGGCATGCGCTACGAAGGCCTGTACACCGCGCCGGGCACCGATAAATCGCTGAGCTTTCCGGGCTCCCTGGGTGGCATGAACTGGGGCAGTATTTCCACTGACCCGGTGCACGGTTTTATCTTCGTCAATGACATGCGCCTGGGCCTGTGGATCCAGATGGTGCCGTCGCAGAACAAGGCCCAGGCCTCGTCCGGCGGTGAAGCGCTGAACACCGGCATGGGCGCTGTGCCGCTCAAGGGCACGCCGTACGCGGTGAACAAAAACCGCTTCCTCTCGGTGGCCGGCATTCCGTGCCAGGCACCGCCGTTCGGCACCCTCACCGCCATCGACATGAAGACCCAGCAGATCGCCTGGCAAGTGCCGGTCGGCACGGTGGAAGACACCGGCCCCTTGGGCATTCGCATGCACCTGCCGATCAAGGTCGGTTTGCCCACCCTCGGTGGCACCCTGTCGACCCAGGGTGGCCTGATCTTTATCGCCGGCACCCAGGACTTCTACCTGCGCGCCTTCAACAGCGGCAACGGTGATGAAGTCTGGAAAGCCCGCCTGCCAGTGGGCAGCCAAGGCGGCCCGATGACCTACGTTTCGCCGAAAACCGGCAAGCAATACATCGTCATCACTGCCGGCGGCGCACGCCAGTCCACTGACCGTGGCGACTACGTAATCGCCTACGCCCTGCCGTAACCACCCTCTGTTCGCGCGGTGCCCCCGCACCGCGCGTTCCTTCTACACAGGCAGTTTGGAAAATCCCGCATGACCTCCACTTCTCATCTACCGTTTGGGCGCCTGGTGCTGGGCCTGGCCTTTGCTGCCGCCCTGCCCGTTCAAGCCGACGACACCACCCTGACCGGCGACTGGGGTGGCCTGCGCCGTGAGCTCGACGAGCAAGGCGTGCGCTTTACCGGCGACTACAGCGGCGAGACCGCCTACAACGCCGACGGCGGCCAGCACCGCGCAGCGCGCTACTCGCAGAACATCAAGCTCGGTGTGCAGGTCGACCTGGGCAAGCTCTACGGCTTCAAAAATGGCGACCGCATCCAGCTGACCATCAACGACCGGCGCGGCACCAGCGCCTCCGAAGACCTGGTGGGCAACCGCCTGCCGATCCAGGAAAACTACGGTGGCCTCTACACGCGCCTCACCGAACTGAGCTACGAGCGCACGCTGTTCACTCCCGCGCTGAACGTCAAGCTGGGCTATATGGCGATGGGCAACGACCTCGGCGGCCTCGACAGCGGCATCCTGTGCAACTTCATGAACGCCGGTTTCTGCGGGCACCCGCTGAACATGTCCGGCGGCAGCGGCTGGACCAACTACCCAAATGCACGCCTGGGCGCGCGGGTGAAATACGACTTTTCACCGTCGTGGCAACTGCGCGTGGCGGCGTTCAACGTCGACCCGGACAGTAACGGCAACTCTAGCCGCGCCTGGCATTTGAACCCCAAGCGCACCACCGGCACCGTGGTGCCGATTGAGCTGGTCTACAAACACGCCGGCCCGCTGCCGGGTGAATACAAGCTGGGGTATTACTACGACAGTTCCGACGTGAAGCGGATCGGCAGCAACAAAGACGTCAGCGGTCGCGGCGGCCACTACCTGTTGATCGACCAGGCGGTGTGGGCGTCCAGCGCGTCTGCGGGCCGCGTGCTGCACGCCTTCGGCCAATACTCGGCAGCCAGTGAAGCGGCCTCGCCGTTCACAAAGTGGTATGGCGCGGGCATGGTGCTGTACAAACCGTTTGAAGGCCGCCCACGCGACACCGTTGCCCTGGGTTATGGCCGCGCGGTGCCGAACCCGCGCAGCCGCGATGTGCAGGCGTTGGCCGCGTTCAACGCGGGCACGGAGTACCCGAACCTGAACAACGCCGAGCAGCTGATCGAACTCAGTTACGGCTACCAGGCCACGCCGTGGCTGACGGTGCGCCCGGATGTGCAATACATCATCGAGCCGGGGGCGTTTTCGGGTGAGAGCATCGATGACGCGTTGGTGCTGGGGTTGCAGGTCAAGGCAGTGTTCTAGCGGCCTGACGCGGTAAACAATGTGGGAGCTGGCTTGTCTGCGATTGCGGCCTATCAGTGCCCGAAGCGCTGACTGACCCTGCGCTATCGCGGGCAAGCCCGCTCCCACAGTGGGGCCTCAATGCATCAGGCGAAGACGGTGCATTGCTGGCCTTTCGTCATGATTTGTAAAGGGCCAGCAAGGCGCGTCGCTTTTAATTGCAGGACGTTTCCTAGACAATCCCTGCCGCCTTGTGCCTGTTGGAATCGATGGCTAGTCTGCGATCCGTCACTGCTCATCAGTGATCGGGTTTAGTCGCTCGGATGGCACAAGGCGCATGGTCACATGAAGTTTTATGGTGGCTGTGCGCAGGGCACCTTCGGGTGCGCCGGATTTACCTTGTGGCCGGTCGACTAACCTGCGTACAGCCTCCACCCATCGTTTAGTCGCGACAGGTGTTGGCTCCTAATTCACACGAGGAGTTACACCATGAATAAAGTCGTCCCCGACCCACCCCTCAGCTCAGCCAAAGCCCGCGCCGCGTTCAACCGCGCCATCGACCATTACCTGCCCACCCAAGGTGTTCAAATCGAAGACTTGAGCTTCGAAGATGCCCTGCTCTACACCGCCAGCTTGCTCGACAGCGCTTCGGCCACGACACTCAATTGCAGTGAGAAGCTTGCAAGTCCCGAACGGGCGAAGATTCTGGCGGTGTGGCATTTGCTGGAAATGGCCAAGACCACGGTGGATCGCTCCATCGAGTGCCTGAAACCTGAAACGCGGTAAAAAATGTGGGAGCGGGCTTGCTCGCGAATGCAGGGTGCCAGTCGCTACATGTGTTGACTGATACGCCGCATTCGCGAGCAAGCCCGCTCCCACAGTTGATCTACAGCGTCCTTGAGTTACTTGGCTCGTCTGCGGGCAGCGTGCTGCACGCCTTCGGCCAATACTCGGCAGCCAGTGAAGCGGCCTCGCCGTTCACAAAGTAGCATGGCGCGGGTGTGGTGCTGTACAAGCCGTTTGAAGGTCGCGCACGCGACACCTTCGTCCTGGGTTATGGCCGCGCAGTGCCAAACCCGCGCAGTCGTGATGCGCAGGAATTGGCGGCGTTTAACGCGGGGACGGACTACCCCAACTTGAATAATGCCGAGCAGTTGATTGAGTTGAGTTATGGCTACCAGGCCACACCGTGGCTGACCGTGCGCCCGGATGTGCAATACATTATTGAGCCGGGGGCGTTTTCGGGCGAAAACATCGACAACGCGCTGGTTGTCGGACTGCAGGTGAAGGCAACGTTCTAAAGGACGTGGCAACGGGGTAAAACGCTCGCTACGGTTGAGCCCTCGCCGTCAATTGAACCCTCGCGGTATCACCACAGAATGCTCGATATGAACACTGAACCCCAGGCGTAAGAAAGCCACTCATGTGAGTGGCTTTATCAGATCGTTCACAGGGCTGGGAGCGTTCGAACTGCAACATGCCTATGCGTGTTAATGAAGTATTTCAGTCATCGTCACTGATTTCGTTGTCGCTGCTATCGGAATAGCTACCCACACCGAACTTCTCTTTCATGTAATCATCATTGAAAGCTTGCTCCTCGTGCGACATATGCGTGCTTTCATGCCACGATTTTTGTTGGGCAGCCGTCAGCTTGTCCTCCTCCACAAACCGCCCTTCAGGCAGTAGATTCTTAACAGTTGGGGTAAGGTTGGTCCTGCGTAATTCGGCGGGCGGTTGGTAATGACCACTCGAATTCGTCCAAAACGTCGGCTCACCCTTCTCGATGTAAACAGTGCCTGCAAACAGCACATCGGTCGTGCCACCTTTCAGTGATCTCAGCCCGTTAGCCAATGCCGAATGTCCCTCCACCCACTCCGCATTAGTCTGAGCATTGAAGGGGTAGATCTTGCCTTCCGGAGTGAGCCCACCGTTCATTGAACCGAGGTATACCGTGTTGGGTTCGTCCGCACGTACAACGAATGCATATGCGCCATCCATCATATAAGGCGCGGCGCCCTTCGAATCCTGGGTCATGAGTGTATACACTCCATTGGGGCGTTTCTTAAGTTCCACTATTTGTTCAGGCGTGGCGGGTTTCTGCATCGTGGAACCTGCAATACGCTCCTTCAGACGAACAGGTTCAAACGGTGGCCCGTCCGTCAGCGAGTTCACCCCTCCCCTGAGCGCAACACGCCCCCACCCGCCTTTTCCATCAACGTATACAGTCATTATCGGTCTACCCGTATTGCGATTAATGATCTGCACATACTCATCATTGAGTTTGAAATCGCCCCTGATCTCATACACCCCAGGTACACCTGTTGCGTCGGTATAGCGGATAAACCATTGGTCTACGCCGGTGTTTGCGTCCTTGACCTGGTAAATGCCCTTTGCATTACGCGTCGCCTTTTCAATAAGCTGCTCGCCATCGGGCACCGCCTGCTCGTTGATATGACCCCCTTGCCGGGGGCCTGAAACATCAGGCTTTTTGTCGTTTGCACTTGGTGCCTTATTACCCGGCTCATTATCGTTTGCGCCCGGCACCTTATTGCCAGGCTCGTGGTCGTTCGCAGCCGAGACTATAGTGCTATCGTCCGAAGCCTTGGGGGCTCGCACCAGTTCCAAGTCGCTTTCCAGAGCGTTCGGGCTCCAGGTGTAGTGTTTGGCCAGGGCTGAGGTAGCCCCCCTGGGAACTTCTGCTAACGCAGCCGCTGCCAAGGTTGGAGCCAGCTCGTGTGCCAGCTGCAAGGCTGATACCACCGCTGCAGCACTGCCACCAAGACGATCAGCTGCCGTCATACCATCAATGGCGTCATGGATGCCGAAGACAATATTGCCCGTGTTGCCGAGGACGGGAAAATAACCGAAGGTATTGCCCCATAGGTCTTTCGCGGCCTTCCAATTTTGCTGCGAGGAGCCAAACACTTCAGTTTGATCGGACCACACTGCGTTGTTGGCATTCAGCGTCTGGAAGTGGGCGGCAATACTGGAATTCAGGTTGCCGTACTTCAACCGATAACCGGTATCTCGCGATTGGGTGTAATTAAATGTCTCCCACACGGGCACCGCTTGATCTTTGGTGAGACTTTGATATCCAGGGTAGCTGGAATGATTACCCGCAATCAAATTATCCAGCACATCACCCGCCTTGGGCCAATGCGCATCTCTGCCGCCTTGCCTGTCGCTGCCATTAAAACTACGCAGCACATGATCACGGTTTTTTTTAGCCCAGCCCGCAAAGTCACTTTCGTCCCATATTTCAGTGACCGTGCCGTTCTTCAGATCGATCATCACACCTTTATCGGGTCTACGTTCCACATTACCGTTAAACGGGAGAAACGGAACAAAGGCATACCCTGCCAGAGGATAGCCATAAATATTAGGAATAATGACCTGCCCATTCCTGTGTAATGTACGCTTGACGGCCTCTTGAGCATCATGACTTAACCGTTCAAAACCGTCCTTGTCATTAGCCAGGCTTTGCAAAGTACCCCGTACCCCATAGGCGTCCGCTTTCCCTGAACGGTGCGCCAGTGCTCCCGCAGTGTCGCGCATGGGCTCGGAGGCTTCATTTTCCCAATGACGCTGAAGGTTGTTGCCCATCGACTCCAGCTGCGCGACCTTGTTGCGATCCTGCTGTTCGATATGCATCGATTGGAAGTTGATCGGGCCGCCTCGCTCGACTTTATCGTGCGCCAGCGCACCCGCGGCTATTTCCCATGCAAAGAAGGTGCGCTGCGTGCTGTTGGTCAACGTGTCGGGGGTTCCACGGCCTACGTATGAATTGAACGTCACCGTGATTTTTTCATGCGGGTCATACCCTGCGGCCAGTAACCCACCACTGAAGTAACCCGCCGGCTCGAGGAATTGGCGGGTCTGCTGGAATTTTATGTTGCGTTCGCCTTCGCTGCCACTTTCTATGTTATTGATCGACGCGACGACACGATCAGCATAGTCATTGATTCGCTGCATCCGCTCAGCTTGTGTATAGACCGCCGTGGGCGGAGAAACGTTGGCTGCACCATAAATGACCGACTTGTAAAAAACATCTTGTGACACGGGAGCAACTGTCACTTGCAGCGCAATGCCAACAGCAGCAATGATGCCGCCTGCCGAGGAACTGACGGTTCCAACAGCATCTGAGCTCGGTGTATCAGTCACTGGATTCAGGGCGGTCGTGATGGCAGCTTGTATTAATGGAAACGAATGCAAACTCATTATCAGGGTACTCTTTGCAGGATATTTACAGCCCCAACACTCCAAGCACGGCAGTGAATTAAACACCTGTCACTGTGTATTTAAATTAAATGAACGGGGGAGCCAGACACGGGTGTGTTTTTGCCACTTGGCATTCTTCTTACACCAGCAATCAAATGAGTCGTACCGACAATCGAATAAGTTCCTTCAATAGAAGTTGCGTTTGTTACCTGCTGTTTTTACACCGCACAGCGTGGACGTTGAGCAGAACAGAGCTGTCGGTGCACGGGACTGTTGAGCGCTCGGTGGATGGCGTTTGGTCATGGTTTGTAAAGGGCCAGCAAGCCGTGTCCCTTTTAATTGCAGGACGTTTCCTAGACAATCCCTGCCGCCTTGTGCCTGTTGGAATCGATGGCTAGTCTGCGATCCGTCACTGCTCATCAGTGATCGGGTTTAGTCGCCCGGTATCCCAAAAGGCGCATGGCCCTCCATGAGGTTCTATGGTGGCTGTGCGCAGGGCGCCCTCGGGTGCGCCGGATTTTGCCTTTTGGGCCGGTCGACTAACCTGCGTACAGCCGCCACCCTACGTTTAGTCGCGAAAGGTTCGGCTCCCTGAATCTAAAAGGTAGCTAAACAATGAATAAAATTGTCCCCGACCCACCCCTCAGCTCAGCCAAAGCCCGCGCCGCGTTCAACCGCGCCATCGACCATTACCTGCCCACCCACGGTGTTCAAATCGAAGACTTGAGCTTCGAAGATGCCTTGCTCTACACCGCCAGCTTGCTCGACAGCGCTTCGGCCACGACGCTCAGTTGCAGTGAGAAGCTTGCCAGTCCCGAACGGGCGAAGATTCTGGCGGTGTGGCATTTGCTGGAGATGGCCAAGACCACGGTGGATCGCTCGATCGAATGCCTGAAACCTGAAACGCGGTAAAAAATGTGGGAGCGGGCTTGCTCGCGAATGCAGGGTGCCAGTCGCTACATGTGTTGACTGATACGCCGTATTCGCGAGCAAGCCCGCTCCCACAGTTGATCTACAGCGTTCTTGGGTTATTTGGACACCGGCATCGCAAACTCCGCGCCCTGCTCGATGCTCTCCGACCAGCGCTGCATGATCGACTTCTGCTTGGTGTAGAAGCGCACACCTTCAGTGCCGTAGGCATGCATGTCGCCGAACAGGCTCTTCTTCCAACCGCCAAAGCCATGCCAGGCCATCGGCACCGGGATCGGCACGTTGATGCCGACCATGCCCACTTCGATACGCCGTGCAAATTCGCGGGCGATGTTGCCGTCGCGGGTAAAGCAGCTGACGCCGTTGCCGAATTCGTGGTCGTTGACCAGCTTGATCGCTTCGGCAAAGTCATCCACGCGCACACAGGCCAGCACCGGGCCGAAGATTTCTTCGCGGTAGATGCTCATGTCTCGGGTCACGTGGTCGAACAAGGTTGCGCCAAGCCAGAAGCCATTCTCCAGGCCGGGTTCGGTGGGCACATAGTCGCGCCCGTCGAGCAGCAGTTGCGCGCCGGCTTGCACGCCCTGTTCTATATAGCCGCTGATGCGTTGCAGCGCAGCACGCGAGACGATCGGGCCCATCTCGGCCTTCAAGTCGCGGCCATCGGTGATGCGCAGTTCTTTAGCGCGCGCGGTCAAGGCGGCAATCACCTTGTCCCCCACATCGCCCACCAGCACCGCCACCGAGATCGCCATGCAACGCTCGCCGGCACTGCCGTAGGCGGCGCCCATCAGTGCGTCGACGGTTTTTTCGATGTCTGCGTCGGGCATCACCACCATGTGGTTTTTTGCGCCGCCCAGGCCTTGGACGCGCTTGCCGTGGCGGGCGCCGGTTTCGTAGATGTATTGCGCAATCGGCGTGGAGCCGACGAAGCTCACGGCCCTGACGTCCGGGTGTTCGATCAGCGCGTCCACCGCCTCTTTGTCGCCCTGCACCACGTTGAACACACCTTTGGGCAAGCCGGCTTCACGCAGCAGCTCGGCCATGAACAGCGAGGCGCTTGGGTCAGTCGGGCTTGGCTTGAGGATGAAGGTGTTGCCCGCCGCGATGGCGATCGGGTACATCCACATCGGCACCATCACCGGGAAGTTGAACGGCGTAACGCCGGCCACCACGCCCAGGGGCTGGCGCATCGTCCAGTTGTCCATACCACGGGAAACCTGGTCGGAATGTTCGCCCTTGAGCAGGTTGGGAATGCCGCAGGCAAATTCAAGGATGTCGATGCCACGGTCCACTTCGCCCTGGGCGTCGGTGAAGACCTTGCCGTGTTCGGCGACAATGATGCGCGCCAAGTCGTCCTTGCGTTCACGCAACAGGTGCAGGTACTCGAACAGTACGCGGGCGCGGCGGATCGGCGGTGTGTCAGCCCAGCCGGCGAACGCGGCCTGGGCGGCAGCGACGGCTTCGCCAACGGTCTGGCGGCTGGCCAGGGCGACGCGGCCGGTCACTTCGCCGGTGGCCGGGTTATAAACGTCCTGATAGCGGTCATCGCGGCTCACGCGCTGGTCGTTGATGTAATGTTCGATCGTTGCAGTCATGGCAGTGGCCCCTGGGTCGGTAACGTTGGAACACACGATAGGCTTTCGGTTTGTTCCAAACCAGAGCAGAATCCAGAACTGATTGTCCTCATATGCGAACAATAGAACCATGGAAAAAGCTGAGATCGAAGGGTTGTGGACCCACATTCATTGGCTGTCAGTGCTGGAAGAACAAGGCACCTACACCGCCGCCGCCGCACGCCTGGGGGTGAGTAAATCCGCTGTCAGCCAGCGCATCTCGGACCTGGAAAAGGCCACCGGCACGCGGTTGGTCACCCGCACCACGCGCAGCGTACGGCTGACCGATGCAGGGCTGTCTTTGACCCGGGAAGTGCGCAGCGCCTATGAACATATCGCCCGCAGTTTTTCCTCGGTGCGCGACTCGGCCGGTGAGATTCGCGGGCTGGTGCGCCTCACCGCGCCGGTGGCGTTTGCGCGGCAGCAACTGGTGCCGCACCTGCCGGCGTTCTTGCAGCAATACCCGCAGGTGCGTATCCAGTTGGATGTGTCGGATGCCTTGAGTTCACTGGCGGCCGAAGGTTACGACCTGGCGGTGCGGCACGGCTTCCAGGTGCCGGAAACCCATGTGGCGTGGAAGTTGTGCGACACCACGTCGGTGTTGGTCGCCACACAGGATTACCTGCAACACCACGGAGAACCGCGCGAGCCCGGCGATCTCACCGCACACAACTGCCTCTATTACCCACGGGGCACCGACCAACCCGCGTGGACGTTCGAACGCGGCGGCAAAAAGGTCGAACGCGTCACCGTACCGATCTCCGGCAGCTTTTCCACTAACAACAGCGAAGCCTTGCGTGATTCGGCGCTCAACCACCTGGGCATCGCCCTGCTCCCGGATTTCAGCGCCCATGCCGCGCTCACCAGCGGCAAACTGGTACAGGTGCTCAAGGGGTGGACACTCAAAGGCGCATTTGCCGATGAGATTTACCTGATACGCCCCTACTCGCCTCATGTACCCAAGTCGGTCAGTACGTTAGTGAGCTATCTAAAGGATAAGTTGTCCGGCGGCTTCAGGTTGACGGGGTAAGTCTTAACCGTATTCATACGGGTTAAGTGGAGTCATTCTCGACAACCTAAAATCAATACAATACTTATAGCCAGCGGCAATAACCCACATAACGAACACACAGGATTTGTCATCAACTTGATACGTATGCAAAGCGCCGCCAACGCGTTCTTGACGCCTCGCAAAAAGCCATACAACTAATTGTAAAATTTGGATAAGTTGCGTGACGCCCCCCTCGTTAAAGCCCCCGTTTAAAACTCCTTCATTCGCAAACTTGCAAAAAAACCACAACCGGCTAAGTTCATGAATACCGTGAAAGCCATCAGCCATTACGCATAAAACCAGCCCACCAGGCGAGGGATTTTATTGCTCTAAAAACAGCCCCGGACACTGACACGGAACTTAAGTCTTAACACTCAAAAGGGATGCTTTGATGAAGCGCAGCCGGTGGTATCGTGCGTTTTCGAAAAAGGGGCCAGCCGAACATTTTTGGCTGTCATTGTTGTGCTTTTCTGTACTGGTGATTGCCAGCTTTCTGTTGTTTGAACAACAAATCCAGGACTTCCTGATTCATCTGAACCTGTACCAGCCTTCCACGCCGGCCCAGACCCTCAACCTTGCACTGCTGCTGATCGCCCTGCTCTCCCTCGACGTGGTGCTACCGGTGCCCTCCAGCATGGTCGCCTTGCTGGCAGTGGCCATGCTCGGCAGCCTCGGTGGTTACCTGGTGATTTTTATCGGCCTGTGCCTGGGCGCCGGGTTGGGGTATGCGTTGGGCGCCGGTTATTTTCGGCTGTTGTCCGGCCGCCTGGGCTTGCATCAACGTTCGCCTGGGCAGTTGGGGTATCGGCTGGGCACGCTGTCGTTGATCTGCCTGCGCGGCGTGCCGGTGTTGGCGGAAACCTCGGTGGTGGCCGCCGGGATGCAACGCTATCCGCTGCGGGCTTTTTTGCTGATTACCACATTGGCCAATGCCGGTCTCGCGCTGGCCTACACGGCCATCGGCACGTTCCTGATCGAGCAGAACGCGCTGTTGGTGACCATCCTCGCCAGTATGGTATTGCCGGTCGCATTTGTTGCCGGCTACAGCCTGCTCAAGCGCAAGCCCCGTGTGGAGCCGCCTCTGCGCGGGCGGTTCGAGGTCAGTTACGACTACCCGGTGATCTTCACCGACCACCTGTTCGACCCGCTCAACCCTTGCCTGCACCGCGCGCTTACCGCGCAGCACCACACCCCCGTGACGGTGATGGTGTTCGCCGATGAGCAACTGCTGCACAGCGCGCCCCAGTTGCGCGAACAGATCGACGCCTATTTCGCCGCCCATGCCGACCTGCATTTGCAAACCGCCCCCCTCGCAGTACCGGCCGGTGAACTGAGCAAAACCTCACAGGTGTTGGAGCAGCTTTACACCGACATGCTGCAACACGGCCTGGACCGGCATTGCTACGTGCTGGCGCTGGGCGGCGGCGCGGTACTGGATGCGGTGGGCTACGCCTGCGCCACCTTCCACCGGGGCATTCGCCTGATCCGTATCCCCAGCACCGTGCTGGCCCAGAACGACGCCGGCATCGGCGTGAAAAACGGCATCAACGCTTTCGGCCAGAAGAACCTGCTGGGCGCCTTCTACCCCGCCACGGCGGTGATCAATGACTTCCAGTTGCTGACCAGCCTGACCCGCCGCGACCAGATCGCCGGGCTGGCCGAAGCGGTCAAAGTAGCGTTGATCAAGGACCAGGCATTCTTCGAGTGGATGGAACAGCACGCCGACGCCCTCGCCCACTTCGACCACGCGGCCAGCCGCTATGCGATTCGCCGTTGCGCCGAGCTGCACCTTGGGCACATCACCGGCGCCGGCGACCCGTTCGAACGCGGCAACGGCCGGCCCCTGGATTACGGGCACTGGGCCGCACACAAACTGGAAAACCTCAGCCACCACCGGCTGCGCCATGGCGAAGCCGTTGCGGTGGGCATGGCCTTGGACGGGCTGTATGCCAATGCACTCGGGCTGTTGAGCGACGCCGACACGCAACGGGTCATGAGCCTGTTGCGCAAGCTGGGCTTCAACTTGTGCCCACCGGAGCTGAGCTTGCAGGATGCGCAGGGCCGCTCACCGCTGTTGCTCGGCCTGGAGGAATTTCGCCAGCATTTGGGTGGGCAGCTGTCGATCCCCATGCTCAACCGCATCGGCCAGTCGGTGGACCTGCATGAAATCGACGGCGCGAAAATGCAAGCGGCGCTGCTACGGCTGTCGACCCGCAGCGATGCGGTAGTGCCCCTGGGCGAGGGTTACGCGCAATGAGCCCGATGAAAACCTGGATGACGCTTGGCCGGGTGTCCAACCTGCCCACGGTGTGGACCAACACCCTGGCCGCCGCCCTGCTCGCCAGCAGTGCCGGGGCAATGGCGCCGCCGTCGTCACTGGTGTGGGTGCTGCTGTTGATCACGCTGTCGTTGCTGTACCTGGCCGGCATGCTGCTCAACGACTGGCTGGACGCCGACTGGGACCAGCAACACCACAACCCGCGACCGATCACCCTGGGCCTGGCCAGCCGTCAGCACGTGGGCCTGGCCACGGCGCTGTTGCTGATACTCGCTGCGGCGGCGGTGCTGGGCCTGAGCCGGCTGATCGACGAACCGCACTGGCTGCTCGGCAGTGTGGTGCTGCTGGTGGGCTGCATCTTCGGCTACAACCTGCTGCACAAGAAATACGCCCACAGCGTCTGGCTGATGGGCGCCTGCCGCTCGGCGCTGTACCTCACGGCGGCCGCCAGCCTGGCCGTGCCGCCAGAGCCGATCTGGCTGTGCGCAATCCTGCTCGGCGTGTACATCAGCGGTTTGACCTACCTGGCCCGTCAGGAGCACCGCAACCAACTGATCAGCCGCCTGCCGTTGCTGTTGATGCTGAGCCCGCTGGCCTTGGCGATCTACTCCAATAACCTGTGGTTCTGGCCGGTGCTGCTGCTCTGGCTGGGGTGGTTGGGCTGGCACTACTGGAAGTACCTGGCCAACCCGCAACAGCGCAAGGTGCGCGCGTTTATCGGGGCGGGCCTGGCCGCCTTGCCACTGTTTGATGCGCTGGTGCTGGCCGTGGCCAATCAGCCGTTGGGCAGCCTGCTGTGTGTACTGGTGTTTTTCCTGCTCCCCCACTTTCAGCGTTGGATCAAGCCGACATGAACATGCGCCAGGATTGCCTCACCGAACACCGCCACGTGTTGACCCAACAACTGGCGGCTGCCCAACTGCAGTGGTGGCAGCAGGCTCAGGCACAGCTTGCGCAACAACCGGACGCCACCACCGCGGCGCTGTTGAGCGGCCAGTGCAAGCGTCAGTTGCCGGGCCATGCCGTCGAGCTGGCGCGTGCGTTGGTGTTGGCCAATGCGCTGGAACATACCCCGGTGGACGAACAATTGCCGCTGCTGCGCCAGCTGTTCCTGTGGGGCGACGATCAGGAAAAAATCGCCCTGCTTGGCGCCCTCGACTGGCTCGACAGCGACGGGGTGTGCCTGGAGCTGGCCTTGCAGGCCGGGCGCACCAGTAACCCCCAGGTATTCGCCGCCCTCGCCCTCGACACGGCCTACCCGTCACGTCATTACCCGGAGCGCGCCTTTCACCAGTTGGTGTTGAAGGCACTCGGCATGGGCCTCGACGTCGGGCGCCTGGTTGGCCTGACGCAGCACCACAGCGTCAGCCTCAACCAACTGGCGCTCGACCTGCTCGATGAACAACTGGCGGCCGAACGCACTGTGTCCCCCGGCCTGCCCCGAGTGATCGCCTTTGACCTGCTCAGCCAGGCGCAACACCAGCGCCTGCGCGGCCTGCGCCTGCCGCCGGAATGGCACGCCTACTTGAACTGATGCACACCGCCTGCCCTTGACGAGGATTCACCATGCTCAAGTACTTCGATCCGCATATTCATATGGTCAGCCGCACCACCGACGACTACCAGAACATGGCCGCCGCCGGGATCACCGGGGTGATCGAACCGGCGTTCTGGCAAGGCCAGGCGCGTACCAGCGTCGGCAGTTTCGTCGACTACTTCGACACGCTGCTGGGCTGGGAACGCTTTCGCGCGAGCATGTTCGGCATCCATCACTTCTGCACCATCGGGCTTAACCCCAAAGAAGCGAATGACCTGTCGATCGCCAACGAAGTGCTGGAGATCCTGCCGCGCTATCTGGTGAAGGACGGCGTGGTGGCGGTGGGCGAAATCGGCTACGACGACATCACCCCCGAAGAGGATCGCTTTCTCGCGGCGCAGCTTGAGCTGGCGAAACAATTAAATCTGCCGGTGCTGGTGCATACGCCACACCGCGACAAGATCGGTGGCACCAAACGCACACTGGCGGTGATCCGGGACGTGGGGATCGCCGAGCACCTGGTGATTATTGACCACCTCAACGAACTGACCCTGCCGCTGGTGCTGGACAGCGAGTGCTGGCGCGGCCATTCCATTTACCCCAACACCAAGATGTCGGAGCAGCGCATGGTCGCCCTGCTCAAGGAATACGGCACCGAAAAAATGGTGGTCAACAGCGCCGCCGACTGGGGCATCAGCGACCCGCTCAAGGTGCCCAAGACCGGCCAGGCGATGTTGGCAGCGGGCTTTACTGAAGCCCAGGTAGAACAGGTGCTGTTCCACAATCCGGTGGACTTTTTTGCCCAGAGCGGCCAGCTGGACAAGAGCTTGGTCAGCACCCCGCTGCCCATCGACCAACGCAAGCAATGGCAGGAAAACTCGGCCCTGCGCGGCCAGGAACCGGTGGTTAAATGAGCCCCCGTAGCGGCTGGACGGCGCCCCAGGTCGGGTATTGCAGCAATGTGCACCCGACCCGTGACCTGGCCGGGTTACGCACCTCCATCGAGCAGCACTTTCAGGGCGTGCGACACCTGCGCGGGCTGCACGAACAGGACAGCGGCTTGTGGATCTGCGCTCACGCTGCGGCGCAATTACAACAGGCATCGGCGTGCACGCAATTCCTCGAGTTGCTCGATCAAACCGGCTTGCGGCTGACGTCGCTGAATGGTTTTCCCTATGGCGAATTCCATCAGGGCGCAGTGAAAGCCGAGGTGTATTTACCCCACTGGGCCGACCCCCAGCGGCTGGCCTACAGCCTGAACCTGGCGCGCATCCTCGCGCAGGCCTTGCCGGTCGACTGCCACCAAGGAGTGATTTCCACGGTGCCGCTGGGCTATGCCGCCACCTGGACCGCGCCATTGCAGGCGCGCGCCGACGAGCACCTCAACCAACTCACTGCGGCACTCGCCAACCTGCACCGGGAAACCGGCAAGCAGATCGTGTTCTGCCTGGAGATGGAGCCCGATTGCGTGCTGGAAAACACCGAGCAGGCCATCGCGTTCTTCCAGCGTCGGCAGCGCCTGGACCCGAACCATGCTTACCTGGCCCTGTGTTTTGATGTGTGCCACCAGGCGGTAATGTTCGAGGATTGCTATCAGTCGCTGGCCAGGCTGCGTCAAGCCCAGGTGCCCGTGGGCAAGATCCAGCTGTCCAACGCGATGATCTGCCGCTTGCCAACTGAGGACGCGCATCGCCGCGAACACGTGCTCGAGACCCTGAGCACCTTCGCCGAAACCACCTACCTGCATCAGGTAAAAGCGCTCGACCCTCTCGGCCGCATTATCAGCTGGCCGGACCTGCCGGCCGCGCTCGCCGACTGCAGCGGTTTGCGTGAACTGCGCATTCATTTCCATATCCCGCTGTTCAGCGAACACTTGCTGTTGCCCGAACTCAGCGGCAGCCAGGCCGCGTTGGCACAGACCTTCGATTACCTGGCGGCCCATGGTGACTTCCGCCCGGTGCTGGAAGTGGAAACCTACAGCTGGGGGGTGCTGCCCGCGCAACTGCGGCCCACCACCGAGCGGGCGCAACTGGAAGGGATCGCCGCCGAATTGCGCTGGGTTGAGGACCAACTGCGCCAGCGCAATCTGCTGCTTTCCCTCAAGCACGAGGCGTACGCCCATGCGCTCTGAACAACCGCTGCTGCTGATCAATGTGGTCGGGCTGACGCCATCGCTGCTGGGTGAGGCAACGCCGCATATCAATGCCCTGCTCAAGACCGCGCAGATGGCCTACTTGCAACCGGTGTTCCCCGCCGTCACCTCGACGGTACAAGCCTCGATCCTCACCGGCGCGCCGCCGTCGCAACACGGCATCGTCGGCAATGGCTGGTACTTTCGCGACCAGGCCGAAGTGCGGTTCTGGCTGCAACCCAATGCGCTGATCGAGGGTGAAAAAGTCTGGCACACGCTCAAGCGCGAGCTCCCGGGCTTTCGCTGCAGCCAGTTGTTCTGGTGGTACAACATGTACGCCGACGTGGACGCCGCGATCACCCCGCGCCCGCACTACCCGGCGGATGGTCGCAAACAATTCGGTCTGTATTCGTCGCCACCCGGGCTGCACGAACAGATCGAACGGCAGATTGGCGAGTTTCCGTTTCCAGGGTTCTGGGGCCCGGCGGCAGGGATTGCATCGAGCCGCTGGATCGTCGATTGCGCGATGGTCGAGTTCCAGATCAACCGGCCTCACTTGCAGTTGATCTACCTGCCGCACCTCGATTACAGCTTGCAGCGCGTGGGGCCCGATCATCCCTCGATTGCTGGTGAAGTACGGGCCATCGACAGTGAAGTGGGTCGCCTGCTGACCTTTGCCCAAGCGCAAGGCGCGGCAGTGATGCTGCTGTCCGAATATGGCATCGAAGCCGTCGAGCAGTCAGTGTCGATCAACCGTGTGTTGCGCGCCGAAGGCCTGTTGCAGGTGCGCCAGTCCCTGAGCTGGGAATTGCTCGACCCCGGCGCCAGCGCGGCGTTTGCCGTGGCCGACCATCAGGTCGCGCATGTCTACGTGAAGCAGGCGCAGGACATCCCGCGGGTCAAAGCCTTGCTGCAACGCCAGCCCGGCATCGAGCAGGTGCTGGACAAGGCCGAACAACGCGCCTGGCAACTGGACCACCCGCGCAGCGGCGAGCTGGTGGCCGTGGCCGCCGCCGGTTTCTGGTTCGATTATTACTACTGGATGGATGATCGCAACGCACCGGATTTCGCGCGCACCGTGGACATCCACCGCAAGCCCGGTTACGACCCGGCCGAGCTGTTTATCGACCCGGCGATTCGTTTCCCCACATTGAAAGTGGCGCGCCGCCTGCTGCAAAAGAAGCTCGGCTTTCGCTACTACATGGACCTCATCCCACTGGACACCACCCTGGTACGCGGCAGCCATGGTCGCTTACCCAGCAGCGTACAGACCGGCCCGCTGCTGATCACCAATTGCGCACTGGCGCTACCGCAACACCTTGCGGCGACGACAGTGAAGCAACTGCTCCTGGAACACTTCCTGGGGCGCCCACACCTCGAACTGGCCACAGCCAAGGAGCTTCCATGCGGCGAGCCTTATCTATAACTGTCCTGAGTGCATTGGCCGGGTTGGCCCATGCCCAAGGCACCACCCCCTTCGACTGCACCCAGTTCCTGCAGTTTGGAGGCAACCTCGACAAGACCCGCGCGGCCTTCGTGCAAAGCCGCGACACGCTCGCCTGGAACTGGTTTGCCTGCCTGAACCAGAACGTCTCCGCGCAAAGCCCGGATCGGGTCTGGGAGACCATGAAGCCTTCGGATCAGGTCTACCTGAGCAATGGCGCTCAGCCCCTGCCGTATGCCGAGCGCGAGCGCGTACCGATCGAGGTGATTGCACAGGCACAAAAACTGGGCATGAACCTCAACCGTACCTTTCACAACCTCAATGCCACGCAGCAAGTGGATGGGTTGATCCTGCAGATGGGCGGCCAGGTGCCGGCGGCGCAAAAAGGCCAGCCGGTACGTTTCCAACTGTTGATGGGCCAGGACACCTTCAACTACATCGTGCAGCAGAACGTCTACAACGTGAATGGCCAGGCCGCGCTGACCAGCGACCTGTCGTTCCCCTCCACCGCCTGGGAGTTGAAGGCTGCCTGGCTGTGGATCGGCAACAACCCGACCTATCAGCAGCAACTGATCAAGGATGGCTACTACATTGCCCAGGCCTACTATCAGCAGGACGGTAAATACCTGGTCGGCTACGCCGCGCTCAGCGGTTTGCATGTGATCAACAAACTTAACCCCGACTGGGTGTGGACCACCTTCGAAAACCGCAACAACAGCAAGTACACGGTGACCAACGCGACGCCTGCAACGCCGATGACCAACAGCACCGGGCCCACAAAGGCGGCGCAGCCGGTGAACACGACGTTTCAGGCCAACTTCCCGGCCCTGGCGCAGTACGAGTTGATCGGCGTGCAATCCAACACGCTGCCGACCTTGCTCGCCAACTCCCAGCTGGAGTCGGCGTTCCAGAGCGAGTCTTCGTGTTTCGCCTGCCACAGCACCGCCGCGTATTCAGCGAAAAAAGGCTACTTCAATTTCGCCCTCAAACAACAGGGCGGCATCGTGTACCCCACGGCCGAACTGCCGCCCGCAGACTTTGTCGGCTACCACAAACTGGACTTTGTCTGGTCGCTCAAACGCGCCCAGTGGCAACGCTAAGGAGCCTCACATGAGCGTATTGAATTTCCCGCGTATCTACCTGGGCGGCCATATGTTCTGGAACCCGCCGACCGCCAACAACAACGACATGTACCCGCTCTATGACGCGGTAAAAATGCAGATGAACTGGCCGTTTTTGAAGGCCTTCAACATCACCCCGGAAAACGCCATCAGCACCTTGCTGCCGTGGACAATCGCGCCGCTGTCACCCGCCAGCGTACCGCCCTACGTCATGCAGGTGCCGGGCAATGCCGGGCAGTTGACCACACCGATGATTCCCGGCGAATGGAACCTGTTCGGCGACAACGCGTGCGGCACCGTCAGCTACAACCAGACCCAATCGGTGGTCACCGGCGGCGAGTTGCCCAACGGTGGCTATGTGAGCCAGGACCCGCTGATCAACCAGAGCTTCCAGTTGCTCGGCAACCCCTTCGGCGGCGCCCCCTCCTCCCCGGCGCGCTTCGTGGACGTGAGCCCTTGGCAGAACACCTTCACCGCGCTGTATTTCGACAAGCTGGTGCTGGGCAATGCGCAGTGCGGCCTGACGCTCAATCGCCAGTTCCGCATGCTCGACCGCTTCCTGAACTTCAACTGGGCCAACCTGGGCGGCCTGGCCTATGTCACCACCACTTGGCAAACCTGTTTCCCGAAGGAAAACCTGGAGTGGGTGATCGGCAACTCGGCCTTGCTGCAAAACCTGCAAACGCAAATGGCGCAACAAAACGCCAAGGGCCTGATGTTCCGCTTTTCCACCTACCTGACCTGCTACGACAAGAACGGCATCCTCAACAATTACCCGCCCATCGACACCCACAGTTCCAGTGCGGCAGCCCAGGCCAAGGTGCAGGCCATGTATCAGCAGGGTCTGGACAACGTCGGCGATATTTTCTTCAACCCCGCCTACAGCCGTACGGTGGGCACCCTGGGCCTGTGGTTCGAAGACGAGTTCCCCACCGCCCCCGCTGGCAGACGCCTGTTGCCCGCCAGCCCCGTGCCCATCTACAAAACCACGCCGGCTCAGTCAACACCGGCGCAACTGGGTGTGATCTCGGCCCAGGCCCATGGCGCGACCTTGTCGCTGGACCTGAGCAACGCCTTCCCGTTCTATCCGATCGACAGAAACGCAGCCATACCGGTAGCCGCCAAGTACCAGGCCGGCAACTACCAGATTGGCACTCGCCAGAATGGCCAGTTCAGCCCGCTGGCCAGCTTCGGTTATGACGACTATCAACAGGCGGCGTTCGACAAGCGCTCCGGCATCCTCGACCTGACGCTGACGGCACAAGCACAGACGCAACTGCAAACCGGCACCCTGGAACTGCAACTGCAGGGCGCCACCGCCGTCACCGCCGCGACCCAGCAGATGTGGACCGCCGAAGTGGTGGAGAGCGCCAGCTTTATCGACGTGGGCGACACCCGGACGCTGCAGGTCATGGTGCAATACGACGGCCTGCCCGCACCGGCCGGCACCACGTTGTGGGTGGCGGAATACGGCAACGCCTACATGCTGTGCACCACCGATTACTACCTGGCATTCAGCAATCCGGCCAACTTCACGCTCTTCAACAATGACCCGCAAAACCCGGCCAATAACAGCGCGAACCTGCCGCAATTCCAGGGTGCATCGACGCTGCTCAGCCAGGTGACCGAGGGCACGGGCCGCCAGCTCATGGCTACGCGGCTCGCGGTGGCGGCGGATCAAATGACGCCGGTGACCTATCAGCAATTTCTGCCGACACCCGCCGCTGTCGCCTTGAGCCCGACGCTTAAGTTCGCCAACCCGATCGCGATGCAGGGCACGTTGCAGGACCCGCTCAACAGTACGGTGCAATACAGCCTGACCAAGATTCAGACCGACGCCAATGGCATCGCCAACCTGACCGTCACGGGCTTGGCACCGGGGTTTCCGACCTTGCGTTTTTTCCTGCAGGAAGGTCAGCAAACACCCACCATTCCGTTCAGCTTCCCGCTCCCGACGGCCTTCACCGACTTCCTCGCACCGCTGCGCGTACTGCCGCTGGAGCCGCAGCTGCAGCAGGATTTCGTCAATGCGTGGAACCGCATTTATATGAACAAGGACGCGGGCACCGTGATCTGGGAGACCTTCATCTACCCCTTCATCCTGCAGCCGTTCTATTACCTGTACCCGATCATGAGCAAGTTCATGCCACTCAACTCCTTGACGCGCATCGAGGGCGCCGTCGACCAATTGATTGTGTTGATCAGTAAGGAATACCAGGAGGAAAGCACCCTGGCGATGCCCATCACACGGGACATGCCGCAAAGCCGTCGCGCGGTGCTGGAGCTGTGGGCGCAAGCCCTGGTGAAACGCAATTACCCGCCCATTCCACTCAGCATGAGCGACTACGACTAAGCCACACACAGGATCGCCGGGTGGCGAAACAATCACCCGGCACACCACAGGAGTGTCCTATGAACACCAGCCTCTTAAGCCGACTGTTGCTGCTGATACTGCTGCTCAGCCCTGGCGCGTTTGCCGCAGATGACAGCGGCGCCGTGTACTTCACCAACGGGGTGCACAACAGCGAGGGATGTAATCAACAGAACGGCAACTGCATTGCCGAGCGCGCGCCCGGCGACCCGTCCGATCCGTTTTTTCCGGCGCAATGGATCAGCGACTGGACAATGTACCGGGTGATGAACAACTACGAGAAAAACCCGCCGCCCTACAGCAATCCACCTTCCACCCTCACGCCTGCGGATTACACCGTTTCCAAGGGCACCAGCTACTACGACACCGCCTACATCCCAGCGGACGGCGACGGCTTCGGCTTCGGCGCGATGATGGAGCACTACGAGAAGTACTGCTTGCCGATCTTCCCGATCAAGAACAACAACTACACCTGCTCGTTCGTGTCCCTGGGCAACAAGGCGTACTTCCTGACGTATCCGCAGGACCGCCCGAAAGACATGCCGGCCTGCTGCATGTTTTCACCGATGAATCATCCGCCACGCCAAAGCTTTATCGAACACCTGCCGTACAGCGCCGCGCGCAGCAAAAACCTCAACGGCAGCGTGCAGGCCTATGCGCTGGACCTGCAATCACCGGCGGGGCCGATCCTGTTCGGGTATGCCTTCAACAAACAACAGTCGGGGTCACCGCCCTACCGTTTGCCCCAGTCATTCTTCTTTTCGGGGGACGCCAGCGTCGCGAATGCACCCATCGTGAGCCAGAACTACACGAATTTCCGTATCGCCAGACCCGACCCGAAACAGACCTGGGACCAAGTGGCCGCGATGTGCCCGTCGAACCCGCCGCCTTGCCAGCTGTTCGAACCGCCGGCGTCCCAAAGCAACGGCCACAAGGCGCAGTGGAACCAGCTCATGCAGCGCAAACCCTGACCTACAAGGACGGATCGCCATGAAAACGTTATTCAGTGTGATGTTACTCGGGCTGGTCAGCCTGTCGGCCCAGGCCCGGGAGGCGCCTCAGGCGTCGACGCTGGCCACGCAGCTCAATTGCCAGCCGCCCAGCAGCGCACCGGCCGCCACTGCCCCGCAGGACCAGTTCGATCAATACAGCTGGCAGATGTTTATCGCCTTGAACTGGCCTGCCCAGGACGGGCAACGCGGCACGCCCAACTGCAACAAACAACCGGGCGATGCCGGCTACACGGTGTGGCAGACCTACAAAACCGTCAGCGAAATCTTCCTGCCGGGAGCCGCCAACCCGGGGCCCTGGAACAGCCCGCTGACCGCTCGCAGCCTGGGCATCATCAACATCGCTGCGCTGAAGAACAGCTCACTGGTCAACTCCATCGACCAGGCCGTCGGCGGCTGGTTGATCGACCAGGCGGGCAACCCGACCTACTACGACATCTCGGCCAACCTGGCTTCCTATAACTACATCGTGGGCAACAATTTCTACAACGCCAACGTGGTGTCCAAAGCCAGCAACATCAGCTTCCCCAACGGGGTCATCGAGATCAAATCGAGCTGGCGCATGCTTACGCCCAAGGACAACGCCAGCCATTACCTGACGCAGTTCGCGCGCGTGGCCACCTTCAATAATCAGGGCCAACGCACCGGGGTGACCGAGGCTTACCTCGGGCTGGTGGGCCTGCATATCATCACCAAGGTCAATGGCTACCCGCAGTGGATCTGGTCGACCTTCGAGCAAATCGAAAACGTGCCGCCCAAGGCCAAGGTCAATGGCCAATGGGTCGACCAGCCTGTCACCGGCACCGCCTATTCCTACTACAGCCCGCTCGCGCCTGCCGCGACGCTCAACCAGTCACCGTGCAACTGGCAAACCCAGGGCACGCAACTGGTCTGCGTGCCCAAACCCGGCACTACGTTCCAGACGCCGAACCCTCTGAACCGCGTGACACCGATTGCCGATGCCACAGGCTGGGTGAACGCCAATTACCAGGCCAACCCCGGCCTGCAACGCAGCGTATTGAAGTACTACCAGCTCATCACCACCCAGCGCCCATTGATGCCGAACAACCCGAGTAACCCGCTGGGCCAACCGACACCGGCACTGTCGGCCAACGTGACCATGGAAAGCTACATCCAGCCCAACAGCAGTTGCATGAACTGCCACTCCATGGCGACACCGGTGAAGAGCCCGTTCAAATCCGACTTCTCCTACCTGTTCAAATTCGCCAATTCGCCTGTCACCCCACACGCCACGGACAAGGAATAGACCATGAGCATCCTCAACGGACCACGACTGAATTTCTGGGGCGGCATCCGCACGGACGTGAGTTTGCCGAACAACTCACCGACCATTCCCTTCAACGGCAACCCGAACTGGCCGCTGTTCGACCTGACCACGTCGACCCTTGCGCCGGGTGCGCAGCCGTATACCGATGACCAGTTGAACAACATGATCAACGCGCCGGCCGGCAACTACTACACCGCTGGCGGCTGGAACCACTATGGCCAGCATGTGGTGGACATGCAGAACGCCTTGATCAGTTCCCAAGGTGCGCCGGGCAACATCAGCACCACCGGCGACCAGGTCGGCCAGCCCGTGTACCTGCTGGGCTCGGTGGACCCGGTCACCGGACAAGGCCCGGTGTCCGGCCCGATGATGGTAGACCTCGACCCCAGCGCGTCGACCACCACACAGATATTCGTCGGCGGCCTGCAAATCGGCAGCAGTGACAATATCCAGTTGCTGATCCGCTGCAATGCGGTGTGCAGCAGTTTCGACGTGACCGGCCGTGTGCTCGACCCGGCGAAGATGGACGCGCCGGGCTCGTTCCATGCCAGCGGCACGTTCCAGCTGACCTTCCCGCTGAGCAGCATCGTCAGTTGGAACCAAAACAGCAGCGGCCTCAAGGCGATCATCCAGGCCCCGGGGGCGACCGGCATTGTCCTGCGTTTCGTGATGTTCGAGATGTGCCCGCAGATGACCACCGCGCAACTGGACGCCGATTACGCGGCGGGCAAATACACGCCCAACCCAAGCATCGGCCGCGTGATCGGTACCCTGGCCCCGGCGTTTGCCGGCGAGCCGTCGGGCTGCCAGCCAGGTCGGCAACTGGTCAACCAGGTCACGGGCAATGCCGCCTATGCAGCCCTGGGCAACAATGGCTTGCTGAGCCTCGATATGGTCAACGTCATCCCCAAGCAAACCTTCCGGGCCGTGCGGGACGACATCACCAGCCCTATCGGGCCGAATGCGAATTACGGGCCGGTGACGATTTCCGCTGGCGCGGCCGCGTTGATGACCCTCAACCCAACCACCAGCCCGTTGGTCAATTACTACGTGTACGGCGGCATCGTCGACGTGGCGCTCAATGCCAGCCAGCAGCAAGCCGTTAAGACCACCGCGTTGAACATCACCGCGCCCAACCCGGTGAACGGTCAAAAACTCAACGCGACCGAATCGACCTATCGGGTATACGCCGATCAGCGCAATGTGTACCTGGAGGATTACCCCAATGGCCTGACCATCACGTTACAGGTCAGCTACCTGGGCGGGCCGGTGCCCAACGCCACCAAGGTCAGCCTGGGGGCCAGCGCACCTGGGGTTTATGATCAAAAGCAATACACCGACTTCCTCAACTTTCCGACGTCACTGACCGTCAATGCCGGCCAACAGACGGTGAGTTTTCCGGTCACCCTCAAACCCGGCAGCGCCAGCCAGGCAGGCTTTGTCGCGCTGACCTGCACGGCCAATGGCGTGGACGACGGCGCCTTCTTCACCAACTTGCGCAAATATGCCCAGACCGACTTCGGCATTCCCAAGGGCAGCATCATCACCTGGCAGCAGATGTACCCGAACGTGCTGCGCTTTCACTATCTGGCCTTCCCCGCCATGTCGCGCTACATCCCGCTGAACCAACCCGACGCGATCATGGGCGCGAAGAACGCCATCCTCGCGCGCACTTCGGACGCCTACAAAGGCACCACACTGTTCATGCCGGTGGTGCGTTCGATGTCGCCGGCCCAACGGGCGCTGCTGCGCGCCTATCTCACCGGCAGCCCGTGGCAGCCGCCGCAATAGGAGCAACGCCCATGACCCTGCATATCCCGGCGCAGCCCATCGAAAACCTGCGCCCCAGTACACTGATCGCCGAGAGCCTGCTCAACCCACGCGGTGTGTGCGTGCAAGCCGATGGCAGCCTGCTACTGGCCGAGGCCGGCTCAGGCCTGGCGGACCAGCCGTTCAGCGGCCGCGTCAGTCGGCTACGACCCGACCCGTTGCAGCCCGGTGCCTATCTGCCCAGCGAGACCCTCGCACAAGGCTTTCGCGCCATGAACATGCAGGCGCGCATGCTGCGTGATGAAATCATGGGGTTGTCGGACATTGCCTGCGGCGGCGGCCGTTGCCTGGCCAGCCAGACCGATTATGTCGGCGGCTCCAAACTGCTCGACCTGCAATACAGCCCGCCCGAACCGGTGTTTCACAGCCGTGGCAATTTGAATGCGCTGTGTTATCACCCGACCCGCAACAGTTGGCTGGCGGTCAAGCCCGATACCAACCAACTGGTGGAGTTTCGCGACGGCCAGGACGAACAGGTGCTGGTGCAATTGCCCGAACTGGACATGGGCCAGGAAGCCGTCCCCGTGACCCTGGTGTATGAACCGCAGACAGACGCGGTGCTGATCAGCCTGTTCTCCGGGGAGCTGCACGGCGACCCGGCGCGCAAGGGCATCGACTTTGCCGACTTCGCAGGCCAAGTGGTCCGAGTGCACCCGGCCAGCGGGCAGATTGAGGTGGTAATACGCGGCTTGCAATTGCCCACGGGCCTGGCGCTGTGCCCGCAGGGCAACCTGCTGGTGCTGGAGCTATGCAACCACCTGCAACAACCCTTGCCGCCGGACTGGAGCGGCGAGCCGCTGCATGGCGGTTTTACTCGATTCAGTGGGCGATTGTTGCGTTGCAACCTGCACACCGGGCCGGTCGAAGTATTGGCGCGCGGGCTGGATACGCCGTCCAACCTGTGTGTGGTGCAAGGCGCGGTGTTAGTGAGCGAAGGCATGGGGCTGGCCGGCCGGCGCATACCCACACCCGACAACACGGTGGTGCCATTGAGTGGGCGGTTACGCCGGGTGCAGCTCTGAACGCCGCCTTATGCAGGCAAGACCGCAGCGTCTAACATCAAAACGGTAGCGGGCCCGGCACGAAAAGAGGGATTGTGCCTGGCCGCTTCCACCATATGGGCGGCCAGATGATGGGCATCCAGTGCGTCCCTGGAAGCCCACGTTTCGATCAGGACAAAACTGTCTTGGTTGCCCGCAACCGGGTGCAAATCATATTGCAGGCAGCCATGCTCGGCCCTGACCTTGGGCGCCAGCCCTTCGAATGCGGCCAACTGCTGCGAACCTTTACCGGGCTGGGTATGGATAATCACGACAAGCCGAACTTCATCTGACATGAAAACACCGTTGCATAGGCTGGATAGGGAACCCGCACAGTACGTGAGCAAAGAGCGGGCGGCAAAAGACGTAACAGGCACTTTTATTTCACAGGGTTTTCACAGTTGAGCGCCTAGGCTTAACCCAGCTCCTAAGTGAACACCTTTTAAGCCCGCGCCCCCATCGTGGGCTTTTCTTTGTCCGGTGAACGGTGGCTTTATGCGCTGCAATCACCTTCGCATCATGCGCCCACTGCACGTGTTTACCGGCGCTGTAGTCGTAGCCGTCAGGCCTGAGCATATTTTGCTCGCTGGAACACGGTACACGGCGTATTCAAGCATCGCTTGCTGCCAGTCCGCACCCCGCTCGGAGCCTGGCCACTTCTCATGATGGAAGCCGCCACTGCTCCAACCCGGCCCGACCTGATCGTAAGCAACCGCTTACGCAGAGCGCCTTTCGTTACGATTTTGTTGTTTTTTTACGCCTTTCCCGTTCTTTCGCTCGTATCGGTGGTGAAAAAACCAAACGACCAAAAGCAGGCCTGCCAAGCCAAAAATGAACAGCAGTAGCTCTATTGCGGGACCTTCGTGTGAAAACATTTTTCGTTCCTCATCCTGAAGTCGCGTGACCCGAAACAGGTCATGCACGAAACTATTCGTAACAATTCATACATTTTCAGGTTAACGGCCAAAATCACCTGTGGCAACCCTGAATTGCGTTGTAACCATTGATCTAGACGGGTTGTTTATCGTAACGACTGAGTTGCAAGGCCCGTCAAAGCGCGCCTGCGGTAACCGAACTGACAGAAAACTGTGCTGGACTACGCTGGTGCTTTGGGGTTGGACGAAGCCAACACCACGCGCTTCGCCCCTGCTTTCCTCCAGGCAATAAAAAACTGCGATATCGCGGTTTCCAACGCAGCTGCGTAGGGGCGTCATTGCCTGTTTGTTTATCGCCGTGCTTACTGGATTGACTAAAGGGCGCTCAGTGCCCGAACAAGGAGTTCATCAATGATTCGTCAAGCATTACCCAGCGACGCAAAGGCCATCGCCCAGGTGCACATCAGCAGTTGGCAGCAAGCGTATCGCGACCTGATACCTGCCGAATACTTGAACGCGTTGGACGCAACGCTGGCTCAGCGTGAATCATCCTGGATTCGCTCGATTGAATCGGCCGAGTCGAACGTATGGGTCGCGGAGCTGAACCAGCAGGTCGTTGGCTGGATATCAGTCGGCGCCAGCCGTGACGAAGATGCCGCCGAGGGAAACGCAGGTGAGGTCATGGCCATCTATGTGTTAGCCAGCCATTGGCAAACCGGCGTCGGGCTGGCCTTGTGGAAAGCAGGTTTGCAGTGCTTGATTGAGCAGGGATATCAGCGCTTAACGCTTTGGGTGTTGACCGGTAATGAAAGGGCTATCCGATTTTATCGCAGGGCCGGATGCGTGGAGGAAAAAGGCAGTGAGCGTAATCTTCAGCGCGGCGGTGCAGCACTGGTAGAGGTGAGGTATGGGTTGCCCTTTACCCGGTTGAGCTAGGCAAGAAGGGGTGCGTTTTTTGTTATGCGCGCCCTGGTGTAGATCGCACATCATTGGCAGCAACCCACAGGCCTGAACAGGCCCGCGCAGTCCTTGAAAAATTATTTTATGAACCGGTGCATCCACTTTGATCGTTGGCTCGTAGATTCAATACCCTCACTCGGAGGGCATAAGAGCCAAGGAGATACATCATGCACGCTTTTTACAAAAAACTTGCTGCTGCCGCCTGCTTCTCGATTCTCTCCGTCACCGCAACGCTCAGCTTTGCCGCCGACACCGTGATGGTCGGAGGCGCAGCGATGTACCCCAGCAAAACCATCGTAGAAAACGCGGTCAACTCAAAGGACCACACAACACTCGTTGCGGCAGTCAAGGCCGCCGGACTGGTTGATACGCTCAACAGTAAAGGGCCTTTCACCGTATTCGCACCGACAAACGAAGCCTTTGCCAAGCTGCCGGCAGGTACCGTCGACACACTGGTCAAGCCTGAACACAAAGCCGACCTGACTAAAATCCTCACCTACCATGTTGTGCCTGGCACTCACACATCGGCACAGCTGATGGCCGACGCCAAAAAGAACGGAGGCACCGTTGTGCTGAAAACCGTTCAAGGCGAGTCGCTGAATATCAAACTGCACGACGGCAAACTGTGGGTAGTCGATGCCAAGGGCGGCAAAGCAAGTATCAGCATCGCAGACGTGATGCAGTCCAACGGCGTGATCCACGTTGTCGACTCGGTCTTGATGCCTTAAACGCTCTTCACACCCGGCAGGCGCAGCGCTTGCCGGGTGTTGGGACGTGTATGTCAAGGAAACGGCTCCAGAGGTTCGCAGGCTCTGTACATAGGGCTAAGCCTTCACTCCAGGCCACAAAAAAAGGCGCTACTAAGAGCGCCTTTTTTACCGCCAACTTACTGCAAGCCAACCTGACGCAGCTCGGGCGTAGCTTCGCCACCGATAGCGATTTTTTTCGGTTTGGCTTCTTCAGGAATCACGCGCAGCAAGTCAATGCTCAACAGTCCGTTGTTCATCGAAGCACCGCGAACCTCAATGTGATCCGCCAGACGGAATGACAACCGGAATGCTCGTTGCGCGATGCCCTGGTGCAGATAAGTTACTTCTTTCCCGGTTTCACGCTTGTCGCCAACGACTGTCAAAACCCCCTTCTCGACCTGGATATCCAGATCCGCTTCAGTGAGCCCAGCTACTGCGATGACAATACGGTATTCGTCATCACCATGCTTTTCCACATTATGAGGCGGATAGGTATTCGGAGCCTCGCTGCGAAGCGCCGACTCAAACAGGTCATTGAAACGATCGAAGCCCACAGATTGACGGAACAGCGGGGCCAACGAAAGGGTAGTAGCCATCTCTAAATCTCCTGATTAAATCCAAGTGATCAAGTGCGCGACCCGCATTCGGCGTCGCGTGATAAAAATTTATGTGCGACGGAAAAAATTTCAAGAGGGCAGATAAAAAATTTTACGATGCCTAGGCAAAGCCGTGGTTAACGAGGTTTGTAGTGGTCAACTAATCCCGGACACGACGTTAAGTTTTTCCTCGGCCCGCGCTGGCGCCAACCCATCGTTGAATTGGTGAGGCCGAATCCAGTTGTAGCGATGCATCAAAAAATGGCTGATATCGCGCTGTGCTTCCTGCGCAGTTCGATAGCCCACGGTCGGTATCCATTCTGTTTTCAAGCTGCGAAATACGCGCTCCATCGGTGCGTTATCCCAGCAGTTTCCTCGTCGACTCATGCTCTGGCGAATGCGGTATCGCCACAACCGCTGGCGAAAGAGTCGGCTTGCATATTGCGATCCCTGGTCCGAGTGGAATAGCAGATCCGAAGGCCTGCCACGCTGCTCGTAAGCCATATCCAGCGCTTTGATCACCAGCTCAGCGTCTGGCTTTTCCGACAGCACCCAGCCCACGATCCGACGCGTACAAAGATCCAGGACGACAGCCAAGTAATGCCACTTTCCTTGCGCCCAAATGTAGGTGATATCGCCGCACCAGACTTGATTGGGCGCTGGCACGTCGAACTCGCGGTTCAATGTGTTCGGGATATCCAGTCTTTCTATTGTTGCCCGCTTGTAGGCATGGGAGCCGGGTTGTTTGCTGACTAAATCAAGCTCGCGCATCAAGCTACGCACTTTGAATCGACCGAGTTGCTCACCGTCTTCACGCATCAGCGACAGGATGCTGCGACTGCCAGCAGAGCTGCGACTTTGCGAGAACAGCTCACTGACGCGACTACGCAATCGAAGCCGTTCAACATCGGGCGTGCGGCGCCGCAGGCGCTGGGCGTAGTAACACGAGCGAGTGACGTCAAACACCTTGCACAGCCAATCAACCGGTTCATGGGCGTTCAACTGGTCAATCAGCGCGAACGCTCGTGATCTTCCGACATCAAGAGCGCGGTAGCCTTTTTTAGTATTGATTTCTCTCGCTCAAGCCGAGCAATCCGGGCTTCCAGCTCCTGAATTTTTTGCTGTTCCGGAGTCAGTGCCTTGCTCTGCGGGGTGACGCCTTTATGTTCTTTCTGAATCTGGTCAACCCAGCGACGCAATGCCGATTCACCAATGCCGAGTGAACGGCTGGCTTCGATGTAGCTGTAGTTTTGTTTGAGCACAAGGTCGGCAGCCTCGCGCTTGAATTCAGGAGTAAAGGAGCGGCGTTGTTTGGTCATCTGACACCTCGATCTGGCGAGCATTCTCGCCTAAATGGGTGGCCGGTTTCATTAGACCACTACAAGCCCAGCTGGAAATGTGTCGCGATGTAGAGTATTTCCAAACGTCTTTATGACTCGCCCCATGTCATCAGTGAAGTCCATCCATTGATTGTTATCGGCAATCCGTGCGGGCAGCATTCTATTCCGAAAGTTGGGATTAGAACTCAGCATGCCTGACTTGCCATCAAAGTAATTGTACTGAACGTTCGTTCGAGTCAATTCATAAAAGCGCAAGGATGCATACTTGTCGAACGTCGACACAGCTGAGCAGCCAGGCAGCACGAGCGAGGGAATAACGAGCGACAAAGCTATCAAGATTTTACGCATGGGCATCCTTGCGATTTAGACGGATAGGAAAATTTGGAACTCAACGACTGTACCTCGGACCTAGCCGGGCATCCACGTCAGCGAGGTGTAATGCAAAAGCCTAGCAAGGGCCTATCCCCCCAAAACTAAGGACGAGGATCACGCGTGACCGGAGTGAGAAATGTCACACCGCGCTTTTCCAGCATAGATATCACTGTGTTCTTCCATCGCTGAGACTCGGATCCCGGTGGCTCTCTGCCTATTTGAACCAGCTTGGCCAACTTATTTAGATCGTAGTTGTAACCATGTTCAAGCAGCCAGGCTACGACTTCAAAGTGCGAGAAGATTGCAGCTTCATCAGCTGCAGATCCCCCAAAAGAGTCATGAGCGTTAATATCTGCGCCAGCGGCGACAAGTAGCTTTACGTTTTCTAGTCTGCCTTCGCTGGCCGCGAGGTTCAGGGGCCGATCTCTCATGTGTGGCTGAGAATCGCCTTTTGCGTCTCCCCCATAGCGAAGCATCAGAGCTAAACCCTCTAGGCTATTACCCCCCGACATGAGCCACATCGGAGAAATCCCTTTGAATTTCTCGGTCGCAAAATTGGGGTCGGCTCCTGCTTTAAGTAACGCCTCTGTACCCTGCCAGTTTCTTGCTTTTATCGCCCAAATGAGCGGCGTAGTCCCATCGGTACCTTCGCCATTTACATCAGCCCCTTGGGAGGCAAATTTAGCGACGTCTTGAGTGCGCCCATCCGTTGCCGCATTAATCATTGCCGTGACTTTAGCGTCTTTATAGACCTGATTTACGGTATTCCCAGCGACACGCGTGTTTGACTGACAGGCCGTCAGACTCAAAAACAATAACAAGATCACTGATAGTGAAAATCCTTTTTTACTCATCAAGGCATCCTTCTCCTGAATGGCGCTATCACAAGTTTTTTTCGAAACTGATCGGATCATGAACGGCCTTTAGCCAAAATGACTTGGATTGTTGCCAAAGGCAAGTGGCCACCACTGACCAAAAAGCTGATTGCTCCCCTGACCTTGCAAGGCATCTAGAGAATCCGGGGCGATTCAACCCCACCCGTACGGGCGAGAAGTCTTTTGCAGTTACCGCATCTGAATTCTTTCAACATCTGCAAATTCCTTTTGCTGAATCGCGCTTTCCGTGGGCAATAAAAAAACCGACGCGATGGCCGGGCTCGTTGACATGAAACTCGTCAGTTATCGGGATGCTCGCTCGCCACTGAATCGGCAGCGTCCACGTCCGACATATCCTCTTCAAGGGAGGGATCATCATTCTGAGGCGGCCGGATCTCGCGCTCATCCCGGCGAGGGTCGTGACCCGCTTCGTTGTCCGTGCCGCGTGTCACTTCCTGCTGCGAAATATTGCCTGGGGCACTCTTATCAATATTCATGCTGCCTCTCCGTTCAAACGCTCGGAATATCCGTGCTTAAACATGGTAGTCGGCGGGTTGCAGTGAGTGCCGAACACTGGACGAACGGCGAAAAGCAAAAAGCCCCGTTCTAGGCGGGGCTTAACGAAACTTTAGTCGTCTGAGGCTTGAGGGACTGGGGCCTCGTCGATGCTAATGCAGTGCTCGATGTCCGTTATTTTCTCCAGCGCAAGCTCGGCCGTTGAATAAGCCCCGAACATTCGGCCCTGATAAAAAACAACCCACGCAAACTGAATATCCGCGTTGCCAGCCTGCCCTACAACCAACTTCTTGAACCGTTCCGCCAAGTCGTCGACATGCATCTGTGCCATGCCACGCAAAACCATGACGCTCTCCCAGTTTATAGTCGGAAGCTCTATTTTCGACCTTGCACAAACTGAGCGCAATAAAAAGCCCGACATATAAGCCGGGCTTTGCAGTGTGAACCCCTAACGCGCAAGATCGATAGGATGGGTAAACACTCTCTCACTCATTGCAACGGCTTTCTGCTACGCCACACAACTTTCGATTAACCCTTCCGCATCAAGCAGTTCCTGAGCGGCAGTGAGCGCCTCATTCACCTGGTCATCAAGCGTCTTGCGGATCCCTGAACGCCACCGGTACCGGGTCGACTCCGGTTTGCCGTCGTTGTCCCAATTGGTGATGTCGTACCAGGCGGCCGGCAGCACCGCGGCGGAGCGCTTGCCCTCGGCGCCTGCAACCTGCGGAATGGCCCAGGTCAGCACTGCGCATTCCCGGAAACGTTTCGGCGCCGGTGTCTTCACCGAGTTCAGCAATTCCAGGATGGCGCCGTGTTTGCGCTCCTGGTGTGTCGAGTACTTCGCCACAAGTGCTCGCCAGTGCGCCGGAGTGAGCGCCTTGTGCAGGCGACCGAACACCCAGCAGTCCTGGAGGAACGCCGCCTCCTTGCCGACGATCTCACCCTTCTGCTTGGCGCACTGCACCTTCGGCTTGAAGTCACAGCCGCCGGCGGACGTAATGGTCTCGGCCGCGAGCGCCCGAACTGTCCATACGGGTGAATCCCCGAGGGTTGTGTATCGGAACAATGTTTGGCATGATTTCTCTCGCATAAAGCTTTTGAAGAAGCCGACCTCGTACGTCGGCTTTTTTATTGCCTGTAATTCAGCGCAACGGCGTGAACCTCCCTATCCTGCTCCACGTTTCAGCCCATTCAAAACCCACTGGATAAAACTCCAGCGACTTCAGGTTTCTTACTTCGCAGACCGGCTGCGCCGATACTGGCTACATGGATCGAGGAGCGCGGTTGTCATATCAGGCGACCGACTGGATGTCTCTTTAGCGCATACACAGCTCGCGAGCCGTAATCTTTCTGCCGGTCAGCTCTTCAGCCTTAAATGCTTTTTCGGCACCCATCGGATGAATCCCGGAACCCAGTACGAAACCGCGGCCTGGGAGACCTCGATGGCCAAAACTGTTTTGGTTTGCCCGCCGAAGAAGTCGACGAGCCTTCCGATAGGGGTCATAAGCGCCCCCTCCTGATAAGCCTGCTTATCCAAAGTAAAAGAAAACTTATTTGCATGGCAATAAGTGAACTTATAAATTTCAGCTCATGAGCACACTCGCCGAACGAATCAAAACCGCACGCAACCACGCCAAGCTGACGCAGAAGGCACTCGCCTTAAAAGTGGGTGTTGAGCAGCCGGTAATCTCGCAGCTGGAGACCGGAAAAAACCTTCAAAGCGCACACCTCCCGAAGATCGCGCACGTGTGCGGTGTGAACGCTATTTGGCTCTCGGAAAACACCGGGCCAATGACTGGTGTGAGCGCCTCGGAATCCAACATCTCAGTTGCCGCCCAGCCCACCAAATCATTCCGCTACCCAGTAATCAGCTGGGTTGCCGCCGGCGCCTGGGCGGAAGCCGTAGAGCCCTACCCGGCCGGATTCTCGGACAGCTACGAGTTCTCCGAGTACGACTCCAAAGACCCTGCGTTCTGGCTGACTGTCAAAGGTGACTCGATGACGGCGCCCGCCGGCCAAAGCATCACTGAAGGCACGCTGATCCTGGTAGACACAGAGGCAGAGGTCGCGCTAGGTAAGCTGGTCGTGGCCAAGCTGCCAGACAGCAATGAAGCCACTTTCAAGAAGCTGGTCAGCGATGGTGGTCGGCTGTTCTTAAAACCGCTGAACCCTAGCTACCCAATTGAGGCGGTAGACGAGAACTGCCGGATCGTGGGCGTAGTTGTGCAGGCGCTGCAGAAGTTTTACTGAGTGCTAACCCTGTTGTTACATTCGGTGGTCGAGATTCGTAAATCTGTATTGCAAGGAGTGCGATATGCCAGTAGTTGCTGTGCTGAATGATGAGTCGGACCAAGGTGAGATTTTGGGCGCGCTGAAGGCCTATGGCCTTGTGTTAGCTAACTACTACACGCGCCCCGGCGCTGCGGATCTGACGAAGGAATTGAGAGCCGCGCTGGGCAGTAGATCTGATGAGAATCAATTGGTTTGCCACAACCTACCGCTGGCTATAGAAGGCGACCCCTCGTGGACAAGCGTGCTTGTGCTCCCTCCCCGGTATACCTTTCACTACCGTGAAACGATGGCCTTGGCGGCTCGAGCGCTGAGTGCCGCTGATGAAAGTGACAAGAAGGGAATGTTCTTGTATCACGAACCGTAGACGCCAAAATGGGGTTGGCGGAGAAATTCAGGGATAACGAATGACTGCATAGCGTGAGCAAAACTTCTGGAGCAAAGTAGGGGTCGTTGCTTGCTTAGCTTTCCTTATGATGCTCCCCGGCCTCGCGATCCTCATCGAAACTTTTTACCCTGTAACCATGTACTTATGGCCTCAACGAGTTCTGTCTTGCACTCCACTGGCAACCAATGCCCGCCGGATATGCTCGTCACGGTAAGATCTGCGCAGACGCCACGCATTGGATCGCCCAACTGATTACCCTTAATGGTATTCATCTGGTCGTAATCCCCATTTACAAAAAGCACGGGTAATGAAAGGCGGCCGCCATTGGGCGCTCGGCGGGCGTACTCGATGTTGGCATCGTCGTTTAGATACCACGCGCACGGAGCGCGGAAACCATGCTCCTCGAAAGTCCTCACCAGTGCTGCGAAGTCCGTCTCTGGCCAGAGCGCGGTGTCTGGTCGGGTGGCTGGGGCCCGATGCGCTTTGCCAAACCGCCCACCTTTCCTGGTCACCTCGGCATTTGATGCAACCCTGCCGATGTTAGCAGGGTCGCCTCGCCGGTAGATCGATGCCAGCGATGCTGCTTTGTCCGCATCAAGATCAGCAACTGCGGACGCAAAGTGCGTGTTGTAGTAGCGGTAATAATCCCATTGACCGTCTGGATACTGATCCCTTGGGTAGATCGCTCGGTCAACCAGCGGGACGAGCGTAGGCAGCGCATTCGTATGGGGGAAATACGGCACCGAAATCAACACAACGCCGCGGCTCCGATGAGTCTCATGAGCGACCAACTCACCAGCCACAACGCTGCCCCAATCGTGGCCCACCCAGATTGCGGGCATTCCACCGAGATGATCATGAAGTTCTGTCATGTCTGCCACGATGTTCTCAATCGTGTATGCATTGATGGCGGTTGGCGAAGAAGAACCTCCATAGCCGCGCATGTCTGGTGCGACACAGTGCCAGCCTTGGGCAGCGAACGCTTCCATCTGAGCACGCCAAATCAGACCGAGCTCCGGCCAGCCGTGTAGGAGCATCATCAATGGCCCATCGGCAGGTCCCGACTCTAAATAATACGTCGTATGACGGGACGTGCTTAAAAAGCGCGAAGCCAGCGTGGAAGTGGACACAGGATCTCCTTACGCCGCGCCGACTGAAAAATGCGAAGCGGCAACACTATACTGAGCGGTTCACTTCGTATTTTGTTCCCATCTAGTTAATGCCTTCACGCCAGACGGGCGCGGCGCTGAACTGAAGGTCGCCTAAGGTGCTTTTGCATCGCCGCACACGTGCTTTAAATGGACACCATCGCCCTTATGCTGAGGTTGAGAAGGCGACTTCTCCGCCCTTCACATCCCTTCTACAATGGAGCGCCTATGCTTACCTCAACTCCTAGTGAACACCCCTTTTAACCCGCTACTTCCCATCGCGGGCTGTTTTGTTGACCCGCGCACATAAAACAAATCGAAGCGCTCCGCTACCAAACCCACCGCGGCGTGCCTTTTTACAACCATTCGCCCATAGCCACCGTCCGTAGAGAACTTCAAACTTTTACTCTAGTCTTAATGGTAGGCGTGCCTTAAACCGTGAGCGCCTGCTGACAACCCATAGAGGTTCACAAAATGAAAATGACACTACCCGCCCTCGCTTTGGGTGTCCTCATTTCGCAAGGAGCGATGGCAGCCGGAGATGGCACAGCCGCTCTTGGAGGCGGCGTTGGTGGTGCACTTGGCAACATCGTAGGCCAACAGCTCGGGGGCTCGACTGGCGCTGCGGTAGGCGCAGGCGTAGGTGGTGCCGCCGGCGGTGCTGTCGGCGCTCAAAGGGGCAACAGAGCTGAAGCTGCATTAGGTGGCGGTATCGGCTCAGCTGGCGGGTCACTTATTGGTAATCGCCTCGGCGGCGCAACTGGCTCGACTATCGGTGCAGGTCTTGGCGGCGCTGCGGGTGGGGCACTAGGAAACAACCTGGCGGATGATGAGAGCAATCATCGGTCGGATGGTAGGACGCACAAAGGCAACAACAAGCATAAACACAAGAACAAGCATCATTAGTTTCTGACGCTGTTACATCGAAGCCCGGCCCAGAGTCGGGCTTCTTCATGCCCTTTCACAGCTCTATCACAGTCGCCCCCCCTGGGATACCTCAGCGCCTAGCTAATACTTTTACGCCCGTCTCTCATCATTGAGGGCTTTGCTTTACCTGTGATTTGACAGGGCTATATGCATCACTCAAATGCTACGTTCGGGCAGGCTGCACGAGCGCTAATAGCCAGCACACACACTAACAGAATGAAATTTAAGAAAAATTATAGAAACTCAGCAATGGCACGGTTAATGCCAAATCTATTGGGACAACGCCGACAAAGATCGGCATCTCCACTCCGTGTTACTGAGGCTACAAAAAATGAACGCTATAGACCTTCTTAAAGCCGACCACGAAAAAGTTAAATCCATTCTGACCCAACTAAGTGAGTCCACGGATCGGGCAGTGAAGAAACGCACCGACCTATTGAACAAATTGGAAATGGAAATCTCGATCCACACTCAGTTGGAGGAGCAGATCCTCTACCCCGCCTTCAAAGCAGCCGGTGGGAAAGACGAAGCAGAGATGTACTACGAGGCAAAGGAAGAGCATCGCACCGTCGACTCACTCGTCTTGCCCGACCTCAAAGCTACAGATCCTACAACGCCGGAATTTGCGGGCCGAGTAAAGGTGGTTAAAGAGTTGCTCGAACATCACATTGAGGAAGAAGAAACAGAAATGTTCCCAAAGGCCAAAAAGCTTCTTGGCAAGGCTAAGCTAGATCAACTCGGCGAGCAGATGTTGGAGCTGAAGGCGACTTTGAAAAAGACCTTAGGGGCTTCAAAACTCGCCGCCTAACGGTCCGCCAGTGCAGATACCTTTTGCATGAAATTGCCCGGCCCAGCGCCGGGCTTCTTGTATCTGCCCTACCCTGGCCCGCCCATACATTGCGCAGTACTGCAAAGCAATGCTCCGGCATGCTTCACAAGCCTTCTCCACTCATCACTCGTGATCATGTCGGATCGCTCCATGGCGTCAGCCCGTCTCAGCAATTCGAAATACTTCAACTCTGCGTCCATTCGACCTCCAGCCAGTGCAGAAAGCTCACGCCACGCTGTCAGGTTCAGTCTTCGCTGCGCCTCTTTCATGGGAGCCTCTATCACAGTAATGGGGTGACTTCAGCATAGGCTCGCTGACGCGCATCAAGGCGGACTTTAGACCAATGGTGGCTGTATGAATCGCCCGGGGTTTCGTAGACACCTCTTTGCCTTAAACTGAGGCCAATTAGGAGGTGCCATGAGCAACCCTGCTAACCCGCAAAGCCCGCCACCGAGCGGGCTTTTTTGTCCTGATGGTAGCGCCAGGTCAGAGTGATAGGATGGCGCCTTTATGATAAGGAGGTCGAACTTTGGAACCATCTGAGAAGCAATGCCCATTCTGCGCTGAGACAATCAAAGCAGAAGCGATACTCTGCAAGCATTGCGGGGCCAGCCTGGCAGCAGGGTCTAACAGCGCAAAGCTGCCCACGACAACAGGAACACCGATTTGGGTTTGGGTTGTCCTAACTCCTATTCTGCTCTTGGGTGGCGTGATGTTAATCGGAGCACTCCCAGCTCCTTGAGCGAACAAATAATCGCAAGGATCAGGGAGATCAGTTCGAGTACATCAATCAGGGTTTGCATGTGTGCAGCACCGTTTCGTTTAGGTGCCACTGATTCTGATGTCACGACGAATTCGGTTGTATACCTGCAACTTGTCGCTGCGCTTCCTACAAAAATCCCAGACCACCAACCGGGCATGGCCCGGCAAGGACTCCCCGTGAAACGAATTTACCTCAGCGGCCCCATGAGCGGCCTGCCAGGCCTCAACATCGCCGCCTTCCACGCAATGACCATCTGCATGCGCGCGGGCAGCCCCTAGTCCGAACTGATCTCGATATCTTCTGGAAAGATGAGCTTTCCATACCAGCCGTGCCCGGCCGTAAGAGCAGATACCGGAGCAAGTAAAAGTGCCGCCAGTAACAGGGCTCTCTTCAATCCGCCGATGCTGCTAACCATTACCCTGCAGATAAGCCATAGATGAAGAAGACTCGCACCACTCGCAAGAAAGATAAACCCGAAGGCCTGAAACGAGCTAGACATCCGTGTTCCTCGCATCGTTGAAAACCGAAGCATACCGCGTTGGAAGCGCTACCTGACAGTAACCCTCGCCCTTCAAAGTCAGCCGCTATAGCGGCATGCAGAATTAACCTTAAGAAGCGTTTAGAGCCTAAACCGAGCGCTCAGATTCATCGCTATCGAGATATTTCTCGCCACTACGATCTTCAATAATTTTCTTCATCGCCATTTGTGCGTCTGGATCACCGCACTCAGCCATGCATTCAAGGCAATCCCCGCCGCAATCCATGAGTTCAGCGCAGGTATTTAAGGGCCGCCGCCGGCGCGACCGGCTTGGACGCCTGATTTTTCCAGAGTGAACTGATATGCGCCCCCGTAATACGGAAAACAGGGACTTGCCGCCGGGCATGGTGCGGCGCAAGCGCCCGCGCAAGAACGGCAAAGTATGGGTCGGGTACTACTACCGGGACTCCACCGGAAAGGAAATCCCCTTGGGCGGCGACTTGAGCAAGGCCCGTTTGAAATGGGCTGAGCTGGAGGCGAAGGAAAACCAGCCGACCCGACCACGATGAAAGGGATCTTCGACAGGTACGAACGCGACGTTATCCCAAAAAAGGGAGAGCGGACCCAGAAGGACAACCTGGCCGAACTTAAACAGCTTCGGCCCACATTCGACGGGGCTCCCATCGACTCGATAACCCCGGCCAACATTGCATGCTATCGCGATGCACGCTCAGCAAAAGTCAGGGCGACCAGGGAAATCGCCCTGCTTTCTCACGTTTTCAACATGGCGCGAGAATGGGGGCTTACCGAGCGGGAGAACCCTTGCCAAGGCATCAGGAAGAACAAAGAAACGCCACGCGACTTCTACGCAAACGCGGTGGTGTGGGATGCGGTCTATGGAATGGCAGAGCCTGAGCTCAAGGAAGCGATGGATCTTGGATATTTGACCGGGCAGCGGCCCGCTGACGTGATAATCATGCGCAGCGACGATACCGAGGGCGACTACTTCCTGGTGACGCGGGGCAAGACTGGGCTGAAGCTCAGGATCTTAATGCGCACTAACGCCGGCGAAAACAGCTTGGGTAAACTTATAAGGGAGATTTCAGAAAGGAATGCACATCACTCTTCCAAGTACCTATTGATCAACAAGCATGGAAAGAGAATGACGAAGGGCATGTTGCGCTTGCGCTGGGACAAGGCAAGGGAGACGGAGCAGCAGAAAGCAATCGACCAGGGTGACCCATTGCTGGCTGCGAAAATTGGCGGGTTTCAATTCCGTGATATCCGGCCTAAAGCGGCGTCGGAAATCGTCGACATTGGCGATGCGAGCTTGCTGCTCGGCCATAGTAAACAGGAGATCACAAAGCGGGTTTACCGGAGGATTGGCGCGACTGCCAAGCCCTCCAAATAGGCAAAGTTTCGGAACCCCTACCCGAAAGTTTCGGAACTCCTACTGTTTGCCCAACTTCGCCGACCAAACCCCGGAAACGCAAAAGCCCCGCTTTCGCGAGGCTTTCGTGTAAATCTTGGCGGGAAACCCAGTTTCCCCCGCCGACCATAGCCTCGTTGTCCCAACCTCTTACGGTGCCAGTCTGCGGTGCAGGGGGCAGTCCATTGATCAGTGTGGTCTGTCCCGGAGCCGGTTGTTCATGCCATCTGCTAATAGCCTCAATTGTGAGTGTCGGAGGTCTCTAGGGACGCGGGACCTTTTCAGCGCACTGGTCTGCGCACACCAAAATCGAACTGAGTCATGGCTCCAATATCATTGATGGTCCTTTGAGGCTGAGCCAGGATTAGTCGATAAATACTTTTCTATGATTTCAAGCAATAATCGGTTGTCGACGGTCTTCAGCACGTATACCAGGCCGCTGGTGGGCGGCGTGATTGCAACGTCCAGCCGCAGGGGTTGCTGGTAGCGCCATGTTTTTCCCCGCGTGCGGCCGGCGCGCAGTTCTACCTCCGTGTAGTACTGCGTGGCGGTAGCCACGCGCGGGTCCAGCAACCAGGCAATCACCAGGGCGTCATGAATCCAGCAACCGGCCAGGCTGCGGGTGGCCATTGAATAGTCGATCCAGGGTCTGAACGTCTCACAGATAAAATTCGCGAGGGGCGTATCGAGTTGCTGGATACGGTCCAGGTCGTGGTGAGTCATCAAGGTTTTCGTGGTGACATCAAGGGGCGCCAAAGTGATATTTGCGCCGCAATTGAGGACGCGGTCCGCCGCTTCAGGGTCGAAGCCGAAGTTGGTGTCCTTGATGAAGTCATCCAGGGCGAATACACCGCCCATGATCACGATTTGCCTGACCGCCTTGATCATGGCCGGGTAGCGTTCAATCGCTAGCGCCACGTTGGTCAGCGGGCCGATCGCCACCAGGGTGATTTCCCCGGGGTTCGCGCAAATTAACTGGCCTATGGCGTCAGCCGCTTCCTGGGCCGGAGACTCGAAATCAAGGGGAGGACGCACGCCATCCCATAAATGAGCGAGCTGACGCTTGTGTACGGCGTTGTCCAGCACATCGCGCCAGGGGCCGCCGGGCTCCTGTAGTGCCTGGGTGCTGCCCCTGACCACGGGCAGCGAACGGCCGATTCGACTCATCAGGTCTTTGGCGACGTTGTAACCCACTGTGCTGGGCGTGTTGCCTGCAACAGTGGTGACCAGTTCAAGCGACAGTTCGGGTGCAGCCAGTGCCAGTGCCAATGCCAGACCGTCGTCAACATTGGCACCTGCAATCCCGTTTCCGGGATCGCAATCAATAATTAAACGTTTCATTTCACCTTCTTTCTTAAACTCGCGGTGTTTGCACAGCACTGCATCCGCAGGACTCACCAATGACCAGACGGTGAGAAAATTCTTGCAGCTTCACCTCGCCATTCCAGGCCAGCAGCATCGCAATGGCGGCTTTGGCCATCTCTCTGACGGGTTGGCACACGGTGGTCAGTGACGGCGAATAAAACGCCGACTCCTCGGTACCGTTAAAGCACACCAGCGCGACCTGTTCAGGGACTTTTATGCCGTGTTCCGACAGGGCCCTAATGCAGCCGATGGCTTGTGCTTCATTGGAGCAAAACAGCGCACGGGCAGGAGGGCCGTCGGCCAACATGCGTTGCGTCGCGTCATACCCGCCTTGTCGTGTGTAGTGTGTGGGCAATATCCATTCGGCGCGTTCCTCAATCCCGTAGTCCGCCAGCGCGTCACGCCAGCCGTTCAAGCGGTCCTGAGCGTTGAGCATTTCCAGTGGGCCACAAATGATGCCTACCTCACGGTAACCATGGCTCAGCAAATGCTCCGTGACTTGACGTGCTGCGCCGCGCTCATCAACCCGCAGCATGTTGACGGGGAGGTTGGGGTCGACCCGGTCGAGCATCACAAAAGGCGTGCCGCTGGCCTGGATCAGCTCGATATGCGGGTGGCGGTCGACGCTGGTATAGAACAGGCCATCCACCCGCTGGCTCAGGAGGTTGTTGATCAGGTTCAACTCACGCTTGCGGCAGTCACCGGAATCGCCCAGCAGGATGACCAGCCCGTTGTCCAATGCTTCCTGTTGCAGCGCATGGGCAAAGGAGGCGATGAAGGTATTCGAGATGTTCGGCACAACCAGCCCATACGTGCGGGTCTTGCCTGAAGCCAGTGCCTGTGCAACGCCATTGGGCCGGTAACCGGTATGTTTTATTGCATCCAGCACACGCTGGCGCGTCGCCTTGGCGACGGGCCTTGGGCCGTCGTTGATCACATAGCTGACGACCGCGACCGAGGTTCCTGCTTCGCGGGCCACATCATCGCGTGTGGCCCGAGTGGGATACTGTTTTGTCAAAGCGACCTGCCATTTCCTGTGAGTCGATGGACACGCGGGCGGTACCCGATGATAGGTCTACCCGCGTAGATGTTTACGGCAAGATAAGGGCTGAGATGGGCGGCATTATCACTGCTGGTTTATTTCAGTTTGATGACGTGTGTACGGCTCCGTTTAGTCACCCGCAGCCCCTTCAGGATCAGAAGATCGCGTAGGTGTAGCTGAAGATCACACGCGCCTGGTCCACCGCACCCACGTTGGGAATGCCGCTGCGGAAACTGCCTTCGCGCAACGAAGTGCCAAACCCTTTCAACGGACCGCTCTGCACCACATAGTCGATGCGCATGTCACGTTCCCACTCCGAGTACCGGCTGGCGCCGTCGACCGAGCGGATGTTGTCGCCATGCAGGTACAGCACCGAGGCCGAGAGGCCGGGCACGCCCAGCGCGGCGAAATCATAGGAGTACTGGGCAAAGTTAGTGTTTTCGCCTGCGCGGATAAACGAGTTATCCATCACGTCGGTAATCAGGTAGACGCTGGCGCCGCCATTGCCTTCGTTGTTGCCGGCACCGCCCTCTACGTTGCCCTGGTTCAAGTACACGGTACCGCCCGAGTCGGAAACCTGCTGGCGGCCGAGCATGAATGCGTTGCCGCCCAGGTAGTAGGTGAACGCTGCGCTCCAAGTGGTGTTATCCACTTTGCCCGGTTCGCTGGCATAGCCGCCGTTGTTGTTGAAGAGGTAGCCGGTGGTGCCGTTTTTACCCTGGGACTTGCTGTTGAAGTAGCGCAGGTCGGTTTTAAAGCGGGAGTTCTCACCCAGCGGCGTGGTGTTCAACAGGCCAAAGAAATCCTGGGTGTAGTAGTCCTTCAGGTCGGCACGGTAGTACTGCAGGGTTGTCGTGGGGGTAATTTTCCAGTCGGCGCCAGCGTAGGTGAATGAGTTGCTGTCCTCGGTGCCACCGGCAATGGCCAACCCTGTGGAGTTGGACGACGCACGCCCCGTGGAGCGGTTGAGTTGCCCGGCATTGATCGTCAGGTTATCGATGTCTTTGGAGGTCACCGTCACGCCTTCAAAGGTTTGCGGCAGCAGCCGGCCGTCGTTGGCCACCAGGATCGGCAGGTTAGGCTGCAGCGCGCTGCCGGCATGGAACTCGGTCTTGGACACGCGAAGCTTTGCGTTGGCCCCAAGACGGCTCCAGTTGTCCACTGGCGTGCCGTCGGAATTCACCGGTGCGAGTGAGTTCGAGGTGCTGGCGTTCGGGTGTTGGGTACCCCCGGAAAAGTTGAACGCCTGCATGGCTTGAACGTCGAGGCCGAGGCCAACAGTGCCCTGGGTAAACCCCGAGAGATAGTCAAGTTTGAAACCCTGGGTCAGTTCGTTCTGATCAACGCCCGGGGTGTTGGGGTTATCGCTGCGAAGGTAAAAAGTACGCGCGCTGACCGACGCCGTACTGTCTTCGATAAAGCCTGCGGCCAGCGCTTGTTGCGCAAGGATCGTAGTGGTGACTGCCAGTGCAAGGGTGGACCGTTTCATGTAAATGCTCCGATGGATTTGCCGATTTACAGGCATGGCTTCGCCCGATCTGTGGTTAAACAGTCGTGCGGGTTTGCGCCTTTCTACGAGGCGTCAGCGGTTGTTCAGGGGGATGAAACTAGATGGCATCTTCCAGCGCGTTGAGGTTGCGGCCACGGGTTTCCGGGGCGACAAAGGTCGTCAGGAAACCGATCCCTGCCATGGCGACAAAGTACCCGGCAATCGCCCACCAGTGGCCGGTCCAGGTCAGTAGCGCTGCCGCCACCAGCGGCGCGGTACCGCCCGAGAGGATCGAGCCCAGTTCCTTGGCCAGGGCCAACTTGGTGTAGCGGTTTTTCACGCCGAATATTTCAACGCTCCAGGCCGCCTGTACGCCAAAGATGCCGAGTGAAGCGAGACCCATGCCGACCACGATAGTCGCCATGACAATCGCCGGGTCACGGGAATCCAGCAGCACGAACGCCGGGAAGGCGTAGAGCATCAGCAGCAGGCAAAAGCAGCGGTACACGATGCGTCGGCCAAACCGATCAGATAACCAGCCCGCCAAAGGAATGATCAAAAAGCCGAGTATCGACGCGATCAAGACGGCCTGGGTGGCGACAGATTTGTTCACGGCGAGCACTTTCACCACATAGCCGATGATAAAACCCTGGGCCAGGTAGGAAGGGCCGTTCTCGCCAATGCGCAAACCGACCATGGTGAGAAACGCCCGGCTGCCCTTCCAGAAACCTTCGGGCTGCGCAGGGGCGGTGAGGGCGTGATTGCGTTGGGTCTGCAATTCGGCCTTTCGACGTTCAAACACCGGCGTTTCGCTCAGGTTGCGCCGCAGCCACAGGGCAGCCAGCGCTATCAGCGAACTGCAAAGGAACGGAATGCGCCATCCCCAATCCTGCAATTGCAGTTGATCCATTTGCACCACGGCAAGCCAAACCAATGAAGCCAGCAGGGTCCCGCTGTTGGAGCCCAAGGCAATTACCGAAGACATCAGGCCGCGTTGTTTGGCGGGTGCAAACTCGCCGAGCATTACCGTGCCTGCGGCCAATTCTGCGCCTGCACCGAAGCCCTGGGTAAAACGCAGCAGTACCAGGCATGCCGGCGCCCAGATACCGATCGATGCATAACTGGGGATCAAGCCGATCAACGTGGTGGAAGCCCCCATCAACACGACGGTCGAGACCATGACCACCTTGCGGCCCTTGCGATCACCCAGCCATCCGAAGAACAGCGCACCGATCGGCCGCGCCACAAACCCCACCGACCAGGTCGCGAAGGTGGAAAGCAACGCCATCGCGGGTGACACGTTCGGGAAAAACACATCGCCGAAGATAAGGCCCGCAGCCAGGCCATACAGGGCGAAGTCTGCATATTCCATTGCCGTGCCAAGCCAACAGGCGAGGATGGCGCGATACAACTCCCGGCGTCCTTGCGGGGTTATCAAATTTTCATCCGCTGCGCCCCACGCGATAGGCGTTTCGGGTTGAGCAGCACTTGCAACTGTCGACATTAACAAACTCCTGATACAAGGACGGCCCACACAGGACCATTTGGGGGGCTGCGTTAGTGTCGACACCCACCTGATCTCTTTTTCTACTGCTATCTACGCGCGTAGATAGCGATCCTTGAAAATCGGCCCGGAGTAAACCTCAAAGGCCGATGCTGGAAATCAATGGCGCGACATTCAGTCAGCACTCAACACTTTCGCGTCAAGCAGGAGGCGTGCGTAGGCAGCCTCGTATCGGGATCTTAGACGGGGTTGTATTTCATTCGAATGACAGGATCGGTGTGGCATTCACCTGACTTCATAGCAATCGCAGGGACGGCTGTTCGATGACTAGGTGGCGCAACGGTTCGAGTTCACAGAGCAGCTACAAGGTACCGCGGCGCAGTTCGCGGGCGGCGAGCATTCAAAGCGCCGCTCAATGACGCCGGCGACATCGGCAAATACCACGTCGAGTCAGCGTGTGTGGCTGAGTTCCGACGGGCGCGCGGGATATAACGGGTGACGCACCAGGACAGGTATTGCTTCAGCAACCGCAGGTACTGGTCACGGGTACGCGGATCGATCTGCGGAAAAGGTGCCGTTTCAGCTTTGCCGATTCGGGCAACCAGGTTGTCGGCTTGACGGCCGCTTTGGAGCCAGATGGCGTAACCGTCCAGTAACGCCAGAATCGCCTCGAAGTGGCAGGCTACATTCGAGACAAAATTCAAGAGTTTTTACCGGGGGCTATCGTCGTGGAGTTCTTGCAAACATTAGAAGGGAAGAACCTCCCGCCACGTCTTAAGGATGAACATTATCTGCTGGCTATCACCAAATCAATTTGAGCTCACGCCCTAACAGTGAACAGCCCGCGACGCAGTAGATAGTCAGCAAACTGCGTAGCGCTTGTTCGACCGATACGAGCGAGAGATCATCCCCGGCAAAGCGCCGAAGACGCAAAGCGATAATCTGCTGAGCCTGAAGCAGCTGCGTAAAGCCTTCACCGATGCTCCCATCGACGCGGTGACACCGCAGATCATCGCGCAGCACCGAGACGGCCGCACAGCGAAGGTACGCGCCAACCGGGAAATATCGTTGCTGTCACACATTTACAACATCGCGCGCGAGTGGGGTCTCACCGAAAACAACCCTGCCGCCGGCGTGCGCAAGAACAAAGAAGCGCCTCGCGACTTTTATGCAACCGAAGAAATTTGGAGCGCTGTCTACGCGGTCGCGGCGTCGGAGCTACGTGATGCAATGGACCTGGCCTATTTAACCGGCCAGCGCCCAGCGGACGTGCTATCGATGAGGGAGGCTGATGCAGTGAACGAGTTCCTGCAGGTTGCCCAAGGCAAGACATCCAAAAAACTGCGCATACGCCTGACCGCTGCTGGTGTGCTAAACGATCTCGGCGCGCTGGTACAGCGGCTCATCGAGCAGCGCCGAACACGCAGTGTCCGAAACCCATACCTGATCATCACCGAGGATGGCCGGCAGGTTACCAAGCACATGCTTCGCCTTCGCTTCGACGACGCACGCGACAAGGCTATCGCAACCGCCAAAGAGAAAGGCGACGGGGTGTTGGCGGCCAGCATTCGCCAATTCCAATTCCGTGATATTCGCCCGAAAGCGGCAAGCGAGATCCTCGACCTGGGTGATGCAAGCCGACTGTTAGGACACACGGACAAGCGGATAACCGAAACAGTTTATCGACGTGTCGGAGAGATCGTGAAGCCAACTCGGTGACCGCAATTTGCAACGAGTTGCGGAAACTGCCTGAAATGATGCGGAAACGATCAGCCGTTAAGATGGCGGCGACACCAAACCCCAGAAACGCAAAAGCCCCGCTTTCGCGAGGCTTTCGTGTAAATCTTGGCGGGAAACCAGGGATTCGAACCCTGGAGACGCTATTAACGTCCGCCGGTTTTCAAGACCGGTGCATTCAACCACTCTGCCAATTTCCCTTTTGCATCACAGGATTATAGTAGCCCATCCCGTGTCAGCGGGCGCCATAATACCCGAATGAAACACACTGTCAAACTCTTGCCATGGCTTGTTACAGAGCGTCTGTTATGATCCTTGCGACTGAATGTTTCAAAACTGAAGGAGTGTCGCCATGCGCGAACAGAATTACGCAGTGAATGGTAACGCGCAGGCTGAGCAGCTTGAAGTCAGCCGCGTGTTGCGCAACACCTACGGTTTGCTCGCCCTTACCCTCGCATTCAGCGGCTTAATGGCGTACGTAGCGCAGCAAATGCACGTTGGCTACCCGAATATCTTTGTCGTGTTGATCGGCTTCTACGGCCTGTTCTTCCTGACCAACAAGCTGCGCGATTCGGCCTGGGGCCTGGTGTCGGCATTTGCCTTGACCGGTTTCATGGGCTTTATCCTCGGCCCGATCCTTAACCGTTACCTCGGCATGGCCGGCGGTGCGGAAGTGGTCAGCTCGGCGTTTGCCATGACAGCCCTGGTGTTTGGTGGCCTGTCGGCCTACGTGCTGATCAGCCGTAAGGACATGAGTTTCCTGGGTGGCTTCATTACTGCAGGCTTCTTCGTGTTGCTGGCAGCAGTGGTCGCCGGGATGTTCTTCCAGATCAGCGGTCTGCAGCTGGCGATCAGCGCCGGTTTCGTGCTGTTCTCCTCCGTGTGCATCCTGTTCCAGACCAGCGCCATCATCCACGGCGGTGAGCGTAACTACATCATGGCGACCGTCAGCCTGTATGTATCGATCTACAACCTGTTCATCAGCCTGTTGCAGATCTTCGGCATCATGAGCCGTGATGACTGATTGCTAGCGGCATAAAAAAGGCCCCGCATCGAAAGATGCGGGGCCTTTTTGTTTTTAACGCTTCAGTACCGGTTAGGTTCCATTTCCAGGTCAACCTTGAAGCGTTCAGCAATGTCCTGCTGGATACGCAGCGCCAGGCTGGCAATGTCGTGCCCTGTGGCGGCACCATAGTTGACCAACACCAGCGCCTGCATCTTATGCACGCCCGCATCGCCGTCACGAAAGCCCTTCCAGCCAGCCTTGTCGATCAGCCAGCCGGCAGCAAGCTTCATCTGCCCATCGGCCTGCGGGTACGCCACCAGGTCCGGATACAGCGCCTGCAACTCTGTGGCCAGCGTTTGGGATACCAACGGGTTCTTGAAGAAGCTGCCCGCATTGCCAAGCTCTGCCGGGTCCGGCAGTTTTTCGCGGCGGATGCTGCAGATGGCGCGACTCACGTCACTGGGCGTCGCCTCGGTGATGCCCTGCCCGGCCAGGCGCTGCTGCACCGGGCCGTAGTCGAGTTTCAAGTGGCTGGTACGGCTCAAGGCAAAGCGCACACGCAGGATCAGCCAGCGCCCTGTCTCGTGCTTGAACAGGCTGTCGCGGTAGGCAAAGTGGCACTCTTGCAGGCTGAAATCCCGCAACTCGCCGGTTTGGCGATCCAAAGCGGTCAGGCCGGCAAAGACGTCCTTGATCTCCACACCGTAGGCGCCGATGTTCTGCATCGGCGCGGCACCGACGGTGCCCGGGATCAGGCTGAGGTTTTCCAGGCCGCAGAAACCGTGTTCCAGGGTCCACAGAACAAACGGATGCCAGGCTTCGCCCGCTTCGGCCTCGACCACCACGTGCACACCATCATCTTGCAGCACGCGAATGCCCTGGCTTGCCATGCGCAGCACCAACGCCGGGATATCCTGGGTCAACAATAAGTTGCTGCCACCACCAATCACCAACAGCGGCAACGCCTGTGCGGCAGCATAGGCCAACGCGTCACGCACATCGGCGTCGCTGTGGGCCTCGGCGAACAACTGGGCGCGCACGTCAATGCCGAAACTGTTGAATGGCTTGAGCGATACCTGCGCAAGCACTTGCAAGGTCATAACCGCCCCTTCAATTCGATCACCAATAAATCACAGGCTCGCTCGATCAGGTCCAGAACCCGCTCAAAGCCTTGTTCGCCTTCGTAGTAAGGGTCTGGCACTTCGTCCACCTCGGCGTCATACCGGCGCAGGAACAAATCCAGCTCCGCCTTGCCTGGCCCGGGGTGCAGCGCCTTGAGATTGCGCAGGTTGCTGTGGTCCATGGCCAGGATCAGGTCATAGCGCGCAAAGTCAGCGCGGGAAACCTGCTGGGCACGCTGAGCGGACAAGTCGTAGCCCCGCTCCAGTGCCGCGCGCTGGCTACGCTTGTCCGGCGGGTTGCCGACATGCCATTCACCCGTTCCGGCCGATGCCACCTCAACCTGGTCTGCCAACCCCGCCTCGCGCAATTTGTGGCGCAGGACGCCCTCAGCGGTGGGCGAACGGCAGATATTGCCCAGGCAGACGAACAAGACCTCCATCAGGCCCCCAGCAGGCGACGAACGCGCTCAAGGTCTTCCGGGGTGTCGACACCGGCAGGTGGCGCTTCGAGGGCGTCTCCCACATGAATGCGCACGCCATGCCACAGGGCACGCAGCTGTTCCAGGGACTCGGTGTTTTCCAGCCAGCACGGGCCCCAGCTGACGAAGTCATGCAGGAAACCGGCGCGATAGGCATAGATGCCGATATGGCGGCGATACGGCACGCCTTCCGGCAATACGTCAGGGTTCCTGGCGAAGGCGTCTCGCGCCCAAGGCAGTATCGAGCGGCTGAATGTCAGCGCAAGGCCGTTGATGTCGCTGACAACCTTCACCACGTTCGGGTTGAACAGGGTGTCAATGTCTTCGATGGGCTCGGCCAGGGTCGCCATGCGCGCCTCGCCATGGGCAGCCAGGTTCGCGGCGACCTGATCGATCACGCTCGGCGGGATCAAGGGCTCGTCACCTTGCACATTGACCACGATCGCATCGGCGGCCAGACCGAGTTGCGTGGCGACTTCGGCCAGACGGTCAGTGCCGGAGTTATGGTCTTCGCGGGTTAATACCGCTTCGGCGCCGAAACCTTTGCAGGCCTCAATGATGCGCGGGTCATCGGTGGCGACCACTACCCGTTCGGCGCTGCTTTTACAGGCCTGTTCCCATACCAGCTGGATCATCGGCTTGTTGCCGATCAATTGCAGGGGTTTGCCCGGCAGGCGCGTCGATGCGTAGCGTGAAGGAATGACGACGGTAAAGGCTGTGGTCATTTATCCAGGCGCTCATCGGTGGTCAGGGTGCGGGCTTCGCTTTCGAGCATTACCGGGATGCCATCACGGATCGGGTAAGCCAGGCCAGCACCCTTGCTGATCAGCTCGGTTTTGTCGGCGCTGAGCTTGAGCGGGCCTTTGCAGATCGGGCAAGCGAGGATGTCGAGCAGTTTGGTGTCCATGAGTATTTCCTGGAAGAAGCGATTTAAGGCAAGAGTCGGGCGGGCAGCAGGCGCATCAGTTGCGTGTCGAACCAGGCCACAAACGCAGGTGACGGCACCGCATCCACCGCAAGGTACCACCAGTCGGGCTGGGCGAAGGCGCGGCACTTCACCGCGTCCTTTTCGGTCATGATCAGCGGTAATGACGGCGTAAAATTCAGGACCTCAGCGCTGTAGGGCGCATGGTCGGCAAACGCATGGGGTATCGGCTGCCAGTGTAGCGTTTCGAGGGTATTGAAGAAACGTTGCGGGTTACCAATACCGGCAACCGCATGAACCTGCTGGCCAACCGGAAAATGATCGACCGGGCGGCGCTCGCCGGTGTTCAAGTTGATCAACGCCGTCGGTAACAGACGAAAGGCAAAACCATCCTGACGGTCGGAGCCTGCACCGTTGTACAGCAGCGCATCGACGCTGTGCAGACGCTCCACTGGTTCACGCAACGGCCCGGCAGGCAGGCAACGGCGGTTACCCAGGCCACGGACGGCGTCGATCAGCACCAACTCCAGGTCGCGAGCCAGGCGGTAGTGCTGCAGGCCGTCGTCGGAGAGAATCAGGTCAAGGTGCTCGCTGGCCAGCAGCGCTTTCACCGCGCGACTTCGGTCAGGATCGATCATCAGCGGTACACCGCAGCGCTGCACGATCAGCAGCGGTTCATCGCCGGCCACCGCTGCGCTGTGGCTGGCCTCGACCCGCCAGGGCAACTGTGGCGGCTTTGCACCGTAACCGCGACTGACCACGCCTACACGCAAGCCACTGCGCTGACAGTGCTCGATCAGCCACAGGATCAACGGCGTCTTGCCCGTGCCACCTACGGTGATATTACCCACCACCACCACGGGCACCGGTGATTGATAGATCTCACCCTCACCCGCCAGGAAGCGCGCGCGCTTGCACTGCACCACGCGGCGATACAACGACTCCAGCGGCCGCAGCAGCGTGAGTGCCGGATGCCCTTCGTACCAGGCCTTGAGCAAACGATCGGAAATGGCCATCAGGGTTGGGTCGCCGCCTCGACGGTGGTCATGCGCAGATGGCTGAAACCCAGCTTGCCCGCAGCGTCCATCGCCGTGATCACGGCTTGGTGCTGGGTTTTACCGTCCGCACTGATCGAGAGCGGCATTTTAGTGTCGCCCCCGGACTCTTTCTGCAGGGCGTCCATCAGGCTGGCGAGGTCGTTTTTCTCGAGCAATTGGTTATTCACCGAAAACACGCCGTCGGCACTGATGGCGATGTCCAGTTGCTTGGTTTCCTGGTCTTCGGCCGGGGAGCCGCTCACGGCTTCCGGCAAGTCGACACGCAGCTGGGTTTCCCGGGTGAACGTGGTGGTGACAACAAAAAACAGCAGCAGGATAAAAACGACGTCAATCAGCGACGCCAGGTTGATATCAACATTCTCCCGTTGCTTGCGGCGAAATTTCACGCTCGGCCCTCGACGAAATCGACATCACGATCGCCCTGCACCACTTCGACCAGCTTAATGGCTTCCTGCTCCATACCGACCACCAGCTCATCGATGCGACGTTGCAGGAAACGGTGGAAAAATACCGAAGGGATGCCGACCATCAGGCCCGCAGCCGTGGTAATCAACGCCTTGGAGATACCGCCCGCCAGCACGGCGGCGTTAGTGGTCATGCCCGACCCCATGAACGAGCTGAAAATATCGATCATGCCCAGCACCGTACCCAACAGGCCGAGCAACGGTGCCATGGCCGCAATGGTGCCAAGCGCATTGATATAGCGCTCCATTTCATGGATGACCCGGGCAGCGGCCTCCTCGATGCACTCTTTCATAATCTCTCGACCATGCTTGGAGTTGGCGAGGCCGGCCGCAAGGATTTCACCTAAAGGCGAGTTGGCCCGTAACTCCTTGAGCTTTTCTTTATCCAGCTGCTTGTTCTTGATCCAGCCCCAGACTTGCCCCAGCAGATGCTCAGGCGTTATTCGGCTGGCGCGCAGGGTCCACAGGCGTTCGGCAACGATGCCAAGTGCGGCGATGGAGCTCATGATAATCGGCAACATCATCCAGCCGCCGGATTTGACCAATTCCCACACAGTGAATGTCCCCTCGAAAAAGTGCGCCACTTTACCATATAGGTTCGCCAGCGTGGTTCGCCAGCCAAAGGCCCGCCTTTCGCGGCCCGCGGTATTTGGTAAGCCTGGATTACGGTAACGCCTCGCGCCAGAATCGGCGTTGACTACGAGCAACATCCGGTGGTTGGAAGGTACCCAGTTGCAGACGTACGGCACCTTGTTCCGCGCTGTCGTAGACTCGGCTGCCCAACGCTTGATAACGCTCCATTACCTGTGGGTGGGGATGACCAAATGCGTTGCCACGCCCGCGTGAAATCAGCACTGACCTGGGCGCAAGCCGTTGCAGGAACCGCCAGGATGAGGAGCTGCGACTGCCATGGTGCGGCGCTTGCAGCCAATCCGTCTGCACCGCCAATGGCGAAGTGAGGAAGGCCTTTTCAGCCGCTTGATCGATATCCCCCGTCAGCAACAGGCCTTCGCCTTGGGCGTGTACACGCAATACGCAGGATTTCGGATTGCTGCTCGTGGCGCCAGGCCATTGCCACAGCTCAAACGACACGCCATCCCACTCCCATTGCTCACCACTGATGCAAGGCTGCGTATCGAGAAATGCCGGCAGCCCTGCGGACTCTCCGCCGACGACCCGCCCGACCGCAAGCGCACGGGCGACAGCGGTTGCACCGCCTGCATGGTCTGCGTGGGCGTGGCTGATCACCATCAGGTCCAGCGCCCCTACCCCGAGCTTTTGCAGCGAAGGCAAGACCACCCGCGCACCGAGATCCGCCGCCCCCGAGCGCGGCCCTGCGTCGTAGAGCATTGCGTGATTGCGCGTGCGCAGGATCACCGCTTGCCCCTGGCCAACATCCAGTTGCAGCACCTCCACCTGCCCATGTGGCACCAGCGCCCGGGGCGGAAAGATTGCCAGCATCAGCAACGGCCAGCCCAGCAACCGAAACGGCACGCCTTTGGGCGAGAGCAATAACACCGCGCCCACAGCGCTTAATAACCAATACCCCACAGGCACCTCGGCGGGCACCCAGGCCGAGCGCAGCCCCGCTAAAAGCGTCAACCCCCTGAAAAGGCCATCAAGCGCTCCACCGGCCAACCACAACAAGCCCTCTCCCACTAACGGCACCGCCAGAAGCAAGGTCCCCAGCAGTGCCAATGGCAACACCACCAGGCTGATCCACGGCACGGCAAAGAGATTGGCAACCGGCGCGCTGAGGCTGATGGGCAAACCCAGCACCAGCAATACCGGAAACAAACCGATGGCTATCAACCATTGGGGGCGAGTCCAGGCCTGCCAGATACTCCACGGGCCCAAGCGCCCGCTGAACGCCAGAACCAGCACCGCCACGGCTGCGAACGACAACCAGAACCCCGGCTGCAAACTGGCCAACGGCTCGAGCACCAGCACGCCATCGAGGGCGAGCAATAACGGCCACCAGACGCCTAAATGCCGAAAACGCAAACGCCACAGCAATACCAGCCCGACCATCACACAGGCCCGCTGCACCGGTACACCGAACCCCGCCAGCAGGCCATAACCGAGCGCGGCGGCAAACCCCAGGCTGCACGCCCACGGCAGCCACGGCAAGGCTCGGGGCCAGCAACCGTAGCGTGCCAGACCGGCCACCAGGCCGTAGATCAAACCCGCCAGCAAGCCGATGTGCTGACCGGAAATCACCAGCAGATGCACGGTTCCGGTGTCTTGCAACACCCGCCAATCTTCGGTCGCCAGCCCCGAGCCATCGCCCAGCACCAACGCCGCCAAGCCCGCCTCGCGACCTTGAGCATCGACTGTTTTCAAGCGCTGCCGGACGCTGTCGCGCCAAGCATTGCGGGCCGGCGCCAGGCGCTGGCCATCTTTCACCGAGCCGGTGGCACCAATACGCTGGGCCAGCAACCAGGCCTCATAGTCAAAGCCATGAAAATTAAGCAGCCCCGAGGGCCGCTTCAACGTGAGCGCCAGCCGCCAGCGCTCGCCGCTGTTTACCGGCGGGCCACCCTGCCAGGACACTCGGATGCGCTTGGGCAACCGAGCGTTACGCGACCGGCCGTCGGCCAATTCGAAGCGTACGCCGGTGCTCGTTTGCTGTGGCAACCCAATCACACGGCCCTCTACCCAGCGCGTCTGCCCGTCCAGCGCAGGCTTGAGGCGATCATTCAACGCCCATTGCGCGCTGATGCAGGCCCAACTCAAGCCCAGCAGGAAGAACGCCACCGGGTAGGTGCGAAACGGCAACAGCATCAACGCAAGCACCAACATGGCCAGCAGCCATGCAGTCGGCGGCAGTGCCGGTAGAAATCGCAGCGCAAGTAATCCAAGCCCGAGTGCGAACATGCCTGTTCTCATGAATCATCCTTTTCAAGTGATCCACTCAGTCTTAGTCGGGCGCCCAGCATGGCCTATGATGTTTTGTCACAAAGTCTGAATTTTCTGTTTATAGAATGCGGGCATACTTGCCCCTCGCACTGACCTGGACCCCTTATGCCCCGGCGCTTATTCAAACGGTACATGCCCGACCCCACGAGTATCCGGGAACACAAGTCCTTACGATTTCTCGGCACGTTGCTGCATGACCCCAACCTCTGGCACCTGAACCGGCACTCCGTCGCGCGCGCCATGGCGGTGGGCCTGTTCGCGGCGTTTATCCCGATTCCGCTGCAGATGTTATTGGCGGCGATCCTGGCGATCGCCGTGCGCGGCAATATGCCGATTGCTGTCAGCCTGGTGTGGCTGACCAACCCGATCACCATGCCGGTAGTATTCTTCTGTACGTACTTGACCGGCGCGTGGCTGATGAACACGCCGCCACGCAGCTTGCCCGATGACTTGACCTGGGAATGGATCAGCAGCCAGTTGAGCACCCTGTGGCAACCGTTCCTGTTGGGCTCCGTGGTGTGCGGCCTGGTGCTGGCCGCGCTGGCGTACTGCCTGACGATGGGGTACTGGCGTTGGTGGGTCGCGCACCAGTGGAAGAAGCGCAAGCAGCGTCGCGCTGGAAGCTAACCTGCCCGCAGTCGCAGATGCACGCGCAAGCCTTGCTCGGTATTTTCCGCCCACAAACACCCGCCCTGGCGCCGTACGGCGTTGCGGGCGATGCTCAAGCCAAGGCCGAAACCGCCATCACCGGGCCGTGAGCCCTCCAATCGGGTAAACGGCGCAAAAATACGTTCCAAGTCCTGCTCAGCAATGCCGCCGCCTTGATCTTCCAGCCAGATATGCCATTCATCACCTTCGCGACACCCGTCCAGCGTCACCACCCCGTGGGCGGGAGAATGCCTGATGGCATTGCGCAGGATGTTTTCCAGGGCCTGGGCCAGCGCATTCAGGTTGCCACGCACCCAGCAATCCGCTGGCAACAGGCAGGGCAAACGCGACGCCGGCCAGTGACTTTCATAACAGGCGTTTTCCCGCAGCATGTCCCACAAGGCCTGAAGCTGGATATCTTCGTGGGGCAGCGGCGCTGTTTCGCTGTCCAGCCACGCCAGTTGCAGACTGTCTTCTACCAGGCATTGCATGGCGTCGATTTCCCGGCTCAATCGCTCACGCAACTGCGCCAGATCCTGCTCACTGTCACAGGCCACCCGCAAACGACTTAAAGGGGTACGCAGTTCGTGGGACATGTCCCGCAGCAGTTGTTGCTGCAACAGCACGGTGCCCTGCAAACGCTCGGACATGTGGTCAAAGGCACGGCCCAACTCACCCAATTCATCCTGGCGGCTGGTGGCCTCGCTGGACAGACGCGTATTCAATTGATCGGCACGCCACGCATTGGCCTGCTCGCGTAATTGGTTGAGGGGCATGATCAGCAGCCGATAGAGGCCCACGCACAGCAGCAAGGTAAACAGGCCGGGAATCACGCCATTGGTCACCACGCGCCAGAACAATTGGTAACGCCCCGGCATAAAGCGCTGGGGTAACTCAATCACCAGCGAGCCAACCCCAGCGTCCACAGGGAATGGGATTTTCACCCACGGCAGGCCTTTGACATGCCGACTGACCGGCCACTCCAGCCCGCGCAGAAAGGTCAGGCGCTGGCTCTCTTTGTCACTCAGGGGTGTACTGCTCAGCGACTGCAAGTCGTGGCCGATTACCCCCATCCACGTGGATTCGCGCTTGGCCATCAGCTGCAACCAGGCGTCCACGCCTGCGCTGCCCTGTGTACTCCATGCCAGTTCCGCCCCCGCCGCATACCCCCGCAGAATTTCGCGCGACTCCTCGGCCACATAGGCACTGCGCTGTTCCATGTACCGGCCCCAGGACCAACTGAGCCAAATCATCAGCAGACAGAAGGCGATCAACAGGCACGCGAGCTTCCAGAATAACGAGTGCTTGCCGGGCAGTTGCTCAAAGCACTTCATCATGAACGCTCAGCACATAGCCCTTGCCCCACACCGTGCGCACTTCGCGCTCGTTGTAGCCGATTGCCTTGAGCTTACGGCGAATCTGGCTGATATGCATGTCCAGGCTACGGTCGTGGGGCGCATAACCGCGCTGCAACACATGCTGATAAAGGAACGCTTTGCTGAGCACTTCATCGGCATTGCGGTGCAGGGTTTCCAGCAGGCGAAATTCGCTGCGGGTCAACCCTGCCCAGAGTGTCTGGTAGCAGACGTCATTCCGTTCATCGTCAAAGCGCAGGGGGAAAATATCGTCGCGCGCCGGTAAAAGCGTGGGCGACGGGCGACGGTCCAGGGCCACGCGACGCAGGATGGCCTCAATGCGTACCCGCAATTCGATCATGCTGAACGGCTTGGGCAAGTAGTCGTCCGCACCGAGACGAAAGCCGCTGACGCGATCCGCTTCGGCGCCCAGCGCCGACATGAGGATCACGGGGGTTGTATGGCTCTGGCGCAGATGCGTGAGGATCGACAAGCCGTCCATGCCGGGCAGCAGGATATCCATCAACACCACGTCGAACACCTGATCACGCGCCATTTGCAGGCCCCGTTCGCCGTTACGGCACAAGGTGACCTGGAAGCCACAGCGGCCCAGGTGTTCATGGACATAGGCGCCCAACACAGGGTCATCTTCGATTGTCAGGATACTGGGTAGGCCAACCACTGCGGGATTCATTAGCGTCTGCAAGTCATTCTCAATCACTGATTATTCAAGATTAAGCTGTCGCAGGCAATCGCCAGCCAGTGCCCAACGGCCCGAAGATTGCGCTCTGTCATTAATTTGCGAGATTCCGAACCGCGCAAATGGCTACACTGCGCAAGTCGCGTGGGCCGGATGCCCGCGTGGATAATTGAAAACAATGTGGCAACAGGAGAGTGGCGTGCTTACAAAAATGGGAATAAAAGGCCGCGTACTGTTGCTGACCTTATTACCGACCAGCCTGATGGCCCTGTTGCTGGGGGGCTATTTCACCTGGATGCAGCTGTCGGAATTGCAGTCCCAATTACTGCAACGCGGCGAAATGATCGCTGAGCAATTGGCACCGCTGGTGGCCCCGGCGTTGAGCGCCAAGAACACCGACCTGCTGGAGCGCATCGCCACCCAGTCCCTGGAGCAACCGGACGTACGCGCCGTGTCGTTCCTTGCGCCGGACCGTTCGCCCCTGGCCCACGCCGGCCCGACCATGCTTAACCAGCCGCCCGTCGGCAACAGCTCCCACCTGCTGCAGCGCACCGGCAATGACGCCACACGCTACCTGCAGCCGGTATTCGGCCGCCATCGCAACCTCGCCGGCGAGTTGATCCCCGACGAAGCCGACCGCCTGCTCGGCTGGGTCGAAGTGGAGTTGTCGCACAATGGCATGTTGCTGCGCGGCTATCGCAGCCTGTTTGCCAGCCTGCTGCTAATCGCCATTGGCCTGATTTGCACCGCCGCCCTGGCCCTGCGGATCAGCCGCACGATCAACTCACCGATCGGCCAGATCAAGCAGGCCGTGGCCCAACTCAAGGACGGCAACCTGGAAACCCGCTTGCCGCCCTTGGGCAGCCAGGAATTGGACCAGTTGGCCTCGGGCATCAACCGCATGGCCGAAACCCTGCAAAATGCCCAGGAAGAACTGCAACACAGCATCGACCAGGCCACCGAAGACGTGCGCCAGAACCTGGAAACCATCGAGATCCAGAACATCGAGCTGGACCTGGCACGCAAGGAGGCCCTGGAAGCCAGCCGTATCAAGTCGGAGTTCCTGGCCAATATGAGCCATGAAATCCGCACGCCCCTCAACGGCATCCTCGGCTTTACCCACCTGCTGCAGAAAAGCGAGCTGTCGCCGCGCCAGTTGGATTACCTGGGCACCATCGAGAAATCTGCCGACAACCTGTTGGGCATCATCAACGAAATCCTCGACTTCTCGAAAATCGAAGCGGGCAAGCTGGTGCTCGACAGCGTGCCTTTCAACCTGCGCGACTTGCTGCAAGACACGTTGACCATCCTCGCCCCCGCCGCCCATGCCAAACAGCTGGAACTGGTCAGCCTGGTGTACCGCGATACCCCGCTGGCGCTGGTGGGCGACCCGCTGCGCCTCAAGCAGATCCTCACCAACCTGATCAGTAATGCGATCAAGTTCACCCGCGAGGGCACCATCGTCGCCAGGGCGATGGTCGAGGACGAACAGGAAGACAGCGTCCAACTGCGCATCAGCGTGCAAGACACTGGCATCGGCCTGTCCAACCAGGATGTACGCGCGCTGTTCCAAGCCTTCAGCCAGGCCGACAACTCGCTGTCGCGTCAACCGGGCGGTACCGGCCTGGGCCTGGTGATCTCCAAGCGACTGATCGAGCAGATGGGTGGTGAAATCGGTGTCGACAGCACGCCGGGCGAAGGCTCGGAGTTCTGGATCAGCCTGAACCTGCCCAAGACCCGCGACGACGCCGAAGACCTGCCCTCCCCGCCGTTGCTCGGCCGCCGTGTGGCGGTGCTGGAAAACCACGAGTTGGCGCGCCAGGCCCTGCAACATCAACTGGAAGACTGCGGCCTGGAAGTCACGCCGTTCAATACCCTGGAAAGCCTGACCAACGGCATCACCAGCGCCCATCAGACCGAACAGGCGATTGACCTGGCCGTGCTCGGCGTCACCGCCAATGACATTCCGCCCGAACGCCTCAACCAGCATCTATGGGACCTTGAACACCTCGGTTGCAAGGTGCTGGTGCTGTGCCCGACCACCGAACAGATGCTGTTCAACCAGTCGGTGCCCAACCCCAACAGCCAGTTGCAGGCCAAGCCGGCCTGTACACGCAAGCTGCGCCGCGCCCTTGCCGACTTGATCAGCCCGCGCCCGTTGCGCAATGAGCCCGGCGAGCCATTGTCCAGCCGCGCACCCCGTGTGCTTTGCGTGGACGACAACCCGGCAAACCTGCTGTTGGTGCAAACCCTGCTCGAAGACATGGGGGCCAAGGTCCAGGCCGTGGAAAGTGGTTACGCCGCCATCGACGCCGTGAAGCAGGAAACCTTCGACCTGGTGCTGATGGACGTGCAAATGCCCGGCATGGATGGCCGCCAAAGCACCGAGGCAATCCGCCAATGGGAAAGCGAGCGCCACGGCACACCTTTGCCGGTGGTCGCCCTCACCGCCCACGCGATGGCTAACGAAAAACGCGCCCTGCTGCAAAGCGGCATGGACGACTACCTGACCAAACCCATCAGCGAGCGGCAACTGGCCCAAGTGGTGTTGAAATGGACCGGCCTGGCGCTGCGCAATCAAGGGCCGGAACGTACGACCGACAGCTTTGGCCCAGGCGTACAACTGCTGGTACTGGATCATGACGAAGGCCTGCGCCTGGCGGCCAACAAAGCCGACCTCGCGGCCGATATGCTCGCCATGTTGCTGGCCTCCCTGGAAGCTGATCGCCTGGCCATTACCGCTGCCCGCGAAGCCAAAGACAACAATGCCCTGATCGAGCGCGTCCACCGTTTGCATGGCGCCACCCGCTACTGCGGCGTGCCGCAATTGCGCGCCGCCTGCCAACGCGCGGAAACCCTGCTCAAGCAAGACGACGCCAAAGCCATTACCGCACTGGACGAACTGGACATGGCCATTGCACGGCTGGCCAGCGAGGCGCGCGTCAGCGCTTGAGACTTCTCTGTGGGGTGATGTATTTTTTCAGCGAGTGCAGGGAGCTTTTTAATGCGCGTGATACTTTTCAGCAGCCAGACCTACGACCGCGACAGTTTTCTCGGCGAGCCACTGCCAACAGGCCTTGAACTGCAATTTCAACCTGCCCGGCTCAACCTCGACACCGTGGCCCTGGCCGAACACCACGAAGTGGTCTGCGCCTTTATCAACGATGACCTCAGCGCCCCGGTGCTGGAACAGTTGGCCGCAGGCGGTACACGCCTGATTGCCCTGCGCTCCGCCGGTTACAACCATGTCGACTTGCCCGCCGCCAAGCGCCTGGGCCTGAGCATCGTGCGCGTCCCCGCCTACTCGCCTCACGCGGTGGCCGAGCACGCCGTGGCCCTGATCCTCGCGCTGAACCGCCGCCTGCACCGCGCCTACAACCGCACCCGCGACGGTGATTTCAGCTTGCATGGGCTCACCGGCTTTGACCTGGTAGGCAAGACCGTCGGCGTGGTTGGCACCGGGCAGATCGGTGCCACGTTCGCCAGGATCATGGCCGGGTTCGGCTGCCAGTTGCTTGCCTTTGACCCCTTCCCCAACCCGCAGGTACAGGCCCTCGGCGCCCATTACGTAAGCCTGCCTGAATTGCTGGCCCAAGCGCAGATCATCAGCCTGCACTGCCCGCTGACCGCCGACAGCAAACACCTGATCAACGCCCGCTCCTTGGCGCAGATTCAACCTGGCGCGATGCTGATCAATACCGGTCGCGGTGGTTTGGTAGACACGCCGGCGCTGATCGAAGCACTCAAGAACGGCCAACTCGGCTACCTGGGGCTGGACGTGTACGAAGAAGAGGCCCAACTGTTTTTTGAGGACCGCTCCGACCTGCCCCTGCAAGACGATGTGCTCGCGCGCCTGCTGACCTTTCCCAACGTGATCATCACCGCACACCAGGCATTTCTTACCCGTGAAGCCCTGGCGGCAATCGCCGGCACCACGTTGGCCAACATTGCCGCCTGGGCCAATGGCCAGCCGCAGAACCTCGTCGAAGGTTGATCAGCGGTCACATACCAGGCTCATGATAGGCCGGCACCCGTGATAGGATGCCGCGCCTATTTGGAGGATCCATGGCCGAACACGATTTCCGCTTCAGCTTGCTGAGCCCGCAACACACCCTGATCGAATGCCGCGCCCTGGTGCCGGGCCGTTACCAAGTCACTGGCAACGGTGGTTCGATCAAGCATGGCGACATTCTGATTGTCACCCTGCGCGGCAGTAAAACCCTGTCGATGCGCCTGACCGTCGAAGGTGACGCGCGCTATTCCATCCGCCCGGCGGGCCAATGGGTCGCCATGGCCCAGGGGCCGAAATTCGGCGAGCTGGAGATTCACACCTGGAAGGTCAATTGCGACAGCTGCGACAGCGTGCTGGAGTTTGAATTCGCGGTGGAAACCAAGCTGACCAAAGAGCCGCTGCAACCGGCCGCCAACGCGCGCATCAAGGAGTTGGGCTGGGCCAGCGAAGGCGACAAGCACCGCTGCCCGAAATGCCAGCAGGCCGCGCAATGAAAGGCGCGCTTGTGCTCGCCGCCATCGGGGTTGGCCTGACGGGCTGCGCCGGGGATGCAGTGAAGCTTGAGCAGGATCACAGCTACGTAGTGGAATGGATTGGTGAGCGCCCGCTGATGGACTACGCGAACCTGACCGTCACCCTCGGTGCCGATGGCCGCGCCTATGGCAATGGCGGCTGCAACCACTGGTTTGCGCCGTACACCGTCGAGGGCGACAAGCTCAGCTTCGGCAAGATCGGCAGTACCCGCAAACTGTGCGCCGACGCCTTGATGGAGCAGGAACACCGCTTCTTCCAGGCCCTGCAAGGCGTTGAGCGCTGGGACATCTCGCCGATCGAGCAGACGCGCTTCTGGCCTGTCGAAGGCAAGCCCATTCGCCTGTGGCTTGAAGAAGGCTGATAGCCCCCATCCAGATACGGGTGAGGTCTAAATGTGGGAGGGGGCTTGCTCCCGATAGCAGTGGGTCAGTCAACTAATAAGTCGCTGACAGACTGCCATCGGGAGCAAGCCCCCTCCCACATTGGTTTTCTGTTGTTGCTTTAGCCGCGTAAGGCTTTAAGTTTGGCCAGCACCCCTTGCGCCGTCTGCTCACCCATCAACTGTTCACGCACCTTGCCCTTGTCATCAATGATGTAGGTCACGGGCAACGCCTCACTGCGCGGAATATCAAAAATCTCCTCCGGGTTCTGCGCCAGGACGGTGAACTTAATCCCCAGCTTCTCGCTGGCGGCCTTGAGTTCTTCACCCTGTACATTGTCGAAATTGACCCCGAACACACCCACGTTCTGCCCTTTCAATTGCTCGGCCAAGGCATTGAGTTCCGGGATTTCCGTGCGACACGGGCCACACCATTCGGCCCAGTAATTGACCACCACCCATTGCTTGTCCAGGCGTTCGGCCGCCACTTTCTTGCCGTATTGGTCAACGCCGTAATCGTTACCGCAGCCGCTGAGCAGCAGGGTTGTGATGATCGCCAATGCACCGATCAGTCGCCTAGTCATGGGGTAATCCTTCGCAAAAATGAACGTTGGCTGCGACCTATCGCCTCTTACGGTTTAAGGACGGGCCGCAGCGCAGGTAGAATACCCGCCACCTTACGCAAGATGCGACCCGCACATGACCGATCTGACGCTTTATCACAACCCGCGCTGCTCGAAATCCCGCGGAGCGCTCGAACTGCTGGAAGCTCGCGGCCTGAATCCGAGCGTGGTTCGCTACCTCGAAACCCCGCTGAGCGCTGCGCAATTAAAGGCCTTGCTCGGTAAGCTGGGGATCAGCGCGCGCCAACTGCTGCGCACCGGCGAAGAGGAATACAAAGCCCTCAACCTGGCCGACGCCAGTCTCAGCGAAACCCAGTTGATCGCGGCCATCGCCGAGCACCCGAAGCTGATGGAACGCCCGATTCTGGAAACCCGCGGTAAAGCCGTCATTGGCCGTCCGCCGGAAAACGTGCTGGAGATCCTGCCGTGACTGCGCCGTATGTGCTGGTGTTGTATTACAGCCGCAATGGCTCGGTGAGCGAAATGGCCCGTCAGATTGCCCGGGGCATCGAGCAAGGTGGCCTGGAAGCGCGATTACGCACCGTGCCGGCGATCTCCGCCGAATGCGAAGCCGTGGCGCCGAGTATCCCGGACGAAGGCGCGCTGTATGCAAGCCTCGATGATTTGAAAAACTGCTCGGCCCTGGCCCTCGGCAGCCCGACGCGCTTCGGCAACATGGCCGCACCGCTCAAATACTTCCTTGATGGCACCAGCAACCTGTGGCTCACCGGCGCGCTCGTCGGCAAGCCTGCGGGTGTGTTCACTTCCACCGCCAGCCTGCATGGTGGCCAGGAAACCACGCTGATGTCGATGCTGTTGCCGCTGTTGCACCACGGCATGCTGATCACCGGCCTGCCTTATAGCGAACAGGCGCTGCTCGATACCCAGGGCGGCGGCACGCCGTATGGCGCCAGCCATCACGCCGGGCCCGACGGCAAGCGCATGCTCGATCAACACGAAACCACCCTGTGCCGCGCCTTGGGCTTGCGCCTGGCCAACACCGCGATGCTGCTGGAGAACGGCCGTGGCCAGAAAGCCTAAGGTCCTCCCGCCCCAAGACTGGCTGGAACCACGGGTCAAGGTCGCACGGGCGCTGAGCCTGCTGGCGTTTTTTGGCCTGGTGGGTTTGCTGTGCGGGTATTACCTGTTCGTCGCCGACCTGCACGGCGCACGCCCATGGGTAATCCTGCTGATCGAGTTGGTGCCATTGGTGTTATTGGCGCCGGGGATGCTGCTCGGCAGCGCGCGCGGGCATTCATGGATGTGCTTTGTGGTGAACCTGTATTTCATCAAGGGCGCGCTGGCGGCGTATGACCCGAATCGGCAGTGGTTCGGGGTGCTGGAGATGCTGGCGAGCCTGGCGGTGTTTTGTACGGCGCTGTTGTATGTGCGCTGGCGGCATCAACTGAATCGGCGGTTGGCGCTAGCCCAGGGTGCCTGACAGTCAGTCATCGCAGGCAAGCCAGCTCCCACATTTGGAATGCATTTCCCTGTGGGAGCTGGCTTGCCTGCGATAGCCACACGTCGGTCTCAATGATTCACTGTGTAAGCCAGCATCATCGACAACTGGCACATCGGCCGACCACTCTCGGCATGCCATTGGTTGAACGCGCCCTGCACCGTCGCCAGATCACGCAGGCTGGTCGGGGCCTTGTCGACGATCTTCTGCGCGTTCAAGGCCGCTACCACGTCATCGCTCGGCACAAATGTGTCCTTGCCTACCATGCGCAGGAAGCGCGGCGCCGACAGCCCGCCCAACTGATGGCCATGCTTGCTCAGGTACTTCCATAAACCGACGATATCGGTCACCGGCCAGTCGGCGATAAACGCGCCGAAACTGCCCTTTTCCTGCTCGATATCCAGAATCATCTGCGCATTGCGCGGCACACTTTTGAGCTTGCCCAGGTGACGGATGATGCGGGTGTCCTGCATCAAGCGCTCCAGGTGCTCAGCGCCCATCAGCACGACTTTTTCCGGGTCGAAACCGAAGAACACTTGCTCGAACGCCGGCCATTTACCGTCCACCACACTGTGCTTGAGCCCGGCGCGAAACACCCGCAACGCGAGGGTCGACAGGTAACGGTCATCACTGATCTTGCGCAATTGCGCCGGGGTCTTGGGTACAGGCAGATGGGCTTCCAACTCGGCCGCCGAACCGAAGCGGTTCAGACAATATTCGTGCAGCCACTTGTAATCGCGCATGCCCTCTCCTGGCAATTGAATTGAAAACGGCGCCCGCAAGCGCCGTCTTTCAGAGCGTTGAAAGGTGTCAGAGGTTCACAACATTGACGAAGCGCGAAGCGGCGGTCTCATCAATTTTCAGGCGGGTGAAGTCGAACAGGTTGCGGTCGGCCAATTGGGACGGCTGCACATTCTGCAGGCTGCGGAAGATGCTTTCGGTGCGCCCGGGAGTCTTGCGCTCCCAATCCACGAGCATTTCCTTGACCACCTGGCGTTGCAGGTTTTCCTGGGAGCCACACAGGTTGCACGGGATGATCGGGAATTGCTTGAAGTCGGAGTAAGCCTGGATGTCCTTCTCGTTGCAATACGCCAGCGGGCGGATCACCACGTTGCGCCCATCATCGGCGCGCAGCTTGGGCGGCATGGCCTTGAGGGAGCCGTTGAAGAACATATTGAGGAAGAATGTCTCGACGATGTCATCGCGGTGATGACCGAGGGCCATCTTGGTCGCGCCGATTTCATCGGCAAAGGTGTAGAGCGTGCCACGGCGCAGGCGCGAGCACAGCGAACAGGTGGTTTTGCCTTCCGGGATCAGTTCCTTGACCACCGAATAGGTGTCTTTCTCGACGATGTGGTACTCGACGCCCAGCGCTTTCAAGTAGGCCGGCAATACGTGTTCGGGGAAGCCCGGTTGTTTCTGGTCCATGTTGACGGCGACGATCTCGAACTTGATCGGTGCGACCTTCTGCAGGTGCAGCAGCACGTCAAGCAGGGTGTAGCTGTCTTTGCCGCCGGAGAGGCAGACCATGACCTTGTCGCCCTCCTCGATCATGTTGAAATCGGCAACCGCTTCACCGGCCAGGCGACGCAGGCGTTTTTGCAGTTTGTTCTGGTTGACCGTAAGAGTGCCCATGGCGCTTGGATCCGCGAGAGGTGTGTGACGAAAAGCGCGGTATTTTAGCGGTAAGGACGCCCAAGATCCATTTCTGATCGAGGGGGTTTGACAGACCTCGCCGCGATTAGGGCTAGTGTTTACAGCGCAATTTACTCTAAAGCCCTACAGTTTTTCCGGTCATGACTTCCTATACTGCGACTTGAGGTCGCACAACTATCCAGGACCTTTGAGGCCATTTGGCCCGTGGGCGCTCCGATGGGGGGCGATGGTAACAACGACAGGAGTGACTGGCATGATCCATCACGTCGTGGGGCTGTTTACCCATCCCGACCAGGAATGGCGGGAAATTCGTGGCGATAAGGAAGAAAGTATCGGCCACATGTACCTCACTCATACCTTGATTCTCGCGGCGATCCCCGCCGTCTCCGCCTTCATCGGCACCACCCGCGTCGGCTGGGTGATTGGCAGCCGGTCCCCGGTCATGCTGACTCAGGAAAGCGCGCTGTGGATGACCATCATGTCGTATGCGGCCATGCTCGGCGGCGTGGCGGTGATGGGCGCGTTCATTCACTGGATGGCCCGTACCTATGACGCCAGCCCCAGCATGGCGCGGTGTGTAGCGTTTGCCACGTACACTGCGACACCGCTGTTTATCGGCGGGCTGGCGGCGCTTTACCCGCACATGTGGCTGGGAATGGTCGTGGGTACAGCGGCGATTTGCTACACGGTGTACCTGCTGTATGTCGGGCTGCCGACCTTTATGAGCATCGACCCGGACGAGGGCTTCCTGTTTTCCAGCTCGGTGCTGGCCGTGGGCCTGGTGGTGCTGGTGGCGATCATGGCGTTTACCGTGATCGTCTGGGGCTTGGGCGTGGGCCCGATCTATACCAATTAGGCTGATAAAAACCTGGGCAAGGCCACCGCAAGGTGGCTTTGTGCGTTATGCATGACCATTCGGCGCCTGACAGATTCGGAAACACCTGCTTTTGCGGCATACTGGACGTCTCTGGAGATATGTACAGCATGCCCGAGCAACTCAATACCCGCGTCGAAGATTGTTTCCTGCAAGCCGAATCCTTTTTCAAACGAAGCTTCAAACGCCCCCAGGTCAGCCTCAAGCTGCGGGGCCAGAAAGCCGGTGTCGCGCATTTGCACGAGAACCTGCTGCGCTTCAACCCACAGTTGTACCGCGAAAACAGCCAGCACTTCCTTAAACAGACCGTGGCCCATGAAGTGGCGCACCTGATTGCCCATCAATTGTTTGGCGAGCGCATCCAGCCCCATGGCGAGGAATGGCAATTGATCATGCGCGGGGTTTACGAGCTGCCGCCGGATCGCTGCCACACCTATGCAATCAAGCGTCGACAAGTGACCCGCTATATCTACCGCTGCCCGTGTGCCGACAGCGACTTCCCGTTCTCGGCCCAGCGGCATGGGTTGGTGAATCAGGGCCGGCGTTATTTGTGTCGGCGGTGCCGGCATACCTTGGTGTACACCGGGGAAACGCGGGTGGAGTGAGGGGTGGTGTCAGTGATTGCCCCATCGCAGGCAAGCCAGCGCCCACACTTTGACCGCGCCGCCTATCAAATGTGGGAGCTGGCTTGCCTGCGATAGCATCCGTGCAGGCACTACCCAACCACCTTGGCCCGCCGCAAGGCGTCTATCCTCTGAGCACTGAAGCCTAACTCGGCGAGCACTTCATCACTGTGCGCCCCCACAGCCGCCCCAATATGCCGAGGCTGCGGCAACCCCTCGGAAAACTTCAACGGACAGGCCATTTGCGCCTGGGTCGAGCCATCACCGCGTGGCACCTGGCTGACCAATTGCCGCGCCTTCAAGTGTGGATGCTCCACAGCCTCACTCAACGTCAGTACCGGCTCCACACACGCATCCACCCCGGCAAACAGCTCGCACAGCTCGTCAAAGCTGCGTTTCTCAAACTCGACCTGCAATGCCAGCTTCAGTGCTTTTTGCTGCTCCGGCTTGGGAGACAGGCCTTGTGCCGCCAACTCCGGCCGCCCCAATGCCGCGCACAATGCCTGCATAAACGCGGGCTCCAGGCTGCCGACCGACATCCAGCGCCCATCGCGGGACCGGTAATAATCGTAGAAACTGCCGCCGTTCAGCACATGCGTCTCCCAACCCGGCTCCACGCCACAGGCCAGATACCCAGCGCCGGCCATCGCGTTCAAGCTGAACGAGCAATCGGTCATGCTCACATCCAGGTATTGGCCGACACCGCTCTGTTGCCGGGCAATCACCGCTGCGAGCAAACCGACCACCGCATGCAGCGAACCACCGCCCACATCCGCCAATTGCACGCCAAGCGGCAACGGCCCGCTGTCTTGGCGGCCGGTGTAACTGGCGACGCCGGCCAGCGCCAGGTAGTTGATATCGTGCCCTGCACGGTCTTTGTAAGGGCCGGTCTGGCCATAGCCGGTGATCGAAACATAAATCAGCTTGGGGTTGATCGCCTTCAACGCCTCATAACCCAGGCCCAGACGCTCCATCACCCCAGGCCGGAATTGCTCAAGGACGATGTCGTAGTCTTTGACCAGTTCGCGCACGATCTCCAGCGCCTCGACCTGCTTGAGATCCAGCGCCAGACTGCGCTTATTGCGATTGAGGTAGGCATGGCTCGCCGAGGTGCCGTGGTCATGGGGTGGCAAGACCCGCAACAGATCCATGCGCGTGGGCGATTCGATGCGCAATACCTCAGCGCCCATGTCCGCCAGCATCAAGGACGCGAACGGGCCCGGCAGCAAGGTGGAAAAATCCAGCACTTTGAGCGATGCCAAGGGACCTGACATGGAGACTCCATTTGGGGTTTCGAATGCCCACAGCGTAGGCAGCCTTGAGCCTGGCGGCAATCGTCAGAACAATCACCGCGAGTGACCGTTTTGATCACGGCGGGCTTTTTCGCGGCGGCGGCTTTATGATTGGCTTACGTTTGCTTGCAGAGTGTTCCATGAAGTTTGCGATTGCTTTGTTTTCCGCCGCCCATGCGCCCTCCTCGCGCCGCGCCTTGCTGTTCGCACAGGCAGCGCTTGCCGGCGGGCACGAAATTGTGCGGCTGTTTTTTTATCAGGACGGGGTGTACAGCGCCTCCACTAACATCGTTGCGCCCCAGGATGAGCAAGACATCGCCCGGCAATGGCGCGAGTTCGTCAGCGCGCACCAGCTCGACGGCGTGGTGTGCATCGCCGCTGCCTTGCGCCGTGGCGTGTTGAATAAGGAAGAAGCCACGCGCTATCAACGCAGCGCAGTGAACCTCGACGCGCCCTGGGCGCTGTCGGGCCTTGGGCAGCTGCATGACGCCACCCAGGCCGCTGACCGCCTGATTTGCTTTGGAGGGCCATGACATGTCCAAATCCTTATTGGTGATCAGCCGCCAGGCACCGTGGTCGGGGCCCAGCGCGCGCGAAGCGCTGGATATCGTGCTGGCCGGCGGTGCATTTGATCTGCCGATCGGCCTGCTGTTTATGGATGACGGGGTGTTTCAGCTGGCGCCACACCAGGACGCCAAGGCCGTGCAGCAAAAAGACCTCGGCGCCAACTTGCAGGCGTTGGGCCTGTTCGGTATCGATGACGTGTTCGCCTGCAGCCACAGCCTGGCCGAGCGCGGGCTCGCGCCCCCCGCCAGTGCTCAAGCGCTGGGCAGCGAACAGATTTCCCAACTGATTGACCGTTACGACCAGGTGATTACCCTCTGATGTCGACTTTACATGTGGTGTCCCACTCCCCGTTTACCGATAGCCGCCTCGCCAGTTGCCTGCGCGTTTGCGGCCCCGAGGACGCGATCCTGCTGTGCGGCGATGGCGCCTACGGGCTGCACAATCCGGCCCTGCAGACCAAGGGTGTGAAGGTCTTTGTGCTGGCCGAAGACATGCAGGCGCGCAACCTGCCCCTGCCAGACTGGGCCGACAGCGTGGACTATCCAGGTTTCGTGCAGTTGTCGATCGACTACGACAAGGTCAACACCTGGCTATGAACACCCTGACCGTAGGTTCGCGCACCCTCGAACTGGACAAGGACGGCTATCTCGTCGACCTGAGTCAATGGTCCACCGACGTGGCCAACGCCCTTGCCGCCGCCGAACCCCTGGAGTTGACCGCGGACCATTGGGAAATCCTCGAACTGCTGCGTGGCTTCTACGCCGAATTCCAGTTGTCCCCCGCCACGCGCCCGCTGATCAAGTACACCGCCTTGAAGCTGGGCCCGGAAAAGGGCAACAGCCTGCACCTCAACAAACTGTTCAACGGCACTCCCGCCAAACTCGCCGCCAAGCTGGCGGGCCTGCCCAGGCCGACGAATTGCTTATGACCGACTTTGCCCCGCTGACCCTTGAAACCCCTGCCGAACACCCGTTTGCGCAGTTCGTGCGCATCCTGGGCAAAGGCAAGCGCGGCGCGCGCAACCTCACCCGCGAAGAAGCCCGTGAGGCCATGGGCATGCTGCTCGACGAAAAAGTCGAAGACACCCAGCTCGGCGCCTTCCTGATGTTGCTACGGCACAAGGAAGAAAGCCCGGAAGAACTCGCCGGATTCACCGAAGCGGTACGCGAACGCCTGAATGCGCCGGCGCTGAACGTGGATATCGACTGGCCCACCTACGCCGGGAAAAAACGCCACCTGCCGTGGTATTTGCTGGCGGCCAAATGCCTGGCGCAGAACGGCGTGCGCATCCTGATGCACGGCGGCGGCGCTCACACCGCTGGCCGGTTGTACACCGAGCAATTGCTGGAAGGCCTGCACATCCCGCTGTGCCGCAATTGGCAGCAGGTTGAAAGCGCGTTCGAACACGGCAACCTGGCGTTTATCCCGCTGGGTGACTGGGCGCCGCAACTGCAACGCATGATTGATCTGCGTAACACCCTGGGCCTGCGCTCGCCGATCCATTCCCTGGCGCGCCTGCTCAACCCGCTGAATGCACGCTGCGGCCTGCAAAGTATTTTCCACCCCGGTTACCAGGGCGTGCACCGTGACGCCAGCGGCCTGCTCGGCGACAACGTGATTGTGGTCAAGGGTGACGGCGGCGAGGTCGAGATCAACCCCGACACCCTGAGCCACCTCTACGGCACCACCGGCGGCGAAAGCTGGGACGAAGAGTGGCCCGCCCTCTCCGCTCAGCGCCACGTCAAACCCGCGACCCTGGAGCCCGAGCAGTTGAAAGCGCTGTGGCGCGGCGATGTCGAGGACAGCTATCCGCAACTGGCCCTGATCGCCACCATGGCCCTGGCCTTGCGCGGCCTCGGCCACCCACGGGTGCAAGCCTTCGAACTCGCCCAGCAATACTGGGACGCGCGGGACAAATCGATTTAATCGATCATTTGCCCGCAGTCTTTGCGCTTTTAGTTCGAACTCATCCCTTTAGACTGGGCTCCAACGCTTATTAGCCAAGGAGCCAGTCATGGGTTTGCTGATCGAAGGACATTGGAAAGACCAGTGGTACGAAAGTAGTGCAGACGGCGCTTTCCAGCGCGAGCAGGCGCAACGGCGTAACTGGGTGACAACCGACGGCGAGCCTGGCCCCAGTGGCGACGGCGGCTTCCAGGCGCAGGCCGGTCGCTATCATCTGTATGTTTCCCTCGCCTGCCCGTGGGCCCACCGCACCTTGATCCTGCGCAAGCTCAAAGGCCTGGAAAGCTTGATCGACGTTTCCGTCGTCAGTTGGCTGATGCTGGAAAACGGCTGGACCTTCGACAAGGCCCATGGCTCCAGCGGCGACAAACTCGATGACTTCCAATTCATGCACCAGCGCTACACCGCTGACACCGCCAACTACACCGGCCGCGTCACCGTACCGGTGCTGTGGGACAAAAAGCTCAAGCGCATCGTGAGCAATGAATCCGCGGAGATCATCCGCATGTTTAACAGCGCCTTCAACGAACTGACCGGCAACACGCTGGACTTCTACCCCGAGGCGCTACGCCCGAGCATCGACGCGCTGAACGAACGCATCTACCCAGCCGTGAACAATGGCGTGTACCGCGCAGGCTTCGCCACCTCGCAGAAGGCCTATGAAAGCGCGTTTGATGATGTGTTTGCCGAGCTGGATCACCTGGAGCAGCACTTGGACGCGCACCGTTACCTGGCCGGTGAATACCTGACCGAAGCCGATGTGCGGCTGTTCACCACGCTGATTCGTTTTGATGCGGTGTATTACAGCCACTTCAAATGCAACCTGCGGCGGATTGCCGATTATCCGAACTTGTCGAACTGGCTGAGGGAGATGTATCAGTGGCCGGGCGTGGCCGAGACGGTGGATTTTGCGCACATCAAGGGGCATTACTATGCGAGCCATCGGACGATCAATCCGACGGGGATTGTGCCGAAGGGGCCGTTGCAAACCTTTGATGCCGGGCATGACAGGAAGCGGCTAAGTGGCAAAGGCGTCCAGGGCTGATCCGAATCATTGGCTGTGTTTGAAGGCCTCATCGGGGGCAAGCCCCCTCCCACATTTGGATCTGTGCACACAGGCCAATGTGGGAGCGGGCTTGCCCGCGATGCTTTTAAGGCTCAGACCTGGGACTGCGCGCCCTCAAACCACTTCAGCTTCTCGCGCAACACCACCACTTCACCGACGATGACCAAGGTCGGCGCATGCACTTCATGCTCCGCCACCATGCGCGGCAAGTCCGCCAGGGTGCCGGTAAACACGCGCTGATTGGACGTGGTGCCCTGCTGGATCAACGCCGCCGGGGTATCCGCTGCGCGACCGTGCTTGATCAGTTGTTCACAGATGATCGGCAAGCCAATCAAACCCATGTAGAACACCAGGGTCTGCGACGGCCCCACCAGATCCTGCCAAGGCAGGTCTGACGTCCCGTTCTTCAAATGCCCGGTGATAAAACGTACCGACTGGGCATAGTCACGGTGCGTCAGCGGAATCCCGGCATAGGCCGCGCAACCACTGGCGGCAGTGATTCCCGGCACTACCTGGAACGGAATGCCATGGGCCGCCAATTCCTCGATCTCTTCGCCACCACGGCCAAAGATGAACGGATCGCCACCTTTTAGACGCAGCACACGCTTGCCTTGCTTGGCCAGATCCACCAATTGCTGGTTGATCTGGTCTTGCGGCACGGCATGATCGGCGCGACGCTTGCCGACGTAAATACGCTCGGCATCCCGGCGGCACAGTTCAAGAATCGCCGGAGCAACCAAACGGTCATACAGCACCACGTCGGCTTGCTGCATCAGGCGCAGGGCGCGGAAGGTCAGCAGGTCCGGATCACCCGGGCCTGCGCCCACCAAATAGACTTCACCTGGCGCGTACGGTGGCGCGCCGTTAACCTTCTCGATCAACAAGCGCTCAGCTTCAGCACCCTGCCCGGCCAACTGACGGTCGGCGATCGGGCCTTGGAAAACCTCTTCCCAAAACGCACGACGCTGCTGAACGTCCGGGTACAAGCCTTTGACCTGGGCACGAAAACGCGCCGCCAACCCGGCCAACTGGCCGTAAGTGGAAGGAATCCAGGTTTCCAGCTTGGCCCGGATCAAGCGCGCCAGCACCGGCGCATCGCCGCCGCTGGACACGGCAATCACCAGGGGCGAACGGTCGACAATTGCCGGGAAGATCACGCTGCACAAGGCTGGCGCGTCCACCACATTGACCGGCACGCAGCGACGCTTGGCATCACTGGACACTTGCGCGTTCAGCGGCTCGTCGTCAGTCGCGGCGATAATCAGGGTGCAACCCTCAAGGTCGGGCTCCTGATAACCGCGTAAAATCAGTTCCCCGCCACTGCCCAGTACCAGTTCACGCAACTGGTCTTCGATCTGGGGAGCAACCACCCGCAGCAACGCACCGGCGTCGGCCAGCAGCCGGGATTTGCGCAACGCAATCTCCCCGCCACCGACGACCAACACACGACTGCCGCGCAGGTTATGAAACAGCGGCAGAAATTCCATTTAGCCGATGACCTCAACGCCCGCCATGTAAGGCTTGAGCACCTCAGGTACACGGATCGAACCGTCAGCCTGCTGGTAGTTTTCCAGCACGGCTACCAGGGTGCGGCCTACCGCCAGGCCCGAACCGTTGAGGGTGTGCACCAGTTCCGGCTTGCCGGTTTCCGGGTTACGGAAACGCGCCTGCATGCGACGCGCCTGGAAATCACCGCAGTTGGAGCACGACGAAATTTCGCGGTATTTGTCCTGGCTCGGCACCCACACTTCAAGGTCGTAGGTCTTCACGGCGCTGAAGCCCATGTCGCCGGTGCACAGCGCCAACACGCGGTAAGGCAGCTCAAGCAGTTGCAGGACGCGCTCGGCGTTGGCGGTCAGGCCTTCCAGGGCTTCCATGGAGGTCGATGGCTCAACCACTTGCACCATCTCGACCTTGTCGAATTGGTGCTGGCGGATCATGCCGCGGGTGTCGCGCCCCGACGCGCCGGCTTCACTGCGGAAGCATGGGCTGTGGGCGACGAACTTGATCGGCAGCTGCTTGGCGTCGAGGATCTCGCCGGCCACAATGTTGGTCAGCGACACTTCGGCCGTCGGGATCAGGTACAGATCGGCTTCGCCATCGCGGCTGATCTTGAACAGGTCTTCTTCGAATTTCGGCAACTGGCTGGTACCCATCAGCGCCGGTGCCTGCACCAGGTACGGGGTGTAGGCTTCTTCGTAGCCGTGTTCGCCGGTGTGCAGGTTGATCATGAACTGCGCCAGGGCACGGTGCATCCGTGCAATTGGACCGCGCAGCAAGGCAAAGCGCGCGCCGGACATCTTGGCGGCGGTTTCGAAATCCAGGCCACCGGTCAATTCGCCCAGGGCGACGTGATCCTTGATCTCGAAATCAAAGGCTTTTGGCGTGCCCCAGCGGCGCACTTCGACGTTGCCGTCTTCGTCTTCGCCAACCGGTACCGACTCGTGCGGCAGGTTGGGAATGCCCAGCAGGATCGAGTCCAGCTCGCTCTGAATGCCTTCCAGCTCGACTTTGCCGTCGGACAGCTCGGTGCCCATGCGCTCGACGTCCGCCATCAACGGCGCAATGTCTTCGCCGCGCTGCTTGGCCTGACCGATGGATTTGGAACGCGCATTACGCTCAGCCTGCAGTGCTTCGGTGCGGGTCTGGACGGTCTTGCGCTGTTCTTCCAGCGCTTCGATGCGCGCAACATCCAAGGCAAAGCCACGGGATGCCAGGCGGTCCGCTACGTCCTGAAGGTTGCTACGTAACAGTTTGGAATCGAGCATGTCGGTCTCTCGTTTATCAAAGTTTGGTCAAGGACAGGCCAGCCCAGGTGGCGAGCAGCCCGCCGAACACGCTGATGCCCAGGTAACCGAAGGCTACCAGGGCCTGCCCGCTTTCCAGCAGGCGCAGCGTATCCAGTGAAAAGGATGAAAAGGTCGTCAGACCGCCTACAAAGCCGACAATCAAGCCGGCCCGAATTTCAATCGGCACTTCCGGGCGCAACAGGAACCACCCGTACAACAGCCCGATGATCAAGCAGCCCACCAGGTTGACCGCCAGGGTCGCCGCATAAAAATGCTTCGGCCAGTTGGCGTTGACCCAAGTACCGGTGGCGAAACGCAATAATGTACCAGCGATGCCGGCTACGGACACGGCAAGAATCGTCTTGAGCACTACTTTCTCCGCTGTTTGGGGCTGAGGCGATCGAGTTGGGCGAGGTGATTGAGCTTTTCACCGATCTTCAGCTCCAGGCCACGAGGCACCGGCTGGTAGAACGGCTGCGGCTCAAGCTCATCGGGGAAGTAATCTTCGCCGGCGGCATAGGCGTCCGGCTCATCATGGGCATAACGGTATTCGTCGCCGTAGCCCAGCTGTTTCATCAGTTTGGTCGGGGCGTTGCGCAGGTGCAGCGGTACTTCGAGCGAGCCGTGTTCGGCAGCAGCGCGCAGGGCCGATTTGAAGCCCATGTACACCGCGTTGCTTTTTGGCGCGCAGGCCAGATACGTAATGGCCTGTGCTACGGCCAACTCGCCTTCCGGGCTGCCAAGGCGCTCCTGCACCTCCCAGGCCGCCAGGCACAGGCTCAGCGCGCGCGGGTCGGCGTTGCCAATGTCTTCGCTGGCCATGCGCACCACGCGGCGCGCCAGGTACAGCGGATCGCAGCCACCGTCGATCATCCGCGCAAACCAGTACAGCGCGCCGTCGGGGTTGGAACCGCGCACAGACTTGTGCAGCGCCGAGATCTGATCGTAAAAGGCTTCACCGCCCTTGTCGAAACGGCGGCGGGTGTCGCCGAGCAAACTTTGCAGAAGATCGACGCCGATCTCGCTGCCGTCCTCGGCCAGGTCGGAGGCATTCTCCAACAGGTTCAGAAAACGGCGGCCGTCGCCATCGGCGGCGCTCAGCAGAATCTTGAAGCCTTCGTCACCGAGACTGAGCTGGCGCTTGCCCAAGCCCTTGTCTTCGGTCAAGGCGCGGTGCAACAGCTTTTGCATCGCCGCTTCGTCCAGGCTCTTGAGCACGTAGACGCGCGCCCGTGAGAGCAAGGCGTTGTTGAGTTCAAACGAAGGGTTTTCGGTGGTCGCGCCAATAAAGATCAGCGTGCCGTCTTCGACATACGGCAAAAACGCATCCTGCTGGGACTTGTTGAAGCGGTGCACTTCATCAACGAACAGGATGGTGCGCTTGCCATATTGCCCGGCCTGCTGCTTGGCGACTTCCACCGCCTGGCGGATCTCCTTGACCCCGGCCAGCACCGCAGAAACCGTTTCGAAGTGTGCGTCCGAGACTTTCGCCAGCAGCCGTGCCAGGGTGGTTTTACCCACGCCCGGCGGCCCCCAGAAAATCATCGAGTGCAGCGCCCCCTGCTCCAGGGCTTCGCGCAATGGCTTGCCGCGAGCGAGCAGGTGTTCTTGCCCGACGTACTCATCCAGGTTGGTCGAACGCAAGCGTGCGGCCAGGGGCTGAGCAATCGGGTCACTTCGAAACAGGTCCATGGGCAGCGTTTGAAACCTCTGGGCAGGTTATTCCTGGATCACATCGGCACCCTTGGGGATGTCGAACTTGAACTTGGATGCCGGCACCGGCTGGTTGGCCTTGACCCCGGAGAACAGGATATCGGTGCGTTGGCCAACACTGTCGATCAGGCGCATGTTATTGATCACGCCGTTGCCGAACGACAGGTTCAGGCTGTCAAACAGCGTGTCCTTGGATTTCGGCTTGAGGGTGAACTCGATAACGTTGCTGGTTTGCTTGGAGGTGATCTCGAAGCTGTCGTTGATTTTCGACACGTCGCCCGAGAGCAACAACGCCGGGGTCTGGTTCAGGCGCGGGTCCAGCTTCTTGATGGTCGCCTGCTCCAGGTCCGGGTCCCACAGCGTGACTTTCTGGCCGTCGGAAACGATGGTCTGCTCGGACTTCCCTTCAGTATGCCAATAGAACAGCCCTGGGCGCTGCACAGCCATTTCACCTTCGGTTTGCTGCAGCTGGGTGCCACCGGCATCCAGGGTCAACTGAGAGAAGCGCGCGGTGAGGGTTTGGGATTTGTCCAACAGGTTCTTCAGGCTGGCCACGGAGGCCGGATCGGCGTGGGCCGAAACAGCCGTCAGGGCCAGTGCCGGCAACAACAGCATGCGGATAAGACGCATGGGAGTCCTCATTGAGTCGTTAGGGCGAGCCGCGTGCTGCCACGCGGCATGTGATCAGTCGCGCATCTGCCCTGGGGCGATGACTTCACGCGAGCCGTTGGTGTTCATAGCAGTCACGACGCCGGCATTTTCCATGGATTCGATCATGCGGGCGGCTCGGTTGTAGCCGATTTTCAGTTTGCGCTGCACTGCGGAGATAGAAGCACGACGACTTTCGAGCACGAACGCCACGGCTTCGTCGTACAGCGCGTCGGTTTCGGCATCATCGTCGCCACCGCTGCCGCCGTCGAAGCCGCTGCCGGCTTCTTCAACGCCCGCGAGGATATCGTCGTTGTATTCCGGTGCGCCGCGCAGCTTCCAGGCTTCCACCACGCGGTGCACTTCGTCATCGGACACAAAGGCGCCATGGACACGAATCGGCAGGCTGGTGCCCGGCGGCATGTAAAGCATGTCACCGTGACCGAGCAATTGCTCGGCGCCGCCCTGGTCGATGATGGTCCGCGAGTCGATCTTGCTGGAGACCTGGAACGCCATCCGCGTCGGGATGTTGGCCTTGATCAGACCCGTGATGACATCCACCGACGGACGCTGGGTAGCGAGAATCAAGTGAATACCGGCGGCCCGCGCCTTCTGGGCGATACGTGCAATCAGTTCTTCAACCTTCTTGCCGACGATCATCATCATGTCGGCAAATTCATCCACCACCACCACGATGGTCGGCAGCTTGGTCAGCAGCGGCGCTTCGTCGTGAATGCTTTCGCGCTTGTACAAAGGGTCAGTCAGCGGTGTGCCGGCGTCCTGGGCTTCCTTGACCTTGGCGTTGAAGCCCGACAGGTTACGCACGCCCATCTTCGCCATCAGCTTGTAGCGGCGCTCCATCTCGGCGACGCTCCAGCGCAGTGCGTTGGCGGCGTCCTTCATGTCGGTCACGACCGGGCACAACAGGTGCGGAATGCCTTCGTAAATCGACAATTCCAACATCTTCGGGTCGATCATGATCAGCTTGGCGTCATCGGGGCCGGACTTGAACAGGATCGACAGGATCATCGCGTTCACACCCACCGACTTACCGGAACCCGTCGTACCGGCAACCAGCAAGTGCGGCATTTTCGCCAGGTCAGTAATCACCGGCTTGCCGCCGATGTCATGGCCCAGGGCCAAGGTGACCGGCGATTTGAAGTTGTCGTATTCCGGAGTCGACAGCACCTCGGAGAAGCGCACGATCTGGCGGTCTTCGTTGGGAATCTCGATACCGACGGTGGTCTTGCCGGGAATCACTTCCACAACCCGCACACTGGTTACGGCCAGGGAGCGCGCCAGGTCTTTCGCCAGGTTGGAAATACGGCTGACCTTGACGCCAGCGGCCGGCTGGATCTCGTAACGGGTAATGACCGGACCTGGGTGGATCGAATCCACGGTGACTTCGACGCCGAATTCCTTGAGTTTGATTTCCAGCAGGTGACCTACGGCCGCCAGCGACTCCGGGGAATAGTTGAGCTGTTTCTTTTCGGCCGGGTCGAGAATCGAGATCGGCGGCAAGGTGCCTTCGACGGCGCTGTCGACAAACAACGGCGCCTGCTTCTCTTTCTGCACACGTGCACTGGGCTCGGGCGCCTTGGCCGGCGCTGGCGTAATCACTGGCGGCACCTGCTTTTCGCGGTCCGACATGTGCTTGCTCAGGGCCTGTTCGCGTTCGATCAGGCGCTCCTTGACCTTGGCTTGCTCACGTCGGTCCGGTGTGCTCGGGGCCACCACTTCGTTGACACGGGTATCGACCTCGCGCAGTTGCGCAACCATGCGTTTGCGATCAACCCGGGCCGACCACCAGCGGTTGGCGGCGCCCTGAAACAGCTCGAGCAGGTCGAGCGTGATCTTGCCGGTCACGTCCATCACCTTGAACCACGACAAGTCGGTGAACACGGTAAGGCCGAACAGGAACAGCGCGATAAACATCAAGGTGCTGCCCTGGATATTCAGGGTCTTGCGCGCCAGGTCGCCAAGGCTTTCGCCCAGCGCCCCGCCCGCGCCCGCCGGCAGGCCGGTGGGTGCGTGGAAATGAATATGCGCCAGTGCCGCGCCGGAGAGCACCAGGAACACCAGGCCGATCAGGCGCCAGGAGAATAGCCAGCCGCTCCACTGCCACGGCTCGTGACGCTGGCGGAAGATCTGCCAGGTCTTGATCGCCAGCAGCAGCGGGAAGATGTAGGCAAAGTAGCCCAGCACCATAAACAGAATATCGGCGCTGTAGGAACCGGCGGGGCCGCCGAAGTTCTGCACGTCTTCGATCTTGCTGTTGTGGCTCCAGCCCGGATCGTCCTTGCCATAGGTGAGCAAGGCCATCATCAGGAACAGGCACAGGGCGCCAATGGCGATCAGCGCACCTTCCTTGAGTCGGTAGTGCAGGTGCTGACGCCAGGCCGGCACGACTGCTGCTTTAGGTGTTGCGGCGGATTTCTTCAAAACGGGTCTTTTCCTGCGCCTTTAGCGCGTCCATCTGTTGAATGACTGCAAATACTGCCCAATCCGAGCAGCTGAAAAATGAACGAGCGTCGTTGAATCTACTTTTTAACACCGGATGATGGATCGATGAAATGACGATCACGCCATAATGGCCACATTGTACGGGTTTGCGTCGGCGATGCCACGTACTTGCCCTTCACCCGGCAGCCTAGACAATTGAAGCGTCACAGCCTGTTCAATTTGAGCATGCATTGCCTTTGCTGACAAAGGCTTATGAGCTGTATTTAGCAAACCAGGCAAGCTTGGCCATTGGCCTCCACGGCACAGACCCGATTACGACCGCGCCTCAGGCGTAGAGTTGCAGAAACACCCGCTCACGCTAATACCGTTCAATGCCCTATTCGGGCTGGCCCCACAGCGCTATGTCGACAATAATCAGCGCTCTTGCGGCAGACGACTCACCTGCCACTCCCCTCACCTTCCGTAAGCCTGGATGCCATGCTGACCTGGTTGCAACGCGATTCCCTGACTTTTCCGCCACTGGCCAAGGCCATGCGCGAACCCAATGGCTTACTGGCCGCCGGTGGCGACCTGTCGGCCGAACGACTGGTCCAGGCCTATCGCCATGGCTGCTTTCCGTGGTTCTCTGAAGGCCAGCCCATTCTCTGGTGGTCTCCAGACCCGCGCACGGTGATATTCCCCGACGAATTGCATGTTTCGCGCAGCCTCGGCAAATTATTGCGCCAGCAGCGGTATACCGTGACATTCGACCAGGACTTCGCCGCCGTCATCCAGGCGTGCGCCGCGCCGCGCAGCTATGCGGACGGCACGTGGATCACCGAGGGCATCCAGAACGCCTACCTGGAGCTGCACCAGCGCGGCTACGCGCACTCGGTGGAAGTGTGGGATGAAGGGCAGTTGGTCGGCGGCCTTTACGGCCTGGCGATGGGCCAATTATTTTTTGGCGAATCCATGTTCAGCCGCGCCGACAATGCCTCCAAGTTCGGCTTTGCCACACTGACCCGTCAGCTACAGGCCTGGGGCTTTGTGCTGATCGACTGCCAAATGCCCAATGATCACTTGCACAGCCTTGGCGCCCGCGCCATACCGCGCAGTGATTTCGCTGAGTTCCTGCGCAACCATTTGGACCAAAGCAGCTCTGGACCGTGGGTTTCCTAGGCGACTTCCTTGCACCTGGCTTACACTTATTTCAAAGCTTATCCCGAGGGTTGATCATGACCGAGCTGGCGCGCTTGAAGTTTTATGCCACTCAAGCCCACTCCTGCAGCTATCTGCCCGACGAGCAGGCCACCACGCTGTTCCTCGACCCCAGCCAGCCCATGGATGTGCATGTGTATGCCGACCTTTCAGAGATGGGTTTTCGGCGCAGCGGTGATCACCTGTACCGTCCGCATTGCCAGAACTGCAATGCCTGCGTGCCGGCACGCATCCCGGTCGCGCAGTTTTTGCCGGACCGCAACCAGAAACGCATCCTCAAGCGCAATGCCGACCTGACAGTCACCGCCACCAAACCGCACTTCAGCGAAGAATATTTCGATCTTTACCAACGCTACATCGAGCAGCGTCATGCCGACGGCGACATGTTTCCGCCCAGCCGCGATCAGTTTTCGACATTTCTGGTGCGCGACTTGCCCTTCTGCCGCTTCTACGAGTTCCGCCTGGACGGGCGCCTGCTGGCGGTCGCCGTAACCGACCTGCTGCCCAACGGCCTGTCGGCGGTGTACACCTTCTATGAACCCATGGAAGAACGTCGCAGTCTCGGGCGTTTCGCCATTCTCTGGCAAGTCGGTGAAGCCCTGCGTCTGGAACTGGAAGCGGTGTACCTCGGATACTGGATCAAGAACTGCAAAAAGATGAACTACAAGACCCAATATCGGCCCATTGAGCTACTGATTAATCAAAGATGGGTAACGCTTAACTAGAACCCCTTGGCTTGAACACCCTTTTTCGGGCACAATGCACGCCGCTTTTGCCTGGCGCAGTTGCACCGGGCCATTCACTGGATACCGAGGGCTTTACTGCATGTCGAAAGAAGACAGCTTCGAAATGGAAGGCACTGTCGTCGACACCCTGCCCAACACCATGTTTCGTGTGGAGTTGGAAAATGGGCACGTCGTAACCGCGCATATCTCCGGCAAGATGCGCAAGAATTACATTCGTATTCTTACCGGCGACAAAGTGCGCGTCGAGCTGACGCCCTATGACTTGAGCAAAGGGCGCATCACTTACCGCGCTCGTTAATCAAGTCAATACAAGACGCCCGGTTATGCCGGGCGTTTTTGTGTGTGAGCTATTTGCCTGACACTGCAAACCCTGCGGGAGGGGAGGCTTGCTCTCGATAGCGGCGGGCCAGTCAATATATTCAGCGACTGACACACCGTCATCGGGAGCAAGCCCCCTCCCACATTTGATTTTCAGTGGTTGGAACAGACAGCAAAAAGGCGCCTTTCGGCGCCTTTTTGCTGTGTTGCAGTCAGCTATCAGGCCATTTCGGCCGTGGTTTCGAACTCGAAGGTCAACTCGCCGTCCTTCAAGTCGATGTGTACCACACCGCCATGATCGGAAAGCTCGCCAAACAGGATCTCTTCGGCTAGTGGCCGCTTGATCTTGTCCTGGATCAGACGCGCCATTGGGCGAGCGCCCATTGCCGAATCGTAGCCACCCTGTGCCAGCCAATTGCGCGCCGCATCCGTCACGTCCAGCTGCACGCGCTTGTCTTCCAACTGCGCTTGAAGCTCGGTAAGGAACTTGTCCACCACGCTTTTGATGACCTCATGGCTGAGGCGACCAAACTGGATAATGGTGTCCAGACGGTTGCGGAACTCCGGCGTGAAGCTCTTCTTGATCACTTCCATCGCATCAGAGGAGTGATCCTGATGCGTAAAGCCGATAGAGGCTCGCGCAGCGGTTTCAGCACCCGCATTGGTGGTCATGATCACGATGACATTGCGGAAGTCCGCCTTGCGCCCGTTGTTGTCGGTCAGGGTCCCGTGGTCCATGACCTGCAGCAGCAGGTTGAAGACTTCCGGGTGGGCCTTCTCGATTTCATCGAGCAGCAATACACAATGCGGCTGCTTGGTGATCGCCTCGGTCAACAGACCGCCCTGATCGAACCCCACATAACCTGGAGGCGCACCGATCAGGCGCGACACGGTGTGGCGCTCCATGTATTCGGACATGTCGAAACGCACCAGCTCGATACCCATGGCCTTGGCCAACTGCCGCGCCGCTTCGGTCTTGCCGACGCCGGTAGGGCCTGCAAACAGGAACGAACCGACCGGTTTGTCCGGCGACTTGAGGCCCGCACGCGACAACTTGATCGCTGTGGACAGCGCGTCGATGGCCGCATCCTGACCGAACACGGTCAACTTGAGGTCGCGCTCCAGATTACGCAGCAGCTCTTTGTCGGAACTGTTGACGTGTTTTGGCGGAATCCGCGCGATCTTCGCCACGATGTCCTCGACTTGAGGCACGTCGATGCGTTTCACGCGTTTCTCGACCGGCTGCAGGCGCTGGTAGGCCCCTGCTTCGTCGATCACGTCGATCGCCTTGTCCGGCATGTGGCGATCATTGATGTAGCGCGACGCCAGCTCAGCAGCCGCTCGCAACGCCTCATCGGTGTACTCGATGCCATGGTGCGCTTCAAAACGCCCCTTGAGCCCGCGCAGGATGCTGATGGTGTCTTCAACCGAAGGCTCGGACACGTCGACTTTCTGGAAGCGACGCGCCAGGGCGCGGTCTTTTTCGAAAATCCCGCGAAACTCCTGGAACGTGGTCGAGCCAATGCAGCGGATATCACCCGACGACAACAATGGCTTGAGCAGGTTGGAGGCGTCCATCACCCCACCGGATGCCGCACCGGCACCAATGATGGTGTGGATCTCATCGATAAACAGGATCGCTTGCGGGCGTTTTTTCAGCTCGCCGAGCAGCGCCTTGAAGCGCTTCTCGAAATCGCCGCGGTACTTGGTCCCGGCGAGCAACGCACCGAGATCAAGGGAGTAGACGACGCTGTTGGCCAGCAAGTCAGGCACCTGGTTATCAACAATGCGCTTGGCCAGGCCTTCGGCGATCGCGGTTTTACCCACGCCCGCCTCACCCACCAGCAACGGATTGTTCTTGCGACGACGCGCGAGGATCTGCGCTACACGCTCAACCTCAAGCTCACGCCCCACCAGCGGATCGATCCGCCCCTGGCGCGCCAGTTCATTGAGGTTACTGGCATAGGCATCCAGTGGATTGCCCGAAGAAGAAGACTCACCGCCCTCGTCGTCCTGCATATCCTGCTCACCCTCGGAATGATCGCCGTGCCCAGGCACCTTGGAGATACCGTGGGCGATGTAGTTGACGACATCAATACGGGCAACGCTCTGCTGTTTCAGCAGGAACACTGCCTGGCTTTCCTGTTCGCTGAAAATCGCCACAAGCACGTTGGCACCTGTGACTTCACGCTTACCGGAGCTCTGTACGTGGAACACAGCACGCTGCAATACCCGCTGAAAGCCCAGCGTCGGCTGGGTCTCACGGTCCTCGTCATGCACGGGGATCAGTGGCGTGGTGGAGTCGATAAACTCCTGCAGGTCATGCTTGAGTTTGTCGAGGTTGGCGCCGCACGCACGCAGAACGGTGGCGGCAGCTTCGTTATCCAAAAGTGCCAGCAGCAGGTGTTCGACGGTCATGAATTCATGACGCTTCGAACGAGCCTCCTTGAAGGCAAGATTGAGAGTGACTTCGAGCTCGCGGTTTAACATAGCTTCACCTCATACCCAAGTGGTCGGCGTTAACCGTCCTTCTCGATTTCACAGAGTAGCGGATGCTGGCTTTCCCTGGCGTACTGGTTGACCTGCATGGCCTTTGTCTCGGCGATGTCGCGGGTAAACACTCCACATACTGCCCGTCCTTCTGTGTGAACGGCCAGCATTACCTTGGTCGCCAACTCGCGGTTCAGGTTAAAAAACACCTCGAGCACTTCGACCACGAAATCCATCGGTGTGTAGTCATCATTGAACAAAACCACCTTGTACATCGGCGGCGCCTGTAGAGCAGGCTTAGCCTCCTGAACAGCAATGCCTGCAGAACCGTCGTCATCGTGTTCCTGATCCGGGCGATCCTGATTGAATGTTAGTCGAATCTGGCTGATTGCATGCATGGAAAGAAAGGTTCGTCAGTGGTTCAAATACGGTGATGGGGGCGACCTGCCGGAATTTCAACTCTGACTATACGGTCGCCTTGACTATCGGCGAATCGGTGTTACAACCAATAGAACCCACAGTGGGTAAAAAAGGTCCGCGCAGTCAACCTTATTTATTCGGGTTAGGACGGATAAACTGGATGATACTCCAGTGATGGAGTCTGGTGCAGAGGGATATGGTATGTCTGGCGTCAAGATCAATGGCAAGGTCAAATGGTTCAATAATGCCAAAGGGTTCGGGTTCGTTAACGCGGAAGGAAAACCCGAAGAAGATCTTTTTGCGCATTACTCGGCAATTACCATGGACGGCTACAAGACACTGAAAGCAGGTCAAGCGGTGAGCTTTGAAACCATTCAGGGACCGAAAGGACTGCACGCAGTGAAGATCGAGGTAGTAAAAACCGAAGTACACGAAAACCCCGCAATCCCAGCGGCTCACAAAGAAAAGACAGTAATGGCCTGATCCGCCACTGAGCCTGCAGATTGCAATAAAAAAACCGGCCACCTCAATCCACTTGAGACGGCCGGTTTTTTCTTGCCTGCTGTTTACATGTGCGAAATCAGCGCATCACCAAAGCCCGAAGACGACACCAGCTTGGCGCCCTCCATCAGGCGCTCGAAGTCATAGGTCACGGTCTTGGCCGAAATAGCACCATTGGTGCCCTTGATGATCAAGTCAGCCGCCTCCGTCCACCCCATGTGCCGCAGCATCATTTCTGCCGACAGAATCAATGAACCGGGGTTTACCTGGTCTTTGCCTGCGTATTTCGGTGCGGTGCCATGGGTGGCTTCGAACATTGCCACGGTATCCGACAGGTTGGCCCCCGGGGCAATACCGATACCGCCCACTTCCGCCGCCAAGGCATCGGAGAGGTAGTCACCGTTCAGGTTGAGGGTCGCGATCACATCGTATTCGGCCGGACGCAACAGGATCTGCTGGAGCATCGCATCGGCAATAGCGTCCTTGACCACCACATTCTTGCCGGTTTTCGGATTTTTGAACTGCATCCACGGGCCACCGTCGAGCAGTGTCGCACCGAACTCTTCAGCCGCCACTTCGTAGGCCCACTCCTTGAAGGCACCTTCGGTGAACTTCATGATGTTGCCTTTGTGCACGATCGTCAGCGAGTCGCGGTCATTATCCACGACATACTGCAGGGCTTTGCGCACCAGGCGCTTGGTACCTTCCAGGGACACTGGCTTGATCCCGATGCCGCAGTCCTGATCGAAGCGAATCTTGGTGACACCCATCTCTTCTTTCAGGAACTTGATCACCTTGATCGCTTCCGGCGAACCGGCCTTCCACTCGATACCGGCGTAAATATCCTCGGAGTTCTCGCGAAAAATGGTCATATCGACATCGCCAGGCTTCTTGACCGGGCTGGGCACGCCTTCGAACCAACGCACCGGGCGCAGACACACATACAGGTCGAGCTGTTGACGCAGGGCCACGTTCAACGAACGAATGCCGCCGCCAACCGGCGTGGTCAGCGGGCCCTTGATGGAAACCACGTAATCCTTGACCGCATCCAGGGTTTCCTGGGGCAGCCAGGTGTCCTGGTCGTAAACTTGAGTCGCCTTCTCGCCCGCATAAACCTCCATCCACGAGATTTTGCGCTTGCCGCCGTAAGCCTTTTCAACAGCTGCATCGACCACCTTGATCATCACAGGGCTGATGTCGACGCCAATACCGTCGCCTTCTATATAAGGGATGATCGGTTGGTCAGGAACATTGAGAGAATGGTCTGCATTGACGGTGATTTTGTCGCCGACTGCCGGAACCTGAATCTTCTTGTATCCCATGCTGAACTCCATCTATGGATTGAACATCTGGCTGCGTTCGAGCCTACTCCAGATAAATGGCGACCGAAACCTCGCGCCAGGCTCATTTGCATCGAAAACAGCATATTTGGTCGTCTACAAGCTTGAAAGCAAAGGCAAAATCGCCAATCTTGAGCACATCGTGCGACTTTGGTCGCAGTCCGGGCCCTGCGACCTTTAGACCAATGGACGACTCACCTTTTGTATGAAGGCTCGGCGTAAGCATAGCGACCTATGTATAATGCCGCCGCTGACCCAAGAGTCACGACAGCTGACCGCTCTAGACAGTAGCCCTCAGCCAGAAAGCAGGACTATTACAATAGTCCACCCGCTTGACGCTCGACTGATGCAACCCAACATCACCGCGAAGAAACCTCGACATTTCGCTCATGGATGACTTTGAACGAACGCGCTCCACCCGGCGCATCTCGAGTTTCTGCGCACGCTTTCAGCAAAGAAGAGAGTTAATCCGAATATGCCCACCCGCTCGAAGATCATCTACACCTTCACCGACGAAGCACCAGCCCTCGCCACCTATTCACTGCTGCCTATCGTAGAGGCCTTTACCGCTTCCGCTGATATTGCCGTGGAAACCCGCGACATCTCCCTGGCCGCGCGCATCCTCGCAAGCTTCCCCGAGCAACTGGGTACCCAGGCTGTCCCGGACCACCTCGCCGAACTGGGCGACCTGGCCGTTACGCCTGAAGCCAACATCATCAAGCTGCCTAACATCAGCGCCTCGACCCCGCAGTTGCAAGCTGCGATCAAGGAACTGCAGGCCCAGGGCTACGCCCTGCCGGACTACCCGGAAACCGTAACCACCGACGCGGAAAAAGAAACCCGTGCACGTTACGACAAGGTCAAGGGCAGCGCCGTGAACCCGGTCCTGCGCGAAGGCAACTCCGACCGCCGCGCACCGCTGTCGGTCAAGAACTACGCCCGCAAGCACCCGCACAAAATGGGCGCTTGGGCTGCGGACTCCAAATCGCACATCGCTCACATGAGCAACGGCGACTTCTACGGCAGCGAAAAAGCCGTACAGATCGAAGCCGCTGACGCTGTGAAGATCGAGCTGATCGCCAAAGACGGCACCGCGACCGTACTGAAAGAAAAGACCTCGGTACAAGCCGGCGAGATCATCGACACGGCCGTGCTGAGCAAGAAAGCCCTGCGCAGCTTCATCGCCACTGAAATCGAAGACGCCAAGAAACAAGGCGTGCTGCTGTCGGTTCACCTGAAAGCCACCATGATGAAGGTCTCCGACCCGATCATGTTCGGCCAGATCGTTGCCGAGTTCTATAAAGATGCCCTGGCCAAGCACGCTGTCGTGCTGGAGCAGATCGGCTTCAACCTGAACAACGGCATCGGCGACCTGTACGCTCGCATCAAGGCACTGCCTGCCGACCAGCAAGCACAGATCGAAGCTGACATTCAGGCGGTCTACGCCGCTCGCCCTTCCCTGGCGATGGTCAACTCCGACAAAGGCATCACCAACCTGCACGTGCCGAGCGACGTGATCGTCGACGCCTCGATGCCGGCAATGATCCGTGACTCCGGCAAAATGTGGGGCACCGACGGCCAGTTGCACGACACCAAGGCGGTGATCCCGGATCGCTGCTACGCCACCATCTACCAAGCCGTCATTGAAGACTGCAAGGCGCATGGCGCTTTCGACCCAACCACCATGGGCAGCGTGCCAAACGTTGGCCTGATGGCGAAGAAAGCCGAAGAGTACGGCTCCCACGACAAGACCTTCCAGATCAAGGCTGACGGCGTCGTGCGCGTCACCGACAGTAAGGGCACCCTGCTGATGGAACAGGCTGTTGAAGCCGGCGACATCTTCCGCATGTGCCAGACCAAAGACGCACCGATCCAGGACTGGGTCAAACTGGCCGTCAACCGTGCCCGCGCCAGCAACACCCCAGCGATTTTCTGGCTGGACCCACAGCGCGCTCACGACGGCGTCGTGGTTGAGAAAGTTCAGGCTTACCTGAAAGACCACAACACCGAAGGCCTGGACATCCGCATCATGTCGCCGGTCGACGCGATGAAGTTCACCCTGGAGCGTACCCGCAAGGGCCAGGACACCATCTCGGTGACCGGCAACGTACTGCGCGACTACCTGACCGACCTGTTCCCGATCATGGAACTGGGCACCAGCGCCAAGATGCTGTCGATCGTACCGCTGATGAACGGCGGTGGCCTGTTCGAAACCGGCGCCGGCGGTTCGGCTCCCAAGCACGTGCAACAGCTGGTTGAAGAGAACTTCCTGCGCTGGGATTCCCTGGGCGAGTTCCTGGCCCTGGCCGCTTCCCTTGAGCATTTGGGTGTGACTTACAACAACCCGAAAGCCCTGGTGCTGTCCAAGACCCTGGACCAGGCCACCGGCCAGTTCCTCGACAACAACAAGTCGCCATCGCGCAAAGTCGGCAATATCGACAACCGCGGCAGCCACTTCTACCTGGCGCTGTACTGGGCTCAAGCCCTGGCCGCCCAGACCGAAGACACGGCACTGCAAGCGCAGTTCGGCGAGCTGGCTAAAACCCTGAGCGAACACGAGGCGACCATCGTTGCCGAGCTGAACGCCGTACAGGGCAAGCCAGTGGACATCGGTGGCTACTACGCGCCGAACCCGGAGCTGACCAGCAAAGCCATGCGCCCAAGCAACACCCTCAACGCGGCCATTGCCAAGTTGAAGTAAGGTTGTAAGGATGCAAAGAAGCCCCGGCCCCGTGCCGGGGTTTCTGTTTCTGCCCACTGCGCTTTTTGCTGAAGAAACCGGATCAAAATGTGGGAGCGGGCTTGCTCGCGAATGCGGTGTGCCAGTCGCCCGATGCATATCTGACGCATTGCATTCGCGAGCAAGCCCGCTCCCACACTGACTGCAATCCTGCCCAAAGACCGCACCGCACCATGAATCGAGGTTTTGAATGACCTGGCAACCCCACATCACCGTCGCCACCCTCGTCGAAGACAACGGCCGCTTCCTGATGGTCGAAGAACTCAAGGGCGGGCGCGCCGTGCTCAACCAGCCCGCCGGCCACCTGGACCCGAACGAAACCCTGACCGAAGCCGCCGTGCGCGAGACCCTCGAAGAAACCGGCTGGGACGTCGAAGCCACCGGCATTGTCGGGATTTACCTGTACACCGCGCCCAGCAATGGTGTGACCTACCAGCGCGTGTGTTTCACCGCCAAGGCCCTCAGACACCACCCGGAGTATCAACTGGACGAGGGCATCATCCGCGCCCGCTGGCTCACCCGTGACGAGCTGATGGCCTTGCGCGACGACTGGCGCAGCGAGCTGATCATCCGCTGTATCGATGATTATTTGGCCGGCCAGCGCCACAGTCTCGAATTGATCCGCCCTTCTCTTTAGCCTTGAGGGCTTGGGCCTGATAGAATCGCGTCCTTTTTCAAGACACCCGTTGAAACCCTATGCGTGATCCAGCCCCTTCTGACACACAAAAGAAGCGCGTCATCGTCGGCATGTCCGGCGGCGTGGATTCTTCCGTTTCCGCCGTTCTGCTCATGGAGCAGGGTTATGAGGTGGAAGGCCTGTTCATGAAGAACTGGGAAGAAGACGATGGAACGGAATACTGCACCGCCATGGACGACCTGGCGGACGCCCAGGCCGTGTGCGACAAGATCGGCATCAAGCTGCACACCGCCAACTTCGCCGCGGAGTACTGGGACAACGTGTTCGAGCACTTCCTGGCCGAATACAAGGCAGGCCGCACGCCGAACCCGGACATCCTGTGTAACCGCGAAATCAAGTTCAAGGCGTTCCTCGACTACGCCATGATCCTCGGCGCCGACCTGATCGCCACTGGCCACTATGTGCGCCGTCGCGACATCGAGGGTCGCACCGAACTGCTTAAAGGCCTGGACCCGAACAAGGACCAGAGCTACTTCCTGCATGCCGTCGGCGGCGAACAGATCGCCAAGACCCTGTTCCCGGTAGGCGAGCTGGAAAAGCCCGAGGTGCGCAAGATTGCCGAGAAACACGGCCTGGCCACCGCCAAGAAAAAGGATTCCACCGGGATCTGCTTTATCGGTGAGCGCCGTTTCAGCGACTTTCTCAAGCAGTACCTGCCGGCGCAACCGGGCGAGATCAAAACCACCGAAGGTGAAGTCATCGGCCGTCACCATGGCCTGATGTACCACACCATCGGTCAGCGCCAGGGCCTGGGTATCGGCGGTTTGAAAGACGCCGGCGAAGAGCCGTGGTACGTGCTGATCAAGGATCTGGAGCACAACGTGCTGATCGTCGGCCAGGGCAATGAACACCCACTGCTGTTCTCCGGCGCCCTGCTCGCTTCGGAGATCTACTGGGTCAACCCTGTCGACTTGAGCACTCCGCGCCGCCTGACCGCCAAAGTGCGCTATCGCCAGAGTGATCAGCCCTGCACCCTGGAAAAAACCGCCACCGGCTATCGCGCCACCTTTGATGACCCGCAACGCGCGGTCACTCCTGGCCAGTCCGTGGTGTTCTATGACGGCGAAATTTGCCTGGGCGGTGGCGTGATTGAAGTCGCCGAGCCCTGGAGCAACCCGGCATGAGCCCGACCCAGGAGCAATTGACGGCACTCGGCGGGGTTTTCCTCGCTGCCGTACTGGTCGACAAGATCGCCAAGACCGGCCAGGTCACCGAAGCCGGCCTGACCTGCATGCTCGGCAGCTTGCTGATCCGCGACCCCAAGGACACCCTGGAAGTCTATGGCGGTGACGATTTGGCGCTGCGCGAAGGTTATCGCGCGCTGATCGGCGCCCTCGAGCGCGACCCGAGCACCTTGCAGCGCGAGCCATTGCGCTACGCGCTGTCCATGCTCGGCCTTGAGCGCCAACTGGCCAAACGCGAGGACATGCTCGAAACCATCGGCAAACGCCTGCCGCAGATTCAGTCCCAGGTGGAACACTTCGGCCCGGCCCACGAAAACGTGATCGCCGCCTGCGGCGCGCTGTACCAGGACACCTTGAGCACCTTGCGCCAGCGAATCCAGGTCCACGGCGACATGCGCAACCTGCAGCAACCCAATAACGCCTCGAAAATCCGCGCCCTGCTCCTGGCCGGTATTCGCTCGGCACGGTTGTGGCGGCAATTGGGCGGCCATCGTTGGCAACTGGTGATCAGTCGTCGCAAATTGCTCAAAGAGCTTTACCCGTTGATGCGCAACGAATAAGTCGCACCGACAGGCCATTTTCAAGCCGTTACGCGTAATACGCCGGTCAGTTGGCAACGGACCGGCGAATTTTTTCATGTATGATACGCGCCCCATTTCGTTGCCCGACTGTCCGAGAACACCCCATGCAGCTCTCTTCGCTCACTGCGGTTTCCCCTGTTGACGGCCGCTACGCCGGCAAAACCCAGGCCCTGCGCCCTATTTTCAGCGAATACGGTTTGATCCGTGCTCGTGTTCTGGTTGAAGTGCGCTGGCTCCAGCGCCTGGCCGCTCACCCCGCCATCAGCGAAGTGCCGGCGTTTTCCGCCGAAGCCAACGCTGTACTGAACACCCTGGCGGAAAACTTCTCCCTGGAGCACGCCGAGCGTGTGAAAGAGATCGAGCGCACCACCAACCACGACGTCAAAGCCATTGAGTACCTGCTCAAAGAGCAAGCGGCCAAGCTGCCGGAACTGGCCCAGGTCAGCGAGTTCATCCACTTTGCCTGCACCAGCGAGGACATCAACAACCTGTCCCACGCCCTGATGCTGCGCGAAGGCCGTGATGACGTAATGCTGCCGCTGATGCGCCAGACCGCCAACGCTATCCGCGAACTGGCCATCCGTTTCGCCGACGTGCCAATGCTGTCGCGCACCCACGGTCAGCCGGCCTCGCCGACCACCCTGGGTAAAGAGCTGGCGAACGTGGTGTACCGCCTGGAGCGCCAGATCGCCCAAGTCGCCGCCGTGCCGCTGCTGGGCAAGATCAACGGTGCCGTAGGTAACTACAACGCGCACCTGTCGGCCTACCCCGAGATCGACTGGGAAGAAAACGCCCGCGCCTTCATCGAAGACGAGCTGGGCCTGGGTTTCAACCCGTACACCACTCAGATCGAACCGCACGACTACATCGCCGAGCTGTTCGACGCCATTGCGCGCTTCAACACCATCCTGATCGACTTCGATCGCGATATCTGGGGCTACATTTCCCTGGGCTACTTCAAGCAGCGCACCATTGCCGGTGAAATCGGTTCCTCGACCATGCCGCACAAGGTCAACCCGATCGACTTCGAAAACTCCGAAGGCAACCTCGGTATCGCCAACGCGCTGTTCCAGCACTTGGCCAGCAAGTTGCCGATTTCCCGCTGGCAGCGCGACCTGACCGACTCCACCGTACTGCGCAACCTCGGCGTAGGCTTCGCCCACAGCGTGATCGCGTACGAAGCCAGCCTCAAAGGCATCAGCAAACTGGAACTCAACGCGCAGAAAATCGCCGCCGACCTGGATGCGTGCTGGGAAGTATTGGCCGAGCCGATCCAGACCGTGATGCGCCGCTACAACATCGAAAACCCTTACGAAAAGCTGAAAGAATTGACGCGCGGCAAGGGCATCACCTCCGACGCGCTGCAAACTTTCATCGACGGCCTGGATATGCCTGCCGCCGCCAAGGCCGAGCTGAAATTGCTCACCCCGGCCAACTACATCGGCAACGCGGTGGCGCAAGCCAAGCGCATCTGATTTAGCGCAAGCCCTCTTGAGACGCCCGGCCGCGCCGGGCGTTTTTATTCCTGTCTTAAAAGTGCTTTTTTTCAATAGGTTACACATGAATCCTGATATTCCTCTTCAACTTCTGGGCGGCATCACGGCACGCGAATTCCTGCGCGACTACTGGCAGAAAAAACCGCTGCTGATTCGTCAGGCCATCCCTGATTTCGAAAGCCCGATCGATGCCGACGAACTGGCCGGCCTGGCCCTGGAAGAAGAAGTCGAATCGCGTCTGGTGATCGAGCACGGCGAGCGCCCATGGGAACTGCGTCGCGGCCCCTTCGCCGAAGATGCCTTCAGCACCCTGCCTGAGCGTGAGTGGACGCTGCTGGTGCAGGCTGTCGACCAGTTCGTGCCGGAAGTGGCCGAGCTGCTGGAGCACTTCCGCTTCCTGCCAAGCTGGCGCATCGACGACGTGATGATCAGCTTTGCCGCACCTGGCGGCAGCGTTGGCCCGCACTTCGATAACTACGACGTGTTCCTGCTGCAGGCCCAAGGCAAGCGCAACTGGAAAATCGGCCAGATGTGCAACTCCGAGAGCCCGTTGCTGCAGCACGCCGACCTGCGCATCCTCGCCGAATTCGAGCAAAGTGAAGAATGGGTGCTGGAGCCCGGCGACATGCTCTACCTGCCGCCGCGCCTGGCGCACTTCGGCATCGCTGAAGATGACTGCATGACCTACTCGGTCGGCTTCCGCGCACCGAGCGCCGCTGAAGTATTGACCCACTTCACCGACTTCCTCAGCCAATACCTGACGGACGAAGAGCGTTACACCGACGCCGACGCCCAACCGGTCAGCGACCCGCACCAGATTCAAGGCGATGCCCTTGACCGCCTGAAAGGCCTGCTGGCCGAGCACATGAGTGACGAGCGCATGCTGCTGACCTGGTTCGGCCAGTTCATGACCGAGCCGCGCTACCCGGAAATGGTGGCAGGCGAAGAGTTGGCCGAAGAAGACTTTATCAGCAGCCTGGAAGACGGCGCGATTTTGGTCCGCAACCCAAGCGCCCGCATGGCGTGGTCGGAAGTGGACGACGACGTGTTGCTGTTCGCCAGCGGCCAGAGCCGTTACCTGCCCGGCAAACTGCGCGAGCTGTTGAAACTGATTTGCTCGGCCGACGCCCTGCACAGCGAAAATCTCGGCACATGGCTCGCAGACGAAGACGGTCGCGACCTGCTGTGCGAATTGGTCAAGCAAGGAAGCCTGGGATTTGCCGATGAATAAGATTCACGTAAGTGTCGCGGACTGGCAAAAGGATATCGCTGAGATTCGGCGCATTCGTGAAGCGGTATTTATCGCTGAACAATCGGTTCCACCCGAGCTCGAGTGGGACGCAGACGACGCTGACGCCGTGCATTTTCTCGCGTTTGAAGGTGACTTTCCGATTGGCACCGCGCGCCTGCTGCCCAGCGGCGAAATCGGCCGCGTATCGGTGCTTAAGGACTGGCGCGGGCTGAAAGTCGGCGACAAGCTGATGGAAGCCGTGATTGGCATGGCCGAGCAACGTGGCCAGACCAAGCAGTTTCTCAGTGCGCAGGTATATGCGGCGCCGTTTTATGAGCGACTGGGCTTCAAGATTGTCAGCGATGAATTCCTTGAAGTCGGAATTCCGCATGTCGATATGGTGCGCGAGGGCTAATTCGAGACCGAGTCGCCCTTATCGCAGGCAAGCCAGCTCCCACAGGGAATGCATTCCAAATGTGGGAGCTGGCTCGCCTGCGATAGCGCCATCAGCAACACCCAAAAATGCCCTGCCATGCCAGGGCATTTTGCCGTCTACGATTCAACTTGCGACCCACCAGGCCGACAAACTGGCACTATCAAGCCTAAATGACTCGCAGAGATAACGGACATGTCCCTACGCACCCTGCTCACCGCCCTCCTCCTGACCGCCAGCGTCTCAGCAATGGCTGACACCGAAGTCGTCAACCTGAGCAATCGCACCAGCGCTGATTTACTGCCCGTGGCGCAGAATTTCATCGGCAAGGACGGCACCGTCAGCGCCTACGGCAACCAGCTTATTGTCAAAGCCGACCCTGGCAAGATCCAGGACTTGCGCGCATTGCTCGCCCAACTGGACACACCCGCCAAGCGCCTGCTGATCACCGTCGACACCAACGAAAACAATCAGCAGAACACCGGCGACAGCCAGACGCGCATCATCAGCTACGGCACCGCCAGCCGCGACGGTGGCATCCAGCAGATCCAGGCCAGCGAAGGGGTGCCCGCGCTGATCCAGGTGGGCCAGAGCGTGCCACTGACGACCACCCAGCCAGACGCCTATGGCCGCCCGCAAAACCAGACCCAGTATCGCAACGTGACCCAAGGCTTTTACGTCACTGCCAGCGTAACCGGCGAGACCGTACACCTGGCAATCAGTACCAACCGTGACCGCATGAGCCAGGAACGTCCCGATGTAGTGAACGTACAGAGTACCGACACAAGTGTCAGCGGGCGCCTGGGTGAATGGATCTCGCTGGCAGGCATCAATCGTGAGACTCAGACCGACAAATCTTCTACAACCCGCAGCTACTCTACTCAGGGGCGTGATGACCTGACTTTGCGGGTCAAGGTCGACACCCTGAACTGAAGCACCAAAAACTGACTGGCAAGTCGTATTAGACTAAAGATGTAGTGCTATAAAAAAAGCACTACAAAACGTTTGACGATCCAAAAAAGCATGGGCATGATGGCCTCGCTCCCGCTAATCAGGGGCCCTGGCAAGGGCCTTCGGATCGTTGCTCTAAGCTACCCCTCTGAGCCGATTCGTGTCTGTACCGCCCACAAGGTGTGTTTGACGAGGTTGCGACTGGAACGAAGTTGTCCCGAGGGACGGAAGCTAACCAGGTAACCCGGCTACACACTGATGGATCGTACCAAGGCCCACGACGCCCGAAGACCGTTCGCAGTTCGCCCTTACCTGCTCAACCCCCTCTCGCTACTCGTTCATCCCGTCGCCTTCCCCGCCGAACCTGACTTGACCGCCTAAGCTTCTGGTCAGCGAGCGCCACGCCTGTGCATTGAATGCAGGGCTGTAAAACGGATTTTTCCACACTGTTTTTCCACACGAAGACGCGACGAGGTTTTTCCCATGGCACTGACACGCGAACAGCAAATTGCAGCCCTTGAAAAAGACTGGGCTGAAAACCCACGCTGGAAAGGCGTGACCCGCGCTTATTCCGCTGCTGACGTCGTCCGCCTGCGTGGCTCGGTTCAACCTGAGCACACCTTTGCAAAACTCGGCGCCGAGAAGCTGTGGAACCTGGTCACCCAAGGTGCCAAGCCTTCCTTCCGTCCTGACAAAGATTTCGTCAACTGCATGGGCGCCCTGACCGGCGGCCAGGCAGTCCAGCAGGTGAAAGCCGGTATCCAGGCGATCTACCTGTCCGGCTGGCAAGTGGCAGCAGACAACAACTCCGCTGAATCCATGTACCCCGACCAGTCGCTGTACCCGGTGGACTCGGTGCCAACCGTGGTCAAGCGCATCAACAACTCGTTCCGTCGTGCCGACCAGATCCAGTGGAAAGCCGGTAAAGGCCCGGGCGACGAAGGCTACATCGACTACTTCGCACCGATCGTGGCGGATGCTGAAGCCGGTTTCGGCGGCGTGCTGAACGCCTACGAACTGATGAAAAGCATGATCGAGGCTGGCGCCGCCGGCGTTCACTTCGAAGACCAACTGGCTTCGGTGAAGAAATGCGGGCACATGGGCGGCAAGGTACTGGTGCCTACCCAGGAAGCCGTACAGAAGCTGACCGCTGCGCGCCTGGCCGCTGACGTGGCTGGCACCCCGACCATCATCCTGGCACGTACCGACGCGAACGCCGCCGACCTGCTGACTTCCGATTGCGACCCGTACGACAAGCCATTCGTAACCGGCGAGCGTACTCAGGAAGGCTTCTATAAAGTACGCGCCGGCCTCGACCAGGCCATCGCTCGCGGCCTGGCCTACGCGCCGTACGCCGACCTGATCTGGTGCGAAACCGCCAAGCCGGACCTGGACGAAGCACGTCGCTTCGCCGAAGCGATCAAGAAGGAATACCCGGACCAACTGCTGTCCTACAACTGCTCGCCTTCTTTCAACTGGAAGAAGAACCTGGACGACGCGACCATCGCCAAATTCCAGCGCGAACTGTCCGCCATGGGCTACAAGCACCAGTTCATCACCCTGGCCGGCATCCACAACATGTGGCACAGCATGTTCAACCTGGCGCACGACTACGCCCGCAACGACATGACGGCCTACGTGAAGCTGCAAGAGCAGGAGTTCGCTGACGCCTCCAAAGGCTACACCTTTGTGGCGCACCAGCAGGAAGTGGGCACCGGCTACTTCGACGACATGACCACCGTGATCCAGGGCGGCAGCTCGTCCGTGACCGCGCTGACCGGTTCGACCGAAGAAGAACAGTTCCACTGATCAACCGAGTACACGGCCATTGCGGCATCACGGAAGACCTAACCGCAATGCCGCACAATAATCACGCCCCGACTGGTTCGGGGCGTTTTTTTTGGCCGCACAAATCCTACTGATGCACTGCGGGCCGAATGTGGGAGCGGGCTTGCTCGCGAAAGCGGTGGGTCAGTTAGCACAGATTTGACCGACAGACCGCATTCGCGAGCAAGCCCGCTCCCACAAGGGGTATGTATGCCGCCTGTAGGTTTTGCGCAAAACATTGATCCAGAGCGGTATTTGCCTGGATAAAATCGGTTAAAAAATCCACGCCAGCAACTAGCGGCAATCTAGCAAGTAACAGCAACTTCCCCCGCTGCATCACACGCACCCACTTAAAACCCGCCCAAACAATAGTCATTATCATTTAGCGCATGAAAACTTCTTTACAGCTTAAACAAAACATATTTGATAAAAAGCCCGCTAATGCCCGCCCCGCAAGGGCTGCAGCCCCACAAAGGTGCACTATGTGCTTATTCCATCGAATAATTTCGCTATCGGAATTTTACTTGCCCGGTGTTTAGCCATAAAATCACCGCGATTGATTGCAGTGCGACATATCGTCACTGCATCGTTACTTTTTCGAGCTCAGAGACCTTTGCTCTCTGTTAAGGATTTCCAGCATGACCGAAGCGACAGGACTCATGGCCCACAACTGGGGCTTTGCCATTTTCCTCCTCGGTGTTGTCGGCCTTTGTGCCTTCATGCTTGGTGTCTCCAGCCTCCTCGGGTCAAAAGCCTGGGGCCGCAGCAAAAACGAACCGTTCGAGTCCGGCATGCTACCTACAGGTGGCGCCCGCTTGCGGCTCTCAGCCAAATTCTATCTGGTCGCGATGCTGTTCGTGATCTTCGATATCGAAGCCCTCTTTCTCTTTGCCTGGTCTGTGTCCGTCCGCGAAAGCGGCTGGACCGGATTCGTCGAAGCCCTCGTTTTCATAGCAATTCTGTTGGCAGGCCTTGTCTACCTATTTCGAGTGGGCGCCCTTGACTGGGCTCCGGAAGCTCGTCGTAAGCGGCAAGCGAAGCTGAAACAATGAGGCTTTGGCGATGCAATACAATCTCACCAGGATCGACCCGGATGCTCCTAACGATCAGTACCCAATCGGCGAACGGGAAACCGTTTCCGATCCGTTAGAAGATCAAGTCCACAAAAACATCTACATGGGCAAGCTGGAAGACGTGCTGAGTGGCGCGGTCAACTGGGGACGTAAGAACTCCCTGTGGCCGTACAACTTCGGTCTGTCCTGCTGCTACGTGGAAATGACCACCGCCTTCACGGCGCCCCACGACATCGCGCGCTTTGGCGCCGAAGTTATCCGGGCATCACCGCGTCAGGCGGATTTCATGGTTATCGCCGGAACCTGCTTTATCAAGATGGCGCCGATCATTCAGCGTCTCTACGAGCAAATGCTCGAGCCAAAGTGGGTTATCTCCATGGGTTCGTGCGCCAACTCCGGTGGCATGTACGACATCTACTCCGTCGTTCAAGGGGTGGACAAGTTCCTGCCCGTGGACGTCTACGTGCCTGGCTGCCCGCCCCGACCTGAAGCATTTCTGCAAGGCTTGATGCTGTTGCAGGAATCGATTGGCAAGGAGCGTCGTCCACTTTCCTGGGTTGTCGGCGATCAAGGCGTTTACCGCGCCGAGATGCCTTCGCAAAAGGAACAGCGCCGCGAACAGCGAATCGCAGTCACCAACCTGCGCAGCCCCGACGAAGTCTGATCCAGCACCGCTTCTTTTATAGAACGAAAACCTGGCTTCATTCTTTACGTTGACCGAAAGCGATAAAAAACCATGACTACAGGCAGTGCTCTGTACATCCCGCCTTATAAGGCAGACGACCAGGATGTGGTCGTCGAACTCAATAACCGTTTTGGCCCTGACGCCTTCACCGCCCAGGCCACACGTACCGGTATGCCGGTGCTGTGGGTGGCGCGTGCCAAGCTCGTCGAAGTCCTGACGTTCCTGCGCAACCTGCCCAAGCCGTACGTCATGCTTTATGACCTGCATGGCGTGGACGAGCGGCTGCGCACCAAGCGCCAGGGGCTGCCGAGCGGCGCCGATTTCACCGTGTTCTATCACCTGCTGTCGATCGAACGTAACAGCGACGTGATGATCAAGGTCGCCCTCTCCGAAAGCGACCTGAGCGTGCCGACCGTGACCGGTATCTGGCCGAACGCCAGCTGGTACGAGCGTGAAGTCTGGGACATGTTCGGTATCGACTTCCCCGGCCACCCGCACCTGACGCGCATCATGATGCCGCCAACCTGGGAAGGTCACCCGCTGCGCAAGGACTACCCTGCGCGCGCCACCGAATTCGATCCGTTCAGCCTGACGCTCGCCAAGCAACAGCTTGAAGAAGAGGCTGCACGTTTCCGTCCGGAAGACTGGGGCATGAAGCGCTCCGGCACCAACGAGGACTACATGTTCCTCAACCTGGGCCCGAACCACCCTTCGGCTCACGGTGCCTTCCGCATCATCCTGCAACTGGACGGCGAAGAAATCGTCGACTGCGTGCCTGACGTCGGCTACCACCACCGTGGTGCCGAGAAGATGGCCGAGCGCCAGTCCTGGCACAGTTTCATCCCGTACACCGACCGTATCGACTACCTCGGCGGCGTGATGAACAACCTGCCGTACGTGCTCTCGGTCGAGAAGCTGGCCGGTATCAAGGTACCGGACCGCGTCGACACCATCCGCATCATGATGGCCGAGTTCTTCCGGATCACCAGCCACCTGCTGTTCCTGGGGACTTACATCCAGGACGTCGGTGCCATGACCCCGGTGTTCTTCACGTTCACCGACCGTCAGCGCGCCTACAAGGTCATCGAAGCCATCACCGGTTTCCGCCTGCACCCGGCCTGGTACCGCATCGGCGGTGTCGCGCACGACCTGCCAAATGGCTGGGAACGCCTGGTAAAAGAGTTCATCGACTGGATGCCCAAGCGTCTGGACGAGTACCAGAAAGCCGCCCTGGACAACAGCATCCTCAAGGGCCGGACCATCGGCGTCGCGGCGTACAACACCAAAGAAGCCCTGGAATGGGGCGTCACCGGTGCTGGCCTGCGTTCCACCGGTTGCGATTTCGACCTGCGTAAAGCGCGCCCGTACTCCGGCTACGAGAACTTCGAATTCGAAGTGCCGTTGGCGGCCAATGGCGATGCCTACGACCGTTGCATCGTGCGCGTCGAAGAAATGCGCCAGAGCCTGAAGATCATCGAGCAGTGCATGCGCAACATGCCGGCCGGCCCGTACAAGGCGGATCACCCGCTGACCACGCCGCCGCCGAAAGAGCGCACGCTGCAACACATCGAAACCCTGATCACGCACTTCCTGCAGGTTTCGTGGGGCCCGGTCATGCCGGCCAACGAATCCTTCCAGATGATCGAAGCGACCAAGGGTATCAACAGTTATTACCTGACGAGCGATGGCGGCACCATGAGCTACCGCACCCGGATTCGTACTCCAAGCTTCCCGCACCTGCAGCAGATCCCTTCGGTGATCAAAGGTGAAATGGTCGCGGACTTGATTGCGTACCTGGGTAGTATCGATTTCGTTATGGCCGACGTGGACCGCTAAGCATGAATAGCACGCTTATCCAGACAGACCGTTTCACCTTGAGTGACACCGAGCGCTCGGCCATCGAGCACGAGCTGCATCACTACGAAGACCCGCGTGCGGCGTCTATCGAAGCCTTGAAGATCGTCCAGAAGGAACGTGGCTGGGTGCCGGACGGCGCCCTCTACGCCATCGGCGAAATCCTCGGCATCCCTGCCAGCGACGTTGAAGGTGTGGCCACGTTCTACAGCCAGATCTTCCGTCAGCCGGTGGGTCGCCACATCATTCGCGTGTGCGACAGCATGGTCTGCTACATCGGTGGCCACGAGTCCGTGGTCAGTGAGATTCAGAACAAGCTGGGCATCGGCCTGGGTCAGACCACGCCGGACGGCCGCTTTACGCTGCTGCCGGTGTGCTGCCTGGGTAACTGCGACAAGGCGCCGGCGTTGATGATCGACGACGACACATTCGGTGACGTGCAGCCTGCTGGCGTCACCCAATTGCTCGAGGGCTACCCATGACCCTGACTTCTTTCGGCCCGGCCAACCTGATCAAGCGTTCGGCCGAGACTCACCCGCTGACCTGGCGCCTGCGTGACGACGGCGAGGCGGTATGGCTCGACGAGTACCAGGCCAAGAACGGTTACGCGGCTGCGCGCAAAGCCTTCGCCGACATGGCCCAGGACGATATCGTCCAGACCGTGAAAGACGCCGGCCTTAAAGGTCGCGGCGGTGCAGGCTTCCCCACGGGTGTTAAGTGGGGCCTGATGCCCAAAGACGAATCCATCAACATCCGCTACCTGCTGTGCAACGCGGATGAAATGGAGCCGAACACCTGGAAAGACCGCATGCTGATGGAGCAACTGCCCCATCTGCTGATCGAAGGCATGCTGATCAGTGCCCGCGCGCTGAAAACCTACCGTGGCTACATCTTCCTGCGTGGCGAATACACCACCGCCGCCAAGCACCTCACCCGTGCCGTGGAAGAAGCCAAGGCAGCCGGCCTGCTGGGCAAGAACATCCTCGGTTCGGGCTTTGACTTCGAACTGTTCGTGCACACCGGCGCCGGGCGTTACATCTGCGGTGAAGAAACCGCACTGATCAACTCCCTCGAAGGCCGCCGCGCCAACCCGCGCTCCAAGCCGCCCTTCCCTGCCGCCGTGGGCGTGTGGGGCAAGCCGACATGCGTGAACAACGTCGAGACCCTGTGCAACGTGCCGGCAATCATCGGCGACGGCGTGGAGTGGTACAAATCGTTGGCCCGCGAAGGCAGCGAAGACATGGGCACCAAGCTCATGGGCTTCTCCGGCAAGGTCAAGAACCCTGGCCTGTGGGAACTGCCATTTGGCGTAACTGCACGCGAGCTGTTCGAGGACTACGCCGGCGGCATGCGCGACGGCTACACCCTCAAGGCCTGGCAGCCAGGCGGCGCCGGCACCGGCTTCCTGCTGCCCGAGCACCTCGACGCACAAATGTATGCCGGCGGCATCGGCAAGGTCGGCACCCGTATGGGTACTGGCTTGGCGATGGCCGTGGACAACACCGTGAACATGGTGTCGTTGCTGCGCAACATGGAGCAGTTCTTCTCCCGCGAATCCTGCGGTTTCTGCACCCCGTGCCGTGACGGTTTGCCATGGAGCGTGAAGCTCTTGATGGCGATCGAGAAAGGCGAAGGCCAGCCAGGCGACATCGAGACCCTGCTGGGTCTGGTCGGTTTCCTCGGCCCAGGCAAGACCTTCTGTGCTCACGCACCGGGCGCCGTGGAGCCATTGGGCAGCGCAATCAAATACTTCCGCTCGGAGTTCGAAGCCGGCATCGCGCCTACCAGCGCCGCTGTCCCGCCTCTGGCGAGGCCGATCGTAGTCGGCGCGTAACGCTTAACCAGGCGAAGGGTCCGTGCCCTTCAACTGCTCATGTGCTGACGCCTTTATGGCTGTGTAGATGCACATGAATAACAAGATTCCATTAGCCACGCCCGCTGACAACGGGCCAACGAAGAACTTTGAACCATGGCCACTATCCACGTAGACGGCAAAGCGCTCGAAGTCGATGGGGCAGACAACCTGTTACAGGCATGTCTCTCACTAGGCCTCGACATCCCTTATTTCTGCTGGCACCCAGCCCTTGGTAGCGTCGGTGCCTGTCGCCAGTGTGCGGTCAAGCAGTACACCGACGAGAACGACACCCGTGGTCGTATCGTCATGTCCTGCATGACGCCCGCCACCGACAACACCTGGATCTCCATCGAAGATGAAGAATCCAAGGCGTTCCGCGCCAGCGTTGTCGAATGGCTGATGACCAACCACCCCCACGACTGCCCGGTCTGTGAGGAGGGCGGTCACTGCCACCTGCAAGACATGACGGTGATGACCGGCCACAACGAGCGCCGTTATCGCTTCACCAAGCGTACCCACCAGAACCAGGACCTCGGCCCGTTCATTTCCCACGAAATGAACCGCTGCATCGCCTGCTACCGTTGCGTGCGTTTCTATAAAGACTACGCCGGCGGCACCGACCTGGGCGTATTCGGCGCCCACGACAACGTGTACTTCGGTCGCGTTGAAGACGGCGTGCTCGAAAGCGAGTTCTCCGGCAACCTCACCGAGGTCTGCCCGACCGGTGTGTTCACCGACAAGACGCACTCCGAGCGCTACAACCGTAAGTGGGACATGCAGTTCGCGCCGAGCATCTGCCATGGCTGCTCCAGCGGTTGCAACATTTCCCCGGGCGAGCGCTACGGCGAATTGCGTCGGATCGAAAACCGCTTCAACGGTTCGGTCAACCAGTACTTCCTGTGCGACCGTGGCCGTTTCGGCTATGGCTACGTCAACCGCGAGGACCGCCCACGCCAGCCGCTGTTGGCCGGTGGTGCCAAGCTGAGCACCGACGAAGCACTGGATAAAGCCGCCGATCTGTTGCGCGGCCGCAATATCGTTGGTATCGGTTCGCCACGCGCCAGCCTCGAAAGCAACTTCGCGTTGCGCGAACTGGTCGGCGCCGAGCACTTCTACTCCGGTATCGAAGCCGCTGAGCTGGAGCGCATTCGCCTGGTCCTGCAAGTGCTGAACGACAGCCCGCTGCCGGTGCCGAACATGCGCGACATCGAAGACCACGACGCGATCTTTGTCCTCGGTGAAGACCTGACCCAGACCGCCGCGCGTATCGCATTGTCCCTGCGCCAGTCGGTCAAAGGCAAAGCCGAAGACATGGCCGAGGCTATGCGCGTACAGCCCTGGCTCGACGCCGCGGTGAAAAACATCGGCCAGCACGCGCTGAACCCGCTGTTTATCGCAAGCCTGGCTGAGACCAAGCTCGACGACATCGCCGAAGAGTGCGTCCACGCAGCGCCTGACGACCTGGCGCGCATCGGTTTCGCCGTGGCCCACGCCCTGGACGCCGGCGCACCTGCCGTCGAAGGTCTGGACACTGAAGCCGTTGAACTGGCCCAGCGCATCGCCGACGCCCTGCTGGCGGCCAAGCGCCCGCTGATCATTGCTGGCACCTCGTTGGGTTCCAAAGCGCTGATCGAAGCGGCTGCCAACATCGCTAAAGCCCTGAAGCTGCGCGACAAGAACGGTTCCATCAGCCTGGTCGTGCCGGAAGCCAACAGCCTTGGCCTGGCCATGCTCGGTGGCGAGTCACTGGACGCCGCGCTGCAAGCCGTCACTGACGGCAAAGCCGACGCCATCGTGGTACTGGAAAACGACCTGTACACCCGCACGGATTCGGCCAAGGTCGACGCCGCGCTGGACGCCGCCAAAGTGCTGATCGTTGCCGACCACCAGAAGACCGCGACCAGCGAGCGTGCCGACCTGGTGCTGCCAGCCGCCACCTTCGCCGAAGGCGACGGTACCCTGGTCAGCCAGGAAGGCCGCGCCCAGCGCTTCTTCCAGGTGTTCGATCCGAAGTACATGGACGCCAGCATCCTGGTTCACGAAGGCTGGCGCTGGCTGCATGCCCTGCGCTCGACCCTGCTGAACCAGCCGCTCGACTGGACCCAGCTCGACCACGTCACCGCAGCCGCCGCCGCAAGCGCCCCGCAACTGGCGCGCATCGTCGACGCTGCACCGTCCGCCGCGTTCCGCATCAAGGGCATGAAACTGGCCCGTGAACCGCTGCGTTACTCCGGCCGTACCGCCATGCGTGCTGATATCAGCGTGCACGAACCGCGTACGCCGCAGGACAACGACACCGCGTTCGCCTTCTCCATGGAAGGTTACTCGGGTTCGGTCGAGCCGCGTCAACAGGTGCCATTTGCCTGGTCGCCGGGCTGGAACTCGCCGCAGGCTTGGAACAAGTTTCAGGACGAAGTCGGTGGTCATATCCGCGCTGGCGACCCGGGCACCCGCCTGATCGAAAGCACCGGTGATTCGCTGAACTGGTTCGCCGCCGTACCGCGTCCGTTCAACCCGGCCCAGGGCACCTGGCAGGTTGTGCCGTTCTTCCACCTGTTCGGCAGCGAAGAAACCTCTTCCAAAGCCGCGCCGGTACAAGAGCGCATTCCGGCCGCCTACGTGTCCGTAGCCAAGTCCGAAGCCGACCGCCTGGGCGTCAACGACGGTGCCCTGCTCAGCTTGAACGTCGGTGGCAAGACCCTGCGTCTGCCGCTGCGCATCAACGACGAGTTGGGTGCCGGCCTGGTTGCACTGCCGAAAGGCCTCGCCGGTATCCCGCCTGCGATCTTTGGCCAAACCGTTGACGGTCTGCAGGAGGCAGCGCAATGACCTGGTTCACCCCTGAAGTGATCGACGTGATCATCTCGGTCGTCAAGGCCATCGTGATCCTGTTGGCCGTGGTCGTCGCGGGCGCCCTGCTCAGCTTCGTCGAACGTCGCCTGCTGGGCTGGTGGCAGGACCGTTACGGTCCGAACCGCGTTGGCCCGTTTGGTATGTTCCAGATCGCCGCCGACATGCTGAAAATGTTCTTCAAGGAAGACTGGACCCCGCCGTTTGCCGACAAGGTGATCTTCACCCTGGCACCGGTCGTGGCCATGAGCGCCTTGCTGATTGCCTTCGCCGTCATCCCGATCACCCCGACCTGGGGCGTGGCGGACCTGAACATCGGCTTGCTGTTCTTCTTCGCCATGGCCGGTCTGTCGGTCTACGCGGTGCTGTTCGCGGGTTGGTCGAGTAACAACAAGTTCGCCCTGCTGGGCAGCTTGCGGGCTTCGGCCCAGACCGTGTCCTACGAAGTGTTCATGGGCCTCGCGCTGATGGGCATCGTGGTGCAGGTCGGCTCGTTCAACATGCGCGACATCGTCGAGTACCAGGCGCAGAACCTGTGGTTCATCATTCCGCAGTTCTTCGGCTTCTGCACCTTCTTCATCGCTGGCGTCGCCGTGACTCACCGTCACCCGTTCGACCAGCCGGAAGCGGAACAGGAACTGGCCGACGGTTACCACATTGAATACGCCGGCATGAAATGGGGCATGTTCTTCGTTGGCGAATACATCGGCATCATCTTGATCTCGGCCCTGCTGGTCACGCTGTTCTTCGGCGGCTGGCACGGTCCGTTCAACATCCTGCCGCAACTGGCGTTCTTCTGGTTTTTCTTGAAGACGGCGTTCTTCATCATGCTGTTCATCCTGCTGCGCGCTTCTATCCCGCGCCCACGCTATGACCAGGTGATGGATTTCAGCTGGAGATTCTGCCTGCCGCTGACCCTGATCAATTTGCTGGTGACGGCTGCTGTTGTGTTGTTGAACACGCCAGCCGGCGCGGTTCAGTGAGGATTTGACCCATGTTCAAATATATTGGCGACATCGTTAAGGGTACTGGTACCCAGTTGCGAAGCCTGGTGATGGTGTTCGGTCACGGCTTCCGCAAACGCGACACCCTGCAATACCCGGAAGAAGCGGTGTACCTGCCGCCGCGCTATCGCGGCCGTATCGTGCTGACCCGCGACCCCGATGGCGAAGAGCGTTGTGTAGCCTGCAACCTGTGCGCCGTGGCGTGCCCGGTGGGTTGCATCTCCCTGCAGAAAGCTGAAACCGAAGACGGTCGCTGGTACCCGGACTTCTTCCGCATCAACTTCTCGCGCTGCATTTTCTGCGGCCTCTGCGAGGAAGCTTGCCCGACCACCGCGATCCAGCTGACACCGGATTTCGAGATGGCCGAGTTCAAACGTCAGGACCTGGTGTACGAGAAAGAAGATCTGTTGATCTCTGGTCCCGGTAAAAACCCTGATTACAACTTCTATCGTGTTGCAGGTATGGCCGTTGCCGGTAAGCCGAAAGGCGCCGCACAAAACGAAGCCGAGCCGATCAACGTGAAGAGCTTGCTGCCTTAAGGAAGAAAGATGGAATTCGCTTTCTATTTCGCGTCGGGTATTGCAGTGGTGTCCACGCTTCGCGTGATCACCAACACCAACCCCGTGCACGCCCTGCTCTACCTGATCATTTCGCTGATCGCCGTGGCCATGACCTTCTTCAGCCTCGGCGCACCGTTCGCCGGTGTCCTGGAAGTGATTGCCTACGCTGGCGCCATCATGGTGCTGTTCGTGTTTGTGGTGATGATGCTCAACCTGGGGCCGGCTTCGGTCGCCCAGGAACGCGTCTGGCTCAAACCCGGCATCTGGCTTGGCCCGGTTGTCCTGGCAGCCCTGCTGCTGGGTGAACTGCTGTATGTGCTGTTCGCTCACCAGAGCGGCCAGGCCATCGGCCACACCACCGTAGACGCGAAGGCCGTGGGCATCAGCCTGTTCGGCCCGTACCTGCTGGTGGTCGAACTGGCTTCGATGCTGCTGCTCGCGGCAGCCATCACCGCCTTCCACTTGGGCCGCAACGAAGCCAAGGAGCAATGACGATGCCTGCTATCCCTTTGGAGCATGGTCTGGCGGTCGCCGGCATCCTGTTCTGCCTTGGCCTGGTCGGCCTGATGGTCCGCCGTAACATTCTGTTCGTGTTGATGAGCCTGGAAATCATGATGAACGCCGCAGCACTGGCCTTCATCGTTGCGGGTGCACGTTGGGGCCAGCCGGATGGACAAGTCATGTTCATCCTGGTGATCAGCCTGGCAGCCGCCGAGGCCAGTATTGGCCTGGCGATCCTGCTGCAACTGTATCGTCGCTTCCACACGCTTGATATCGACGCTGCCAGTGAGATGCGCGGATGAACATGATCTTTCTGACTTTCGTATTTCCCCTGATCGGTTTCCTGCTGCTGTCGTTCTCCCGTGGACGCTGGTCGGAAAACCTTTCTGCCCTGGTGGGTGTGGGTTCCATTGGCCTGTCGGCGATTGTTGCCGCCTATGTCATCTGGCAATTCAACGTGGCGCCGCCGGAAGGCGGCCACTACACCCTGGTGCTGTGGCAGTGGATGTCGGTGGAGGGCTTCAAGCCCAACTTCGCCCTCTACGTCGACGGCCTGTCGATCACCATGCTCGGCGTGGTCGTGGGTGTAGGCTTCCTGATCCACCTGTTCGCGTCCTGGTACATGCGCGGTGAAGCCGGTTACTCGCGCTTCTTCGCCTACACCAACCTGTTTATCGCCAGCATGCTGTTCCTGGTGCTGGGCGATAACCTGTTGTTCCTGTACTTCGGCTGGGAAGGCGTGGGCCTGTGCTCGTACCTGTTGATTGGTTTCTACTACAGCAACCGCAACAACGGTAACGCGGCACTCAAGGCCTTTATCGTCACCCGTATCGGCGACGTGTTCATGGCTATCGGCCTGTTCATCCTGTTCCAACAGGTGGGCACGCTGAACATCCAGGAACTGCTGGTGCTGGCACCGCAGAAGTTCCAGGTCGGTGACTTCTGGATCACCCTGGCGACCCTGATGCTGCTGGGTGGCGCTGTCGGTAAATCCGCACAGTTGCCGCTGCAAACCTGGCTGGCGGATGCGATGGCCGGTCCGACTCCGGTTTCGGCACTGATTCACGCCGCCACCATGGTGACCGCCGGTGTCTACCTGATCGCCCGTACCCACGGCCTGTTCACCCTGGCGCCGGAAATCCTGCACCTGGTGGGCCTGGTTGGCGGCGTGACCCTGGTACTGGCCGGCTTCGCCGCGCTGGTGCAGACCGACATCAAGCGTATCCTCGCCTACTCGACCATGAGCCAGATCGGCTACATGTTCCTGGCCCTGGGCGTCGGCGCCTGGGACGCGGCGATCTTCCACCTGATGACCCACGCCTTCTTCAAGGCCCTGCTGTTCCTTGCTTCGGGTGCAGTCATCGTTGCCTGCCACCACGAGCAGAACATCTTCAAGATGGGCGGCCTGTGGAAGAAACTGCCGTTGGCCTACGCCAGCTTCATCGTCGGGGGTGCCGCGCTGGCCGCCCTGCCGTTGGTGACCGCCGGTTTCTACTCCAAAGACGAAATCCTCTGGGAAGCCTTTGCCAGCGGTAACCAGAACCTGCTGTACGCAGGCCTGGTGGGTGCGTTCATGACCTCGCTGTACACCTTCCGCCTGATCTTCATCACCTTCCACGGTGAAGCCAAGACCGAAGCACACGCAGGCCACGGCATCTCCCACTGGCTGCCACTGTCGGTGCTGATCATCCTGTCGACCTTCATCGGCGCCATGATCACCCCGCCACTGGCCGGTGTATTGCCTGAAAGCGCTGGCCATGCCGGCGGCGCTGCCAAGCACAGCCTGGAGATCGCCTCCGGCGCCATCGCCATCGCCGGTATCCTGCTGGCGGCCCTGCTGTTCCTCGGCAAGCGCCGCTTCGTCACCGCCGTCGCCAACAGTGGCATCGGCCGCTTCCTTTCGGCCTGGTGGTTCGCCGCCTGGGGCTTCGACTGGATCTACGACAAACTGTTCGTCAAGCCTTACCTTGCGATCAGCCATGTACTGCGCAGAGACCCGCTCGACCAGACCATCGGTTTGATCCCGCGTGCCGCCAAGGCCGGTCACACCGCCCTGAGCCGCAGCGAAACGGGCCAATTGCGTTGGTATGCCGCTTCCATGGCCGTCGGTGCCGTGCTGGTGATCGGCGCCATCGTGGTGGTAGCGGTATGACTATGAACATTGCGTACTTTGCGAACTTGCAAAAGGAAACGAGCCCGTCATGATTCTGCCCTGGCTAATCCTGATCCCCTTTATCGGCGGCCTGCTCTGCTGGATGGGTGAACGCTTCGGCGCCACCCTCCCCCGCTGGATTGCGTTGCTGACCATGTCCCTGGAACTCGCGCTCGGCCTATGGCTGTGGGCCCACGGTGACTATTCATTCGCTCCGGCACCGGGTGTCGATCCAACCTTCGCGCTTGAATTCAAGCACGTGTGGATCCAGCGCTTCGGCATCAACGTGCACCTGGCCCTCGACGGTCTGTCGCTGTTGATGATTTTGCTGACCGGCTTGCTGGGTATCCTCTCGGTACTCTGCTCCTGGAAAGAAATTCAGCGTCACGTGGGCTTCTTCCACCTGAACCTGATGTGGATCCTGGGCGGCGTTGTCGGCGTGTTCCTTGCGCTGGACCTGTTCATGTTCTTCTTCTTCTGGGAAATGATGCTGGTGCCGATGTACTTCCTCATCGCGCTCTGGGGTCACAGTTCTTCGGACGGCAAGAAAACCCGGATCTACGCGGCGACCAAGTTCTTCATCTTCACCCAGGCTTCCGGCCTGATCATGTTGGTGGCGATCCTGGGTCTGGTACTGGTCAACTTCAACACCACTGGCGTGATTACCTTCAACTACGCCGACCTGTTGAAAACCAAGATGTCGCTGACCACCGAGTACATCCTGATGCTGGGCTTCTTCATCGCCTTCGCGGTGAAGCTGCCGGTGGTGCCGTTCCACTCCTGGCTGCCGGATGCTCACGCCCAGGCGCCGACCGCAGGTTCTGTGGACCTGGCCGGTATCCTGCTGAAAACTGCGGCCTACGGCCTGCTGCGTTTCGCCCTGCCGCTGTTCCCGAATGCCTCGGCCGAGTTTGCGCCGATCGCCATGACCCTGGGTCTGATCGGGATCTTCTACGGTGCGTTCCTGGCCTTCGCCCAAACCGATATCAAGCGTCTGATCGCCTTCTCGTCCGTTTCCCACATGGGTTTCGTACTGATCGGCATCTACTCCGGCAGCCAACTGGCGTTGCAAGGCGCAGTGATCCAGATGTTGGCCCACGGTGTTTCGGCCGCCGCGCTGTTTATCCTCAGTGGCCAGTTGTACGAGCGTCTGCACACCCGCGACATGCGTGAAATGGGTGGCGTGTGGTCACGCATCGCTTACCTGCCGGCGATCAGCCTGTTCTTTGCTGCCGCATCCCTGGGCTTGCCGGGCACCGGCAACTTCATCGGCGAGTTCCTGATCCTGATGGGTTCGTTCGTGCACACACCGTGGATCAGCGCCATTGCTACTTCCGGCCTGGTGTTCGGGTCGGTTTACTCGCTGATCATGATTCACCGCGCCTATTTCGGCCCGGCCAAGTCCGACACCGTCCTGCAAGGGATGGATGCTCGCGAACTGATCATGGTGCTCGGCCTTGCGGTACTGCTGATCTACATCGGCGTGTACCCGCAACCGTTCCTGGACACTTCTGCCGCGACGATGCATGGCGTGCAGCAGTGGTTCAGCACCGCCTTCACTCAACTCGCTTCGGCACGGTAAGAGCGCTATGGAATTCACGATCCAACACTTTATCGCGCTTGCGCCGCTGCTGATCACCAGCCTCACCATTGTTGTGGTGATGCTGGCGATCGCCTGGCGCCGCAATCACTCGCAGACGTTCCTGCTGTCCTGTGCCGGTTTGAACCTGGCCCTGCTGTCGATCATCCCGGCCCTTAAAGTCGCGCCACTGGCCGTGACCCCGCTGATGATGATCGATGACTTCGCGCTGCTGTATATCGCGTTGATCCTCGTCGCTACCCTGGCCTGCGTGACCCTCGCGCATGCCTATCTCGGCGAAGGCGGCACCGGCTACCCGGGCAACAAGGAAGAGCTGTACCTGCTGATCCTGCTGGCTGCGGCCGGTGGCATCGTGCTGGTCAGCGCGCAGCACCTGGCGGGCTTGTTCATCGGCCTGGAACTGCTGTCGATCCCGACTTACGGCCTGGTGGCCTACGCCTTCTTCAACAAGCGCTCCCTGGAAGCCGGCATCAAGTACATGGTGCTGTCGGCCGCCGGTTCCGCGTTCCTGTTGTTCGGTATGGCCCTGCTCTACGCAGAAGCCGGCAGCCTGAGCTTCACCGGTATCGGCCACGCCCTGGCGACTACCAGCATGCCTGCGCCAATCGCCCAGTTGGGCCTGGCCATGATGTTGATCGGCCTGGCGTTCAAGCTGTCCCTGGTGCCATTCCACCTGTGGACCCCAGACGTGTACGAAGGCGCCCCGGCGCCAGTGGCTGCGTTCCTGGCCACAGCATCGAAGGTTGCAGTGTTTGCGGTGATGGTGCGTCTGTTCCAGATCTCCCCTGCCGCCAACACCGGTGTGCTGAGCAACGTGCTGACCGTGATCGCGATTGCCTCGATCCTGTTCGGTAACCTGCTGGCCCTGACCCAGAACAACCTCAAGCGTCTGCTCGGTTACTCCTCCATCGCCCACTTCGGCTACCTGCTGATCGCCCTGGTGGCGAGCAAAGGCCTGGCCGTGGAAGCGATTGGCGTGTACCTGGTCACCTACGTCATCACCAGCCTCGGCGCATTCGGCGTCATCACGCTGATGTCCTCGCCGTACAAAGGCCGTGACGCCGACGCCCTGTACGAATACCGCGGCCTGTTCTGGCGCCGTCCGTACCTGACCGCCGTACTCACCGTGATGATGCTGTCCCTGGCCGGCATCCCGCTGACCGCGGGCTTTATCGGCAAGTTCTACATCGTCGCTACCGGCGTTGAAGCGCACGAGTGGTGGTTGGTTGCCTCCCTGGTACTGGGCAGCGCCATCGGCGTGTTCTACTACCTGCGCGTGATGGTCACCCTGTACCTGATCGAGCCAAACCTGCGCCGCGTGGACGCCGAGCTGCACTGGGAACAGAAAGCCGGTGGCGTGATGCTGCTGGCAATCGCCTTGCTCGCGTTCTTCCTGGGTGTGTACCCACAACCGTTGCTCACCCTGGTGCAGCACGCGGTGCTGGGCGTTTGATCGCCTAGCGGGACGTTAGTCAACAAAACGGCGCCTTCGGGCGCCGTTTTGCATTCTGCAACACCGTATTGAGTCAGCGAGCCGGCGTTGCTGCCAGCCGGGCCAGCGGTGAGCAACTATCCTGTGTTTCAACCTGCTGGGGGACGGTTGACGTGACACCCCGGACCGCAACAACTGACCACTGCCGAAAGAGGGCCATGCATGTTTGATGATCTGGATTACAGCCAACCCTACGCGTCCGCGCGCTCACCTGTGATGGGCAACAACATGGTCGCCTGTTCCCAGCCCCTGGCCGCTCAGGCGGGCCTGGAGATGCTGCGCAAAGGCGGCAATGCCATCGACGCAGCCATCGCCGCAGCCATGGTGCTGACCGTGGTTGAACCCACCGGTTGCGGCATTGGCAGCGACGCGTTCGCCATCGTCTGGGACGGGCAACAGCTGCAGGGCCTGAACGCCTCCGGCCGCTCGCCGGCAGGCTGGACACCCGAGCATTTCGCTGGCCACGCCGCAATGCCGCAGCGCGGCTGGGGCTCGGTGACCGTACCGGGTGCGGTGTCAGCCTGGGTCGCGTTGTCCGAACGCTACGGTAAATTGCCCTTTGCCACCCTGGCCGAACCGGCGATTGCCTATGCGCAGGACGGTTATCAGGTCACACCCATCATCAGCGAATTGTGGCGCCTGGGTGCCGAGCAACTGAAGGACCAGCCGGGTTTTGCCGAGTGCTTTTTACCCGGCGGCAAAGTACCTGCAGCCGGTGAGAAAGTCCGGCTCAAGGATCATGCAAACACCCTGAAGAGCATCGCCGACACCCAGGGCGAATCGTTTTACCGTGGCGAACTGGCCCACGCCATCATTGCCCATGCCCGCGCCAATGGCAGTGTCATGAGCCTGGAGGATCTGGCGACTCACCGCGTCGAATGGGTTGAGACCCTGTCGGTGCCTTACGCCGGCGCAGTGGTGCATGAATTGCCGCCCAACGGACAAGGCATCGCCACCTTGGCGGGGCTGACCCTGCTTGAAGCGCTGGGTGTCGGCAAGCATCCGGTGGACAGCGTCGAGACATTGCACCCGGTGTTGGAAGCAATGAAATTGGCGTTGGCCGATCTCCAGCATTACGTCACCGACAGCGAGCATATGCAGGTCAAGCCTGCGCAATTACTCGACCCGACCTATTTGGCGGAACGAGCATCGCGAGTCAGCGAACACGCCGCCAACCCCGGCCACGGCTCACCCAAAGCGGGCGGTACGGTGTGTTTATCGACGGCAGACGAAAACGGCATGATGGTGTCGTTCATACAGTCCAACTACATGGGCTTCGGCTCGGGCGTTGTGGTGCCAGGCACCGGTATCAGCCTGCAGAACCGCGGCGCAGCCTTCACCCTTGAGCCAGGCCATGTGAATGCCGTCGCACCGGGCAAGCGCCCGTTTCACACGATCATCCCAGGCTTCGTCATGAATGCCGATGGAACGCCGCTGATGGCGTTTGGCTTAATGGGCGGGCCGATGCAGGCACAAGGGCACTTGCAAATGATGCTGCGCATCCTGCGCTACAAACAGAACCCGCAAGCCGCCGCCAATGCACCCCGCTGGAGGATCGAAGCCGGCCTGCAGGTATCCGTGGAGCGTGAGTTCGATCAACTGCTGGCGCAGGCTCTGCGTGCCAAAGGCCACCTCATCGACTTCGAAGACCCCAGCGGCGTGTTCGCATTTGGCGGCGCTCAGATCATCCAGCGCACCCGGCATGGCTATGTGGGGGGAACCGATCCGCGCAAAGATGGATTGATTGCGGCGTATTAGATCGCTTCACCGCTGCGCAAACCTGAGCGCTGTCAAAAACAGCGCTCAGGTCACTTGGTTGTGTGCATCGGCCTGGAGGTAAAACGGTTCAGCGAAGGCTCTATCTCAAGACGCCTGTGAGTTTGCTAGCACCAAGCCGTCAAGCGTCTCGCGAAGCTGCGGATGGGCCGGCAGGCGAATGCCGAAGGTTTCATGCAGCAATGTCATCAGCTCCTCGGCACTCTCGATGGCGCGCTTCTCGCTCGGCTGGTCGAGACTGTGAAGCGCATAGTTGGCATTGTTCAACGTATGCCGTTTGCCCGGTGCCAGGCGCGCGGCCTTCAACTGCCCGACAAAGACTGACGCCGGGTGCGTCGACACGTACCAGTTGCCGATGAGGTAGTCCATGTCCGCCTGCACTTGCAGGTCGAACACATACAAACCACGCCACTCCTCGCCCACTTGGGTCCACAGGGTGTAGTCGGCGCCGTTGAACGTCAGGCGATAAGGTTCATGAGCAGTGGCCTGGACCGCTTCAGTGTCCAGCTGCAACGGGCTGCTCGGCACCATGCCGCCAAAGCCCACATCGGTCACGTAACGCACGCCATCCAGTGTCACCAGGCTCAGGCGATGGGTACGCCCGGTGCGCGCCTCAGGCGGCCCGCCCATCACGACCCAGCCGGTCAGGCCTCGCGCGTCAAAGCCCAATTCCTGCAGCAGCGCCAGAAACAGGTGGTTCAGCTCGAAGCAATACCCGCCGCGTCCCTCCAGCAGCACTTTTTGCTCGATGCTGGGCAAATCAATCAGCACCGGGGAGCGCAGCAACGTCGACAGGCTCTCGAACGCGAAGGTGCACACATGGCGCAATTGCAGCGCCTGCAAGGTTTGCAGTGTGGGCGTTGGCGGCGAGTCATAGCCCAGGCGTTGCAGATAGAGCTGGCTGTGAGTCAGACGGGGCATGGCGCGATCCTTTAGCGCAGGGCGAAGCCGTCACTATGCCGCGACAGTGTGCGACTTGTCATTTTGAGTGAACCTTTTTGAACGCTTGCCTATCCATCTATAACAAGACAGGGAGGCAACATGAGTACCGCAAAAATCTACACCATCCAGTATCAGCTGCACGGTCAACCGAAGTCCTTTGTAGTGCGCGCCGAGGTAATGAATAACGCCGAGGCCTGGCATTGGGCGGCGGTCGACGCCGACATCGCGCATGTCAGCCGCATTGGGCGCGTGGGTCACGAACAGGTGAAAAAAACCACCCGCCCCTGGGCGGAGAAGTTCGGCATTACCGACGTCATCTGGGTTGCACCCAAGTAAATACGTCCACGCAAGCACCCGCCCCGCAACAGCGGGGCTGGCTTTACTTCTTCAAGTCGCCCAACGGATCGTAGGGCGGCTTTTTTTCGGCCGGTTCTTTCTTGCCCTTGTCCAAGGGCGCGATAGCCGGGCCAATCGGGTCAACCTGAGGGTCGGCCACGTCGGGGGAATCCGGGTCGAAGCCCAGTTCATCCTTGCCGCTGGCGTGCTCGCTGGATCGCGGGCCTTTTGGGGGATTAGTCACGACAACCTCCTTAGTTAAAGCGGGCGCGCTTTGTCATGCAGGTTTTCCAGGTCTTGCTCAACCTGCTCCTCATCATCGTCCTGACGCTCCGCCGGGTCGTTGGGGCGCAACGCATCGTTGTCGCGCTCCTCCTCACCGGGTGTGCGGTCAGGGTTGGGCGTACCAGGCGGTGGTTGTTTGTAGTCGGGCATGGTGGTTCACCTCACGGGGGTTGGTGGCCTACCTGGAATTAGAGAAAGCGCCAGGCGCCATCGTTCAACTTGTTTGCCCAAAGCATGCGAAGATGCCACCCCGCTTCTTCTTGAGACCTGACCCGGATGTTCGAGCTCAAACCCTGCGACCCTGTTACCTACCGCCAACAAACGCGACGCAGCACGATTATCGTGGCCGTGCTGTTCATCGCCCTGGCGATGCTGTTGTCGAGCCTGGCAGTGATGCTGTTCGGCGAACCCGGCGGTGATAACTTTCGCTTCAATGTCGGCGGCGTGTTTGCCGGGGTATTGATCACGCTCGCGCTGATCCGCGGACCGTTCTGGACCCAACCCTGGCTTGCACCCGCGGTATATGGCTGGCGGCTCAAACGCAGCCTGATGAGCGTGACCAATGTGATGCACAAGGTCACTGAACGCGTGCAAGCCAACGATCCGACGGCGATCAAGGTGCTGCGGTTCTACCACCTGGGGCTAACACAGATGCATGAGCTGGATGCCAATTCCAGCGCCCAGGCGCAACTGGTCGGTGAAATCGACGCGCATAAGGCAAAGATGCAGGCGCTGGGGATCGACACCGAGCAAACCCGCTTCGACCCGGCATGGATGGACCGTTTTAAAAGCGCTTGAGCGCGCACGCCTCAGTCAGGCGCTGACCTTTGCCCGCCAGCAGAACACCGCGCTCACCGCAATCGCTGCACCCGCCAGGCCAAACACCCAGGGCGCCGACGCCACCGGCAGCAACAGGCCCGCCATCAGCGGCCCGAGGCCAGCGCCGACATCGCGCCACACCGCATTGGACGCCAGGGCCGAAACGCGCATCGAGCCCGGGTTGCGCTCGGCCACCAAGGTGGTGACCAGCGGCAGTTGCAACGCGCGTAACACCAGCACTGCCGCCGCGCCGACGATCACCCAATAACTGCCGAACGCGGTCAGGGCCAAGGCACTCAAAAACGAGAACAGCAGCAGCATCGAGGTGGCGCCAAAGCGTTGCGCCGCCCGGCCACCCAGTGGGCTCAGGAGCATTTCCGAGGCATAGCGCAGGGCCATCAAGCCACCGGCGATCAGCACCGCGTCGCCGCCGAGCATCTTCTGGGCCTGGATCGACAGGCCAAAGATAAACAGCCCGTCCAGCGCCACGCCTTCGATAAATGACCAGGTCGCTACGCTGTCCGGCCACTTGAAGCGGCGCCCCGTGCTGTGCAAATCATGCCCGCTGGTGGGCAAACCGCGCGCCGCCCACACGCCCATCAGGCAACAGCCTGCGAGAATCAGGAAGATCGGACGCGGCCCGGCCCATAAGGTCAACCAGCCGCCCAGCGGCAGCGCCAGCATCGGCCCCAGGGCAATCACCGCCCGTGAGCGCCCGGCCCTGCGCGCTGCGCCCGCAGGTTCCGAAGTCGCCAACACTTGCGTCGACAGGTTCAACGCGGCGAAACACAGGCCCCAGATCAGCCGCAACCCCAACAATGCGGCAAAACCCGACAACATCGAATTGCCCAAAGCGCACACCGTCGCCGCGCCGGCGGCGATCATGCAGGTCAGGCGATCGCCGTTACGCGCATAGAAATTCAAGACATGTCGGTAGCCGAAAATCCGCACCAGGCGGTTGGCCGCCAGCAACACCCCGGCCTGGGCCAACGTGATGCCGAAGGCCTGGGACTCCATGGGCAGCAGCAGGTACAGCAACACGTCACTGGGCAGGCATAACGCAAGGGTCAGTGCGGCGCGTCGGGACGTGCTATCAGCAGTGCGTTGGGCCAGGCTGGACATAAATCTGAAATATCCCGAAACATTCAGGCCGCCACGTTAGCGTTGCCGACGCTGCTTTTACAACGACCTGTTACGCTTTTTTCCCATAGGGCAGCAAACGCAGACCGCTGGCCACACTGCCCACCAGCGCAAACACGCAACCCAGCCATAACGCATATTTCGGGCCGCTGGTCAGTGACAGATGGAAACAAAACGCCACTAACGACGCACCCAGCGTTTGCCCCAACAGGCGTGAAATCGCCACGATGCCACTGGCCCCGCCGCTGCGCGCGAGCGGTGCGCTGGTCATCAACGCCTTGAGGTTGGGCGATTGGAAGAAGCCGAAACCGGCGCCGCACAGGGCCATACGCCAGCCGATGTCAAAGGCTGACGCCTCATTACCCAAGGTCGCCAGCGCAGCCATACCCACGCTGAGCATCAACAGGCCAATACCGCACAACACGCCCAAAGACACCCGATCCGCCAGCCGCCCCGCCACCAATGCCATGACCGCAACCACGGCGGGCCACGGCGTCATCAGAAAACCGGTTTCCACCTGGCTATGGCCAAGGACTGCCTGCAACAGGAACGGTAACGACACAAACGCCAGGCCCTGGGCGCTGAATGCACAGATGGCCGTGAGGGAAGACAGCGCAAACACCGGCCGCTTGAACAAGTCCAGGGCCAGCATAGGCGCCGGGTGTCCAGCCTGCCGACGCAACAACCACGCGCCGCATACCAGCGCCACGGCGATCAGGCCGAGGGTCAACGCGCCTTGGGCACCGTGCACTGCCGTACCCAGCCCGAGCACCAACAGGGCAAACAACCCGGCACACAGCAACGCGGCAACGCGGTCGAAGGCATGCCCGGTCATGGGCAGCGTCGGCAATGAACGCAGACCCAGGCCCAACGCCAACAAACCCAACGGCACGTTGATCAGGTACAACCAGTGCCAGGTCGCCACCGACAGAATCGCCGACGCGGCAGTGGGCCCGAGGGTGAACGCCAACCCCACGACCAACGAGTTATAGCCCAAGCCGCGCCCGAGCATTTTTGAGGGGTAGATATGCCGCAGCAACGCCGTGTTCACGCTCATGACCGCCGCCGCGCCAAGCCCTTGTGCCACCCGCGCGGCCGTCAGGGTCAACAGCGACCCGGCCAGCCCGCAAAACAGCGACGAGACAATAAACAGCAGCAACCCGCCGAGATACACGCGGCGGTGCCCCAGCACATCACTCAACGACGCGAACGGGAGCACCGTGGCAATAATCGCCAACTGATAGGCGTTGACCACCCAGATCACTGAGGCCGAGTCGGTGCCGATGCCTTCGGCCAAGGTCGGCAACGCCGTGTTGACGATGGCCGTATCGAGGGTCGCCATGCCGATCCCCAGGGAGATGGCGATCACGGCGGGCAGGCGTTTGTTGAGGGGCAACCCATCGGCAACAGAGGACATGAACAATCCGCACAGGTGACAAAGGCCTCTAGATTACGGGCAGCGGGGATTTTTTTCAGTGGCCAATTGCCTGGCTGTCGGAATTTTCATGTTCAACGAAGGTGTTCACTGACCCTCAACTCAACAATCAATGCCGGTCAATTACCGCCAAACCTTCACCGTTTTAGTCGGCATCCCGAACGACACAATTAGAAATATTCGTGTTTCCGAACGAAGCCATCGCAACGTTGCCGACGACCCTAAAAATCACCATAAATTTCATGCGGTTGTTGTCATCTTTGTTACATGCCAACTGGCATACATTCTGCTTTATGCCTATTTCCGGTAATAAAATGTTTCAGGTTTGAGACAGTCTCATCCTCTGAAACAGGACGCGTGACACCCCCATAACAACGACCACGCCCCAAAGGAGGGCGGCCTTTCCGACTTTTTGATCGACATCAACTTTCCAAGACTGCTGCTGCACATCTGTACCCCAAAGAGGGCGAATGGCCTGATCGCCAATCACACGCCCGACTATAAAAAGGACGAATTGATGAGCTCGAGCAAGAACCACGCAGTGTCCTGTATGGACGCAGACCACCCGACCCTGGCACCCGCCGAGAGTGTCCTCGGCTTTGGCCCCTTTCTGTTACTGGCAAGGCAGCACGTGTTGCTGCGCAACGGCGAACCCGTGACGCTGGGTAGCCGCGCGCTGTACCTGTTGATTGCGCTGGTGACCCGCGCCGGTGAATTACTGGAAAAAGCCGAACTGATCGCCTTCGCGTGGCCCAAGGTGGTCGTAGAGGAATGCAACCTGCGCGCGCAGATCGTCGCCCTGCGCCGGGCACTGGGCGACGACGGCAACTTCAGCTATATCGTCACCGTGCCGGGCCGAGGCTATCGCTTTGTGGCGCCGGTTACCGTGCAAACCTGCAGTGAAGAAACCCTGCCGGTACCCTATGCCCGGGCAGAGGAATCCACGCTGCCGCGGCCGCCCTGCGAAGTGATAGGCCGCGACACGTTGATCACAAGCCTCGCCGACCAGGTGCTCAGCCAGCGTTTCGTCACCCTCACCGGCCCCGGTGGCATCGGCAAGACCACCGTCGCCATGGCGGTGGCCCACCAGTTGGCCAGTGCGTTCAAGCTGGACACCTGCTTCGTCGACCTGGCGCCCGCCACCAGCGAGCAATGGGTGGCCGGCATGCTCGCCAGCGCCCTGGGCATCCAGACGATCAGCGATGACCCGCTGCACAGCATCACCGCAACCCTGGCCGAACGCCGCTTGCTGCTGGTGTTGGATAACTGCGAACACGTGTTGCCGGCCACCGCCGACGCCGTGGAAACCCTGCTGCGCAGTGCCCCGCAATGCTACGTGCTGACCACCAGCCGCGAACCGTTGCGCGCCGAGGGCGAACGGGTGCACGACCTGGCGCCGCTGCAAGTGCCCGACGAACAGGCCAACCTGTCCGCCAGCGAAGCCTTGGCCTGGTCCGGCGTGCGCCTGTTTGTAGAACGCGTGCGCGCCCTCGACCCCGACTTTGAGTTCAACGACGCCGATGTGTCGGCGGTCAGCGCCATCTGTCGCAAACTCGACAGCAATGCGCTGGCGATCGAGATCGCCGCCGCACGGGTACGCACCTTTGGTATTCAGGATCTGGTCGGCCTGCTCGACGGCAGCTTTCGGCTGCAAATGACCGGCCGGCGCACCGCCCTCGCCCGTCACCGGTCCCTCAGCGCCACACTGGACTGGACCTACTCGATGCTCACTGGCGACGAGCAGGCGATGTTGCGCCAACTGGCCGTGTTTACAGGCTCCTTCACGCTGGATGCGGTCAAGGCCATGACGACCAGCAGCAGCCTGGACCCACGCAACGCCCTGCCGTTGCTCGAAAGCCTGATGGACAAGTCATTGCTGATCACCGGTGAAGCGCAGTTGCTCAAGCGCTATCGCCTGCTGGAAACCACCCGCGCCTATGCCCTGGAAAAACTGGCCGAACATGGCGAAGTCAATGCCACCAGCTTGCGTCACGCGCGGTATGCCCTCGGCATGTTGCAGGAAGCCGGGCAGACCCTGGATGGCCTGTCGCCGGAAACCTGGGTTGCCCTCTACGGCCCCGAGAACAGCACCATCCGCTCGGCACTGGACTGGGCCTATTCACCCAACGGCGACCTGCCCCTCGCGATCGAACTGACCCTGGTCAGCGTGCCGCTGTGGCTGCGCCTGTCGCTGGTCAGCGAATGCCGCACCTGGGTCGCCAAAGGCCTGGCGAGCAACGCCATCTCCCCCTTGCCGCTGCGCCAGCGCATGCTGCTGCACACTGCCCTGGCCAGTGTGCTGATGCTGACTTACGGCACCGGTGGGGAGATGCGCGAAGCCTGGCGCCAAGTTTGTGAAGACGCCCGCGACCTCGGCGATGCCGAACACAAAATGCGCGCCTTGTGGGGCCTGTGGACCGACCGCTGTGGTTGCAACCAATATGCCGAAGCCCTGGAACTGGCCGAGCGTTATATTGCCTTGAACAGCAGCGGCAACCAGCAATTGCTCGGCAAACGCATGCGCGCCGTGGCGCTGTTTCATATGGGCGATCTGCAGGGCGCGCGACAGAATATCGACGAAGCGCTCGGCTCACCGTCGGCGCCGCGCTCGCACATCATCGACGTGCATTTTGACCAGCGCATCGCCGCCCGTTGCCTCAAGGCCAAGGTGCAATTGCTGGAAGGCGATGTCGACCCGGCACTGCGCCTGATCGGCGCCTGCGTCGACGAAGCGGTCTCACTCGACCACCCGGCAACCCTTTGGTACACCCTGTGCCTGGGCGCAATTCCACTGGCACTGCTCACCTCCAACCTGCCAAAAATGCACTACTACCTTGGCCTGCTGCAAGACAGCACCACCCGCCAGGACCTGCATATCTGGCGGCAATTTCGACGGTGCTTCGAAAGCATCCTGCTGATCCGCCAAGGCTCGCCGGAAGAAGGCGTGCCGCAACTGGGCGAGGCACTGCACCATTTGCAAGGCCAGGGCGACACCCAGCTCTACAGCCTGCTGCGTTGTGAATACGCCCTGGGCCTGGCGCGGCTGGGCCTGGAGAAACTCGCCCTGGAAGTGCTGGAAGACACCCTGCAATTGGCTGTCGGCCGCCATGAGCGTTGGTTTGTGCCGCAGATGCTGCGGATCAAGGCGCAACTGATCCTGCGCCAGGGCGACTACGGTTCAGAGGACAAGGCCAAGGTCATGCTGCGCCAGGCCTGGGTGGATGCACAGTTGGCGGGTGCGCACTTCTGGCGCGCGCAGATTGCAACCGACCTGGCACGCCTGCAGGAGCCCAAATTGCGCGTGGCCTCGCTGCCCCGCTTCCAGCACCGCTAGGTATCTGAACTTGGACTGGCTGGAATGAGCGGGGCAAGCCCGCTCACCACAACAGCCCTTCCACAGATTGATTTAGGTTGGGTCAGATCAGGCGCGCAGCGACAAGCCAATCGGCCACGGCCTGGAACGACGCATCCGGCACGGGGTCGCCGGGCACGGTTTTTTTGGCGATAGCCGCCGCCAGGGATTTGTCCGGCGCATGGGGAATCCCCAGATCGTAGGCTTCCTGCAACATCAACAAGGCCTCTTCCGGTGATGCGCGACACACAATCACCGGCACCGGCGTTTCCCCGCGCACATAGCGCACGCCAATCACCCAACCATCGGTGGTGCCAATCATCATCGACGCCCGGCCCAGGCCCAGCTTGGTGGCCAGCGCCTGCATCTCATTGCGCTGGCGGCGCCGTTCGCTCTTGATCAGCGGGTCGCCGTCGATGTCTTTGCGCTCGCGCTTGGTTTCGCTGCGGGTCATCTTCATGTCGCGCCCGAACAACCAGCGCTGCATCAGCACATCCACGGCGCCCACCGTGAGAAACGCGCACAGCACCGTGAACACCAGCGGTTTGAGCACCAGGAAAAACGTCGATTCCATGCACTCGGCACCACAGCGTGACGACTCCATCAGCGCCTGCAACGCGTGCTTGCCGACCACGTAAAACGCGATCGCCAATACATGCACCTTGACCAGCCCCTTGATGAACTCCACCAGGTTGCGCAGGGCGAAGATCTTCTTCATGCCCTCCGCCGGGTTGACGCGCTTGAACTCGGGCTTGATCGGGTCCACCGAGAACACAAAGCCGCGCATGGTGATGAGGTTGGTCAGGATCACTACACCGGTGGTCACCGCCATCACCGGCAGCGTGATCCCGATGATCAATTGTTCGGCATGGTCGAGCACCCGGGGCCACACGGTGGCGAACGGTTCGATATAGATTTGCGCGGTCAGGTCAATCAGCGCCGTGACCTGCGCCATGGCCCGGGGCGCAAGGATGGAGATGCACAAGGTACAGAACAGAATGACCATGCCCGACACCAGGTCCTGGCTCTTGGCGACCTGGCCTTTCTTGCGGGCGTCGTTGAGCTTTTTGTCCGTGGCCGGCTGGGATTTCTCTTCGCTGGTATCGGCCATGGGCTACTCCATGCCTGCCAGGGTTTTGAGCAGTTCAACGGTGCCGCGAAACTCCGCCAACTGGTCGAGCATCAAGGGGATCAGGAAGCCGATATAGATCACCATCAGGATCGAGAAAAACAGGTTCTTCACCGGCAACGACAAATCGAAAATGTGCAGGTTCGGCGCCATCCGCGACAGGTAGGCGAGCATCAAGTCGGTAATCAGCAGCGAGATCAGCAACGGGGAAACCATCAGCACGCCAACGCGCATGATCTGGTCGAGGATCGACAGCACCGCCAGCAGCGCCGAGCTGGCAAATACCGGGGTAAACGCCGTCACCGGCCACAACTGGTAGCTGTGGTAATAACCGTCGACCATCAGGATAAAACCGCCGGACATGAAAAACAGCGTGATCAGCATCACCGTCAACAAGGTCGACATCACACTCGATTCCCCGGTTGAAAGCGGGTCCACCAACTGCGCCATGGTCGAGCCGCGCTGCAGGTCGATCAACTCCCCCGCCACCTCTGCCGCCCAGAACGGAATGCCGAACAACAGGCCGATCAGAATGCCGATCAAAAACTCCTTGATCAGCAACCCGGCGATGAACACGCTGCCATGCTCGGGCATGGCGGTCAGTGCTTCGAACACTGGGAAGAACATCGGGATGGAAATGGCCACGGCCACACAACCACGAATCATCCCCGTGAGGCCCAGACGGTTGAAGGCCGGGGTGATCACCACCACGCCCATGGCCCGGCAGGCGGCGAGCGAAGCGGCGCTGATCACCGGGTAGGCGACTTCCAGGAACTGCGCGGTAAGGCTGGCATCCATAGGCAGTCAGCGCGTCCACAGCGGGAAGTTGTCAAGCACCTGGCTCCCCAACTCCGCCACTTGCCCGGCCAGGACCGGGCCGAGGAACACGATGGTCAAAAGGACCGCCACCAGCTTCACCACCTGCGGCAGGGTCTGGTCCTGGATCTGCGTCAGCGCCTGGAACAGTCCCACGCTCAACCCCACGATAATCGCCACCCCCAGCGCCGGTGCCGAGAGCATCAGCACGGTCATCAGCGCCTGTTTCATCAATGACAGGAAAACATCCTGGCCCATGGGTCGTGCCTCAGCCGTAGCTCAAAATCAAACCGTGCATCAAGCGCGACCAGCCACTCAGCGACACGAATAAAAAAATCTTCAACGGGATCGAAATCAAATTCGGCGAGACCATCGACATGCCCATGGCCATCAGCACGTTGGACACCAGCAAGTCCACCACCAAAAACGGGATGTACAGCAAAAAACCGATCTCGAAGGCGCGCGTGAGTTCCGAACTGACAAACGCCGGGATCAGCACCACCAGGTCGTCATCGCGCAGGTCGGCACGGGCCTCGGGCGACCAGATGGTTTCCGTGGCCTGCACAAAAAAGCCACGCTCGGACTCATTCGCGAAGCGCTTCAGGTGCGCCTGCAACGGCGGGCGCAGCGCATCGCCCAAGTCCTTGAGTTGCTCCACATGTTCGATGTTGAGATCGCGCCCCTCCACCTGCCGGTACATATCGCCGATCAAGGGCGTGGTCACGTACACCGACAGAATCAGCGCAATGCCGTACAACACCAGGTTTGGTGGGGTCTGCTGTACCCCGAGGGCGTTGCGGATCAGGAACAACACCACCGAGATCTTCATGAAACCGGTGAGCGTCACCACCGCCAACGGGATCAACCCGATCGTCGCAACGACCAGGATAATCTCGATCAGATTCGGCTGATAACCGGTCATGGAGTGGCAAAACTCAGCAGCCGCACACCCAGGCCGTCACCGATTTTCACCAGTTGCCCCTGGCCGACGCGGCGCCCGTTAACCATCAGGTCGACGCTGTCGACGTCGGGCGTATTGAGCTGCAACAGGCTGCCCGCCCCCAGCTCACGCAATTGCGCCAGGGTCAGTTCCAGGCTGCCGACCTGGCACACCAGCTTGAGCGGAAGGTCATCCAGGGCCACAGCAGCATCAACCTCAGTCATCGTGTTCTCCATGTCCAAAAGGGGCGTTTTCAATTCTTCCTGCACACGCAAGACCTCACCCTGGTATTGGCAGCGGGCCTGCAGGCGCCCGTCCAGGTCGAGCAACAAGCCCGAGCCTTGTTCAAGCATCAGCACATCGCCGGGGCGCAAACTGCGCAGTTCACCCAGGGTCAGCGACTGCCGCCCGGCGACCAGCGCCAGGGTCTGGCGCAGGGCGGGCAACGGGTCCGGTTCAAGCTGGCCATATTGGTCGAGCAACTGTGCGATGAGCACGGCGGCGCCTTCGCTCAGATCGAGGTGCGCGCTCATGGCCGGCTGATTGCCAAAGGTCAGCTCAAGCGAAAGGTGCACGGCGTAATCTCGCGGCACGTCGGTGGCCTCCAGCAGCTGCACCGAATGACCCAGCAGCGGCTCGAGGCGCTCGATCAAGTCGAGCACCGCCAATTCCAGCAACAACGCACGCGGCAACGAGGGCAGCAACTGCACATCGAACTGCAGCGCCAGCGGCACCAGCACCTGCTCCAATGCAGCGGCCGAGAGGCGCAGGCGCACCGGGGCGCGGCCGAGCAAGAGCGGCACCTCGCACGGGCTATTGAAAGTGGCTGCGGCTGCGGCCCAGCTCACCCGCAGGTCTTGCCCGGCGCATCGGCCCTGCCAGGCCCGACGGCGCCGGTGCAGTTGGTTATGCAGTGCGAGCAAGGCCGGGTCGTAGTGCGTCAGCCACGGCGTCAATGGAACGGCAAGGGCTGCAATCATGTGCCAACGCCTTCGTCACGCAGCTCGCCGATACGGCGTTCATCGCTTTCACGGCCGTCGAGCAGGCTTTGCCAGGCGTCGGATCGGCGCTGGCGGCTCAGGCGTTCCTGGCGAAACAGGTCACGCTCGCGCTCCTGGCTTTGCAAGGTAGTGGACACGTGGGTCACGTCGTTTTCCAGCTGCTGCTGGTCATCCGACAGACCGCGCAAACGCTCCTGGGCCGCCTGCCAACTGGCTACCGACAAGCCTTCGGTGAGGGACGCATACACCTGGCGGGCTTCCTCGGCGATGGCTTCACGGTGCCGGCGCAATTGCTCCTTGGCGTCGGTCAATACGCCATGGGTGTGCTCGCAGCGCTGCTGCTGGGCAGCCAACTGGCTGGCGGCCCGTTGTTCACGCAGTACCCGCAAGGTTTGCAGGGTGCGCAGTTGGTCGGTTTTCATGGGGTTCGCTCCTGTGTCATGCCAATACCTGGCGCATGCGGATCAAGGTGTGTTCCAGGTTGCTGGGTTCATCCGCGTTCTGGCGCAAGAAGGCTTCGATAGCGGCGTGGCGAGCGATGGCTTCGTCGGCCAACGGGTCGCTGCCGGCGGCGTACTCGCCCACGCGAATCAACATTTCGATCTCGCCGTAGCGCGCCATCAGCTCACGAATGCGCAGGGCCAGGCGCTTGTGTTCCTCACCGGCGACTTGCTCCATCAGGCGACTACGGCTGCGCAATACGTCGACTGCCGGGAAGTAGTTACGCTGGGCCAGTTCGGCACTGAGGGCGATGTGCCCGTCGAGGATCGAGCGGGCTTCCTCGGCCACCGGATCACTCGCGGCGTCACCTTCGGTGAGCACGGTGTACAACGCGGTGATGCTGCCGGTGGGGCCGGGGCCGGCGCGTTCCAGCAGACGCGGCAAGATCGAGAAAAACGACGGCGGGTACCCGCGACGGGTCGGTGGTTCGCCCACGGCCAAACCAATTTCGCGCTGGGCGCGGGCAAAACGCGTCAGGCTGTCCATCAACAGCAACACGTTGCGGCCCTGGTCGCGGTGATATTCAGCCAGGGCGGTAGCGACAAACGCAGCCCGCACGCGCTCGGCCGCCGGGCGATCAGAGGTGGCAACCACCGCTACCGTGCGCGCACGTGCCGGGGCATCCAGTTGCACGTCGAGCAGTTCGCGCACTTCCCTGCCCCTTTCGCCGATCAAGCCAATCACGATCACATCGGCTTCGCTGTTGCGGATGATGCTGGCGAGCAACGACGACTTGCCCACGCCTGGCTCGCCGAAGATGCCCATGCGCTGGCCCTGGGCCAGGGTCAGCAAGCCGTCGATAGAACGAATGCCCAGGGCCATGGAGCGCACGATCAATTGCCGGGAAAACGGTGCCGGTGGTTCAGCGTGCAACGGGTAATGTTGCAAGGCCAGGGTCGGCGTTAGGCCGTCACCGTCGAGGAAGTCGCCCATGGGGCTGATCACTCGACCGAGCTGCGCGTCGCCGACGGCCACACCCAGGGTCTCGCCGGTGGCGGTGATTTGTGTGCGGGTGGACAGGCCCTCCATGGAACCGATGGGCGAAAGAATCGCCTCGTCACCCTCAAAGCCGATCACCTCGGCACTCAAGCTGCGGCCACTGACCGGGTCGCGCAATTGGCACAATTCACCGATGCTCGCCCCGGCGACACTGGCGCGCAACAGCACACCACGAATGCTCAACACAGTGCCGTGCATCGGCCGCAGGCGTGTCTGGGTGAGGCGCTCAGTCAGGCGTGGCAGCAACTGCTCCAGGTTCATGTCACACCTTCTTCGGCAAAGGGCAGCAGGCTGCGGCGCAGGGTTTGCAATTGGGCTTCCACGCCCAGTTCAACCGAGCCGGCCGGGCTGCTGAGGCGGGCCTGGCCGGCATCCAGTTGTTCATCCGCGGCCACGGCAATCGCCAGGCCTTCAAGCGTCAAGCGTTGGCGCAGGGCATCGACCTCGGCCGGCGGCACCCAGAGGGTCAAGGCCTGGTCCTGGCGGAACGCGCTCAAGGCCTGACGCGTACACCGCGCCACACGATCGGCGCTGTCCAGGTCGCCCAGCACTTCGCGCACGATGCCCAACGCCAGGTCGGCCAGCGACGCCTCCAGGCTGCTCAAGTACTGCTGCACTTGAGACTGGGTGTGCACCAGCAATTGCGCGACGTGTTCGGCGCCCTCTTGCCGCGCGCTTTCAAAGCCTTCGGCGCGGGCGGCTTGCAGCCACTGGTCACTGTCGGCCTTGATTTGCTCGGCCTGCGCTTTGGCTGCCTGCAGAAAGGCAAAACCATCGCTCCACAGCGCGGCGTCTTCAGCGCGCAAAATGCGCGCCGTGGGGCGGCTCGGTAATTCACTCATGGGGTGATGTCCTCGGCCAGCAGGCACGCGGCGGCGGCCTGTACGATCTCCAGGTCACGCGGCAACCGCGCGCTGTAGCCCTTGGGGAAGTCGAAACGCAAACGCAGCCAACCCCGCCAATCGGCGTGCTGGGCGTGCAGCCACGCGGCAACACAGCCGTGGCCGTCACGGTCGATCGCCTCGATCAGTTCGGCAGGCTCACGCAGCAAATCCGCCGCACCGCCGAGTTGGCGCAAGGCCAGGGCCTGAACGAAGACCTCCGCGCCCAGGCCTTCACGCAACGCCTGGACCACGTCGCGTCGGATCTCCCGGCTCAACGTCGCGCCGTGCCAGATGGCGCCGCACAACCTCGGCAAGCGAGCAAATTGCGCAGGTGACAGCAGCAATACCGGCAGATCAGCCACCTGTGGGGTGACCAACTGCGCGAGGGGCGCCAATTGGTAATGGCTGACCAGCAACTGCTCCAGGCGTTGACGAAAACGCGGCTGGCCCTGCAGGGCGTGCAGCACGTCATCCGGCAAATCAGCCGCGAAGCACGCGCCCAGGCTGGGGCCACGCACAAACTGCAAAGGCTCGGCGATCAATCCTTGCCAGCGCTCCACCACGCTCATTCACCCTCCTTGAGCACATACAACGCCTGGGACTGGCGCCGCGCCCAGTGCTGGCGGGCGAGTACCCCGAGAGCGCCAAGGGCGACCAGCAGCAGGCTGCCAAACATAAAGCGGGCCTGGGGCAGGTTGTCTTCCAGCAGCCACAAGCCCATAAAGCGGGCCAGCCGTGGTTGCGCCGGGTTCTGACTGATGGCGACGGCGGCTTTGATCGCGGTCACCGAGACGCCTTCGTAGCTCAGGCCGGAAATACCGTTGGCGACCAGCGTCTTGATCTGCGGGATCAGCGTGTTGATGTCGGTGCCCGGGTCGTAGCGCACCAGCACCGAGGCCGAAGACGGTGAAATCACGCGCTTGAGCAAGTCGTTGTCCGGCAGCACCACGTGCACACGGGCGGCGACGATGCCGTCGATCTGCGACACCGAGTGCGACAGTTCTTCGCTCAGGGCGTAAATCATCTGGGCCCGCTCCTGCACCGGCGAGGACACCAGGCCATTGCCCTTGAACACCTCGCCCATATTGGAAAAGCTCTGTTGCGGCAGACCGGCGTTGTCGAGCAGCGTCATGGCTTCGGCGAAGCGCTCCTCGTCGACCACCACTTTGAGCTGGCCGTTGTCCTGGGTCTTGCGCTCCGCCGGGATCCCACCGCGCAGCAGCACCGCGACCATGGCGTTGGCATCGCGTTCGCTGAGGTTGGTATAGAGGTCGGTGTTGCACGCTTGCAGCAGGCTGGCGAGCAGGCCGATCAGCAACAGACGCAGTGCGCGGTTTGGGCTTGGCATGGTGTTATTGACCCTTGAGCAACGTGTTGGCGGAACCGGAAATCTGCGTCGCACCGCGCACCACCATCTGGGTTTCGATGGAGTAGTCGAACATCTTGCCCAGGGAATGGACGATCTGATCGACCTGTTGCTCGCCGACCTTTTTCCCAGGCTCAGCAGACGGTGAAGCACTCGCGGTGCGGATCTCAGCCGAGGCCGGCGGCGGTGCCGACGAGTTGTTGGTGAGCAGGTCGGCACGCTCGGAAAAGGCCCGCGTACGGTCGATGAAACTGTTCATGCGTTCCATCAGGCCCGAGCCGATCTGGTGCGGGCTCGCGCCCTCGGGCATGCCCTTGGCGGTGTTGGCCATGTGCTCGAACAGGTTCTGCGAGGCCCCGGCGGGCCCCGCACCGGCGGACGGCGGCAAGGCCGTGGCGCCAGCGGCGAGACTGATAGTCATAGGGGCTTCCTACTCTTCGTCGTCATCGGACATGGCGTCGTTCAGCAGTTCCTGCATCTTCGGCATGATGATGAACTGGCCGCCGATGGTGACGGCCTGGGTGATCAACGCATCGTTGAACTTGGCGTCGTCCGCGTCCGTGGTATCTGCCGGTTTATCCGCCGACTTGGCGTTATCCACTGCGGCGTTGAACTTGGCTTCAGGGCTGACGCCACCGGGGGCGAGGTTAGTGTCTACGGCCGTTACGGACATGGTGCTGCTCCTTTACTGGGTTGGGGTTTCGGTACTGACTTGCGCGCCGCGGAACACTCGCACACCGCGCTCGCGCGCCACCGGGGCGGCCACGGCCGTGGGTTGCAGGTGATCCACATGCTGTTGCACCAGCGCCAGGTACGGCGGCGGGCCGGTCACGAATACTTCATCGCCCTCGGGGCCGCTGCGCATCGACAGTTGCTGGCCGAATACATCGAGGGTATTGAGATAGCCCTGCAACTGGTCGAGGTTCAGCGCACTGGCCTTGAACAATTTGGTGCTGATCTCGTCGCTGCTGTTGAGGTACAGAAGGTTGCCGTCGAAGTACCAGGTGAGGCCGTTGGTGCTGCACAGGGTTTGCAGAAACTCACCGGCGGTGGCGGCGCGAATAGTGCTGCGGGCCTTGCCGCGCACCTTCTCCGAGAGCACCAGGGGCACGTCGAGGTTATGGCCGAATTCTTCCAGCGCACTGCGCACATCCTGATCGACCAGCACGTAGGCGTAGGGTTTGGAAAACCATTCGGGCTCTTCGCCAGCGTGGGCAAAACCAGCGCTGAACAGACATAGGAGCGCCAGCAAAAATATGCTTACATGGCCTGCGCCTTCGCCCGACGAGTTGTGACGATGACCAAGAATTTCCTGCTTGCCAGTACCCTGCTGCTGGCTGCCTGTTCCAGCAAACCTGCGACCGATTCCGACAAGTCCCTGCAACTGGCCGACGACCTGAGCAAGCGCGGCGACTACGCCAGCGCGGCTGCGTTGTACGAGCGCGCCACCCAGCAACCGGGGGCCGGCATCGAGTTGTGGCTCAAGCTCGGCCAGGCCAGGCTCGATGCCAAGGACGCGCTGGGCGCCGAGCGCGCCTACCAGCAAGCGCTGGGCCTGGACGCCCACAACGCCGACGCCCTGCTCGGTCTCGGCACTGCGCAGTTGCAGTTGGGCAAAACCCAACGCGCCGTGACTGCCTTGGGCCAGGCTGCCGACATCAGCCACCTGCCCGTCGCCTACACCCGCCTGGGCATCGCCCAAGTCCTGAACGGCCAGGCCACTGCGGCACAAACCGCCTTCGCCAAAAGCCTCAGCCTGCAACCCGACGACCTCGACAGCCGCTGCAACCTGGCCCTGGCCTATGCCCTCGGCGGGCAGTCGCAACAGGCGCTGGACACCATTGCCCCCGTCACTCAGTCGCCCCGCGCCCTGCCCCGGCATCAGCGTAATGAGCTGCTGGTGATGGTGCTGGCGGGCTATGAGCAAAAGGTTGCCGGATTGCCGTTGGACGATATTCCCGCCGCCGAGCGCGCGCGATTGGTGATCGAAGCCAAGCGCATCAAGGCAATCAGTGATCCGATGGCGCAGGCCAAGGAACTGGGGCTGGTTGATCCGCGTTGATGCAGGATTAGCCCGGCGGGACGCCGGGTTAGCCGCACTGTGCCAAGGATGGCCCAGTGCGGCGGCCCACGGATTCAAGCCTGCGTGAGGGCACACCGAGCCCTGGCGAGGTGCCGAGTGGTAGGGCGAAGACCTTTTGGTTACTTTTGGCTGGGCCGGCTTCCGGGCTTTCCAAAAGTGACCCGCTGTAAGGACGGAGCCGCAGGCGGCCGTTACCGCAGCAATGGATATGTACGCCGACCAAAGATCCCCGGCGCCCGACACATCGCTTTCGCGAGCAAGCCCGCTCCCACAGTTGGATCGCGGTGCATCAGTTGGAGAGTGATCGGCGATGGGGCCGCTATCGCAGGCAAGCCAGCTCCCACAGTTGGAGCGCGGTGCATCAGTTGGAGAGTGATCGGCGATGAGGCCGCTATCGCAGGCAAGCCAGCTCCCACAGTTGGAGCGCGGTGCATCAGTTGGAGAGTGATCGGCGATGAGGCCGCTTTCGGGAGCAAGCCTGCTCCCACAGGACATCGGCGTACGCGCGATCATTGCTGACCTCCGGTAGCGCCGGCCTTGGCTTCCTGCTGATCCTTGCGCCGCTGCAACTGCTCACGATCAAACCCTTCGATATACACCTGCGCCGCACGCCCCACAGGCGCGGCCATGGCAGGTCCCGTGGCGCGGCCCTGGTTCAGGTCCTGCTTGCGCTCGACCATCTGCATCAAATTCAAATTGTTCGCACAGCCCAACGGCAAGGTCGGCTTGAAATCCTCATCCAGCCCGATCGCATCCTTGGCCGCCGGTTGCTGGCACTGACTCGGCAAACCATCCGCCCGGTATTCCGGTGAGTAATACACCGGCGCCAAGTGGGTCTGGCAACCCATCAGAGCCAGGGGCAACAGCATAAACATACGCAAAGCAGTCATGGCAGGCCCCTTATCAATTCATGTAGAAACCGAACGCCCCGCCGCTGCGCGGTCCGGTGGCCGCTGCGGTAGCCGATTGTGCGTCCAGGGGCGTGGCGAGCGTGCGGCTGCGCACCGGCTCCACCAGGTACGGGGTAATCAGGATCACCAACTCGGTTTCATTGCGCTGAAAGCGCTTGGAGCGGAACAGGTTGCCGAGGATCGGCAAGTCACCCAACAGCGGCAGTTTCTCGATGTCCTGGCTGCTTTGACGCTGGAACAGCCCAGCAATGGCAAAGGTCTGCCCGCTGCCGACTTCCACGCGCGTATCGGCACGGCGCACGCTGAAGGACGGCACATGGAAGTTGCCGAAATCCACGGTGCCGCCGCTGACCACACTGCTGACTTCCGGGCGCACTTGCAGGGCGATGCGGCCGTTGGGCAGCAAGGTCGGGTTGAACAGCAGCGACACGCCGAATGACTTGTACTCGATGCCCACCAGGTCCCGGTTGACCGGCACCGGAATCGCCACTTCGCCACCGGCGAGGAAGCTGGCGGTCTGGCCGGTCATGGCGGTGATGTTCGGTTCGGCGAGGATCTGCAAAATGCCGTTGGCCTGCAGCGCGTCGAGCATGCCGTCGATATTCACATTGCCCGAGCCGGTGCCTGCGGTCGCCAAACCACCTGCCGTCGCCGCCGCCAACGGCCCCCCGGTGATCAGGCCAAAGGAAAACGTGCCGTTATTGAACATCGCGTTCCAGTTCACGCCGTAGTGCAGCAGCTCGGAACGGGACACTTCGGCAAAGCGCACCCGTAAGTTCACCTGGGCTGCGCCGGCGTATTCGGTGGTGTTGATCGCGCTCTGAAAGCCTTGGCCCTGAGGGTTAAGCAGCGCGTTAAGGTCAGTCGCTTCGGCCACCGAACCGACGGTGCCTTTGGCGATCAGGCGGTTGCCGGCACCCGTAATCTGCGCGCCGTTACCGGGGTGCAGTTCCTGCATCGGCGTGGTCACCGCCTGGGTGCCGCTGCTGACGGACAAGGTCAGGCTGGCCAATTGTTTGCCGTCGTTGCCGAGGGCGATCAGGCTGGTATTGCCCGGCGCCTTGCCGAAGATATAGAGCGTACCGGGCGACACCACCTGCAGATCGGCCACATTCGGCTCGGCCACCAATACCGAATCCACCGGCGCGGCAAAATGCAAAATCCGTCCCTCACCGGACGCCAGGTTGATCGAGCCCCCGGCCCCATTGGCAATCTCCTGGGCCTGGCTGGCACACGAGATCAAAGCGAGCAACAACACACAAAAACGCATCATGAGGCAGACGCCAGGGAAGTGACGGAGGCCGTGGCAGGCGCACGGCGGTTCGAAATATCAGTAAGGCTGATGGTCACCAACGCTTGCAGGTTGTATTCGGTGGCCAGCTCGCGGAACGACAGCACCGCCAGCTCCAATTCGCCGCGCAGCACCAGCCGACGCAGGCTGCGGCGCAGCTCCGGGTGCACCAGCAACACCGCACTGTTGACCTCACGCGTGTTCTCGCAGGCCTGGCGCAGCTGGGCGAGCAAGGCACGGCTGACGTCTTCGGGGATCAATTCGCGCTGGGCCTCCTGGCGGCGCAGGGATGCGCGCAACTGGTCTTCCAGACCCGGCGCCAGTACCAGCGCGCCGATCACGCGATTACGGTCTGCGTAGTGATGGCTGATCTGGCGTGCCAATGCCGCACGCAAGTGTTCGGCCAGGCGCCCGGCGTCGGTTTCGCGCGCGCCCCACTCCACCATGGCTTCGAGCAAGGCGCGCTGGTTGCGTATCGACACGCCTTCACCGACCAACAGCCGCAAGGTTTCGGCAACCCGCTGCAACGGCACCAGGCGCAACGCTTCTTTCACCAGTTCGCCGTAAGTGGCTTCGGTGCGCTCCAGCAACAGACGGGTTTCCTGGATGCCGAGGAAGTCGGCGGCATACCGGCGCAGGCTGCGTTCCAGTACACCGCGCAACACTTCATCGGGCAGCAGGAAACCAATGCCGGCGTTGCGCAAGGTCTCTTCGTGCTGGCGCTCGATCCAATGGGCGCTGCGACCGTTAAGCGGCGAATCGGCTTGCACGGTGACGATGTCCAGCAGTTGCACATGCACCGGATCGTCCTGCAACAGCAGGCAGTTGATCGGCAGTTCACCTTCGCTCACCGGCACACCTTCCAGGGATACGCGGTAACTGCCGGGCGTGGCCTTGGCCTCCATGTAGATGCCCGGCACCGGCACATCCACGCCGAGGTCGGTGCGCAGGTCGTGGCACAGCGCTTCGACACGCTGGCGCAGCAACTGGCGGGGCGCGCTCTGGGACACGCCACTGCCGAGGGTCAGCAGCACGCGGGTCTCGGGGAGCAGGTTGTCGTCCAGTTCGGCCTGGGCTTCGAGCAGCGGTTCCGGCGTCTCGACCAACGCTTCCAACTCGCCTTGGGGCTGGCGGGTATGCCGGCGATACATCACGAACGCCGCACCGCCAAAGGCTGCGGACAACCCGAGAAACACCCAGGTGGGAAAGCCCGGCAACAGGCTGACGCCAATCATGATCAACGCGGTCAGGCCCAGTGCACGGTAGCTGGCGCCGAGCTGTTTGATGATTTCACTGCCCAGGTCACCGGCTTCACCGTCGCTGTTGACGCGGGTGACCACGGTGCCTGCCGCCACGGAAATCAACAGCGCCGGAATCTGTGCGATCAGGCCGTCACCCACCGTCAGCAGCGAATAGGTGTGCACCGCCACGCCGAACGGCATGTCGCGTTCGATCATGCCGATCAGCATGCCACCCAGCAGGTTGACCGCAAGAATCACCAGGCCGGCGATGGCATCGCCTTTGACGAACTTCATGGCGCCGTCCATCGCGCCGAACATCTGGCTTTCACGCTCCAGGCGCGAGCGCCGGCGACGGGCTTCGGCCTGGTCGATATCGCCATTGCGCAGGTCGTTGTCGATGCTCATCTGTTTGCCGGGCATGGCGTCCAGAGTGAAACGCGCGGCCACTTCCGCCACACGCTCGGCGCCCTTGGTGATGACCACGAACTGCGCCACGGTAATGATCAGGAACACCACCATACCGACCACCACCTGGCCTGCGATCACAAAGTCACCGAAAGCCTTGACGATATGCCCGGCATCGCCGTGCAGCAGGATCAAGCGGGTGGTGGTGATGGACAACGACAAGCGAAACAGTGTGCTGAGCAGGATCAACGGCGGCAGCGCAGAAAATTCCACGGAGTGGCCGATGTAGAACGCAACAATGAGAATCAGGATGCTCAGGGCAATATTGAGGCCGATCAGCATGTCCACCAGGTAGGTGGGCAGCGGGATGATCATCATCACAATCGCCATCAGCATGAACGCGACGATGATCACGTCTGTGCGCTGCGCCGCCATGCGCGCCAGGGTGTTCAGGCGGTTAAGTGCACTCATGCGCCGGCCCTGCGTGCGGCCAGGTAGCGTTTGAAACACTGACGTGCTTCGTCCTTGCGCTCGCCGTACCACAGCGCGCGAGCACGCAGCAGCAACAGGCTGGCAGACTCACCTTCCAGCTCCACCAGGCGGTCGAGCGCACCCAGCGCGCGGGTGGCGTCGCCGCTGTCGGTAAACGCCAGCACCAGCGAACGCAGCAACACGCCGTCATGGGGCGCGACACTGACCGCAATCAGCAACATCACCAACGCACGTTGGGACTGGCCATTGCGCCGGTAAAGCTCGCCAATGCCCTTGAGCAGTTGCACGGCGTCGTCGTTATCGCGGGCCATCAGGCATGTACCTCCGAGCGTTGCTGTTCGAGGTTGCGGCGCATGTCGATCTCTTCACGGATCAGGTCGTGGGCCAGCGCTTTAATTGCAGGCTCCGCGTCCAGCGTCGGCAGCAGGTGTTCCATCACGTGTTCCAGCAACTCCAGGGAACGGGCGCTGCCGAACAGCAACGAATCAACACCGGCGGCGCTGGTGAGTGCTTCGAGGTCACCGCGCAGGGAGCGCCGGGTCTGGGTTTTGCGAGTCTTGAGCACCGCTTCGAAGGCGGTGGCCTGGCGTGAATTGACCGCGCGAACGGCCTCGACCGGCGCGCTGCGCACATCACTGGGAATCAACGGGCGGGGTTCGACTTTCATGCGTGGGCCTGTGTCAGGAATGGGGCATCGTCAAGGGTGGGGATGTCGGTCGGCCAACCCGCACCCAGGCGGGCTGTACCGACGCCATCGCAGGCAAGCCAGCGCCCATAGTTGGAGTGCGTGCATTCCATAGATCGACTCATAAGGTGAAGGTAAAGCGCTCCTCGCCACGGGCGAGAATCACTTGGTTGTTCTCGATGCGCTCCAGCACCCAGTTGTCCGCGAGCGCTGCGCCGGGGTACAGGCGTTTGCCGCTGTCATTGATCACATAGGGATTAGTGCCGAACCATACGGCCTGGAGCCGCACCCGCGGCCGCGCAGCATCGGCACGCACTGCGACGCGGGGGTTGAGGACGATCTGCTGGCCATAACGCTGGTCGAAGGCTTGTTGCAGCGCCAGCCATTGCGGTTTTTGTGACTGTTCGAAATTGCCGATGGCACTCAGTTGGCCATTGCTGCTGCTGACCTTCACCGCATCCAGATGCGCCGCTTGCAGTTGCTGCTCCAGCCAGGCCTTGGCCTGTTCGTGAGACGGTGCTTGCACCACCGGAACGTCGACGACTGCTGCCGGGGGCGCCTGCGGCGAGTCATTGCGAAACGCCAGCGCTGCGGCACAGAGAAACAGCAAGGCGGTTGCGACAATCCAGGGCGCAAATGTGCGGGGCGCGTGCGCAGGTTTTTCAGCCCCTTCAGGCAATGCCAGGCTCACGCCTACAGTGCCGATACGCAGGTGCAAAGGCAGTCGCGCGCGATGGCCGCTGCCCTGGGGAATGCGCACATTCGCGCCGAGCATCACGTCGCCACCCAACGCTTCAATCGCGACCTGGCCGCCTTCAAAACGCAGGCGCAGGTGCAGGCCGGCAATTGCGGGGTCGCTGAGTACCAGGTCGGCCGCGAGGTCCGCGCCGAGGGTGTAGACAGGCTGGTCGAGCACCAGGGAACTGCCCTGGTGCAAACCGCTGGTCACCGTCAGGGTCGGTACGCCAATACCGGCGACCGGGCCCATGGAAATCAAGGCTGTCATTTTCGGGTTTGCCCCCTTGAGCATGTGCAACGGGGTCAAGAATCAGGATAAATACGGGCCAGAAGTAAACGGGCAGCGCCGGCGCCGCCCGTTTGGCGAATCAGTTCTGCGGACGCTGTTTGGTGGCGTCGAGTTCCGCTTTTTTGGCGGTGCTGATTTCAGTGATTTTTGCCGACTTTTCGATAGCCATGTTGAAGGTCGCTTCCATCTTCGCGATAGCGTCGTCGGCGCCGCCTGCTTTTACTGGTGGGACATCAGCCATGTTCATCTCCTTGCAGTGATAGGGAAGTTATTCAGTTGCGCATCAGCACGCTGAAAGTATGCAAACCGGATGAACGCCCAAAACGTCAGACAGTGAGCTTTCGAACCGTCGTTGGTTTGCATGGGGGCCATACTACTCACGATCAAAACGCCTTCGCTGTGAAAGCTTGTGAAACGTTTCAGATACCGGGTGTGAACGGTTTGGCTCAACCTGGCGTTGAGAAAAACTCATCCCCGTTTCGCCGTGGAACTTTTAACGAAAAGCCCAAACACCGCCAATACCCCCTGTTTACAGGGGATTGCGCACCTGAACTCGAATATGGCTGAACACTAAGCCGCTCTTTCCCACCCTATAAACGAGCGGTTCATCACGGCATCTGCATTTTTTTCGTATCGACTTCACATTTTTCACTACTAGCCTTTTGCCCAACTTCGCAGATATTTCCATTTGTAACAAAAGCGACTTGCTCATCGCGTTTGATAGCTCGGCGTGAGCGACCTTCAATGCCCGCGAACAACTAGTGATGTGCGCGTAATTAGTACAGTTGCACTAATAGCCGAAAGCCTTAGTGCGTGGGCTTTAATATATGAAACAACTTCCAGGTGTTCTATGACTGCGATTCCGAGTGGCCTTGATCCGGCCGAAAGCAAGGGCACGGACGGCCCCCAGAAAAAATTCGAAACCGCGCTGTTCACGGCCGTCAACCAACCTGCCTTCGACCCCTCCAAAATCCGTGGCCCGTCGATTCCCCTGCCCTATCAGAATGTGCAGGCACCGGCGAACAACAGCATCACCTACACACCGCTGGGCAGCGACAAGCCGGTCACCCTCAAGCAAAGCGATAACCCGCGTCTCTACCAGACGCTGGTTGACCAGTACAACGCCCAGCAGAGCGATTCGAACCTGGACAAGAACCTCGCCGCGAGCAAAGCGGCCGGCTACATCGAGGCCGACGCCAGCACCGTGGCGCCAGGCCTGGGCAACTACAAGGCGATCGGCAGCACGACGGAACTGGGCCCCGGGCTGATCCGCTACGAAACCACTTCCGGCGACAAGATTGTGGTCAGCCAGAAAGAAACCCCGGGGCTGTTCGCCCAGGTCAGCGGCGACTCGGCCAAGCTGTTTGCAATCAATGCCAGCCAGGCTGAAGGCTACCGTTTGGCCAGCCCCAACGAGACCCTGGACCCGGCCGCCAACGTCGGCCCTCCCGAAGAAGTCGGGCCCGGCCTGATTCGCTATAACACCGCCTCCGGCGACAAGGTGATCGTGTCCCAGGACATTACCCCCGCGCTCTATGACCAGATGGCCAAGTTGTACGCCGGGACCACCGGCGCGGCGGGTGCTGCAGACACCTCGTGGATCGACAACTCGTCGTTCGGTGTGTCCGGCGCCAGGGACTGGGACACCCTCACCGGCAACACCAGCGGCACGCCCACCAAAGAAGAACTGGACCTGAACCGCCCCCGCGCCGCCGCGCAATTGCTCTCGCAGAATTGGGACGCGTGGGGCCTGCACGGTGCGCCCATCGACTTCGCCAACCCGCCCACCACCTTGCCACCCGAAGCCCAGGCGGTACTCAAGTACGTAGCCAGCAGCCCAAACCTGATGGCGGCACTGGACAGCGGCGGTCGCGGTAAAGCCGACAATGTCATCACCCACGCCGACGTCGACCACTTCATCAGCAACACCAAGAGCGACATCGGTGCCGCGTCGAAAGCCTATGGCACATTCATGGGCAGCCATCCAGGCGACCTGGCCAAAGCCAACGCCAAGTCCGCCGCCATCGTGATGGCTAACGAAAGCCTGGTGGCCAGCTCCGGCACCGCCATGCGCCCGGGCGATCAACAGCGCAGCAACGACGGCATGATTCGCCCCGACAACCTCGAGGCACTGGGCAGCGATTCGGCCCTGAGCAACGAGCTGACGGGTGCCGCCGCCCTGTGGTCGAAACCCGGCATGTTCCACGCCCTCGAAACCGGCGGTGACAACCCGGCCACCGGCAAATCAGACGCCGTTGGCACCCGCGACAATATCGGTGCCTGGCTGGAAAAACAGGCGCCGAAAACCGACAGCGACACCCTGACCTTCCTTGACAGCGCCGCCACCCGCGATGCCGTGGCCGGTGTGGACACCTCCACGCTGACCGCCGACATCCTGGCCAACCCGCAAAACTACACGGGCGCACAGAAAGCCGCGGTGCTGGTGCAACTGAGCGATGCGCAGACGCGCCTGTTGGTCAGCGACTATGTGCCCAACGCAGGCTTGATGGACAAGTACACCTCGCCTCACTACGGCCTGAACCCCAACGAAGACAAGATCAAGGCGCAGCTGCAAAGCGGCATTGAGACCCTGTCGGCGGACCCGGACGTCCAGGCGTTCCTGCAGAACAACCGTGGCCCTGCGCTGAGCGATATCGTCGGCAGCGATCCGACCCTGAAAGTCGCCATGCAAAATTACTTTGCCGATGGCATTGAGTCGGGCAAAAACCTCAACGATAACCTCAACGCCAAGGACCAGAACGGCAAGCAGATCGACATGGGCATGGGCCTGCAAAACGCTGCCAACGACGCGACCATCGCCAACCTGGCGCTGGGCGGCAATGGCCATGTCGACTTGACCAAAGTCGCCGCCAACGCCGGGCAAAGCGACGCGATCCAAAGCTACTACAAGAACGAACTGGTGACCGGCAAAGCCTTCACCGACGCCGTGGCCGCCGGCATGGACCCGACCGTCGCAGCCAGCAGTTTCGCCGCAAGCACCGCGTCGGCCCAGGCGTTCCTCGGTGACAAGGCGACGGCGGATGAGGCGGCGACCTTGCAGGTCAACTTCAACGAAAACCTCAGCGATGCGCTGCTCGGTGGCGCCACCACCGATACGCTTAACGTCACGCTCGGCGATGGCAACGGCAACTTTGACGAAGCCAAAGTCACCGCCGCGATCAACGATGCCCAGCAAAAAGATCCGCAGATGTTCGTGACCTCCGACGGCGGCAAAATTGACCCGGCGCAAGTGGTCTCGATGCTGCGTTCGGTATGGGACATCGGCCGCCAGGGCAACAAGATCGCCGACGCCTTGCCGAAAGCCATCGAAGGCATGAAGTTCGGCGATGTCAGCCCGGCATTCAAACAGGGCCTGCTGCACATCGGCAGTGCGGTGTTGATGAGCGGCGTGCTGATGGCGCGTTCGGCCAGCGGCAGCACCACCCCGGTGGCGGATGCCAACCGCGTGTCGGCCGGCTTGCAATTTGCCGGGCTGTTGCTCGAAGGCGGTACCAAATACGCCAAGGAAGCCGGCTATGGCATCACGTGGGTCAACCGCCCGGACGGCGGCACCCTCGGCGATTTCCCCGGCAAGGTGCCGGTGGGCAAGGGCCCGCTGTCACCGCAGCAGATCGCCAATATCGGCGCGGCGGGCAAGATCATCGGGTCGGCGGGCGGCATCATCGGCGGCGTAATCGGGATTATCGGCGGTGTCGACTCGCTGAAAAAAGGTGATTACCTCACCGGCAGTTTTTCGGTCGCCACCGGTGTACTCGGCACGGGCGCAGCCGTGGCGGGCCTGGTGGAAGCCGGTGCCGGTTTGTATGGCGCCACGGAAATCGGCGCGGTGGCGGGCACCCTCAGCGGCATTCTCGGCGGCGCCACGGCGATTCTCGGCGGTATCGGCAGTGCGTTTTTGCCGTTCGCGCTGGCCGATGCCCACGGCAAGGCGCAAGACGCATTTTACGGGCAGCTGGCCCCGGTGCTGCAGCAATACGGCTTGACCGGCGGCCCGACCATGGAGGGCGATTACCCGGCAGACCCGATCCCTGCCATCAACACCTGACCCTTCCCGGCAGCTCGGGGTGAAAAGGAGCCACGCCGAGCTGTGATTCCCACGCATAAAGGTAAAAGACATGACGTATTCGACTCGCAGCCACCTCACCGATGACGCCTCGTTCGAGATCCACTTCGGCCCGTTCCAACTGCTGCCCCAACGTCATCTGCTGCTCAAGCACGGGCAACCCGTGGCGCTGGGCAGCCGCGCCCTGACCCTGCTGATCGCCCTCGCCTCACGGCCTGGGGAACTGCTGGAAAAAAACCGATTGCTCGGTATCGCCTGGCCGAAAACGGTGGTGGAGGAATGCAACCTGCGCACACAGATCAAGACCCTGCGCCGCACCCTCGGCGACGACGAATCTGTCTACATCGCCACGGCGCCCGGCCAGGGTTACCGCTTTGTCGCCCCCACCTGGGTCCAACGTGCGCACGTCGACGTGGCGAAGGAGCCCGTCGTACTCGGGGTCTATGGCTGCCGACACTGCCAAGGTGCCGGGATGATGCCGCAGTTTGCTCAGATAAGCCTGCAGAACAGCTGATCGGGCCGGGTGATGCCGTCGGAAAAAACAGGCCCTTGATGGTTCACGTCGGTGGCGACAACCCAAGCCTTTGGGCGGTGGCGGTGAGCGGCGGATGTATGACGTGATCGACCTAAATCAATCAGCCACCCAGGTCAACTGTGGGAGCAGGCTTGCCTGCGATGGCGGTGGGTCAGTCAGCCTGGCTGTTACTAATACACCGCCATCGCGGGCAAGCCCGGCTCCCACATTTGGACTGCGGCAGGCGCAGGATTCAGGTCAGACACAAATAACTTTGGGAGCTGGCTCGCCTGCGATGGCGGTGGGTCAGTCGGCCTGGCTGTTGCTGATACACCGCCATCGCGGGCAAGCCCGGCTCCCACATTTGAACTGCGACGGGCGCAGAATTCAGGTCAGACACAAATAAGTGTGGGAGCTGGCTTGCCTGTGATGGTGGTGGGTCAGTCAGCCTGGCTGTTACTGATACACCGCTATCGCGGGCAAGCCCGGCTCCCACAGTTGAACTGCGGCAGACGCAGAATTCAGGTCAGACACAAATAAGTGTGGGAGCTGGCTTGCCTGCGATGGCGGTGGGTCAGTCAGTCTGACTGTTATTGATACACCGCCATCGCGGGCAAGCCCGGCTCCCACATTTGAACTGCGGCGGGCGCAGAATTCAGGTCAGACACAAATAAGTGTGGGAGCTGGCTTGCCTGCGATGGCGGTGGGTCAGTCGGCCTGGCTGTTACTGATACACCGCCATCGCGGGCAAGCCCGGCTCCCACATTTGAACTGCGGAGGGCGCAGAATTCAGGTCAGACACAAGTAAGTGTGGGAGCTGGCTTGCCTGCGATGGCGGTGGGTCAGTCAGCCTGGCTGTTACTTATAAACCGCCATCGCGGGCAAGCCCGGCTCCCACATTGGAACTGCGGCGGGCGCAGAATTCAGGTCAGACACAAATAAGTGTGGGAGCTGGCTTGCCTGCGATGGCGGTGACGGATGGCGGGTGAAGAAAGTTGTCCCACAGTGTTTAGCCTTGCGCTGTAACGGCGAGTGCACTCAGGTCCAGATGCCCGTCCTTGAGCGGCGGGCACCAGTAGTAGCCACCGGTCAACGGCGTACTGATGCGATACAAGCCATCCACAATCCCATCCTCCAGCCCACTCATGCGCCGCAATTGCGCTTCAAACGCCTCAAAGGAATGGCCAAACGCAAGGAACATCAGCCCCGCCTGGCCGTTCTCGGCCCACGGCATCGAGCGGCGGACCACGAAGGCTTCCGGGGTGAAGCTCTCCTGGGCGGTGCGCTTGGTGTGGGCGGATTCGGGGGCGTCGTCCAGCTCTTCGTTATCGCCATGGCGGCGGCCGATGATGTGGTCACGCTCCTGGGCCGGCAAGGCGGCGAAGCCATCGAGGTCGTGCTGCCATTGCTGGATGGCGGCGAAGCTGGCGCCGCTGTCGGTCATGGCGGCGTCAACGGCTGCGTCGTCGTGGGGGTTTTCGGTGCCGTCTTCGTAATCGGTCAAATCGAAACCGGTCTTGTAGCGGAAGCCCTCGGTCATCTGGACCAGGCGAAACGCCGGGGCCAGGGCTTTTTCAAAGGTGCGGCTGCGCAACAGCAGTTCACCGCGATCCACGCCATGCAGCCACACCCACAGCGCCTGCTGAGTGGACGGGTTATGCGCACCCGGGCCGCTGACGGCGGGAAAGGCGCGCAACCCTTCAACCCGAGTGCCCAGAGCGGTTACCAGCGGCTCACCAAAACCAACCACTGCGGCCGAATCCGTCAACTGCACCAGCGCGTCCAACGCAGCGGGCACAGCCTCCAGGGAATCCACGGCAAAAAACAGATGGCGTGCCTGCAATGGCACCGGTGCGGCAAGAATGCCCGGCTGGTACTGACTCATGTGAACTCCTTCAATAAAGGCGCGCAGTTTACTCCGACGAGCGCGGCACACACAGCGGTGCGCACAAGAAAGCGCACAAGCCTTGCCATAGAGCCGGTTGTTGGGCGACTCTCTAGTCATGTTTTGCAACTATTCCAGGGGTAGCAACATGACCACCAGTAACCTGCTCGCCCAGCTGTTTCCCGCCTCCACTGCCGAGATTCCCGAGCAATTTCGCCTGGGGGCGCCCATTGAACAGCGTGATTACCTGGTCGACGGCCAGTTGCAGGTGTGGAACGGTCCGCTGGCCCAGGTGCTCAGCCCGGTGCAATTGGGCGATGAGCGGGTGCATATCGGGAGCACGCCGCTGCTGGATGCCGACACCGCCCTCACCGCCCTGGACGCCGCCGTGCGCGCCTATGACCGTGGCCAAGGTGAATGGCCGACGATGCGTGTGGCTGAACGTATCCAGCATGTGGAAGCGTTTTTGCGCCGCATGCGCGAACAGCGTGATGCAGTGGTCAAGCTGCTGATGTGGGAGATTGGCAAGAACCTCAAGGACTCGCAGAAAGAATTCGACCGTACCTGCGACTACATCACCGACACCATCAACGCCCTCAAGGAGCTTGACCGCCGCTCCAGCCGCTTCGAACTGGAACAGGACACCCTCGGGCAAATCCGCCGCGTGCCGCTGGGCGTGGCGCTGTGCATGGGGCCTTATAACTACCCGCTGAACGAGACTTTTACCACGCTGATCCCGGCGTTGATCATGGGCAATACCGTAGTATTCAAGCCGGCCAAGCTCGGCGTGCTGTTGATTCGCCCATTGCTGGAGGCGTTCCGCGACAGCTTCCCGGCCGGGGTGATCAATGTGATCTACGGCAGTGGTCGCGAAACCGTCAGCGCGCTGATGGCCAGCGGCAAGATCGATATCTTTGCGTTTATCGGCACCAACAAGGCCGCCAGCGATTTGAAAAAACTGCACCCCAAACCGCACCGCTTGCGCGCGGCATTGGGCCTGGATGCGAAAAACCCCGGCATCGTATTGCCAGAGGTCGACCTGGACAATGCGGTCAATGAGGCGGTCACCGGCTCTTTGTCATTCAACGGCCAGCGCTGCACCGCGCTGAAAATCCTGTTTGTGCATGAAGATGTGGTCGATAGCTTCATTGAGAAATTCAACACCAAGCTTGCGACGCTAAAGCCTGGCATGCCGTGGGAAGACGGCGTTTCACTGACCCCACTGCCGGAAGTGGGCAAGGTCGACTACCTCAACGCACTGGTGGCCGATGCGGCGCAGCACGGCGCCAAGGTGATGAATGCCGATGGCGGCGCCAGTCGCGGTTCGTTCTTCTACCCGGCAGTGCTGTACCCGGTGAACCCGCAGATGCGCGTGTACCACGAGGAACAGTTCGGCCCGGTGGTGCCGATCGTGCCTTACCGTGACCTGGAGACGGTGATTGACTACGTGCTGGACTCGGACTTCGGTCAGCAACTGAGTATTTTCGGCACTAACGCCGTGGCAGTCGGGCGGCTGGTGGACACCTTTGCCAACCAGGTCGGTCGTATCAATATCAACGCCCAGTGCCAGCGCGGGCCGGACACCTTCCCGTTCAATGGGCGCAAGAACTCGGCCGAAGGCACGTTGTCTGTGCATGACGCGCTGCGCGTGTTCTCGATCCGCACGCTGGTAGCGACCAAGTTTCAGGAGAGCAACAAGGCGCTGGTCAGCGATATTTTGCGCAACCGCGACTCAAGTTTCTTGACCACTGATTACATTTTCTAAAGATGGCGCAGTTCAAAATGTGGGAGCGGGCTTGCTCGCGAAAGCGGAGTGTCAGTCGAAACATCTTTGACTGATCCAGCGCATTCGCGAGCAAGCCCGCTCCCACACTTTAGGCCGCGTTCGCCCTGACTACTAAGGCCACTTTAATACCGATGAACCTGCATTTACCCGTGTTCGCTCGGCGCTTGTTGCGCCCCTTGCTGGACCCGTACCGTCGCTATCGCCATGCCAAGCTGATTCACGCGGTACGCGTGTCCATCGGCTTGCTGGCGACGATCCTCCTTACCACCGGCATCAACCTGCCCCACGGTGAATGGGCCTCGGTGACCATGCTGATCGTCATCGGCGGCTTGCAGCACCACGGCAATATCGGCAAAAAAGCCGTGGAGCGCGCCTACGGCACCTTGATCGGCGCCAGCGTGGGCTTGCTGCTGGTGGTGCAACAGGCGTATTTCGGCCAACCGCTGTTGACCTATTTGTTGATGTCGGTGGTGTGCGGGTTCTTTTCCTACCACGCCATCGGCAAGGGCGGTTACATCGCTCTGCTGTCAGCGATCACGGTGTTTATCGTCGCCGGCCACGGGGACAATCCAATCTCGGATGGCCTGTGGCGCACCGTCGATATCCTGATCGGCATTGTGCTGGCCCTGGCGTTTTCGTTCGCCTTGCCGCTGTACGCCGTGTACTCGTGGCGCTACAACCTGGCCAGTGCGTTACGCGACTGCGCCCAGATTTATAGCCGGATCATCAGCGGCCAGTCGGTCACCGATGATGAACACCTCAAACTGCTCAACCGCCTGAATGCGGCGATGCTGCAACTGCGCTCGCTGATGCCGTCGGTGTCCAAGGAAGTCCGGATCTCCATGACCGAGCTGGACGCGATCCAGCGGCATTTGCGCATGTGCATCAGCACCCTGGAAATTCTGGGCAATACCCGGCCCGACCCTCGGGATGAGCAGGCGATGGCACGTATGCAGGTGATGCTGAAAGCCGAACACCGACAGATACGCGTGCAACTGGTGGGAATAGCGCGGGCGTTGAAGTCCGGGTTCACCGAACGGCTTGATCGGCCGGCCACGCAGGTGCCGGATGAAAGCGCACTGGAGGCGCCGGTGCAGAGTGCGCTGGATGGGTATCGGTTGTTGACGTTGCAGTTGGCGGGGAATGTCGACGTGATGCGTCAGCGGTTGGCCAGGACGGCTAGCCATTGGAAGATTTGAGTGGATTACAGAAAAATGGACAGTCTACGGTTAAGTAGAGCTGTCCACGGCTACACCTCAGCCTCTAGTTTGCGGCCTGTTTCAAGGCAGGCTCAAATACTGTAGACCAACAAGCTATTTTTCAATTTAGACACGACATACAGCGTCAAACCATCAGGGGAAACAGCAACCCCCGACCAGAATGCTTTAGACTCACTAATGGCATCGACCACCAGCCCTGTATTCGTATCAATCACTGATAGCACCCCCCCCGAAGAGACAAAATAAGCCCGATCGACTTTAGGATTGAATGCAATATCGTAAGCCTTTGCTGGGATTCGTTGACGGATCGAGTTATCACGAAGGTCAATGGCTGCGACATTTTCATTAGACAACAAGCTCGCATATATAACAGGCTGGTCCAAGTTACGTGGATTGAGGGCCATCCCAATACAACTATTTTGGCCTGGAATCAAAACACCAGTCCATGTATTGCTCACCGCATTGAAGACATGAACCCCAATTTCAGTACCCATATAAACCCGACTACCATCTGCATTAGTCGCCACCCCCACCGTGTTTTTACTTTGAGGGTCCGGAATGATCGAACTAGTAATGGCTTTTCCGGTAGCCGCGTCCGAAACATACAGCGTAGGCTTCGCAAGACCCAGGTAGGCGGGTGCGTACAAGCGATCACCTGCTGGATTGAGCACTATGCTGTAGCCGCCGCCGCTGGACACCCAGACAGCTGCCTGAGTTGCGGTATTAATTGCGGTGACTGAGTTCCCTCTGAAGTTACTCACATAGAGACGAGAACCGTCTGGGTGCATGACCATGCCCAAAGGCGCATTAAAGCCACGCAGGGTATCGACAACTTTATGAGTGGCCGTATTAATAACCGAGACCGTGTTGCTATCGGTATTGCTCACATACGCCCGCGCACCGTCTGGGCTTATAACCACTCTGGTGGGAGATTGCCCCACCGCAAGAGTCGCCACCAGCGTCATCGAGCGCCTGACGGTATAGCGAGTTTGCCCAAACAGCACCGCATTTTCTTTAACGCTAGCTCCATCAAACGCGACGCTGACGGTCACAATAACTTCCCGGCCGTCCGACAATGCCGTCAGCCAACTTTTCAGTACCGGGACGTCCGTTAACCCGTTCTCCGCTTCAACCGCGTTGATTGGATAGGCAGTCCATACACTCAGAGGCTCTACCCCCTCACTGCGCAGGGTTATCCATGCCTTCTGGCCTTCTACACTCAAACGCCACTTGGGCAGTGCCAACTTCCCGTCGCTGGTGAAGTTCTTCAGGTCCAACACCCCACCTTCGGCAACCCCGTTAATCAACGCCTGCGGCAAATCCGTTGTGCGGATAGTTTGCACCGTCAGTTCCTGGGATTCTGACGGGGTCGTCGTGGTCCCCGTCGTCACCTTGTAACGCAACGTGATGACCTTACCCACACTCGCCGCGATAATTTTTGCACTGATGGTGAAATCGACGCGCCCCTCTGTCACCCCGTCCTGCGCAGCAATCGTGGCCACAGTACCATCTGGATAGAGCCATTCCAGGGCGATTTTCTGGTTAGTGGCCATGTTTGGGTAGGCCACCGCCACAAAAGCTGTTTGCTCATAGTCCAACGGGTAAATGGACAACTGGGCCCCTGGCTTGTTGGCGAAGCTAGGCGCCGGCAGGGTGGCCGGCAGCGCTTGAACAATATATTCGGCTACCCCAAACAAGAGCGCCGTGTTCTTCTCGGGTATTTGCGCAAAGCTGACCCAAAAGCGAATGGTCAGCAGAGTACCATCCTTGAGCTCACGCAGATTGCCCACCGGTGTTAATTGGGAAATGCCCTTGGCGACATCGTCTACCGTGAGTTCTTTGGCCGTGTAGGTTTGCTCGACATAGCGCGTCCCATCTTTAAAGGTGCCCTCGTAGGTCATCCATACAAATTGGCCTTTTTGCATCAGATCCCACGTCTGTACGCGGGTGAGGGTCTCATCATTCAACTGATAGATTGGCAACAGCGTCTCGCCGGCCCCATCGATGATCGGCGCCGGCAGCTTTTCAGGAGGCAGCAGCTTGATAACCAAGGTATCGGACGTGTACGTGAATTGCCCGCGAGTGAAGTAGTACCGCACGTTGATGCTGTTGCCGCTCTGGCGAATGCCCTTGGAAATGACTTCGGGAGGGATCGTGGCATAGACCTTGTTGGTTTTCGGATCGCCGGCCACCTGCACCGTGATGCTACTGACGCCGAAAGCCCCCAGCCATTCGACAAAGATCTGATCATCGGCACGCATCGGCTGGAACGCCACCTCTACAGTGGCACCTTTGAGCACGTCTTTGGGGTTGAGTTGGTCCTGATACTTATCAGCCTCCAGAATCTTGAGCGGCTCCAGATTCACTTCCTGGCCAACGGTGAGGTTAAGCACCTGGGAGCGAAAGACCTGCTGAGGTTGGCCCGGACGCACCACGGTGTAGCTGACAGAGATGCTGGCGTTGATATTGTTGTCCACGACTTTACGGTCAACCGGAAAAAACACAGACGGCAAGACGTCCCCTGCATACGCCTGGTTAATCTTGATGGTGCCGCTGGCAGAGCCCTGCACGCCCCTGCCGATCACACTCCAATACAGCAGATCGCCCACGACCGTGCCTGAATAGGGAAACAACATCTGAATCTCAGGATCTACCACGTCGGCAGGGTCGATATTATTACCACGGGAGCCCTGAACAATCGGCGCATCCAGCACGGCCACACGATCACCCAACTGGACTTCCAGCTTCGATGATTCGTGGACCGACGCTGAAGTACCTTCGCCGTCGTCGGTGATGTAGTAAATCTGGAAGGCACCTTGGCCCTCAAAGTCTTTCAGAGTCTCTTTGGACACACGCCGGGTGCCGCCCTGAACGCCTGCCGGTTGCAACTGGGTATAGTGCGTTCTGCCGTCACTGGTTTCGATCACCAGGGTTTCCAGCAAGCTTTCATCATGGGGCTGGTAGGTAGGAATTGTTACGGTGATGTCGGTATCCAGCGGGATAAGGCCCGCTTCAATCGGGCTGACCGTCACCGCCGGCATCGATACCGGCAGGCCCCCCACGCTGATCGAGTTACTGCCTGATGTCCCCAGCAGCACCCCAGCGGAGGTATGCGACTCGAACGCCACCTTGAACCGCCCCTTTGCCAGCGAAGTGAAGAGGTCGTAGCTGAGAGTAATCGTCTCGTTACCCAAGTTCCTGTCGGTAACAGGCGTCAATCGCACAGTCTGGCTTTGAGCTTTTTCCGGGAAAAGCGTCAAAACGACAGTGACCTGATTCAGTGGGTCGGGTTTCGGCGACTTGCGGGGCGGCGCAACCATCACCTCCAACGTGGACTGGCTATGGAGGTCAAGATCCAGTTCATCAAACTCCTCGCCATCTACCAGAAAGATTGGGATTGGGAGGCCGGCGTCCAGTTCCGAGATCAGTTTGTAGCGTTTGGAATGCACCCATTCACCTTCAGGGACGTTCCATACCACATCTCTAACCGTAAATACGACCTCTATCACACCACTCTGACTGCCGCTGGCAATGACTTGCGGGCTGATAAACACCCGGATCGGCCCAGGCCCAGCGGCTTCTTCGGGGCTAACAATATGTTCGACGGAGATTCCGTCATATTTGACGGTAATGGTGTCGTTTTTGCGAATATACAGATACTTGGAAATCAAGCACCAGATTCCGTCTGCAGTATTGTCCTTGTTAAGGGACGAGCCACTGGGCAGGCCTTCAATCGACATATTCAACCCACTGTGCCACTTCTTGGCGACCTCACGATCTCGACCACCGGGGTTGGTGGTTTTGATCAGGATGGTCTGCGTGATCGAGCGGCTCTCCTGCAAGTTATCGGCGCGCACAACCCGACCGAACATCTCGACTTCGCCCTCCGGCAACTTATTGACCGTCAGGTAGTAAGCGTTCGAGGTAATGTCTTTGACGACGTCCGAAGCGGCGGAGTTTTCCGGGTCATGAATGTAGATGGAGTAATTGTCAGCGAGGCCACCTGCGGGCCATGCCCTAAAGGAGAACTTGGCGGGAGATGCATGACGGATACCCATGCCCCAAACGGCGGTTTCGGGGTATGTTGGCGGGGTATCGGTGACCTCGGGATCGAACTGGACCGCAGGAAAATACGAAATGGGCGGATCAAGATCGTAGTCAATATTATCATCGGGTTGGCTGGCCATTTTTATCACCTTGCTCGGTTAATGCGCCATAAATCGCGCGGGGCAAGGCAGATCAAGCGCCTGAGGACCTATTGGAGTCTAGCTGTCAGAAATGACAGTGGCGACGAACGGTATGGCTTAAAGGAAAAATCCGACAGACAAAAAGGGGATTATAGATCTCTCGCCACCCAGTCTTTTTCTTACATATTTTTCACGCTTTATTCACATCCGAAGCCGTAGGGTGAAGCCTCATCCGTTACAAACGTTGCACATCAAGCCCGCCGCCCCAGCGGGCTTTTTTTGCCTGGGATTTGAGCGTTAACGCACGGCCTTGCTGGCAGGCGCAGCCGCTTGTTCACGAATGGCCCGCTGGGTATCCAGCACCTTGGCCAACGCGGTTTCAGCTTCGGGGCTTTGCTGCGGTACGCGAATCGCGGCCGACACCAAAGTGATCAACTTGGCCATCACTTCAGCATCCGTGGCGGGGCGGCCCAGGCTCATGGAATTCATCAGCAGCCGCAGTTCCGTCCCCGCCATCACCCCGGAAATGGCCTTGAGGGCAAATTGCAGGCGCACGCCCAGCTCGTTGCGTGGCAGGTCCGGCAGCGCCAGGGCAAACGCTTCGAAGAAACGCTGGAACACCGGCTGGTAATGCACCTTGAGGTATTCCTGGATAAACGGCGACGTGTCGCTGTAGACCCGCCCCAGGAAACGAATGAACGACCGCCCTTCCCCGCTGGCCGGGTCACTGCGCTCCAGGCCCATGGCCGGGGCAAACAGCACCCCAAGCAAGGTGTCGCAATCGAGCGGGCCGCTGGCTTCAGCTTCGCACCGGGCAAGCAATTCCAGGCGCTGCTCGTTGAGCGGCTCCAGGCGCTGCATCAGCAGGGTTTTCATCAGGGAATCCTTGTCCCCGAAGTGATAGTTCACGGCGGCCAGGTTCACCTGCGCGCGCTCGGTAATCTGCCGCAGCAGAACGGCGTCATAACCGTATTTGATGAAAAGAGCCTCTGTCGCATCCAGCAGTCGAGTCTTGGTAACGTTTGGAGCGCTGAGTTTCTTCGCGACCATAGGAGTTCCACGGGGGAAATATTGTTTTAAAAAATAATTTGATTTTTTATACCGGGGCGGCCTTTCGAAAGCAAGCAGTGACACGCCTTATCCCTATAAAAGCCTGTATAACCGGGCTTTCTGAAGATAGCCGAAGGCACTCGTGACCGCCTGAACCGAGCCACAGAAAAAGCGTTTCAAAGGATGAAACCGCTCTACATCCATCGCTGGCGAAGCGGATTGAACGCGGTTACTATTCAAACAACATTCAAACAATATTTTAAAAACAAGAAACAAAACCAGTCCGTGACGCGTACCAGGCAGCTCCCGAACTTGTTACAAGGATTTACCGGGGGTATGACAGCACCGTCGAGACTGCAGGCGTAGTCATGATGACAGATACCCCCGCGCACCCAGGCTTGATCTCCCTGCAAGGCATCGGCAAAAGCTATCAGCTCGCCGGGCAACACCTGTCCATTCTTAATGATGTGTGCCTGTCCATCGCCAGCGGCGACAGCTGCGGCATTCTCGGTGCCTCCGGTTCCGGCAAAAGCACCCTGCTCAATATCCTCGGCCTGCTGGACCTGCCCAATTGCGGCCGGTATCACTTTGCCGGTCACGATATTTTCAGCGCGACGCCCGATGAACTGGCCGCGATCCGCAACCAGCAGATCGGTTTTGTGTTCCAGAGCTTCAACCTGCTGCCGCGCCTCAGTGCGCTGGACAATGTCGCCCTGCCTCTCAGTTACCGCGGCGTGTCGCGCCATGAATCAGTGGAGCAGGCACTGCGCATGCTCGAGCAAGTCGGCCTGGCCGAACGCGCCCACCATCGCCCTGCCGACCTCTCCGGTGGCCAGCGCCAGCGCGTGGCAATTGCTCGCGCCCTGGTCGGCAAGCCGTCGGTGATCCTTGCCGACGAACCCACCGGCAACCTCGACAGCACCACCGCCCAGGAGATCATGGACGTGCTGCTGGCCCTCAACCGCGAACAGCAGGTGACGCTGATCATCGTCACCCATGACCCGCATATCGCCGAGCGCCTGGAACGCAAGATTCTGGTACGCAACGGCGTGGTGCATGAGGCCGAGCGCCTATGAGCCTGCGGGTAGAGAGCAGCCTGCGGGTCGAACAGAGCCTCAGCCAACTGCTGCATGAAGCGTTCGTCAGCCTGCGCACCCTGGGCAAACGCTCAATCCTGGCGCTGCTGGGCATCGTGATCGGCAGTTCATCGGTGGTGGCGTTGATCAATATCGGCCACAACGCGGCGGTGGATGCCGCGATGATTTTCAAGGACATGGGCACCGACACCCTGGTCGCCCAGTTCCCGCCCAAAGGCAACAGCAATGCACCGATGCGCGCCAGCCTTGACCTTGAAGCCGTGCGCCAATCGGTGCCGGGCATCGCCCATATCGGCGCGCTCAGTGTGTTCGGCGGGCCCATCGTGTTCCACGGCCGCACGATCAGCGCCAACTTTGTCGGCACCACGCCGGACATCAAGGACGCCATGCGCCTGGCGGTACGTGAGGGGCGTTTTCTATCCGGCTTCGACGCCGGCGAAACCTACGGCGTGGTCGGCGACCAGATCGCCCAGGCCCTGAGTAAACCGGGCGACCCGCTGAAGCTGGGCGACCGCGTGCGCATCAACGATTACCTGTTCCTGGTGGTGGGCATCCTGCACAACCAACCCCGGGCCATGCTGATGCCGGTGCAAGCCAACGAATCCCTGTTCATCCCCGCCGAAGGCATGCGCCGCATCTACCCGACCCCGCAAATCAGCAATGTGATCATCCGCGCCACGCCCGGGCAGGATATGGAACGCATCGCCCGCGACGCCGCCGTCGCACTGAAAAGCCAGCTCACCGACCACGATGTCGACATCCAGGTGCCCCAACAAATGATCGATGGCATGACCCGGCAAAGCCGCACGTTCGCCTACTTGTTGCTGGCCCTGGGCGCCATCTCCCTGGTGGGCGGCGGTGTCGGGGTGATGAACGTGATGCTGATGAATGTCTCGGAGCGTCGCCGTGAAATCGGCATTCGCATGGCCCTAGGTGCGCGCCAGCGTGATATCCGCAACCTGTTCCTGCTGGAGGCCGTCACCCTGACGGCGGTCGGCGCATTGTGCGGCGCGGTGCTGGGCATGACAGCCGCCTGGCTCTACGCCTGGCTGTCGGGCTGGCAGTTTGCGCTGGCTGCCGCCGCCCTGCCGCTGGGGGTCGGCAGCACGCTGCTGGTGGGCTTGTTCTTTGGCATCTACCCGGCGGTCTCGGCCTCGCGGCTGCAGCCGGTGGAGGCCTTGCGTGATGAATAAATGGCTAGGCCTGCTCGTGCTGGTGAGCCTGCCGGGCATGGCCGCCGACGTGGTCATCAACCCGTCCGCCCCCAGCACCACCCGCAGTGGTTACGATCGAAGCGTGTCGCTGAACGCGCAGGTCACCACGATGACCCTGGGCGATGCGGTGTACCTGGGCTTGCGCAACAACCCGGCGATTCGCAGTGCCTACCTGCAACGGGTGGCGCAGAAGTTCGACCTGCGGGTGGCCGAAGATACGTTCAACCCCAAGCTCACCCTCAACAGTTATTACCGCCAAAGTCGCGGCTCCATCGATAATTCGCGCAACGCCAACCTGGCCCCGAATGCAACCTTGCTCGGCGAGTACGGCACCCGGCTGAGCATGGCCTGGACCCAACAACTGAACACCGCCGACCGCGCTGGCCGCTACCGCAGCGATGGCCTGGACCTGGCGCTCATCCAGCCGCTGATGCGCGGCGCAGGTTGGGACGCCACCACCGCGCCGCTGCGCCTGTCGCGCCTGTCGGAGCAGGCCAACCGCCTGAACCTCAAGGCCACCGTGGCGCAGACCATCAGCCAGATCATCGCCACTTACCGTGAATTGCTGCGCGCCCAGGAGCAGTTGAGCATCGTCCAGGATGCCCTGAAACGCTCCAACACCCTGCTGGAAGTGAACAAGGCGCTGATCAGCGCGGGGCGCATGGCCGAGTTCGAAATCGTGCAGACCGAAGCCGATATCGCGACTCAGCAACTCGGTGTGGAAGAAGCCCGCAACCAGCTGGACACCAGCCGCCTGGCCTTATTGCGCCTGCTGGCCCTGGACCTGTCGACGCCGATCCGCGCCAGTGAGGCCCTGGAAGCCAAGCCAATGATCATCGACAAGCGCCAGGCCTTCAACCTCGCGCAAACCCAGCAGCCGGAGTACCTCGCCGCCCTGCTCGGTAGCCAGCAGGCCGACCTCAACCTGGTCATCGCCAAGGATTCCGGACGCTGGCAAGTGGATCTGGTGGCCGGGGCCAACCAGGTACGCGATGCCTACAGCAACAGCAACATCGACAATGGCAACAGCAATAACCGCACCTGGAATAGCTACGCCGGTGTTCAGGTGCAGATCCCGATCGGCGACATCAGCACGCGCCAGGCCGAGGTGCGAGCACGGGTGAATGTGGAGGATCAGGAGATCCGCATCGCCGATGCGCGCCAGGAGCTGGAGCGCAACGTCAACGACGTGGTGCGTGACCTTGGCACCCGCTGGCGCCAATATGAAATCTCCCAGCGTGCCGTGGAACTGTCACGACGCAAGATCGAGATCGAGCGGGAGAAACTCAGCGCCGGGCGCTCCACCAACTTCCAGGTGCTGAGTTTCGAGGCCGACCTGCGCAATGCCGAGAACGCGCAGCTCAACGCGCTGATCGCTTATTTGAACGCCCAGACCCAGTTCGACCTGACACTGGGCATGACCCTGGAAAGTTGGGAAATCGCCCTCAATGACTACTAATAAAAAACGCCTGCTGGGCGCTGCGTTGATCGTGCTGCTGACAGGCGCCGGCGTGACCGCGCTCAGCCACCGCAGCGATGCCGGGCAGACGAACACAGCCGAACAATGGCTGGCCGTGAAGCCTGACTCGCTGGTGCATCAGATTGGTCTGGTGGGCAAGATCGAACCCGACACCACCCTCACCCTTACCGCGCCGTTCGACGGTAACGTGCTGGCCAACCTGGTGGAACAGGGCCAACGGGTCGAAGCCGGCCAGGTGCTGCTGCGCATGGACCCGGCCACCCTTGAAGTGCAACTGCGCGATGCCTTGTCCGCCCAGCTCAAGGCCCGGCGCACCGTGCAAGAGATGCAGGACTGGGACAGCAGCCCCGCCGTCAGCCGCGCGCGTCGCAGCCTGCGCACCGCCGAAATGACCGCCGGTAACACCCAGCGCAAACTCACCGAGAGTGAAAACCTGTTCAAGCGCGGCATCATCCCGCGCAACGAACTGGATGACCTCAAGCAACAGACCCAACAGCAGCAACTGGACCTCGCCTCTGCACGCAGCGATTTGCAGCAGGCACAGGCGCAGGGCCAGGGCGAATACAGGCAAATCGCTGATATGGAACTGATCAACGCCACGGTGAAGTACGACGCGCTGCACACGTTGCTCGATGGCAAGGAGGTCAAGGCGCCTTTCTCCGGCATCGTGGTGCCCGCCCCCGGCAATAATAATTCACCTCAAAGTGGCGGTAATAACAACGCGCCGGTCCAGGCCGGCAGCAAGGTGAGCCAGGGGCAGGTGCTGTTCGGCCTGGCCAACATCGAGCGGCTGAAAATTGTCGCCAGGGTGTCGGAGTTGGACATCAACCAATTGCACCAGGGCCAGGCGGTAGAGGTGATGGGCGATGGGTTCGACGGTGAGCGGCTGACCGGGTCCGTCAGTGTGGTCAGCGGCCTGGCGATTGCCAGCGATAGCCAGGGCAGCGCGCAGTTTCCGGTGACATTGTCGATTCCCAAGCTCACCGCCCAGCAGTTGCAACGGGTGCGGCTGGGGATGAGCGCACGCTTGACCATTGTGACTTACAACAATGAGCAGGCGATCGTGGTGCCGAGCCAGGCCATTAACCGCGATGACATGACCGTGGAGTATCGGGCGGCGATGGATAAGCCGGTGGAGCGGGTGAAGGTGACGACCGGGCAGTCGACGGCCCAAGGGGTTGAAGTGTTTGGGCTCAAGCCTGGGTTCGTAAAAGCAGGAAGTTGAATACACTCTCAAGATCAGTGGAGATCAAAAATGTGGGAGCTGGCTTGCCTGCGATGGCGGTGTATCAGTTGACACATTTCTAGCTGACCCACCGCTATCGCAGGCAAGCCAGCTCCCACAGTTAGTGTTGCGTCAACCTTGCCGCCAGCGCCTTGGCCTGAATCGCCACATCAGTCACCGCCGTGCTCTCCCACCACATCCCGCGCAACGGCGGGCCCATGGCGAACAGTCGCTGGCTGACCTTGCCTTCGGCATCGACAACGGCGCCCGACACCTCCGCCGCAATCCCCAGCGCGAGCGGCCCGGGCTGGATCAACCCGCGCTTGAGCAACTGCTGCGGCAACGGCCGGGCCACGCGGCGCCAATCGTATTCAATGCCGCTGGAATTGATCAGTGCCGCGCCCGACACCTGAGTAACCAACTGCTCGCCCCGACGACGCACGTTGATCGTCACTGCGTCATCGGACGCGACCAGGCCCTTGAACGACGCCGCCTGAATGCGTAGTCGCCCTTCCTCCTGCAATCGCGCCACCAACTGCGCACTCAACGGCGGCGAGCGATGGTGATGGCTTTCCCACCAGGGCCGTACATGGCGCACGAACTGGCGTTTCTCGCGCTCGCCAGCCTGGCTCCACAGGCGCCCGATATGCGCGCGAACCGTGTCCAGCGGCGCCTGCCAGTCGATGCCCTGGGCCTGCGCGATGCGGCATTGGCGCCGCACCTCGCGCAGCAATTGCCGAGGGCTGCGCAGGCTGGGGTCAGCGGCGAGAAAATCTTCCCAGCTCGGCGGCTGTCGGCGCACATGGGGCAACAAGCCGTGGCGCGAGAAAATCTCGATCGGCCCACGATGACCGGCCTGCTCCAGGGATACCACGGCATCCACCATGGTCAGCCCGGAACCTATAATCAGCACCGTCGATTGCGGGTCGATCCGGGTCATGGCCTGGACGTCCCACGGGTCCACCGCCGCTGCGTTCAAGCCGCTGGACTCGGTCTGTGGTGTGCGCGCCGCCGGGAACATACCGGTGGCCAACACTGCGTAGGCGCCGCGCAGTTGCTGGCCGTTATCGAGGGTCAAGCGTGTGGAGGTTTCGTCCACGATCAGGTCGACTACCTCGGCACGGATGTGCTCGACCGTGGACGCTGACAGCGCCGTAGCCTCCGCCAACCTCTGCTGCGCGTACAAACCAAAAATCCCGCGTGGCGGGAACAGCTCACTGATCGGCACAGGCTGCTGGTGCGCCTGCGGCCAACCACCGGCGTCAAGGTAGCCGGTGAGCCATTGCGCCAGGTCATCCGCGTTGTCCGGGTCGACACTCATGCGCGCGGCGTTACCATTGAGGGTGTGGCCCAATTCGACGGCGCTGTAGGCCTCGCCACGGCCAAGCTCGGCACGCGGTTCGATTACCAGGATGTGCCGCTGCCCGGGCAAGCGCAGCAGTTGCACCGCCAACATCGTGCCGCTCAGACCGCCACCGATGATCAGCACATCAGCGTTGCGGATGGATTCAGTCATGCACATTCGCCCTTACTGTTTACCCAGATAAATATCATGCAAATCGCCCCGCGCCAGCAACTCTGTGGCGCTGCCACTCAAGACCACGCGCCCAGTATCCAGCACGTAGCCCTGGGACGCATAGTTAAGCGCGACGTTGATGTTTTGCTCGGCGATCAGAAAGCTCACCTGCTGCTCGCGGTTGAGCTGCGCGATGATCTCGAAAATCTCCTGCACGATCATCGGCGCCAACCCCATGGACGGCTCGTCGAGCAGCACCAACGTGGGGCGTGTCATCAATGCCCTGCCGATGGCAACCATCTGCTGCTCACCGCCAGAGGTCAGCCCGGCGCGGGTATGGCGCTTGGTCTTGAGTCGGGGGAACCAGGCGTAGAGGCGTTCCAGGTCGTGTTCCATGTCTTTGCGGCTCAGGCGCCGCACAAAGCCGCCGCTGCGCAGGTTGTCTTCCACGGTCAATTGGCCGAACACATGCCGGCCTTCCAACACGTGGACCATGCCCTGGCGCACGCGATGGCTGGGGTCGATGCCGGCCAGATCGCGGCCGGCATACTCGATCATGCCGCGGCTGACTTCGGCCCGCTCGGCACGCACCAGCCCTGAAATCGCCTTGAGCGTGGTGCTCTTGCCGGCGCCATTGGCGCCGAGCAAGGCAACGATGGCGCCCTTGGGCACCGTCAATGAGACCCCGGCGACCGCCAGGATCGCGCCGTCGTAGATCACTTCGATGTCGTTGACCGTCAGCAGCGACGGGTGCGCGGGTTCAGCGGCGGGCTGACTCATGGCTTATTCGTCCCCCGTGCAGGTGCGCGGCGTCAGGCCTTTTTCCTTGGCGAACGCGGCGGACTTTTCATCGATCAACGGGCGCAGCAATGCACGGTCGGCGGCGATCCAGTCGCTGATCAGCGTCCAGTTGGCACCGTCCCACTGTTGCACCCGCGCCGAGCCGCCACCTTCGTGGTCGCGGCACGACAGTTTGAGGTTCTGCATCAGGCCCAGGTAGCCCATGGCTTTGAGACGCGCGTCATCGATGTTCAAGTGCTCCAGGCCCCAGCGACCTTCTTCACCATTCAATGGGCGCTTGCCGAACCTGGCCTGGGCGGTGCGAATCGCTTCCACGGCCACGGCGGCGTTTACCAGACCCGAGTTGTAGTAGACGCTGCCGAAGTTTTTCAGGTCTTTGAGGTCGCTGTGCCCCTTGTCGAGGACGGACTGCTTGAGGCGTTTGTGGATCTCGAAATCGGCACCGGCCGGGTATGGCGTGAGCGCCAGGTAACCTTTGGCCGCGGCGCCTGCGGGCAACACGTCTTCGCTGGAACTGGCCCAGATATCGCCGATGATGTGGTCCACCGGGAAGCCGAAACGCGCAGCGGTTTTCACCGCCACCGGGGTCGACACACCCCAGGTGCGCAGGAACACCCAGTCCGGGTTGGCCTGGCGTACCTGACGCCACTGCGCCGACTGTTCGTTGCCGGGGTCGGCCACCGGAATCTGGATATTTTCAAAGCCGTATTTCTCAGCCAACAGTTTCAACGGGCCGAGGGTTTCACGCCCGTAGGCCGAGTCGTGATACACCGTGGCGATCTTCTTGCCCTTGAGTTTGTCGAAGCCACCCTCGCGTTGGGCGATGTAGTTCACCAGGGTCGACGCTTCGCTGTAGAAGGTCAGCATCACCGGAAAGTTATACGGGAACACCGTGCCGTCGGTGGCTTCGGTGCGTCCGTAGCCAAGGGTAATCAGCGGGATCTTGTCCACCTCCGCCCGCTCGCTCAGGGCATAAGCGGCCGGTGCTCCATTAGGCTGATAGACCGCAACCGGCGCGCCATCCAGGCCATTCTTGAAGCGCTCGTAGCACTCGATGCCCTTCTCCGCCGTCCATTCGGTCTCGCATTCCTGCCACACCAATTTGACGCCGTTGATGCCGCCTTCGACCTCATTGATATAGCGCAGGTAATCGATCATCCCGGCCCACACTTGCACGCCACTGGACGCGTAGGCGCCCACACGATAGGTAGCTAACGGGATAAATTGCTGGTCGGGCGACGCCACTGCCTGGGGTACCGCACCGGCCAGGGCAGCCAGTGCGAAGGCCGCGCCGACCAGAGAACGTTTGAAGGTTGCACGCATATTGGATGCTCTTGAGGGAATGTTAGAAGCGCAGCGGCCACTGCCGCAGACGGTCACGCAGGTTGTGCAGCAGGCGGATCAACCCTTCGGGTTCCTTGATCAGGAACACGATAATCAACACGCCAAAGATGATTTTCTGCAGGTTCTGCAACTGCCCCGCGTCCACCGAACCACCGAACAACGCCTGCCCGGCATGGCTGAGAAAGATCGGCAGCAGACTGATAAAGGCCGCGCCCACGAAGTTGCCGGCGATGCTGCCCATGCCACCGATAATGATGATGAACAGGATCTGGAACGAGCGGTTGATGTCGAAGCTGCTCGCGCTGGCGGTGCCCAGGTAGGCGAAAGCCCACAGCGCGCCGGCAATGCCGAGATAGAACGAACTGACGGCGAAGGCCAAGCGCTTGTAGCGCACTACCGGGATGCCGACCACGGCGGCGGCGGTGTCCATGTCGCGAATCGCCATCCAGTTGCGGCCGACCTGGCTGCGGACCAGGTTGACGGCGGTCCAGGTCAGCAGCAGCACCGTGACCAGGGTCAGCAGGTAGCGGCCCAGCGGCGTATTGAGGTCATGGCCGAACAGTGCGAGTTTTGGCGCGGAAATGGTGCCGGAGGAACCGTAGTTGTAGAACCAGGGGAATTTGACGAACAGCCATTCCAGGAAGAATTGCGCCGTCAGCGTCGTGACCATCAAGTAGAAGCCCTTGATCCGCGAGCTGGGCAGGCCAAATACCAACCCCACTAATGCACTGATGATCCCGCCACCGAGCAGCGCCACCGGCAAGCCCAACTCCGGCAGGCGCAGCAGAAAGCCGTAGGTGGCAAACGCACCAACGGCCATGAACCCGGCCGCGCCCACCGAGGTTTGCCCGGTGTAGCCGGTCAAGAGGTTCAAGCCCAGCCCGGCCAGTGACAACACCAAAAATGGAATCAGGATCGCATTCAGCCAATAATCATTGCCCCACAGCGGCACCACGATAAAGGCCAGCACGAACAGGCCGATAAGGCCCCAGGGCACACGCCGCTGAATCAACAGCAACGGCGCAGTTTGTTGAGCAACGGGAATCGACATGGTTTCAGACTCGCTCGATGGCGCGCTCGCCGAACAGGCCGGCGGGACGGATATACAGGAAGGCCAGGGCCAATACATAGGCGAACCATGGCGTGATGCCGCCGCCGATCAGCGGGCCGATATACACCTCGGCGAGGTTCTCCGCCGCGCCGACAATCAGCCCGCCGACGATCGCCCCGCCGATCGAGGTGAAGCCACCGATGATCAATACCGGCAGGGCCTTGAGCACCACCAGCGACAGGGAAAACTGCACGCCCTGGCGCGCGCCCCACAACAGGCCCGCCACCAGGCCGACAATGCCGGCCACCGCCCAGACGATCTGCCAGATGCGGTTGAGGTTGATGCCGATGGACAGCGCCGCTGTGGTGTCATCCGCCACCGCACGCAGCGACACACCGATGCGCGTCTTGTTGAACAGCAGTGCCAGCACGGTCACCAGCACCACGGCGGCTGCCGCGGCGATCAGGTCGAACTGGCTGAGCATCAGCGGCCCGACAAACAGCGGCACATCGTCGATGCCCAAATCCAGCGCGCGCACCTGCGAGCCCATCACGCCCTGGGCCAGGCCTTCGATAATGAACGACAGGCCCAAGGTGGCCATAAACAGGGTGATCTGCGAGCGATTGACCAGCGGCCGCAATACCAGACGCTCGATGAGCAAGGCGCCAACGATCATCACAATCACCGTCAGCAACAACGCCAGGGCAAACGGCACACCCTGGTCATGCAGGCTGACAAAGGTCAGGGCGGCAAACAGCAGCATCGAGCCCTGGGCGAAGTTGAACACGCCGCTGGCCTTGTAGATCAGCACGAAGCCGATGGCGACCAGCGAATACAGGGTGCCGGCGAGCAGGCCGCCGAGCAGGGTTTCGAAGAAGAAGGTCATCAGTGTGTGACTCCCAGATAAGCCGCGATCACATCCGGGTTGGCCTGTACTTGGGCGGGCGTGCCGTCGCCCACCTTGCGCCCGTAGTCGAGCACCACCACATGGTCGGACAAGCCCATGACCACGCCCATGTCGTGTTCGATCAACACCACGGTGGTGCCCAGGTCGCGGTTCACGTCGGCGACGAAGCGGGCCATTTCCTGTTTTTCCTCGGCATTCATCCCGGCCATGGGCTCATCCAGCAGCAACAGGCTGGGGCCGGCGATTAACGCGCGGCCAAGCTCTACGCGCTTTTGCAGGCCATAGGACAGGTTGCCCACCAGCACATCGCGATGGGCTTGCAGTTCGAGGAATTCGAGAATGCCTTGAGCACGCAGGCGAAACGCTTCGGCCTCTCGACGCGCGCGCGGCAAGTCGAGGGCTTGTTCAATAAAGGTGGTGCGCATATGCCGCGACAGGCCGGTGAGGATGTTGTCGAGCACGCTCATCTTCTTGAACAGCGCGTTGTTCTGGAACGTGCGGCCGATGCCGCGACGCGCGGCGCCCAACGGGTCGATGCGGTGGAAGTGGTGTTGCTCAAAAACGATTTCACCAGCGTCAAAGCGATACACGCCGTTAAGCACGTTGAGCAACGAACTTTTGCCGGCGCCATTGGGGCCGATCAGCGCACAGATTTCGCCGCGCTGCACCTCGAAGGACAAGGCATTGATCGCCTTGACCCCTTTGAACGACAGCGAGATATCCCGCACCTGGAGAATGGCCTGGCTCATGCGATGTCCCGTTTGAATTCAGCCAGCCATGCTGGGTCGTTGTGGGGCTTTTGCGTGCTGGGTGGCTGCCAGATGTAAGCCAGGCGCTGGAAGCCCAGCAGTTTGCGCACGCGGTTTTTGATCAGGCGCCGCAAGCCACTTTGCGGGTGCGCAATGGCCCAATCGCACAGGCGTCGACGCCAGGTGCCGGGGGGCGCGAGGCGACGCTCGATAGCGTCAGCCACGTGCTGCAAGCGCTCGGGCGACAGCAGCAGGCCGGTCGGCGCGACCTCGCTGCAATCGCGCCGGGCCGAGGCGAGGCTTTCCGGAAATGCCAGGCCGTGGCCGCTGTTCAGCCATTGCTCCAGGACCTCCTTCAGGCCGCCTTGCCAGTGAGTGCCCTCCTCACTCCACAACACGGTTTCACCGCTTGATTGCCACCAGCGATGCAGATGTTGCGCCGGGTCTACCGGGCCGAGCAGTTGGTTAAAATCCAACAGGTTGGCGGACTGCCAATGCCGCACCTGCTGACGCCCCTGCGCATAAGAATGAGTGGGATGAATGCGCCATAGCTGCTGGTACAGGGCTTCGGGCTCCAAGTCATCGGCCAGGGTCAATACGTGCCCGCCGATGGACTGTGCGGCCAGCGCCAACAGCAACAGGTTGGGCTCGAAAGCACCGCTGAGGGCCAGCCGCGATTGCTCACCGAAACCCTGCTGGCGCAGGCCGTCGGCCAGGCGCTCCACATCGCGCAAGGCATCGATCCAGCGCCACGCATACCACTGGCCCTGGCGCTTGTGCCGCAAGGCGATGTGCAGCGGGGTAATCTGCGCCCAGTGGTGCAATTGCGCCTGGGCTCTGGGTAAATGGTCGAGCCGTTCAGCGGGCCATTCCAGCACCTGCGGACGTTTGAGTTCGTACACGCTCATAGGGGTAATACTCCTATTGGGTGGTTAAGCGTGCGGTGGTCCGCTGGCTGAATTAGATCAAACAATGAAGATCAACCTGTGGGAGCGGGCTTGCTCGCGAAAGCGCCGGTTCAGTCAACATTGATGTTGAATGTCAGTCCGCATTCGCGAGCAAGCCCGCTCCCACAGTGGTTTTGTGTGAACCCGACAAATCGCGATAGCCGGCACCCGGATGGTTCGACGCCAGCCGCGCGCCCTCGCCGAACAGCTTTTCGCGCAAGGTGCCCTGGGCGTATTCGGTCTTGTACACGCCGCGTTTTTGCAACTCCGGCACCAGCAAGTCCACGGCGTCGATAAAGGTTTCGTGGGTCAGCGCGTAGGCCAGGTTGAAGCCGTCCACATCGGTCTCTTCGACCCACTCCTGCAACAGGTCAGCCACGGTCTCGGGGCCACCGACAAACAGCGGGCCAAAGCCGCCAATGCCAACCCAATCGGCCAGCTCGTTGGGTGTCCAGACCTTGTTCGGGTCCGCCGTGGAGAAGGCTTCCACGGCCGATTGAATGGCATTGGTGTGCACATGCTTGAGCGGCTCATCCGGTTTGAACTGGCTGAAATCAATGCCGGTCCAGCCGGAGATCAGCGCCATTGCACCTTCGTAACTGACGTAGGATTTGTACTCCTCGAACTTGGCTTTCGCCTTGGCGTCGGTCTCGCCGACGATCACCGTCTGCAAGTTGAAGATCAGGATTTTCTTCGGATCACGCCCCGCCTCAGCGGCGCGGCGGCGGATGTCGGCGACGGTCTTTTTCAGCAGCACCTTGGATGGCGCGGCGACGAACACGCACTCGGCCTGTTCGGCGGCGAACTGCTTGCCACGGCTGGACGCACCGGCCTGGTAGAGCACCGGCGTGCGCTGCGGCGATGGCTCGCACAGGTGAATACCGGGCACCTGGAAGTGTTTGCCAACGTGGCGGATCTCGTGGATCTTGCTCGGGTCGCTGAAAATCCGCCGTTCGCGGTCACGCAGTACGGCGCCCTCTTCCCAACTGCCTTCCCAGAGTTTGTAGCAAACTTCCAGGTATTCCTCGGCATAGTCATAGCGCGCGTCGTGTTCGGTCTGGGCTTTCTGGCCGAGGTTCTTGGCGCCGCTTTCCAGGTACGACGTGACAATGTTCCAGCCAACGCGGCCCTTGGTCAGGTGATCAAGGGTGGAAAGCCTGCGGGCAAACGGGTACGGATGCTCGAAGGACAACGATGCGGTGAGGCCAAAGCCCAGGTGTTCGGTGACCAGGGCCATCGGCGCAATCAGCGACAAGGGATCGTTGACCGGCACTTGCGCGGCCTGGCGAATCGCCGCGTCACCGTTGCCGTTGTACACGTCGTAGATGCCCAGCACGTCGGCGATAAACAGCCCGTCGAATTTGCCGCGTTCAAGGATTTTCGCCAGATCGGTCCAATATTCCAGGTCCTTGTACTGCCACGAGCGGTCACGCGGATGCGCCCACAAGCCGGGGGATTGGTGGCCGACACAGTTCATGTCGAAGGCATTCAAACGGATTTCACGGGACATCAAAGCACTCCGTTGAGGTGGTAGTTGCCGACAGCCTGGTATTTGCGGCGCAGCGGGTCGTCGAGGGTCGACGGCAGCGCGGTGCGTTGGCCGGTCAGTTCGAATTCAGCATTGCTGGCAGCAATGAGGGCTTCGGCGGCGGCGATTTGCGCTTCGGTCAAGGCCACGGGGCTGGGATGGGTGTCGGCGCGTTCCAGCAGCGCGGCGGCCACGTCGATGCGAATCTGTACATCGCCGAAGCGGCTGATCACATAGGGGTCATCGCTGGCCTGGACAAAGCGCCGACTGTTCTCCAACAGTTGGCGCGCCTGATGCAGTGGGTGGTTCAGTGTGTGGCTCAGTGCTTCGTTGAGTGCGGTCATGGGTCAGGCTCCTCAGTTCCAGGCGTGGCGTGCAGGCTTCACGCCGTTGAGCACAAAGTTGCCGATCAAGTGGTATTTCCAGCGTGCCGGGTCGTGCAGGGTGTGGGTGCGCGCGTTGCGCCAGAAGCGATCGAGGTTGTGCTTGCCCGTGACCGAGCGGGTGCCGGCCAGTTCGAAGAGTTTGCTGCTGGCGAGCAAAGCGGTTTCAGCCGACAGGACTTTGGCCTGGGCGACCACCAGCGAGGCGTTGGCCACGGTGTCTGCATTCGGCTCGGCCAGGGCCAGGTCAACCGCCTTGCCGGCTTTGGCGAGGATGGCTTCGGTGCCGTGCACGCGCCACTCCAGGTCGCCAATGGCCGCAATCGTGAACGGGTCTTGCCAGCCGTGATCCTGCTGGCTGTCGATCCACGGGCGTGCCTGGCGCGCATACGATTTCGCCTGTTCCAGCGCGCCCAGGGCGATACCGGTATCGACGGCTGCCTGGATAATCTGCGAGATCGGGCCGTTGGCGGTGGGTTGGTCGAAGGCCAGGTGTGCGGGGATGACCGCACTCAGCGGCACACTGACGCCATCCAGCGTCACGCCGCCACTGGCAGTGGTGCGCTGGCCGAAGCCGTCCCAGCTGTCGACGACCGTGAGGCCCGGCGCATCACGTTCGACGAACGCAATGAAGGCCTGGCCGTTTTCGTCGTTGCCGACGGTGGGCACGAGATGGGCGAACAGCGCGCCGGTGCAGTAAAACTTTTCGCCGTTGATTTGCGCGGTGTCGCCCTCGAAACGGATCTGGGTGTCAAACGTGCCGGCGTTTTTGCTCTTGGCCTCAGAGAAGGCGTTGCCGAATCGGTAGCCCGCCAGGACCTTGCCGAAGTAGTGACGCTTTTGTTCCTCGCTGGCGGTTTGCAGCAGGATGTCCACCACGCCCAGGTGATTTTGCGGGATTTGCCCCAGGGACGGGTCGGCGGCGGATATCAACTTGATCACCTCGGCCACGGTTACATAGGACACCTCGGCGCCGCCGTAGGCCTTGGGAATGGTGATACCCCACAGGCCGCTGGCAGAAAATTCGTCAAGCTCGTCGACGGGCAGGCGCCTCTCGCGGTCGCGCACGCTGGCGTCGACGGCAAAGCGGGCGGCCAACCGAGTGGCGACCTCAATGGCTTCGGCATCCGAGCGGATGATATGGGCAGGGTGTTGAGGATGGGCTGACATGGGCCGACTCCAGGCTCCGATGAGATACCTAGGTGATTGCAGGAGTCGTGCCTGAATTTAATCAGCAATAAAATCAGTGAGTTGCTGGTAAAACACGGCGATTGACCACGCGTCAAACCAGCAAAGTGTGCATCTACTGTTGCCTGGTAAACAGTTAGATCACCACGTTGCGCACAAAGCGCACGGCCACCTCACCGTCATTGCGATAGCCGTGGGCCTGACGGCTGGCGAACATGTAGAACTCGCCGGCGGCGACGTGCTGTTCTTCGCCATCCAGAATCAGCGTCAGGCGGCCTTCGAAGACGAACAGCTGCACGCTCCAGCCTTCCGGGTCTGGCTCAGGGTTGTAACGATCACCTGGTTCCAGGCGCATCTCCCACAATTCCACTTCGCGGCGGGCGGTGGCTTTGGCCAGCAATACGGCTTTACTGCCGGGAATGTCACCGGCCCAGGCCAGCTCGTTGATGCGGCTGTGGTCACCCGCATCCGGGGCCTGGATCAGGTCGCTGAAGGCCACGTCCAACGCTTCGGCCACACGGTCCAGAGTGGACAGGCTGACGTTTTTCTCGCCCGCCTCGATAGCCACCAGCATGCGTCGGCTGACCCCGGACTTCTCCGATAGCGCGGTTTGGCTCAAGTCGGCAGCATGCCGCAGACGACGAACGTTCTGGCTGACGTGTTGCAGGACCGAGGCCCGTTGTGGATTTTCTTTGTGCACTATATTGCTCAATAGGTAGGTGTGCGCAGTATACTGCCCAGCGTGCGGCGCATTGTGCGGTCCGTGCCTTTCCCTTGCAAGACCGAGCCGCCATGACTGCCCCGAACGTTTCCACACGTTTCAACCGTTTCAGCAAAGCCGAATGCATCCTGGTGGTCATCACCATGATTTGGGGCGGCACGTTTTTGCTCGTGCAACACGCCATGACCGTCAGCGGCCCGATGTTTTTTGTCGGCCTGCGATTTGCAGCGGCGGCCATCGTGGTGGGCTTCTTTTCATTGCGCACCCTGCGCGGCCTGACCCTGTTTGAATTGAAAGCCGGCGCCTTCATTGGCACGTCGATCATGTTCGGCTACGGCATGCAAACCATCGGGTTACAGACCATTCCGAGCAGCCAATCGGCATTCATTACTGCGCTGTATGTGCCGTTTGTCCCACTGCTGCAGTGGCTGGTGCTGGGGCGCCGGCCGGGGCTGATGCCGGCCATCGGCATCATGCTGGCGTTTACCGGGTTGATGCTGCTCACCGGCCCGGCCGGCGCCTCGCTGAACTTCAGCCCTGGCGAAATTGCCACGTTAATCTGCGCCGTGGCAGTGGCGGCCGAAATCATTCTGATCAGCGCGTTTGCCGGGCAGGTGGATGTGCGTCGGGTGACCGTCGTGCAATTGGCCACGGCATCGCTGTTGTCGTTTTTGATGGTGGTGCCGATGGGTGAAGCCTTGCCCGGGTTCTCCTGGCTGCTGCTGTTCAGCGCCGTGGGCCTGGGTTTGACCAGTGCAGTGATCCAGGTCGCCATGAACTGGGCGCAGCAAAGTGTATCGCCGACACGCGCCACCCTGATCTATGCCGGTGAACCGGTGTGGGCAGGCGTGATCGGGCGAATTGCCGGTGAGCGCTTCCCGCCGATTGCGATGGTCGGGGCGGCGTTGATTGTGGCGGCCGTGATTGTGAGTGAGTTGAAGACGAAGGGGCAGAAGGCGCTCGAACTACGCGATGAAAGGGAACAGGAACAGCAAGGGTAGGGTCAGACTGCTGGTGGTGGCTGTCAGATCGCCATCGCGGGCAAGCCCGGCTCCCACAGTGTAGGGTGTCGCTTGCTGGAATGGGTTCACCTGAAACAATGCTAAACCGGGGTTTTCGGCCTACCTTGTAGGATCCTGCCACACCTTGCCGTTTGGTGATCGAGAAAGCGGCACGTATGATGCATCCCAAACTCCCGCAGATTAGAAGCCTATGTCCCTGATAGTTCTACTGCTGCTGCCTTTTATCGGCAGCTGTCTGGCGGCCTTGCTGCCGCATAATGCACGTAACACCGAATCCCTGCTGGCCGGCCTTGTGGCCTTGGTCGGCACTATTCAAGTCGCCCTGCTCTACCCCCAGATCGCCCACGGTGGCGTGATCCGCGAAGAATTCATGTGGTTGCCCAGCCTTGGGCTGAACTTCGTGTTGCGCATGGACGGGTTTGCCTGGCTGTTCTCGATGCTGGTGCTGGGTATCGGCACGCTGGTGTCGCTGTATGCGCGCTACTACATGTCGCCGGACGACCCGGTGCCGCGTTTCTTCGCATTTTTCCTGGCCTTTATGGGCGCCATGCTCGGCCTGGTGATTTCCGGCAACCTGATCCAGATCGTGTTCTTCTGGGAACTGACCAGCCTGTTCTCGTTCCTGCTGATCGGCTACTGGCACCACCGCGCCGACGCCAGGCGCGGGGCTTATATGGCCTTGATGGTCACCGGCGCGGGCGGTTTGTGCCTGCTGGCCGGCGTGATGCTGCTGGGGCATATCGTCGGCAGCTATGACCTGGACCAGGTGCTGGCGGCGGGCGATCAGATTCGTGCGCACTCGCTGTACCCGGTGATGCTGGCCCTGGTGCTGATCGGCGCCTTGAGCAAAAGCGCCCAGTTCCCCTTCCACTTCTGGCTGCCCCACGCGATGGCGGCACCGACTCCGGTTTCTGCCTATTTGCACTCGGCGACGATGGTGAAGGCCGGCGTGTTCCTGCTGGCCCGCCTGTGGCCGTCGCTGTCCGGCAGCGAAGAATGGTTCTGGATCGTCGGCGGCGCCGGCGCGATCACCCTTCTCCTCGGCGCTTACTGCGCCATGTTTCAGAATGACCTCAAGGGCCTGCTGGCCTATTCCACCATCAGCCACCTCGGGCTGATCACCCTGCTGCTGGGCCTCAACAGCCCGCTGGCCGCCGTCGCTGCGGTGTTCCATATCCTCAACCACGCTACCTTCAAGGCCTCGCTGTTCATGGCGGCGGGCATCATCGACCATGAAAGCGGCACGCGGGATATCCGCAAGCTCAGTGGCCTGGTGCGGCTGATCCCGTTTACCGCGACCCTGGCAATGGTGGCCAGCGCATCCATGGCCGGCGTGCCGTTGCTCAATGGCTTCCTGTCCAAAGAAATGTTCTTCGCCGAAACCGTGTTTGTTTCATCGACCGCCTGGGTGGAAATCGCGCTGCCGATGATCGCGACCATTGCCGGCACCTTCAGCGTGGCGTATGCGCTGCGCTTCACAGTCGACGTGTTCTTCGGCCCGCCCGCAACCGACCTGCCCCACACGCCTCATGAACCGCCGCGCTGGATGCGCGCACCGGTTGAGTTGCTGGTATTCACGTGCCTGCTGGTGGGGATTTTCCCGGCTCAGGTAGTCGGTTCGATCCTCGCCGCCGCCGCACTGCCGGTTGTCGGCGGTGTACTGCCCGAGTACAGCCTGGCCATCTGGCACGGCTGGAATGCACCGATGATCATGAGCCTGGTGGCCATGTCCGGCGGCGTGGTGCTGTACCTGCTGCTGCGCAAGCAACTCAAGCGCGGTCGCTTCAAGTACCCGCCCGTCATCAGCTACTTCAACGGCAAGCGCATGTTCGAGCGCAGCCTGGTAGTGATGATGCGCGGCGTGCGCAAAATCGAAAAACGCATCAGCACCAAGCGCCTGCAGACCCAGCTATTCCTGCTGGTATTGGCGGCGGTGGTGGCCGGGCTGATCCCAATGCTCAACAGTGGCCTCAGCTGGGGCGACCGGCCGAAGATCCCGGGTTCCGTCGTATTCGTCACCCTATGGCTGCTGGCAATCGCTTGCGCTTTGGGCGCCGCCTGGCAAGCCAAGTATCACCGGCTGGCAGCCCTGACCATGGTCAGCGTGTGCGGCATGATGACGTGCATCACCTTCGTGTGGTTCTCGGCGCCGGACCTGGCGCTCACGCAGCTGGTGGTCGAAGTGGTGACCACCGTGCTGATCCTGCTGGGCCTGCGCTGGCTGCCACGACGCATCGAAGAGGTGTCGCCATTGCCCAGTTCGCTGCGCAAGGCACGCATCCGTCGCCTGCGTGACTTCCTGCTGTCCACCGTGGTGGGCGGCGGCATGGCGCTGTTGTCCTACGCGATGCTGACCCGCCAGACGCCCAACGACATCTCCTCGTTCTACCTCAGCCGCGCCCTTCCCGAAGGCGGCGGCAGCAATGTGGTGAACGTGATGCTGGTGGACTTCCGTGGCTTCGACACCCTGGGCGAAATCACCGTACTCGGCGCCGTGGCGCTGACGGTCTATGCCCTGCTGCGTCGGTTCCGCCCCTCGAAAGAAAGCATGCAACTGCCCGCACAACAGCGCCAGTTGGCGCCGGACGTGGCCACCGACCTGGTCAACCCGCGCCAGGCCAGCGACACCGCCCTGGGCTTCATGATGGTGCCGGCGGTGCTCGTGCGCCTGCTGCTGCCGATTGCGCTGGTGGTGTCGTTCTATCTGTTTATGCGCGGCCACAACCAGCCGGGTGGCGGGTTCGTCGCAGGCCTGGTGATGTCGGTGGCGTTTATCCTTCAATACATGGTGGCCGGCACCCAGTGGGTCGAGGCACAGATGAGCCTGCGGCCGATGCGCTGGATGGGCTTCGGCCTGCTCTCTGCAACATTGACCGGGCTTGGCGCATTGTTTGCCGGGTACCCCTTCCTCACGACCCACACCTGGCATTTCAGCCTGCCGGTGCTGGGCGATATCCATATTGCCAGCGCACTGTTCTTCGACATCGGCGTGTACGCCATGGTCGTCGGTTCGACGCTGTTGATGCTCACCGCCCTCGGTCACCAATCCGTGCGGGCCCATAAACCGAGCAACCAGGCGAAAGCCGTTGCCGCAACGGAAGGAGCCGCCTGATGGAAGAAGTCATCGCAATTGCCATTGGAGTCCTGGCGGCCTCCGGCGTCTGGTTGATCCTGCGACCACGGACGTTCCAGGTGGTGATGGGCCTGTGCCTGCTGTCGTACGGGGTCAACCTGTTCATTTTCAGCATGGGCAGCCTGTTTATCGGCAAGGAGCCGATCATCAAGGACGGCGTGCCGCAAGACCTGCTGCACTACACCGATCCCCTGCCACAAGCCCTGGTGCTGACGGCGATCGTGATCAGCTTCGCCATGACCGCCTTGTTCCTGGTGGTGCTGCTGGCTTCCCGGGGCCTGACCGGTACGGACCATGTGGACGGCCGGGAGCCCAAGGAATGAATTGGGTCAACCAAATGATCGTCGCGCCGATCCTGCTGCCACTGCTGACGGCCGCACTGATGCTGATGTTGGGCGAAAAACGTCGCCCGCTGAAGGCAAAAATCAACCTGTTCTCCAGCATTGTCGGCCTGGGCATTGCCATTCTGCTGCTGTACTGGACGCAACAAGGCGGCCCGGGCTCAATCGGCGTGTACCTGCCGGGCAACTGGCAGGTGCCGTTCGGCATCGTACTGGTGGTGGATCAACTCTCGGCATTGATGCTGGTGCTCACCGGCATTATCGGCGTGAGTGCGCTGCTGTTCGCCATGGCCCGCTGGGACCGTGCCGGTACCAGTTTTCATGCGCTGTTCCAGATCCAGATGATGGGCCTGTACGGCGCCTTTCTCACGGCGGATTTGTTCAACCTGTTCGTGTTTTTCGAGGTGCTGCTGGCCGCGTCCTACGGCTTGATGTTGCACGGCTCGGGCCGCGCGCGGGTGTCGTCGGGGTTGCATTACATCGCGATCAACCTGCTGGCGTCGTCGCTGTTCCTGATTGGCGCGGCGATGATCTACGGCGTGACCGGCACGCTGAACTTTGCTGACCTGGCACTGAAAATCCCGCTGGTGCCGGAGGCGGATCGCGGCCTGTTGCATGCAGGTGCGGCGATTCTGGCGACGGCATTCCTGGCTAAAGCCGGCATGTGGCCGTTGAACTTCTGGTTGGCGCCCGCCTATTCCTCGGCCAGCGCACCGGTGGCGGCGATGTTTGCGATCATGACCAAAGTTGGCGTGTATACCGTGCTGCGCCTGTGGACCCTGCTGTTCTCCGGCCAGGCTGGTGCTTCGGCGCTGTTTGGGGGCGACTGGCTGGTGTACGGCGGCATGGCGACCATTATCTGCGCGGCGCTGGCGATGTTGGCAGCGCAACGGCTTGAGCGCATGGCGAGTTTGAGCATTCTGGTGTCGGCCGGAATCCTGTTGTCGGCCGTGGGTTTTGCCCAGCCAAGCCTGACCGCCGGCGCGTTGTTCTATCTGGTCAGCTCAACCCTGGCCTTGAGCGCGCTGTTCCTGCTGGCTGAGTTGATCGAGCGTTCGCGCTCGGCCAATGACCTGCCGTTGGATGAAGAAATCGATGCCCTGCCCAAAGCCATGGAATCTCTGCATCCGCGTCCCGGCGTGAACCTGGACGATGAGCAGAAAGCCGTGGTCGGCCAGGTGATTCCCTGGACCATGGCCTTCCTCGGCTTGAGCTTTGTCGCCTGTGCGCTGCTGATTATCGGCATGCCGCCGTTGTCCGGGTTTATCGGCAAGCTCAGCTTGTTGAGTGCGCTGGTCAACCCAATGGGCCTGGGTAACGCGGTGGATGAACCGATCCGGCCGGCCGCCTGGGGCCTGGTGGCGCTCCTGATCCTGTCCGGCCTGGCTTCGCTGATCGCCTTCGCCCGCCTGGGCATCCAGCGCTTCTGGACCCCGGAAGAGCGTCCATCGCCCCTGCTGCGTCGCTACGAGTGCTTGCCGATCTTCTTCCTGCTCGGCCTGAGCATCATTCTGACCTTCAAGGCCGAACCGTTGATGCGCTACACCCAAGCCACCGCCGAGAGCCTGAACAACCCGGAACACTATGTGATGGCGGTGATGGCGACGCGTCCGATACCGAGCCCTGAAGCCAAAACCGCGGCGTTGGAGGTGCAGCCATGAAGCGTCTGTTGCCTGCCCCGTGGTTGTCGCTGGCGTTGTGGGTGTTGTGGCTGGTGCTGAACTTGTCGATCAGCCCCGGCAACCTGTTGCTGGGCGCGCTGCTGGGTTTTCTCGCGCCGCTGCTGATGGCACCGCTGCGCCCGTTGCCGATCCGCATCCGCCGCCCAGGCGTGATCATCCGCCTGTTTTTTCGGGTGGGGCGCGACGTGATCGTTTCCAATCTGCATGTGGCATGGGGCGTGTTGGTCTGCGGCTCGCGGCCACCGCGCTCGCGGTTTGTGAAAATCTCGCTGGACCTGCGCGACGCCAACGGTCTGGCCGTGCTGTCGATGATCACCAGCGTCACGCCCGGCACCGTCTGGTCGGAACTGGCGCTGGACCGCAGTATTTTGCTGATCCACGTGTTCGACCTGGATGACGAAGCGCAGTTTATCCAGCACTTCAAACACGCCTACGAGCGGCCCCTGATGGAGATCTTCGAATGAGCGCCCTGCTCTCCAATGCGATCCTGTTCAGCCTGTTCCTGTTTTCCCTGGCGATGGTGCTGACGCTGTTACGCCTGTTCAAAGGCCCTTCCGCGCAGGACCGGGTCCTGGCGCTGGATTATCTGTACATCCTGGCGATGCTGATGATGCTGGTGCTCGGCATTCGCTATGCCAGTGACACCTACTTTGAAGCGGCGCTGCTGATTGCGCTGTTTGGCTTTGTCGGGTCGTTCGCCCTGGCCAAATTCCTGCTGCGTGGCGAGGTGATTGAATGATGCCGTTATGGGTTGAAGTGAGCGTGGCGCTATTGCTGGTGCTGAGCAGCCTGTTTGCGTTGATCGGCGCAATCGGGTTGCTGCGCATGAAGGACTTTTTCCAGCGCATGCACCCACCCGCGCTGGCCTCGACGCTGGGCGCGTGGTGTGTGGCGTTGGCGTCGATTATCTACTTTTCGGTACTCAAGTCCGGGCCGGTATTGCACGGGTGGTTGATTCCGATTTTGTTGTCGATCACGGTGCCGGTGACCACGCTGCTATTGGCGAGGACGGCGCTGTTCCGTAAGCGCATGGCCGGCGATGATGTGCCCGCCGAGGTGAGTAGTCGCCGAGCCAATTAGCCGAGCGACTCCATCAGCCCGTCGGCACTAGGGGGTTTGAGGGGTAAAGCCTTGAAGGGGCGAGCCGAACGGCACACCGTTATCGGGATCGATCGCATACCATTTTTCCTGCTCCTTGATGGCCTTCAGCGTTACCTGGTTAACCGTGCCCTGTACGGGCGTCATCGGCTTGGCGTTCGCCTTCTTGAGCATCTCGGATACGGTGGGAGCAGCATCATTGGTAAAGCGAGCCTTTGCGAAAAGATCAACGGGTACGTACACCCCCATCCCGATCCTGACGGGAACGCCCTTGCGCGCACGTCTTAGAAAATCTCCCAGTCGACTCGGCTGGTTCGGCAGACCAAAAAAGCCTTCACTCGGATTAAATATCCCACGCAGCAATGCAGTGCCTTCCTTGAGAACAGAGACACGAAATGCCTGCTTGTTCAGCCGTGATGCAAACCTGATCGCGTTCCATGCTTTGCGGGTGGCCTGTAATCCTCCCGCGCCAATAAACAGCAACGTATCAATTGCCAAGCCTTTCAAGCCGTCCTTGATATTGCCCTCATAGATGTCAACCAATGGGCCGATGAACGAAATCATCGACACCAGCGCGCGACCATTTTCTTTGCTCATCAGACGATTGACGTAGCCCCGAACGTTATCTTCGCTGGGCAGCACTGCATTCGCATGATCAATGAATGCCTGGCGATGCCCGCTATAGTTGCCTATGTAATTACCCGAAAGTATAACGTCGATAATCGCCTGGCTTTTGGCGGAGCCAAAGGTGTCAGGCACCCACTCATTGCGGTTGTCACCCGACCCTTTCGACGCAGCCCCCGCCATGGAAGCCCCTACTTTGGAAATGATGACCTTCGACGAGGTATTGTCACGAGGCGCCTCCCCCGTGAGGTATGCGTTGAAATCAAAAGGTGCTTGAGTGCCCCGCAAATACCGAAGTGTCTTCGTGCCACTTCGCCATCTGGGCACGGTCTCTTCTTCGATGACGCCCTCATTCATATTCCATCTTTTCCCCGCCAAACTGGCCGTGCGATCAATAAGCGTCCCGGACGTGGGGAAAAACTCGAGCAGCCGATTTTTTCCCTCGTATTTGCTGTGCAGCAGCACCCCGTGCCAACCCCGATTCTCGGCGACTTTACTTCCCCTGCCGGCGTCTTCGGGCTGCGTTTCACCGGTTTCCCGACGCAGCCTATAGACCTGGACCTCGCCCCATTCCATAGCCTGCCGAACGTCAAGCGGCAAGTCTGCAAGACTCATCTTCATAAGCGAGGGCATCGCCCCCTTGACATCACTCAGATATTGATCGACGGCACCCTTGACCTGATTGGCAATAAGAGGAAGTGTCTTTATCCGGGCGTCAAATTGCGCTTGTGTAATCCGAGGATGGCTGAAGGAAAACCAACTCTTATGAAGATCCCCCGTTGCATACGCCTCAACCAACGTCGGCCACTTCGTATTAATGCCGACACCTGAGAGGCTGTGTTGAGTGGCGGGTTTTCTCACTGTGATTGTTTCTATCTCACTGTCAGTCAACTCCGGGAACGCTTGTTTCAGCGCCTTGATTGCCAGGCTGCTACGGGTGGGCGGTGCCGTCCCCAGGGTGACTATGGATTGCTCGACCGCCTCGGAACGACGAGTAATGCCGTCAGAAGCCAACTGATAATCGCCGGGCGTATAGTTACCGTCGCTACGCCGGGGCACAGTACCGGTCATGATTCCCACATCGAGCACCCGCTTTGCACCCAGTGCTATAGCCAGGGCTTGCTGTTGCGGCTGGACGGCTTCCAGGGTGGTCAGTGCTCCAAGCTCATTCAGGCTCATGCCGCGACTGGCTCCAGCACCGCCCCACACTTCGGCCAATGCACTGCCCAGGCTAACCGTCATCCACGCCGGGCTGCCTACGCGTATTTTGTCTGGAGACAGACGTAGCGGTTCAGGGAGCTTTGTTGACTCCTGCTGGTCAGGTTTCACCAGAAACTCCGGGGCGGCGTGTGCCAGGAACAGATGAGCCACCAACGGCGCAGCACGTGCGCTCACGCCTTTTTTCTCGATCAAGTGTTTTTCAAAGTCTTTGCGTACAGCGCCCATCTCACGGCCCATATTGGCCGGAGTGTAAAATTGATAACCGGCGGCGCTTCCCTGGGCGGCGGGAACATTAGGCTCGACACTGAGCATGATGGCGGCGGTCAGCAGACTTTTGCGTTGCGCGGCATCGATATCGTCATCACCCTCCCCCTTATACCAACCCAACGCCTGGGCGAGTTCCCGACCCCACTGCTGGGCCTGCGGGGTGTTGAGTAGTTCGTCCCAGATCTGGTCTGCCCTGGCTGCTGTTTCCTGCGGGTCGACTTGCGTCACGATCTGACGCCCCCATGCGATCCCTATGGTATTGGCGCCATACTTTTGATCCGTCGCCAGCGAAATCAACGTAGTTTTGTCGCTCGCCGACAAGGTGCCCGCAGCCCACGCCTGAGGCAGTAACTTCGCATAATTGCCGACGGGCGCAGTCGGAGGGAAGTGGGTCCGCAACCATTTGGCGGCGGCGCGAGCCTGCCCTGCGGTAACGAGTGCACCCAGGCCCATCGACCTCGCGACCTGCCGCAGATCGTGGCGATCGTCTGAGTAGAGCGCGTTACCCGTCTGCTCGCTCAACGCGACAACCGCCGCTAATGCGTCTTTCAACGGCTGGCTCCAACTATCACTGACAGGTACATCCAGCCACTGATTCAGGGTCGGTTGCAGCACTTGCAGACGGCCTTCGCTGATACGAACCGCCTGGTCCGGCAAGGTTTGCTCCAGATCCGCCAGAACACCCTGCATCTCAGGGAGTGCAACCAGCTCGGCCAGGCGCGTGCGGGCCTCACCATCACGTTTCAACGGGTTTGTTCGAGAGACCTCAAACTCGGTACCCGATAACGATAATGGCCCACTGTCGGCAACGCCCAGCGCCGTGCGTTCCAGCGCGTCGGCGAGGTTTTCTCGATCATCGAGCTCATTGATAGCACGCGTTGACCATTCAGACCGGAGTGGGTGATTGTGTGTTTCCGCTGCAGACAGCGCAGGCCAGCCTGCCTCCAGGCTTGTCACAAGCGCATTCGCTTGCTCGGCGGTATGTGGCGGACTGACGCCATAAAACAAGCTCGCCACATTCCGCGAAATTTGCTGGCTGTTCATAGAGACATAAGGCACACCCTGGTGCGTGGGGTCTAACGCCTCAAGCGCGTGCATCACACGCGCCGATACCTGCCACCAACCGGAGGTGTCTTGCAGGGTGTATGCCTGACGAGAGGTCACGCCATTATGGGTAACAAGGCCCGATACAGCGTTTTTGCCGATCGTCACTGAGTCCAGGGAAAAACCCTTGCCCCTCAACCAGGCTAAAACCTCGGGCTGATTCAGCACGCGCTTGTAGATGTCGAACGGCTGAGAAATCAGCGACCGCACGGGCACGGTCACCAGCGCATCCGGCACACTGCCCATCTGCGCAATTAACTGCGCCTGAAGGGTTTCATCTGCATCGGCGGAGTGAGAGTGCGGACCCGCCAACAGGCCCAACGTGTTGTGCGCAGGTTTGTCAGGCGTCTGCACAAGCGCGCGTTTCTCGCGCCGTACAGCGACAGGGTCGGTACCCTCGGAAAGTTGCCCGAATCGCCCGGGCGATCTCAGGCCTCCGCGTGTTTCGATGGGCGGGAAAACGGGCAATTGTTTTTGATCGTCTGCCGGTGCAGGCGGCGCAAAACCGCCCAGGCTTGGGCGTGCAGGTTGGGCAGACTCGGAGGATGAAGTGAATGTGAAAGGTGAATTATCCGCGGGCGATGGAGGCCCACTTTGAGAATTGGCGTGCGGGATAAGGGAAATTGGCATAATCAATCCTCTGCAACAGAGCCACTGAAAAGTGTCCTCGTCCTAAGAACCGTTGCAGCCAAACTAGGAAAAAAAAACCGCCCCCTCTATAGGAGAATTCTGATCCTCCCATTGAAAAATCCAGGCAACCGAAGCCCCCTCACCGTTCTTTATATTTCTCAGGCCTGCCCCCACATTTGGATGGGGGGAGAGCGCCAGATAATCCTTAAGCAAACGAGCGGATGCGCGCCGCCAACTGCGCCAATTCGGCATCATCTGCCCGCACAAAATCGTGGGACGAGATATAGCCCTCATAGGCTTCAAAAAATTTATCCACTTTGGAACTGATGGGCTTGAATGCGCTGTCCTGACCCGTGCCATGCATGGGGAACAGCTTCGCGTGCAGATGATCCACGCCGTACCCTTCCAGCATCATCCCCGTGCGCGCCACGTCAGGAAACGCCCGATCAATCTGCAGCGCGGTTTTCTTCGCCGCCACGACTAAATCAGCCAGCACGGCATCTGACTGCGCAAACGCATAGCTGCCGTAATGCTGCTTGGGGATCACCACACTGAAACCCGGCGTGTTGGGGAAAATCGACAAGAACGCCATATGGTGTTCGTCCTCCCACAGAATGTGGGCGGGAGAGGCCCTTCGGACAATGCTGCAAAAAATACAATCCATCTTGGATATCCACCGGTTTCTTCATGAGTTTGGTCGTCGCCGCCCTATAAAACCATGATTCGGCGGGCGTCAAAAAATGTATTTCCACAAAGTTCCTCGACAAAAGCCGCCTAAGCGGTATGAATCGCCAGCAAAGGCGGTGCGACGGTTGAGCAGTTGGCGAGTATTGCGGGCTTTGGGATACGGGCGGTTGGTGCAAAACTGTAGAGGACTATGTGTTCAAGGAGATTTACTTTTAATGGATATCAAATGCTCCGTCTTCATCGCGGCCAGCGTCGACGGTTTCATCGCTCGGCCAGACGGTGATATCGAGTGGCTGCACCGGCCAGAGTACGAAACCGCTCAACTGAATGGCCTGACCTACGACAGTTTTATCGCCACAGTCGATGCGCTGGTGATGGGCCGCAAACCCTGGAAAAAGTCGTGTCCTTCCCGGAGTGGCCCTATAAAGGCACGCCTGTCATCGCCCTCTCGCACCAATCATTAGCGCTACCCATCCATGTGCAGGGCAAGGTTGAGGTGATGTCGGCAGACGTCACCACCCTCGTCAAACAGCTAGCCGAGCGCGGCATGAAACACCTGTATATCGATGGGGGCCAAACGATCCAGGCGTTTCTTGAAGCAGGACTGATCGATGAGTTGATCATCACCCGTATTCCGGTTCTGTTGGGCAAAGGGGTTCCCCTGTTCAGCCAGATCGGCAGTGAGCGTGAACTGCGCCATGTCGACACGTATGTGTCGCAGAATGGGTTTGTTCAGAGTACGTATCGGGTCGTTGAAGCAGCCTGACGCTCCGATAGCGATGCGGTTAACCGCCATGCCAACACTCGGAAGTTTCCGACAGCTTTTTAGGGTTGTCCCCCGGAAGATGGCTGCCTAATCTTCCGGGGTCGCTGCAAATTCAGCGACCGGGTTTCGCAGCCCGGTTAAACTCTAGACGCACAGCGTCCACCTCAAGATAGCGGGCGCTTTTTTATGCCTGATGTTATGGCGGCTGTGCGCGGGATACCTTCGGGTATGCCGGGTGCCTAGAGTCCCGGTCTGCGAACCTGCGTACAGCTGCCACCCACATAACGTTTCGCAACGATGGGTGGTGACGCCAGTACTCTAGGCGCTTCGCCATGATTAAAGACAGTCCAAACCCGCCGTCAGATTCAACCGTGTTTCACGCTGCTGCTCATCGAGCAATTAACCATTATCTGAATCCTTCCGAGAAACCAGAGCCGTCTGCTGAAAGCCCTGGTGTGTTTACCGTGCGCGAAGGATTAGACGTCGAGACGCTGCTGGTCAATGCTTCGGAGGATCTTGCGTCAGTTCAAGCGCTGGCAAGCCATTTGGCGTTTGAGGTAGACGGCAATCCCCGCAGCGTGGTGCTCGGAATTTGCCGGATGCTGGAGGGAATCCAGTTGATGGTGGAAAAAATACTCAGCCTCAATTCCAGCCCAACGCTGGGATAAATTCAACAACAGCGGGCATGCAGAGCGAGCACGGTAAAATGTGGGAGCGGGCTTGCTCGCGAAGACGGAGTGTCAGTTGATACATCTTTAACTGATCCACCGCATTCGCGAGCAAGCCCGCTCCGACATTTGGGTTGAGTAGGTCGCTGAAATAACACCGGCAAAAAAAACGCCCCGAACCAGTCGGGGCGTTTTTTATTCAGCGTTTACCGATCAGGCCTGATCGGCCAACCGCCATGTTGTCCCGCCCTTGCCGTCTTCCAACACCACACCCATCGCGGTCAGTTGGTCACGAATACGGTCGGATTCCGCCCAGTCTTTATTAGCCCGGGCAGCCAAACGCGCCTGAATCAACGCGTCCACTTCAGCCGCATCCACACGCCCTTCGGCGCCGGCTTGCAGGAAGTCGTCGGCCTCCATCTGCAGAACACCCAGCACGCTGGCCAGCTCTTTCAGGCGCGCAGCAAGCCCTGCCGCCGCGTCGAGATCAGTCTCGCGCAGGCGGTTGATCTCCCGCACCATCTCAAACAACACCGCGCAGGCTTCCGGCGTGCCGAAGTCGTCGTTCATGACTTCGGTGAACCGTGCCACGAATGCTTCGCCGCCAGCCGGCGCCACGGCTGGCAGGCCTTTCAACGCGTGGTAGAAACGCTCCAGAGCGCCTTTGGCGTCCTTGAGGTTGTCTTCCGAATAGTTGATGGCGCTGCGGTAGTGGCTGGACACCAGCAAATAACGCACAACCTCAGGAGGGTACTTTTCCAGCACGTCGCGAATGGTGAAGAAGTTGTTCAAGGACTTGGACATCTTCTCGCCATTGATGCGGATCATGCCGCAGTGCATCCAGGCGTTGGCGTAGGTCTTGCCGGTAGCCGCTTCGCTTTGGGCGATTTCGTTTTCGTGGTGCGGGAACTCGAGGTCGCTGCCGCCGCCATGAATGTCGAAGGTCTCGCCCAGGCAGCAGGTGGACATCACCGAGCATTCGATGTGCCAGCCCGGACGTCCGGCGCCCCATGGCGACTCCCAGCTCGGCTCGCCGGGCTTGGTGCCTTTCCACAGCACGAAGTCGAGCGGGTCTTGCTTGGCTTCGTCGACTTCGATGCGCGCGCCGATGCGCAGGTCTTCGATTTTCTTGCGCGACAGCTTGCCGTAGCCCATGAACTTGGCGACGCGGTAATACACGTCGCCATTGCCCGGGGCGTAGGCGTAACCCTTGTCGATCAGGGTCTGGATCATCGCGTGCATGCCGGGGATGTGGTCCGTGGCGCGCGGTTCCATGTCCGGCTTGAGGATGTTGAGGCGTGCCTCGTCCTCATGCATGGCAGCGATCATGCGCTCGGTCAGCGCGTCGAACGACTCGCCGTTTTCGTTGGCGCGGTTGATGATCTTGTCGTCGATGTCCGTGATGTTGCGCACATACGTCAAGTCATAGCCGCTGAAACGCAACCAGCGCGTCACCAGGTCGAAGGCAACCATGCTGCGGCCGTGGCCGATGTGGCAGTAGTCGTACACGGTCATGCCGCACACATACATGCGCACCTTGTTGCCATCCAGCGGCTTGAAGACTTCTTTGGTTTTGCTGAGTGTGTTGTAGATCGTTAGCACGACGTATCCCTTAAGACTTGATCACTGGCCCCACGAATCACGCAAGGTCACGGTACGGTTGAATACCGGAGCACCGGGTTTCGAGTCCTTGATATCCGCGCAGAAGTAACCTTCGCGCTCGAACTGGAAACGGTCTTCCGGCTGTGCGTCGCCAAGCGATGGCTCGGCACGACAACCTGTAAGCACTTGCAGCGAGTCAGGGTTGATGTTGTCGAGGAAACTCGCGCTGTCTTCGGCCTTCTCAGGGTTGGCCGAACGGAACAGGCGATCGTACAGGCGCACTTCGCATTCAATGCTCGCAGCGGCCGGCACCCAGTGCACGACGCCTTTGACCTTGCGGCCTTCCGGGTTCTTGCCCAGGGTTTCCGGGTCGTAGGAGCAATGCAGTTCGACGATGTTGCCATCGGCGTCCTTGATGGCTTCGTCGGCACGGATCACGTAGCTGCCGCGCAGGCGCACTTCGCCGTTCGGCTCCAGGCGCTTGTAGCCTTTTGGCGGCTCTTCCATGAAGTCATCACGGTCGATGTAGATTTCGCGAGCGAACGGCAGCTTGCGCACGCCCAGTTCTTCTTTCTGCGGATGACGTGGCAGTTCGAGGTTTTCGACCTGGTCTTGCGGATAGTTGGTGATTACCACCTTCAACGGACGCAGCACGCACATGGCGCGCGGAGCGTTCGCGTCCAGATCCTGACGGATGCTGAACTCAAGCATGCCGTAATCGACCACACCGTCAGAACGGTTGGTGCCGACCATGTCGCAGAAATTGCGGATCGACGCAGGGGTGTAGCCACGACGACGGAAACCCGAGAGGGTCGACATGCGCGGGTCGTCCCAGCCATGCACGTGCTTTTCATCGACCAGTTGCTTGAGCTTGCGCTTGCTGGTGATGGTGTAGTTCAGGTTCAGGCGGCTGAATTCGTACTGACGCGGGTGCGCCGGTACCGGCAGGCTGTCGAGGAACCATTCGTACAGTGGACGGTGGCTCTCGAACTCCAGGGTGCAAATGGAGTGGGTGATGCCTTCGATGGCGTCCGACTGGCCGTGGGTGAAGTCGTAGTTCGGGTAGATGCACCACTTGTCACCGGTCTGGTGATGGTGGGCATGGCGAATGCGGTACATGATCGGGTCGCGCAGGTTCATGTTCGGCGAGGCCATGTCGATCTTGGCGCGCAGCACGCGGGCGCCGTCCGGGAACTCACCGGCGCGCATGCGGTTGAACCAGTCCAGGTTCTCTTCCACCGAACGGTCGCGGAACGGGCTGTTCTTGCCAGGCTCGGTCAGGCTTCCACGGTATTCTTTGGCTTGCTCGGGGGTCAGGTCGTCAACGTAGGCCTTGCCGGCCTTGATCAACTCGACGGCCCAGTCGAACAACTGGTCGAAATACTTGGATGCATAGCGCACTTCACCGGACCATTCGAAGCCCAGCCACTTGATGTCGCTTTCGATGGCGTCGATGTATTCCTGGTCTTCCTTGGCCGGGTTGGTGTCGTCGAAACGCAGGTGCGTAACGCCACCGAACTCCTGGGCCAGGCCGAAGTTCACACAAATCGACTTGGCGTGACCGATGTGCAGGTAGCCGTTGGGCTCTGGCGGGAAACGGGTGACGATCTGCGTATGCTTGCCCGAATCCAGGTCCGCCTGGATGATCGGGCGCAGGAAATTGACCGGGACGGCAGGTCCGGCCTTGGAATTCGAGGTAGGGTCGACAGTGGGCTTGCTCATAGGATCCTTGAACAGACAGGTTCGTGGCCAGGTGGGGCCAGATAAAACAAAGGGCTCATAATAGCCGAAGCAGTCAAGACACTGACAGGCTGGGACCAAAAACTGCTGTTTAATTCCTCTTTTAATGACCGGGGCGATAAAAAACCACCTCGAAATTCCCGCCGGGCACGCTAAACTGCGCGCCTTGGCCCTCGTTTAGCCAGACAGGTAAGACGCCCCGGCGTCCAAACCCACGAATTCCCTGAAAAGAGTAGTGAACATGACTCAAGTCAAACTGACCACCAACCACGGTGACATCGTCATCGAGCTGAACGCCGAGAAAGCGCCGATCACCGTCGCCAACTTCATCGAATACGTTAAAGCCGGCCACTACGAAAACACCGTTTTCCACCGTGTGATCGGCAACTTCATGGTCCAGGGCGGCGGTTTCGAGCCTGGCATGAAAGAAAAGAAAGACAAGCGCCCAAGCATCCAGAACGAAGCTGACAACGGCCTCTCCAACGACAAGTACACCGTCGCCATGGCCCGTACCATGGAGCCGCATTCGGCCTCCGCGCAGTTCTTCATCAACGTGGCCGACAACGCCTTCCTGAACCATAGCGGCAAGAACGTGCAGGGTTGGGGTTACGCGGTATTCGGTAAAGTGACCGAAGGCCAGGACGTCGTCGACAAGATCAAAGGCGTGCAAACCACCGGTAAAGCCGGTCACCAGGATGTTCCGGTAGAAGACGTGATCGTCGAGAAAGCCGAGATCGTTGGGTGATATTGCTGATTTCAGATTTGCATCTGGAAGAGGAGCGTCCGGACATCACCCGGGCGTTTCTGGATTTGCTCCACGGCCGCGCCCGTGGCGCCCAGGCGTTGTACATTCTGGGGGACTTCTTTGAAGCCTGGATTGGCGACGATGGGATGACTCCGTTCCAGCGCTCGATTTGCGAGGCTCTGCGTGAGCTGAGCGACAGTGGCACCCCGATTTTTATCATGCATGGCAACCGGGACTTCCTGATCGGCAAGGCATTCTGCAAAGCGGCAGGCGCCACCTTGCTCAAGGACCCCAGTGTCGTGCAGTTCTATGGCGAGCCTGTGCTGTTGATGCACGGCGACAGCCTCTGCACCCGCGACGTCGGCTATATGAAGCTGCGGCGCATCCTGCGTAATCCGATTGTGCTGTTTATCCTGCGCCACCTGCCCTTACGTACCCGGCACAAGCTGGCGCGCAAGCTGCGCAGCGAGAGCAGCGCCCAGGTACGCATGAAAGCCAACGACATTGTCGATGTGACGCCCGAGGAAGTGCCGCGGGTGATGCAGCAGTTCGGCGTGCGCACCCTGGTCCACGGCCATACGCACCGCCCCGCCATTCATAAGTTGCAGATTGGTGACCAGGCGGCCAAGCGCATTGTGCTGGGGGATTGGGACAAGCAGGGCTGGGCCCTGCAGGTGGATGAGCAAGGGTTTCAGTTGGCGGCGTTTGACTTCGTCAATCCGCAACTGGCGTTGCCTGGCGCCTGACCTCCCGACACCACCGATCTCTTGTGAAAAGAGAGCCAAATGTGGGAGCGGGCTTGCTCGCGAAGGCGGTGTGCCAGTCAACACAGATACTGACTGAACCACCGCCTTCGCGAGCAAGCCCGCTCCCACACTTGATTGCATTCCAACCTTTACAGATCAGTGGCCGGAAGCCTCCGGCCCTGCCTTCGCCGCAAACGGCGGTTTCGCCAGCCACACAATCACGATCAAGCCCATGAACATCCACCCCAGCAACGTGAAGTAATCCACGGTGGACATCATGTACGCCTGGCTGGTGAGGATCTGGTCCAACTGCGCATACGCCTTATGCCCTGCCCCGCCAAGCGCCTGCAGCGCGTCGCGGGTCGCCGAGTCATAGGTGGTCATGTTCTCGCTCATGTACGCATGGTGCTGATCCGCGCGGCGAATCCAGATCCAGGTGGTCAGCGATGCCGCAAAACTGCCGCCCAGGGTCCGCAGGAACGTCGCAAGGCCCGCGCCATCGGCGATTTGTGCCGGCGGCAAATCGGACATCAAGATGCTCAAGGTCGGCATAAAGAACAGTGCCACACCAATACCCATGAACAGTTGCACCAGGGCGATGTGCTGGAAGTCCACCTCATTGGTGAAGCCCGCCCGCATAAAGCAGCTCAAGCCAATCGCCAGAAATGCCAGGCCGGCCAGCAAGCGCAGGTCGAACTTGTGCGCGTATTTGCCCACAAACGGCGACATCAGTACCGGCAGAATCCCGATCGGCGCCACCGCCAGGCCTGCCCAGGTGGCGGTGTAGCCCATTTGGGTTTGCAGCCATTGGGGCAGGATCAGGTTGATCCCGAAGAACCCGGCATACCCCAGCACCAACACAATGGTGCCGATGCGGAAGTTGCGGTAGGCAAACAGCCGCAGGTTGACCACCGGATGTTTGTCGGTGAGTTCCCAGATGACGAACACCGCCAGGGCGACGGCTGAGATCGCCGCACCGATGATGATGAAGTTGGACTCGAACCAGTCCAGGTCGTTGCCCTTGTCGAGGATGATCTGCAAGGCGCCGACACCGACGATCAAGCTCAGCAACCCGACGTAATCCATCGGCTGGTAGCTGGTCACCACCGGACGCTTCTTCAGTTGCGAACGCACCACCATCACCGCAAAGATGCCGATGGGCACGTTGATAAAGAAGATCCAGGGCCAGCTGTAGCTGTCGGTGATCCAGCCGCCGAGGATCGGCCCGGCAATCGGCGCCACCACCGTGACCATCGCCAATAACGCCAGGGCCATGCCGCGCCTGGCCGGCGGGTAGACCGCAATCAGCAAGGTTTGGGTCATCGGGTACAACGGCCCCGCGACCAGGCCTTGCAGCACCCGAAAACCAATCAGCTCGGGCATCGAAGTGGAAATACCACAGAGGAACGACGCCAGCACAAAGAGGATGGTCGCCCACAAAAACAGCTTCACCTCGCCAAAGCGCCGGCTCAGCCAGCCGGTGAGCGGCAAGGCAATCGCGTTGCTCACCGCAAACGAAGTGATCACCCAGGTGCCCTGCTCCGAGCTCACACCCAGGTTGCCGGAGATGGTCGGCAACGCCACGTTGGCGATGGTGGTGTCGAGCACCTGCATAAAGGTCGCCAGCGACAGGCCAATAGTGGCCATCAACAGGCTGGGTGGCGTGAAGGAGGCGTTATTGCTCATCAGCGTTGCACAGCCTTGGGTGCGGCGAGGCTGTTGTCATGGATCAGTTGGCTGATCATGGCGTCGGCTTCGGCCAGTTGGCGGTCATACACGTTGGTGGTGAACGAGGCCTTTTGCGGCGCCTGTTGCGCCAGTACCGGGCCGCTCGTATCGTGCAGGTCCACGTTGACCACGGTGCTCAGGCCCACCCGCAGCGGGTGCTGGGCCAGCTCATCGGCGTTGATATGGATACGCACGGGCACCCGTTGCACGATCTTGATCCAGTTACCGGTGGCGTTTTGCGCCGGCAGCAGGGCGAACGCGCTGCCGGTACCGGCGCCCAGGCTATCCACGGTGCCGCTGAACTTCACGTCACTGCCGTAGATGTCGGACTCGATGTCCACCGGCTGCCCAATACGCATATCGCGCAGTTGGGTTTCCTTGAAGTTGGCGTCGATCCACAGTTGGTTCAGCGGGATCACCGCCATCAACGCAGTCCCCGGCTGCACGCGCTGGCCCAGTTGCACGGTGCGCTTGGCAACGTAGCCGGTGACGGGGGCGATCAAGGTGCTGCGAGCGTTGGTCAGGTAAGCCTGACGCAACTGCGCGGCGGCAGCCTGCACGTCCGGGTGGGACGAAATCACCGTGTCATCCACCAGCGCGCTGCTGGTCTTGAATTGTTGCTGCACGTTGGCCAGGGCATTTTGCGCCGAGGTCAGGTCGTCACGTGCATGGGACAGTTCTTCCTGGGAAATCGCGCCGCCGGCAGCCAGATTCTTACGGCGATTGTAGTTGTCCTGAGCCTTTTGCACGTTGGCCTGCTGGGCCAGCACTTGGGCTTTCATGCCATCGACGTTGCTGTAGAGGCCACGCACCTGACGCACGGTGCGCGCCAGGTTGGCCTGCGCACTTTGCAGGCCGACAGCGGCGTCATTCGGGTCAAAATTGATCAGCACCTGGCCCTCGTGGACCAGGTCGCCATCGTCGGCGCCGATGCTGACTACCGTGCCGGTGACCAGCGGGGTGATTTCCACCACGTTGCCATTCACGTAGGCGTCGTCGGTGCTTTCGTTGAAGCGACCGTAGAACTCATACCAACCCCACACGCCCAGCACGCCGAGGATGACGATCAGCGCCAGGCCGATCAGCATGATTTTGCGTTTGCGTGGGTTGTTATCCGGTTTTTCAGTGACGTTGTTGCTGTCGGCAGTGGCCATGACAAATACCTCAAATTATTCCGTGCGTGTGGCTGGGGTGGTCGCGGCCACGTTATCGGCGTTGAACCCGCCACCCAGGGCCTGCATCAATTGAATCGACAGATCGATCTGCGCAGCATTCAGGGTCGCCAGCTGACGCTGGGCCTGCAGCAATTGCTGCTCGATGCTGAGCACATCCAGGTAATTACCGATGCCTGAGCTGTAACGCTGCACCCCGGTGTCGTAAGACTGCTGGGCAATGTCCGCGGCATGTTGCTGTGCCTGGATCTGCCGCCCGGTTTCGCGCAACTGCATCAGGGTGTTACCAATATCGCCCAAGGCTTGCACCAGGGTTTTGTTGTACTGAGCCACCGCCAGGTCGTAATCGGCGTCGCGGGCATCCAGGTCGGCACGCAAGCGGCCACCGTCAAAGATCGGCAACGAGATCGTCGGCGCAATGCTGAAGAAACGACTGGCTGAGCCAAACATCGCATCCCCCAACAACGACTCGGCCCCGGCGCTCGCGCTCAGGTTGAGGTTGGGATAGAAACGGGTTTTGCTCGCGGCCACGTTCTTGCTCGCCGCCTCCACCCGCCAGCGCGCGGCGATCAGGTCCGGGCGACGGCCGAGCAGTTCGGCCGGCAAGACTGAAGGCACGGCAACGACGCTGGGTTTCAACACGTTCGGGCGCACCAGCTCACTGCCACGGTCCGGGCCTTTGCCGAGCAATACGGCGAGGGCTATCTTGGCGCTTTGCAGTTGTTTTTCCGCATCGATCAATTGCGACTGGGAGCTGGCTTCCAGGCTTTCGGTCTGTTGGTACTGGTACTGGCTGTCGATGCCGGAGCTGAGGCGGCGCTTGCTCAAGTCGAGCATCTGGCGGGTACGCTTGAGGTCGTCATTGGCCAGGTCACGCACGATATGGGCCTGGCCCAGGTCGCTGTAGGCCTTGGCCACGTTGGCGGCCAAGGTCAGGCGTGCGGCTTGTTGATCGACTTCGGCGGCACGCGCCTGGCCCAAGGCGGCTTCCCAGGCGGCGCGCTGGCCACCCCAGAGGTCGAAGTTGTAATTGAAGCTGGCGCCAATATTACGCACGGTGGCGTAGGCATCGCCCTCGCCGCGCGGGTCCTGGTCCTTGGCCAGGCGCGAACGGCTCACGCCAGCGCTGGCATCCAGGGTCGGCATGCGTGCCGCGTCGGCGGCATAGGCAGCTGCTTGTGCCTGGTGGGCACGGGCGCTGGCGACCTGCATGTCGGGGCTGTTTTGCAGGGCTTCATGGATCAAGCCGTCGAGCTGTGGGTCGCCCAGGCTTTTCCACCAATCGGCACTCGGCCATGCGGCAGTGGACAGGGTCACGCCGCTGAGGGATTTGCCGGTTTGCAAGGTGTTGGCGTCGAGGCGTTGGCCTTGGGTGTCGAGGCCGCTGAAGTTGGCGCAACCGGCCATGCTCATCGCCACCAGCACCAGGCTAAGTGCACGTGTGTTCATTTATTACCTACCCGCTGGATGACGATGGCGTCACCGGCAGCTACCAGAATTTTTGTGAGGATGGCTTCCAGGGTCTGCAACTCACCGGGCTCGAGGGCACCGGCCAGTTCATTCATTGACTGGGCGCCGATGTGCGGGAGCATGTCGGCCAGGCGCTGGCCGTCTTCGGTGAGCACCAGCTGCACCTGGCGCCGGTCCTGTTCGGAACGCTTGCGCGCCAGCAGGCCCTTTTGCTCCAGACGATCGAGCATGCGGGTCATGGAACCGCTGTCCAGCGACAAGTTGCGGCACAGCTCGGCCGGGGTATCCACATCAAACTGGGCAATGATGATCAACACCTTGAACTGCGCGGCCGTCACGCCGTGAGGTTCCATGTGGGTGTCGATAATGCGGTCCTTGAGCAGCGCCGCCCGGCCCAGCAACAAACCGAGGTGGCAGTTGCGAAAGCTGTCAGGGGTGAAGTGGGTCATCGAAAGTCACCTTATTACTGCCTAGGCAGTGAATGTATGACAAGATGTTACTGCTTAGGCAGCGAATGTCAAATGGAATTATTAGCTTGCTTGCTAATTTCACGACAGGTGGGCTGCAATGCAAACACATGTGGGAGCTGGCTTGCCTGGGATGGCGGCGTGTCAGTCAATAATTCATCGACTGATGTACCGCTATCGCAGCATTGGTATCTACACATTTTTTACGGGTTGAGTGCTGTGGTTGTCGCGGGGCGCGCTGAGTACATATCCGTTGTTTGGGTCACGGCCGAAATAGGTTCCGCCCTTACGGCGGGTCACTTTGGAAAAGCCCCAAAGTAACCAAAGGGCTCTTGCCCCACCACTCGGCACCTCGCCTAGGCTCGGTGTGCCAGAACGAAGGCTTTGGACCG
>NZ_JBKEZW010000005.1:0-125829 GCF_053345295.1 Pseudomonas sp. M5A4_2d | reverse complement strand
CGACGAGTCGATGCACCTGAACTTCGGTATCGACGTGATCAACCAGATCAAAATCGAAAACCCACACTTGTGGGATGCCGAGATGAAGGAAGAAGCGACTCAGATGGTCCTGCAGGGGACGCAGCTGGAGATTGAATATGCGCGCGATACCATGCCGCGCGGCGTGTTGGGCATGAATGCGGCGATGATGGAGGATTACCTCAAGTTCATCGCGAATCGTCGTTTGTCGCAGATTGGCTTGAAGGAAGAGTATCCGGGGACGACTAACCCGTTCCCGTGGATGAGCGAGATCATGGACTTGAAGAAAGAGAAGAATTTCTTCGAAACCCGCGTGATCGAGTATCAAACTGGCGGCGCTTTAAGCTGGGACTGATTGATGCTGATGTGAGAGCGGGCTTGCTCGTGAATGGGGTGTATCAGTCACTGTAGATGGCGACTGACACACTGCTTTCGCGAGCAAGCCCGCTTCCACATTTGGATTATCGCCATTCAGCAAACCCAGGACGCATCCCGCTCCGTCTGCAAGCCATACCGTTCAATCGCTTCCTGGCACACCCGCGCCTCCACACTGCCCTGTTCCACCAACGCCGTCAGTGCCGCCAGCACTATGTGGTGCCGATCGACCTCAAAGAAATCACGCAACGCCGCCCGTGTATCACTGCGACCGAACCCATCGGTGCCGAGCACGGTGTAGCTGGCATCCAGGTACGAAGCGATCATCTGCGGCACCGCGCGTACATAGTCGGATACCGCAATCACCGGTGCGCCTTGGGGCAAGCAGTCCTGCACATGGCTGCAACGCTTGGTAGCCTGCGGGTGCAGGCGATTCCACCGCTCGACGTCCCGCGCTTCCCGCGCCAGTTCGCTGAAACTGGTGACGCTGAACACCTCGCTCGCCACTTGCCAATCCTCGGCCAGCAACTGCGCGGCGGCCTGGGCCTCACGCACCAGGGTGCCGGAGCCGAGCAGGCGCACCTTAGCGTCGACGGCGCCCTCCAGCCTATACATGCCCTTGATAATCGCCGCCTCTACACCCTCGGGCAGGCTTGGTTGCGGGTAGTTTTCGTTCATCAGGGTCACGTAGTAGAACTCGTCCACATCGTGCTCGAGCATCTGGCGCATGCCGTGGTCAAGAATCACCGCGAACTCACCGGCAAACGCCGGATCGTAGGCCCGGCAGTTGGGCACGGTGGCGGCAGTGAGGTGGCTGCTGCCGTCCTGGTGCTGCAGCCCTTCGCCGCCCAAGGTGGTGCGCCCGGCGGTGGCGCCGAGCAGGAAGCCACGGGCACGTTGATCGGCGGCAGCCCAGATCAGATCACCGACGCGCTGGAAACCGAACATCGAGTAGTAGATGTAGAACGGCAACATGCGCAGGCTATGCACCGAATAGCTGGTCGCCGCTGCCACCCAGGAACTGATGGCGCTGGCTTCGCTGATGCCCTCTTCAAGAATCTGCCCGTCGGTGGCTTCGCGGTAGCTGAGGATCGAGCCAATGTCTTCTGGCTCGTAACACTGGCCGACACTGGAATAGATGCCAATCTGCTTGAACAGGTTGGCCATGCCAAAGGTGCGCGCCTCATCGGCGACAATGGGCACGATACGCGGGCCCAGGGCCTTGTCCTTGAGCAGGTTGGTGAGCATGCGCACGAAAGCCATGGTGGTGGACATTTCCTTGCCCGCCGCCGCCGTGGCGAAACCGGCGTAACCCGCCATTGGTGGTACGCTTACCGGTGCTGCGAGCTGGCGGCGGCTGGGCACATAACCGCCCAGGGCATGGCGACGTTGACGCAGGTAGCGCAGTTCAGGGCTGTCATCCGACGGTTTAAAGAAACTCAGCGATTCGGTCTGCGTATCCGACAGCGGCAGTTGGAAGCGATTGCGAAAGGCAAGCAGCGCCTCGCGATCCAGTTTCTTCTGCTGGTGAGTGGTCATCTTGCCCTGCCCGGCCTCGCCCATGCCGAAGCCCTTTTTGGTCTGGGCCAGGATTACCGTCGGCTGGCCTTTGACGCGGCGCGCGGCGTGGTAGGCGGCGTGGATCTTGACCATATCGTGGCCACCGCGTTTCAGGCGGTCGATCTGTTCGTCGCTCATGCCCTCGACCAGTTTGGCCAGAGACGCACTTTGGCCGAAAAAATGTTCGCGGTTATAGGCGCCATCCTTGGCAGCGAAGGTCTGGAATTGCCCGTCGACGGTGTGCGACAGGGTATTCACCAGTGAGCCGTCGCTGTCCTTGGCGAGCAAGGCATCCCAGTCGGAACCCCACACCAGTTTGATCACGTTCCAGCCGGCACCGGCAAATAACGCCTCCAGCTCGTCGATGATTCGACCATTGCCGCGCACCGGGCCGTCGAGGCGTTGCAGGTTGCAGTTGACCACCCAGGTTAGGTTGTCCAGGCCTTCGCGGGCGGCCAGGGTCAGGGCCGACATGCTTTCCGGTTCATCCATTTCGCCGTCGCCGAATACGCCCCACACGTGGCGGTCGGTAGTGTCCAGCAAGCCGCGATGCTGCAGGTAGCGCATGAATCGCGCCTGGAAAATCGAACTGATCGGGCCAATACCCATGGAACCGGTGGGGAACTGCCAGAAGTCGGGCATCAACCACGGGTGGGGATAGCTGGAGAGCCCGCGTGCGCCGGCTTTTGGCGCTCCGATCTCTTGGCGATAGTGGGCCAGGTCGTTTTCGCTCAAGCGTCCTTCGAGAAAGGCACGCGCATAAATGCCGGGTGCAGAATGCGGCTGGTAGAACACCAGATCGCCGCCGAACCCGTCGTTGCGGGCGCGGAAGAAGTGGTTGAAGCCCACTTCGAACAAATCCGCCGCACTGGCGTAACTGGCGATATGACCACCGAGTTCGCCATAGGCCTGGTTAGCCCGTACCACCATGGCCAGGGCGTTCCAGCGCACCAGCGAGGCCACGCGTTCTTCGGTGGCGAGGTCGCCGGGAAAGGCCGGCTGCTGCTCAACGCTGATGCTGTTGATATACGGCGTACCGTGGCGCGGTTTCCAGTCGATAGCCGGGGCGCTGCCTTCACGTGCCAGCAGGTCGAGAATCTGCCGCGCCCGCGCAGGCCCGGCATTGGCCACCAGCGACGCCAGAGCGTCACGCCATTCGTCCTGCTCTACTTGATCCACAGCGGTGTGACTGACTGCACGCGCGAAACCGTTCATGGGCACCTCCGGGCTTTTTTCCAGTTTATGTCGGTGCCAGAGGTTTTTTTGACTGTTATACCCCGTGCGCTTGAGCATTTTGAGCATGAATCACTGCCCATCCGCTTTTTCCCAGCACGATGTGCTCCAGCCCCCCTGAAACCCGTAACTGTGTTTAAAATGCCGCCCGCTCAAAGACCGACGCTGAATGATGAACCCAGACGCACTCGCTACCTTGCACGCCCATTTGCTCACCGCCCTGGCCAGCGCGCCGGCTGAAACCCGGCGTTTGTTCCATGGCCGTGGCCGCTGCTGGCCGGGGCTGGAACAACTGACGGTGGACTGGCTGCAAGGCGTGGTGCTGGTTGCCCTGTTCAAAGAGACGGAGCAACTGGATGCCTTGAAGCAGCAACTGGTGCAGATTGACTGGGCTCGCTTCGGTGTTCATACGGTCGCCCTGCAACACCGCTATCTGCCGCAGAGCACCACCGAATGGCTGGTGGGCGAAGCGATGGATGAGCTGACCATCACCGAAGGTGGCCTGCGTTACCTGATCGACCTGGGTAAAAAACAGAACAGCGGGCTGTTTCTTGACATGCGCTACGGCCGCAACTGGGTCCGCGAGCAGGCCAAGGGCCAGCGCGTGCTTAACCTGTTCGCCTATACCTGTGGGTTTTCGGTGGCCGCCATCGAAGGTGGCGCGGACCATGTGGTGAACCTGGACATGGCCCGTGGCGCCCTGAGCCGTGGGCGCGACAATCATCGCCTGAATGGTCACGACCTGAGCAAGGTCACCTTTCTGGGCCACGACTTGTTCAAGTCCTGGGCCAAAGTCACCAACAGTGGCCCCTACGACCTGGTGATCATCGACCCGCCCTCTTTCCAGAAAGGCAGCTTCCTGCTGACCAAGGACTACCAGCGCGTACTGCGCCGCCTGCAGGATTTGCTCACGGAGCAAGGCACGGTATTGGCCTGCATGAACGACCCGGCCTTCGGCGAAGACTTCCTGATTGACGGTGTAACCCGCGAAGCACCGGGCCTGCGCTTTGTCGAGCGGCTGGAGAACCCACCGGAATTTCCGGATATCGACCCTCAAAGCGGTCTGAAGGCGCTGGTGTTCCGTCAGGGCTGATGCCGAAACGTCCTACGCTTGCTACGCTAAGTGATATACCGGGAGGGTGAACCTTATCCCCCCCTTCCCGGTCGATACCTGCATCCCCTGGCCAGACTCGACGGCGTTACGTCGTCGGCTGCCCCGTTTGACCTTTTGGAGAACCGCCCGTGATATCGACCCTGCATGTAGCCAGACTCAAAGCCTGGGGCGCCCACGGCTTTACCGCCACCGGTGTGGTATTGGCCTTCCTGGCCACCCTGGCACTGCTGGAAAACTCACCCAAGGCTTGCCTGCTGTGGCTAGGCCTCGCGTTGGTGGTCGATGGTGTCGACGGCTCGCTGGCGCGCCGAGTGAATGTGAGTACGGTATTACCGAGCTTTGATGGCTCGGTGCTGGACCTGGTGATTGATTACCTGACCTACGTGTTTATTCCGGCACTGTTTATCTACCGCTATATCGACCTGCCGGACTTTACGCACCTGTTCACGGTTTCGGTGATTCTGGTGTCGTCGTTGTTCTGCTTCTGCAACGTGAATATGAAGAGCAAGGACAACTACTTTGTCGGCTTCCCCGCCGCGTGGAACGTGGTTGCCTTGTGCGTCTACATCATCCAGCCGCAAGCCTGGGTCACGTTGCTGACCGTGATCGGCCTGGCGCTGTTGACGGTGACCCCCATGAAGTTCCTGCACCCGTTCCGGGTCAAGCGGTTCATGCCGATCAATATCGCAGTCACCACGATCTGGTTGCTGTGCAGCTTTTTGATGGTGGTGGATTATCCGAATACCAACCCGTGGACGTTCGGGCTGTGGTCGCTGATGTCAGCTTACTTCCTCGGGATTTGTGTGTGGCGCACCGCGCTGGAGTGGTTAGGCACACACCGTTAATAGAGTGGGCAGGATTCAAAAGGTGGGAGCAAGCCCGCTCCCACATTTGGTTCTGCCTTCATCAGACAGGTAAGATACTGGCCTTCGGTACAGCCCCTTCGCTGCGCCCTGCCAATAATAAGCCCTGCCCATGCCCTTCGAACTCAGCGTTGACCTGACCACCCTCGCCATTCTCGCCGTCGTTGCCTTTATCGCCGGTTTCATCGACGCCATCGCCGGCGGCGGTGGCCTGCTCACCACGCCGGCCCTGCTGACCGCCGGCATGCCGCCACACCTGGTACTGGGCACCAACAAACTGAGTTCGACGTTCGGCTCCGCCACCGCGAGCTTCACCTTCTACCGGCGCAAACTGTTTCACCCGCGCCAATGGGTACATGCCATCGTCGGCACCCTGATCGGGGCCCTGGCCGGTGCGGTGGTCGCCCACTACCTGCCCGCCGAAACCCTGAACAAAATGCTCCCGGTCATCGTGTTCGGTTGCGGTGTGTACCTGCTGTTCGGCGGCACGCCCAAGGCGCCGCTGGATGCCGATGCGCCCATCAAGAAGAAATGGCAGTCCACCCAAGGCTTCGGCCTGGGCTTCTACGATGGCGTGGCCGGGCCCGGCACCGGCGCGTTCTGGACGGTGAGTACGATGCTGCTGCACCCGATCGACCTGGTCAAAGCCAGCGGCGTGGCGCGCAGCATGAACTTCGTCAGCAATGCGGCGGCGCTGTCGGTGTTCATCTTCAACGGTTCGGTGGACTGGATCGTCGGCCTGGCGATGGGCTTCTCGGTGATGGGTGGCGCGTTCTTTGGCGCACGCAGCGCGATCAGCGGCGGCGCCAAATTCATTCGCCCGGTGTTTATCACCGTGGTGCTCGGCCTGACCGTGCGCCTAGCCTGGCAGCACTGGTTCAGCGTGGCCTAAGCGCCGGGCCAGGTAGAGGTCGATCAGGTAGCGCGCAATCGAGCGTGACGCCGGCAACGGCGGCAGGTCGTGGATGTTGAACCACTGCGCATCTTCGATCTCGTCGGCCTGGGGCACGATGTCGCCGCCGGCGTACTCGGCATGGAACCCCAGCATCATCGAGTGTGGGAACGGCCAGCATTGGCTGCCCATGTACTGGATATTCTTGACTTCGACCTGCACTTCTTCGCGTACTTCGCGAATCAGGCAGTCTTCAGCGGATTCACCCGGCTCGGCAAACCCGGCCAGGGTGCTGTAGACACCGCTGACAAAGCGTGGCGAGCGTGCCAACAGGATCTCGTCGCCCCGCGTCACCAGCACGATCATGCTCGGCGAAATCCTCGGGTAGCTGCGCAGGTCGCACGCCTGGCAATACATCGCCCGCTCCCGTGGCACCTGGACCATCGCCTGGCCGCAACTGCCGCAAAACCGATGTTCCCGCGCCCATGTGCCGATCTGCGCGGCGTAACCCAACACTTTGTACAGCGTGTGGTCGCCTTGCAGCATGAAGCCGCGCAAACCCTGCCAACTGCAACCCGGCACGTCACTGGCCGAGTTGAGTTCAAGCAAGTACACCGGCTCGCCATCGAGGTGGCCGATGCCATGTTCGGCGAACACCGAGAGGTCCTGGCGCTTGAGCCATTCCCGGGGAAACAGCGGGCCGTTGGTGTCATGCAAAAAGCCTTCGCGGCTGCGGGCGACGGCCCAGCCGCCGGGGGCGTCGTTGTCGAGCAGCGTTGTGGTAATCCAGCCTGGGGTCATGTCGGTCAATCCACGAATTCGGGTTTCTGCTTGCTCATATGGGCCGCGATGGCCACACGCAGGTCGTTGGATTGCAACATAGCCGAGTTCCAGGTGGCAACGTATTCCAAACCATCATTGACCGTGTGGTCGCGCATGTAGCTGATCATGGCCTTGGTGCCGGCCACGGCAATCGGCGACTTGGCGGCGATTTGCTGGGCAATTTCCATGACGCCAGCCAACAGGCTTTCATAGTCCGAATACACGCGATTGACCAGGCCAATGCTGCGCGCTTCCTCAGCGCCAAATTGGCGGCCGGTGTAGGCCAGCTCACGCAACATGCCGTCGCCGACAATGCGCGGCAGGCGTTGCAAGGTGCCGACGTCGGCGGCCATGCCGATGTCGATTTCCTTGATGGAAAATTGCGCATCCTCGGCGGCGTAGCGCATGTCGCAGGCGCTGATCAGGTCGATAGCGCCGCCAATGCAGTAGCCGTGGATCGCCGCCAGTACGGGTTTACGGCAGTTGTCGACGGCGTTGAAGGACGCTTGCAGTTCCAGGATCTTGCGGCGCAGCAGGCGTGCATTGCGGCCTACGTCCTTGCCGAACTCATTGGCCACCGAGGCAAGCATCATCAAGTCGATGCCCGAGGAAAAATGCTTGCCGGCGCCGCTGAGCACCACGGCGCGGACGGCGTCGGTGTCTTCGATCCATTGGAAGATGTCGATGATTTCGGTCCAGAACGCCGCGTTCATCGCATTGATCTTTTCCGGGCGGTTGATCTGCACATGGGCAACGTTGCCGGTGAGTTCGACGACGAAGGCTTGGTATTCGGACATGGCAGTGATCCCTGACTGGCGAGTGATAAGGCCCGAACTATAACAAGGGAGCGCGACGGCGCATCAGCCAAAAACGGGACTGGCAAACGTAATGAAAGGATGTGGGCGCCAGGTTCATGCAGCGCCGATACATTTCATCCCGAAAGCGCGACTTATCGGCTATACAATCAGGGCCCTTGCCTGGAGCCGTGTATGCCGTCCACGTTTCGTTCATCGTTGATTCTGGCCCTGGTGGTCGTGCTGACCGGGATTGGCGCGGGTCTGGGCGGCATGCTCCTGGCGTTGCTGCTGCATGGCATCCAGCATTTGGCCTACGGTTACAGCCTCGACAGCCTGGTCAGCCATGAAACCTTTTTATGGGGCGTGACCGCTGCGCCGCCGGAGCGCCGCGTGTGGGTGCTGGTGGTGTGCGGTGTGGTGGCGGGGTTGGGCTGGTGGACGATTTATCGCTACGGTCGCCCGCTGGTCAGTATCAAGCAGGCGGTATCGCCCAGCATGCCGAGCATGCCGCCCAAGACCACCCTCGCCCACAGCGTGCTGCAGATCATCACCGTGGCCCTTGGCTCGCCACTGGGGCGTGAAGTGGCGCCGCGTGAAGTCGGCGCATTGGCGGCGACGTGGTTGTCGCAACGTGCGCGGCTTGAACCCGACATGCACCGCTTGATCGTGGCGTGCGGTGCGGGCGCCGGGCTGGCGGCCGTCTATAACGTGCCGTTGGGCGGCGCGGTGTTTGTGCTGGAAGTGCTGGTGGGGGCATTCAGTTGGCCGGCGGCCGTGATTGCCCTGACGACTTCGGCGCTGGGTGCGGCAGTGGCGTGGATCGGTCTGGGCGCGCAATCGCAATATGAGGTGCCGCACTTTGCGTTGAGCCCGGCATTGATCGCCTGGGCGGTGGTCTGCGGGCCAGTGTTTGGCGTGGCCGCCTATGGCTTTACCCGCCTTACCGGCGCCGCCAGGGCCAATGCCGCGCGCGGCTGGCGTTTGCCGGTGTTGTCGGTGATCAACTTCACGATTATCGGTGGGCTGGCGATGCTGCTGCCGCAAATTCTCGGCAATGGCAAAGGCCCGGCGCAATTGGGCTTCGACAATGAACTGAGCATCGGCCTGGCCGCCATTCTGCTGCTGGTCAAGGTGCTGATCACCGCCAGCAGCCTGCGCGCCGGGGCCGAGGGCGGTCTGCTGACGCCGGGCCTGGCCAACGGCGCATTGCTGGCGACCATCCTCGGCGGCGCCTGGAGCCTGCTGTGGCCCGGCGTGCCGCTGGGGGCGTTTGCGATCATCGGCGCGGCGGCGTTCCTCGCGGCCAGCATGAGCATGCCGCTGACCGCGATTGTGCTGGTGGCGGAATTTACCCGCATCGACCATGACTTTCTGGTGCCGATCATTCTCGCAGTGGTGGGCGCAACGTGCGTGAGCAAGTTGTGCCAACGTCGCAGCTAAAACCCGGCAAAAACGCTGGAAAAAAGCCGGCCCAGGCGCCATCCTTCGCGCTTTAAGCCGCCCATCAGCGGCGTTCGACGCTCAAAGGAAATGCCATGCACGCCCAACCTCTCGCCCCTGCCGATTTCGAATTCATCGAAGAAACCTTGCTCAAGTACGGCGACGATCATTCGGTGCTGAACCTGGCCGAACTCGACGGCTATTTCACCGCGCTGGTGTCCAGCCCGGCACAAGTGGAAGTCGGTGAGTGGTTCCCGGCGATCTGGGGTGGGCAGAACCCGGCTTGGGAGAGTGCCGAAGAGGCCCAGCGTTTCCTGGAGCTGTGCGTGCGCCATATGAATACCCTGGCGGCGCAACTGGCAACCGATGCGCAAAACTTCAAGGCGCGCTTCGATGACACCGAACATCAGGGCCAGGCCGTAACGCTCGCTGAAGAATGGTGCTTTGGCTATATCCGTGGTGCCGCGATTGGCAACTGGCCGGAACTGCCGGCCGAACAGGCTACGCAGCTGGAGAAAATTTCCTGGTGCGCCGAGCAGGATAACTTCGAGTTGCCGGCGGACCTGGATGTAAACGCCCATCAACAGCAGGTCAGCGAAATCGAACCGGCCGTGCGGGCGTTACATGATTACTGGTTGAGCAAGCGTTAATCGGACTTACTTGAAGTCCAGGTCAAACGCCTGATAAAACGCGTTGCCGGTGTTGGCCACGATCCACATCAACACCACTACGTGCCGGCCCTTCTTGCCTTTGGGCAGGGTGACCTGGTGTTCGACCTTGGCTTTCATTTCGTCGGCGTGCTGGTAGTAAGGCACTTGGGTGTAGAAGTCTTCAAAGAACGGCTTGGCCTCCAGTTGAGCGCGGCTGATGCGCTGCTTGGGGTCCCAGCCATCCTTGGTGATCAACCAACGATAGCCACGGGTGACGTGGGCGGCGGTGTATTCCCACTGCACCTTGAACACCTGGCCGGCCTCGACATTCAGCAACGGCCAGTTAAACGGGGTATTGAGCTTTTTGCTCATTTCCTCGTCGGTGAAGTTGATGCAGTCACGGTCGTCGGTTTTACCGCCGCTCAGGATATACCCATCGGCAGGTGGCGTTACGCTGGGGTCATCGGTTTCATAGGGTGCTGGGAAAGGCCCGGCGGTGAGTGCCGGGAAGTTCTTGCCACCTTCCATCTCGTTGACTTGCCAGTTGCCCAGCAGCCCGCGTTCCACTGCCACGGAACCACGGCTGGCCGGCGTCACGACACGACCATGTCTGAGTTGAGTCTCGGGTTTGTTCATTTCATTCACTCCTTGATTGAATATGCCCCGTCATGGGGCACGCTTCGAACTTACCTCGCTGCGTTTTATTGTCCAGCAGGCACTTCTATCGGAAACTTCATACATCGCCTCAGTTTCGCGGAGTAAAGGCCTTTGTCCTGCATCAATTTTGGCACTTGTCCTACCCGGTAACGAGCGGTACGGCTACACGCTGCGTTAGGGATAAGACACCAAGTCGACACCGATGTAGGAAATGTCGACCTGGATTAGGTTATTCGTTGCGGCCGTCCTCCAATTCTTGGTATCAAAAGCGCCTTCAATAAAAAACGCCCGCTCAAAGGACTGATTGACCATGCCCGCACACGCCGACGCCTTCCACGCCCTTCATCACGACACCTTGCTGATCCTGCCCAATGTCGCCGACGCCGGCGGTGCGCGCCTGGTGGCGCAACTGGGCAGTAAGGCCGTTGCCACCAGCAGCGCAGCCGTGGCGTGGGCGCATGGTTACAAGGATGGCAACCAGTTGCCGCAGCCGCTGCTGGTCAGCACTGTGCACTCCATCGTGCGGGTTATCGATGTCCCCCTGAGTGTCGATATCGAAGGCGGTTATTCGGACGACCCGCAGCAGGTCGGCCAACTCGTGGAAGCGCTGATCGAGGCCGGCGCTGTGGGCATCAACCTGGAAGACGGTGCCGGTTCGCCTGAACTATTGGCGCGCAAGATCGAAGTGGCGCGCCAGATCGCCGATCGCTGCGGGGTGAAGCTGTTTATCAATGCACGCTGCGATGTGTACCTCAAGGGCTTGGCTCCCGAGGCTCAACGCCTGGAAGAGCTTGTGCGCCGCGCAAGCATTTATCAGCAGGCAGGTGCAGACGGCTTGTTCGCGGCCGGCATCCACCTTGAACACGAAATCCGGCAGCTGTGCCAGGCCACGCCCTTGCCCGTCAATGTACTGGCCTGGGCCAACCTTCCCACTCCCGAAACCCTGCAAGCGCTGGGTGTGCGGCGCTTGACGGCGGGTTCCAGCATCGCCGAGTTCCTCTATGGGGCCATGCACCAACTCGCGGGTGGTTTCCTGCGCACCGGCACCTTGCACACCCAAGACCTCAAGGCCTTCACCTACGGTGCAGTGAATGGGCTGATGGCGCCGTAATACGCGCCGTACAACGATCCCTGCTCGACAAGCGTGGCGTGTTTGGCTGATTATTCGGTCCGTCCGTCGCGCCACTGCGCACCACCTTGCCTTGATCAGGAGCCTTGTACCTTGAGTTCGCAGAAAACCGTGACCGTTACACCGCCTAATTTCCCCCTGAACGGCAAGGTCGCGCCGCCCGGCTCCAAATCCATTACCAACCGTGCCCTGTTGCTGGCAGCCCTGGCCAAGGGCACCAGCCGCCTGAGCGGTGCCTTGAAGAGTGATGACACCCGTCACATGTCGGTGGCCCTGCGCCAGATGGGCGTGACCATCGACGAGCCGGACGACACCACCTTCGTGGTCACCGGCGCAGGCAAACTGCAATTGCCAACGCAACCGCTGTTCCTTGGCAATGCCGGCACCGCGATGCGTTTTCTCACCGCTGCCGTGGCGACGGTCGAAGGCACGGTGGTGCTGGACGGCGACGACTACATGCAAAAACGCCCGATCGGCCCGCTGCTGGCGACCCTTGGCCAGAACGGCATCCGCGTCGATAGCCCGACCGGCTGCCCGCCCGTGACCGTGCATGGCGTGGGCAAGATCAAGGCCAAGCGTTTTGAAATCGATGGCGGTTTGTCCAGCCAGTACGTATCGGCTCTGCTGATGCTCGCCGCATGCGGCGAAGCGCCCATTGAAGTGGCGTTGACCGGCAAAGACATTGGCGCCCGTGGCTATGTGGACCTGACCCTGGACTGCATGCGCGCGTTCGGCGCTCAAGTGGACGTGGTTGACGACACCACCTGGCGCGTCGCCCCGACCGGCTACACCGCCCATGATTACCTGATCGAACCCGACGCCTCCGCCGCCACCTACTTGTGGGCCGCTGAAGTGTTGACCGGCGGCCACATCGACATTGGCGTCGCCGCGCAAGACTTCACCCAGCCGGACGCCAAGGCACAAGCCGTGATCGCCCAGTTCCCGCACATGCAGGCCACCGTCGTCGGCTCGCAAATGCAGGACGCGATCCCGACCCTCGCGGTGCTTGCCGCGTTCAACAACACCCCGGTGCGTTTTACCGAACTGGCCAACCTGCGCGTGAAGGAATGTGATCGCGTACAGGCGCTGCACGACGGCCTCAACGAAATCCGCCCGGGTTTGGCGACCATCGAAGGTGACGACCTGCTCGTCGCCAGTGATCCTGCGTTGGCCGGCACCTCGTGCACTGCGCTGATCGACACCCACGCCGACCACCGCATCGCCATGTGCTTTGCCCTGGCGGGCCTCAAGGTGTCGGGGGTGCGTATTCAAGACCCGGACTGCGTCGCCAAGACCTACCCGGACTACTGGAAGGCCCTGGGCAGTCTTGGGGTTGCGCTGAGCTACTGATCCAACGCGTCGGCATGGGGAGGGAGTGATCATGACAATTCGCCAACCCTGCCCACCCGGCGTGTGTGTCTGCGATCGCGAACAACTGCTGCAAGCCCACGACGCCGACCTGCGCGTCCTCAACCTGACACGTCAGGAAGAGAAGAAGCTGATCGAACGCCTTGAAGACCTCAAAAGCCTGCAAGACCTGGAGCACATGCAACAGCGGATGTACGAGCTATTGGGTATCCGCGTGCATGTCGCGCCGGGGCATACCGAGGTCAAGAGCATGCGCGGGATTCTGATCACCCTCGATGAGCTGCCCGGTATGTGCCGTAAAACCCGGCAAGCCATTCCGGCGGCGATTCGCAGAGGCATGGAAAAACGCCCGGAAATTGCCTACCGCCTGCTGGACGCCCACGATTTGTTTCGCGAAGGCTGACTACCCGGCGACCGTCTCGTTTGCAAACAGGCCCTGCCCTAGCGCTTTCGCCGTCTGCAAATGCGCCTGCGCCGTGCCGCTTTCCGACTCCAGCAGCAACTTCGACGTCACCACCTGCGCACCGCAGTAATCAAAAATCCCGTAGTCAATCTGCGTGCGCATCGCCTTGGCATAACCATGTCGTTCAAACGCGCTTGCGTCCGCCGCGCCAACCGCCAGCAGATGCACCTGCAAATGCCGCAGTTTTTTCACCACCGGGCTGTCCGGGCCGTAATCAATCGCCCAGCCGTTGACGAACACACGGTCGACCCAGCCTTTGAGCAGGGCCGGCAGCGACCACCAATAGATCGGGAACGCCAGCACCAGTGCATCCGCGCGGTCGATGCGGGCCTGTTCGGCAAGCACGTCAGCCGGCGGTTCGGCGCGCGTGCGGTGTACCAGGTGGTCGGCGGCGGTGTAGCGCGGGTCGAAGCCTTCGGCGGCGAGGTCGGCGATCTCGTACGTATGGCCGGCAGCGGTCAGGCCCGCCGCGACTTGCACGGCAAGGCTGTGGGTTAGGGATTTGGGGTCGTGATGGGCAACGACGAGCAGTGCGTGCATGACATTGACTCCCTTTCAGTTTAGTCTGGGCTTAAGCTACTTTTAGTAAGTTACGACTCTTAAGTTACTTTTGGTATATAAGCATGTCAAGCGATGAATCCCCTGCCCCTCGTCGACGCCTTTCACGTGAAGATCGCCTTCGCCAATTGCTGGACGTGGCTTGGCAACTGGTCAGCGATGAAGGCACCGAAGCCTTGACCCTTGGCCGCCTGGCGGAACTGGCGGGCGTGACTAAACCGGTGGTCTATGACCATTTCGTCACCCGCGCCGGGTTGCTGGCTGCGCTTTACGAGGACTTCGACGGGCGCCAGAACCAGGTGCTGGCCGATGCCCTGGACGCCAGCGACGCAACATTGGAGGATCGAGCGTGGGTGATCGCCTCGTCCTATGTCGATTGCGTGTTATTGCAAGGGCGGGAAATCCCGGGCGTGATTGCCGCCCTGAGCAGCTCGCCGGAGCTGGAAAGCCTCAAGCGCAAATATGAGGCAATCTTCCTCGATAAATGCCGGGATGCCCTGGCGCCGTTTGCACCCGGCGCCAATGTTTCCCAGGCTGCCATGCGCGCCATGCTCGGCGCGGCGGAGGCCTTGTCCCATGCGGCGGCCAGTGGTGAGATCAGCCGCGAAGAAGCGCAGCAGGAGTTGCTGGCGACGATTCTGGCGATGGTCAAACGGGCGCGGGGTTGAATCACGCTTCACCCCGATGTCGACAGCTACAGGGTGATTACCCGCGATGACGGCAGCCCGCCGGTAACGGGCGCCTGACCAAGCCATGAGATTTGACGCGGCAATAGAAAACCTCCCTTGGGAGGTTTTTTTATTCAGGCCTGACGCTCACTTACAAACCGCTCAACCTTGCGTGTCAGCTGATCAAGGTGGCGATCGCGCTGTTTCTCCGCGTCGACCATCGCGCGCTTGCCGTATTTTTGCAGCAGGTAGGTATGAATCTGCCGGACCTCCAATGAGGTATAGATCGAGGCCACGTCCAGCACGCCCATCAAGCCATCGGTGCCGTAATCGCGTGTGTTCATCAATACCTGGGTGCCCCGCGCGCCGCGAACCTGAAAGCCCATGGCTTCAAAAGCCGACACTTTTTCCACCGCACACGCCAGTTCCGCATGGGGATAGCACGCGAGCACCTCGTGCATCATCGCGCGCGCCACGCCCTGGCGCCGACGCACGGCTTGCACGGCCATAAAGGCAATACCGCAGGCCTGCGGATCATCCTTCACGGGCAGATACAGGCAAAAGCCAATCACCTGTTCCTCATCCATCGCCACCACCAGTTCGACGGCAATGCCTTTGGAACCCTCCAGCGCCTGCAGGTAAAGGTGCACCTCAAAGCCGGTGGCGTACTGATAAATGTTGTAGAGCAAATTACTCGGTGCCAGCGCGACGCTGCTGATGTCGGTGAGGTTGTCCACCACCATCTGCAGGATCTGGCTGTTGACCGACTCGGGGCACGGCGCGGTATAGCGGGTAAGGCTGAACATGCAAATTCCTGGGGTTTCGCGTCAAGGCAGCCGCGATTGTACCTGTTGCGGCCGGTTCAGTGCCCGCACACCTCACGCAAACAGCCACGCAACCAGCGATGGGCCAGGTCGGCATCCAGGCGTGGATGCCAGAGCATGGACAGGGTGAAGGTCGGTATTGCGACCGGCAGTGGGAAGCTATACAGACCCGCGCGCTGATTGGCGGTGTAGCGCTCGGGCACGCTGGCGATCAGATCAGTGTCGCGAGCAAGCGCGATGGCCGTGGCAAAACCGGCGACGATGGTACTGATGTGACGCGTGAGGCCTTGGGCTTCGAGCGCGTCATCGACCTCGCCACGGTCCAACCCGCGCCGTGACACGTAGACATGCTGGCCCTCGGCAAAACGCTCGGCGCTGACATCCCCCTGGCTCAGAGGATGGCCGCTGCGCACCACGCCGACCAGGCGATCGCGAAACAACGCCTGGGTCAGCACCTCCGGGCCGGCACTGGCGTCGACCACGCCGATCGCCAGGTCCACGCTGGCGTCACGCAGCAAGGCATTGTCCTTGTCCGTCTTGTTGACGAAGCGCAGCCGCACGCCGGGCGCGTCTTGGGCGATGCGCGCCAGCAATGCCGGGCCAAGATTTTCGACAAACTCTTCGCTGGAGCGCAGCGTGAAAGTGCGTATCACCTGGCTCATGTCCAGGGATTGCGCGGGCCGCAGCACGGCTTGGGCGTCTTGTACCAAACGGCCGACGTGCTCGCGCAGCGCCAGCGCGCGCGGTGTCGGCACGAGGCCACGCCCGGCACGCACCAACAAGGGGTCGCCGGTGGTTTCACGCAGCCGTGCCAGCGCACGGCTCATGGCCGACGGGCTCAGACGCAGGCGTTTGGCGGCGCGCGCCACGCTGCCTTCGCTGAGCAAGACATCCAGGGTAATCAGCAAATTCAGATCCGGCATTGGCGCTCCTTATCAGGCGTTAGCTGCATGTATTAGCTGCAACCCATGCGTCTTCCGCCATGTTAGGCGACGCCGTAGATTTGTGACAGCGGCGTTCACTCAAGGAATTTCCCATGCACACCTCTTCTCGCGGCGGTCTCGTCTGCCTGTCCCTGTCTATGTTGCTGGCCTCTCTGGGGACCAGCATCGCCAACGTCGGCTTACCCGCGCTGGCGCAAGCCTTCAATGCTTCCTTCCACGCGGTGCAGTGGGTGGTGCTGGCTTATCTGTTGGCGATCACAGCGGTCATTGTCAGCGCCGGCCGCCTGGGGGATCGCCTGGGCCGGCGCCGGTTATTGCTCACCGGCTTACTGCTGTTCGCCGCAGCGTGCGCGCTGTGCGGTGTCGCGCCGTCATTGCCATGGCTGATGGGTGCACGCGTCCTGCAAGGCCTGGGGGCGGCGGTCATGATGGCGATGACGCTGGCAATGGTCGGCGAAACGGTCACCCGGGAACGTACCGGCCGCGTGATGGGCTTGCTCGGCACGATGTCGGCCGTCGGCACCGCCATGGGGCCCAGCGTCGGCGGAATATTGCTCAGCCTGTGGGGCTGGCGCGCGTTGTTTCTGCTGGGTGTGCCGCTGGGCGTGTTGGCCGGCGCCCTCGCCTTGCGTTATTTGCCGGTTGATCGGCAGGCCCACGCCTCCACCTCGGGCGATGCATTCTGGTTGCCATTGAGAGACCCGGCGTTGCGCGCAGGGTTGGCAATGAGTGCTCTGGTGTCGGCGGTGATCATGACCACCTTCGTGGTCGGGCCGTTCTATCTGTCCCGTGGCCTGGGGCTTGATTCGGCCTGGATGGGCCTGGCGATGGCCGTCGGCCCGTGTGTCTCGGCGCTCAACGGCCTACCGGCGGGCCTCCTCACCGACCGCCTGGGCAGCCAGCGCATGACTCTCGCGGGGTTGGGCATCATGGGGCTTGGCGCGCTCTCGCTGGCGTTGGCTTCGGGCTTGATCGCCTACCTGGGCTCGCTGATCCTGCTGACCATGGGCTACAGCCTGTTCCAGGCCGCGAACACTACCGCGGTGATGAGCGATGTCGAGCCATCACGCCGCGGCACGGTCTCCGGCCTGCTGAACCTGTCACGCAACCTCGGCCTGATTTTCGGTGCCTGGGCCCTGGGCGCAGTCTTTGCCTGGGCCAGCCCCGACGTGACCCGTGCGACGGCGCAAACCGTGGCTAATGGCCTGCACGTAACCTTTGGCGTGTCGCTGGCATTGATCGTCACCGCGAGCACCTTTGCCTGGCGCCGCACCAGCGCCGAGAACTGCCCGCAGAACACCCGTTGAGGCAAAAAAACAAAAAAGGCGTTGCGCCTGACCGGGTTACATCGCGCATCATGGGCACTTTCAAGCTCAAGGGTAACGTCCATGCGCGTGCTGTCATTGATGATGGGTCTTACGACGCTGGCCGCCAGTCTGGCGTTCTGCGCCAGCGCGATGGCGAATGAAGAAAGTCAGTTAGTGCAACAGATCAACGAATACCGCAGCCAGGTACAGCGCTGCGGTAACCAGGGTTCCCAGGAACTGCCACCGTTGGCCAGCGACACGCGGCTGGTGCTGCCGGCGACCAATGTCGGCGACTTGCAGCAGGCGCTGGCGCGGGCCGCGTACCCGATGGTGAATGTGCAGGCCATCAGCCTCTCCGGCCCCAAAAACGCCGAGGCGGCGATGAAGGCGGTGCGCGAAAGTTTCTGTCGCGTGGTGCTGGACCCGCAGTTTGTCGATATCGGCGTGAGCAACAGCGGCCAGGATTGGCGCATTGTGCTGGCCCGGCCGTTGTTGACCAGCGGACTTGGGGATTGGCAGACCGAAGGCAAGCAAATCCTCAACCTGATCAACGCCGCCCGTGAACAACCACGCCAGTGCGGCACCCAGGCATTTACCGCGACCACACCGCTGTCGTGGAACGAGGAGTTGGCCAATTCCGCCAACAGCCACACGCGCAATATGGCCAACGGCAATTTCTTCGACCATCTGGACCACGATGGCCGCACACCCGGCGACCGCGCGGAACTGGCCGGTTATATCGCGAAGAACATCGGCGAAAACATCGCCGCCGGCCTCGACACCCCGCGCAAGGTGGTGGACGGCTGGCTCGCCAGCCCCGGCCATTGCGCCAACCTGATGAACCCGCAATTTCGCGAGTTGGGGGCAGCCTATGCCATGGACCCGAAGAGTGACGCGGGGATTTATTGGACGGCGGTTTTCGGCGCGCAATAGTTGGCAGGCCGCGCCTGCGGGCCAGGCATGTCGATCTATTCATTTGGAGAAAACATCAAATTGCCATCACCGCGATCATTTCGCTGAACTGGTCGCGGTGATTCCGGTCTGTAGCTGGATGCGCTGATACAATCAGCGCCCCCTGAAGACCGTGGCAATAAGGTATCCACCCAATGATGAATTGGCTGCAAGACAGCAGCGAGATGGCTGAGCGTGTTCGTCAGCATGATTGGGCCAGTACGCCGCTTGGCGAGCTGGAGCAATGGCCCGACGTACTCAAAACTACAGTTGCGCTGTGTCTTGCCTCAAGCTTCCCCCAGTCCATCATCTGGGGCCCCCACCTGATCACGCTCTACAACGATGCGTTTATTCCTATTCTTGGCGATAAACCTTATTCGCTCGGGCGTGCGTTCAGCGATATCTGGCGTGAGGCTTGGGATGACATCGGCCCCATCGCCAAAGCCGCCTTTGAGGGGCACGCGACCTACATCGAAAACTACCCGTTGGTGGTTGAGCGTGGCAACGGTCCGGAGCAAGCGTACTTCACGTTTTGCTACAGTCCTGTGCGTGACCCGCAAGGCCAGATCGTGGGCATGCTCAATACTGTCACCGAAACCACCGCTACCGTATTCCTCTCCCGCCGCCTGGCCGTATTGGATGCGATTGGCAGCGCCGTGACCAATTGCAGCAATGCCGAAGCCATCATGACCACCACCACGCGTCTGTTGGCCGAGCACCTGCAGGTGTCCATTTGCGCCTACGCCGACATGGAGGCCGATGAAGACGGCTTCACTATTCGCGACAATTGGGCGGCGCCTGGCTCGCCCAGTATCGTCGGCCGTTACAGCCTGGCGGCGTTCGGCGAGCTGGCCGTAAGCCGCCTGCGCGCGGGTGAGCCGTTTGTGATTGGCGACAACCGCCTGGAAATGCCCGCCGAGGAGTCCGCCAACTTTCAGGCGCTGGGCGTTACGGCGACGGCGTGCTTCCCGCTGATCAAGAACGGCCGCCTGTCCGCGCTGATGGCCGTACACCACAAATTCGCACGTGTGTGGTCGCCGTATGACCTGGCACTGGTGGGCGAAGTTACCGAGCGTTCCTGGGCCCATATCGAACGTGTGCGCGCCGACGCCGCTGTACGCGAGGGCCTGGCGGCCATTACCGAATTGAACGCCACCCTGGAGCGGCGCGTAGAAGAACGCACCACCGCCCTGACCCAGGCCGAAGCCGCGTTGCACCAGTCCCAGAAGCTCGAGGCCATCGGCCAGTTGACCGGCGGTGTGGCGCACGATTTCAACAACCTGCTGACGATCATCCGCTCCTCGGTGGACTTCCTGCGCCAACCGGGTCTGTCCGAAGAACGCCGTCAACGCTACATGGGCGCCGTATCAGACACCGTCGAACGCGCCAGCAAGCTCACCAGCCAACTGCTCGCCTTCGCCCGCCGGCAGCCGCTCAACCCGCAAGTTTTCGACGTGGGCCAGCGGGTCAAGAACATCGGCGAGATGCTCGAAAGCGTGACCGGTGCCCGCATCCATGTGCAGGTGCAATTGCCGCAACGGCCTTGCCATGTGTGCGTCGACTCCAGCCAGTTCGAAACGGCACTGATCAATATCGCGCTCAATGCCCGCGACGCCATGGAGGGTCAAGGCACCCTGACCCTGCGCGTCGCGAATGTGGCGGCGCTACCGCGCATCCGTGGCGATGCCGAAGCACACCAGCCGTTTGTGCGCATTGAACTGGCCGACACCGGAAGCGGTATTGACGACGACACCGTCGAGCGCATTTTCGAACCGTTCTTTACCACCAAGGCCGTGGGTAAAGGCACGGGCCTGGGGTTGTCACAGGTGTTCGGGTTTGCCAAGCAGTCCGGGGGCAACGTCGACGTCACCAGCGCCATCGGCCAAGGCAGCGTGTTCACCCTGTATTTGCCCGAAGCGCAGCCTGTGGCCGGGCAGCCCTGCCCACCCCAGGAAGACCCCAGCCCGGCGCCCGACACGGCGCTGCGCCATATCCTGATCGTGGAAGACAACCTCGAAGTGGGCCGTTTCGCCAACCAGATCTTGCAGGACCTGGGCTACCAGACCACTTGGGCCACCAACGCCGAACAGGCACTGGCGCTGGCCGGTCCGGATGTGAGCGGGTTCGACGCGATTTTCTCGGATGTGGTAATGCCGGGCATGACCGGCGTGGCGATGACCAAGCTGCTGCGCCAACGGCGCCCCGACCTGCCGGTGGTGCTCACTTCGGGCTACAGCGAAGAGCTGGCTGACAGTGCCTACGAGGGCGTCGACTTCCTGGCAAAGCCCTACTCGGCCGACCAGATGGCGCGCGCATTGGCCAAGTCGATGCAGCGAGACTGACCCCTACTCTGCCGCCACGACCTGATTGCGGCCCATGGCCTTGGCGCGATACAGCGCTTTATCGGCAGTGTTCATCAGGCTGTGCAGGTCCTGATCGAGGCTGCGAGTGGTGGCAACACCCAGGCTGGCGGTCAAGCCTTGCACCGGTTCGGAGGCCAGGCCGGAAATCGCCTTGACCAATTGCTCGGCGATATCGCGCGCGGTCTCCAGGGAGGTATTGGGCAGCAACACGGCAAACTCCTCGCCGCCCAGCCGACCATACACGTCGGCCTGGCGAAACGATGCGCTGATCACCCCGCCAATCTGGCGCAACACCTGATCGCCAGCCTGATGGCCGTAGGTATCGTTGATGTTCTTGAAGTGGTCCATGTCCATCATCAGCGCGCTCAGCGGTTGCTGGTTATGGCGACACTGCGCATACAACACGTGGGCATGTTCAAAAAACGCACGACGATTCATCAGCCCGGTGAGTTCGTCAGTCTGGGCAGCGCGCGTGGAAATAGTGTGGGCGCGCTCCATTTGCCGGGTCAGGCGAAACGCTTTTTCCAGGGCATCCGACAGCTTGCGCGTGGCGCTGACCACGAAGGTCGAGAACACCAGCACCGCAATGGCCACGCCTACTTGCATGGGCGAGGGCTGGAACAGCAACCACAGCGTGCACGGCAATAACACCAGGGACATCGAGCCCAACGTCATATAGCGGTAGGCCGAATAACAGGAGACCGCACTGACGGACATACCCACGGCAAACAGTATGACCAACACTTGGGACACACGATCGTCAGGCGGCATGACGGCCAGCGCGCCGATGCCCCAGGTGCCGGCGGACAGCATCAGCGTAACCCAGTAGCGGCGCTCCCAGCGATCAGGCGTACGCTCACTGTTAGGGCAACGAAACCAGTTCATGAACATCTTGAGCCGTAACAGTGATGTCACCGCCAGCACTACCAGCCAGACCTCCATGACCGTGTGATCAAAACGGTCCCAACACAGCCAGCACAGCATGACGGCGCCCAGGTAACTGCCGAAAATGGCGGCGAACGACTGGCGAAACAGCTGGTGCAAACGGTCCGTTCGCACCTGCTCTTCGATAAAGCCATCCTGGTCCTGCGCACGCCCAAGGCCGTTCATGAAATACGCCTGCTTCAACTGCCGCGACAAAGGCGCCATTGTGGCACCCTGCCAGTAGCACGGACAACCGAATCCGGCTACCCGAGCCCTTAAAGCGCTTCCGGGCGCAAAATCAGCACACCCAGTGGCGGCAAATTCAGCGACAGCGACACCGGCTGCCCGTGGTGCGGTTCATCCTGGGTAAACACCGCTCCCCCATTACCGTAATTGGAACCGGCGTACGTGTCGGCATCACTGTTGATCACCTCGCTCCAGCGCCCGGCAAACGGCACACCCACGGAATAGGCCTCACGAGGCACCGGCGTGAAGTTGGCGACGACCAACACCGGCTTGCCGTCCTTGCTCCACCGTAACCAGGCATAAACGCTGTTGATTGCATCGTCGCCAATCACCCATTGGAAGCCCTGGGGCGCATCATCCTGTTCGTGCAGCGCAGGTTCTTCACGGTAAAGGCGGTTAAGGTCGCCGACCAGCTTTTGCACGCCCCGGTGCTCGGGATACTGCAGCAGGTACCAGTCCAGTTGCTGGTCATGGTTCCACTCGCGCCACTGGCCGAATTCGCACCCCATGAACAGCAGTTTTTTGCCGGGGTGCATCCACATGAAGCTCAGGTAGGCCCGCAGGTTGGCGAACTTCTGCCAGCGGTCACCGGGCATCTTGTCGATCAACGAGTGTTTGCCGTGCACCACTTCATCGTGAGAGATCGGCAGGATAAAACGCTCGGACCAGGCATAGACCAGGCCGAAACTCAGCTCATTGTGATGATGAGCGCGATACACCGGGTCTTGCTGGATGTAATGCAGCGAATCGTGCATCCAGCCCATGTTCCACTTGTAGTTGAAGCCCAGGCCACCTTGTTGGGTGCTCTGGCTGACACCCGGCCACGCCGTGGATTCTTCGGCAATCACCAACGCACCCGGTGCTTCCAGGGCGACCACATCGTTCAAATGGCGCAGGAAGTCGATGGCTTCGAGGTTCTCACGTCCGCCATAGCGATTGGGCACCCACTCGCCGGCCTTGCGCGAATAGTCGCGATACAGCATCGAAGCCACCGCATCCACACGCAAACCATCGATATGGAAGTGCTTAAGCCAGTGCAACGCCGAGGCCAGCATAAAACCGTGAACTTCCGTGCGGCCAAGGTTGTAAATCAGGGTGTCCCAATCCTGGTGGAAGCCTTCCAGCGGGTTGGCGTATTCGTACAGCGCAGTGCCGTCGAACTGCGCCAGGCCGTGGGTATCGGTAGGAAAATGCGCCGGGACCCAATCGAGAATGATGCCAATGTCAGCCTGATGCAGGGCGTTGACGAAAAACCCGAAATCCTCCGGTGAGCCAAAGCGCGCACTGGGTGCGAACTGCGACAACGCCTGGTAGCCCCATGAGCCGCCGAACGGGTGTTCCATGATCGGCATCAGTTCAACATGGGTGAAGCCCAATTGCTGCACATAGGGAATCAAGCGTTCAGCGAGTTCGCGCCAGCCGTACTGACGGGACACTTCACCGGCCTCATCCAGCTCGCATTGCCAGGAGCCAACGTGTAACTCATAGATCGACAACGGCGCCGTGGACTTTTGCTTGTCGGCACGCGCCTGCATCCACTCGTGGTCTTGCCAGTCCACGTGCAACGGCGTGGCGACTTTCGAGGCGGTGTCGGGCGGCAATTGGGTCGCGAGTGCCATGGGGTCTGCCTTGAGCGGCAAAATCCCGTTGGCGCCCAGAATTTCGTACTTGTAGGCGGCACCTGGTTGCAGGCGCGGGATAAAGATTTCCCACACGCCCGATGGGTGACGCAGGCGCATTGGATGACGACGACCATCCCAGATATTGAAGTCGCCTACCACCGACACACGCCGGGCATTCGGCGCCCAAACGGCGAAGCGCACGCCCTGTATGCCATCGACGCTGGTTACCTGCGCGCCCAGGCAGCTGCTGAGGTCACGGTGATTGCCTTCGGCAAACAGGTACAGGTCCATCTCACCCAGGAGCAATTGGTTGAAGCTGTAAGGGTCTTCGGTGATCTGTTCACCGCCGGCCCACTGGATTTTCAGCAGGTAGCCCTGGCGAGTGTTGAAATGCCCGACAAACAAGCCCGGCACCTGGGTCGCGTCCAGGCTGCCGATCGGCTCACCGCTGTCGCGCGCCAGTACCTGAACGCTCAAGGCCTCCGGCAGGAAGGCGCGGATAAACTGGCCCTCCTGCTCATCGTCGTGCGGCCCCAGAATCGAGAATGGGTCGTGGTGCTCGGCACGGACCAAGGCTTCAATGTCCTTGGGCGCCGGCATTGCGGTCAATTTTGGTTGCAGCGGTTCTCTCTGTGTAAAACTCATGACGTCTCCCCACCGCGTGCAGTTTTCGATATAGGTGTAAGCCCGCTGAGCAGGCCGTGTAAACCTTGTAACGGCACCGGCAACCAGGTCGGGCGGTTTTCCGCTTCGTAAGCCACTTCGTACGCGGCCTTCTCCAGGCTGAACAACGTCAGCGCGGCGTCCTGGCCGTTGGCATCCTGCCAGTCATGCGCCAGTGTAGACGTAGCCTGATGATAAGCCTGAGTAAAAGCCGCACGCGCTTCACTCAGGTATCGATCAGTCACACGCTTGCGGGCAATATCCGCATCGGGCGAGTGATCCACTCCTTGCACATTCAGGGCCATGGCCGCTGCATAATCAAACGAGCGCAACACACCACTCACATCTTTATACGGGCTGTGTTTGCCGCGTCGTTCATGCAGCGGCCGCGCCGGTTCCCCTTCAAAGTCGATCAGGTAGGCATCGCCTTTCACCACCAGTACCTGGCCTAGGTGCAAGTCACCGTGGACACGAATCCGCAGCCCGCCCGCCGTGGCTTTCGCCAGGGCCTGCACGTGACTGCCAATGGCTTTTTTATGGGCCAGCAAATCACTGACCAGCGCCTGATCGGCAGGGTTCAATTGGCTTTGATGAAGCTTGAGCAATTGCAGCGCGCGGTCGATCTGCGCCCCGACATCCTTGGCCCAGGCCTGGGTGTCCTTGGCCGTAGTGACTTCAGGCTTGAAGTCTTTATTGGCAGTTTTCGCCGCCAGTACCACGTGCATTTCACCCAGGCGCCGGCCGAGCAACGCGGCGAAGTCGGCCAGTTCACCCAACGCGTTGTAATGCTGTTCCTGTTCGGAAATCGCTTCTGCGAGTTCGTCGCGAATCGCGCGTTCGAGGTTGTTCTGGGTCCAGCCCCAGGCATCGCCCTGATTGCTCAGATAGCCTTGGGCGATCATCAGCAGGTTGTCTTGCCCCGCGGTGTCGTGGCGAATCATCGAGCCCAACAGCGGCGAAATATTCGGGTAACCGGCTTCGGTCAGGTAAGCGCTCATTTCCAGTTCCGGATGCACCCCGGCGCTGACTTTACGGATGAGTTTGAGCACCAGACTCTCGCCCACCACGACCGAACTGTTGGACTGCTCGGCCGCCAGGTAACGCACCTGCGGCTCCTCGCTCAATTGCAGCTTGGCCAGCTGCGACGTGGCCTCGAAGCGCAAATCGCCTTCGTGAGTATTCAATACCGTGCCGGCCTGCAGGCCGTGGATCACCGCGCGGATAAAGTGCTCAAGACTGAACGCATCGGTCACCAGGCCGACCTGACGCGCTCGCCGTACACGGGCCAGGGCCAATTGCTGCGGCAACGCGCTGGTGAGCTGGTCTTCACCCAGAAAGCCGAACGGCAGCTGATAACGGCTGACCTGACCGCCGCTGCTCACCTCGATTTCACTGAGCAATACCGGATGCTCTGGGTCGCCGAAGCGCACGCCGTAGGCAATATGCACACTGTCGATGGCCGTGTCCTTGCCGGCGAACCAGCGCCGCTTGGGCAGCCAGGCCGGCAGCGAGGTGTGCTCCAGGGTGGTACGGCACGGTTCGTCGAGTAACTCTTCCATGCGCTTTTTCAACACCAGGGTGGTGAAGTCCGGGATGCTCTGGGCCGGCTCTACATGCCAGCTCGGCATCTGATTTTCGGCTGCGAGCACGAACCAGTAGAAACCGTACGGCGCCAGGGTCAGCAAGAAATTCAGCTGACCAATGGGCGGAAACGCGTTACCGCCCAGCATCTCCACCGGCACCATGCCCGCAAAGGCTGACAAGTCCAGCTCCGCCGCCTGGGCACTGCGCGACACGTTGGCCACGCACAGGATGAGCTCATTGCGCCCGTCTGCCCCGGTGTATTCGCGGGTATACGCCAGAATGCGGCGGTTGCTCGGCGAGAGCATTTTCAAGCTGCCCCGGCCAAAGGCCTTGGACTGTTTGCGCACCGCCAACATGCGCCGTGTCCAGTTCAGCAGCGAATGCGGGTCCTGGGCCTGGGTTTCGACGTTAACCGACAGGTAGCCGTACTGCGGGTCCATGATCGGCGGCAGCACCAGGCTGGCCGGGTCGGCGCGGGAGAAACCGCCGTTACGGTCGATGGACCATTGCATCGGCGTGCGCACGCCGTCGCGGTCGCCCAGGTAAATGTTATCGCCCATGCCGATTTCATCGCCGTAATACAACGTCGGCGTGCCGGGCATGGACAGCAGCAGGCTGTTGAGCAGTTCAATGCGGCGGCGATCGCGCTCCATCAGCGGCGCCAGGCGCCGGCGAATGCCGAGGTTGATGCGCGCGCGGCGATCAGCGGCGTAGTAGTTCCACAGGTAGTCGCGCTCTTTGTCGGTGACCATTTCCAGAGTCAGTTCATCGTGGTTGCGCAGGAAGATCGCCCACTGGCAATTGGCGGGGATCTCCGGGGTCTGGCGCAGAATATCAGTGATGGGGAAGCGATCTTCCTGGGCCAGCGCCATGTACATGCGCGGCATCAGCGGGAAGTGAAAAGCCATATGGCACTCGTCGCCGTCATCGCCTTTTTTGTCACCAAAATACAACTGCGTGTCTTCCGGCCATTGGTTGGCTTCGGCGAGCAGCATGCGGTCGGGGTAGTGAGCGTCGATCTCGGCGCGGATCTGCTTGAGGACGTCGTGGGTTTCCGGCAGGTTTTCGTTGTTGGTGCCATCGCGTTCGATCAGGTACGGAATGGCGTCCAGACGCAGGCCGTCGATGCCCATGTCCAGCCAGTAACGCATCACCGACAGCACGGCTTTCATGACTTGCGGGTTGTCGAAGTTGAGGTCCGGCTGATGAGAATAGAAACGGTGCCAGAAGTACTGGCCAGCCACGGGGTCCCAGGTCCAGTTGGACTTTTCGGTGTCGAGGAAAATGATGCGCGTGCCATCGTATTTCTGATCGTCATCCGACCACACATAGAAGTCCCGCGCGGCCGAACCCGGCTTGGCCTTGCGCGCCCGCTGGAACCAGGGATGCTGGTCGGAGGTGTGGTTGATCACCAGTTCGGTGATAACCCGCAGCCCACGTTTGTGCGCCTCGCTGATAAAGCGTTTGGCGTCGGCCATGGTGCCGTAGTCGCTATGCACGCCACGGTACTCGGCGATGTCATAGCCGTCGTCGCGGCGTGGCGAGGGGTAAAACGGCAAGAGCCAAATGGTGTTCACGCCGAGGTCGGCGATGTAATCGAGTTTGGCAATCAGGCCGGGAAAGTCGCCGATACCGTCGTTATTGGAGTCGAAATAGGATTTGACGTGAACCTGATAGATCACCGCGTCCTTGTACCAGAGCGGGTCTTTGATAAAGGTGGCAGCCTTGGGTTTCTTCGCCATTGGAAACTCCTGAAATGCTTGAACATTTACCTGAAGGGGCGGGTTCGAGGTGGGCGCTGGCGTGCTTGCGATAGCAGATAAATGTGTGACTGATAGAACGCTATCGCAGGCAAGCCGGCTGCCACATTTGAGCTTCATCGATGTGAAGATCAGGCTCAGTTCAGGATGTGGTGATTCTCCAGATACCAAACGGCATCTGCGGGTCAAGCCGCATCCACTGGGTCTTGCCGTACCAGCTCCAGCGGTGGCCGCTCATCAAGTCTTCGCCTTGGGTCTGGGCATCGTCCGGCAAGCCCATTTCCCATAACGGCAACTCAAAATGCGCCTCTTGGGCGTTGAAGGGGTCGAGGTTGACCGCGACCAGAATGAAATTGCTGCCGTCGTCACTGCGCTTGCCGAAGTACAGGATGTTATCGTTCCACGCGTTGTACAGCTTCAGGCCCAAGTGGGTCTGCAACGCGGGGTTCTGCCGGCGAATACGGTTGAGCTGTGCAATTTCGGCAATGATATTTCCGGGCGCCGTGTAGTCCCGTGGGCGGATCTCGTATTTCTCTGAATCCAGATACTCTTCCTTGCCCGGTACCGGCGCCGCCTCGCACAGTTCAAAGCCCGAATACATACCCCACAGGCCCGAGCCCATGGTGGCCAGCGCCGCGCGGATCAAAAAGCCCGGGCGACCGGACTCATGCAGGAAGCCTGGGTTGATGTCCGGTGTGTTGACGAAGAAGTTTGGCCGGTAGCATTCACGCCACGGCGACTCGTTCAACTGCGCGAAGTATTCGCTCAGCTCGGCCTTGGTGTTGCGCCAGGTGAAATAGGTGTAGCTCTGGGAGTAACCGACCTTGCCCAAGCGCGCCATCATCGCCGGCGTGGTGAATGCCTCGGCCAGGAAGATCACGTCAGGGTGCTTGGCGCGCACGTCGCTGATCAACCATTGCCAGAACGGCAGCGGCTTGGTGTGGGGGTTGTCGACACGGAACGTCTTCACACCCTCCTCCACCCAGCCCACCACAACGTCGCGCAACTCGGTCCACAGGCTGGGAATCGAGTCGGCCGCGTAGAAGTCGACGTTGACGATGTCCTGATACTTTTTCGGCGGGTTTTCCGCGTATTTGATCGTGCCGTCCGGACGCCAGTTGAACCAGCCCGGATGTTCTTTGAGCCACGGGTGGTCCTGGGAACACTGGATGGCAAAATCGAGCGCGATTTCCAGGCCATGGTCGGCGGCGGCCTTGACCAGGCGACGGAAGTCATCACGGCTGCCCAATTGCGGGTGGATGGCGTCGTGGCCGCCCTCCTCGCTGCCAATGGCGTAGGGGCTGCCGGGATCATCCGGGCCCGCCGTCAGGGCGTTGTTCCTGCCCTTGCGATGGCTGCGGCCAATGGGATGGATCGGCGGAAAATAGAGGACGTCGAACCCCATGTCATGGATCATCGACAACCGTGAGTGCACATCGTTGAACGTGCCGTGGCGCGCCGGGTCGTCGGTGATCGAGCGGGGAAACAACTCGTACCAGCTGGCAAACTGTGCGGCGGTGCGCTCAACGTCAATCGGGTAGGCGGGGCTGATGCTCAAGTAGGCGCGGTGGTCGGCCTGGGTCATCAAGTGTGCACTTTCTTCGTGCAGGAACTGCGCGACCTGCTCGGTTTCCAGCCTGCCTGCGAGCTCGTGGTGCAACAACATCAGGCGATCGCGCAGCTCGTTGTCACTGCGTTCGGCTGCCTGCAACACCAGGCTGCGACCCTCCTGCAACTCCAGGCTTACCGGTACCCCGGCCTCATGTTTCTTGCGCAGTTCGTAACAGAAGCTGGCGAAGGTATCGATCCAGGCTTCGATGCAGTATTCGTGAGGGCCTTGCTGAGTGACGGTAAACGCGCCTTCCCAGCCATTGTTGCCCACATCGGTCATGACCACGCTGTGCCAGCTTTCATCCTGCAGCGGGCGCCAGCGGATCAGTACGGCGAGCTTGTCATGCCCGTCGGCGAACACCTTGCTGGTGACGGTTACCCGCTGGCCAACCACCGCTTTTACGGCGAACTCGCCGCCGTCGATTACCGGCGTGGTGCTTTCGATAGCGATCCTGGGCAACAGCAACGCCTGGGACAGCGGCAATATTGAATGGTCTGGAGCCAGTGTTTCAGCAGTCATCGAGCATCTTCCCCTTACGCCCTGTGGACGCTCTTTGCTTGATCCGAATTCTGATACGGCGGCGCTCTCCCTGAGCAGGGCCGTACTAGGTCCGAGCCTGTGCCCAGGTGAAAAGTTCAGGTGGATATGCCGCCATTGGGCGGGGAATCAATTCTCCCCTGCGGTTGTCCACCGATAGAGCAAAGCACAAAGGAGGCCACACCGATGAATATCCCGATCCCGGCTGAAACCCCTGACCCGAATATCGACAACCCGACCCTGCCGCCCAGCGAACCTCAACCGATTCCGGAGAAAGAACCACCGGAAAATGAACCGCCACCGGTGGAAGAACCGCCAACGACCCTGCCGCCGGTGATTGTTTGAAATAAACCTGGCGGACATGCACTTGCCCGCAATCAAGCAGATTGCGGACAAGTACTACAGAAACTTCCTACCAGCGGTAAAGAGAGTTCTTAACTCTTTCCCCTTCCTCGTTATCAGAAAATTCGCTCGCGTGGACCCAGGCCTGGCAGCTGTTTTGGCTTTGGCGCGGTCCGCTTCAATCACAACGCGAGTGCTGATCATGTCGATAACATCGTTGCCCCCCCAAGCTCCCATGCCAATGCCGTCAAACTCCTTCCAGGCGGGTTCGAATGATCCCTCGCAAAAGAAGCAACCCGAAAGGCTTCCCCGCGACAGCCTCGAACCACCAAAACAGCTACAAGATGAGGCGTCCGACAGCGCCTCCACCGCCGAGGCTGCAGCAACTTCTCAACCCTCGCCAGACGTCATCGCAAAGTGGAACAGAATCGTCCAACTGTTAAGTACGGACAGCCTCATCCAGATGCTGCGCAATCCATACGCCAAGGACACCGCGCAGAGCCTCAAGGAGCTGCGTGCGCTGTTGAGCGAGGAATCACTTAAAACCCTGACCAGTGTTCCTGCCGAGATGTCACAACTGCGGAACTCAATCGGCCAGGTCTTGAGCGAGAAAAACATCAAAGCCGGGCAGGCTGAAGCCGCACGGGTTCCAAACCCAAACCTGACCCCTGAAAGGATCCAGGAGCGCACGCGTAACGTCGATCCCGAAGAAAGCCGCATGGCTATCAAACAGATCGAAATCGAAAGACAACAGGAGAAAACCAATGAGCTGCAGCGCACTCGCCTGAGCGCCCCCCTCAGCAAAAACCTGATAGCTATTGGCAAGCCGTTTCAGCCGGCCGAGGCCGATACAACGCCCGAAAGTACACCTGCCGAGCCAGACAGCAATCCATTGGCAAAGTCGAAACCTCTCCAATCTGAGGGTACCAAAAAGCCCTCCAATATCGACGAATGCCAGGCAGATTCAAATACCGGAGCCTCAGCCGAAGCCACCGCAAAGAAGGACAGACTTGAGCATTTGTTAAGCCGAGCCAGCCTCATCCAGATGCTGCGCGATCCGAATTCCAAGGAAACCGCACAGCGAGCACAAGAGCTCCGTGAACTCTTGAGCGAAGACTCACTTAAAACCCTGGCGCCTGATCCAGCAGAGCGGGAAAAGATTCAGAATATAATCCGTCAAATATTTAGTCCGGCCAACCTGGAAGCGCTGCAACGCGAAGCCGAGGCCACTCCAAAGCCTGAGCAGCCGCTTGAAGAAGCCCACAAGGACGAGCCGAAGCTTGCGCCCGAGACCGACTCAGCGCCCGATCTTACCCCCAACGAAGCCGGCAATACCCCTTTGCCCCCCGCTGAAGGCACCCCGCAAACTTTCAGCTATAACGACATAAACGCGGCGCCCGGCGCGGTGATGAACTTCACCTCAGGTACAGACAAGATCGATCTGACTGGCATTCGCACTCAACTAGGCCAGAAACCGTTGTCATTGGTCGAACGTTTCTCCGGCGTCAGTGGCGAAATGACGATTAACTACTATGCAGGCAGCAATACCAGTTTCGTGACGATTTCCCGCAATCCGGGGGAGCCGCCGTTCGAACTGAAGGTATCTGGCGAAGTGCGATACCGAGACCTCACGGCCTGACAGGCACTCACTCATCCTTCTCCAGCCGCTTGACGATCATCGGCATCACGCTGAAGACCGCCAGCGCCAGTAACGTACTGAGCACCGCCGTCGATTCACGTCCCATCCCCGCCGCCACCCCAATGGCGGCGGTCATCCATAAGCCGGCGGCGGTGGTCAGGCCTTTGACGTGCTGGCCCTGCTCATCTTCCTTGCCCTTGAGAATGGTCCCCGCGCCCAGGAAACCAATCCCCGCAATGACGCCCTGCAGCACCCGGCTCATGGCATCCGCCTGGCTACCGGACATCTGCGGCACCAACACAAATAATGCGGCCCCCATTGCCACCAGCATATGAGTGCGCACGCCAGCCGCCTTGCCCTTCTGTTCTCGCTCAAAACCAAGGATGCCGCCCAGGATCGCGGCGATCAGCAGGCGCACGGTAATCTGGGTGAGCTGCCGTGCATCACCGATATCGGCGAACTCGGCTTGCAGCGTTTGAAGGACTTCTTGCCACCAGGCGTCCATGGATGCGGTCCTTTTGTCAGGGTTGGTAGAGATTGCCATCAAAGCATGGACAGCAGCGACCGCCAGTCAGTTGCCTGGAACGCCTGGCAACACACCGCACCCTAACGCTCACCAGCCTTTGAAAAGGAGATCACCATGCCAGTCCGTATCGAAAATCAGACGTGCTATTTCAAGGTCAACGACGACGGCCAGGAACAGAGCCTACCGGCACGTGATGTAACGGTCAGCACCGACATTGCCAAGGCCATGTCCTACGTGGCGCTGAACGGCGAGCAGATCTACATCACCGAAGTGGAGGCCGATGCGCTCACAGTGGCCGGTGCAACGGATGGGCGCCAGCACAAGAAAGTCACTGAACCTGGTTCGGCGATTTAATTGATCTGTATCAGCTCACACTCAATACTGCTGCACCCTATGTGTTACGGAGTGCAGCAGATTGTCGCAGCACCGTGTAAAAAGCCCATCTGATCCGCTTTTTATCGCCATACCTGAGTCTGTTATGCAAACAGTACGACGCTCATAGTTCATCGGCCTGATGGAGGCTGATGAGCGAACGACCATGAGCGAAAGAATCCCAACCGTGGAAACCTTTGAGCCCCTGCACCCAAAGAAGGTGAAGGCCAAATCCAGCGACAACTTGATTCATACCCGCAGCTTCACCGGCCTGTTCCGTACCTTGCGCGTTAGCGGCGCCGCTTTGCTGTTCCTGGCGTTTTTCGGCACCGTGTGGCTGAACTGGGGTGGGCGCCAAGCCGTGCTCTGGGACTTGGCTGAAAGCAAATTCCACATCTTCGGCGCCACCTTTTGGCCCCAGGATTTCATCCTGCTGTCGGCGCTGCTGATCATCTGCGCTTTCGGCCTGTTTGCGATAACCGTGTTTGCCGGTCGCGTGTGGTGCGGCTACACCTGCCCGCAAAGCTCGTTTACCTGGCTGTTCATGTGGTGCGAAAAGGTCACCGAAGGCGAGCGTAACCAACGCATCAAGCTGCAAGCGGCGCCGTGGAGCCTGGCCAAGCTCGCCCGGCGTTCGGCCAAACACACGCTGTGGCTGAGCATCAGCGTACTGACAGGGTTGACCTTTGTCGGCTATTTCACCCCCATCCGGCCCTTGGCCACAGAGCTGCTGACCTGGCAAATGGGCGGCGTGAGTCTGTTCTGGGTGCTGTTTTTCACCGCCGCCACTTACCTCAATGCCGGCTGGCTGCGCGAAGCGGTGTGCATGCACATGTGCCCGTATGCGCGGTTCCAAAGCGTGATGTTCGACAAGGACACCCTGACCATTTCCTACGACACGGCACGCGGCGAACAGCGCGGGCCACGCAAGCGCGAGGCCAGGCCAGCCGACGTCGGCCTGGGCGATTGCATCGACTGCCAGCTGTGTGTGCAAGTGTGTCCCACCGGTATCGATATCCGTGACGGCCTGCAAATGGAGTGCATCGGCTGCGCGGCGTGCATCGACGCCTGCGATTCGATCATGGATAAGATGGGCTATGCCCGTGGCCTGGTGAGTTATACCTCCGAACACCAACTGCAAGGTGGCAAGACGCACCTGCTCAGGCCACGGCTGATCGGCTACAGTGCCGTGCTGCTGGTGATGATCGCGGCATTGGTGGTGGCTCTGGTGCAACGTCCAATGGTGTCACTGGACGTCACCAAAGACCGAGGCATGTTCCGCGAAAACAGCCAGGGCTTGATCGAGAACATCTACAGCCTCAAGGTCATCAACAAGACCCAGCAGCGCCAGGACTATCGTCTGGAGTTGGTAGACGCCGACGGCTTCCAGTTGCAGGGCAAAACCGAGATCAGCCTGGCGCCAGGGGAAATCAGCGATGTACCGGTGTCGGTCGCCTTGCTGTCCGACCAGCCGACGAGCAGCTCGCAAACCCTGCGATTCAAGGTGACGGATGTGGATGAGCCCTGGATCTACAGTGCGGCCGATAGCCGCTTTGTAGCGCCGATTAACCGCTGAGGTGTGGCTGAATATGCCGAGATCCAAAAGCGTGAGCGGGCTTGTTCGGTGTACCTACTGAAAAATTGTTTAAGGTTCCAATGAAACGCTACGAAAAATTCGCCGATGACATCGCAGAACTGATCCGCTCCGGCGTCCTCGGGCCCGGCCAGCGGGTGCCGTCGGTGCGCTATGCGAGCCAGACCTACGGCGTCAGCCCGTCCACGGTGTTCCAGGCCTACTACCTGCTGGAGCGCCGTGGCCTGATCCGCGCGCGGCCGCGTTCCGGTTACTTCGTCAATACCCATGCACCGAGCCCGTTTTCCGAGCCCGTGGTGAGTGAGCACGTGCATGAGTCCACCGAAGTGGATGTGAGTGAGTTGGTGTTTTCGGTACTCGACTCCATCAAGGACCCCAATACCGTACCTTTCGGCTCGGCCTTCCCCAGCCCCATGCTGTTCCCGCTGCCACGCCTGGCCCGTTCCCTGGCCAGCGCCAGCCGTGAAATGGACCCGCGCCTGGTGGTCACTGACATGTCGCCGGGCAACCCCCAATTGCGGCGACAGATTGCCCTGCGCTATATGGTCGGCGGTCTGATGCTGCCCATGGAGGAGCTGCTGATCACTAACGGCGCCCTGGAGGCGCTGAACTTGTGCCTGCAGGCGGTGACGGAACCGGGCGACCTGGTGGCCATTGAAGCACCGGCGTTTTATGCCTGCCTGCAAGTGCTGGAGCGCCTGAAGCTCAAGGCGGTGGAAATCCCCGTGCACCCGCGCGACGGCATCGACCTGAGCGCCTTGGCGAAAAGCCTGGAACGCTACCCGATCAAGGCTTGCTGGACCATGACCAGCTTTCAGAACCCCATGGGTGCCACCCTGCCGGAGGCGAAAAAACAGGCACTGGTGGAACTGCTGCGCAGCCATCAGGTGCCGCTGATCGAAGACGATGTGTACGCCGAGTTGTACTACGGGCAACACGCGGCAAAACCGGCGAAAGCCTTCGACACCGAGGGGCTGGTGATGCATTGCGGTTCCTTCGCCAAAAGTTTGGCCCCGGGCTACCGCGTAGGCTGGGTGGCGGCCGGGCGCTTTGCGCAGAAGGTCGAGCGCTTGAAGCTGATGACCTCGTTATGCCCGTCGATGCCGGCCCAGGCGGCCATTGCCGACTACCTGCAACACGGTGGCTATGACCGGCACTTGCGCAAATTGCGCTACGCCCTGGAAGAACAGCAAAGCGCCATGCTGGCAGCAATCGCCCGCTACTTTCCGGCGCAAACACGGGTCAGCCAGCCGGCCGGAGGCTATTTCCTGTGGCTGGAATTGCCGGCGCAAACGGACTCGTTGAAGTTATTCCAGATGGCCCTGGCTCAGGGCATCAGCATTGCGCCAGGGCCGATCTTCTCGGCGACCCAGCGCTTCAGGAATTGTATTCGCTTGAACTACGGCAGCCCCTGGACCGAGGCGTCGGAAAAGGCCATGGAGACATTGGGGCGAATTGTGCGCTCGTTCTAACGCCCTCCGGCCAAATCCAGGAATGTCCCGGTCGTGTAGGAAGCCTTATCCGACAACAACCAGATAATCGCTTCCGCCACCTCATCCGGGCGCCCACCCCGGGCCATGGGGATGCCGGACTCGAGCTTGCTGACCCGATCCGGGTCACCGCTCAAGGCGTGGAAGTCGGTAAAGATATAGCCAGGGCGCACGGCGTTGACGCGAATCCCCTCACCCGCCACCTCTTTGGACAGGCCAATGGTGAAGCTATCCAATGCGCCCTTGGAAGCGGCATAGTCGACATATTCACCCGGCGAACCCAGGCGCGCCGCCACCGACGACACATTGACGATACTGCCGCCCTGCCCGCCATGCCTGGGCGACATGCGCAGCACCGCGTGCTTGGCACACAGGATCGGCCCCAGCACGTTGGTCTTCATGATTTTCAGGATGCGAAACTCAGACATCTCATCGACCCGCGACTTATGCCCGACAGTGCCGGCGTTGTTGACCAGCGCGGTGACACGGCCCAGTTCGGCATCCACACGGGCGAACAACGCGATCACTTCATCTTCGATGCTCACATCGGCACGCACCGCAATCGCCTGCGCACCCAGCTCACGGACCTGCTCCAGCACCCGCTGGGCAGCCGCTTCATCGGACTGGTAGTTGAGGCAAATGCGATAGCCCTGGCGAGCGGCCAGCAACGCGGTCTGGGCGCCGATGCCACGACTGCCCCCGGTGATGATGACGACTTTGTCCATGCGTGCGGTCTCCTGAGTCAACCTGATGTGTAGGGTTGGATCCAAGAATACCCGTCACCCACCGCGTTTGTCAGGCGTTAACGCCGATTCGGCGCGCTGGATGTCGGCCATGAAACTGTCAGCCGGCAACGGGTGGCCCAACAAATAGCCTTGCAGCGAGTTACAACCCAGTCGGGTCAGGAAACTCTGCTGCATATCGGTCTCCACACCTTCGGCGACGATTCGCAGCCCCAGCGCCTGGCCGAGGGCGACGATGGCCGAAACGATAGCGGCATCATCACTGTCGTGTTCCAGGTCGCGCACAAAACCGCGGTCGATCTTCAGCTCGTTGGCGGGCAGGCGCTTGAGGTACATCAGGCTCGAATAACCGGTGCCGAAGTCATCAATGGACAGGTCAACGCCCATGTCGGACAGCTGCTGCAACACCGTCATGCTTGCATCGGCATCGCTCATGGCGGTGGTTTCGGTGATTTCCAGGGTCAGGCTGTTGGCCGGCAACTGGTGACGGTCCAGGGCCGCGGCGACACTTTTTACCAACCCGGCATGGCAGAACTGTAACGCCGACAGGTTCACCGCAATGCGCCAGTCTTCGTAACCCTGGACGTACCACAGGCGCATCTGGCGACAGGCTTCGTTCAGCACCCACTCACCGATGGGAATAATCAAGCCGGTCTTTTCCGCCAGCTCGATAAAGGTCGCCGGCAGCATCAACCCCTGCTGCGGATGCTCCCAGCGCAGCAAGGCTTCGGCGCCAATCGCAATACCGCTGACCGCATCGAACTTGGGCTGGTAATACAGCCGAAACTGCTCGTGCTCAACGGCGCTGCGCAGGTCCTGCAACAACTGCAGTTGCTTGCGCGCGTTCGTGTTCATCGACACATCAAAGAAGCTGTAGCCATTCTTGCCCATGCCCTTGGCGTGGTACATCGCGGCGTCGGCGTTCATCAACAATTCTTGAGGGGTGTTGCCGTTGCCAGGGAACAGGGCAATGCCGATGCTCGCGGAAATATTCAGCTCATGTTCCGCGACCTTGAACGCACGGTTGATCAGTCCGACCTGGCGTTCGGCCAGTCCCATCGCATCATCCGGCTGCAGCAATTGCACCAGCAGCACAAACTCATCGCCGCCGATACGGGCCAGGGTGTCCTGACTGCGCAGGTCCTCGCGCAGACGCAGGCCCACCTCCCGCAGCAACTGGTCGCCCATGTGGTGGCCGAAGGCATCGTTGACGGGTTTGAAGCCATCCAGGTCGATAAACATCAGGGCGAAGCAACCGCCCTGCTCCGTCACTGTCTGGATGGCTTGTTGAATACGGTCGGCGAGCAAGGTGCGATTGGGCAGGCCGGTAAGCATGTCATGCAGGGCCAGGTGGGTCAGTTCCTGGTTGGCAAGGGTCAGGGAGTCCGCCAGGACGGCGGTGCGCGCTTCGAGGCGTGCATCCAGCAGCGAGGTCAGCAACGCGATGATCAACACCGCCAATGAGGTGACCAGCACCAGGTTATCCAGGCCCTTGCCGCTCAAACCGGTCAGCACGGCACCACAAAAACTGTCGTCGGCAAAGCGCGCAGCGGCCATGCCGGTGTAATGCATGCCGACGATTGCAATGCCCATGACCACTGCCGCGCCCCCGCGTGCCAGGCGAACATAAGGGGTGTTGCGCCGCAGGTTGAAGGCGATCCACAGGGCAGCCCCCGAAGCCACCACCGCAATCAACAACGAAGCGCCAAACAAGGTAGGGTCGTAGTCGATCCCGGGAGTCATGCGCATCGCCGCCATGCCGGTGTAGTGCATGCTGCTGATGCCCGCCCCCATGATCAGCGCGCCAAACGCCAGTTGCCACGCAGGCAAACGGGGTTGGCTGACCAGCCATAATGCGAAGCCGCTGGATAACACGGCGATCAGCAGCGATAGCGCGGTAATGCCCAGGTCAAACCCGAGGGCAAACGGCAGGCGCAAGGCCAACATGCCGATAAAGTGCATGGACCAGACGCCTGTGCCCATCGCCAATGCGCCACCCGTCATCCACACGTATGCGGCGCGGCCTTGGGCGGTCGCAAGGCGGCCGGCCAGGTCCAGCGCCGTGTAGGACGCCAGGATCGCGACGAACAGGGAAATCACGACCAAGGAGGGGGAATAACTACCGATCAGCATGGGGTTTCTCAAGACTGACGGGCGTGGGACGCCCGTGCCAGGTGGCAAAGCGGGCGATTGTAGCGAGAATAAATCTTGGCGCGTTGATTAATTATCAGAATGCCAGCATCGACGTTTTGACGCCAATCCACTGGCTTTAAAGTGCCGGATTCAAAGGTGCTGGAGTCGTATGCCTATGCGTTACCGCAGTAACGCACAGACACCCCGGTCACTCCTTATCGGCTACCGAGGTCACCCCATCCCATCCACCACCCAACGCAGCAATCAGTTGCACGCTCGCCACCAGCCGCGTTTGCAACAGTGTCAGCACCGTGCGCTCGTTACTCAACGCCGTCGCCTGCACGGTCACCACATCCAGATAGGCAATCAACCCGGCTTTGTACTGGTTTTGCGTCAAACGCAACGATTCCCGCGCCGCGTCCAAGGCTTCATTACTGACGACGGCCTCGTCCTCCAGCACTTTCAACTGCACCATGTAGTTTTCCACTTCGCGGAAACCATCCAGCACCGTCTGGCGGTACTTCGCCACAGTCTCATCATACGAGGCCACCGTTCGGTCGACTTCCGCCGAGCGCTGCCCCCCGTCAAACAGGGTCATCGCCAACTTTGGCCCAACCGACCAGAAACGGTTCGGCAGGCTGATCCAGTTGGCGTAGGTGCTGCTGGAATAACCGCCCGCCAGACTCAAGGTCAGGTCTGGATAATAAGCAGCCTTGGCCACGCCAATATTGGCGTTGGCGGCGATTACGGAGCGTTCGGCCGAGGCAATATCCGGGCGACGTTCCAGCAATTGCGACGGCAGGCTGACTGGAATTTGCGGCAGTGTGGGAATGTCTTTGCTGACCGCCAGGTTGAAGTTGGCCGGCGCCTCGCCGATCAATACGGCAATGGCGTTTTCCAACTGGGCGCGCTGCCAGATCAGGTCGATCAAGCTGGCCTGGGTGGTCTTGAGCTGAGTTTGCGCCTGAGCGATCGCATCCTTGCCGGACACACCGGCACGGTACTGGTTTTCGGTCATTTGCAGCGAACGCTGATAGGTGTCCAGCGTGGCTTGCAGCAGGCGGGTCTGTTCGTCCATGACGCGCAGTTGCAAGTAGTCTTGCACCAGCTCGGACTGCTGGCTCAGGCGCATCGCCGCCAGGTCCGCCGAGCTGGCCTCGGCCGTGGCTTCATTGGCTTCCAGGCCGCGGCGCAACTTGCCCCAGACATCCGCCTCCCAACTCACGCCCAATTGCGTGTTGAGGGTGTCGCGGATACCGCTGCTGGAGCTGCTCAGGCTGGCATTACTGCTGCCGGTACCCTGGCTGGCGCGGGTCTTGCCGACGCTCAGGTCCACCGTCGGGAAAAATGCCCCCCGAGCGCTGCGCACCTGGGCCTGGGCCTGACGGAAGCGCGCTTCGGCCTGGGCGACGGTCTGGTTGGCATTGTTGAGGCGTGTCACCAGATCATTGAGCTGGCGGTCGCCATACAACTCCCACCAGGCTCCGCGAGCGAGGGAGTCGCTGGGCGTGGCCTGGCGCCAGCCCTGGGCTTCCTTGAACTGCACCGGTTCGATGACCGCCGGGCGCTTGTAATCCGGGCCGATGGCGCACGCGCTGAGCAGCGCGCCGCACAGCACCAGGCTGGCGACGCGGGAACCACGGGGCATACTCATGGCCAATTTGGCAAACGTTGAATCGGTCATAGCGCAGTGTCCAAGGCAGCATCAGTACGCACACCGCGCCAGGCATTGAAGCGGTGGCGCGCGCGGTCAAGATAGAGGTAAACCACCGGAGTGGTGTAAAGGGTCAGGATCTGGCTGAACACCAGGCCGCCAATGATGGTCAGGCCCAGCGGCTTGCGCATTTCCGCGCCATCACCGGCGCCGAGCAGCAAAGGCAAGGCGCCGAGGATGGCGGCAAGCGTGGTCATCAGGATCGGTCGCAAGCGCAACAGGCAGGCGCTGCGAATCGATTCCAGCGGGCTCATGCCCTCATGACGCTCCAGTTGCAAGGCCAGGTCGATCATCAGGATCGCGTTTTTCTTCACCACCCCGATCAGCAGGAACAGCCCCAGCAGCGAAATCAGGCTGAATTCCCCCCCCAGCAGGTAGATCGACAGCAATGCCCCTACACCGGCCGAAGGCAAGGTCGAGAGGATAGTCAGCGGGTGAATGTAGCTTTCATACAAAATGCCCAGCACCAGGTAAACCGCCACCAACGCCCCAAGGATCATGAACGGCTGGCCTTTCTGGGTCGCCGCAAACGCATCGGCGGTACCGGCCATCTTGGCGATCACATCTTCGGGCAAGCCCACCTTGGCAATGGCGCGCTCAATGGCGGCAGTGCCCTGCTCCACGGTCACCCCGGGAGACATGTCGAAGGCAATGTTTTCCGAGGCGAACTGGCCCTCATGGCTGACGCGGTCGTCTGCCAGGCTGTTTTCGTAATGGGCAATGGTCGACAACGGGACCCGCGCGCCGGTGGACGTAATCACCTGCATCTGGTTCAGGGTAATCGGGTCCTGGGCGTATTTCGGGTTGACCTCCATCACCACCTGGTACTGGTTGAGGCTGTCGTAGATGGTCGAGATCTGCCGCTGGCTGTAGGCGTTGTTCAGCACTGCCGTGACCATGTTCATGTCAATACCCAGGCGCTTGGCCTGGTCGCGGTCGACCACCAGCGTCACCTGCGCCGCACCCCGCCCTTCGCGGGCGTCGATGGCGGTCAGCTCCGGCAACTCGCGCAAGGCGGCGACCACTTTCGGGTACCACAGGCGCAGCGCGGCCAAGTCACCGCTTTGCAGGATGTAGGAGTATTGCGCACTGGTCTGATCGCGACTGCCGCCAAATTGCAGGTCCTGGTCGGCCATGAGGAACAGGCGCCCGCCCGGCACCAGCGGCACGTCCTTGCGCAAACGCTCGATCACCGCCTGGGCCGAGATCTTGCGTTCGGCGATCGGCTTGAGGCGCACCAGCATCACCGCGTTGTTGGTGCCGTTGTTGCCACCGATAAAGCCGGCCACGCTGAGCACCGCCGGGTCCTTGAGGACCGCCTTGCGGAACGTCTCCATTTTCGGCTGCATCACATTGAATGACAGCCCATCGTCGCCACGCACAAAGCCGATCAACTGGCCAGTGTCCTGCTGCGGCATAAAGGTTTTTGGCACCACCACGTACAGCGCGACGTTCACGCCCACGGTGACAAACAGGCTGAGCAGGGTCAGGCGCCGGTGGCGCAGCACCCAGTCCAGGCTGGTGGCATAGGCTGCCACCATACGGTCGTTGACTTGCTGGCTCCAGCGCTGCAAGCCGGTCATGTGGCCTTTGATATGGGGCTTGAGCCAACGGGCACAGAGCATCGGAGTCAAGGTCAGCGAGACGATCAACGAGACAATGATCGCTGCCGACAAGGTGATGGAAAACTCGCGGAACAGGTTGGTGACAATGCCACCCATAAACAGGATGGACAGGAACACCGCCACCAGCGAGACGTTCATCGACAGCAAGGTAAAGCCGACTTCCTCGGCGCCCAGGTAGGCCGCCTTCATCGGCGGCACACCGTCATCGATATGCCGGGAAATGTTCTCCAGCACCACGATGGCATCGTCCACCACCAGGCCGGTGGCCAGAATCAGCGCCATCAGCGAGAAGTTGTTCAACGAGAAGCCGAACAGGTACATCACCGCAAAGGTGCCCACCAGCGATACCGGCACCGCCAGGGTCGGAATCAACGAGGCGCGGAAGTTACCCAGGAACAGGTACACCACCAGCACCACCAGGGCCACGGCAATCAGCAAAGTCATCTCGGCTTCATGCAAGGTCGCGGTGATGACCGGCGAGCGGTCCATGGCCAGGTTGAGTTTGACGCTGGACGGCAGCACCGCCTGCAAGGCCGGCAACTGTGCCTTGATTTGCCGGACCGTCTCGATGATGTTGGCGCCGGACTGGCGGTTGATCACCAGCAGCACCGCCGAATCATTGTTGAAAAAGCCACTGTTGTAGCGGTCTTCCACGCCGTCACTGATCTTGGCCACGTCGCCCAGGCGCAGGGCCGCACCGTTCTGGTAGCGAATCAGCAGCGGCTCGTAGTCCTTGGCCTTTTCCAATTGGTCGTTGGCCTGGATCTGCCAGTTGCGCTCGCTGTCTTCCAGGGAGCCCTTGGGCCGACGCTGGTTGGCATTGGCGATGGTGTTGCGCACATCGTCCAGGGCCACGCCGTACTGGTCGAGGGCCTTGGGTTCAAGCTCGATGCGCACCGCCGGCAAGGAACTGCCGCCAATCTGCACTTCACCCACACCCGGCACCTGGGACAGGCTTTGCGAGAGGATGGTCGAAGCCAAGTCGTACAACTCGCCCTTTTTCAGCACGTCGGAGGTCAGCGAGAGCACCATGATCGGTGCCTGGGACGGGTTGATCTTCTTGTAGGTCGGCATGCTGCGCATGCCGCTGGGCAACAGGTTGCGCGACGCGTTGATCGCCGCCTGCACTTCCCGTGCGGCGCCGTTGATATCACGGTCCGAATCAAACGCGAGGATCACCCGGGTGGAACCCTGGCTCGACGAACTGCTCATGGTGGTAATGCCGGCAATCGCGCCGAATGAGCGCTCCAGCGGCGTGGCCACGGTGGAGGCCATCACCTCGGGGCTGGCGCCGGGCAAGCTGGCCGACACCACGATCACCGGGAAGTCGATCTGCGGCAGCGGCGACACCGGCAGCAAGTTGAAGCTGACGCCGCCGAGCAACAGGATCGCCAGGCTCAGCAGCATGGTGGCTACCGGCCGGCGAATAAACGGTCCGGAGAGGTTCATGACTCAACCGGCTCCAGGCTTTGCGGCTCTTTGCGCCAGCGACGGCCAAGACGGTCGAAGTACAGGTAGATCACCGGCGTGGTAAACAAGGTCAAGACCTGGCTCACCAACAAGCCGCCCACCATCACCAGGCCCAGCGGCTGGCGCAGTTCAGCGCCGGAACCGGTGGCCAGCATCAAGGGCACTGCACCAAACAACGCTGCCAGCGTGGTCATCAGGATCGGCCGGAAACGCAGCAGCGCCGCTTGATAGATCGCCGTCTGCGGGTCCAGGCCCTGGTTACGTTCGGCGTCGAGGGCGAAGTCGATCATCATGATCGCGTTCTTTTTCACGATACCAATCAGCAGAATGATGCCGATGATCGCGATCATGCCCAGGTCATTGCCGCTGAGCAGCAACGCCAGCAAGGCCCCCACCGCCGCCGACGGCAAGGTCGACAGGATGGTGATCGGATGGATGTAGCTCTCGTACAGCACACCCAGCACGATGTACATGGTGACCACCGCCGCCAGGATCAGCAGCAAGGTGCTCGACAGCGAGGCCTCGAATGCTTGGGCCGCACCCTGGAACTGGGTCTGCACGCCCACCGGCATGCCGATGTCTTTCTGGATCTGGTTGATCAGTTCCACACCTTTGCCCAGCGCGACGCCGGGGGCCAGGTTGAAGGACATCATCACCGCAGGGAACTGGCCGATATGCGCGATGGCCAACTGCGCCTGGCGCTGCTCAACGTGGGCCAGGCTCGACAAGCGCACCTGGCCGCCGTCGGTGGTCTTCACATGGATCTGGTTCAACGCGGCGGGCCCTAGGGTTTCACCGGATTGAGCCTGCAGCACCACGCGGTATTGGCTGGCCTGGGTGTAGATAGTGGAAATCTGTCGCTGGCCGAAGGCGTCGTACAGCGCGTCGGTGATGGTCGACACACTCACCCCGAGGCGCGAGGCCGCATCGCGGTCGATCACCAGGTACACCTGCAAGCCTTTGTCCTGCAGGTCGCTGGCGACGTCGGTCAGTTCCGGCAACTGGCTGAGGGCGTGCACCAGCTTGTCGCTCCACAACGCCAACAGCTCGGCGTCGGGCGACGACATGCTGAACTGGTACTGGGTGCGGCTCACGCGGTCTTCGATGGTCAGGTCCTGCACCGGCTGCATGAACAGGCGGATACCCACCAGCTTGTCGATTTCCGGCTGCAAGCGCGTAATCACCTGGGCTGCGCTCAAGTCGCGCTGGCCGTGGGCCTTGAGGTTGATCAGCAGGCGCCCGCTGTTGAGGGTGGCGTTATCGCCATCCACACCGATGTAGGAGGACAGGCTTTCAACGGCCGGATCGGCCAGGATGACCTTCGCCAGCTGCTGTTGGCGCTGGCTCATGGCGGCAAACGAAATCGACTGTGGCGCTTCAGAAATACCCTGAATCACCCCGGTGTCCTGCACCGGGAAAAACCCCTTGGGCACCACCAGGTACAGCACCACGGTCAGGCCCAGGGTAGCGATGGCCACCAGCAAGGTCAGCGGCTGGTGCTTGAGCACCCACTGCAACTTGCGGCCGTAGGCCTCGATCAACCAATCGATCCAGGCGCCGCTGGCCTTGTAGAAACGGCCTTGCTCTTCTTCCTTTGGTTCACGCTTGAGCAGACGCGCGCACATCATTGGCGTCAGGGTCAGCGAAACCACCAGGGAAATCAGGATCGCCACCGCCAGGGTGATGGCGAACTCGCGAAACAGCCGCCCGACCACATCGGCCATGAACAGCAGCGGGATCAATACCGCGATCAACGACAAGGTCAGGGAAATCAGGGTAAAGCCGATCTGTTTGGCGCCCTTGAGGGCCGCTGCCAGCGGCGTCTCGCCCTCCTCGATATAACGCGAGATGTTCTCCAGCATCACGATGGCATCGTCCACCACAAAACCGGTGGCGATGGTCAAGGCCATCAGCGTCAGGTTATTGATGGAGAACCCCGCCAGGTACATCACGCCGAAGGTGCCCACCAGCGACAGCGGCACGGCAATCGACGGAATAATGGTCGCGCTGACACGGCGCAGGAACAGGAAGGTGACCATCACCACCAGCGCAATGGCGATCAGCAATTCGTGCTGCACGTCCTTCACCGATGCGCGAATGGTTTGGGTGCGGTCGGTGAGTACCGTCACGTCCAGGCCGGCCGGCAGGTTGTCGGTGATGCTCGGCAGCAACGCCTTGATACGGTCGACCACCTCGATCACGTTGGCACCCGGCTGACGCTGGATATTGAGCAGCACGGCCTGGTTTTCGTTAGCCCAGGCGGCGAGGCGTTCGTTTTCCGCGCCGTCGACGATTTGTGCCACGTCTTTAAGGCGCAACGGTGCGCCATTGTTGTAGGCCAGGATCAATTCGGCATATTGCTGGGGCGAGACCAACTGGTCGTTGGCGTCGAGCATAGACACCCGGGTCGGGCCGTCGAAGTTGCCCTTGGGCTGGTTGACGTTGGAGGCGGCGATCAGGGTGCGCACGTCCGACAGGTTCAAGCCATTGGCGGCCAAGGCCTCGGGGTTGACTTTGATACGCACGGCCTGGCGCTGGCCACCGGCGATGCTGACCATGCCAACGCCGCTGATCTGCGCGATCTTTTGCGCCATACGCGTGTCGACCAGGTCATTGAGCTTGGGCAGCAGCATGGTCTTGGAGGTAATGGCCAGGGTCAGCACCGGGGTATCCGCCGGGTTGACCTTGTTGTACACCGGCGGCGCCGGCAAATCCTTGGGCAGCAGGTTGGTGGCGGCGTTGATTGCGGCCTGCACCTGTTGCTCGGCGACATCCATATTGATGTCGAGGTTGAAGCGCAGGGTCAGCACCGACGCACCGCCGGAACTGGTGGACGCCATCTGGGTCAGGCCGGGCATTTGCCCGAACTGACGCTCCAGCGGTGCAGTGACCGCGCTGGTCATTACGTCCGGGCTGGCGCCGGGGTACAGGGTCATCACCCGGATGGTCGGGTAATCCACTTGAGGCAAGGCCGATACCGGCAGCAGTCGATACGAGATGATACCGGCCAGGACAATCGCCAGCATGCTCAGCGTGGTGGCAACCGGGCGTAGAATAAACAGCCGCGACAGGTTCATGAACCGACCTTTTGCGCCTTGCCCGTCTTATCGCCGGTCTCCCCTTTTGCTGCGGGTTTGCCTTGCAAGTGTTCGGTCGGCGTGGTCTCTACTTCGCTGCTGTCGTTGACCACTTCGATTTCGCTGCCGTCTTTCAAGCGGTCGGTGCCTTCCAGCACCACACGGTCGCCAGCCCCCAGGCCTTCCTTGATCACCGTGTTGTCGCCATCGGTGTCGCCAATCACGAGGGGCTGAACCTTGACCTTCTTGTCGCCATCGAGCTTGTAGACGAAGGTGCCATTATTGCCGAACTGAATCGCCGCGGATGGCGCCAACACGACGTTATGCAGGGTATCGGCCAGCAGGTGCACGTTGACGAACTGGTTGGGGAAGAGTGCCTGGTCCTTGTTATCGAAACGGCCCTTGAATTTCAGGGTGCCGGTGGTGACGTCGATCTGGTTGTCCAGGCTCTGCAACACGCCGACGGCCTGCTTTTTCACATCGCCACGGTCCCAGGCTTCCACGGGCAGCTTGTTGCCGGCGTGATAACGGCTGAGGACGGTGTCCAGGGTGTTTTCCGGCAAGGTGAAGGCCACGTTGATCGGCTGGGTCTGGGTGATCACCGCGAGGAACGTGGTGTCGTTGGCGGCGACCAGGTTGCCTACGTCGACCTGACGCAAGCCGACGCGGCCGCTGATCGGTGCGCGAATCTTGGTAAATTCGAGGTTCAGCTTGGCGTCATCCACCGCGCCCTGGTTGGTCTTGACCGTGCCCTGGTACTGCATGACCAACGCTTCGGCGGTGTCCAGGGTCTGTTTGGCGATGCTGTCCTGGGCATACAGGTCGCGGTAACGCTGTACATCTACTTGCGCGTTTTTCAGCTGGGCCTGGTTCTGCAACAGCGTGCCCTGGGCCTGCAGCAAGGCGTTCTGGTAACTGCGCGGGTCGATTTCCGCCAGCAAGTCACCGGCCTTGACCATTTGCCCTTCTTCAAAGGCGATCTTCACCAACTCACCGCCCACCCGGCTGCGCACATTAATGGTATTGAGCGCCGTCACCGTGCCCAAGGCCTTGTAGTACACCGGAAACTCCCCCAGCACCGCCGGCGCCACGCGCACCGGAATCGGGCCGGTGGAACCCCCGAAGCCCGGGCGCATCATCCCCGACTTGCCGGCATGCCCGGCCGGCTTTTTCTCGGCGGCATCCTTGGTGCTGCCGGGCCAGAATTTCCAGCACAGGCCGGCGATAACCAGCAGCACGAGCAGGCCAAACAGCCAGCGGCGGGAGTTGCGGGGGGAGGATTGCATGGATTGATCAACCATTGGGCGCGAGAGCTTCTTCTTTGGGAGGCTGAAAGATAAGCACTGGAGCGCATTAAGAAAAGCGCCTTTACCGGCTATTTACCTTGGACTTACAACTTTTAACTTCTGGCCTTAGTCCGTTCGCTATTTCACTAAACTGCTGACGGGCAAATAAAAACGGCCTGGACTAGGCCAGGCCGCAAGCATGCATCAAGCGTGTTACTGCAAAACGACAGTAATGCGCTGAAACAGTTACTTCAAAACAGCCAGGGCTGCTTCGTAGTTCGGCTCTTGACCGATTTCGCTGACCAGCTCGCTGTGCAGCACGTTGTTGTTTTCATCCAGCACAACAACTGCGCGGGCGGTCAGACCTTGCAGCGGGCCGTCGGCCAGGGACACACCGTAGTCAACGGCAAAGTGGGCGTCGCGAAAATCCGACAGGCTCAGCACGTTGTCCAGGCCTTCGGTGCCGCAGAAACGCTTCTGGGCAAACGGCAGGTCAGAGGAGATGCACAGCACAACCGTGTTGCTCAGGGTGTTGGCCTCGGCATTGAACTTGCGCACCGAGGTGGCGCAGGTCGGGGTGTCGACGCTTGGGAAGATGTTCAGCACTTTGCGCTTGCCGGCGAACGTTTCCAGGGTTGCCTGCGACAGGTCAACGGCGGTCAGGCTGAACGCTGGAGCGGCGGAACCGGTTTGCGGCAATTCGCCTTCAACCTGGACAGGGTTACCACGAAGGGTGACTTGAGCCATGAACGGAATCCTTATACTGGGTTTGATTGAACGAATTCGAGAGCCCGAAGTTAACCACAAACTGAGGTGGCTACCTACCGCCAGACATAAATTCTCATGGCGCGCCAAGTACACGGGCCTATGGTTTAATTGCGCGCTTTTCGCACGCCCCTCAAGGAATCCGTTGTCGATGAATCAGCCCGCCACCAAAGTCCTGGTCATTGGTTATGTCTGGCCGGAGCCGCGTTCCTCGGCGGCCGGCGGGCATATGATGCAGATTCTGCAAAGCTTCCTGGACCAGGGCTGGGACATTACCTTCAGCAGCCCGGCCACCGTAGGCGAGCACAAGGCAGACTTGCCGGCGCTGGGTATTACCGAATGCGCGATCGAACTCAATAACAGTAGTTTCGATGATTTTGTCAGCGCGTTGGCCCCGGACATCGTACTGTTCGACCGCTTCATGATGGAGGAACAGTTCGGCTGGCGCGTCGAAAAGTGTTGCCCCGACGCCCTGCGCGTATTGGAAACCTCCGACCTGCAAAGCCTGCGGGATGCCCGCCACCAGCGCCTCAAGGACCACCTCAAGGCCCACCCCGACAGCGATGATTTCAGCGCGCTGTTTGCACCGGCGCTGCCGGAAGAATTCCAGTTGATGGCCAACACGGATGTCGCCAAGCGCGAGATCGCGGCCATTTACCGCTGTGATATCAGCCTGATGATTTCCGACGTGGAAATCCGCCTGCTCACCGAGCAATTCAAGGTGCCCGCCGCCCTGCTCCACTGGTGCCCGTTGATGCTGCAGCCGCCGACCGAGGCCTTTGTACCGTTCGCAGACCGCGCGCACTTCCTTAGCATCGGCAACTTCCGCCACGCGCCCAATTGGGATGCGGTGCTGTGGATGAAGAACAGTCTCTGGCCCTTGATCCGCCAGCAATTGCCCGGCGCCCAACTGCGTATCTATGGTTCCTACACACCGCCCAAGGCCACCGCATTGCACAACCCGGCGCAGGGTTTTCATGTGATGAACTGGGCTGAAGATGCCCTGCAAGTGATGACGGCCGCACGTATCTGCCTGGCACCGTTGCGCTTTGGCGCCGGCATCAAGGGCAAACTGGCGGATGCCATGCTCTGCGGGACGCCGAATATCACCACGCCGATTGGCGCCGAGGCCATGGGGGATGAACAGCCGTGGCCGGGCGCGATTGAGCAAAGCGCGACGGGCCTGGCCGCTGCGGCCGTGGCGCTGTACCAAGACCTCGAGCGCTGGACCCAAGCCCAGGAAGACGGCCGCCAATTGCTGGCCCGTCGCTACGACCAAACCCTGCACGGCCCCGCACTGGTGGACTGCCTGGAGCGTTGCCGCAGCCAACTCGCCAGCCATCGCCGCGACAACTTCACCGGCAGCATGCTGCGCCATCACGCGCATAAAAGTACGCAGTACATGTCCCAGTGGATCGAGGCAAAAAACCGCACCGTATAAACACCGACGCTGGCGAGGTCACGCGCAAGGGGGCATTATCCCAAGCAGCAACCACAATAAAGCGACGGCAGCATGACCCGAGCAACGCGAATCACCGACCCTTCCTACGAGCTGATGGACGATCACAACGGTCTGTCCATCATCTATCGCCAACACGGCTTCCCCTGCCCGCTGGTGCGCTGGCATTTCCACAAGGAGTACGAGCTGCACCTGATCGTGGCCAGCTCCGGCAAAGTGTTTATCGGCGACTACATCGGTAATTTCTACCCGGAAAGCCTGTTCCTCACCGGCCCCAACCTGCCCCATAACTGGATCAGCCAGGTGGATGAAGACGAGGTAGTGCCCAAGCGCGACATGCTGGTGAATTTCACCGATGAACTGTTTGAGGGCGGCAGCCAGATCTTCACCGAACTCAAGACCCTGGCACCGCTGCTCGAAAGGGCGCAGTGCGGCATCGAATTTCGCTGCAAAAAGACCATCGCCCAGGCCATGACCTTGATGCAACGCATCGAGGAGGCCCAAGGCATGGCGCGCCTGGGGTACTTCTTTATCTTGCTGGAAGTGCTGAGCGCGTGTGAGGACTATCAATTGTTGTCCGGCGTGACCACGCCGCAACTGGCGGATGAGCACAGCATCGACCGCACGAACCGCGCGGTGGACTACATTTTCGCGCATTACGCCCGCGAGTTGTCGCTGGAAGAAGTGGCGGACTACCTGGGAATGAAGCCCACCTATTTCTCCAGGGTATTCAAACAGGCGACGGGGCGAACGTTTATCGAGTTTGTGAACCGCCTGCGCATCAGCAAGTCCTGCGAGTTGCTGGCGGACGGCGATAAAGCCGTGACGGACGTGTGCTTTGAGTCGGGTTTCAACAACATCTCCAACTTTAACCGACGCTTCCAGCAGCTCAAGGGCATGACCCCTTCCCACTACCGCCGGCTGGCGGTGCAGCGCTTGACGGAGCAGAACTTGGGGTAGTTATTCATGTGATGAGCCCAAGCCCTGCACCGCTGTATGCCCTGTCGTAAACATTGGCTGTACCACCTCACATCCGGTAACACTGGAAGGTGAACTTCCTCTCGCTTACGACCAATAAACCTACGGTTCAAAGGTAAGTTTCCACGAGACTTATCCGCGATGTACGCATTAAATAACTACTGCGTATACCTTAGCTCTCGCACCGTTAGGAAAACGCGCTCATGAGAATCGAGCCCTTTCGCTCCAGCCTGCATCCCTCGTCTGTAACCCTCACCCCATCCCAATCCGAAGCCACCTCTACTCATCCTGCACGGATTAAGCGTTCCGGCCCAGTGGTGGACCTGACCACCACAAAGATCGCAACCCAATTGATCAGAGCAGGCGATGCAGCCCTCTCCTCCCTGCATAGCGCTGCATTGATGGATCAAGTCATTGCCGATCCCGCTGGAAAGAAGCGCTCGCGGGAGGCTACGGTGATTGCCGATATTCCTCCCTTCTCAACGTTCGGTAGAGCCTGGGCTCAACTTACCCATGCCATTCAAAGCGAACCCTTTGCAAGTTTCGCAAGCAAACACAAAATTGATACCTCAACCCTCAAACTGAACACGCAATCAGGATGGGCTATTGATTGCATTGCAAACGGCAAACTTGCCACGTTCAGCAAATATGATACTGGCTATGAGCAGGCCACCGCAGCCGTTACAGCCGCCGCTCGAGCGTTCGCCTCGCCGCCTAAAGAATTGATCAGGTATACCGGCGCACACCGTGCCTCTACCGAGGTAATAGGCGACTTCTACGCCGCGCGCCATGACGGCAGACCGGCAGACATGCTCCGATTGATCACCCTGCAGCAACACCACCACTCCTTCGACGCGCTGCGTGAGCCTGACTCAAAAGCCCGAGGGCTCAACCCGGTTTATTCGCGCATCCAAGAGCAACAACGTGAAGCGATAGAAGATTTTGCTGGGGAAATCGCATTGAAGCCCGAGCTTCTCTCCCCTTTTCAGCGCACGCTCAAGCCGTCAGTTGAGGAAGCTGACTTGGAAATGGCGAGACTGTATAGCAGCGCCTTGTTAAGTATCAGGCCGGAAATGGCGCGTTACGACAAAGGCCCGCGCACCGGCTTTTCGGTTTCTGAGATACCTGAATACTCAACCCTCGGGCAAACCCTGCGCAACACAAGCGTGCCGCCCGGCAAAGACGTGCAGATCAGCCTCTCCTGGATCAGTAAATTTTACGGCGAGCCAAACAATGACGGCACGTTGGTGGGTGTACTCAAACAAGCCTCAACGCTCAGTCGCAACGGCTTTCACGCATTGAGCAAAGACACCCCTGCGACAGACACACGCTCCAGCGCAGCTCAGGCACGGCAACGCGCCGCCATCCAGAAGCTCGCAAACCCAAGCGCAACTCAACCTGAGGTGGTTGCACCAGCGGTTGAAACGCCCATCACTGCCCTCGACCCGGCGGCCGCGATTGCACGCCGTCAGTTTGCCGGTGAGCCCAACGTGTACTCGGTGGTCGCACGATTGCTCAGCGAGCGGATAAAGCAGGCGGCCCCGTCACTGGACGTCGACGTCAACCAGATCGCCATTGAAACATCCGACGCGGACACCCCTGGAAAAGTTAAGCAAACACAATTGATGACATTTGCCTTGGACTACCTGGCCGGCGGTGAGGCCCCGAACTTCACCAGCACCGATAGGGCGTTTGACACTCGCCCTGACTTACTGGCCCGCACGGGCAACGCTGCCGACGTCCCGCTCGACCTTGATTTGACGGCCCTAAGCGATGTCATAGGTGAGCTACCGGGCCGACTCAACCAAGCCTTCGAGACTGATTCGCGCGAATACTGGAACAAGCAGGCCTTCAGCACTGCGACCCATGCCAACACCGCCTTCACCGGCAGCCGTCGTACGTTGGTCAGTCATATTTTGCGCAGCAACCTGCAACTGGCCAGCATGAAACAACCCGGCCTGGATGACGAGCAACGTAAAACCGTGGACATGGTCGTGAGGCACCCCGAAGGATCGACGCGCCCCGCACCACTTGATCCCAATTCATCGGACGCTACCGTCTATACCCTGGCCGGTTCCACGCCGGGTTCCACGCCGAATTGGGTGATTCATCGCTACCTGTCGCAATCAGATCGTCAAATCCTCTTGCTGGTGGAGCCCAGTGGAAAAATCACACCGTATAACGCCTGGGACGACATCGAAAAGGCCGGGGATACCCTGGAGAAGCTCTCCGGCAATATGTTCGACGCCCAGGCCGATACCCTTATCAAACAGCATCAGGGCGACAGCCTGTTCAAACAGCCACCACCGACTGACACAAAGGCCCCGTCGCACGCAAAACCCCGGTTGCCCGACTGGATGAGCAATGCCGGTGAAGCGGAACGTTTTGTAATGCATGAACTCAGCCAGGGGCTGGCAAGCTTCATACAGCGCAATAAAGGCGCTGCGTACAACAGCGACATCAAGGACATCCGCGCTTTTGCACAGCAGCAATTTGACCTGTTGCCCGAAAGCCAAAAGCTCACGCAGCACGCCGCCGAGAATCTGGAGGTGGTCTTCAAAGTGGCTTACGGGACACTGGGTTCTGGCTTTATCGATCGCCAAACCATGAGCCTGACGGACATGCTGCTCAATAACCTGTCGGGGCTGCCTGATGGCCAGATAGAGGTCTTCTTCAAGTCAGGGCTCAAGGATGAAAACGGCGTAGACATCAAAGTCCGGGTGCCCGCACTTGAGCAAGAGGGTGTGCTTAAAAAACTGGTTACCGACCTTGATATCGGCAAGACCTACCCCGCCTTACTCAAGGAAAAACTTCTCGACGACCCCGCCAAAATGGCGGAACGCCGGTCACTGTTTGTCCAGCAAGTGCCCATCGAACTACAACTCAAAGCGCTGGAACTGAGCATCAAGGGAGAAGCCGGGTTCAACAACACGGGGTTCCGGTATGTCCAGGAGATACTCAAGCCGGGGCCAGGCCCCAGGGCCCTGGACGGGAAGGACATCGTTATTCGACCACTGGCCTTTGACAATAAGGCGCAAGGTAAAACCGATGTGGTCGAAGGTGCCTACCTGATCGAACCCAAAGACAGCACAACCGGCCCGCATATTCTCTATCGCCCGCTGGTTGCCGATGCCCCGCTCCTGCAATTCCCTTCTCGCCAGGCACTGCTGGAAGCCATACAGCAGCCAGGCAAGCTGCAAAACGATACCCTCGCCTGGTTACCCGACGAAAATACCCGACAGCTCTACCGCGGCAACGGTTTTAAACACCCTAACCTGGTGATATTCGGCTACCGCCTGGGGTCCGTTTCCGCCAACGAGACAATCCCCTTGGCCGTGGACACCCGACTGCAGCAAACGCTGCAAGACGGAAAATTGATGGAATACCTGTACGAGGCCAACGCCCACAGCTTGATCACCCTGGCCGAACAACAATCGACATCCGATGCACAAAGCCGGTGGGCGTCTCTGAAGACTGGGGGGTTCCTGCTCCTCAATGCAGTACTGCCAGCACTGCGCGGACCCGGCGCCGTACTCGGTTTGCTGCTGCAGGCTGAAGGCATCATCAAGGACCTGGAGGTTCTGGGTGATGAGGGCTCGAAGGGGAAAGAAGCGGCGCTGACAGATCTGCTGGTCAACCTTGCGACGCTGTTGATCCATTTCAAAGCGCGATCATTGCCTGAACAATCCACCGCCCTCTCAGCAAGGCCGGCCACCGGCACCAGCCTGTTGGTCGATGACGTGGCACCGCCCGCCTCCCCGTTGAAAAACCGCATCGTCTTGGGCGGTGCGCTGGAGATCAAACCGCTTACCGGCGACATTCAAGTCTTCGTGGACACGTACAACGGCAAGCAACGCCTCAACATCATGGGCCATGGTGAGAAACCCATAGGCGAAGAGCCTGCGTACATCTTTGGGGAAGAGGGCAAGCGTTACGCAGCGGTAGATATAGACCGCGAATTGTTGGCGCGCGACATAGACATCCGAGACTATAGCGACGTGCGGTTATTAGCGTGCTACTCCGGTAGCGGGGCTGAACAGTCCCTCGCGGCGCAACTTCATGCACTCACAGGCGTGCGCGTAAAGGGTTTTGAGCAGGAAATCATTACAGACTACCTGGGCATTGACGGTGAAGATCCATTCAAGATCTACGAAGATGCATCGGCGGGTTACCGCAGACACTATCCAACCCTCAGTGACAATGACATCCACCTCATGGCCCAAACGGAAATGAACCGCAAGCTCGCTGGGCGCGATATCGAATTTAACGTCATGAAAGATAATGGCACGGAGATTGAACTTAATATTGGCAGTGATGAAAAGCCGGTGATTTACAAAACCAAGGTCGATTATCAACCGCGCACCTTTGGGGCCCCGAAGATCAAACCTCCCGTTGAAGTGCTGATGGGTTACTCGCATACCGCTGAAGACCCGTACACAAAATTGTCGACTCGCAGCCTGTCACACTGCTCTGCACTCGCAGTGCTGACTGACCTGAAGGACGGCGTGTATCAAAAACGCACATTGATGCATCTGACCGGCAGTAATCTGGAAATCGGCTTATTCAATAAAGATACTTATCAAGTACTGGATGAACTGAACACGTCATTGGCGAATGGCGGCAAAGTCATATTTGTAGGCGGCATCGACTCCCAATCTGCGGCAGGCATGGGGGTAGTATTGGGACAAAAGTCCAACGGAAAAAAACCACTGCTGGATATCCTGAAAAAGCCGGGCGTGGAAACCACAATAGCAAGCTCACTGGGCGTTGATATCAATCCGGATGGCACCTTCACGTTGATCGAGGGGACTGGCAAGGGCGTTTTCAGTAAGCCCATGATCAACGACGTCTTCGACTTCGCCGATTAATCCAGGCAGCCGTCTTGCCCGCATCCGCTGCTGTGGTCGGTGCGGGAGGCGCGCTGCCTCTGGCAGTGCAAAAAAGTATCAGTCCCAGTGCGCCCAAGGATTTGTCATAACCCCATTTGAAGGCTGTAATCAACGCACACTCTTCCTGACTGCTTGTAGGAAGACACAACAACAATAACTGTCCTTCCGTAGCCCTTGGGCGCGGAAATGGAGTGCGCGATGAAGTTCACAGCAAAAGCTCTGCTTACCTGTTCTTGCATGACTGTATGCATGACCCTCAGCGCCGTCAGTCTTGGCGCGCAAACCCTGACCATTGCCACTGTCAACAACAGCGACATGATCCGCATGCAAAAGCTCTCGAAAACCTTCGAGACCGAGCATCCGGACATCAAGCTGAACTGGGTGGTGCTCGAAGAAAACGTGCTGCGCCAGCGCCTGACCACCGACATCGCCACCCAGGGCGGACAGTTCGATGTATTGACCATCGGCATGTACGAAGCTGCACTCTGGGGCGCCAAGGGCTGGCTGGAGCCGATGAAAGACCTGCCGGCGTCCTACGACCTCGACGATGTATTCCCTTCTGTGCGTGACGGTTTGTCTGTAAAAGGTTCGCTGTACGCCCTGCCGTTCTATGCCGAGAGCTCGATCACCTACTACCGCACCGACCTGTTCAAGGACGCCGGGCTGACCATGCCTGAGCACCCGACCTGGACCCAGATCGGTGAATTCGCGGCAAAACTCACCGACAAGACCAAAGAGCAATACGGCCTGTGCCTGCGCGGTAAAGCCGGTTGGGGCGAGAACATGGCGCTGATCACCACCCTGGCGAACGGCTACGGTGCGCGCTGGTTCGATGAGAAGTGGCAGCCGGAATTCAACGGCCCAGAGTGGAAGGACGCGCTGAACTTCTACGTCGACAACATGAAGAAATCCGGCCCACCGGGGGCTTCCAGCAACGGTTTCAACGAAAACCTGGCGCTGTTCAACAGCGGCAAGTGCGCGATCTGGGTCGATGCCAGCGTGGCCGGCTCGTTCGTGACCGACAAAACCCAGAGCAAGGTGTCCGACCATGTCGGCTTCACCTTCGCCCCACACGAGAAAACCGACAAGGGCACGTCGTGGCTGTACTCCTGGTCCCTGGCTATTCCGACCAGTTCCAAAGCCAAGGACGCCGCCAAGGTGTTCACCAGTTGGGCCACTTCCAAGGAATACAGCCAACTGGTCGCCAAGACCGACGGCATTGCCAACGTACCGCCAGGTACGCGCAAGTCGACCTACAGCGACGAGTACATGAAGGCGGCGCCGTTCGCCAAAGTGACCCTCGAATCGCTGAAAGTCGCCGACCCGACCAAACCGACCCTCAAGCCAGTGCCGTATATCGGTATCCAGCTGGTGACCATTCCTGAATTCCAGGCGATTGGTACCCAGGTCGGCAAGTTCTTCTCGGGCGCGCTGACCGGTCAGCAAACGGTGGATCAAGCCTTGACCGCCGCGCAGACCACCACCGAGCGTGAAATGAAGCGGGCGGGTTATCCCAAGTAAAGCAGGCTAGCCACTGTCAATGTGGGGAGCTGCTTTAGGTGGGAGCTGGCTTGCCTGCGATGCAGACACCTCGGTCTGTCAGTTAAGCCGAGTGGATGCCATCGCAGGCAAGCCAGCTCCCACAAAAGCCCGCTCCCACATTGACCGCGCTTCGACTCTCGTTCTGCATGTACCTGACTGGTTCTGACCCTATGAATACCAACACTGCCCAAGTGCAAACCACCACGCAGGAAAAGCCGCGCAAAAGCCGCCTGGCCAACCCCGGCTGGTTCCTCGTCAGCCCCTCGGTGGCCTTGCTGCTGCTGTGGATGATCGTGCCGCTGGGCATGACGCTGTACTTTTCGCTGATCCGCTACAACCTGCTCTACCCCGGCGAAAACCAATTCGTGGGGCTGGAGAACTTCACCTACTTCATCACCGACTCGGGCTTCCTGCCCGGCGCCACCAATACCCTGTTGCTGGTTGGCAGCGTGCTGCTGATCAGCGTGGTGTTCGGCGTGCTGATCAGTGCCCTGCTCGAGGCCAGTGAGTTTTTTGGTCGCGGGGTGGTGCGGGTGTTGTTGATTTCGCCGTTCTTCATCATGCCCACCGTCGGTGCGCTGATCTGGAAGAACCTGATTTTCCACCCGGTGTCGGGCGTGCTCGCCGCCGTGTGGAAGTTGTTCGGCGCCGAGCCCGTGGACTGGCTAGCGCACTACCCGTTGCTGTCGATCATCATCATTGTGTCGTGGCAATGGCTGCCCTTCGCCATTCTGCTGTTGATGACCGCCATGCAGTCCCTCGACCAGGAACAAAAGGAAGCCGCGCGCCTGGACGGTGCCGGCGCCATCGCGATCTTCTGGCACCTGACATTGCCCCACCTGGCCCGCCCGATTGCCGTGGTGGTGATGATCGAAACCATCTTCCTGCTCTCGGTGTTCGCCGAAATTTTCACCACCACCAACGGTGGCCCCGGCTACGCCTCGACCAACCTCGCCTACCTGATCTACAACCAGGCGCTGGTGCAGTTCGACGTGGGCATGGCCTCGGCCGGCGGCTTGATTGCCGTGGTCATCGCCAATATCGCGGCGATCATCCTGGTGCGGATGATCGGCAAAAACCTGACTGACAAGCCTTGAGGGCCGCGCCATGACGCTTCAACAATCCCGCCGCCTGCATAGCCTGCTGCTCGGCACCCTGGCCTGGGCCATTGCGATCCTGATTTTCTTCCCGATCTTCTGGATGGTACTGACCAGTTTCAAGACCGAAATCGACGCGTTCGCCACGCCGCCGCAGTTCATCTTTACGCCGACGCTGGAGAACTACCTGCACATCAACGAGCGCAGCAACTACTTCGCCTACGCCTGGAACTCGGTGGTGATTTCGTTCAGCGCCACTGCCCTGTGCCTGCTGATCTCGGTGCCGGCCGCCTACTCCATGGCGTTCTACGAAACCCAGCGCACCAAAGGCACGCTGCTGTGGATGCTGTCGACCAAGATGCTGCCGCCGGTGGGCGTACTGATGCCGATCTACCTGCTGGCCAAGAGCTTTGGCCTGCTCGATACGCGCATTGCGCTGATCATCATCTACACCCTGATCAACCTGCCGATTGTGGTGTGGATGGTTTACACCTACTTCAAGGACATCCCCAAAGACATCCTCGAAGCCGCCCGCCTGGACGGCGCCACGCTGTGGCAGGAAATGGTCCGCGTGCTGCTGCCGATTGCCAAGGGTGGCCTGGCTTCTACCGTGTTGCTGTCGCTGATCCTGTGCTGGAACGAGGCGTTCTGGTCGTTGAACCTGACCTCGTCCAACGCCGCGCCACTGACCGCGCTGATCGCCTCCTACTCCAGCCCCGAAGGTTTGTTCTGGGCCAAATTGTCTGCCGTCTCGACCCTGGCCTGTGCGCCGATCCTGATTTTTGGCTGGATCAGCCAGAAACAGCTGGTGCGCGGTTTGTCCTTCGGCGCCGTGAAATAACGGCTGCTCTCTAACAAAAACGAATTTAGACGTGGAGGCCCATCCCATGGCCAACCTGAAAATCAAGAATCTGCAAAAAGGCTTCGAAGGCTTTTCCATCATCAAGGGCATTGACCTGGAAGTGAACGACAAGGAATTCGTGGTCTTTGTCGGCCCGTCCGGCTGCGGTAAATCCACCCTGCTGCGTTTGATCGCGGGCCTTGAAGAAGTCACCGAAGGCACTATCGAACTCGATGGCCGCGACATCACCGAAGTTACCCCGGCCAAGCGCGACCTGGCGATGGTGTTCCAGACCTACGCCTTGTACCCGCATATGAGCGTGCGCAAGAACATGTCGTTTGCCCTCGACCTGGCCGGCGTGGACAAGAAGCTGGTGGAAAGCAAAGTCAGCGAAGCGGCGCGCATCCTCGAACTCGGCCCGTTGCTGGAGCGCAAGCCCAAGCAGCTGTCCGGCGGCCAGCGCCAGCGGGTGGCCATCGGCCGCGCGATTGTGCGTAACCCGAAGATCTTTCTGTTCGACGAACCGCTGTCCAACCTCGACGCCGCCCTGCGCGTGCAGATGCGCCTGGAACTGGCGCGCCTGCATAAAGAACTGCAGGCGACCATGATCTACGTGACCCACGACCAGGTCGAAGCCATGACCCTGGCGGACAAAGTCGTTGTGCTGAACAGTGGCCGTATCGAACAAGTCGGCTCGCCGCTGGAGCTGTACCACCAGCCGGCCAACCTGTTTGTGGCGGGTTTTCTCGGCACGCCGAAAATGGGCTTCCTCAAGGGCAAGGTCACCCGCGTTGAGGGCCAGGGCTGCGAAGTACAGCTGGACGCCGGCACCCGGATCAGCCTGCCGCTCAGTGGTGCCAGCTTGAGCGTGGGCAGCGCGGTGACCCTGGGCATTCGCCCGGAACACCTGGAAATTGCCTCGCCCGGCCAAACCACGCTGACAGTCACTGCCGACGTCGGCGAACGCCTGGGCAGCGACACTTTCTGCCACGTCATCACCGCCAACGGTGAGCCGTTGACCATGCGGATTCGCGGCGACATGGCCAGCCAATATGGCGAAACGCTGCACCTGCACCTGGACCCGGCGCACTGCCATCTGTTCGACACCGACGGCGTGGCCGTGGCCCGACCACTGCGCGCTGCCGCCTGATTTCGCGAGATTTGTGATGAAACTGAATAAACAGAACCTCACCCAACTGGCGCCGGAAGTGAAAATTCCGGCCTACGCGATTTCCAGCACTACGCAGGGTATCGCGCATATCGGCGTCGGTGGTTTCCACCGCGCACACCAGGCGTATTACACCGATGCCTTGATGAATACCGGCGCTGGCCTCGACTGGAGCATCTGCGGCGTCGGCCTGCGTGCCGAGGACCGCAAGGCCCGCGACGACCTGGCCGGCCAGGATTACCTGTTCACCTTGTATGAGCTGGGCGATACCGACGACACCGAGGTGCGCGTGATCGGCGCCATCAGCGACATGCTGCTGGCCGAAGACGGCGCTCAAGCACTGATCGACAAGCTGGCCAGCCCCGAGATTCGCATCGTCTCGCTGACCATCACCGAAGGCGGCTACTGCATCGACGACAGCAACGGCGAATTCATGGCCCACCTGCCGCAGATCCAGCACGACCTGGCGCACCCTGAGTCACCGAAAACCGTGTTCGGTTTTATCTGCGCGGCGCTGACCCAGCGCCGTGCGGCCGGCACTGCGGCGTTCACCGTAATGTCCTGCGATAACCTGCCGCACAACGGCGGCGTCACGCGCAAGGCACTGCTGGCCTTTGCTGCCCTGCACAACGCCGAGCTGCATGACTGGATCAAGGCCAACGTGAGCTTCCCGAACGCCATGGTCGACCGCATCACGCCCATGACCAGCACCGCCCACCGTCTGCAATTGCATGATGACCACGGCATCGACGATGCCTGGCCAGTGGTGTGCGAACCCTTTGTGCAGTGGGTGCTGGAAGACAAATTCGTCAACGGTCGCCCGGCCTGGGAAACGGTTGGCGTGCAGTTCACCGACGACGTCACGCCCTACGAAGAGATGAAGATCGGCCTGCTCAATGGCAGCCACCTGGCCCTGACCTACCTGGGTTTTCTGAAGGGTTACCGGTTTGTTCACGAAACCATGAATGACCCGGTGTTCGTCGCCTACATGCGTGCCTACATGGACCTGGACGTCACACCGAACCTGGCGCCGGTGCCGGGCATCGACCTGACGGCATACAAGCAGACCCTAGTGGATCGTTTCTCCAACCAGGCAATTGCCGACCAGTTGGAGCGCGTGTGTTCCGATGGCTCGTCGAAGTTTCCGAAATTCACTGTGCCAACCATCAATCGTTTGATCGCGGACGGGCGCGAGACGGAGCGTGCTGCACTGGTTGTGGCCGCTTGGGCGCTGTACCTCAAAGGTGTGGATGAGAATGGTGTGGCCTACACGATTCCGGACCCGCGCGCGCAGTTCTGCCAGGGCCTGGTCAGTGATGAGGCGCTGATCAGCCAACGGTTGCTGGGCGTTGAGGAGATTTTTGGCACGGCTATTCCCAAGTCAGCGGAGTTTGTGGCAGCGTTCGAGCGGTGTTATCAAAGCCTTCGAGATCAGGGCGTGACGAAGACCTTGGAAGGTCTGCTCGCCAAGATTAACTGACTGAACGGGATCAAAATGTGGGAGCGGGCTTGCTCGCGAATGCGGTGTTTCAGTCAATTATTCTTCACTGACTCACCGCTTTCGCGAGCAAGCCCGCTCCCACATTGATCACATTTTCAATCCAACAATACTGCTGAGCACTCCACCATGACCCAGCAAAACCTCTACCTCGGCATCGACTGTGGCACCCAAGGTACCAAGGCCATCGTCCTCGACGCTTCCAGCGGCAAGGTGCTGGGCCTGGGCGCCGCCGCGCACACGCTGATCAGCGGCGCCAATGGCCGTCGCGAACAGCACACCCAGGAATGGCTGGACGCCTTCACCGAGGCCACCCACCGTGCTCTGCAACAGGCAGGTGTGGATGGCCAGGACATCCTCGGCATCGGCGTCTCCGGCCAGCAACACGGCCTGGTTTTGCTGGATGACCAAGGCCAGGTGCTACGCCCGGCCAAACTCTGGTGCGATACCGAAAGCGCGCCGGAAAACGACCGCCTGCTGGCGTATCTGGGTGGCGAGAATGGCTCGCTGGAACGCCTCGGCGTGGCGATTGCACCGGGTTACACCGTGTCGAAACTGCTCTGGACTCGCGAACAACACCCGGACGTATTCGCCCGCATCGCCCATGTCCTGCTGCCCCACGACTACCTCAACTACTGGCTGACCGGCCGTGCCGTCGCGGAGTACGGCGACGCATCAGGCACCGGCTACTTCAACGTGCGCACCCGTGAATGGGATGTGGCACTGCTCAAGCACATCGACCCGAGCGGCCGCCTGGAAGCGGCGCTGCCGGCCTTGATCGAAGCACATCAAGCGGTGGGCACGATTCTGCCCGCCATCGCCGAACGCCTGGGCATCAACCCCAACGCCGTCGTCTCCAGCGGTGGCGGCGACAATATGATGGGCGCCATCGGCACGGGCAATATCGCCCCCGGTGTCATCACCATGAGCCTGGGCTCATCCGGCACCGTGTATGCGTTTGCCGACCAGCCGAATGTGAGCCCGCAAGCCTCGGTCGCGACCTTCTGCTCCTCCAGCGGCGGTTGGCTGCCCTTGATCTGCACCATGAACCTGACCAACGCTACCGGGGTGATTCGCGAGCTGTTCGAGCTGGACCTGGCGGCGTTCAACGCCTCGGTCGCCCAAGCCCCGATCGGCGCCGATGGCGTGAGCATGCTGCCCTTCCTCAACGGCGAACGTGTGCCCGCTCTGCCCCACGCCACCGGCAGTGTGCACGGCCTGACCATGACTAATCTGACCCGCGCCAACCTGTGCCGCGCGGTGGTCGAGGGCACTACCTTTGGCCTGCGTTATGGCCTGGACCTGCTGCGCCAGACCGGCCTGCAGGGCCAGAGCATCCGCCTGATCGGCGGCGGCTCGAAAAGCCCGGTGTGGCGCCAGATGGTTGCCGATATCATGAACACCGAAGTGGTCTGCACCGAACAAAGTGAAGCGGCGGCCCTGGGCGCGGCGATCCAGGCTGCCTGGAGCCAGTCCGGCGAGCCCCTGGCCAGCCTGTGCGACAAATGCGTAAGCGTCGATCCGACCAGCCGCACGCTGCCGTCGGCCGACAATGTAAGCGCCTATCAACACGCCTACGAGCGCTATCAACAGCTCGTGGCAACCCTTTAAGAGCGAACGACTATGTATCTGGTGTGTGGCGAAGCGCTGTTCGATTTTTTCAGCGAAGAGGATGCCAGCGGGCAGGCCTCCAAGGTCAATTACAAAGCGATTGCCGGCGGTTCGCCGTTCAACGTGGCCGTGGGTTTGCGCCGCCTGGGTATCGAGGCCGGGCTGTTCGGCGGTTTGTCCACCGACTTCCTCGGGCGCCGCTTGCTGCAAGTGCTCAGGGACGAAGGGGTGAGTGAGCAATTCCTGGTGGAGTTCGCCGCGCCGACCACACTGGCGATGGTCGCCGTGGGTGCCAATGGCTCGCCGCAATACAGCTTTCGCGGCGAAGGCTGCGCTGACCGCCAGCTGGAGGTCGCGCACCTGCCCACACTGGGCGATGAGATTCGCGGGGTGCATATCGGCTCGTTTTCGCTGGTGGTGCAGCCGATTGGTGACACGTTGCTGAGCCTGGTCAAGCGCGAAAGCGGCAAGCGCCTGATCAGCCTCGATCCCAACGTACGGCTGAACCCGCAGCCGGATATCCAGCTATGGCGTGACCGCGTGGCCGAACTGGTCAAGTACGCCGACCTGATCAAAGTCAGCGATGAAGACTTGCACCTGCTCTACCCCGATCAGTCGCCGGAAAGCGTGCTGCAAGGCTGGCTGCAACACCGTTGCCAGTTGGTGTTCCTCACCCGTGGTGGCGACGGTGCTAGCGTCTTTAGCCGCCAGCACGGCACATGGTCTGCACCGGCGGTCAAGGTGGTGATGGCCGATACGGTCGGCGCCGGGGATACCTTCCAGGCGGCGTTGATTGCCTGGTTGACCGAGCAGCAGCTGGATTCGGTGCAAGGCCTGCACCAGCTCACACGTGCGCAGATCGACAGTATGCTGGGTTTTGCGATCCGTGCTGCCGCCCTAACCTGCAGCAAGACCGGGCCGGACTTGCCGTATCGAAAACAGCTCGGCTGAACACACGTTCATGAAGGTTTTGTCAGTTAGGCCACAATTAATCCAAGGTTAATCCCGCCAGCCGATCGTGAAGTTGACCGCACTCACCGCCCCCGGGCCCGTGCGGCCGCCGGTGCATCGTGTTGATGCGCCCGCGAACGACTTGCGGAGAACCCTCATGAAACTGCGTACTTTAGTTTTTACTGGCACCTTGGCCCTGGCAGCGGTCTCGGGCATGGCCCAGGCCGACACCCAGACGGCTGCCAGCAAGCCAGTGCCTTATCAATACGGCATGCCCTTGAACATCGACAAAGTGATTGCCATGCACGAGACCGACACTAATGTATGCAAGGTCATCAACGCTGATATCAAGTTCGTCGATAAAGCCGGCAAAATCGAAGATGTGGGCTATCGGAAGATGTCCGAAGCCTGCGATTTTCAGAATTGAGACGGTAGCGACGCTCTCCTTCAACGGCGCTCCGCCACCCGGCCCCTGAAAGGAGCCGGGGCGGGCCTGCGCCACTTCACTCAAACGAGCAGATCTCCTACAAATACGTGGGTATTTTCGGCTATCCACCAAGAAAAAACCGAATGGCATGTAGGACCTGTCTGCCAATCGTTACGTTAATCCATGGTTAATATCGGTAAACAACAGTGCGTCCTACCGCCCCTGACAGCCTCCGCTGTTACCCGGGTCGGGCCTCCCGTTCATCACGTCGATGAACAGACCACTGTGGAAGAGAACACTGATGAAAACACAAACCCTGTTTACCCTCGCCAGCACCTTGGCGCTGGCCGCCGTATCGGCGCTCACCCAAGCCAATGAGCAACCGGTGCCCTATCACTACGGCAAGACCATGGACGTTCAAAAAGTAATTGCCATGACCGAGCCTCAGGTCACTGAATGCCAGGTGATCAATGCATCAATCAAGTTCGTGGACAAGGCCGGCGAAGTGCACTACGTGAGCTACCCGAAGATGTCCCAGGCTTGCCTGTTTCAGAGCTGAAATGCGGCGAAAAAACCCGTATTGGGCCTGGCGTTTATCCAGGCCCACAGGTCTTCGGTGACTCAACCTCAAACTACCACCTAGTAATAGCCGCGCGCTCCGACTCTTTGCAGAGCGGGTGCATGGGTGTGCTTGAGGTCTTCGCGCAACCCGCTGATGAGGTTGCAAATGGCTCGACTGCTGTCGAGTTTATCGGCGTTTATGCCTTTGACTTCCAAATCCACTCGGTCGCGGTCACGGTCGTCATAGACCCTGATCGTCAGCGAAGCATCTTCGGCTTTGGTGCATTCGCACCGTTTGGGCAGGAAACTTCCTTCAATAATGCTGCGAAGTTCTAATTCCGAAAGCATGGCCAACCTCTCCTTTTATGAGACTGCCAACAGATTATTGTGTATCCGGCAGACGCTTGCCTGCCGCGCCTTACCGACCCTGGAAGGCGCTTACCTTCATCAGCCTACTCGGCAAAATCAACTCTTGTTGTAACTTTTCCTCATAAGCGGCAGGCCCATTTATATAACTCTGTTTACGCAGCGCGAATCATCGCCGAACAGCGTCGATTAAACGTTTATGCACTAACTTGCACCTTGCGCCGCCACTCTTTCAGCAACATGTCGCAAACTATCAAAGTTGATATTGGCACCGGAATTCACCGCCACCAGGGTCTGCCCGCGCACGCCTTTTTGGCCGACATAGCGGCGAATGCCTGCTACCGCCAGCGCGCCAGAGGGCTCGGTGATGGAGCGCGTGTCGTCGTAGATCAATTTGATGGCACTGCACAATTCGTCGTTGCTGACGGTGACGACCTCATCCACCCAGTCACGGCAGATTTCAAAACCAAAGGCGCCGATCTGCGCCACGGCGGTGCCATCGGCAAACCCGTCGACACTCGGCAGCACCACTCGCTCACCGGCGCACAGGGCCGCCAACAGGCAACTGGAGCCTTCGGGCTCGACGCCGATGATGCGCACCTCCGGGCGCAGGTATTTCACGTAAGCGGCAATCCCGGCGATCAGGCCACCGCCGCCCACCGGCACAAAGATCGCGTCCAGCGGCCCCTGTTGCTGGCGCAAGATTTCCATTGCCACGGTGCCTTGGCCAGCGATCACGTCCGGGTCGTCAAAAGGCGAGACAAACGTGCACCCCGAGCTCTCGGCTAATTGCAACGCATGGGCCAGGGCAAACGGAAAACTCTCCCCGTGCAGTACCGCCTCGGCGCCCCGCGAGCGTACACCCTGCACCTTCAACTCCGGTGTGCTGCACGGCATGACGATACGGGCCTTGATCCCCAACTCCCGCGCCGCCAGCGCCACGCCTTGCGCATGGTTACCGGCCGATGCCGTCACGACACCGCGGGCTTTTTGCTCAGGCGTAAGCTGCACGAGCTTGTTGTAGGCGCCACGAATCTTGAAGGAAAAAGTCGGTTGCAGGTCTTCGCGCTTGAGCAATACCTGGTTGCCGAGCAACATCGACAGCGCAGGAGCCAGTTGCAGCGGGGTACGCACCGCCAGGTCATAGACCGGGGCGGCGAGGATCTTTTTCACGTAGTGCTCAAGCAGTCCAGGGTCGGCGGAGTGGGTCGCTGTGCAGGTGCTCATGGGTGTCTCCTGGCATTTTGTAAAGGGCACTGGAGACGGAAAAACAAAACCCGCCTCTAGGGCGGGTTTGGGTGCAGCCGTGCGCTATCCCGCCAAATGAGGAATGGCGGTAATAATGCTTGGCTGGCTGCGGAAGGCTTGAAAAGTCATGCAACGAAATTAACCGGCGATTACCGGGCAAGTCAATGCTCAACCACCTTTCAGCGCGCCGGGGTTTACGAGGGATATACGAAACGTATACGCTTTGTATATCCACACAGCACAGTGAACCTCATGGGCATCGTCAAGATTACCGACCAACTGCACGAACAACTGCGCCTGGCCAGCGCCGCCATGGACCGCTCCATCAACGCCCAGGCCGAGTTCTGGATCAAGATTGGCCTGCTCGCCGAACTCAACCCGCACCTGCCCTACAACGAGCTGATCAACAAGCTGTTGTTGGACAAACCCGACCTGATCCGGGGGCGCGGCTGATGATCAAGACTGCCGCTCAACTGGCCGTCATGCGCGAATCCGGGCGCCTGCTGGCCCAGGTGTTCACCATGCTCGACGGGTTTGTCGCCGCCGGACGCTCCACTTTGGAGCTGGACAGCGCTGTCGAAGCCTTCATCCGCAATGACTTGAACGCCCGCCCGGCGAGCCTCGGGCAATACGACTACCCCTTTTGTATCAACACCTCGATCAATGAGGTGGTGTGCCATGGCATGCCGAGCGCCAAGGACGTCCTCAAGGACGGCGATATCATCAACATCGACATTACCCTGGAAAAAGGCGGCTTTATCGCCGACTCCAGCAAGATGTACATGATCGGCAACGTGGCGCCCAAAGCGCAGCGGCTGGTGGAAAAGACCTTCGAGGCGATGTGGGCCGGCATTCGCCAGGTTCGGCCCGGCGCGCGCCTGGGAGATATCGGCCATGCGATCCAGAGCCATGCGCAGGCCAACGGCTACAGCGTCGTGCGTGAATATTGCGGGCATGGTATCGGCCGTGAAATGCACGAAGAACCGCAGATCCTGCACTTCGGTCGGCCTGGCACCGGGCTCGAACTGCGCGAAGGCATGGTCTTTACCATTGAGCCCATGCTCAACCAGGGCAGCGCCAAAGTGCGCAGCCTCAAAGACGGCTGGACAGTGGTGACCAAGGACAACAGCCTCTCAGCGCAGTGGGAACACACGGTCGCGGTGACAGCCTCGGGATTCGAAATACTGACCCTGCAGCCAGCCGTCTGAACGGCACACACGTGTGAGCTGGCTTGCCTGCGATACAGGCGGCGCGGTGTTTCAGGCGCTCTGCGGTGATGCCATCGCAGCATAGGTGTCTACCTATCTTTTTTACGGGTTGAGTGCTGTGGTTGTCGGGGGGCGCTGGGTGCATATCCGTTGTTTGGGTAACGGCTGATATGGGTTCCGCCCTTACGGCGGGTCACTTTGGAAAAGCCCCAAAGTAACCAAAGGGCTCTTGCCCCACCACTCGGCACCTCGCCTAGGCTAGGTGTGCCCTCACGCAGGCTTTGGACCGTGGGCCGCCGCGATGGGCCATCCTTGGCCCATCGCGGCTAACACGGCGTCCTGCCGGGTTACCCACGCTCCAAAGCCTGCGTTCGGCCAGCGTGGTTAACGGGGCGCCTAAGATCAAAATCAACAACAGATCAAAATCAAAAGCAAAGCACGGCGGCCTAGTAGCCGACCTGAGTGGTTAGATCAAAAGCAAAACCGAGGCGGCCTGACAGCCGACCTGATCTTGGAAACTGAACTCAATCAACTGTGGGAGCGGGCTTGCTCGCGAAAGCGGTGTGTCAGTTACAAATAAGTTGACTGACACACCGCTTTCGCGAGCAAGTCGAATCGTCGCACCGCCGCTCCCACAGTGGATCTCATTACATCAGGTAGCAGTAGTGTCGCTCTGCCCAGCTATTGATCTGCTTTTGCTTCAACCACTCAGGTCGGCTACCAGGCCGCCGTGCTCTGCTTTTGATCTGCTGTTGATCTTGATCTGACAGGCCCCGTTAACCACGCTGGCCGAACGCAGGCTTGAATCCGTGGGTAACCCGGCAGGACGCCGGGTTAGCCGCGATGGGCCAAGGATGGCCCATGGCGGCGGCCCACGGATTCAAGCCGGAGTGAGGGCATGCCGAGCCTGGGCGAGGCACCGAGTGGTGGGGCAAAGCGTTTTTTGGTTACTTTTTTAGGCGCTCTTGTAAAAAAAGTGACCCGCCGTAAGGGCGGAACCCTAAGCAGCCGTTACCGCAGCAACGGATATGTACGCAATCCCCCCAACCCCCTCAACACAAAGAGTTGCGTAGACACCTATGGCCATCGCAGGCAAGTCAGCGCCCACAGGTGTTCAGCGCTCACACCACATTTGCGCCACCCGCGATGCGTTTGAGCCCCACCACCATCAACCCCGCCCCAACGCCCATCGCCACCATCAGCAGCGGGTACGACACCCACCACGGTGTACCCGCCGTCATCATGCTGAACTCCGACATGCCGCCCACACTGGCAATCAGGTTAAGCGGCAGGAACACCACGTTGATCAACGTCAGCTTGCGCAGCAGGTTGTTCATGCTGTTGTTCATCAGGTTGCCGCGCGCGTCGATCAACCCGGAAAACACATTGGAGTAGATCTCCGCCTGCTTGTAGCACTGGTGGTTTTCAATGATCAGGTCATCGATCAGCCCCAGGATCTCGGCGCTGAAATGTTCCTTTTCCCCATGATTACGCAACCGCGACAGCACCGCGCCGTTGCTGTGCAGCGCGTTGATGTAATAGATCAGGCTCTCGCTGAGGTTGAACATTTGCATCAGGTGATGGTTGCTCATCGACGCGTTGAACTGTTGCTGCAACTCCCGCGCGACCAGCTTTATCACCTTGAGGTGGCCCAGGTAGTGATGGATGTTGTTGAGCAACAGATCGAGCAGCACATCCAATGGCGTGTGCAGCGGCCGGCGAGCGCCGAGGCCGGACAGCGGGGTTTCATCGGTAGCAATCACCAGCAGGCGACCCGGCGAAAACAACAGGCCGCAGGACGCCACTTCAAACATCAGGTTGCCACCACCGGAGTATTTCTCCGGGCGTTTCCAGATCAGGAACAGGTAGTCGGGGTGAAATTCAATACGTGAGACTTCGTCCGGGTCGAGTGCCGAGGCCAGGGCGTGTTCGTCGAGTTTATGGTGGTCGCGCAGCCATTCGCGTTCGGCAACATCCGGGTTATTGAACAGCATGATCGGAGCGTCGTCCCTGTCCCCTTTGCGCAGCTTTCCGTCGGTCAGTTCAAAACGCTGGATCATGGCGCGTCACCAGACCTGGCCTTGACGTTTCAATTCCAGGCGCCGTACAAACTCCTCCAGCACCAGCGCATACAGGTCGTCTTGCAAATAGGCATCTTCGATACCGGCATCCATATTGGGGTTGTCGTTGACCTCGATCACCACCACCTTGTCGCCGGATTGCTTGAGGTCAACGCCGTACAGGCCGTCGCCGATCAGGTTGGCGGTCTTGACCGCCAGTTCCACCACCGCCTTGGGCGCTTCGTGGACCGCCAGGGTGCGGCATTCGCCGTTGATGTCCTGGCCGATGGCCTTGTGGTTGTAGATCTGCCAATGGCCCTTGGACATGAAGTACTGGCAGGCAAAGATCGGCTTGCGGTTGAGTACGCCGATGCGCCAGTCGTACTCGGTGTAGAAAAACTCCTGGGCCAGTAACAGCACCGAATGTTCAAACAACTCGGCGGTGGCCTTGAGCAAGGCTTCCTGGCTTTCAACCTTGATCACGCCCCGGGAGAAACAACCGTCGGGGATCTTCAACACCAGCGGGAAGCCGAGGCGTTCGCCGACCCGCTCGAAATCTTCCGGTCGCTCCTTGTAGAGAATCTCGGTGGCGGGCATACCCAGTTGGTGGCTGTTGAGCAGGTCGGTGAGGTAGACCTTGTTGGTACAGCGCAGTATCGACGCCGGGTCATCCATCACCACCAGGCCTTCGCTTTCGGCTTTCTTGGCAAAACGGTAGGTGTGGTTGTCGACGCTGGTGGTCTCACGGATCAGCAAGGCGTCGTATTCGGCGAGGCGCGAGTAATCCTTGCGCTCGATCAGTTCCACATCAATGCCCAGGCCCTTGCCGACGCGCACGAAGTTCTCCAGCGCCTTGGCATTCGACGGCGGCAATTGCTCCTGGGGATCATGGAGGATGGCCAGGTCATAGCGGGCCAATCGACGTGAGCGCGGTTGGCGCCAGATCTTGCGGCTAAAGTTGTCGAGGGCGTGGGCGAACTGGTCTTCCTGGTCGTCGCGTAACTTGTGCAATACGCCGGATTTCACGCCCTCGATATGCCAGCCGTTGTTCTTGCGAAATTCAACTAACAAGATCGGACACGGGAAGGTTTCAAACAGCTGACGGGCCAACTCCTGCAACGGTTCTATATTGGTTCGGCCAAAGTACAGCGTCAGGGTAAACCCTTCGGTATTGCTGTAGAGGTGATGACTCAAGGCTTTATCGAGGGTTTTATCCAAGTCATCCAGGGACAAGCCATACAGCGACTTTTTGGTCAGTTCGCTGATGGTACGCACCGATGGAATCACCTTGTGCCCTCGTGCTTCGGCCAGCAACGAGCAGTAGTAACCGTGCCCCAGGTACTTGTAGCTGCGGCACAGGTTGATGACCTGCACGCGCTTGCCCGTTTCGTTCTCGCGGGTTTGCTCGAGGTACTCCTGGGCCGTCACGATGTCTTCGCTGGGGAAGTAGGAGGCCCAATCTTCCTTGCGCTCGACAATAATCACGACTTGACTGGAACCTTTAAGAGGCGCGGAAAAATAACCGTTGGAAGTTATTGTCGCCGCGACGGTTTGCTCGGATACTTCACGCCAATGACTTTGTACCGCCGACATAATATTTGATCCGCTTTAGAGAACTCGACCTTTTCTATTAAGCACGATCTTTTAGAGAAGTCCCGTTTCGTTACGCAACTTTTACGGCGGTCATATGGCTCTTTCCTTTCGCGTTGCAACCCCCGCTGATGTGCCCGAATTGGTGGCGCTGGAACAGCATTGTTTCACCACTGACCGGCTCTCGCCGCGCAGTTTCCAGTGGATGGTCAGCCGCGCCCATGGCCAGTTGCTGGTCGCGGAAAATGAGCAGCAATTGCTCGGTTATGCGCTGGTGTTGTTCCATCGCGGCACCTCGCTGGCGCGGCTCTACTCCATCGCGATCGCCGAGCATGCACGGGGCACGGGCCTGGGCAAGCAGTTGCTGACGCGCATTGAGGCCTGCGCCGTAGCGCATGATTGCGCTTACCTGCGCCTGGAAGTGCGCACCGACAACCCCGGCGCCCTCGCCCTGTATGAACGCAATGGCTACCGCCGCTTTGCCGTGATCAACGACTATTACGAAGACCACACCGCCGCCATCCGCCTGGAAAAACGCATTCTCCAGCATCAGGTCGCGCGCCCGCAGAGCGTGCCGTACTACCAGCAGACCACCGACTTCACCTGCGGCGCCGCCTGCCTGCTGATGGCCATGGGCGCGCTGGTACCGCATCGCCTCGCCCAGCGCCGCGAAGAGCTGCAAATCTGGCGCGAGGCGACCACCGTGTTCATGACCGCAGGCCATGGCGGCTGCAGCCCGCAAGGCTTGGCCCTGGCGGCCTGGCGTCGGGGGTTCAGGGTGCGAATGCAGGTGAATGTGCGCGGGCCGCTGTTTCTCGACGGCGTGCGCGATCAGCATAAAAAGGACGTCATGCGCCTGGTCCACGAGGCGTTTGAGGAAGAGCTGGCAGGCAGCGATGTTGAGCAGGTGCTCGGCGGCGCGCTGGATTTACCTCAAGTATTGCAGGACGGCGGACAGCCGCTGGTATTGATCAGCAGCTACCGCCTCACCCGCTCCAAATCGCCCCATTGGGTGATGGTCACCGATTGCGACGAGGACTTCGTTTACCTGCACGACCCCGATGTAGACCACAGCCAGCATCGCCAGCCCCTGGACTGCCAGCACCTGCCGGTGAGCCATGGGGAGTTCGAGCGAATGTGCCGGTTCGGCAATAACAAATTGCGTGCGGCGGTGGTGCTCTTCAAGCCACTTGTTTGATCCCGGCCTTGGCTTCCAGCTCGCGAACCAGCGGCAACACGCGTTTGCCGAAGTACTCGACTTCCTCCTGGAAGTGCAGGAAGCCGGCCAGCACCAGGTCAACGCCCACGGCCTTGAGCGCGACGATGCGCTCGGCAATCTGCTGCGGGGTGCCGATCAGGTTGGTCTTGAAGCCGTCGTTGTATTGCACCAGGTCTTCGAAGCTGGACTTGGCCCAGTTGCCCTCACCTTCCGGCGAGGCCTTGCCTGCCTGCTTGGCGGCATCACCAAACGCATTCACCGCTTCGGGGTCGGCCTTGTCGATGATTTCTGCGAGCACGGCGCGGGCTTCTTCCTCGGTGTCGCGGGCGATCACAAAGGCATTCACGCCGACTTTGACCGAATGGTTATTCGCGGCAGCCTTGGTACGAATGTCATCCACTTGGGCCTTGATGCCTTCCGGCGTGTTGCCGTTGGTGAAGTACCAGTCCGACACGCGTGCGGCCATGTCCCGCGCCGCCCGCGAGCTGCCGCCCTGGAAGACTTCCGGCTGGCCCAGCGGCTTGGGCTTGAGGGTGTAGTTGTTGAAACGGTAGAAGTCGCCCTTGAAGGTGAAATCGTCCTGGGTCCAGATGCCCTTCAGCGCGCGGATAAATTCCTCGGAGCGGCGATAGCGCTCATCGTGCTCCAGCCACGGCTCACCGATGGCCTGGAATTCGCCCTTGAACCAGCCACTGACGATATTCACCGCGATACGGCCGTTGGTGAGCTGGTCGATAGTCGCCAGTTGCTTGGCCGCCAGCGCCGGCTGCCATGGGCCGGGCAAGATCGCGGCGATGACCTTGAGCGTGGTGGTGGCCGCCAGCAGCGCATGGCTGAACGCCACGGACTCATGCTGGTTTTCGGCGCCGTAGCCTGCGGTGAAGCGAATTTGCGTCAGGCCATATTCAAAGCCTGCCGCTTCGGCCAACTGCGCCAGTTTGCGGTTGTAGTCAATGCCCCAATGGGTGCGTTGTTCAATCTTGCTCACCACCAACCCACCGCTCACGTTGGGCACCCAGTAGGCAAATTTCACGGCTTGCTGACTCATCTAGCGATACCTCGCACAAAGGAATGTACCGAAGGGTTGAGCAGCAAGCGTGCCAGGCCTTGGCAAACGCCCGGGCCATGGGCATCGCGACAAGAAACACAGCGCTGGGTCGCTGGGCGGCGAATGTCAGGGATCGCGCCGGTTTGTCGAAACACTGTTGCTGGAGCAACAGTGAATTGCACCCTTTGCCCCTGAATACGGGCTGAAGAACCCGGCACGGACTGTGCAATCACCGTAACACTTGATCACTGCCCAGGAGCCATACCCCATGACCGAGCAACACGTCATCAACCCACTGTCCACCGGCGTCGATTACCCCACCCTGGCCGCACGTTTTCGGCCGATATTCCAACGTATCGCCGAGGGTGCAGTGGCGCGTGAACAAAGCCGTACCCTGCCCCATGAGCCGATTCAATGGCTCAAGGAGGCCGGTTTTGGCGCGGTGCGGGTGCCGGTGGAATACGGCGGTGGTGGTGCGTCCCTGCCGCAGTTGTTCGAACTGCTGATTGAATTGGCCGCCGCTGACTCCAACGTGCCCCAGGCCCTGCGCGGCCACTTCGCCTTTGCCGAAGACCGCCTGAATGCACCACCGAGCGCGGGTCGCGACCTGTGGTTCAAGCGTTTTGTCGATGGCGATATCGTCGGCTGCGCCTGGACTGAAATCGGCAATGTCGCGATCGGCGACGTCGTCACCCAGGTCAGCCCCGACGGTGACCAATGGAAACTCAACGGCGAAAAGTTCTACAGCACCGGCAGCATTTTCTCCGACTGGATCGACGTATATGCCCAGCGCAGCGACACCGGTGGCGACGTGATTGCCGCCACCCGCACGCGCCAACCCGGCGTGGTGCAAAGCGATGACTGGGACGGCTTCGGCCAGCGCACCACCGGCAGCGGCACCACGCGCTTTACCGACGCCATCGTCGAAACGGAAAACCTCATCGATTTTGCCACCCGTTTCAAATACCAGACGGCGTTCTACCAGTTGGTGCTGCTGGCGAGCCTGGCCGGTATTGGTCGCGCCGCGCTCAACGACGTGGCGCATCAGGTGCGCAGTCGCAAACGCATTTACAGCCATGGCAATGCCGCCCACGTCAGCCAGGATGCGCAGGTTCAACAAGTCGTCGGTGAGGTGGCAGCACTGGTCTACGCCGCCGAGGCCAGCGCGCTTAAAGCCGCAGTGCCGGCACAACAGGCGTACCTGGCGCGATTTGCCGGGGATGACGCCGCAGAACGTGCAGCGAATGTGGCTGCAGAGATTGAATCAGCGACGGCGCAGGTGGTGGTGTCAGCGCTGATCCAGCGTGCCACCAGCGAATTGTTCAACGCACTGGGGGCCTCGGATGTGCGCCAGGGCAAAGCCCTCGACCGTCATTGGCGCAATGCGCGCACCGTGTCATCCCACAACCCGGTGATCTACAAGGCGCGCATCGTGGGTGATTGGGTGATCAACGGCACCGAGCCACCGTTTGTATGGCAGATCGGCAACGGCCCGGCCAAAATCTGACGCGGAAAACAGGTAGGAGCTGGCCCGCTCCCACACTTGAATGGCCTACGCCTTAGAACGCCAGCTTGTAGCCGATGGTCATCAACATGATCGCCAGGCATGGGCGTAATACGCCGTCCGGGACTTTGCCGGTCATGTGGCTGCCGAGGTAAATCCCCGGCAGCGACCCCATCAGCAAAAAGCCCAGCAGGTGCCAGTCCATATTGCCCATGCTGGCGTGGCCCAGGCCCGCCACCAGGGTCAACGGCACGGCATGGGCGATCTCGGTGCCGACTAAACGTCGGGTAGCCAGAAACGGGTACAGGATAAACAGCGCGACGGTACCCAGGGCGCCGGCGCCGATAGAGGTCAAGGCAACCATGGTGCCCAGAATTGCGCCGGTGACCACCGTCAGCGCGTTCAGGTTACGCGGGCTCATGTGGTAGTCATCGCCGGCATGGCGCTGGGCGAAGGCCAACAGGCTTTTCTTGAACAGGATCGCCAGGGCGGTCAACAGCAGCACCACGCCAAGGGCTTGCTTGATCACCGCGTTCATCGCGCTGGGGTCGGTGTGCAGGCTGGCGAGGAACCACAAGGTCAGCAGCACGGCGGGCACACTGCCCAGGGTCAGCCAGCCGGTGATGGTCCAGTCGATGTTCTTGTTCTTGCTGTGTACCAGCACACCACCGGACTTGGTGATGGCGGCGTACAACAGGTCGGTGCCCACGGCGGTGGCCGGGTTAATGCCGAACCACAACAGGATCGGGGTCATCAAAGAGCCGCCGCCTACACCCGTCATGCCCACGATAAAACCAACGATCAGGCCAGCGATTACAAAACCAATATTACCCACATCCATTGCAGCTACCCGCGGCCTTATAAATTTCTGGCCGCAGGATAGCGATTTTTCTTATAACGACTTATATCAATATGATCTGACTTTATGCTTTTTCTGTCAGCCGACGGCAGACGTAGGCTTGAGTCTGGTACTGAAAAGCGACCGTATCGCGCCCGCGCAACGCAGGATGGGTGTCGATCAGCGTGAGCAATTGCGCAGTCACCGTGGCCTTTTGCGCGGCAGGCAGCGCCGCGATGAAGCTCACCGACAGAAAGCGATCCATGATCACTTCCTGAGGGCTGCCCACATGTTGATAGGGAAAGCAGGTGATTTCGGGCGCGGAAAAATACTCGCCAGTGAAGGCTTCGCGCCAACGGCCGCTGTGGAAGCGCGGCGTGTCGCCTTCGTATGGCGTGATGATTTCAGTCATGGCGGCGACCCAATCCACCGACTCGTCGCGCACATTCCACACCAATCCCAGGCGTCCATCCGGTTTGAGTACCCGGTGGATTTCCGCCACGGCCGCCTCGGTGGCAAACCAGTGGAAGGCTTGTGCGCACACCACCGCATCCGCAACGGCGCTTTCCAGCGGAATCGCTTCGGCGGTGCCATTGACCAGGTGCACATCCGGCAGCAGCTTGCTCAACTGCGCGCCCATTGCCGGCACCGGCTCCACGGCAATCAGCGTGGGCGCCAGGGTATTGAGCAAGCGGGTGAACTTGCCGGTGCCGGCGCCCAGGTCGATGACCGTCGACTGCGCGCTAATACCTAGTGTGTCGCTCAACCAGCCGGTGAGTTGCCGTGGATAGTCCGGTCGACCGTGGGCGTAAGCGACGGCCTGGGTAGAAAACCCTTGTTGAGCAGACGCGTGAATACCAGTCATTGCCAATCTCTCCTCGGGTAAAGCGGGTGCACAGTGTGCGCCCTTCGCATTTTATTTTCTAACCGGTGCATCCAATCAGGCGGCTCATGGGTAGTACCCACAGCAACCCTGCTGTTCTACTCAATGGAGAAGTCCCGATGAACGCTAAAGTATTGCTCTGCCTGACTGGTTTGCTCCTCGGCGCCCCCACCGCCTTTGCCCAAACCGGTTTACCCGACAGCATCAAGGTGCCGGATGGCCACAAGGTGGCGCTGGAGACCACCGGCGTCGGCGAAATCACCTACGAATGCCGCGACAAAGCTAACGCTGCCGGCCAGACCGAATGGACCTTCGTCGGCCCCAAAGCGGTACTGAATGACCGCAGCGGCAAGCCAATGGGCACCTACTTCGGCCCGCCGGCCACCTGGCAAGCCAAGGACGGTTCGAAGGTCACCGGCACCCAATTGGCGGTGGCGCCGTCGGGTACGGGCAACCTGCCCTATCAGTTGGTCAAGGCCAACCCGGCCGAGGGCAAGGGTGCGATGACTGGCGTGAGTTATATCCAGCGGGTCGCTCTTAAAGGGGGCGTGGCGCCGAGTACCGCGTGCACCGCCGCCAACAAGGGCAAGCAGGAAGTGGTGAAATACCAGGCCGACTACATATTCTGGGCAGCCAACTGAGCACATTCAGCTAGGCTAATGCGTTGGCGCCCCGACCTTTGGGTCGGGGCATTGATCATGTTCTTGCGGCGGAAACCCCGGTCCTTGCCTGAAACCCCTTTTGACTACGAAGCCTGCCTTCTGGCCTGCGCGCGTGGCGACCAACGCGCCCTGCGTCGGCTGTATGAGCAGGACAGCAGCCGTCTGCTTGGCGTGGCCTTGCGCATTGCCCGCGACAAAGCCCTGGCCGAGGACATCGTGCACGACGCGTTTATCAAGATCTGGCGCGGCGCCGCCAGCTTCGACCCCGCCCGCGGTTCGGCGCGTGGCTGGGTATTCAGCGTGACCCGGCACCTGGCCTTGAATTTCGTGCGCAATCATCACCGCGAGGTGCCGTTAGGCGAGGAACATGACGACCTCGCCACCGACGACGACGCCGTTGAGTTCAGCGCACGCAGCGGGCAGATTCACCATTGCCTGGAACAGCTAGACCCGGCCCGTCGCCGTTGCATCCTCCACGCCTATGTCGACGGCTATTCCCAGAGTGAAATCGCGCAGAAACTGGACACCCCGCTGGGGACCGTCAAAGCCTGGATCAAACGTAGCCTCGCCGCGCTGCGGGAGTGCATGGCATGAGTAACCCATTGGACGAACTGGCCAGCGAATACGTGCTGGGCACCCTGCCCTCTGAACAGCGCGCCGAGGTTGAACGACGCCTGCAACACGACGCCGCGTTGCGCACGGCGGTGGACGCCTGGGAACAACGCCTGTTGCCCCTGACGGCATTGGCCGAACCGGTCCCCCCGTCCGCACAGCTATGGCGGCGCATCGAACGCACTGTTGGGCGCGCCGATACCCGCGAGCCCTGGTGGAACCTGCTTGCACTCTGGCGCGGTTTGGCCGGTGCGGGGCTGGTCACCACACTGGTACTGGCCGCGCTGCTGCTGACCCGCCCGCCCAGCGCTGAACCGACCTTTGTGGTGGTGCTGGTGGCGCCTCAAAGCCAGGCCCCGGGCTGGGTCATCCAGGCCAGCAATACTCAACAGATCCAGTTGATTCCGTTGGGCGTGATGGAAGTGCCGGCCGACAAGGCCCTGCAATTCTGGACCAAAGGCGATGGCTGGCAAGGTCCCGTATCACTGGGCCTGGTCAAACCGGGGCAGACCCTGTCGGTGCCCTTGGACAAACTGCCACCCCTCACGCCAAACCAGCTGTTCGAGCTGACCCTGGAAGACCCGCGTGGTTCGCCGACCGGCAAGCCGACCGGGCCGATCCAGGCCATCGGCCGCGCCGTCAAGGTGCTCTGATCAGCCGACGCTGGGCAACCACACGCGAAACCGCGCACCGCCCAGCGGCGATGCCAGCGCCGTTAACGTGCCGCCCTGAGCTTCCATCGCACGCCGACTGATCGCCAAGCCCAGGCCGAAGCCGCCGGTGGCGCGGTCGCGGCTACGGTCCAGGCGGTAAAACGGCTCGAAAATACGCTCACGCTGGTCCACGGGAATGCCGATGCCATCGTCATCCACCCAGATTTCACAGCCATTGGCACAGACCTTGACGCCTACCTGGATGCGCTTGTCGCAATACCGCGTGGCATTGCGCAGCAGGTTCTGCAGGGCGCGGGCCGTGAGGCGCGGGTCGAGGCTGACGCGCTCTACGGCACAGTCGAGCGCTACATCGATGACAATCTCGGGGTTTTCCAACTCGTCATCGACGCTGCCCAGCACGCTGTCGATAAACTCGTCGAGCACCACTTCCACACGCTCCGGCAACTGCGCCGGGTTTTGCAGGCGGCTGTAGGAGAGCAATTCCAGCACTAATTCGTCCAACTCACGGATGTGCGCCACGAGGCTTTGCAGGCGTTCGCGACTGGCCTGGGGCAAGTCTTCCGACAGGGCCAGGGCCAGGCCGAAGTCCAGGCGCGTCAGCGGCGTGCGCAGTTCGTGGGAGACGGCATTGAGCAGGTCGCGCTGCTGGTTGAGCAGGCGCTCGATATCGTCGGCCATGGTGTCAAACACCGTGGCCAGGCTGCCGATGTTGGACCTGGCCGGAATGTGCGTACGCTCAGCCAGGTTGCCCCTGCCCAACTGGACGGCGGTGGTCTTCAGGCGCTCCAGGTCGCGCCAGTGCGGGCGCAACCAAAACAGCAGGCACGCCAGCAGCGCAGCACCGATCAACACGTTCATCGACCAGTACAGCAGGTTCATGTCCAGCGGGTCGGGCGGGATCGTCAGCTTGACCACAAATTGATCGTTGACCGGTGAACTGATTTGATCCATCCAGCCCCACTCTCCCAGGCGGATCACCGGTTTGCCTTGCTCCAGCAGGTGCTCTTCTTCAGGGGTGTAACTCGCGTCCTGGCGCAGCAGCAGTTGCACTTTCAGCGGCGCAAAATCACGGCCCAGTTGCGCGGTGACCTCTGACCAGTGCTCCACCGGCACGCGCAGATAGTGTTCGACGATCAGCTTTTGCTGACCGCGACTCTGCTCGACGTTGTAGTTCATGTAGCGATGTTCGAACACCTTGATCACCAGTTTGGGAATCAGGTAGATCGCCGCACTGTAGGTGACGATGGTGATCAGGTAGAGGCGTAGCAGCGCACGAAACATGGATCAGCATTCCCACTCGGAGCGGCTGAACAAGTAACCCTTGCCCCACACGGTCTTGATCTTGCGCGCTTCGCCGGCATGGTCGTCGAACTTGCGGCGCAGCTTGGAAATGGCCACGTCCACGGAGCGGTCGGTGCCGTTGAACTCGATACCGCGCAGGCGTTGCAGAATCTGGTCGCGGCTGAGCACTTCACCGGCATGCCGGGCCAGCACCACCAGCAGGTTGTATTCACCGCTGGACAGCTCCACCGCTTGCTCGCGCCACGTCACCGTGCGTTCGGACAGGTCGATACACAGGTTGCCCATGATGATCTGGTCGTTGGCAACCTGGGGGTCGGACAGGCTGCTGCGGCGCAACAAGGTGCGCACTCGCGCCAGCAATACGCGCGGCTCGCAGGGCTTGGTGACATAGTCGTCAGCGCCCATTTCCAGGCCAAGCACCTGATCGTGGCTGTCGTCTCGCGCGGTGAGCATCAGGATCGGCAAACCCGCCGAGTCGGCACGCAGCAAGCGACACACCTGCAGGCCGTCAAGCCCCGGCAACATCAGGTCGAGGATCACCAGGTCCGGCGGGTTGAGGCGTGCGCGCTCGCGCACGTGATCGCCACGGCTGAGTACGCTGACGTGGTAGCCATTGCGTTCCAGGTAACTGGCAATCAGCTCGGAGAGCGCGGCGTCATCTTCCACCAGAAGGATGTTGGGCATGGTGTTTCCAAATAATGCGGTTTGTTGGTGTGTTGCAGGATTGTGCAAGGATATACGCCCCCGGCGCTCAGCGCGCCGCACCTTACATTTCTTCACAGACGGGCTACAGAGCTTCACAGCACCGCGGCGCAGGTGACTTTAGGATGCGCCAGTCAATATTGGGATATGAGCATGTCGAAGAATCTGTTTGCGCCGTTTTGCCTGCTGGCCTTGACGCTGGCACTGAGTGCTTGTGGCAAGTCGGCCGATGACGCGCCGGAAATGCCCTTGGCCAAAGTCCGCATCGAAACCCTGCAGGCCAAACCCCTCTCCATCACCAGCGAACTGAGCGGGCGAATCGCCGCACCACGCATTGCCGAAGTGCGTGCACGGGTCGCTGGCGTGGTCATGCAACGCGTGTTCAAGGAAGGCCACGACGTGAAACAGGGCGATGTGCTGTTTCGCATTGACCCGGCCCCGTTCAAGGCTGACCTGGACAGCGCTCGGGCCAACCTGGACAAGGCCCAGGCCAATGCCTTCCAGGCACGCCTGCAAGAACAGCGCTACAGCCAGTTGGTAGAAGGCAATGCCATCAGCGGCCAGGACTACGACAATGCCCGCGCCGCCGTGCGCCAGACCAACGCCGAAGTCGCCGCCAACAAAGCCGCCGTCGAGCGTGCGAAGCTGAACCTGGGCTACGCCACCGTCACTGCGCCGATCTCCGGCCGAATCGGCCGCGCGCTGGTGACCGAAGGTGCACTGGTGGGCCAGAACGAAGCCACGCCACTGGCGATCATCCAGCAACTGGACCCGATTCACGCCGACCTGACCCAGTCGACCCGCGAGCTGAATGACCTGCGCCGCGCCTTTCGTGCCGGCAGCTTGAAGCAGGTCGGCCAGGACCAGGCCAAGGCCACGCTGATTCAGGACGACGGCAGCCTGTACCCGCTGCCGGGCAAATTGCTATTTGCCGAGATCAGCGTCGACCCGGGCACCGGGCAAATCATCCTGCGCAGCGAGTTCCCCAACCCGGACCTCGACCTGCTGCCCGGCAGTTTTGTGCGCGTGCGCCTGGAACAAGCGGTTGATAAGCAAGGCATCAGCGTGCCGCAACGCGCCATTACGCGCGACAGCGCCGGCATCCCGATGGTGCTGCTGTTGGACGCCGAGCAGACCGTCAGCCAACAGCCGGTGGAGCTAGGCGCGGTCGTCGAGGATCGCTGGATCGTCAGCAGCGGCCTCAAGCCCGGTGACCGCATCATCGTCGAAGGCCTGCAACACGCGCGCCCCGGTGAAAAAGTCGAAGTGGACGACAGCCCGGCCCCTGGCCAGCTCGTAAAGGAATAACCCGCCATGCCGCAGTTCTTTATTGACCGCCCGATTTTCGCCTGGGTGGTCGCCCTGTTTATCCTGCTGGCCGGCGCGCTCGCCATCCCGCAGTTGCCAGTGGCGCAGTACCCCAACGTAGCGCCGCCAAAGGTGGAAATCTACGCGGTGTACCCGGGCGCTTCGGCCCAGACCCTGGATGAAAGCGTGGTCAGCCTGATTGAGCAGGAGCTCAACGGCGCCGATCACCTGCTGTATTTCGAATCCCAGAGCAGCCTGGGTTCGGCCACGATCACCGCCACCTTCCAGCCGGGCACCAACCCGGAAATGGCCCAGGTTGATGTGCAAAACCGCCTTAAAGCGGTAGAGCCGCGCTTGCCGCAAGCGGTGACCCAGCAAGGCTTGCAGGTGGAAAAGGTTTCCGCCGGCTTCCTGCTGCTGGTCACCCTGACCTCCAACGACGGCAAGCTCGATGACGTCGCGCTCAGCGATTACCTGGCACGCAACGTGATGAACGAGCTCAAGCGCCTGGACGGTGTGGGCAAAGCCCAGCTGTATGGCGCCGAGCGCGCCATGCGTATCTGGATCGACCCGCAGAAGCTGATCGGCTTCAACCTCACCCCGGCCGACGTGAACGCTGCAATCAGCGCGCAGAACGCCCAGGTCTCGGCGGGCAGCATCGGTGATTTGCCGGGTACCAAGACCCAGGAAATCACCGCCGCCATCCTGGTCAAGGGCCAACTGTCGACGCCGGCGGAATTCGCCGACATCGTGCTCAAAGCCAACCCTGACGGCTCCACCGTGCGTATCGGCGACGTGGCGCGGGTGGAGATCGGCAGCCAGGAATACCAGTTCTCCACGCGCCTGAACGGCAAGCCCTCCACCGCCGTCAGTGTGCAGCTGTCGCCGGGCGCCAACGCGCTGAAAACGGCGACCCTGGTGCGGGCGAAGATGGACGAGCTGTCGCGCTACTTCCCGGCCAACGTGGAGTACAAGATCCCGTACGACACCTCGCCTTTCGTCAAGGTCTCGATTACCAAAGTGGTCTACACCTTGCTCGAGGCGATGGCGCTGGTGTTTGCGGTGATGTACCTGTTCCTGCAGAACGTGCGCTATACCTTGATCCCGACGCTGGTGGTGCCCATTGCACTGATGGGCACCTTTGCCACCATGTTGTTGCTGGGCTTCTCGATCAACGTGCTGACCATGTTCGGCATGGTGCTGGCGATCGGCATCCTGGTGGACGATGCGATTGTGGTGGTGGAGAACGTCGAGCGCATCATGGTCACCGAGGGTTTGTCGCCCAAAGAGGCCACGCGCAAGGCCATGGGCCAGATTACCGGGGCTATCGTCGGTATCACCCTGGTGTTGGTCGCGGTGTTTCTGCCAATGGCGTTCATGCCGGGTTCGGTCGGGGTGATCTACCAGCAGTTCTCGCTGTCGATGGCAACCTCGATCCTGTTCTCGGCGTTCCTCGCCCTGACGTTGACCCCGGCCTTGTGCGCGACCTTGCTTAAACCGATTGCCAAGGGCGAGCACCACGCCAAAAGCGGCTTTTTCGGCTGGTTCAACAAACGTTTTGAACGCTTCACGGACCGTTATGAAGGCTGGGTGGCCTATGCCCTCAAGCGCAGCGGCCGTTACCTGCTGATCTACCTGGTATTGCTGGTGGGCCTGGGGTGGATGTTCAGCCGCCTGCCCTCTTCGTTCCTGCCGGTGGAGGACCAGGGTTACACCATTACCGATATCCAGTTGCCGCCGGGTGCGAGCAAGAACCGCACGGTGCAGGTGGCCGAGCAGATCGAAGCGCATAACGCCGAGGAGCCTGGGGTGGGCGATACCACCATGATCATGGGCTTCAGTTTTTCCGGTTCCGGGCAGAACGCGGCGCTGGCGTTTACCACGCTCAAGGATTGGTCGAAACGCAGCAGCGAGGATTCGGCCTCGGCCATTGCCGACCGCGCCAACGCCGCTTTCGGCGAGCTTAAGGATGCGATTGCCTTTGCGATCCTGCCACCGCCTGTGGACGGCCTTGGCACCTCCAGCGGTTTCGAGTTCCGTTTACAGGACCGTGGCGGTGTCGGCCATGCCGCGTTGATGCAGGCGCGTACCGAGTTGCTGGCGGCCGCCGAGAAAAGCCCGATCCTGGCCAACGTGCGCGAAAGCGCCCTGGCTGAAGCGCCGCAAGTGCAGTTGCAGGTTGACCGCAAGCAGGCCAACGCCCTTGGGGTCTCCTTCGCGGACGTAGGGAATGTGCTGTCCTCGGCCATCGGCTCGGCCTATGTCAACGACTTCCCCAACCAGGGCCGCATGCAGCGGGTGGTCGTGCAGGCCGAAGGCGACCAGCGCAGCCAGGTGGCGGACTTGATGAAGATCAACGTGCGCAACAACGCCGGGAAGATGGTGCCGTTGTCGGCATTCGTCGAAGCCAAATGGACCCAGGGCCCTGCGCAGTTGACGCGTTACAACGGCTACCCGGCCATCGCCATCAGCGGTGAAGCAGCACCGGGGCACAGCACCGGTGAGGCGATGGAAGAAATTCAGCGCCTGGTCAGCCAACTGCCGGCGGGCCTGGGCCAGGAATGGACCGGTTTGTCGTTGCAGGAACGCTTGTCCGGGTCCCAGGCGCCATTGCTGTTGGGCCTGTCGCTGTTGATCGTGTTTCTGTGCCTGGCCGCGCTGTATGAAAGCTGGTCGATTCCAACGTCGGTATTGTTGGTGGTGCCGCTGGGTGTGCTCGGCGCCGTATTGGCGGTGAGCTTGCGCGGCATGCCTAACGATGTGTTCTTCAAGGTCGGCCTGATCACCATCATTGGCTTGTCGGCGAAGAACGCGATCCTGATCATCGAGTTCGCCAAGGACTTGTATGAGCAGGGCGAAGACTTGATCGACGCCACCTTGAAAGCCGCGCGCCTGCGTTTACGGCCCATCATCATGACGTCGCTCGCCTTTATCCTCGGCGTGGTGCCGTTGGCCATTGCCACCGGTGCCAGCTCGGCCAGCCAGCAGGCGATCGGCACGGGCGTGATAGGCGGGATGATCACCGCAACACTGGCGGTGGTGTTTGTGCCGGTGTTCTTTGTGGTCGTCATGAAGCTGGTGCGCAAGCGTTCATAAGCCGTTTGAAAATGCGCTATGGTGCTCACAACCTCCCCTGTTGTGAGCACCTATGGCCTTCCTCGCCCGCACCCACCCTCGCCTCTCCGCCGCCGCCGTCCTGGGCCTTGCCGTGGGCATCCTGGCGCCCGCCGACACGATCATCAGCAAAATCCTCATCGGCTGGAACGCCGGCGTCTGGACCTACCTGATACTGATGCTGTGGCTAACCAGCCGCTCTCGTGCCGACGACGTCAAACGCTTCGCCGAGATTGAGGATGAAAACGCAGGATTGGTGCTGTTCATGGTGTGCATCGCGGCGATCGCCAGCCTGGCGACCATCACGCTGAACCTGGTGGGCAGCAAAGACCTGGACAGCACCGCGCGCCTGCTGCATTACGGTTTTACCGGTATGACGGTGATCGGTTCATGGTTGCTGACGGGCGTGATTTTCAGCGTGCATTACGCGCGGCTTTTTTACACGTGGGACGGTGACGAGCCGGCGCTGCGCTTTGCCGAAGGTTTGCGTAACCCCAACTATTGGGACTTCCTGTACTTCTCGTTCACCATTGGTGTGGCGGTGCAGACGGCGGATGTGGGCGTGGCCACCCGAGAAATGCGCAAGGTCGTGCTGGGGCAGTCGTTGATTGGTTTCCTGTTCAACACCGCCATCCTCGGTTTCTCGATCAATATCGCTGCGGGTCTGTTCAGTTGAGCCCGAGATTCCAGTCCGGGACGCTGGCCATGATCAAAAGCTGACAGGGATCAAAAAAGTTATTAAAAAACTCTTCTTTAGACTGTCAAATATGACAGTAGACACCGCTGGAGAAAGGCATTTAATAGCGTGAGTCATTCAAAAATGGCGCGTTACGGTTTTAGTAGAACACCCCTCACAGGCGGCTAAACAAAAAAGATAAAGACGTTGTTGTAAACTGTGACTTCTGACAGTTACCTAACGCTTCTTTTTGCTGCTTGATACGTATAGTCAGGAGCCACTGCGCTTCTGGGTTTTGCATAAACTTCATTGATGGAGAGGCGATCATGTCAGCACAACTGAAATTGGCAAGTGATATCCCGAAACCCCGCGACGCAACTGGCGAAGTGGAGGGAACGATTGGTGATCACGTTTTTAAAACCACCACCGGAAAATGGAATGTCTATGACGACACAATTGATGTGCTCCTCATTGACAAACATGACGACTGCAGCGTGGAGGAAGAGGTGTTCATCCAGTTCCCGAGCAGTATCGAACTCAATAAAGAACTGACGTTGCAGGGCCAGAAATCTACCACGGCCTGGATTTCTTTCAAAACTGCTACCCCGCCTGTAGCCATCCAGTGCACGGAAGCATCCTTGTATATTGAAACGCTGTCACTGAGCCCTTTTGAAGTAAAAGGCTATGTGCGTGGACAGACTGATGACCCTGCTCATCCAGTCAACATCAACTTCCATCTGAAACAGAATACTTAATCTCAGCCCTCAAACAAAAGCCCTGATCTTTCGATCAGGGCTTTTTTATGTGCGCCTCTTTAGATTAGAAGGAATAACGTACGCCAACGTTGGCACCCAAGGTCTGGTCGATTTTATTACTGACGCTGGTCTCAAGGTCGGCATGCAGTTGCATATTCTGCGAAAACTTCACCGCCACACCGGCACCAAACTTACTGCGCGAGCCGGACAAATCATTGTTGAAGGTCTGGTTGTTTACCGCGACCTTATTATTATTGGCGAACTCGTGGACCATGGCCGCACGCAGGTACGGCTGAATAAGGGTGCCGCTGTCGAGCTGAATGTCACGCCCCACCGTCGCGCCGGCCTCGGCGATACGTGAACGGGTGCGCTCACCGTCGACTTCCAGGCCATTTTTCAGGTTGTAAGTGCCGCCCTGGACCACAATGGTTGACAGTCGGCCATAAGGTTCAACAAACCAGCCATCATCCAGTTTGATATTGCGACCGAACTCCGCTGAGACGCTGCCGCCCACGTTGCTGTAGTTACCTTTGGTCGAGGTAGTGTCACTGAGCGTTACTTTGGCCTCGTTCTGGAATCGGTTTGCCTTGGCTACCGTATCGAAGTAGTAACCGCTTTCCTGGTCCATCCAGGTTGCATAAGCACCCACGAAGTAACTCTTGACGGTACCGGATGAGCCGCGAGCTGGGGTGAGGTCAGACGTGCTGTGACCGGCCATTACACCGACCAGCCATTGACTGTCCGCCAACGGCATGTCCGCCCCAATGGCGAAACCCCGCTGATTCTGCGTATAGCCGGTACCCGAACGTTCGGACACGTTGTATTTATTACCGAAGGCGCGGATCCAGAGGCCCGCCTGGCCCGGCTCGAAACGCAACTCGCCCATACGGGCGCGCAAGGAGGCCTCTTCGCCGTACATCACGGTCGGCGCGGTATTGAACACAGCCGTGACCACGCGGGTACTGTTGCTTTTCACACGGGTTTCCGGATCGAGGTACCAATCAGTCCCTTCTTTTTTCAAGTCATAAGCAAACGCACCGGCGTCGACCGGGCCATTCGCCAGGGAAAACTGCGCATCACCGCCGCCCGTATGGACCACGCGAACCTGGTCGGGGTTGACCGGCTCAGCACCGCTGGCAGACAGCAACAGGCTGTGATTGCCGGTGGCTTCGCCGGTGACATTGATGAAATCCGTCTTGCCCTGCGCGAAATCCGTGCCGATGACAAACATGCCATTACCGGCAAGCGTATTAAGGTTCAGTTGATAGAAGGCATCAGCAGCCCCCATGGTCACCGTACCGCCGGCCATGTTCAGTGAACCAACCTGGCTGTCGCCGGTCATGTTCCAATTGGAAGCGTTACCCACGCTCAAACTGGAGACATTCTGCAACTGGCCAGTCAACTCGGCGTTGTTTTGCAGGTTCAAATGGGCTGTGCTGGTGCCGTCTGCAACCACATTACCGATCAAGCGGCTGTTATCAACATTCATCGTCGCAGAACCACCGCCCGAGACACTCAGCACATTGCCGTCGCCGCCCGTCAACGTGGAGCCATTGCGCACATCAATTTCCACGATAGGGGCGCCACCTGACGTCCCCCTGACCGAGAGCGCGGAACCGGTCCGACCCTCTACGCTGGATTGGTCCAATACCAACTTGCCATCAGTGGTGTCGAAACGACCCCGGGTGAATGACACCCCGTTGCCCTGGCCGATGATGGAGCTTTGGCTGGCGGTCGCCGTGGCACCTTGCAGGGAAAGGCCGAAGCTCCCCGCACCCGTACCTTGTACCAAGGTGTTTTGCTTGAAGTTCAACTCACTGCCGCTGGTCGCTTGCGCGCCACCGGTAGCGCCGCTGATAGTGCTGTTGCTGACCTCTACAAACGAGCCGTTCCCCGCACCGGCAGCACCCAGTGCTTGCAGACCTGATCCGCCCGCATTGGTGACAGTGCTGTTATTGATAAAGGCTGCACTTTGTTCGAGACGCACGGCGCCAAACAGCGAGTTATTCGAAGAAACTGTAGCCGAGTTGATATTAACCGTGGACCCTACAGTCGCACGAACATCATTGGCCAGACTGCCGCTGTTCATGTTCAGCGTAGAGCTCGCAAGTGCAATATTGGTTGCCGTTGCGCTGTTCATATCCAGGGTGGACGAGTTGAACAATTGCCAATCCGTCGTTTGCTCAGTGGCGTTAATGGCTCTTTGTTCACCATTCAACTGAACCGCTTGCGCTTGCCCATGCACCGCAGCAAACAGACAGAATGTAATGGTGGGGACTTTCATCATCGCACTCAATGGCTTGAGTTCGAATGTATTCAGTGCCGACATGGTCAATCACTCTTTGGGTGAAGCCTACGAAAACGGTTCGGCTTATCCCTGGGAATAGAGCCTTACCTCTGAGGCGCACAGAGTAAGGAGTAAACATCCGACATTCTGTAGGAATAATCCCTTAAACCTCTGATAAAAGCCTGTGCGTTTAGTGGCCGATTAAACAAAAAATAGCCAGAGGCTTCGCCGCCCTCCAAGAGAGGAGGCGAAGCCATACCGACCGTTTACCTGAAGCGCTGAAACTACAGTGGACTAAAGTCGCAGTACGAGTTCGACAACACCGAGCATGCATTCACACCGGCATTCCCGCGTCCGCTGACGTTACCGGTGAGCGGGGCGATGCTGGTCACCTCTACGCGCCCCAATCGAGCGACCTTGAGCAATGCGAACGGCACGGTGAACGTGAAACCACTGGTTATAACGGCTGTCGTGATAGGTGTAGTGAAGGTCTGCAACTGGTCGGCTGTCGGCGTCCCGGTGCGCGGGGTGAATGCCCGAACGGCCAACGTCAGTGTCGTACCCAATACAAACCGTGTGTCCCCAGGCACAAAGATCTGCCCGTCATAATTAGGTGGAGTCACTTGCGGCCTTGGTCCGAACGAATCGCAGTTCCAAATGGTGCTCGGGCCGGTGCCAAGTACACGTACAAACTGAGGCGGCGCCAGTGAAACCATCACAGCGTCTGTCACCGTGATCGGTGTATCCGGCGCCCTGTTGACGTTATCGGTGGCTGCCGGCGTTGCCGAGGCTGCGACGAAATAATGAATGTTCTGAGGTCCGTTAGCCTTGATTAATCCGGCACTCCATGGGATTTGAAAGGTGATCGTGTCGCCGGGAAGTTGAGTGGTGATTTGAAATGGCGGCTGCACTGCAATGCCGTCATCCCCAACAACATGAATCCACTGCCCAGGCTGCGGTAGTTCTTGAACCGTCCACAACACAATCTGCACAGTAATGGGCTTATTGCCATGTGCGGCGGTCAGCACATCCGGCACAAGCGAACCTTCGCCAAAGATATGCGCTTGATTCAACGCGGGGTTCCTGCTGCCAGGCTCTCCTGGGTTTTCCGGGCCCGCCACACTCAAGTCGACGTTGACCGTTTTAATGAGCGAGTCGAAGTTTTCACCGTTCCGTACTATTCGATATTGCACGTCCGTCGGCTGCGGCCCTTTCCTGTTCGCATAGTCAGCCTTAATCAACGTGTTCAGGGTTGTTCCCGAGAATACCAGCGGAAAGGTGGTGAACGTAGGCGATAACGCGGTGTAGGGTTGTGTGCCCCATCTCAACTGAAGTTGATCCAGGGTTGGCTGATGGTTCAAGTAGGGTCGAACATGGGCCTCGATAACTGCAACGTAGTCAGCAATATTGAGCAAATTATCGAGACTGCCACCCTCCGGCGCCGGTGCCAAAGGAATGAAAATTTCCTTTTGCTCCGGCGCCGGCAGCAGCGATACCGCGAAGGAACTAACGACCGATGGCCGGCTTACATTCCCCGCCGCATCGGTGCAGACGTAGTAAAAAAACCAAGTGCCGCTGCCGACGATAGCGCTTGCAAGCAGTGTAAACAGGTTGCCGGTTTGCAGCATCAGCCGCGGAGGGGTTTGCGCCCCGACCTCAAACGCAGGCTGTGGAACCAGGCTTTGGCTCCAGTAATACTGGATGGTATCGCCGAGTGCCCATTGCCCGCTTTGGATCGAGTAGGTGTTATCGGGAATGGTAAATGGCAGCCCCCCATCAGCGTCGATAACAGTCTGGGTAAGAGGCGCACCCGGAGGTAAAGAGCCCGTGTAAATCGCGGCGGGTGGCGCATCGCGACCTGCGAGACTGGCGTACGGAGCAATCCTGTCGACCGTGAAAGGCGTCCCTGGCGAAAACTCAAGCGAGTCGCTGGGAACGTCCGCCCCATTGTCATCAAACGAGTTCACATACAACAGGTGCCGCAGTTGAAATCGACCATGCACGAACCCACCCGCACCGACGGGGGCGGGGATCGGCACATTAATGGAATTGCCTGCTGTCGGCAGCATAAATTGGACAGGGCCATGTACCGTGACCCAATTGGGTAGCGGCTTGTCGAGGTCCTGTATTTGAACCTCGATCCAGTCACCATCGTCCGATACTTGACCCAGGGGGCAGGTAAGGTTGATCCCCACTCTTGCGGTCGCTGCTGAAATAAGGCCCGTCGAGGGATTCAGTGTCTCTACGATCGACGTTGGATCCAGCGTAGACGGACCGGCAAGTAGTGAAGCAGCTCTTGCAGATATATTAGTGCCCATTTCATATTCTCCATCATTATTTGATATGAATGCCGAACAAACACAGACAGTCAACGTGCATTAAAGCGCTGCCGACCATTTACAGCGTTACTTCTTTCCGCGCCCGCCAATACCATTATTAGAGACGAAGAAGTTCGTGATGAAGAGTGCCTGTCGCCCTCTCCACCGCAATCTTTGAAAACAGCCGTTCTTATTTATCCCCAGGCCCTACACCGTTCGGCCCGCAGTAATTACCCGTGCTGTACTTACGATCAATCGGCACGTAGGCGGTTGCCGATACCCCTAACACGATGCCATTGCGCAGCACACTGTAACGGGCTGCCCCCCCGGCATAATCACTTAATGGCCTGATCAGCGTTTCATAAGGCTTAATTATGAATTCGTGGGTCGTATCGCCCGCCGCCCAAACATATTCAAAGGTGTCGGCGGTTGCAGGAAGCGGATTACGATCCGGGTAGTTTAGATAGCCCTGCCATGTCAACACGACCCGGTCTCCCGGTTGCAGAACATTCGGTGCGGGGTTGACCACCACTTTAATGCCTTCCCACACTTTCGCAGCACACGCCAACCATTTATTAGGGTGTAGCGCCGTCTGAGGAAAGCTGGGTTTTGGGTAACTAATGGGCGGAGTAAGACTGACAAAAACCGTTTGATCAGGCGATAACTGTTGGTTCACACCATTATCGGTCTGGTAATTCACAAGGGTGGTCGCATTACTGCCTGCGGCCTGAATCACCTGCCAATCAATTCGATTGTCAAAGTCGACGATCTTCCCGCCGACGTCACCCGGCTTAACCAGATAAGTCGCTACCGGTGCCGCCTGGCCAGGCCAGAAAAGCAAGGCGTGCTCACCCTGCACCGGGTTGTCGAACAAGGTAAACGAAGCTCTCACCGGCTGGTTGGCATCACTGCTGTCCAGACGGTTGGGAATCTGGGAGACCGCGCCATGGATGTTAACCAGGGCCAATTGGCGGTTCAGCAGCGCGGGCGCCTGAGAATTTTCCTGGCCTGCAATCGTCATGTCCACAGTGACCCGTTTCACTGGGGAGATGATGCCTGGGCCCACCGTATCGCCTGCGCGGAGAATGGAGTAGCGCACGGGCAAGTCAATGATTCGGCGCAGGTTCGCGCCTTTGGCGATCAACACATTCCAATCAACGCTGACCGTGAATGGCAACGTGGTGACAGCCACCGCCGGGAGCTTAATACCGTCCCACTCGACCACACACTGATCATCTGCCAACAGGTTGTCGTAGTGACGCACCCTGACCGAGACAATACGACGTGCGTCCTCCCGATTAACCAGCAAATCGGAATCATAAGCCGGCACTTCAGGTATCGACAGGTTGGCGGGCGGGGCATTCAACTGCAGGCCGGTACTCGCAACGAATGAGTATTGAGCAGAGATATTCCCCGCACGGTCACGCAGACGATAAAAGAAATACAGCAGGGGCGCGCCGGCAAACTTGCGAATCTCCGCCATCGGGATATTCACACGCATAGAGCCACTCACAGCAGCAAATGATTGCTCATGGATGGCAGGACGTGTAGGCAGTGTGTCTCGGTCACTTAAATAACATAAAACCGTGTCGAACGCTTTCCGATCAAGGTAATCGCCGGGCACGTCGACCTCAGCCGTGGCATTGCTTGAATCGTACTCTGTAATAGGATCGAGTAGAAACCTGGCGGCGTTAAGCACTTGGCCGCCCCCCGGCGCAACTCTGTCGATAATAATTGTCCTGTCGGACGAAACTTCAAAAACCTCGCTGTCAACAAACAAGTTATTAACACGGTAAGAAACACGCACCTTCGCACTGTTGAGAAAATAAGCCTGAGGTATCGTTACCTCAACAGGAAAATCATCCGCGGTAATAGGCCCTACCAACTCAATCGGTTCAAGATCAAACGCGACGCTGCCCTCGACGTGCCATATGAAGGTCACAAAGTCGCTCTCGCCGAGTTGGGGCAAAAATTGCCAAGGCTTGGTTAACTTAACGACCAAATCGTCAAATAGATATTTTATTAGAATTAATCCATCGGGCTCTACGTTGCTTATGTCAGGTGCAGGCAATGTCGGAACAGGCGCCACAGCGGCCAAACCTGCGGCATTTCCTTTGTTGATAGCATCATCTGCTGAACTGTTGCCCATGGTGTTCTCCGACGCATGTGTGAATGGCTATTACCAACTACGTTAGACAGGATTGAATACTTAACGCTGCTGTTCGGATACTGTCAGAACTAACAGGTAGCGCCGCCACTCGTCGGGCCGAGCCACCGGCTGATTGCACATTTGCACTGAAATACACTTGACGTACTTTCGTTGTTGAGGTCTCCTGAAACCGGTTTCAAAGCTCCACAACCTCCAATAAGAAAGGCCTGCAACCGTGACTTCTTTTTCCGCCGCCCAGCGCAGCCGCGTGACCATGCTCGACGTCGCCGAGCGCGCCGGTGTGTCCAAAGCCAGCGTCTCGCGTTTTATCGGTGATGACCGCGCCTTGCTCTCCGACGCCATTGCCCTGCGCATCGAACAGGCGATCAGCGAACTCGGCTACCGCCCTAACCAAATGGCGCGGGGCTTGAAACGTGGGCGCACTCGCCTGATCGGCATGCTGGTGGCCGATATCCGCAACCCCTATTCCATTGCCGTGATGCACGGCGTCGAAACCGCCTGCCGCCAACACGGCTACAGCCTGGTGGTGTGCAACACCGACCGCGATGACGAGCAGGAGCGCCAGCATCTGGCAGCATTGCGTTCGTACAACATCGAAGGGTTGATCGTGAACACCCTTGGCCATCACCTCGACCAGTTGCTGGAGTTGCAACAGGAAATGCCGCTGGTGCTGGTCGACCGCAAGGTCGAGCCGCTGCACAGCGACATGGTGGGTTTGGATAACTTCGCGGCGGTACGCATGGCCGTGGAGCATCTCGAACAGCAGGGTTATCGCGATGTGTTGCTGGTGAGCGAAGCGGCCGATGGCACCAGTTCGCGACTGGAACGCCAAACCAGCTTCAAGGCAGAGATTGCCAGTCGCCCAGGGTTGACCGGCGCCGTGCTGGAACTCGATGGCGAGCTGGAAAATCGTCTGCAGGCCTTTCTTGCCAAGCCCGACCCCAAAGCCTTGTTCTGCGCCAACGGTATCGCCACGCTGGCCTGTACCCGCGCGCTCACGTCGTTAGGCTGCAACCTGTTTGATGAGGTCGGCCTGATCGCCCTGGATGACCTGGACTGGTACCCGCTGGTAGGCAACGGCATCACCGCCCTCGCCCAGCCGACCGAAGCGATCGGCGCCAGCGCCTTCGACTGCCTGCTCAAACGCCTGCGTGGCGATGACGCACCGACGCGCACCCTGGACTTTTTGCCGCAACTGATCATTCGCGGCTCAACTCAATCCCCTGTGGGCGCTGGCTTGCCTGCGATCGCGGGTTCTCAGCCGAAGCAGTAATCGACTGATTCACCGCCATCGCAGGCAAGCCATCGCTCACCGCTGTTTTGTGTATAAAAATGAAACCGGTTTCAGAGGTAAACAACAATGCATAAGTACCCCGTCTCCATCAGCCTTTCCAGCTACGGCGCTGACCTGGTACGCCAGCAGGGCCAATTGAGTTTTGTCGCGTTGCTCAATGCTGCCGGCGCCCAGCGCATCGAATGGCGTGAAGAATTGCTGACCACCGAACAACCCGCCGTCCTCGCCCAGGCAGCCGCTGAGCAAGGCCTGGAATCGGTGTTTTCGTCGCCGCTGGAACTCTGGGTCGCCGGGCGCGCCCAGCCGAATGCCGAACTCGCCGCCACCCTGGACCGCGCGCAGGCATTCGGCGCACGCTGGCTGAAAGTCTCCCTCGGCTACTTCACCGACACCAACGACCTGCAAAGCCTGCACGCCCTGCTCAACCGCCACCCGGTCCAATTGCTGGTGGAAAACGACCAGACCCTGCACGGCGGGCGCATCGAGCCGATGCAACGGTTCTTCACCGAGGTTGAACGCCTGGGTGTGCCGGTCAAAATGACCTTCGACATCGGCAACTGGCAGTGGCAAGACCAATCCGCCCTCACCGCCGCACGCCTGCTGGGCCGGCACGTGGATTACCTGCACTGCAAGGCCGTGGCGCGTCGCCAGGACGGCAAGCTGATGGCCTTGCCGCCCAGCGCCACCGACCTGCATCTGTGGGAACAACTGCTCAAGCATATGACTCAAGGTATTACCAGGGCCGTGGAATTCCCGTTGCAAGGTGATGACTTGACCGAAGTCACCGCGCAACAGGTCGCCGCCCTCGCCCTCCTTGGCCAGCCCCGTGCGGAGAATGCCCATGTCTGAGATCGATATCCTGTCGTTTGGTGAAACCATGGCGATGTTTGTCGCCGAACAGACCGGCGACCTGGCCGAGGTGGCCCAGTTCCACAAACGCATTGCCGGGGCCGACAGCAATGTGGCTATTGGCCTGTCGCGCCTGGGTTTCAATGTCGCCTGGCTGAGCCGGGTCGGGGCTGATTCCCTCGGCCGGTTTGTCATCGACACCCTGCAAAAAGAAGGCCTGGATTGTCACCATGTGACGGTCGATCCGCTGCACCCCACCGGCTTTCAGTTCAAATCCCGCGAAGAGACTGGCGCAGACCCTCAAGTGGAATATTTCCGCAAAGGCTCGGCCGCCAGTCATTTGTCGATTGCCGACATTCGCCCCGCCCTGCTGCAAGCGCGGCACCTGCATGCCACCGGCATTCCGCCGGCCTTGTCCGAGGCCACCCGCGAGCTGTCCGTAGCGCTGATGACGCAGATGCGCAAGGCCGGGCGCAGCGTGTCATTCGACCCGAACCTGCGCCCGTCTCTGTGGGCCAATCAGCAACAGATGATTCGCCAGATAAACGCCCTCGCAAGTCTGGCTGACTGGGTCTTGCCCGGCTTGAGCGAGGGCCGCTTGCTCACCGGCTTCGACGACCCGGCCGACATCGCCGCCTTCTACCTCGACCAGGGTGCCGAAGCCGTGGCCATCAAGCTTGGGCCGGATGGTGCCTACTACCGCACCCAGATGGACCAGGGCTTTGTCGCCGCCGTGCCGGTGGAAAAAGTCGTGGACACCGTCGGCGCCGGTGATGGTTTTGCCGTCGGCATGATCAGCGCCTTGCTCGACAACCTCAGCTTCCCCGAGGCCGTACAGCGCGGCAACTGGATCGGCAGCCGCGCCGTGCAAAGCCGCGGAGATATGGAAGGCCTGCCCACCCGTGCGGAGTTACTCACTCGATCCGTTGCATGACCCACACCCTGTTGCCACAACTACAACAAGCTCAGGAGCAACCCCATGGACACCTTGAAACTCGCCACCCGCCGCTGGTGGTACATCATGCCCATCGTGTTTATCACGTATAGCCTGGCGTACCTGGACCGCGCCAACTACGGCTTCGCCGCCGCCTCCGGGATGGCCGAAGACTTGATGATCACCCCCGGCATGTCGTCGTTGCTGGGGGCGCTGTTCTTTCTCGGCTACTTTTTTTTCCAGGTGCCGGGGGCTATCTACGCGCAGAAACGCAGCGTTAAAAAACTGATTTTCGTCAGCCTGATCCTGTGGGGCGGCCTGGCCACCCTGACCGGCGTGGTGTCCAACGCCTATATGTTGATCGCCATTCGCTTCATGCTTGGGGTGGTGGAAGCGGCGGTGATGCCGGCGATGCTGGTCTACCTGTGTCACTGGTTTACCCGTGCCGAACGCTCGCGGGCCAACACGTTCCTGATCCTCGGCAACCCGGTGACCATGCTCTGGATGTCGGTGGTGTCGGGCTACCTGGTGCAGCATTTCAGTTGGCGCTGGATGTTTATCGTTGAAGGCCTGCCGGCGGTGATCTGGGCGTTTATCTGGTGGCGCCTGGCTGACGAACGGCCCAAGGATGCCAAGTGGCTGAGTGACGCACAGAAGCAGGATTTGGAAACCGCCCTGGCCGCCGAGCAAGTCGGCATCAAGGCCGTGAAAAACTACGCCGAAGCCTTTCGCTCGCCCAAGGTGATCATCCTGGCCCTGCAGTTTTTCTGCTGGAGCATCGGCGTGTATGGCTTTGTGCTGTGGCTGCCGTCGATTCTCAAGGCTGGTTTGCAGATGGACATGGTCGAAGCGGGCTGGCTGTCCGCGCTGCCTTACCTGGCAGCCGTCATCGGTATGCTCGCGGTGTCCTGGGGCTCGGACAAACTGCAAAAACGTAAACGTTTTGTGTGGCCGCCGTTGCTGATTGCGTCCATCGCTTTCTACGCGTCCTACGCCCTGGGCGCCGAGCACTTCTGGTGGTCCTACACCCTGTTGGTGATCGCCGGGGCCTGCATGTATGCGCCTTATGGCCCGTTCTTCGCCATTGTCCCGGAGATCCTGCCGGCCAACGTTGCCGGTGGCGCCATGGCGCTGATCAACAGCATGGGCGCGCTCGGCTCGTTCGGTGGTTCGTACCTGGTGGGTTACCTCAATAGCAGCACCGGTTCGCCCGGCGCCTCCTACCTGCTGATGAGCGGCGCATTGATGTTCGCGGTGGTGCTGACGATTTTCCTCAAGCCCGGCGCCAGCGACCGTGTACGCGCGCCGTCGCCTACTTTTGATTTGAAGGTAAAAACCCGATGAAGAAATCTGTCGTTTTATACAAAAAACTCTCGGCGCCATTGATGGCCCGCCTGCACGAGCACGCCGACGTCACGTTGATCGACGCGCTGGACGAACCCGGCCTGGCCAAACTGCGTGACGCCCTGCCCACCGCCCACGGCCTGCTGGGTGCCAGCCTGCGCCTGGACGCCACGCTGCTCGATCTGGCACCCAAACTGGAAGCGGTGGCCAGCGTCTCGGTCGGTGTCGACAACTACGACATCGACTACCTGACCCAACGCGGCATCCTGCTCAGCAACACCCCGGACGTACTCACCGAAACCACGGCGGACACCGGCTTTGCGCTGATCCTGGCCACTGCCCGCCGCGTGGTCGAACTCGCCGATATGGTGCGCGCCGGCCAATGGAACAAGAACATCGGCCCCTCGCATTTCGGCAGCGACGTGCACGGCAAAACGCTAGGCATTATCGGCATGGGCCGCATCGGTGAAGCCCTGGCCCAACGCGGGCATTTCGGTTTCGGCATGCCGGTGATCTACCACAGCCACTCGCCCAAGCCGTTGGTAGAAGAGCGCTTCGGCGCGCAGTACCGCAGCCTGGTGGCGTTGCTCAAGGAGGCCGACTTTGTCTGCCTGACACTGCCGCTCACGGCTGAAACCGAGAAATTGATTGGCGCTGAGGAATTTGCACAGATGGGCCCCGAGACGATTTTTATCAATATTTCTCGGGGCAAAGTCGTCGATGAAGCCGCGCTGGTCGAGGCACTGCAGCAACGCACGATTCGGGCGGCGGGGCTGGATGTGTTTGAGCGTGAGCCGCTGAATCACGACTCGCCGTTGTTGCGCTTGAATAACGTGGTGGCCACGCCGCATATCGGTTCGGCGACCCACGAAACGCGGGAAGCGATGGCACGCTGTGCGGTGGATAATCTGCTGGCGGCATTGTCGGGTGAACGGCCGAAAAACCTGGTGAATGCGGCGGCCTGGAAACCCTGAATCCCGAGCGCTGAACAGGTTCAATGTGGGAGCGGGCTTGTCGGACCGCCGAACCGCTGCGATAGCATCAACTCGGTGTACTTGGTGGACCGAGGTGTCTGCATCGCAGGCAAGCCAGCTCCCACAGAAAAGCAGAGCACTGCGGTGCTGGCAGCTAAACTCGGTCAAAATTGTGGGAGCGGGCTTGCTCGCGAATGCGGTGGGTCAGGCAGCTTATTTGTAACTGACCCCACCGCATTCGCGAGCAGGTCGAATCGTCGCACCGCCGCTCCCACATTCGGAACTCATTTCATCAGGCAGAAGTGGTGTTGCCCTGCTTCTGCCCTGCTTTTGCTTCAACCACTCAGGTCGGCTACCAGGCCGCCGTGCTCTGCTTTTGATCTGCTGTTGATCTTGATCTGACAGGCCCCGTTAACCACGATGGCCGAACGCAGGCAAACCACCTCCCCCCCCTTCAAACTTCAGTGGTCTCAGGTTTTACGGACTTCCTGGGCACCTCGGCCAGCACCGGAATCTCCTTCCCTTCGGCATCAAACATCTTACCGCCACTGAAGTAATCCCCATCGCGCAATGCCGCCACATCGTGGAAGTACACACTGCGCTCAGTCCCCGCCACAAACACCGACTGCTGATCGGAGTTGCCGGCGGTAAAGTGGTTGAACGCCAGATTCAACAGGATCGCCATGATCGCCGACGAACTGATACCCGAATGGAAAATCGTCGCGAACCAGGCTGGGAAGTGGTCGTAAAAGTTCGGTGCAGCGATGGGGATCATGCCGAAACCGATGCTCGTTGCGACGATGATCAGGTTCATGTTGTTGCGGTAATCCACCTTGGACAGCGTGCGAATACCACTGGCTGCTACCGTGCCAAACAGCACAATCCCGGCACCGCCCAGCACCGATGTCGGCACTGCCGCAATCACCCGGCCCATAAAGGGCAGCAGGCCAAGCACTACCAGGAACACCCCGCCCGTTGCCACCACAAACCGACTCTTCACCCCGGTCACCGCCACCAGGCCGACGTTCTGGGCGAACGCACTCTGGGTGAATGAACCGAAGATCGGCGCGAACATGCTTGAGAGCATATCGGCGCGCAAGCCGTTGCCGAGGCGCTTGGAATCGACTTTGGTATCGATGATCTCACCGACCGCCAGAATGTCCGCCGAGGTTTCCACCAAGGTCACCATCACCACAATACACATGGAAATGATCGCCGCCACATGGAAGGTCGGCACGCCAAAATGAAACGGTGTGGGGAAACCGAACATCGGGCCCTGGGCCACACCGGAGAAATCCGCCATGCCGAGGAACACCGCAATCACGGTGCCAATCACCATGGCCAGCAGGATCGACAAACGCGAAATCGTCGCGCTGCCGATCTTGCTCAGCAGCAACACCAACGCCAGTGTCAGCGCGGCCAGGCCGACGTTCGCCATGCTGCCGAAATCCGCCGCACGGCTATTGCCGCCCATGGCCCAGCGCGCCGCCACGGGCATTAATGTGAGGCCGATGGTGGTGATCACGATGCCAGTCACCAGCGGCGGGAAGAACTTGGTGATCCGTGAGAACACCGGCGTGATCAGTAGCCCGATAAACGACGCGGCCATCACCGCCCCGAGAATCGCCGGCACGCCGCCTGCGCCATCGCTGCCGACAATCGCCACCATCGTCGCCACACCGGCAAACGACACGCCCTGCACCAGCGGCAGTTGGCAGCCGAAAAACGGCAGGCCAAGGGTTTGCAGCAACGTGGCCAGGCCACCGGCAAACAGCGACGCGGCGATCAACAGGCCGATATCCGCCGGCGACAAACCGGCCGCCTGGCCGACGATCAACGGTACAGCGACGATGCCGCCGTACATGGTGAGCACATGCTGCAGGCCGTAAGCCATGTTGGCGGCGACGCCAAGATTCTCATCTTCTGGCCGCTGCGGTGACGCCTTCGGGATAGTCATGGTGAGGGGTTCTCTGTTTTTGTTGTGCTAGCACTGTATGCAATGTTTGGACTGCGTGTCCATAGAGTTGTATACAATCAATCGAACAAGATACCCTCCGTCGGCGTTACAAAAACAATTCGGCCGTCATGAGCCAGAACGCCAAAGGACCTGAAACAATGAAAAAGGCATTACAGGGCGCAACCGTTGCATTGACCCTTCTCGGCGGTGGGGAGGCTGTCGCGGTGGAATGGATGAACAACAGCGCAGGATTTCGCTACGGCCAACACCTCACCAATCCAAATAACCCCGACGATTTCAGCAAGCGCATCTACAGCTTTACCCACGCCAGCGGCTACCAGTACGGCAGCAACTATCTGAACCTCGATGTGTTCCTGTCCGACAGCCATGACCCGCGCAAGGGCACCGACCGGGGTGGCAGCGAGGTCTACGCGGTGTACCGGCACCAGTTGTATGCCTCACGGGTATTTGATGTGCCGCTGGGCACCGGGCTGATCAAGGATTACGCCCTGACCCTGGGCTTCGACGCCAACCGCAACAACAACGTTGCCTCAGCCAAAAAGCGCGCACTCGTCATCGGCCCGACCTTGAAGTTCAACACTGTCGGCGTGCTGGACCTGAGCCTGATGTACTACAAGGAAAGGAACCACACCGGCATCCCCGGCGCACAAGAGTCGAACCACACCTTCGACGACACCTACATGCTCAACCTGACGTGGCTGCGCCCCTTTGAAATCGCCAACCACGCGGCGAAATTCCAGGGGTTTATCAATTACGTCGGGGACAAGGGCGAGGACTACCATGGCCGCGACACCGCGCCGGAAACCCTGATGCGCACCGCGCTGATGGTGGCGGTTCGGCCCGGTAAAAGCGTGAAGCCGAACCTGTATCTCGGGGTGGGTTATGAATACTGGCACAACAAGTTCGGCGTGGATGGCGGGCTGGGCACGCGGACATCGACGCCGACGGTGAATATGGAAGTGACGTTCTAGCACGGGAGAAACCGAATCAAACGGTGGGAGCTGGCTTGCCTGCGATGCGGTCAACTCGATACATCAGGAGCACCGAGTCGATACAATCGCAGCGGTTCGGCGGTCCGACAAGCCAGCTCCCACATCAGCTCAAGCGTTAGCCAGTTCCGAATTGTCTGCCTTCGGTCGCGCCAGCCAGTAACCCAACACGGCCAATGGCGCGGTGGCGAGCATCACGATCACGGTGATCAGCAACGGCTGGTCGATCATCGACGACACCAGCAAGCTGCTCAGAAAGCACAGCCCCAGTTGCAGGGTGTTCTGCAGTGCAGCGGCCTTGCCGGAATTTTCCGCAAAGGGCATCAGCGCATTCGCCACCACGATCGGGTAGCTCGCACCGTTGACCAAGGCCATCAGGCAGAAGGGAATCAGCAAGGTGGTCAGGGTCGGCACGGTCAAGGTCGCGACGAGGTACAGCGCCACCATGCTGATGCAATAAGCCACCAGCAACCACGGCAGCAAGACTTTGCCCTGGCAATGCTGCAACGCGCTGCGGCAACTGTAGCCACCCACCAGAAAAGCCAAGGTCGGCAACACGTAGCTCAGGCCAATGTCGTTCGGGCTGTAGCCCATATCGCCGAGGATGAAGGGCGAAGCGGTCAGCCAGGCGAAAAAACTGGCCGAGCACGCGGCGAAGATCATCACGTTGCCGGTAAACACACGGGAGGTCAGCAACTGCCCATAGCCGAGGCGCGAAGGTTCGCCCTCTTCTGCCCGACGTTTCGGCATCTTGCGCAGGAACAACGTCGGCAGCAGCAACAGCAGCGATACGCCCAGCAACACCCCGAAGATCGCCTGCCAACCAAAGTGATTCAACACCATCGCGCCCAGCAGCGGCGCCAGGGCCGGCGACAGCGACATCAACGGCATGATGCTGGCGAACACGCGATGGGCCTTGTCGGCCGGGTAGCGGTCAATCACCAACGCCTGCCAACTGACAGCGGCAGAACACACGCCAATTGCCTGCATAAAGCGCAGCGCCAACAGTTGCGGCGCCGTTTCGACCCAGAACATGCCCAGGCAACCCAACACAAACAGGCTCAAGCCCGTCACCAGGATCGGCTTGCGCCCCAGGCGATCGGACAACGGCCCCCACAGCAACTGCCCCACCGCAAACCCGGCGAGGAAAATGCTCAAGCTGGCGCCCACGGCGCCCGCACCAATCTGTAACTGCTCGCCCATTGCGCCGAACGCCGGCAAGTACATGTCCATGGCGAGATAACCGAGCATGCTCAGCCCCGCCAGATACCAGGTAAAACCAAAAGAATTTTTCATTGAAGCCTTGTTAATCCTGCCATCAAACTATTTGCTGACTGGCGCCCATTATGAAGCTGACAGTTTCTGTGTGAAGCGATAATAATTGGACACTCTTATCAAATATTTTGAAGGCACCTTTAATGTGGTCTGAATACTCGCTGGATGTTGTTGATGCCGTGGCGCGCCACGGCAGCTTCAGCGCCGCCGCGCAAGAACTGCATCGCGTGCCGTCGGCCATCAGCTACACGGTGCGCCAGCTTGAGGAATGGCTGGCGGTGCCATTGTTTGTGCGGCGCCATCGCGACGTAGAACTGACCCCGGCCGGCCGTTTATTTATAGACGAAGCCCGCGGCGTGATGAAAAAAATGCTCGGCACACGACGTTTGTGCCAGCAGGTGGCGAATGGCTGGAGCGGCCAATTGAAGGTGGCCGTGGATTCCATCGTCAAACCCCAGCGCTGTCGGCAACTGGTGCTGGATTTCTATCGGCAGTTTCCCGAAGTGGAATTAATGCTGGAATACGAGGTGTACAACGGCGTGTGGGACGCCCTCGCCGATGAGCGCACCGACATCGTGATCGGCGCCACCAGCGCGGTGCCGGTGGCCAGCCACTTCACGTTTCGCGACATGGGGTTGTTGAACTGGCTGTGTGTGGTCAGCGCGAAGCACCCGCTGGCGACGGTGGCGGGTTTGCTCAGTGACGACCAACTGCGCCCGTTCGCCTCACTCTGCATGACCGACACCTCGCGCAACCTGCCCAAGCGCGATACCTGGACCCTGGATAACCAACGCCGACTGGTGGTGCCCAATTGGGCCTCGGCCATTGATTGCCTGCGCGATGGCCTGTGTGTCGGCATGGCTCCGGCGCATCAGGTGTTGCCGTGGATCGAGCGCGGTGAGCTGGTGGCATTGCAATTAAGCCGGCCGTTCCCGGCCAGCCCGTCATGCGTGGCCTGGGCACAGAACAAGCTGTCCCCGGCAATGGCGTGGTTGCTGGAGTATCTGGGCGATACCGAGACGATGAACCAGGAATGGCTGAATGGCCCGGATGGATGAAAGTCACGCAGCTCAACTGTGGGAGCTGGCTTGCCGGCGATAGCGGTGTACCAGCCCCTACATTTGGCACAGACAGATCGCTATCGCAGGCAAGCCAGATCCCACAGTTGATCGGGTTTCAGTCCAATAAGCGGGTAATGGCCCGCACGATCATCTCGACCTCTTTGGCATCCAGCGTCAGCGGCGGTAGCAGGCGAATGATTTTGCCACGCGTCACATTGATCAATAGCCCGTGCTCCTGAGCCGCACGCTGGGCCAGGTCGCGATACGGGCGGGCCAGTTCGATGCCAATCATCAAACCCTGCCCACGAATCGCCGCCACCTGCGGATGCTCGCTCAACTCCACCCGCAACCGCGACAGCAGGCGCGCGCCCTGTTGCGCAGCGTTCTGCAGCAAGCCCTGCTCTTCAATGATATCCAGCACGGTGCAGCCCACGCGGCAGGCCAGCGGGTTGCCGCCGAACGTGCTGCCGTGGCTGCCCGGCGTGAACAACTCGGCCACCGTGGCGCGTGCCAGGCAGGCGCCGATGGGCACGCCGTTGCCGAGGCCTTTGGCCAGGGTCATCACGTCCGGAACAATGCCTTCATGCTGGAATGCAAACCAGGTGCCGGTGCGGCCGATGCCGGTCTGTATTTCATCCAGCATCATCAGCCAGCCGTGGCGCGAGCAATGCTCGCGCAGGGCTTTCAGGTAGCCGGGCGGCGCGGGTATCACGCCACTTTCGCCCTGGATGGGTTCCAGCAGCACCGCCGCAATGCGTGGGCCGAACGCGTGAGTGAGCGCTTCCAGTGCCGCCAGATCGCCAAAACCCACCTTGAGAAAATCCCCCGGCAAACGCTGAAAGCCCAGGCGCACCGAAGGCCCGTCGCTGGCCGCCATGGTGCCGAGGGTACGCCCGTGAAACGCGTTTTCCATCACCACCACCAACGGCTCTTCGATGCCTTTTTTCCAGCCATGCAACCGTGCCAGTTTCAGCGCCGTCTCGTTGGCTTCGGCGCCGGAATTGTTGAAGAACGCGCGGTCCAGGCCGGACAATTGCGTCAGCCGCTGGGCCAGGCGCTGCTGCCAGTCAATGCTGTAGAGGTTGGACGTGTGCAGCAGCAGGCCCGCCTGTTCACTGATGGCCGTCACCAGCCTGGGGTGGGAATGCCCGACATTGGTCACCGCCACACCCGCCACCGCGTCGAGGTATTCACGGCCCTGCTGGTCCCACAGGCGCGTGCCCAGGCCACGAGTGAAGCTCAGGGCCAAGGGTTGATACGTGGTCATCAGGCAGGCGGCAGTCATGGTGGCAGGCTCCAGTGCATCGTTGGGATGGGTGAAGTATCGTTAGCCACCTGAGCTGGATAAACTGCACATTCCTGCAATGACTTTAAACCAGGGCTTGATAATGGATCTGTTCCAGGCGATGTCGGTGTACGTGAAAGTGGTGGAGGCCGGCAGCATGACCGCCGCCGCGCAGGAATGCGGGATGTCGACCACCATGGTCGGCAATCATTTGCGCGCGCTGGAACAACGGCTGGGGGTCAGCCTGCTCAAGCGCACCACCCGTAAACAAAGCCTCACGGAGTTCGGCGGGCAGTATTACCAGCGTTGCCTGGAGGTGCTGGGGCTGGTGGCCGACTCCGAGCTGCTGGCGGAGCAGGCCCACAGCGAAACCCCCAAAGGCAGCCTGCGGATCACCGCGCCCCCGGTATTCGGCACCGAACGCCTGACGCCCGCCCTGAGCGAATTTTCCCAGCGCTACCCGCTGATCAACCTGTATGTGGTGCTGAGCAACGAACGGATGGACCTGGTCGACAGCGGCTTCGACGTGGCGATCCGACTCGGCGAGCTGGAGACCTCCAGCCTGATCGCCCGGCCCATGCAGGCCTACACCCTGACCCTTTGCGCATCACCTGAGTACCTGGCGCGACGCGGCACGCCGCAGACACCCAACGACCTGCAGCACCATGACTGCCTGGCGTTCGCCTACCCGGCGAACGACAACTGGCGTGACACCGACAAACTGTGGCGCATGACCGGCGAGGAAGGCGAGGTTGAGGTTCCGGTGTCCGGCTCATTGACCATCAATAGCTCGCAAGGCTTGCGCCAGGCGGCCGTAAACGGCATGGGCATCATCATGCTGGCCGATGCCCTGGTGCAACCGGACCTGGAGAGCGGCAAGCTGGTGGCCTTGTTAACCACCTACCAACTGCCCTGCCGCCCCATGCACCTGCTCTACCGACAGGACCGCTACCGCCTGCCCAAACTGCGCGCCTTCGTGGATTTCGCCATGGAAAAATGGGCGCGCTAGAAGCTCACGCCCAATTCACGCAAACGTGCCGCAGTACGCTCGGCCGACACATGGTGAATGCCCAGCCAGCCGAGTGCGACAGCGGCGTCGATATTGCCGGCAACATCGTCGATAAACACGACTTCACTGGGTTGAATATCCGGCAGATGGGCACGTACCTGGGCGAGGCTGGCGTGATAAATCGCGGGGTCCGGCTTGATCAGCTTCAACTCGCCCGAGACCACAATGTCGCGCAAATATTGCAGGAACGGGTAGTTGGCCCGCGCATAAGGGAAGGTTTCAGCCGACCAGTTGGTCAGCCCGAACAACGGCATATTGGCGTGATGCAGACCTTCGAGAATGGCCACGCCTTCCGGCAATGAGCCGCGCAACATCTCGTGCCAGCGCTCGTAATAGGCTTGGATGAGAGGTTCGTGTTGCGGGTATTGCTCGATCAGCTGGCGCGTGCCTTCGGCCAGGCTGCGGCCGGCGTCCTGCTCGGTGTTCCAGGCTTGGGTGCAAATGGTCTCGAGAAAGTGTTTCCGCTCGTGATCGTCGGTAATCAGCTTGCGGTAGAGGTGCTGCGGGTTCCAGTCGAACAGGACACCGCCGAAATCAAAAACTACTGCACGAATCGTCATCAGATCCTCCGTTGGCGTGGCTTGATAGCCGCAGGAGTCTGGCAGATTGTGAGCGAGGGTGGGAGCGCGAAGGAATGTAGGAGGGTTCCGATTCACATAAGGCAAATGTGGGAGCGGCTGGTGTGGGAGCTGGCTTGCCTGCGATGCAGTCACCTCGGTGTATGCGTTACACCGCGGCGATGCTATCGCGGGCAAGCCCGGCTCCCACACAGGCCAGCTCCCACATTTTTTTGACCGTGTTTAGGCTTGGACTAAGCCCTTGATCTTCACGGTCGGGTTCACATCGGCTTCGTAGTCCACACCGTCGATTTCAAAGCCGAACAAGCGCAGGAATTCAGCCTTGTAGCCGGCGAAATCGCTGATCTCGTTGACGTTGTCGTCGGTCACCTGATTCCACAGCGCTGCTACGGCGTCCTGGACTTTAGGTTCCAGCTCGGCCAGGTCGGCGCGCAGGCGGCCGTCGGCGTCCAGCTTCGGCGCCATGCCGTACAGGCTGTCCTTGAACAAGCCGTAGACCTGCTCGATGCAGCCTTCGTGGGTGCCCTGCTCTTTCATCACTTTGAACAGCAGCGACAGGTACAGCGGCATGATCGGGATCGCCGAGCTCGCCTGGGTGACCACGGCCTTGAGCACCGACACACGGGCATCGCCCTTGAGTGCAGCGAGGTTGTCGCGCAGGGTCAGGACTTTCTTGTCCAGGTCTTTCTTGGCTTCGCCGATCGAGCCGTTCCAGTAGATGTCCTGGGTCAGCTTCTCGCCCAGGTAGGTGAACGCGGTGGTCTTGGCGCCTTCGGCCAACACGTCCGCATCACGCAGGGCGTCGATCCACAGCTGCCAGTCTTCGCCACCCATGACTTTCACGGTGCCGTCGATTTCTTCCTGGGTCGCAGGCTCGAGGGTGGTGTCGACCACAACGCCTTTATCGGTGTTGATACCGCGCAAGGTCACGGCCTTGCCGATCGGCTTGAGGGTGGAGGTGTGCACCACGCCTTGCGGGTCGGTACGGCGTGGCGCGGCCAGGCTGTAAACGACCAGGTCGATCTTGCCCAGGTCTTTCTTGATGGTTTCGATGGTCAGGCGCTTGATCTCGTCGGAAAACGCGTCGCCGTTGATGCTCTTGGCGTACAGGCCTTTTTCGACGGCAAACTTCTCGAACGCCGCGCTGTTGTACCAGCCGGCGGAGCTCAGCTTGCCTTCTTCGCCTTCTTTCTCAAAAAACACACCCAGGGTGTCGGCGCCGCAGCCAAACGCAGCACTGATGCGCGCGGCCAGGCCGTAACCGGTGGAAGCGCCGAGGACCAGCACCTTCTTCGGGCCGCCTTCAATGGCGCCATGCTGGGTTACGTAGTCGATCTGTTCCTTGACGTTCGCTTCACAGCCAACAGGGTGAGCGGTCACACAGATAAAGCCACGAACCCGCGGTTTGATGATCATAAAATTTCTGCCTCTTCCAAGGTGCCGAAGGCCAATAGTGGCCATTCAACTTCAATCGTACCGGTCTATGACGTCCGAAAAACCGAAGCGTCACGATAGACGCAAATCTTCTGTTTACAAAATCCAATCAACAAAACCCGATGCACGCCGCACCGTGGGGTTAAGAACTGTGTCGGGCCTTCACAAATTCGCAATATTTAAAACGCCCAGCGCAGTGATAACCCACTATCATGGCGGGATTGTTTCGCCTTGTTTCCGGTCCGGAGCCTCGCTTCATGAGTAAAAGTGCTGTTCAAAAAAAACTGGTCTCAGTCGCCTGGGTTCTCGGCGTTCTGCTGTTCATCTACTGCTTCCCACGCACCAGCCTGGTATTTCTGCTGCTGGTACTGTTCTGCGGCATCTATGACTTTCTGCGCAACGGTCTGTATGACCGCGACACCATCAAGAAGTACTTCGTGGGCAATGGCCGCAATACCTGGATATTGGCGCCGTTCAACACCCTGTTCGACCTGCTGAGCCTGCGCAACCGCCACGTCTACACCATGCGCGATCTGCCGCCGGCCTGGCGTGAAGACCTGCAACAGGTGATCGACGACGCCATGGCCAACAAGGATGAAATCATCAGCTACCTGGACGAGCGCATGGCCGAGAAAAAACGCGGCATGTTGTTCTTCCAATGGTACGGCCGCCCGATTGAAACCACCCTGGACATCCCGCAACTGCGCAAGAAACTGCCGTTTGTGAAGACCATCGGCGTGTCGGTGTTCAACGAAAACCGCTCGACGTCCTTCCACTTCGGCCCGCTGCGCATGATGTTCCGCGTGCTCTACAACATGGCGCCGGCGCCTCACCATGAGGGTGTTTACATCCAGGTGGGCAAGCACAAGCACTACTGGCACGACGACCCGCTGTTTATCTTCGATGACACGCTGATGCATGCGTCCTTCAACAAGAACGACGCAAAACGTTACTGCCTGTTCATTGACATCGTTCGTCCGACCTTGCTGCCGTCAGTGCTCAATGCCGTGATCTCGGGCTTTGCCGGGCTGGTCTTTACCCTGCGTCGGGTTTTCTACAAAAACTGGAAGCTGATTCAGTAAGTTCTGCGGCATGATGGTGCTGGACGGAGTTTGCGCATGGCCCCATGCCTGCCAGACTAACCGTCTCGTGCGACCGAGTTCGGCGCTCACCATTCTCCAGCCACCGCCGCCCATGGCGGGTGCGGTGGCTGTGTTTTCAAGGAATCAGAATGCCCCAACGTCAAGTCATCAATGCCTCCGTCAGCCCCAAGGGCAGCCTCGAAACCCTGTCCCAGCGTGAAGTCCAGCAACTGAGTGAAGCCGGAACCGGCAGCATCTACACGCTGTTCCGCCAATGCGCCCTGGCCATCCTCAACACCGGCGCGCATATCGACAACGCCAAGACCATCCTCGACGCTTATCAAGACTTTGAAGTGCGCATCCATCAGCAGGACCGCGGCGTGCGCCTGGAACTGTTGAATGCACCGGCCGACGCGTTCGTCGATGGCGAAATGATCGCCAGCACCCGCGAAATGCTGTTCAGCGCCCTGCGCGACATCGTCTACACCGAGAACGAGCTGGGCAGCCAGCGCATCGACCTGAGCGACTCCCAAGGCATCACCGACTACGTATTCCACCTGCTGCGCAACGCCCGCACCTTGCGTCCGGGCGTCGAGCCGAAAATCGTGGTGTGCTGGGGCGGGCACTCGATCAATACCGAAGAATACAAATACACCAAGAAAGTCGGCCACGAACTGGGCCTGCGCAGCCTCGACGTGTGCACCGGCTGCGGCCCCGGCGTGATGAAAGGTCCGATGAAAGGCGCGACCATTTCCCACGCCAAACAACGCATTACCGGCGGCCGATACCTGGGCCTGACCGAGCCGGGCATCATCGCGGCCGAAGCCCCGAACCCCATCGTTAACGAGCTGGTGATCCTGCCGGACATCGAAAAACGCCTGGAAGCCTTCGTGCGCGTCGGCCACGGCATCATCATCTTCCCGGGCGGCGCCGGCACGGCCGAAGAGTTCCTGTACCTGCTGGGCATCCTGATGCACCCGGACAACCGCGATGTGCCGTTCCCGGTCATCCTCACCGGGCCCAAGCACGCAGCGCCGTACCTGCAACAACTGCATGCGTTCGTCGGCGCCACCCTCGGCGAAGCGGCGCAGGCGCACTACCAGATCATCATCGACGATCCGGCCGAAGTGGCCCGCCAGATGACCGCCGGGCTCAAGGCCGTGAAACAGTTCCGTCGCGAGCGCAACGACGCGTTCCACTTCAACTGGCTGCTCAAGATCGACGAAGGCTTCCAGCGCCCGTTCGACCCGACTCACGAAAACATGGCCGGCCTGCAACTGAGCCTTACGCTGCCGCCCCACGAACTGGCGGCCAACCTGCGCCGCGCGTTTTCGGGGATTGTGGCCGGCAACGTCAAGGACAAGGGCATTCGCCTGATCGAACAGCACGGGCCGTATGAGATCCATGGCGACCCGGCCATCATGAAACCGCTGGACGAGCTGCTGCAGGCGTTTGTCGCCCAACACCGCATGAAATTGCCGGGCGGCGCGGCGTATGTGCCGTGCTATCGAGTGGTTCAGTAAGCGTCTAGCGCTGCACTGCCACACATTTGATTTCCACCAGCAGGCCGGGGTGTGCCAGTTCGGACACCCCGATCGTGGTCCAGGCGCAATGCCCGCGTGGAAACAGGCGGTTTTTCACCTCGCGAAAAACCGCCATGTGCTGGCTCATGTTCACGTGATACGTGGTCATGTCTACCACATCGTCGAAGCTGCAACCGCCCTCCTCCAACACCTGCCGCAGGTTCTGCCAGGCGGCGACGAATTGCGCCTCGGGATCTTCAATCACGGCCAGTTCCGGCGTGCGGCCGACCTGGCCCGCGCAGTAAAGAGTGTTGCCAACTTTTACCGCAGGCACGTAGCCGGCGCGCTCGACAATGGGTTGCATGGCGGGCGGAATGATGAGGCGGCGATCAGTCATAGCTTGTATCTCTTTGGGGCTGAGGACCCCGTGTGAAAACGCAGACTTGGGGCTAGGGTTTTACCTGTTCCCATCCACTCCCACCAGTAGAGCGACCTATGGACCAACGGATCTTGTCCTTCATCACCCCTTACCCTACGGTAAGGAATATCACGATGGAGACCTTCACTATGGCAACCGCCACACTTACCTCAAAAGGGCAAATCACCATTCCAGTCCAGGTCCGCACGGCGCTCGGCCTGGAAACAGGCGACCGGGTTGAATTTGTCGAAACGGAAGACGGCAAGTTTTCCATCATTGCCGCGAGCAAAACCGTACTGGACCTCAAGGGCCTTATCCGCAAGCCTGCCAATGCGGTGTCTATTGAAGACATGAACCACGCCATCGCCGCACAGGGAGCAAACGCGGGATGATCGGGCTGGATACCAATGTGTTGGTGCGCTATGTCACCCAGGATGATCCGGTTCAATCACCCAAGGCCTCGGCGCTGATCGAATCGCTCACCAGCGTTTCGCCGGGCTTTGTCAGCCTGGTGTCCGTGGTGGAATTGGTATGGGTTTTACAAAGCTGCTACCAATCGGCCAAAAGCGACGTGGTAACCGTGCTGGAAACGCTGTTGCGAACCCGTGAATTGACCGTCGAACATGCCGAGATCATTTGGCAGGCACTCCGACGATTCACCGCGGGCAAAGCCGAGTTTGCCGACTACCTGATAGAACGCTGCGCCCATGCAGCAGGCTGTGAATACACCGCGACCTTTGACATTACCGCAGGCAAAGCAACCGGAATGAAACGGTTGGCCTGAACGGCAGCGTTGCGGCAAATGACCGGCTTTGGTAAAAACCGCTTCTACCTTTGATCGAGAGAAAGACCCACGTGCGCACGCTTCTTCTCGCTGCCTTGGCCCTCGCGCCGACCCTCGTCCTGGCCGACACCATCGCCTGGCCCGACCTGCCGAAAACCTGCTTCGTCAGCGGCCGCTCCGCCACCAGCGTGGACGTCGACACCGGCTGTGCGGCGTTTCTGATCAATGTACAAGGCAAGGCGGCAGGCACGCCGATCAAGCTGGCTATTCCCCAGTACGCCCTGCACGTGGACGAAGCCACGGGCAAGGAAACGCCGGTGATCATCATCATCCAGGCGGAAGAGAACGGCGAGATCAAGGCCGTGGGCTACAAGGAACTCGGCACCGAGCAACTCGGTGCCGCGCTGTTGCGGGAGGTACGGCTGCTGGGCACCCAGAAGCCGATCTAGGCGTTGTTTCGGACTGGCCTCAGCGAACCCAACCACCGCCCTGCCAGTGGTAGCCGTCATTACGCTGCACCCAGTGCGGGTGCACATAGCGATAACCTTCGCGCACCTGCTCCCAATGGCCGTGCACCGCAACGTATCGCCCGCCTTGCCAACGCCAGTAACCGCGCGACCATACATAGCCGTAGCGCGCAGCCGGCTCGACTTCGATGACCTGGACCGGCGGCGGTTGTGGCGCAACCACTTCAACGTACTCACGCTGTACCGGCCCGCGCTCATGCACGACGCGCTCTTGCACACACCCGGACGCCGCGACGACTACTGCCGCCAATGCCGCATAACGTAGCAACATACAAAATCCTCGGGCGCTAACGCCCAGCACTTGCACCAGAAAAAATGCCCCTTTTTTGCAGCTTCGCTCCTGCTTGGCTCTGGGTTCTTTTTAACAGGTGATGTCTGTCGGATTGCTGAACCCATGGGCCTCAACACGTGCATACGACAGTCGGTTGTTTCAGGCGTACGAGCCTCCGCCGGGCGATCACCACATGGGTCACGGGTCACGGGATGAGCGGGTTACCCACGGTGTCCACCGCTAAGCCCTCACGCCGCGCCGAAGCGCGCCAGCACCGCCTCGACAAATCGTCGCAACTTGGCGGTGCGCTGCCGGTTGGCCGTGTAAACCAGGTGCATGGATCGGCTGGGCGCCTCAAACGCCGGCAGCACGCGTATCAATTCGCCTTTGGCCAACGCGGTGCGCAGGAAGTCTTCGGGGCCGAGAACGATGCCGAACCCATCCAGTGCCGCCGACATCAACGCCCTGCTTTCATTGATTTGAAGACGGCTGGCAACCTGCACCTTGTAAGGCGTCGCGCCTTGGTGGAAGACCCACTCGCGATCCGCCGGGCGTGACCAGAAGGCGTAGCCCAGGCATTCATGCTGCTCAAGGTCCGCCGGCAGTTGCGGTGTGCCCCGCACCGCGAGGTAAGCCGGCGCTGCGCAGACCACCAGCCGATAAGGCGCCAGCGGCCGGGCCGTCAAGCCAGTGGTGCCCAGAGGGCCGATCCGGAAGGCCGCCTCATAGCCTTCCTCCACCAGGTCAACGAAACGATCCGTCAGGTGCAGGTCGATTTCCACGTCCGGGTTGTCGCGCAAAAAGGCGGTAATCAGCGGCATCAGGCTGTAGGAGCCGAAGGTGACCGGGGCAGTGACTCTCAGCTTTCCGCGCGGTGTGTCGTTCATGATCTGGGCCAGTGAATCGGCAGCCTCGGCTTCCGTCAGGATATGTTTGCAACGCTCGTAGTACGCGTGCCCCAGCTCGGTCAGGCTTTGCCGACGCGTGGTGCGATTGAGCAAACGGGCGCCGAGGCGTTGCTCCAGCGCGGCAACATGTTTGGCCACCATCTGCGCCGACAGGCCCAAGCGCTCGGCGGCACGTGCGTAAGAGCCCAACTCGGCGGCCACCACAAAGGCATTCATGCTTGAAAGGCGGTCCATCATTCCCTACTCCCAGTAACAACACCCAAACCGAAACACTCATTTATCGCCAGTTAGTAGCGAATCATCATAGCCGCTCTACGATTTACGAGGAGCAAGGCCATGAAGATCGGCGTGATTGGAGCAGGTTTTATCGGACGTGCTGTGGCACAGCTCGCACTGGCTGCCGGGCATGAAGTGATGTTGAGCAACTCCCGGGGCCCGCAAACCATGAGCAGCGTGCTCAGCGGCATACTGGGCGTTCAGGTGGGCAGTGCTGAAGACGCCGCCCAATTTGGCGACGTGGTGCTGGTGGCGATTCCCCTGGAACACTACCGCAGCGTGCCCGCGCATTGGCTGGAAGGCAAAACGGTGCTGGACGCGAACAATTACTACCCGAACCGCGATGGGCATATCCCGGTGCTGGACCGCTTTGAAACCACCACCAGCCGGCTGCTCGCCGAGCACTTACCGCATTCACACGTGGTGAAAGTGTTCAATGCGATCTTTGCGCCGGACCTGACGCAAGACGCCCGCCCCCATGGCGCACCCGACCGCCGTGCACTGCCGGTGGCCGCCGATGACGCCACGGCAAAGGCGCACGTCGTCCGCCTGCTCGACGAACTCGGTTTCGACGCCGTGGACGCCGGTGGGCTGGATGAAAGCTGGCGCTTTGAACGGGCGAAACCCGCCTATTGCGTGCCACTGGACCAAGCAGGTTTAAAGGCGGCGCTGGCAGCGGCCGAACGCACGGTTGAACTGCCGGCGGTCGAGCGCGTTCGCGCCTGAACACCTGCCGACAAAAAGCCCGCTGACCGTTACCGGTTCAGCGGGCTTTTTAACATCAGGCTTGGCTTACAGCGCCAGGTCAGACGCCGGCTTGCTCGGCTCAGCCGCAGGCTTGGCAGCCTCGGTGGCCTGGGTCGCCTTTGGTGCGGTCAACTGCGGAATCGCAGGCGGTGGGGTCAGTTGCAGGACGCCGGCCGTGTAGGCCCATTCCTTGGCAACAGCCTCAGGACTGTCGTTCAGCTTGGTGCCGTAGCTCGGTACGATCTGGTGCAGCTTTGCCTGCCACTCAGGGGTCGCCACCTTGTCCTTGAAGATTTTTTGCAGCACGGTCAGCATGATCGGAGCCGCGGTGGACGCGCCTGGCGATGCACCCAACAGGCCTGCAATGGAGTTGTCGGCGGAGCTGACCACTTCGGTACCGAGTTTCAGGACGCCGCCCTGCTCTTCGTCACGCTTGATGATCTGCACGCGCTGACCGGCTTGCCACAGGCGCCAGTCTTCTTTCTTGGCGTTCGGGAAGTACTCTTTCAGGGCGTTGTAGCGGTCGTCATCCGACAGCATCAGTTGGCCAGCAAGGTACTCGACCAGTGGGTATTCACGCACACCGACGCGGGTCATTGGCCAGATGTTGTGGGTAGTGGTGCTGGTCAGCAGGTCCAGGTACGAGCCTTCTTTCAGGAACTTGGTCGAGAAGGTCGCGAATGGGCCAAACAGAATCACGCGCTTGCCATCCAGCACGCGGGTGTCCAGGTGCGGCACAGACATCGGTGGCGCGCCAACCGAAGCCTTACCGTAGGCCTTGGCCATGTGCTGCTCGGCGATGGCCGGGTTATCGGTCACCAGGAACGAACCGCCGACCGGGAAGGCAGCGTAGTCCTTGGCTTCAGGAATGCCCGACTTTTGCAGCAGGTGCAGTGCACCGCCGCCCGCGCCGATGAACACGAACTTGGCGTCGGTTTCGGTCTTGGTGCCGTCTTTCAGGTTTTTGTAGCTCACACGCCACGAACCGTCGGCGTTACGGGTGATGTCTTGCACTTCGCTCGACAGTTTCAGGTCGAACTTCGGCGTGGTTTGCAGGTGAGCAACGAACTGGCGGGTGATCTCGCCGAAGTTCACGTCGGTGCCGATCGGGGTCCAGGTGGCCGCGATTTTCTGGTTCGGGTCACGCCCTTCCATCATCAGCGGAACCCACTTGGCGATCTGCGCCGGGTCTTCGGAGTACTGCATACCGGCGAACAGCGGGCTCGCTTGCAGGGCTTCGTAGCGTTTTTTGAGGAACTTGATGTTGTCATCCCCCCACACGAAGCTCATGTGCGGTGTGGAGTTGATGAACGAACGCGGGTTCTTCAGCACGCCCTGCTGGACCTGCCAGGACCAGAACTGACGGGAGATCTGGAACGCTTCGTTGATCTCGACCGCTTTCGGGATCTCAACGTTGCCGTTCTTGTCTTCCGGGGTGTAGTTCAGCTCAGCCAGGGCCGAGTGACCGGTACCGGCGTTGTTCCAGCCGTTGGAGCTTTCTTCGGCCACGCCATCGAGGCGCTCGACCATCTCCATCGACCAGTCCGGCTGCAGCTCATTGAGCCATACACCCAGGGTCGCACTCATGATGCCGCCGCCGATCAGCAGCACATCGACTTTCTTTGCCTCTTCCGCGTGAACGGAGGTGATCCCCATCGACAAAGCCAGCCCCAGCAGGGCAGTGTTTACTTTTTTAAACATCAGTAGCACCTATGATAAAACGCCATCCGCCCCACTGCCCCTGAGCATGGGCAACCCTCTATCACGCCGCGCCAGGCAGCGCACCGCGGGGGTTTGCACATTCACGTAAGGACCGCAGGGTGGGCACACAAGGCCGACGTATCGACCTCACTTTTATGTCCCTTCTGCGCTGACTTCTTATCATTATTGGCTTCAGCTACCTGGGCAACAGCCAACCGCCGGGACGTATACGGGTGTACGCACCGGGGAAAGACTAGACCAAGACGGCGCGCAGAATATCACGCTAAACAGCGTTTATGCGTCGTTTGGCCAATTGACAGCACTAAAACAGGACTTTTCCCCGCTCCTGTCAAGCCGAGCGAGCGCGACGTGGGGTCACAGGGTAGCAATCGGGTGGAACTCTCGCGTTCAAGGCTGTTCTAGACACCTTCGCCGCTGCTTGCGTAGCATCGGCGGCGGTCCTTCGTGCACTTCACCCACACAGAGTTACCCATGACTATCCAGCAAACACCCGGGCACGTACTGCCCGCGCGCAGCGCCGCCAAAATGGAAGCTGCCATGGCCGTGGGCGCCTTCGCGATCGGCACCGGCGAATTCGCCATCATGGGCCTGATGCCCGACATCGCCCACAATTTGAAGTTGAGTGAACCGCAAGTCGGCCACGCCATCAGCGCCTACGCCCTGGGCGTGATGGTCGGCGCCCCGCTGCTGGCCATCCTCGGCGCCAAGCTGCTGCGCAAACACATGCTCTTGTTGCTGATGGGCCTGTACGCGCTGGGCAACCTCGCCACCGCCTTCACCCCGACCTTCGGTTCGCTGGTGGCCTTCCGCTTTATCAGCGGCCTGCCCCACGGCGCCTACTTCGGCATCGCCGCCGTCGTCGCCTCGAGCATGGTGCCCAACGACAAACGCGCCGGCGCCGTGGCCCGCGTGATGATGGGCCTGACCCTGGCCATGCTGCTCGGCAACCCCATCGCCACCTTCCTCGGCCAACACCTGGGCTGGCGCTCGGCGTTCGCGCTGGTCAGCGCCATCGCCGTGTGCACCCTCTTCCTGGTCTGGCAATTCGTCCCCGACCGCCGCGACGAACCGCGCAGCGACCCACGCAAAGAACTGCGCGCCTTCACCAAACCGCAGGTGTGGATGGCACTGTCGATTGGCGCAGTTGGGTTTGCCGGGATGTTCTGCGTCTTCAGCTACCTCGCCCCGACCATGCTCGAAGTGACCAAAGTCTCGCCACAATGGATTCCCTTCGGCCTCGCCGCCTTTGGCGTGGGCGGCATCATCGGCAACATTGCCGGCGGCAAGCTGTTTGACCGCATGCAATTTCGCGCGGTGGGCTTGATCTTGGTGTGGTCGATAGCCGTGCTGCTGTTCTTCCCCTTCGCGGCATCGTCGCTATGGGGCGTGCTACTGAGCATGGGCCTGGTCGGCACCATGGTGGCGTTGGCCGCACCGCTGCAAATCCGCCTGATGGACATCGCCCACGAAGCCCCGAGCCTGGCGGCGGCGTCCAACCACGCAGCATTCAACCTGGCGAACGCGCTGGGCCCGTGGTTTGGCGGCATGGCGATTACGGCGGGTTACGGCTGGACCAGCACCGGCTACATCGGCGCCGCAACAGCGCTGGCCGGCCTGGGCATCTACCTCATCGCCCGCCGCATGAAAGGCGGCCACTAATCACACACACCTCCTCCCCCACCACAGAGCAAATGTGGGAGGGGGCTTGCTCCCGATAGCAGTGGGTCAGTCACCACACAACTGACTGACCATCACTGCCTCAATAATCATGCAACAACCCCGACCCATACTCCCCATAACTACTCCCCAACCCACTGCCACCAAAACTCATCTTGGCCGCCTTGCTCGGGCTATGGTCCCCAAACGCCTGGCATCCCCCCGAGAAACAAGGGTCACCACTCCCGCCCGACGACCCCGTCGAACAAGCGCCCAACAGCAACGTGCCAGCAATCATCACGACTTTAACCAGGTTCGAGATCATGTTTTCAGTTCCCTATGGGCTGGAGGCGCGGGGGTCCTCTCTTGAAGAGGATCGTAGACCTCAACGGCACTGGGGATTATGAAATTTTGCGCGGTGACAGCATGGGTTCAGGTTGCCGCCTTGGGGTAAGGCGGCGGGGTTGGGGTCAGGCGGTGGCTGGGCTGGCGGCAGGCGCTACTTGCTCTTGGGCGCGGGCGACGAGTAGAGCGCTTAGGTCGATGAGTTGTTGGATGCCGAGGATGATGGCGCGGTGCGGGTCTTCCAGGTCGAAGGCCAGAGTGGCGGCCATTTGGTTGGCGGAATCGAGATTTTCGGCGGCGTTGGCTAGGAGGGTTTCGGTGTCGATGTTGGGGCTGACTAGGAATAGGTTATTGGTTGCGTGGTCGGCGGGGGCGGTGTCGTCAGATGGGGGCAGGTAATGATGAATAGCGCGCTGAGCTGCAGCTTGCAGCTTGGCATCAGTGGGTTCAGCGTTTGAGGCATGAGGCGGATTAGGTGTGACCTTGTACATGGCGAAGCTCCTTAACTGTTCAGGAACTGCCAATCTCACTTCCACATGAGGGTGGCAGCCGTACGCAGGTGTGGAAGACCAGGGCTAAGGACCCGGCGCACCGAAGTGCCCCGCGCACAGCCGCCGAAACACATGATACAGACGTAAAAAAACGCCGGTAGGTGTTTGTGACGATTGCGTCTTAGCTTGGTACGGACTTCCACATCCGGCCGCTGGTTTGCCAGCGGTTTGGGGAGGTTAGCGGGGGGAGGTCTGAGGGGCAAGCCGAGAAAAGCGTGGGAAATTTCCCCGTGGATTTTAGCCAGTTCCCGAGATCACTCCATTACTCTGTGAATCGTCCCGATGATGGATAGCACAAACTAACAGCCAACCCCCAGTAAATACTGGCGGTTACGGCCGCATTGAACACCCCGTACCATTTTTGTACCACCGAAGCTTCCTCTCCCGTTGATCTTGTCCCTACCAGTCAGAAAAAATAGCCTAATTTGGCTCGAGTCAGGCATACAGCCGCTGCTATGCTTAGCTTTCTCTAATGGTGCAGTTGACTATGACAAGCAGTTAATCGCCGTTATATATGCTAAGAAAGAAGAACCTGATAACCCAAATTTACAAAATAAAGCTTATCCAGAAAAAATAGAAGGATCTTTACTAATATCTTTATTCAAACGATTTGCGCTTAATGGCTTATATGGAGAGCGCGATATCGATATTCCATTTGGTACAGACACGCGAATTATCGTAGCCGAAAATGGATACGGCAAAACCACAGTACTGAACGCCTTATACGCACTCGTTACAAGCGATATACCAAGACTACACAAAATAGACTTCAAGTCCATGGAGCTAGAGTTTTCCGATGGCGCAATTTTCAAAATAGAAAAACCTGAATTAGACTTTTCTTTCAATGAAGACGCCGATAGTCAAGCATCCAAATATCTCTACGCAAAGCTAGGTAGAGAGTCCATGGAAAAACTAATACAAGGCTTTATTACTTATGGTGAAGGCCACACTCGCCGTTCCGAACTTTTTCATCGTGTGACTCAAACAATAGGTCTCTCACCTTCACACACAATAAGAGTGATTCGAGCCTTAGCAGAGGCGAACGAGGCTAGCGGATATCTTCTAAATATTAAAGAGACGCTAGAAGCTATAAAGGCAAAAATACCATTTGACGTGCTCTACCTACCAACTTACAGACGCGTAGAGCAAGACCTGCGAAACTTATCCAGCGACGAAGAAAAAGGCGACAAAGCCTTTCTCAATCAAGCTATTAACTTTGGCATGGGTGATGTTGACGCAAGAATAAAACAAATCACTAAGGAAATTCTTAGCTCCTCAGTAGAGTGGTTTTCGAAAGTCAACGGCCAAATGCTTAACCAACTCGTAGATGGATTAATTATCGAACAACACATGTTGGACAGCATTCAAAGTCCTGCGGCAGTAAAAATCGTCCTGGATCGCGTCGGCAACAATATTTCAACTAGCAGCAAGGAACGAATCCTGGAGCTAATAAAAACAAAAGATATAACCAAGGGTCACGACCACTTAATATATTTTATTTCAAGCCTAGTAAAGGTATATGAACAACAGCGTGAAAATGATACAGCCCTCCAAGAGTTCTGCGCCGTATGCAACAAATACCTAGGCGACAAAATGTTACGTTACGACGAAAGCAAAGTTGAAGTCGACATTGTAAGAAAAAAGAATCTCCGCGATGTAAAAATTGAGACCTTATCTTCAGGAGAAAAACAGATAACCTCCTTGTTTTCTAGACTCTATCTTCACAAGCAAGACAACTTAGGGATTTTTTTTGACGAACCAGAACTTTCTTTATCTATTGAATGGCAAAAGACATTACTCCCAGATATTTTGAACTCTGGGAAATGTTCCTTCCTTTTCGCAACGACTCACTCCCCCTTTATCTTTCATAATAAATTGAAGTCTCAAACTGTAGACCTCAGCTCTTTCATTAAGGAACTGTAATGAACAGAGTGGAAAAAATGGCACAGGATGCAGAAGAGTTTTCCACCAAATTTATGGAGTTCATGCGAATAGTTGGGGAAAACCCAGATTTGCTTGTCTGTATTTTTGAAGGAGAAGACGAAAAATATTACTCAGGTAGATTGCATGCAATCCTAAACAACGAAAACTGGGAATGCATCAACACTGGAGGAAGAACTCCAGCATTAGAGCTATTTGAAACCATCAAAGACCACGTCCTTTACTCAACCTATAAATATCTATGTTTCGTTGACAAAGATTACGATGATGTTTTTGGCAACCCTGACCCACTCAAAATCTACTCCACTCCAGGGTACGCAGTAGAAAATTTCTACTTTTCTCTTGCATGCCTAAAAAAAGTTTTATCTGCAGAATTCAATATAAAATCCGCAAACGAACTTAAACACCTTTACTCTCGATACATAAGTCTTTTCAAGAGAGTACAAAAAGATTTTACAGCTGCAATACTCGAATTTAATGTATGGGCAAAAACCAACTATATAATGTGCAAGAAAGGCGACACGCCGCTTAAGATGAGCATAAAATCGATCAACACAAACGACCTTATAAACATAACGCTCGAAAACATAAAAATCAACTACGACCCAAATGACATATCATCTGTCTTTGGACACTTGAAAAATTCTGACTTATGTGCAACTTCACTTCAAGAATCTAAAACGACACTAATTGAACAAGACCCAATATTAAGCCTCAGAGGAAAAAACTGTGCGGACTTTATGCGCCTTTACCTCTTGGCAATAAAATCAGACATCAACTCAACACAGTTTAAAGAGGGGGAAAAACCAAAAATCAGAATTAATCTATCTAAAGATAATTTTCTTTCAGAAGTTTCCCAATATGCAGACACTCCTCCCTGTCTCGTACACTTCCTTTCACGATACGCCACGGTCCCAACTACTGGGCAGAGTCTAGAGCATTAAAAAGAAAGGCTTGGGAAGCTACAAGCTTCCCAAGCTAAGGAGGATATTGGGGTCAGACCACGATACTCCGGCAGTGAAATGGAACAAATCACTTCCGGATACACACAGCGACGACCTGCTGATTCAAGCCAGCGCTCCGCGGTGTAAGATGCCCTACAACCATCCACCATCGAGGCAGCCATGACTGGAATCTCCCTGAACCTCCTGGAAGACCTGTCCAACTCTCTCGCTGACCTGGCCAAAACCAAAGGCCAGACTGCGACCTATCTGGCGATGGACGTCCTCCGCGACTACATTAAGGCACCGGGGTCTGACCCCGATACCCCCTGTCGGGAGTGGCGCCAACAGGTTTTGTATTGAGCGTGATTGAGTACATCGACGGATGTGCCTACGCACAGTCCTGGTGGTGCCGTCTTGGGTAGCTTAAAAACTGAAGTTATTGCTTTTTCATCTTCTCTAGTGCTTCTTCCGCAGAGGAAACAACTTGCCCCCAGTGTTTTTTCTGCCGAGCCCTAATTTCAGCATCATCCGTATCAATTCCTAAATCAGCCCTAACTGAAATCATGACTTCAACCTGAAGCGCCGCGACAGGCGCCATATCTATAAACAGCTGCTTATTAAATAATTCAGTGAGTCGATTAAATTCAGCATATGCCACGCGCATTTGTTCGTTAAATTTTTTTGACTGACCACTAAAGAACTCAAATGAATTATGAAGGGCCTGATTAACAAGTTCTTCAGTACGAGCCCCTTCGGAGAACCTGGTCAATTCACCTATAACCCTTCTTACGTCAGTCATCGTCTCTTCATAAAGTCTGTCATACAAGGCAATCTCATTTGATGCCTCCTGAAGTGGACCCATACGCTGAACCAATACAAATATGAGACTTGAGTATGCGACACCCAATGTATCGATCGCTTTTTGCGTGGCGGTCGACGCAACAAGAGAAAGTTTCGCGGCCGCAATAAATAGCCCTTGAAGATCGTCCGATATATTAGTTTTAGAAAGATCCTTACTTGGCAAAGAAGACAAATAGCTAGTAGCTCTTGATATCTCTCCTACCGCAGTCAAATAGACTTCCTTGCGCAAAGTATTCATCCGATCAATATTTTTTTCTTTAGCGTCATGCGCAAGTTGTATTTTCAAGCGATTGCTATTTCCAAAATTCGAAATCAACGTCGCTATGAACGCAACGCAGGCACCGAAAATCGTACCAGCTGCCGCCCAGGCCGCTACCGGTATATTGCTGAAAGCCCATCCAAAAAAGTCCATTCTATTAACTCGCAAGGATTTTTAATGCGCTTCCCTCAGTACGAAATCTTGCTCATCTTCCATAGCAGAGAGAAGCCCGGTGATATGACAAATTAGCGAAAAAGTTTTTAAGCTATTTATCTCAGTGGAGTAACCCTTATCAATACCATGCAAAGCTGTATTCCTATTAACCCCAGTATAGTTATTATCAGCTCTTTGCTTTGGCCCCCACCCAATAGGTAAATCGCCGCTCAACTGAGCCCAAAAAGAATAGGGATATCGGGGTCAGACCACGATATACGCTATCACGTCGCACCATCAGAGGGTTTCGCGCAGAGTTTCCTTAGGGTGATTCGCTTTTGAGGATGCTTGCTACCATCGCCCGAAATGCCCGTTGTTGGGTGATCGAAAAGCCCAGGGCAACGATGATCACACTCAGCCAGATCAAAAAGATCTTGAATGGATCGAACTCAAGAACCACCAGCGCCCAGGTCACCAGAGCGCCACCGATGCTACCCACCCCCCACCAGGCGATGAGTATGGGCTGCACCACCTTTTGAATGTCTCGATAGAGCAGCAACCGGGCGGCCCCCATTAGCAATAAAACCATCCCCGTCCAACCGAAAGCAGCCATCAACGGCAGCGACGAACCCTGGCGCTGATACAAAAAAGCCACCCATTCGTAGAACGGCCCCAATGCGCTCATCTGCTGGAACGTATCGCGGCTGGGCAACTGCCACTGGGCCCAGTGCGCTGGATCAATGACCTGCAGCGCAAGGCTGAACAACGCCACCAAGACGCCACACAAACCAAGGGCTCGCCAGGCCGGGACAGCAATACGGTAGTTGTTCACATTGCGCAGCCGTTCTACGCCGAACACCGTATCGGTTTGCTCGCCCCGGGCAATCACGGTTTTGCCGTTACGCTGGATCGCGGTGCCAATCACGAGTACCTCCAGACCTTCGCTCAAGAGAACCTCGCCCTGCTGGCGGTGTCCCTCCCCCGCTATGTATCGATAGTCCTCCGGTTCTGGCACCTGGCCTGAGAACAGATCAATGCCCGCAGCCAAGATATCCACAGTGCCGTGGGCATCTTTAAGGGCAAAATTGCTGCATTGTACGTCGGTAAATACCGTCCTCCATTCGTCCTTGTCGACACTGTTGCGGTAACTTTCCTCGATTCGTATCGAGTACCCCGCACAGGGCAAGCCATTCACCGGGGATAACCGCGACTCCTTGAGCACCACGACGCCACAGACTTTTACCAGGCCTGGTGCCAGCGAGTACGAAGGGCTGAGGTGCAGGCGCTTGTCTGCATGGTAGAAGCCTTTGTTCATGGTGACGGCATCCCTGTCTACTTGTAGTGGCTTGCATTAGAAAACGGTCACCCGGTTGCAACTCCGGGTCCTGCGCCGACCGAATTTCTGGGGGCTATCGGGGGATATCGGGGTCAGACCACGATATACGGCACAATGATCTCCTTGAGATCCGCGGCGTTATCCAAAGCGGGGAAATTTCTTACAGCATCAGGCT
>NZ_JBKEZW010000004.1:0-353580 GCF_053345295.1 Pseudomonas sp. M5A4_2d | reverse complement strand
ATCCGCGGCGTTATCCAAAGCGGGGAAATTTCTTACAGCATCAGGCTTATTCCCTGGATCACCTTATCACTCCCGCGTCGCACCGATGATGGATTGGACCGCCTGAATCTACAGGCCTGAAAGCACGAGCATTACAGCCCCATCGCCAATCATCCGTACCACTTTCGTACCAGTGCCATTCCCACTCACTGAAGCCATGAATCGTTCCAGGCTTGGATCACCTCAATTGTAGGATTTGAAAATCCGACTCAGGCTCCGGGGCCCCTCGAGCCCTCAATTCAGCGAATACTTCCGCAGAGCACTCACCGTAACCCCAATAGCCGAATTTGATAGCAGACATACCATCTTCCTCGCGAACATAAGTTGCATCCGCTCCCGCCCGCAGAAGCAACATCGCGATCTCACTACCCTTTTTCTTTCCTGCACTGCACGCGAGGAGCAAAGGAGTCATCCCGTTGCGATCGACCTGGTCAAGCGGTGCGCCCGCCTCGATCAGGAATTTCACAAAGGCGATACGAAGCCCGTCAACAGCCGCCTCCATAGCTCCGTCTAGACTCGCCCCTGCATCCAATAGCAACTTGACTGCAGGAATTGTCCCGTTGCGCACCGCCGAGCTCATTGCAGTAACGCCATACTTTCCTTTCAGGTCGACCTCTGCTCCGCGCTTGAGCAGCAATTTCGCAAGCTTTAGGTCGCCACGTCCGCAGACCGACGCCAGCGGAGAGAATTCACCATCACCATTGGGATTTCCTCCATGGTCTAGTGCATGCAGGAGTATTTCTTCCCTTCTGTAATGGGCGGCTTTGTTGAGCACCCTGTGCGGATCCGCTTCAAAGTCATAGTCATGCCCGATGAAATCCAGAAGCTGCTGGAGGTCACAGTCACGCATGAGATTGCTGAGATCGTTTCTAAAACTAAATTCGTCCATTCAGACAAGTCCATTTTTTAGAGGTGTGATTTCGGGTATTCAAAAGATGGCAAAACAGTAGCAGGCTTACTGAGATAGCCCAAGATTGAACTCCCTCCCACTAAAAAATATTGGAGCTTTGCATCAATAGGGGGCCATTGACACGCACCCTCCATCTTCTCATTCCAGTAGTGTCCGCGAACTCTAAGCAACTGAATTCAGGGTCTTTTCTAAACGTGGCGATGAAGGAGACATTCGAAACTACCCGTTCGCGTTTTTCGAAACCAAGGCCCCCGGTTTATAAGGGCGGCAGCCCGGGATATCGGGGTTAGATATCGGGGTCAGACCACGCTATACGGCGCAATTATCTCCTTAAGATCCGCGATTTTATCCAAACGACAAGCAGTAAAAAATCATCCTCTAAAATCACTAGGAGTAAAAAACGTTGCCTGCCCATTGAGAACGGTAGACTCCAGGTGTAATCCCCGACCACGATTTGAAAGCACGGTGGAAGGTGTTTCCGTCCTCAAAACCCAACAGGTACGCTACTTCAGCAAAGCTAATTTGCGAACGGCTCAAGTAATGCTCGGCAAGACTGCGCCGCGTCTCCACCAGCAACTTTTGATAGCTGCTGCCTTCAAGCTCCAGCGCGCGCTGCAAGGAGCGTTTGCTCGTCGCCAGCCGTTGTGCGACCGCATCGATGCTCGCCTGGCCGCTTGGCAATAACTCAAGCAGCAAACCCTGCACACGCTTGCGCACGCTGGCGGTGGCGTCCAATTCACTCAAGCGCTTGTCCAGCAGCGGCTGAAAAAACGCCCACATGGGTTGGTTTGCTGTCAGGAAAGGCCGCTTTGAATCACTGTCGCTAAACCTGATTGAAGGCTTGGGGGCCACCGTGACAGCGCAGCCGAAAAACGCTTCGTAAGGGCGGCAATCATCGGGTGGCGTCGGTAATTGCACACGTATCGGGCAGATCCGATGACGGGTTGCCAGGCGAGCCAGTTGAGTAAAAAACACCAGCTCCGTCATTACGGTGCTGGCAGGCCATAACGGCACCACCTTCGGAAACTCTACACTCACCTCCATGAAGGCCGCTTGCTGCTCAATGTGCAACACCAGAGGCCCGATCAGCGCCTTATAGCTGGCAAGTCGCCGCAGGGCGACCTCCAGGTTCGGGCTGCACAAGCTTGCAAATAGGGGAGGGTCAAACGCTTCGGCGGTAATCGCTTTGCCTATGATCAATGGCAGTGCTTGCCCTTGGGTCAACTGCTCCAGTGCGAGCCAAAGCTGGCAATACTCTATCGGGTCCACGCTCGCATCTGGCCGGGCAAAAAGGTCATCGGGAAGCTTGGCAAGCCTCAGCACATCGGCAACGTTCGCGCCGAGATCAGCAATGACCAACGCCCACCCCGGATGCACCGAAAATTGCGTAGCAGGCCTCATAGGTTTCGCTCCTGTCACCGCACCATAGCCATCATTATCTTGTCGTAAATCCGGTCACCCAGCCATTTGCGGATGGTCATCAGTGGCCGCGCATATTTACCTCCAACATAGCGTGTTTTGGGATGGGCGCTACGCACAGCCTTCAACACCAGGTCGACGATGACCTGGGGCTTGGACAGCGAACCGGGTTTATACGACTGCCGCGTGGCAGCGGCGACCTTCTGGGCCATGGCATGGTAAGCACCGTTTTCCGAGCGGCGAAGCATGGGTTCCAGCATGACCGCCCCAAACTCGGTGTCGATCGCGCCCGGTTCAATCAAGACCACGTTGATACCGAACTGTCGAAGCTCGAGGCGCAAACAATCCGACCATCCTTCCAGGGCGTGTTTGGTGGCGTGGTACCAACTGCCTAGCGGGGTGTAGACCTTGCCCCCCATGGAGGAGATATTGATGATGAGGCCTTTGCCCTGGCTACGCATACCCGGCAGCAGGGCCTGCGTCAGTCGTGCAAGCCCGAACAGGTTCACCTCGAATTGGTAGCGAGCGTCATCGATCAGGGTGTCTTCCATCGCCCCGTATAATCCAAAACCGGCATTATTCAGAAGCACATCTACCGCACCGTGCTGACTTTTAATGTGGGCAACCACTCGCTCCACATCCTGCTCGCGGGTGATATCCATCGCGAGTGTAATCGCCCCCAACCGACGCAGTTCCGTCATTTGATCCACGCGCCGGGCGACGGCGTAAACGACCATGCCCTCCCCCAACAACGCCTGTGCGAACGCCTTCCCCATCCCGGAAGAAGCGCCCGTTACCAGTGCTACTCGACTTGATTGCTTCATGGAACAAACCTCCGCCCGACTCAATGTGAGTGAAGGTTATCGCCAGGTCAGGACAGAGGCATTGGTAAGACACGCCAGTTGGCATACCAATGACGCCAACTCGAAGTCGTCGACACGGAAGCTCCGCCAGGTCCCCCACAAACACCCGACATTGGCCCCAACCAAGCTCGGGCGTAATACGCGAACGCCTGTGGGGATATCGGGGTCAGACCACGATATACGGCACAATGATCTCCTTGAGATCCGCGGCGTTATCCAAAGCGGGGAAATTTCTTACAGCATCAGGCTTATTCCCTGGATCACCTTATCACTCCCGCGTCGCACCGATGATGGATTGGACATAGCCTTCCTTAAAACCACCACCAGCTATGCTTACCGGGCTTTGTGCGTTTGGCCTTGTAGCAACTTCTAAGCAAGCATCAATTTGGTAGGCCTCTGCTATGCTTAGGCCTTTTCGATGAGATAGCACACATGTCAGGGGAATACTCACTCCCGGATTTGCTTGAACGAATGTACGAGAATCAGCTCGCGTAAGAAGCTGCTCTGATGGAATTGGCTCTCCTAAGCGAAAAGCAAGGCCTGGATGAAATTGGCAATAACATACGCGGGGCGCTATTCGTGATCGGCGAAAATGCTGGGCACATCAAGCAGGGCCTGGCGAAGTTACGAACCAATCGTCCCTAACAAAACACACCTGGATTGTTCTGTAGTACTTCGCTTGTTAAGCCCCAACCCCATGTATTTATTTAGACTCTATGTAGCCTTCAGTTAATGAATGGGATTATTTTTCGCATCCCAATTTATGCTGCCTGCTAAAGATGATGGGGGGGGGGGGGGGGGGCAATCCAATTGATTGATGATTGGCACAAATTCTCAGCTGAAAGATTTAAGGTTAACTCAGGCTGGCCTACTTTCTTAGCAATTACGTGTAAAAATATCGTTAAAATACATTTTAAGCAGAAGATCCAATCATTGACATTTGAACAATATTTTCGTATGCACCATCTTTCTTATAATCATCTATAAAAAGCCCATCGAAAGTCATCCCAACCTTTTCTAAAACTTTTCGTGACGAAAAATTCCTCTCAAAGCACTGCGCAAACACTCTATGTATAGAAAGATCTTGAGTAGCAAACTTTATTACAGCCTCCACTGCCTCAGTACAATAACCTTTACCCCAATGTTCAGGGGAAACCCAATAAGTCAATGCACATCTAGAGTGAAACATTGAAATACCAACTAAACTAACCGCCCCGATTATATATCCCTGCAACGTGATCGCCATCACAAGCGCCCTTCCTGAAGACTCCATCTGATCGTGCGACTCAAACCATTTGATAGCTTCTGCTTCGGGGTAAGGATAGCTCAATGAGCCCATATCAGCTGCTATTTTCGAGTGATTGATAGCCTCATAGAACGACTTGAAGTCCTCAGCTTTGAATGCACGAATTTCCAATCTCGAAGTAACCAATCTAGGTCGTAGCAATATCATTTTTATATCCTATTAAATTTTTCTGCCCATAGACCACTATTTATACGCCGAGATACCGACACGGCATAGTAGGACGACATAAGAAGCATCAAAGTAAAATAAATCGCTCCAGAAAGATTATCACTTATTGTTAAAACATAAAAGAAAATAAGCGCAAGCACCCTTAACCTCACAAACTTAAACGTCAGGTCTTTTTGAAACCGGGCATCTCCCCTTAATATGGCCTTAGACGTATAACTTATAAAAAATGCCACACCCACAAGAGCAGATGTTACAAAGCCCAAATAACACAACTCAACATAATCTAATACCTTAAGTAGATTTAACTGAGATACCAGCACTATAAAGCTACAAAAAAAAGCAAATCCTCCAAGAATTTTTGCATACAATTTAATTGCCTTCGCGATATCCTCTGAGTGGTTTGCACCGCGTGCGTGAGCGCTTGCTAAAGCAACTCCACCTGAAGTTCCCAAAGCAAGCCCCAGCGAGCTAAAAACATTGCTTACACTGCTGACGGTAGCGTTCACTATCAATATAGTTGGCGTCAATGAAAGCACTAAAGCCTGAACTAGCACCAACCCATTACTGACAATAGAGGCAGAAACATAATCAAGAACATCAGTAAATAATTCCTTACCACTGAAATTACTTTTATCTGGAGACTCCGTTGAAAAATGGGGCCATATATCTTTGACATACACTATAAAAATAAAAATATAGGCTACAGCCATACCCACCCGCCCATATAAAGCAGATGCTGCTATATTATGTATCTGTGCACTTTGTAAGAGTACCTGGTATGAAGCGCACGCCACAGTTACACCAACACCAAAAAAAGTGATCGCCAGTATAACCACGTTTTTCTTAAGAGCTACGACTAGCAAATACAACGGAACTGAGAGGGTTAAGATCGCGCAGTCCACCCAATAATAAATCATATACTCAGCCAACTCATCTGAGTCAACCCTTGACAAAATTGGGGCAACAGCCAGCCTTTGAAAAAAAATTAGAACAAACCACAACATAATAATTAGCACAATCAAGTATGGATACGCTCTTAACATCGTAAAACAAACAGATCTATGATCCCCTTTAGCTATGTGGGAGCTAATTCTATATCCGATTGGGTTCGTAACAGCGAGTACCAAAGCCGTATAAAAAAGGCCTAGGCTAGCTGCGTATGTTAAAATTAGAACCTGATGAGAAAGAGAGACAATAGCTATCGTAAGTAACACAAAGGCTTGAGTACTGGAGATTAAATTTGCCAATAGGAGAGGTGAAGAAACCTTCATATGCTCCATAAATCTGAACTGAGCATTTGCAAATCTAACGCTCGATAGAATTGATTCAATCATAATCAAGCCATATACTCAGATGGACGGAAGGTAGATCGTTGCAGCGCGCTCTGTGAATAGTCCCCTTACGCATAAAAAAATAAGATCCGGGTTCTAATGTTGTCCGCTGCTCAACCGTATGCTTATTTGCATGCTCGCGAGAGGCAAAACTTATTTGATCTGAATCAAACCCTAAACAGCTCTCTTCTGGCAATGGCCGCCAGAAAAACCACTCTTTCTCGCCTGAAACTTGTATTATCAAAAGATCATGATCGTCTGAATGAGCAGGCAGAGCAAACGCGCCTGGCGGTGTGAAAAACACATTCAACTGCACTTTAGCTTTTGGAAAACTTTTCTGCACTTGGTTGTAAAACTCTAAGCAGCAAGCATCGTAATACTCGACACGTCTCAAATAAAGAGTGCAACCCTCCTTTGAATAAAGTGTCCTTATCAACAATAGCATCTGCTCCTTGCAGGATCTAAAATATACAGACTTTTTACAACTACTGCCTTCCTTAATTACAAGAAAATCCCTCAAACCCACATCACCAAGAAGAATTTCACTTAGCCAATCCATTGAAATTTTTGGAACGTTCCAAGGGACATGTTCAACACTTACTACTCCATGCTGAAATTCCATATAGCTATCGCTCTGTCCTAATATCAAAATCTATTTTTTTAAACGGCAGATGGCGTTGAAAGAAGCCTTTTAATAACTCGGCAAGCTCTTCAAGCCTTATCAATTCCGGCTGTTTAAAAACACGCTGAAAAGCAGTAAGAACAGCAGATCCACCTTCATTTCTTTCCGTCTCAAAAACAGGCGCGTGCTTGTAACCGCGAAACAAGCTAAAATCCAGGGCATAGAAAATATGTACAAATGCTCGATAGGAAAATAGAAGCATATCTACAAAAGTCGCGTAATCACCCCTTTCCAAATAAACAGCAAAGCCATAGTCCCTGATAAATCGGTAATTGCCTTCTATAACTCTTCCCCTAGCCTCTTTATCAAGAACCAAATTTAGAGTTAGTTTTCTTACCTCAACGTCATCCCTATAATACTGCCCTGCTTGCAACGCAGATAAATACAGTTGAGTTCTTGGTGATAAATCTTTATATGACTTGTAATGACCAATACACTCTACTATTGAATCAACTCTATCCAATCTTAGATCTATTACTTCGCCAGCAAAAAAAACATCTGCTTGAAAACCTCGAGAAGTTTTTCTAATATTTTCAGCGCCCGCGATATTGGAAAAATCAATATTTCCATTATGAACTATGCACACATCCACATCTGAAAATCTATCATTTTGTTTAATAGCAAGCGAACCGCCTATATATATGGAAAACTCAAAATTATCGAGACTCTGGATCATTTTTCTACAAAAATCATGTGCAATTTTTTCGGCATTAATCATATAGCGCCCTAACGCGCCACCGATAGGTGGCGCGCCTGTAGATTAATTACGCAGCTTGCAACTGAGAATTAACCATCCAGTCATCATCACCACGGTCGATCATCATTGTAGTGGCATGCTGAAACAACTCCATCTCTTCCCCAGAAGGCAAAGTAGTGGCGTCAACAGTAAGAGCGTTTTCTTGGACCTGAACCAGTTCTTTTGCATCCATAGCAGCTTTCATAGAAATTCCCATTTGAGTTGATTAATCCTTGAATCACCCACCCGCCTCCAACTTAATAGTTGGGTAAGTCAAGGCCATTTCAACGTAGCACTCCAATATTTCTATTTCTTTAAATAATAGTTACAGTTTCGCGGCAAAATAACTTCTACCAAGATATCTCTCCACGATGTAAACGTGCCGAACCTTAAAAATTTTCATTTGAAAATTAAAAATTCTTAGTAATTTCTTTTGATCGAAATAATCCATATAAAGAGACCGCCCCTTAGCTGACGTCCAAACTCACACGATTTTTGGCTTAACGATCCGTTGCTAAAACGCTGCGCTCCGGCGCGCTTGGCTTGAATGACGCAGCAAGAATCGGATAGTAAGTACTGCACGAATTCCAGTCTGATAGCACTCCAAACCAATAGGAGTTCGATCATGGTATTTCGTATAACTGGCCTTTCCCCCGAGCCATTCCAGTCACTGTTTGGACTACCCGACCAAGAACTCTCGTCTCTGGGGATAAAGCGTTACATCGTCGACAGCAACCCAGGCTTTCCTGACCGTATCGAAATGAAGGATGCGGAACTAGGTCAGAGCGTGCTTTTACTCAACCATGTCTCTCAGGCAGCCAAGACGCCCTACCATACCTCACACGCGATCTTCATCCGGGAGTGGGCCACGCAAGCTTATGACGCAGTCGACCAGATACCCGAGTCTATGCGAATCCGCCTACTATCCCTTCGCGCTTTCACTGACGATGGGATGATGCTCGACGCCGACGTCGCTGATGGGATAGCAATAGAACCTGTCATTACTCGGATGTTTGCCAATCCAGAGGTTAGTTACATTCACGTTCACAACGCCAAGCAGGGTTGCTACTCCGGGCGGATAGATCGAGCGTAGTCACCGCAAGCCTTGGTGACTCCTCCTTCTGTCGACTCTGCTGGTCATCCACTGGCCGGTATTGGCCGATTGCTGCCGCTCACAAACGGCAGCTATTGGCCAAAAAAAGCAGCAGTTATTTACAGGGTACGGACCAAAGCTGATCAAGCTTGGTTGTGTAGCTTTGGCTCATCATTTCGCGACGCATACCCCAGTCAGGATTCGCTGGCACGCTGGCAGTACGAAGCGTGCCACGCCCCCACCGGTCATTGATCTGGTCCAAAACCGTCATAACCCGGGTCGACTCGGCCGGCTGAGAAATTGCGAAAAGATCGTCGGTGTATTCACCAGGCTGACAAAGGTTAAGCAGCATCACTTCAGCCTTGCTGTACTTGAACCCAGGCCGGAATATTCGGTCCAGCCCGTCGACGGCGGCTTTGGTTAGTAGACGAACGTCATCAGTTGGATACGGCATATCCACCACGACCCCGTTTGCATACTTCGCTTCGTCCGGGTTGAACATGCCGGTGCGAATGCATACGCGCGAGGGATATCGGGGTCAGACCACGATACTCCGGCAGTGATGTCGAACAAATCACTCCCGGATACACCTCGCGACGACCTGTCGATTCAAGCGAGTGTTCCACGGTGTAAGATGCCCCACAAGCGTCCACCATTGAGGCCACCATGACTGGAATATCCCTAAACCTGCCAGAAGACCTGTCCAACTCTCTCGCCGACCTGGCCAAAACCAACGGCCAGACTGCGACCTACCTGGCGATGGACGTTCTTCGCGACTACATCGAACACGAAAAAACGCTGACCGCTCAGATCGAGCTGGCAGTAAAAGAAGCCGACCAAGGCAAATTCGCCACCGAAGACCAAGTGGCAGCGATGCGTGCTAGGCGCTGGAGCCGGAATGCAGGTTGAGTGGCTTGAAAAAGCACTCAAAAATCTGGAAGACGAAGCAAACTATATTGCTCTCGAAAACCCAAAGGCAGCTGACGACTTCTCCGACGCCATCTTCGCCAGCGTCGACAAGCTAGCTCAGTTTCCCTCCATGGGCCGTGAAGGTCGGGTCAAACACACCCGAGAATGGGCAGTTCCCAACTGGTCTTACCTGATTCCGTATCGGGTACGCAGTGATCGCCTACAAATTCTTGGCATATTCCACACACGGCAACGTCCGCGCTCGAAGTGGTGAAGGTCGCAAAACACGCGCCTCCCACACCCAAGACCCATCCCTGATAAACTGCGCCCCATTCACCCCGCTGACTCAGACCCCCAATGCCCCTACAAACCGCTCCCCTCTCCCGCCGCTTCTCCGTCGCCCCGATGATGGATTGGACCGACCGCCACTGCCGGTTCTTCCTGCGCCTGCTCTCCAAGCACGCCCTGCTCTACACCGAGATGGTCACCACGGGCGCGATCCTGCACGGCGACCACGACCGTTTCCTGCGTCACAACGAAGCCGAGCACCCACTCGCGCTGCAGTTGGGCGGCAGTGTTCCTGCCGACCTGGCCGCTTGCGCGCGTATGGCTGAGGCTGGCGGTTATGACGAAGTGAACTTGAACGTCGGCTGCCCGAGTGATCGGGTGCAGAACAATATGATCGGCGCGATCCTGATGGCGCACCCTGCACTTGTGGCGGATTGCGTGAAGGCGATGCGGGATGCGGTGTCGATTCCGGTGACGGTGAAGCATCGTATCGGGATTAATGGGCGCGACAGTTATGCCGAGTTGTGTGATTTCGTCGGGACGGTGAGGGACGCCGGGTGCACCAGTTTTACGGTGCATGCGCGGATTGCGATTCTGGAGGGGTTGTCGCCGAAGGAGAATCGCGACATTCCGCCGTTGCGCTATGACGTGGCAGCGCAGTTGAAGCAGGATTTCCCGGAGCTGGAGATTGTGCTGAACGGTGGGATCAAGACGCTGGAGCAGTGCCAAGCGCATTTGCAGTTGTTCGATGGGGTGATGTTGGGGCGCGAGGCTTATCACAATCCGTATTTGCTGGCGGAGGTGGATCAGCAGTTGTTTGGCAGTGAGGCGCCGGTGGTTAGTCGGGCTGAGGCGCTGGCGCAGTTGCGGCCGTATATTGCGGAGCATTTGGCCAGTGGTGGGGCGATGCATCACATTACGCGGCATGTGCTGGGGTTGGGGACCGGGTTTCCGGGGGCTCGCCGGTTCAGGCAGTTGTTGTCGGTGGATATTCATAAGGCGAGTGATCCGTTGGCGTTGCTGGATCAGGCGGGGGAGTTGTTGGAGGGGCGGTGATTTAGTGGGTTGGGTGTCAGTGGGGTTATTTGGGGCTGACAGGCCGCCTTCGCGAGCAAGCCCGCTCCCACAGTTTTGGGTGATGAGTGTCAGGGGGATGTTTAGGGGCTGGGCTGGCATCATCGCGAGCAAGCCCGCTCCCACAGTTTTGGGTGATGGGTGTCAGGGGGTTGTTCAGGGGCTGGGCTGGCGTCATCGCTGGCAAGCCAGCTCCCACATTTTGAGCTGTGTGCATCAGGTAGGTGGTGGTGGTTTTTTGAGGGCGTCATTGCTGATAGGCCCGCTCCCACATTTTGCCTGGGGTGGTCATCGGGCAGTTGGGTTGAACCTGATGGCGATTTTGGCCTCCTAGTTAGCAGTACGGCCGGTGATTCAAACGGCTGTTTTCAGGTTGTTGCCCTCGCAAACGATCGAACGCATTTGCGCCCTTGAGCGCCTGCCGGCGCTCGGGTAATGTCATCAGACCCACAGGACAGAGCACGCCCATGACTTCCAAGCTGGAACAACTCAAGCAATTCACCACCGTTGTAGCCGATACCGGCGATTTTTCTACTCTCGCCAAGCTCAAGCCGCAAGACGCCACTACCAACCCTTCCCTGCTGCTTAAGGCCGCTTCGATCCCAGGCTATGCCAAGCTGCTGGATGAGTGCGTTAAGGACTGTAACGGCGACGTGGGCCTGGCCAGCGACCGTTTTGCGGTGGCGGTGGGTCAAGAGATTCTCAAAGTCGTACCGGGCCGTATTTCCACTGAGGTGGATGCCCGCCTGTCGTTCGACACTGACGCCGTACTCAAGCGTGCGCACCGTCTGATCGACCTGTACGACAAAGCCGGCGTTGGCCGTGACCGTGTGCTGATCAAGATCGCCTCCACCTGGGAAGGCATCCGTGCAGCCGAGACGCTGGAAAAAGAAGGTATCCAGACCAACCTGACGCTGCTGTTCTCGTTTGCCCAGGCCGTGGCCTGTGCCGAGGCAGGGGTGTTCCTGATTTCGCCGTTCGTGGGCCGTATCTACGACTGGTACAAGAAGGCCAACGGCAACGACTACACCGGTTCCGATGATCCGGGCGTGCAGTCGGTGACGCGCATCTACAACTACTACAAGGCCAATGGCTACAAGACGGTGGTGATGGGTGCGAGCTTCCGTAACCTCAGCCAGATTGAAGAGCTGGCCGGGTGTGATCGCCTGACCATCAGCCCGGACCTGCTGGAGAAGCTGGCGGCGGATGAAGGCAAGCTGGAACGCAAGTTGGCACCAGGCCATGCCGGCGAAGCGCGGGTGCATTTGACTGAAGCGCAGTTCCGTTGGGAGTCCAACGAGGACGCGATGGCGACTGAGAAGCTGGCGGAGGGGATTCGTCAGTTTGCTCGGGACCAGGAGAAGCTGGAGGCGTTGTTGGCTGCCAAGTTGTAAGGCAGTCGGCGACAAAAAGGGCGGCACCTGTGAGGGTGCCGCCCTTTTTTGTGTCTTTCGCCTACCTCAAGCCAAGCGCAGCTCAACTGTGGGAGCGGGCTTGCTCGCGAAAGCGGTGGGTCAGTTACGAATTTACTGACTGACACACCGCTTTCGCGAGCAAGCCCGCTCCCACATTGGAATTGTGCGTGTCAACTGGAGGTTAGTGGCGTTCCAGGGCGTTGACGAGGTCGTGGAAGGCTTCGCGGTTGGACTCGTTCAGGCCCATCAGGATCTTGTGCGCTTCGAGCACCTTGATCCGTACCACTTCTTCGGACTGGTCTTGCGAAGGCAGGTCGGTCAGGCATTCCGGGCAGGGGATCGGGCGGTCAACGATATTGAACACCTGATCAAAACCCATGGACTGCAACAGCCGGGTGATGTCTTCGTGGGTGGTGACGACAGTCGGCAACAGGCCAACCTTCTGCCGCGACAGAATGGACAACTTGGCCAGCAAGCCAAGGGTGGTGCTGTCGATGCTGCGGGTTTCGGTCAGATCGATCACGATCGCCGAGAAATTCAGGGCTGTGAAAATCCGCTCAATCGTTGCATCCAGCGCCGAACATAAGGTCAGGCGCACTTCACCGACAAACTTCAGGACGAAGGTCCCGTCTTGCTCGGCGAATTGGATTCTTCCGGTACTCATCAAAGATTCCTGCTCAACACCAATAGGGCGATATCATCCGGCATCTCCCCTAGCGTGGCCAATCCAAAAACCTGCCGCAGGCCATCCAGGCTGCCGCCCGCCAACTTGACCTTTTCAGGCAAGGCGGCTTCTTTCTCCTTGAGTGTAGGCTCTGGAAGCAGGTCCAGGATACCGTCGGACATCAGCGTGAGGCTGAAGGTCGGCGGCAGTTCCAGGATGTGGTCTTCGTAGGTGGCTTCATTGAACAAGCCCACCGGCAGACCACGGCCTTCCAGGTAACGCACACTGTCTGGAGTGTATAAAACCGGCATCGGCAGGTGACCGCCGATGCTGTAGGTCAAAAGACCGGTTTCTTCATCGATCACGCCGCCGACCATCGTCACGTGCTTGCCCAGCTTACAGCTGATCAGGCCTCGGTTGATGTGGCCCAGCACCTCGGAGGGGGTGAACTCCGGCAAGGTGCCATTGCGCTTGGATTCGAACAACAGCCGTGTGGTCATGAACTTCAACAACACGGTGACAAAAGCAGAAGAAGCGCCGTGGCCGGAGACGTCGGCCAGGTAGAACGCCACACGCCGCTCATCGACGCGGAAATAATCGACGAAATCACCCGACAGGTACAACGACGGGATGATCTGGTGCGCAAACTTGAACTCGTCGATGGTCCAGGGGCTGACCGGCAGCATGTTCATCTGCACCTGGCGACCGGCGTTCTGGTCTTCCTGGAGCAGGTTGAGGCTGGCTTCGAGCTCGCGGTTGGCGGTTTCGAGCTTTTCGCGGTAGCGCTGGTTTTCCAGCAGCAGGCGGGCACGGTCCAGCGCGCGGCGCACCGAGTGCTCCAGCACGGCCAGGTCTTCCAGGGGCTTGATCAGGTAATCGGCAGCGCCCAGGCGCAGGGCCTCGACGGCGTCGTTCATCACGCCGGCACCGGACACAACAATCACCGGCGTCTGCGGGGCAAGCTCAGTCACCTGGCGGATCAGCTCGAGGCCGCCCATCTGGGGCATGCGCAGGTCGCAGATCACAAGGTCGGGCTTGTCGCGCTCGAATACCTGGAGACCCTGTTGGCCATTACTGGCCTGCAGGACGCTGAAGCCACTGTCTTCCAAATAGGCCGCGAGGCTCGCGTGCACTACTTCGTCGTCATCGATTATCAGCAGCGTGGCACTGGTTTTTTGCATGTGGGCAAACGGCGCCAGAATTAGGTTGGCGTAGGTGGCTCGACAATGGCCGGGCTCACGTACTGGATTCGCTTTCTAGCCTCTCTGTCCTACAAAGCATTGGGATTTTGCCCATGCACAAAGGTAAAGCAGAGGTGCCCTTCTAAGGCGCAGACGGTACTCCCATCCGTCAGGGGTTTCAAGCTCATGCCGATGGTCGCCGGGCGTCTTTACACCGCAAATCACCGGGAGTTATAAGAACAGCCACCACCACAACACAAAGTAAGGATGGAAGCTGTGAGCGAACATGAGCGCGACTACGCCGAAAAACGCGATTTCATCCGCATGCGAGTGGATGCCGATGTGTCGTTGATCCACGCCGGGCAGGAGATTGCCGGGGTCTGTGTAGACCTTTCCAGCTCCGGTATGCAGGTTGAGGCACCGCGCCAGTTCGAGGTCGGAGACCCGCTGACGGTGCGTATTGATTCAGAGCACGCCGCCCTCGCGGGCCTGGAGGCGGACACCGAGGTGGTGTGGGCCAGGAATGAAGGCGAGCGCCAGCACCTGGGCCTCAGGATCTTGAAAATGCGCTGAAACCGCGCACAAAAAAGGCGACCACTCGGGTCGCCTTTTTTTCATTTCAAAACGTCACGGCTTAAAAGTCGTCGACGACCTTGCCGTCCTTGACCTTGAACTCACGGTTCTGCAGGTAAGCGTTACGGATGAAGGTGTATTTGTCGCCAGAGATCAGTTTCTCGCTGTCGAGCAGGCTGGCACGGGTATCGACGATGTTCAGGCCGAAGGTGCTGTTGCGCCAGCCGATATCGTTCATGTAACGGTACGGTTGGGTGTAGCTGTCGACGTATTTGGACGGCGCATCACGCAGGGTGCTTGGGCCGAGCAGCGGCAGCATCACGTAAGGACCGCTGCCGACGCCCCAGCGACCCAGGGTCTGGCCGAAGTCTTCGTCGTTGCGTTGCAGCCCCATTTTGGTGCCGACATCAATGAAGCCCAGCACACCAAACGTGGTGTTCATCAGCAAACGAGCGGTGTCGACACCGGCCGCGTGGGGCTTGAGCTGCAACACGTCGTTGGCAAAGTTGCCGACATCGCCGATGTTGCGGAAGAAGTTATGGATGCCAGTCTGCATGAATTGCGGGGTGACAAACTGGTAGCCCTGCGCCAATGGCTTGAGCGCATAGGTATCAACGGTATCGTTGAAGGTGAAGATCGGGCGGTTAACGCTTTCCCATGGATCGTCTTCCGACGCAGCCTGGACGGCGAACGGGGCCAGAAGGACGGTGGCACACACAGATAGCTGAGCGAAGTAGTGGCTCCAGCGCATAGCTTTTGCTCCTTGAATGGTCTGTCATGGGCGCTATGCCCTGAATAAGATCGTCAGTATATGACGGAAGTGTCGATTTAGGCAGCAGCGAGGAAACGACATACGCAAAATGCACAAAATTCCTACAAGTACACCTGAGTGTCATCCGCTTGTCATGTCGCCCCGATAGCGTCACAGCTATTTCAGGGATGTCGAAATGCCTCACGCCGAAATTGCCGTCGCCAGAGCCCCCTCCTTGACTGCCGTGCTGTTTGGCCTGAGTGGCTGCCTGGTGGATTTCGGTTCCCAGGCCCGCACCGACTCGCCCGCCCCCGATTCCCAAGCCACGCCTGGCGCGCTGAAGATATTGCGCAGCCTCAAGGACCAAGGCGTACCTTGCGCCTGGCTGGATGAGCTGCCCGCCTCAGTGACCACACCCCTGTCGGCCGCATTGCCCGACTGGGTGAAGGCAACGCCACCCTCCTCCATCCGCTGGCCGGCGCCGCATGCCTGCTGGCAAGCCTTGATGGCCTTGAATATCGAACGCCTGGAAGGCTGCGTGCTGGTCAGCGGCGAGCCACGCTTGCTGCAAGCGGGCCTCAACGCCGGGTTGTGGACCATCGGCCTGGCGTCCTGCGGCTCACTGTGCGGCTTGGCACCGGAGCAATGGCAGGCGCTGACCGAGCAGCAACGCGAGCATAAGCGCGGTAAAGCCACGGTGGCGCTGTATGGGTTGGGCGTGCATTCGGTGATCGACCACCTTGGCGAGCTGGGCACGTGCCTGGCGGATATCAGCCTGCGCCAGCTCAAAGGCGAGAAGCCCTGATAGAGATCATGCACTGAAGGCGCCGGTGGATTAATCTACAGGTCAGCCCGTAGACCTTTCCCGGCGTGCCGCGGTCTATGCCAGTGCCTATCGATAAAAGGAAGAACGCCATGCCTGCCCGCGAAGAGTTGAAAAACCAAGTCAAAGTATTGCGCGAGCAATTGGACAGCGACCCGCTGATGTCGGCGGAAAAACGCGACGAACTCGAAACACTGATTGCCGAACTTGAAGTTCAAGAGCCTCTGGAAGGCGCCATTCAGGACCCAAGCATCGCCGATGGCGTGAACCTGGCGGTTGAACGCTTCGAACTGGACCACCCGGGCATTGCCGGGACCTTGCGCAATATTGTGACGACCCTGGGCAATATCGGGATATAACCCGAAACCAAGCCAAACGCAGAACCAAAATGTGGGAGGGGGCTTGCTCCCGATAGCGGAGTGTCAGGCACAGTATTTGTGCCTGACCCACTGCAATCGGGAGCAAGCCCCCTCCCACATTTTTTTGTATTAAGGCTACTGACGTGCCAGGCGCACGTTCTGGAACGGCATGTCTTCCGTGCTGCGATACGGGTTGATGTCCAACCCACCGCGCCGCACATACCGCGCATACACCGTCAATTTTTCCGGCTTGAGCAAGCGCTGCAGGTCGAGAAAGATCCGCTCCACGCACTGCTCATGGAAGTCCGAGTGCTGGCGAAAGCTTACGATGTATTCCAGCAGGCTGGCGTGATCCAGGGCCGAACCACGGTATTGCACCGCCACACTGCCCCAATCGGGCTGGCTGGTAACCGGGCAGTTGGATTTGAGCAGGTGGCTGTGCACGCTCTCCTCGACAATGCGCAAATCATCGCAGCGCAGCAGTTCCGGGCGCGGGTGTTCGTAGTTGCTGACGCTGATGTCCAGGTCATCAATGCACACGCCCGGCAGGGCCTGCACACCTTCGGCCTCAACCTCGGCCAAACGGCGGATACGCACGCTCACCGGTTTGCCGGCGGCGGCGCTGAGGTCGGTGCGCAAGGTCGCTTCCAGGCTTGCCGTATCGGCAAACGCGGTCTGGTTCAGCGAGTTGAGGTACAGCTTGAAGGACTTGGACTCGATGATGTTCGGCGAGTCGGCCGGAATGCTGAATTCACCGATGGCCACCACCGGCTTGCCCGACGGCAGCAGCCAGGACAATTCGAAGCAGTTCCAGAAATCCACGCCTTTGTAAGGCAGGGTTTCGGCGCTCAGGCCCAGCTCGGCCCATTTGGCGGCGCGAGGGATCGGGAACAGCAACGACGGGGTGTAAGTGGAGATGTATTCACTGGACTTGCCCAGCGGCGAATGTTCGGCTGCGGGATGCATGGCGGAAACCTGGCTAAATAAACCGCGCCAGTCTACCAGCCTTTGCCCCCGCCCCTAAAAAACACCCGATCAATCGACGTTGAGCTTGCCGACCATGCCCGCCTGATAGTGCCCGGGGATATTACAGGCGAATTCCAGACCCGTGGCCTTGGTGAAGGTCCAGGTCAGCTCGGCCGTTTTGCCGGGCTCTACCAGCACACTGTTGGGGTCGTCATGTTTCATGCCGCCCATGTCACCGTGGCCCATGGCGCTGTGGTCCATCTTGCCCATGCCGGTGGCGGTGAGCATGCCGCTGGCCTGCATCTGCAACATTTCCTTCTGGTGTGCGGCATGCATCGCCGCGTCGCCCAGGTTGAATTCATGCAGCAACTGGCCCTTGTTGACCAGCACAAAGCGCACGGTCTCACCGGCTTTTACGTCCAGCGACTTGGGTGAAAAGGAAATATCCTGCAGCACCACTTCCACGCTGCGCGTGGCTTTGTCAGCCGACGCCGCATGGCCGAAGGCAAATGTGTGGGCCGTGTCAGCCACCGCATCGAAACTCAAGGCCAACAGGCAACCCGCCAGCAATAGGGGTGTACGCAACGCCATCTCGGTTCTCCAAAAGTGTGTGAACAGCTTGGGCAGCACTCTAAGATGGCGCCGCTGCCAGCCAGCTGACTGCTAGATTACAACTTTGTCAGGTTACGCCCCTGCCCTGGCGCCCACGGTATAAAGCCCGCTGCTCCCGCTGCCAAGAGTTGCCCATGAAACTGCTGATCGTCGAAGACCAACCGAAAACCGGCCATTACCTGCGCCAGGGCCTGACCGAGGCGGGCTTTACCACCGAATTGGTGGCCGACGGCACCACCGGGCAACATCTGGCATTGACCGGTGATTACGACCTGCTGATCCTCGATGTGATGCTGCCGGGCCGCGACGGCTGGCAAATCCTGCAAGCCGTGCGCAGCGCCGGCCTGGACATCCCGGTGCTGTTCCTCACCGCCCGCGATGCCGTCGAAGACCGCGTGCACGGCCTGGAGCTGGGCGCCGACGATTACCTGGTCAAGCCCTTCGCCTTTTCCGAACTGTTGGCCCGGGTGCGCAGCCTGTTGCGCCGTGGCAGCAGCACACCGCAGGAAACCGCGCTGCAACTGGCCGACCTGCGCCTGGACCTGATCCGCCGCCGCGTCGAGCGGGACGGTCAGCGCATCGACCTCACCGCCAAGGAATTCTCCCTGCTGGAACTGCTGCTGCGCCGCCAGGGCGAAGTGCTGCCCAAGTCGCTGATCGCCTCTCAAGTGTGGGACATGAATTTCGACAGCGACACCAACATCATCGAAGTGGCGATTCGCCGATTGCGCCTGAAAGTCGACGACCATTTCCCCAACAAGCTGATCCACACCGTGCGCGGCATGGGCTATGTGCTGGAGGAACGGTGCAATTGATCAAGCGCCTGTCCCTGGCCAGCCGACTGGCGCTGCTGTTTGCGGCGTGCACGGCGGTGGTCTCGCTGATCGCAGGCGTGTTGTTCAACCAGGCCAGTGAGGCGCACTTTGTCGAACTCGACCAACAGTTGCTCGACGGCAAACTGGTGGCCTTGCGCAGCACGTTGCAGGGTGTGGATACGCCGCAGTTGTTCGCCCAGCGCGAAGCGCAATTGCGCACCGAACTCAACCGGCAACCCGACCTTGCGTTGCGCATCACTGCCGACGGCCAGCGCTGGTATGACGGCGCACCGGGCGTCGCACTGCCCGCAGCGCCCGGCCTGCACAGCCTGCAAAACGCCGGCACCGACTATCGCGTGTACAACGTGCCGTTGCTGCCAAACCAGCCGGGCTCGCCGCAACTGAGCCTGATGCTCGACATCACCCATCACCAGCACTTCCTGCAACGCATGCAGCATCTGATCTGGCTGACCGTCGGCCTCTCGGCCCTGGCCACCGCGCTACTCGGCGCCTGGGCGGCACGCAGTGGCTTGCGGCCGTTGCGGCGCATGAGTGAAGTGGCTGCCGGAGTATCTGCTCAGTCATTGACCCAACGCCTGCCCCAGCAGCAAATGCCGGTGGAACTGGCCGAGCTGGCCCAGGCCTTCAACGCGATGCTGGGCCGCCTGGACGACTCGTTCCAGCGCCTCTCGGCCTTCTCTGCTGACATCGCCCACGAACTGCGCACGCCGCTGTCGAACCTGCTGACCCACACCCAAGTCATCCTCACCCAGCCGCGCCCGCTGGAGGATTACCGCGAGGCGCTGCACAGCAACCTGGAGGAGCTGCAATGGATGGCGCAGTTGGTGAATGACATGTTGTACCTGGCCAAGGCGGATCACGGGCTGCTCATGCCCAAGCGCGAAGCCTTGGTGCTGGAAGATGAAGTGGAGGCGCTGCTGGAATTCTTCGCCTTGTTGGCGGAGGACGCCCACGTGAGCCTGGTGCGCGAAGGCACCGCCCATACGGCGGGTGATCGCGGCATGTTGCGCCGGGCATTGTCGAATTTGCTCGATAACGCACTCAGGTTTACCCCGGCCGGTGGCGAAGTGCGGGTGCGGATGGTTGAAAGCAAACGGGGCGTGAGGCTGACGGTGGAGAATACGGGGGAAGGCATTCCGGCGGCGTTGTTACCGCGGTTGTTTGACCGGTTCTACCGGGCGGACCCGGCGCGCCGTGAAGGCAGCAGCGAGCATGCAGGGCTGGGGTTGGCGATTACCCAGTCGATTGTGCGGGCGCATGGGGGGAGGATTTATTGTGAGTCTGGGGCGGGGTGGACCAGGTTTGTGATTGAGTTGCCAACAGCAGATTGATGCAGGCCGGGCCGGCCCCTTCGCGAGCAAGCCCGCTCCCACATTCGACCGCATTCCAAAGGATGTACGCGGACAAATGTGGGAGCGGGCTTGCTCGCGAAAGCGGTCTTGAACGTTACGAATATCTCAAAGCATGCGCCGGCTCAATCTTCGCCGCCCGATACGCCGGGTACAGTGTCGCCAAAAAGCTCAGCACAAACCCCGCCGAGCAAATCAGCAGCACGTCGCCGCCCTGCAGTTCCGAAGGCAGGTTGCTGACAAAGTATACGTCCGAACTGAAGATATGCTGGCCGCTCACGCGCTCCAGCCACCCCACCAGTTCACTCACGTTCAACGCCGCGATCACGCCCAACACGCCGCCGATCAAGGTGCCGACGATGCCGATCACCGTGCCCTGCACCATGAAGATCGCCATGATCTGCCGTGGCGTGGCGCCGATGGTGCGCAAAATCGCGATGTCAGCGCCCTTGTCGTTCACCACCATGATCAAGGTGGCAATGATGTTGAACGCGGCGACGGCGACGATCATCAGCAACAGCAGGCCGATCATGGTCTTTTCCATCTTCATCGCGCTGAACAGGCTGCCCTGGGTGTGGGTCCAGTCATCCGGCTTGTAGGCCGCGCCCAGGCTGGCGGCGATGTCCGCCGAGACCTTGGACGCTGCGTACAGGTCCTTCACCGCCAGGCGCACGCTTTGCACCTGGTTCGGCTGCCAGTGCTGGATCTCGGCGGCGTCGGCCATGTTGATCAAGGCCATGGAGCCATCCAGCTCGGCGCCGACCTTGAAGATACCGACCACGTTCAAGCGCTGCATACGCGGGGTGATGCCGCCCGGCGCGGTGCTGATTTCCGGGACGATCAGGGTGAGCTTGTCGCCCACGTTCAGGCGGAAACGCCGTGCGGTGATGTCGCCGATGACCACGCCGAATTCGCCGGCTTTCAGGTCTTCCAGCTTGCCGCGCACGATATGCTGGGCCACGATCGACACCTTGCCTTCCTGGGCCGGGTCGACGCCGCTGATCTCGATCGGCTGCATCGCGCCTTTGTAGGAGAACATGCCGTCCATCTGCGTGAAAGGCACCGCTGCGGTGACTTCCGGGTTCTTCAACGCGGCAGTGGCCACGGGCTGCCAATCATCAATCGGGTTTACGCCGACGATGGTGGCGTGGGGCACCATGCCGAGAATGCGCGTGCTCATTTCGCGCTGGAAGCCGTTCATCACCGACAACACCACGATCATCGCCAGCACGCCCAGGGCGAGGCCGATCATCGAGGTCATCGAGATAAACGAAACAAAACGGTTGCGGCGCTTGGCGCGGGTATAGCGCGTGCCGATGAAAATCGATAACGGTCTGAACATTCGCGGGCACCGTTTAAAAAAATGAAAAAGCCCAGCGCCAGGCGCCGGGCTTGAAACGGGTCAGATGGCGACCAAGTGACCTTCCTGCAGGTGCAACACACGGTCCATCTGGCGGGCCATGCTCATGTCATGGGTCACCACCAGGAACGCGGTGCGCATCTGGGTGCTCAGTTCCAGCATCAAATCCTTGATGCCCTGGGCGGTGTGGGAGTCGAGGTTGCCGGTCGGCTCGTCGAGCATCACCAGGCCTGGGTTGTTCACCAGGGCGCGGGCAATCGCCACACGCTGGCGCTCACCGCCGGACAGCTCGGCCGGCTTGTGCTCCAGGCGATGGCCGAGGCCGACGCGCTCCAGCAACGCCTTGGCGCGCTGGCGGGCTTCCGGGATCGCGGTCTTGCCGATCAGCAGCGGCATGCACACGTTTTCCAGTGCAGTGAATTCCGCCAGCAAATGGTGGAACTGGTAGACAAAACCCAACGAACGGTTGCGCAGTTGACCGCGCGCCTTCTCACCGAGGGCCGACAACTCTTCGCCAGCCAGCCATACGCTGCCCTGGGACGGCGTATCCAGGCCGCCCAACAGGTTGAGCAAGGTACTTTTGCCCGAACCGGAACTGCCGACGATCGCCACGCGCTCGCCCGGGTGCAGTTCCAGCTGCAGGTTGGACAACACCACCACCGACTCCGGACCTTCCTCGTAGGATTTGCCCAGGTTGCGGCAGCTCAAAATCGCTTTTTCACTCATGCCCGATTCACTCATAACGTAAGGCCTGTGCTGGCTGGGTACGTGCCGCGCGCCAGGCTGGATACAGGGTGGCAAGGAAACTCAATAGCAACGCGGCGCCGCCCACCATCAACACGTCCTGGGCCTGAACCTGGGACGGCAGGTAGTCGATGAAGTAGACGTCGGCGTTGAGAAACTTGTGGCCGATGACTTTTTCCAGCGCGGCGATGGCGGCACTGACATTCAACGCGGCCAAAATGCCGACGGCGGTGCCGATCAAGGTGCCGACCACGCCAATCACGGTGCCCTGCACCATGAAGATCGCCATGATCTGCCCCGGCGTGGCGCCAAGGGTACGCAGGATGGCAATGTCGCCCTTCTTGTCGTTCACCACCATCACCAGGGTGGAGATGATGTTGAACGCGGCCACGGCAACGATCAGCAGCAACAACAGGCCGATCATGGCTTTTTCCATGCGGATGGCCTGGTACAGGTTGCCGTGGGTACGGGTCCAGTCGCGGGCGTAGTACTTGGATTCACCCAGGTGTTGGGCGATTTCCCAGGCGCCGCGCGGTGCGTCGAACAGGTCGTTGAACTTGAGGCGCAGGCCCTGCACCTGGTCCGGCTGCCAGCGATGCAGGCGCGCCAGGTCGGTGAGGTTGGTCAGGCCGAGGTAGCCGTCGATCTCGCCGGCGCCCACGTGGAACGTGCCGACCACGGTAAAGCGCTTCATGCGCGGGAACATGCCGGCCGGGGTCACGGTGACTTCCGGCGCGACGAAGGTCAGCTTGTCGCCGATGCCCACGCCGAGCTTGGCCGCGGCCTTGTCGCCGATCACGATGCCGAAGCTGCCGGGCGCGAGGTCGTCGAGTTTGCCCTGCAACATGAACTTGTCGATGATCGACACGTTACGTTCCTGGGCCGGATCGATGCCATTGAGCAGGATTTTCTGCACCTTGCCGTCGTTGGTCAGCAACCCCTGCATCTGGGTAAACGGCGCAACGGCCACCACCTTGGGGTTCTGCTTGACCTTGTCGGCCAGGCTTGGCCAGTCACTGATGGGCTCATCGGACTCGATGGTCGCGTGGGGCACCATGCCCAGCACGCGGGTGCGCATCTCATGATCGAAGCCGTTCATCACCGACAGCACCACGATCATCACGACCACGCCCAAGGCGAGCCCAATCATCGAGGTTAGGGAAATGAACGACACAAAATGATTGCGGCGCTTTGCACGGGTATAACGCGTGCCGATAAATACGAAGAGAGGTCTGAACATGTCGGGGCTTGTTCGGAGGAAAAGAAGACGTCCCGGTGGCGGGGTCAGGTAAGCAGCTTTACACTCAGACCATTACCGCTACTTTGGGTTCGCCATGTCGACATTAGATGAAGAAGAACGCCGCGAATACTACCGTATCGACGACATGATCGCACTTCAAATCAGCACACTGTCTGCCCCGGAGGCGGCGAGCAAGGAAGTGTTGCTGGATGATTCCCCGCTGTTCAATCTGCTCAGCGAACTGCACCTCAGCGAATTCGAAGCCCAGCACCTGCTGCGCCAGATCAGCGAGAAAGATCGCAGCCTGGCAGCCTTCCTCAAAGTCCAGAACAAACGCGTGGACCTGCTCAGCCAGATCATGGCCCGCGGCCTGCTGGATGAGGTGGGCGCGCCGCAGCCGGTGATCATTTCCGAGGGCGGCATTGACTTCATGCACCCCACGCCCCTCGCGCCCGGCGCTCACCTGGCCGTCAAGCTGGTGCTGATGCCTCAGGCGCTCGGCTTGCTGCTGCGCGCCCGCGTCACCCATTGTGACCCCAAGGGTGACGCATTTGAGGTGGGCACTGAGTTCGAATCCATGACCGACGCCCAACGCCAGTTGCTGGCACGCTATATCTTGCAGAAACAAGCCCAGGAACGACGCCTGGCACGGGAACAGAGCGACGCCCAAGACACCTGAATTCGTATTCACCCCGCCAGACAACCTGGCGCAAAGGAGCAACTGTGACCCTGATTTACGGCCACCGCGGTGCCAAAGGCGAAGCACCGGAAAACACCCTGACCAGCTTCCAGGAGTGCCTCAAGCACGGTGTACGCCGCTGCGAACTGGATTTGCACCTGTCCATGGACGGCGAGCTGATGGTCATCCACGACCCCACCCTCAAGCGCACGGCCGACCGGCGCGGCAAAGTCGTCGAGTATTCGGCGGCCGATCTTGTGAAGATGGACGCGCGCAAAGGCGGCCCAGGCTGGGTCAGCCCGTGCCCGATCCCGCGCCTGGAAGAACTGTTCGAGAAATGCGACTTCGATCACTGGCAACTGGAAGTCAAAAGCGCCTCACGCACCCGCGCCGCGACCACGGTGTTGGCGATTCGGGAGATGGCCGTACGTTTCGGCCTGATGGACAAGGTCACGGTGACCTCAAGCTCGCGGGAAGTGCTCAAAGCCGCCGTCGAACTCACCCCGGACCTGTCACGCGGACTGGTCGCCGAATACGCCTGGCTCGACCCGTTGAAGGTCGCGCAAAACTACGGCTGTGAATTTCTGGCGTTGAACTGGACGTTGTGCACCCCCGAGCGTCTGGAAAAAGCCCAGCGCCAGGGTTTGCATGTGTCCGTGTGGACAGTCAACGAACCTGCGCTGATGCGCAGGCTCGCCGACTTCGGCGTAGATAGCCTGATTACAGACTTTCCCGGTTTGGCCACTGCCACCCTCGAGAATTACTGAAATCGGTCTCCCCGGCCGGCTCAGGCCACCGGCCGGAGCCGCTCAAAAAAGCCGGTTGAGGCCGTCGTAGGCCGCTACCCGATAGGCTTCGGCCATGGTCGGGTAGTTGAACGTGGTGTTCACAAAATACTTGAGGGTATTTTGCTCACCCGGCTGACTCATGATCGCTTGGCCGATGTGCACGATTTCCGAGGCCTGGTAGCCGAAGCAATGCACGCCGAGGACTTCCAGGGTTTCGCGGTGAAACAGGATCTTCAGCATGCCTTGCGGCTCGCCGGCGATCTGCGCACGCGCCATGCTCTTGAAGAACGCCTTGCCGACTTCGTAAGGCACCTTGGCCTTGGTCAGTTCGTGTTCGTTTTTACCGATCGAGCTGATCTCGGGAATCGTGTAAATCCCGGTCGGCACATCGTTCACGTAACGCCAGCTGCCGTTGTCGACAATGCTGCCGGCCGCCGAACGGCCTTGGTCATGCGCGGCACTTGCCAGGCTTGGCCAGCCGATCACGTCACCGGCGCCGTAGATGTTGGTCACGCAGGTGCGGTAGTTCTCGTCCACTTCGATCTGGCCACGGCTGTTGACCTTGACCCCGATGTTTTCCATGCCCAGCTTGTCGGTGTTGCCGGTACGGCCGTTGCACCACAGCAAGGCGTCGGCCTTGATCTTCTTGCCGGACTTGAGGTGCAGGATCACGCCGTTGTCCAGGCCTTCGACCCGCTCGTACTCTTCGTTGTGGCGCACGGTGATGTTGTTGTTGCTGAAGTGGTAGCTCAACGCCTGGGAAATTTCCGAGTCGAGGAAGCTCAGCAACTGATCACGGTTATCCACCAGCTCCACCAGCACACCCAGGCCGCTGAAGATCGAGGCGTATTCACAGCCAATCACGCCGGCGCCATAGATGATCAGTTTGCGCGGGGTGTGGCCCAGGCTCAGGATGGTGTCGCTATCGTAGATACGCGGGTGGTGGAAATCGATATCGGCCGGGCGATACGGGCGCGAACCGGTGGCGATGATGATGTGCTTGGCCACCAGCTTCTCGACCACGCCGTTGGCGCAGACCACTTCGACGGTCTGCTCGTCGGCGAAACTGCCGGTGCCGAAGAACAGGTCGACACGGTTGCGGGCGTAGTAACCGGTGCGCGACGCCACTTGTTTGGAGATGACTTTCTCGGCGCTTTTCAACACGTCCGGGAACGAGAACCAGCGCGGCTCACCAATGGCCCGGAACATCGGGTTGGTGTTGAACTGCATGATCTGGCGCACCGAGTGACGCAAGGCCTTGGACGGGATGGTACCCAGGTGGGTGCAGTTACCGCCGACCTGGCGACGGCTATCGACCATCGCCACCTTGCGCCCAGCTTTGGCGGCGTTCATCGCCGCACCTTCTCCAGCCGGGCCGGAACCCAGTACCACCACGTCGTAGTTGTAGACAGCCATGCGTACTCCTCAGAACAGGCCAGGCGCACGGTTGGACGCCTGGCTAAATCATGCCGCGGCCAGCGGGCATGAAGGACAATTTGGCTCAAGTGTGTGAGCCGGGGCACAGTCTATATAAGCCTCAACGCCGCGAACATTAACCCTTGGTCGCGTCGTAGGCCAGTCTTGCCTTTACTACAGAACACGGAATTTGGAATTAGACTACTGACACTCACCTTTGCAGGACGAACCATTATGCGGCATGTCGTTTTCTGTTTAATGATGATTTTTTCGCTTGCGGTGCAGGCCAGTGAGGCTGATCGGCTCAGGCAGGCCGCTTTCCCCGCGCAATCTCATGAACTGGTGCTGAAAAACCAGGCCGTGCTGGTCTATCTGTGGGCCGATGTGTACGCCGCAGCGCTCTACACCCCGGCTGACCTGCGCGCAAAACAGGCCTGGGACCAGCAAAAGGACCTGCGCCTGGCGCTGTTCTACTTTCGCGACATCGATCGTAATGATGTGATCAAGGCTGCCAACACGGCGCTGGAACGCCAGCAAAGCAGCGCCACCCTGGCCCGCTTGAAGCCTGAACTGGACCAACTGCATGCCAGCTTTCGAAACATCCGCAGCGGTGATCGTTATGCCCTCGACTTTCGTCCTGGCCGTGGGTTGAACCTGGAGATCAACGAGCAGGTGGTGTTCAGCAGTCGCGATGATGAGTTGGCAAAAGCCTACCTTGGCATCTGGCTGGCGCCGAAAGGCCTGTCGGACAGCCTGCGCAAAAGCCTCCTGAATTAAACGCAAATCCCGTGTGGGAGCGGGCTTGCTCGCGAAAGCGGTGGGTCAGTTATTCATAAGTTGACTGACACACCGCTTTCGCGAGCAAGCCCGCTCCCACATTGTTTTTTCGCTGCCCTCTGATGTTGCGGCAATTAGTCAGCTTGCTATCAGTTTTTATTGCCTGTAGTAGCCAATACACATATGGTTACAAAACTGCAGGCAGGACGAATGATGACCAAGGATCACTAATAAGACAGCCAAAATGAGTGCATGACATGTCCACTACAACGGGCAAAGGCAAAGCGATTTTTCGCGTTGTCAGCGGCAACTTCCTAGAGATGTTCGACTTCATGGTCTATGGCTTCTATGCCACGGCCATCGCCAAAACCTTCTTCCCCAGCGACAGCGCCTTTGCTTCGCTGATGCTGTCCCTGGCGACCTTCGGCGCCGGGTTCCTGATGCGGCCCCTGGGCGCAATCTTCCTCGGTGCCTACATCGACCGCCACGGCCGCAAGAAAGGCCTGGTCATCACCTTGGCCTTGATGGCCGCCGGCACCGTCCTCATCGCCTGCGTACCCGGCTATGCCACATTGGGTGTGGCCGCGCCGCTGATCGTGCTGTTCGGTCGACTGCTCCAGGGTTTCTCGGCAGGCGTCGAGTTGGGCGGCGTGTCGGTGTACCTGGCGGAAATCGCCACACCGGGCCGCAAGGGCTTCTTCGTCAGTTGGCAGTCCGCCAGCCAGCAAGCCGCCGTGGTGTTCGCCGGTTTGCTCGGCGTGGGCTTGAACCACTGGCTAAGCCCCGAAGAAATGGGTGACTGGGGCTGGCGCGTGCCGTTCCTGATCGGCTGCCTGATCGTGCCGGTGATTTTCGTGATTCGTCGCTCGCTGGAAGAAACGCCTGAGTTCCAGGCGCGCAAACACCGCCCTACCCTGCAGGAAATCGTCCGCTCTATCGGTCAGAACTTTGGCATCGTCATCGCCGGTATGGCCCTGGTAGTAATGACCACTGTGTCGTTCTACCTGATCACCGCCTACACCCCGACCTTCGGCAAGGCCGAATTGCACCTCTCGGATTTCGATGCGTTGCTGGTGACGGTGTGCGTGGGCATTTCCAACTTCATCTGGCTGCCGGTGATGGGCGCGGTGTCGGACAAGATCGGGCGCAAGCCGCTGCTGCTGGGTGCGACGATTCTGGCGATCCTCACGGCTTACCCGGCGCTGTCCTGGCTGGTGGCCAACCCGAGCTTTAACCACCTGCTGATTGTGTTGTTGTGGTTGTCGTTCCTGTACGGCTCGTACAACGGTGCGATGGTCGTAGCGCTGACCGAGATCATGCCGGTGGAAGTTCGCACAACCGGCTTCTCCCTGGCCTACAGTTTGGCAACCGCAACGTTCGGTGGCTTCACGCCGGCGGCCTGCACCTATCTGATCCATGTGCTGGACAACAAGGCGGCACCGGGAATCTGGCTCAGTGGGGCGGCGGTGTTGGGGTTGATTGCCACACTGATCCTGTTCAAGGGCAATCGGCATGAACTGCGCACGGCGCAGGCTTCGATGGTGGGTGGCGCCTGATAAATCGCCTTCGCGAGCAAGCCCGCTCCCACATTTAGCCGCGTATATCCTGAAGAAATGCGGTCGAATGTGGGAGCGGGCTTGCTCGCGAAGAGGCCCTGCCAGCCACTACACAACCCGCAGGCACAAAAAAGCCCCGAACCAGTCGGGGCTTTTTCATTCACCGCAGAGGCTTAGCGCGGGAACGCAGGCGGGTTAACCCCAGCCATGTCTTCCATCACACGAACCACCTGGCAGCTGTAGCCGAACTCGTTGTCGTACCAGACGTACAGTACAACGCGGTTGTCCTGGGTGATGGTCGCCTCAGCGTCCACCACACCGGCGTGGCGCGAGCCAACGAAGTCGGTGGAGACCACTTCCTGCGAATTAACGAAGTCGATCTGCTTATGCAGGTCGGAGTGCAGCGCCATGTAGCGCAGGTACTCGTTCATCTCTTCACGGGTGGCGGCTTTCTCAAGGTTCAGGTTGAGAATGGCCATCGACACGTTTGGCGTCGGAACGCGGATCGCGTTACCGGTCAGCTTGCCGGCCAGCTCAGGCAGGGCCTTGGCAGCAGCGGTGGCAGCACCGGTCTCGGTGATAACCATGTTCAGCGCGGCGCTACGGCCACGGCGATCGCCTTTGTGGAAGTTGTCGATCAGGTTCTGGTCGTTGGTGTACGAGTGAACCGTTTCAACGTGACCGTTAACGATACCGAACTTGTCATTCACAGCCTTCAGCACCGGCACGATGGCGTTGGTGGTGCAGGAAGCAGCGGACACGATCTTGTCGTCGGCGGTGATTTCAACGTGGTTGATGCCGTGAACGATGTTCTTCAGCTTGCCTTTGCCAGGCGCCGTCAGCACAACGCGATCGATACCCGGGCAAGCCAGGTGCTGGCCCAGGCCTTCGGCATCACGCCATACGCCGGTGTTGTCCACCAGCAGGGCGTCCTTGATGCCGTACTGGGTGTAATCCACCTCAGCCGGGTTCTTCGCGTAGATCACCTGGATCAGGTTACCGTTGGCGGTGATGGTGTTGTTTTCTTCGTCGATGACGATGGTGCCGTTGAACGGACCGTGTACCGAGTCGCGACGCAGCAGGCTGGCGCGCTTGGTCAGGTCGTTCTCGGCGCCTTTACGTACCACAATGGCACGCAGGCGCAGGCCGTCGCCGCCACCGGTTTTTTCGATCAGGATGCGCGCCAGCAGACGGCCGATACGACCGAAACCGTACAGCACGACATCAGTGCCTTTGCGGGCAGCAGCGTTTTGCTGGCCAACCACATCGGCCATTTCTTCACGCACGAACTGCTCGGCGCTGCGGCCAGCACCTTCTTTGCGAAACTTGTAAGCCAGCTTGCCCAGGTCTACCGAGGCCGCGCCGAGCTTGAGCTCGCTCATGGCTTTAAGCAGAGGGAATGTTTCGTGGACGGAGAGTTCGCTGTCGTCGGCAGAACGATGGCGAGCAAAGCGATGCGCTTTGAGAATCGCGATGACTGACTGGTTGATCAGGCTGCGGCCATAGATCGAGCTCACCACATTGTTATTGCGGTACAGCTGACCGATAAGCGGAATCATCGCTTCAGCGAGCGCTTCACGGTCGATCCATTCACCAAGACACTGGTCGGGCTTCTGAGTCACGGGAACCTTCCACATGTAGGGGCAGAAAAAAGGGGCTACATTATGCCGCCCGACCGGCCTCGGAGCAATGCGCGTCAGGCAACAAAAAGTGCTTGCGAAAAAATCACACCCCGCTGCAGCCCAGTAAATACGCGGGTTCCAGAAGGCCGTTCGTTGAGCGCCAACCCCGACTTGTCCGTAACCCTCCGAAACATCTGCACAAAATGGCACTACATATTGAGTCAAAACACGCCATTGTTTGTCTTAGCCACTACATTTCCTACAAACCGTAATAGGCTCAGTCAGCAACTGACAGGCGGCACCTCAGGCCGTTACAATTACCGACTTTGTCGCAACGCTTGGAGCTCAACCTTCCGTGCCCGTTCTGCGTCTACCGCTTCTCCCTGCCGCGGCAGGTAAACAGCACTGGGGCAACCTGCCCGGTGCCGCCCTGAGCCTGGCCATTGCCGAGGCTGCCAGCGCAGCCAAGCGCTTTACCCTGCTGCTCACCGCCGACAGCCAAAGCGCCGAGCGGCTGGAGCAGGAGCTGAGCTTCTTCGCCCCCGATTTACCGGTGCTGCATTTTCCCGACTGGGAAACCCTGCCCTATGATCTGTTCTCGCCGCACCAGGACATCATCTCCCAGCGCATCGCCAGCCTTTACCGCTTGCCGGAACTGGCTCACGGCGTGCTGGTGGTGCCGATCACCACGGCCCTGCATCGCCTGGCACCGACCAAGTTCCTGCTGGGCAGCAGCCTGGTGCTGGATGTCGGCCAGAAGCTCGACGTGGAACAGATGCGCACGCGCCTCGAGGCCAGCGGCTACCGCTGCGTCGACACGGTGTACGAACACGGCGAGTTCGCCGTGCGCGGGGCGTTGATCGACCTGTTCCCGATGGGCAGCAAATTGCCGTACCGCATCGACCTGTTCGATGACGAAATCGAAACGCTGCGCACCTTCGATCCGGACAACCAACGCTCCATAGATAAAGTGGACTCGATCAAGCTGCTGCCGGCACGGGAATTCCCGCTGCAAAAAGACGCGGTCACGCGCTTCAAGGCACGTTTTCGTGAACGCTTCGACGTGGACTTCCGCCGTTGCCCGATCTTCCAGGACTTGAGCAGCGGGATCACACCGGCCGGTATCGAGTACTACCTGCCGCTGTTCTTTGACGAAACCTCCACCCTGTTCGATTACCTGCCCCAGGACACCCAAGTGTTCTCGCTGCCGGGCATCGAGCAGGCAGCGGAAAACTTCTGGAACGACGTGCGCAGTCGCTATGAAGAGCGCCGCGTCGATCCGTCGCGTCCTTTATTGCCGCCCGCCGAGCTGTTCCTGCCGGTGGAAGACTGCTTCGCCCGCCTGAAAAACTGGCCGCGCGTGGTTGCCAGCCAACAGGACGTGGACACCGGCAGCGGCCGCGAGCGCTTCCCGGCGGGCACACTGCCGGATCTGGCGATCCAGGCCAAAGCCACGCAACCGCTGGAGGCGCTGTCCAACTTCCTCGGTGATTTCCCCGGCCGCGTGCTGTTTACCGCCGAATCCGCCGGCCGTCGCGAAGTGCTGCTGGAATTGCTCGAACGCCTGAAGCTGCGCCCGAAAACCGTCGACAGCTGGCCGGATTTCGTCGCGAGCAAAGAGCGCCTGGCGATCACCATCGCGCCGCTGGATGAAGGTTTGTTGCTGGACGACCCGGCCCTGGCGCTGATCGCCGAAAGCCCGCTGTTCGGCCAGCGCGTGATGCAGCGCCGTCGCCGTGAAAAACGCGCGGACGCCAACAACGACGCGGTCATCAAAAACCTGACCGAGCTGCGCGAAGGCGCGCCGGTGGTGCATATCGACCACGGCGTGGGCCGCTACCTGGGCCTGCAGACCCTGGAGATCGATAACCAAGCCGCCGAATTCCTCACCATGGAATACGCCGAAGGCGCCAAGCTTTATGTGCCGGTAGCCAGCCTGCACTTGATCGCCCGCTACACCGGCAGCGACGATGCCCTGGCGCCGTTGCACCGCCTGGGCTCCGAGACCTGGCAGAAAGCCAAGCGCAAAGCCGCCGAACAAGTGCGCGATGTGGCTGCCGAATTGCTCGACATCTATGCGCGCCGTGCGGCCCGTGAAGGTTACGCCTTCGCGGACCCGAAGGCCGACTACGCCACCTTCAGCGCCGGCTTCGCCTTCGAAGAAACTCCGGACCAGCAAACCACCATCGAAGCGGTGCGCGCCGACATGCTCGCGCCCAAGCCGATGGACCGCCTGGTGTGTGGCGACGTGGGCTTCGGCAAGACCGAAGTGGCCATGCGCGCCGCCTTTATTGCGGTGCACGGCGGCAAGCAGGTGGCGATTCTGGTGCCGACCACCCTGCTCGCCCAGCAGCACTACAACAGCTTCCGCGACCGCTTTGCCGACTGGCCGGTGAGCGTCGAAGTGATGAGCCGCTTCAAGTCCGCCAAGGAAGTGAATGCTGCCGTCGCCGATTTAGCTGAAGGCAAGATCGACATCGTGATCGGCACGCACAAGCTGCTGTCGGACGACGTGAAGATCAAAAACCTGGGCCTGGTGATCATCGACGAAGAGCACCGCTTTGGTGTGCGTCAGAAAGAACAACTGAAGAACCTGCGCAGCGAAGTCGACATCCTCACCCTCACCGCCACGCCGATTCCGCGCACGCTGAATATGGCCGTGTCGGGCATGCGCGACCTGTCGATCATCGCCACGCCGCCCGCCCGTCGCTTGTCGGTGCGCACGTTCGTGATGGAGCAGAACAAAAGCACGGTCAAGGAAGCACTGCTGCGGGAATTGCTGCGCGGCGGGCAGGTGTACTACCTGCACAACGACGTGAAGACCATCGAGAAGTGCGCCGCCGACCTCGCCGAGCTGGTGCCGGAAGCACGCATCGCCATCGGCCACGGGCAGATGCGCGAACGCGACCTCGAACAGGTGATGAGCGATTTCTACCACAAGCGCTTCAACGTGCTGATCGCCTCGACCATCATCGAGACCGGCATCGACGTGCCGAGCGCCAACACCATCATCATCGAGCGTGCCGACAAGTTCGGCCTGGCGCAGCTGCATCAACTGCGTGGCCGCGTCGGGCGTAGCCACCACCAAGCGTATGCCTATTTGCTGACGCCACCGCGCCAGCAAATTACCGGCGACGCCGAAAAGCGTTTGGAAGCCATCGCCAACACCCAGGACCTCGGTGCCGGGTTTGTACTCGCCACCAACGACCTGGAAATCCGTGGCGCAGGCGAACTGTTGGGCGACGGCCAGAGCGGGCAGATCCAGGCCGTGGGTTTCACCCTTTATATGGAGATGCTCGAGCGCGCGGTGAAAGCCATCCGTAAAGGCGAGCAACCGAACCTCGATCAACCCTTGGGCGGCGGCCCGGAAATCAACCTGCGCTTGCCGGCATTGATTCCGGAAGACTACCTGCCGGACGTACACGCGCGACTGATCCTGTACAAGCGCATCGCTTCGGCCACCGACGAAGACGGTCTCAAGGACCTGCAAGTGGAGATGATCGACCGCTTCGGCCTGTTGCCCGAGCCGACCAAGAACCTGGTGCGCCTGACCCTGCTCAAATTGCAGGCCGAGCAGCTTGGCATCAAGAAGGTCGATGCCGGACCGCAAGGCGGGCGTATCGAGTTCGAAGCGCAAACGCCGGTGGACCCGCTGGTGTTGATCAAGCTGATTCAGGGCCAGCCCAACCGCTACAAGTTTGAAGGGGCTACGCTGTTCAAGTTCATGGTGCCGATGGAACGCGCCGAAGAACGCTTTAATACATTGGAGGCGCTGTTTGAGCGCCTCATCCCGAAATCTGCTTGAAGGACGCCCCAATGCGCCTGTTCCGCATTTTGAGCTTGTTATTGGTGGTCGTTGCCCCTTCGGCGTTTGCCGACAGCCCGTACCTGGTGGAAATGATCCTGGTCCGCCAGAACGCCGAGCCGGTTATCAGTAGCCGCGCGGCACCGGAAAACTGGGACGCCGGGGCTTCACGGTTGCCTGCGGACAAAATCAGCCCGCCGCGGTTGGGCAACATCGTCGACAAACTCAGTGCCGACAACAGTTACACCGTGCTGCTGCACCGGGCCTGGGACCAAAACCTGGGCGAACAACCGGTGAAACTGGCCATCAGCGATGGCCAAGAACAGTTCGGCCAGTTTCCCATCGAAGGTACCCTGAACCTGCAACTGGGGCGCTTTACCGACATCGACGCCGACTTCTGGATCAACCAGTTCGACGCCAACGGTAGCGTCATTGCCAGCGAACACCTGAGCCAGCAAGACGTGCGCACCAAAAACAATCAGCTCAACTACCTGGACGGCGGCCACCTCGCCCTGCTGATCAAGATCACTTCGCTGACCGCCAAACCACCCAGTGCGCCACCGCCCGACATTCAGGACTGATCCAGCGCCATGCCCCTGACGTCGTCGTTGACCAAACCCCTGGCCCCTTCGTGGGCCAATCGCTTTAAAGAGCAAAGCCTTGAGCGCGGGCGGCGCTACGCCCTGGAAAACCGCGTGCGCATCGTCGAGTCCGGCGACAGCACCATCGTGGCCAGTTGCGAAGGCTCGGGCGGTAACGTTTACCGGCAGACCATCTCGCTGCGCGAATCGGCCAAAGGCACGCTGATCCTGGTGGACAGCCGCTGCACGTGCCCGGTGCACACCAACTGCAAACATATTGCGGCAGTGTTGCTCAAGGTCCAGGAAACCCTGGCCTACCCGGCGGCGGCGCAGGATGCCGAACTGCTGGAAAAGCTCCAGGCCGTGCTGGATAACCGCGTGGTGTTGCCGCAAGTGGTGATGGAAGAGGTGCGGCCCGTGCCGCGCCTGTGGCTGGCCAGTGTTGAGTTCAGCGCGTTTGAACCGCGCAATGGCAAGATGCAGCGCTATATCCAGCACCGTGCCGCGCTGTCATTCAACTACCTGGGTAACTATGTCAGCGGGCAGAAGAACGCCGATATCGTCGTGCGCCAGGACACCCAGAGCCTGCGCATCAAGCGCCACCCGGAGCTGGAGCAGCCTTATCGCGAGCAATTGCGCCTGCTGGGCTTCAAGATCGCCACGCGCCAGAGCAAGGCGTTGCCGGAGAGTGCCGGTGAATTGTTTGAGATGGTCAATGACAGCGCCTGGCTGAACTTTACCCTTAACGCATCGCCAGCCCTGCGCGCCGAGGGTTGGGAGCTGCAGATCGATGAGGATTTCGGCTTCGACCTGAGCGCCGTCGACGACTGGTACGCGACGGTCGACGAGGGCCCGGAGCGTGACTGGTTCGACCTGGAACTGGGCATCATCGTCAATGGTGAGCGCCTGAGCCTGTTGCCGATCCTGCTGAACCTGATGCGTTCGCACACCGAGATCCTCAACCCGGAAAAACTTGCCCGGCGCCGCGATGACGAGCTGATCCTGGTGAATATTCCCGGCCTGCCCAACGGCCACGGCCCGCTGCAGGTGGCACTGCCCTACGGCCGATTGAAACCGGTGCTGGCCACCCTCGGCGAGTTTTACCTGCAGGAAACCGGCACCACCACCTTGCGCCTGGCCAAGGCCGATGCGATTCGCCTCAACCCGCTGGAAGACCTGCCGCTGCAATGGGAAGGCGGCGAGAAGATCCGCAACTTCGCCCAGCGCCTGCGCGACATCAAGGATTTCAGCTGTGTGGCGCCCGAGGGTTTAAACGCGACCTTACGCCCCTACCAGCTGGAAGGTTTGAGCTGGATGCAGTCGCTGCGCCAACTCGAGGTGGGCGGGATTCTCGCGGATGACATGGGCCTGGGTAAAACCCTGCAAACCCTGGCGCATATTCTTACTGAGAAAGCCGCCGGGCGCCTCGACCGGCCATGCATGGTGGTGATGCCCACCAGCCTGATCCCGAACTGGCTCGACGAAGCGGCGCACTTCACGCCGCAACTCAAGGTGCAGGCGCTGTATGGCGCCACGCGCAAAAAGCACTTCGCCAACCTGCAGGACTATGACCTGCTGCTGACCACATATGCATTGCTGCCCAAGGACATCGAACCACTCGCTGCCCTGCCCTTGCACATACTGATTCTCGATGAAGCCCAATACATCAAGAACCCCAACAGCAAGGCCGCCCAGGCGGCCCGCGAACTGAATGCGCGCCAGCGCCTGTGCCTGAGTGGCACACCGCTGGAAAACCACTTGGGCGAACTGTGGTCGCTGTTTCACTTCCTGCTGCCGGGCTGGCTGGGTGACGTAAAAAGCTTCAATCGCGATTACCGCGTGCCCATCGAAAAACGCGCCAGTGACGTGCGCTTGCAGCACCTCAACGGTCGGATAAAACCCTTCCTGCTGCGGCGCACCAAGGAACAGGTGGCAACGGAACTGCCGCCCAAGACCGAGATCATCCATTGGGTTGACCTCAATGAGGCCCAGCGCGACGTGTACGAGACCATGCGCCTGGCCATGGATAAAAAAGTGCGCGACGAAATCACCCGTAAAGGCGTCGCGCGCAGCCAGATCATCATTCTTGAAGCGCTGCTCAAGCTGCGCCAGGTGTGCTGCGACCTGCGCCTGGTCAACGACGCCACCCTGCCTGCCCGGGGCAGCAGTTCGGGCAAGCTGGACAGCCTGATGGAAATGCTCGAAGAGCTGTTTGCCGAAGGGCGCCGGATTCTGCTGTTCTCCCAGTTCACCTCAATGCTCAGCCTGATCGAAGCCGAACTGAAAAAACGCGGCGTGGCCTACGCACTGCTGACCGGCCAGACCCGCGACCGGCGCACGCCAGTGAAGGATTTCCAGAGCGGCAAGCTGCAGATTTTTCTGATCAGCTTGAAGGCTGGCGGCGTGGGCTTGAACCTGACCGAAGCCGACACGGTGATCCACTACGACCCATGGTGGAACCCGGCCACGGAAAACCAGGCCACCGACCGAGCGTATCGCATCGGGCAGGAGAAGCCGGTGTTCGTCTACAAGATGATTGCCCGGGGCACGGTGGAGGAGAAAATCCAACACCTGCAGAAGGAAAAATCCGACCTGGCGGCAGGTGTGCTGGACGGACGCAAGACGGGGGATTGGCAGTTGGGTAACGAGGATATCGAGGCGTTGTTTGCGCCGTTGCCCCACAAGCAAGAGAAGCGCTGACTGACACACCGCCTTCGCGAGCAAGCCCGCTCCCACATTTAATCGCGTACATCCTTTTGGAATGCGGTCGAATGTGGGAGCGGGCTTGCTCGCGAAGGGCGCGCCACGGTTATCAGTCGATCAACTGAGCATCCCGCAACGCAGTAAGCGCCGCCAACCAACGCGGGTCCTGCTTATAGTCCGTAGAGGCAATCGCCTGCCCACGCATACGCGCGATTCGGGCAGACGCCGTGACCTTCATGCGTTGCGCAGCCGTCAGCGCCAGTTCGGCAGCCGCGCGGTCATTGCACACCAGGCCCATATCACAGCCGGCCGTCAACGCCGCCTCGATTCGACTGGCCGCATCACCGACCACATGCGCACCCGCCATAGACAGGTCGTCGCTGAAAATAACCCCATCGAACTGCAACTCGCCACGCAAAATATCCTGCAACCAGCGACGCGAGAAACCGGCTGGCTGGGCGTCAACCTGTGGGTAGATGACGTGGGCAGGCATCACGGCCGCCAACTGTTTGCTCAGGCGCGCGAAAGGCACCAGGTCATTCGCGCGAATCTGTTCCAGGCTGCGCTCATCATTGGGAATCGCGACGTGGGAATCGGCCTCAGCCCAACCGTGGCCAGGGAAGTGTTTACCGGTAGCGGCCATGCCGGCGCTGTTCATGCCGCGAATGAAGGCGCCTGCGAGCACGGCGGCGCGCTCGGGGTCGCCTTCGAACGAACGCGTGCCGACCACGGCGCTGCGCTGGTAATCCAGGTCCAGCACCGGGGCGAAACTCAGGTCAAGGCCGACCGCCAGCACTTCAGTGGCCATGATCCAGCCGCATTGCTCGGCAAGGTATTCGGCATTCGGTTTATCCGCCAATAAACGCATGGCTGGCAGGCGCACAAAGCCCTGGCGCAGGCGCTGCACGCGGCCGCCTTCCTGGTCGACGGCCAGCAGCAGGTCCGGGCGCACGGCACGGATCGCCGCGCTCAATTCGCGCACCTGGCGTGGGTGCTCGATATTGCGTGCAAAAATGATCAGCCCGCCCACTTCAGGCTGGCGCAACAGGTGGCGATCCTCGGCCGTCAGCCAAGTACCGGCCACATCGACCATTAAAGAACCTTGCAGGGCAGCAGTCATAAACCTTCCTTAAATAACGCACACAACCCGTTGCCCTCACGTGGCGCCCTTAATAACGGGTGCTCGGTGAAAACAACGGGTTGCGAGTAAATAGCTGAAATCGGCATGGCGGCTAGCTTAGCGGATGCAAGCGGCCGCGCACACCCGGGCAGGTCACGCCTTGGCGACAGCCGGTGTCGATTTGCTGCGTGGGCGCAATTGCGCGGCGGCCATGGCCTGGTCGGTCACGCCGGTTTCGGCGCGCATGCCGGCGGCAAGGAACGGCACCATCAGGCGCATCACTTGCTCGATGGACGTGTTCACGCCGAAATCGGTTTCGGCGATCGCTCGCAACGCCTTGATCCCGGACATGCTGAACGCGGCCGCGCCGAGCATGAAGTGCACGCGCCAGAACAGCTCAATCGGCGGAATACGCGGGGCAGCTTCGTTGACCAGCAACATATAGCGGCGGAAAACCTTGCCGTACATGTCTTCCAGGTAACGCCGCAGGTGACCCTGGCTCTGGCTGAAGGCCAGGCCCAACAGACGCATGAAGATCGACAGGTCGTTGCCGCTGCGTGGTTGCACCACCAGCGCCTGCTCGACCAGGATTTCCAGCAGGTCTTCCAGGCTTGGCTTGTTTTCAGGCTTGGTCTGGCGGCGCTCCAGCTCACGGTCGAGGCTGGCGCAGAATGGCCCCAGAAAGCGCGAGAACACAGCCTGGATCAGGGCTTTTTTCGAGCCGAAATGGTAGTTCACTGCGGCAAGGTTGACCCCAGCCTTGCTGGTGATCAGCCGCAATGAAGTTTCAGCAAATCCTTTTTCCGCGAACAATTGCTCGGCAGCATCGAGAATGCGTTCAACGGTTTCCGACTGGGCCATGGCTACTCCGCCTGACAAACACTTGTTTGAAACATACGTTTCAGTGTGTGTCTTGTCAAGCCTGCGAGTCCGTTTTCCGGCCGGGCAGTCATCTAATTCGCCGCTATTTAATCACATCCTTTCCGGTCTGTAGGCAGCGCTGTCTCTGCCTTGCAGGACGGGTGACGAATGACCGTCCAGCGGAGTGCCAAAAAAGGATGATTGCCAAGTGCAGTTCACTGTATATAATCCCAGTCACTGTATAAAAAGACAGAGCGATCAACATGCTAAAACTGACGCCACGCCAAGCTGAGATTCTGGCTTTTATCAAGCGCTGCCTCGATGACAACGGCTACCCGCCGACACGAGCGGAAATTGCGCTGGAACTGGGGTTCAAATCCCCCAACGCTGCCGAAGAACACCTCAAGGCCCTCGCTCGCAAAGGCGCGATCGAGATGACCCCAGGGGCTTCACGCGGCATTCGCATCCCTGGCTTCGAAGCCAAGGCCGACGAGTCGACGCTGCCGATCATCGGTCGCGTCGCCGCCGGTGCGCCGATCCTGGCGCAACAGCACGTCGAGGAATCCTGCAACATCAACCCGACCTTCTTCCATCCGCGTGCCGACTACCTGTTGCGCGTACACGGCATGAGCATGAAGGACGTGGGGATATTCGACGGCGACCTGCTGGCCGTCCACACCACCCGCGAAGCCCGTAATGGCCAGATCGTCGTCGCGCGTATCGGCGATGAAGTCACCGTCAAACGCTTCAAGCGCGAAGGCAGCAAGGTCTGGCTGATGGCCGAGAACCCTGAGTTCGCCCCGATTGAAGTGAACCTGAAAGATCAGGACCTGGTGATCGAAGGCTTGAGCGTTGGCGTCATTCGCCGCTAAAGGAGGCACCATGCAGCTCGTGCACACCCCACAACACACACAACTGTCGCTGTTCGAGGCCTTTATGGCCCAACCCCTTGCGCCCATCCTCAAGGAAACGGTCGAAGCCCCTTGGGGCTCCGAACCTGAGGCGTTCAGTGAGCTGTCGTTGCGCGGTGCTGCCGGGAGCTGCCTGAGCCTGCTGGCGCCGATCCTTCGCGAATTGAGCGAGGAGCAGGACGCGCGCTGGCTGACGCTGATCGCCCCGCCAGCCAGCCTGACCCAGGCGTGGCTGCGGGATGCCGGCCTCAACCGTGAGCGCATCCTGCTGCTGCAACCGCGCGGCACGCAAAGCGCCCAGCAATTGACTTGCGAGGCCTTGCGCCTAGGCCGCAGCCACACCGTGGTGAGCTGGCTGAACCCGCTGAACGCTACCGCCAAGCAGCAGTTGATCAGCGCCGCACGTACGGGCGATGCACAGAGCTTGAATATTCGATTGGGGTAATCAGGCTAGCTGCTTGCCTATGTGGCAGAGGTACGCCTGTGGCAATGGGGTTTACCATGGAATGTAGGCTTGCTGTGGCGAGCGGGCTTGCCCCGCATTGGGCTGCGAAACGGCCCCAAAACCAAGCACCGTGGAATACCTGATACACCGCATTAAATCTATTTAGGGTCGCTTTGCAGCCCATCGCGGGGCAAGCCCGCTCGCCACAAAAGGCCAACTGCAGCAGCAAGCCCCTTCACTGGAACGAGCCAACGCGCCACAAAAACTCAGTGAAGAACCCGCGGGCCGTCATCCTTCTCCGGTTCGCCTTCTGCCAGGCGACCTGCCATCTGCACGCCCACGCTCAACATGGCTTTCGCTACTTCCACGTGCTGGCCTTGCAGGAACGCTTTTGCGTCCTCGGAAAAATCCAAGATAACCAGAGAACCCTCGTCCTCAGCCCGGCGCAGCTCGATTCGGCCGTCAGGCAATTCAACAATTTCCAGAAAGGACGTTGGCATAAAAGTCTGTTCTCCACGAAAGGCCGGGATTATATCAGTCATCCACCCCGCCTCGCTGCGGATCTGAACAGGTTTCTTTACGGCTTGATGAATGGTGCTTATTGAAGGTTGCGAGCCCTGTGCCGGATGTACTGCCTGCTCGGTTCAACTGTGGGAGCGGGCTTGCTCGCGAATGCGGTGGGTCAGTAATGAAACTGTTGACTGATACTCCGCTTTCGCGAGCAAGCCCGCTCCCACAGTTTTGAATGCAGCTTAGCGAAAACGCCTCAGCACTCGTTCAACCCTTCACGAAACCGCAGCGCCATCTTTTTGAGCGCCTGACGCCAGCTCTCCAGCTCTTCCCGGCTCAATGGCTTGGGCTCATCTTCTTCCAGAGCCACTGCCACGATCAGCGGCTGTGTCACATCGCCCTTGGGCACATGGGGAACACGTGGCGGCTGGAACATATCGGCATGCGCCTTGAGCAGACGGGCTACCCAACTGTCGGGGCTTTGGGCCATTTCTACCAACTCGGCCAGTTCAGGGATGGCCATGCTCGCCAGCACGTCGTGATTCATGATCATTTCTGCACGCGGCGAACCAGCCTGGGGCAGACGGTAGAACCCGGCAATCTCATGACACAACCCCAACAGCGCGCCGTACAGGTGGAACAACGCCGCTTCACGCCCGGCCTGGACCAGCGCGATGGCATTCATCTCCTTCCCTTCCTCGGCCCGGCCAAGGGCTTCCAGGGACAAACCCGCGAAGTAAATTTTCTGATTGGTACGGGTATAGAGTTCGTTGGCCATAACGGCAATCTCCACAACGAATAAGCGTGATGCTGGCTGAACAGTGTCACGGATCAGCCGAACGCACTGCAAGCGCAAAAAAAGGCCGCCTATGCAGGCGGCCTTTTTATTTCGCAGATGAGCCGATCAAGCGCCCTGGCGCTTGTCCTCGACCTTCCACTTGCCACCGTCGTAGAACGCTTTCCAGCCGGTAGGCTTGCCGTCCACTTCGGTCTGCACGTACTGCTCCTTGGTTTTACGGCTGTAACGGATCACCGCCGGACGACCGTCGGGGTCCTTCTTCGGCGCTTCACACAGGAAGTGGTACTTAGGATCGATTTCGTCCTTGTGCGGCACGATCTCCAGCACCAGCGGCGCGCGGGTCTCGCGGTTTTTCGGGAACTGGCTTGCGGCCAGGAACAGCCCCGATGCGCCGTCACGCAGGATGTAGGTGTCGTTGACCTTCTCGCACTTGAGTTCGGGCATCTTCACCGGGTCCATCTTCGGCGGCGCCGCGTCACCGCTTTTCAGCAGTTTGCGGGTGTTCTTGCAGGTCGGGTTGGTGCAACCAAAGAACTTGCCGAAACGGCCGGTCTTGAGCTGCATCTCGCTGCCGCACTTGTCGCATTCCAGGCTCGGGCCTTCGTAGCCCTTGATGCGGTAGCTGCCCTCTTCGATCTCGTAGCCGTCGCAATCCGGATTGTTACCGCAGATGTGCAACTTGTGCTTCTCGTCGAGCAGGTAGGCATCCATTGCCGTGCTGCAGATCGGGCAACGGTGCTTGCCGCGCAGTACCAGCGACTCGGATTCACCCTCGTCGTCTGCCGCGATTTCGTCACCCGGCACCAGATTGACGGTGGCCTTGCAGCGCTCTTTCGGCGGCAGGCTATAGCCCGAGCAACCGAGGAACACACCGGTGGACGCCGTACGAATCTGCATCGGGCGCCCGCAGGTCAGGCACGGGATGTCAGTCATTACCGGCTGGTTGGCACGCATGCCGCTCTCAGGGCTTTCGGCCACTTCGAGTTTCTTTTTGAAGTCGCCGTAGAACTCGTCGAGCACGTTTTTCCAGTCGCGCTCGCCCTGGGCCACGTCATCGAGGTTCTCTTCCATGCCGGCGGTGAAGCCGTAGTCCATCAGGTTGGAGAAACTCTCGGACAGGCGCTCAGTGACGATGTCGCCCATCTTTTCCGAATAGAAACGACGGTTGTGCAGGGCCACGTAGCCACGGTCCTGAATGGTCGAGATGATCGCCGCATAGGTCGAAGGACGACCGATACCGCGCTTTTCCATCTCTTTCACCAGGCTGGCTTCGGAGTAACGCGCCGGCGGCTTGGTGAAGTGCTGGGACGGGTCGAGCTTGATCAGCTTGAGCGTATCGCCCTGGGCCATGTCCGGCAGCACGTCGTCATCGCCTGGCTTGGCAATTTGCGGCATGACGCGGGTGTAGCCGTCGAACTTGAGGATACGGCCCTTGGCACGTAGCTCGAAGTCGGAAGCCGCCACACTGACGGTGGTGGACAGGTATTGCGCCGGCAGCATCTGGCACGCCAGGAATTGGCGCCAGATCAGCTCGTAGAGGCGCTCAGCGTCGCGTTCCATGCCACTCAGCTTGCTTGGCTCGGTGTTGGCGTCAGAAGGACGAATCGCTTCGTGAGCCTCCTGGGCGCCTTCTTTGCTGCTGTAGACGTTCGGCTTCTCCGGCAGGTATTTCTTGCCGAACTCGCTTTCAATATAAGTGCGCGCCATCGCCACCGCGTCTTGCGACAGGTTGGTGGAGTCGGTACGCATATAAGTGATGTAGCCGGCTTCGTACAGACGCTGGGCCATCATCATGGTTTTCTTCACACCGAAACCCAGGCGGTTGCTCGCGGCCTGTTGCAGGGTGGAGGTGATGAACGGCGCCGACGGCTTGCTGCTGGTCGGTTTGTCTTCACGCTTGACGATGCTGTAGCTGGAAGATTTGAGCTTCTCCAGCGCAGCCATGGCCTGGGCTTCATTCAGCGGCTTGAACGCCTCGCCTTTCTCACGGGCCACTTCAAAGCGCACGTTGGCGCCCTTGGCAGTGCCGAGGTCAGCGTGCACTTCCCAGTATTCTTCGGGGTTGAACGCACGAATCTCGCGCTCACGCTCTACCACCAGCTTGACCGCTACCGATTGCACACGGCCGGCGGACAGGCCACGGGCGATCTTGGCCCACAGCAATGGCGAGACCATGTAGCCCACGACGCGGTCGAGGAAGCGACGGGCCTGCTGGGCGTTTACACGGTCGATGTCCAGCTCGCCCGGCTTGGAGAAGGCTTCCTGGATGGCTTTCTTGGTGATTTCGTTGAACACCACACGCTTGTAGCGGCTGTCGTCACCGCCGATGGCTTCCCGCAGGTGCCAGGCAATGGCTTCCCCTTCGCGGTCCAAGTCCGTCGCGAGATAGATGGTGTCAGCATCTTTGGCGAGCCGGCGCAGCTCTTCGATGACCTTTTCCTTGCCGGGAAGGATTTCGTACTTGGCCTTCCAGCCATGTTCCGGGTCCACACCCATGCGGGAGACCAGCTGCTTGCGCGCTTTCTCTTTAGGGGTGAGCACCGGACCTTCGCCCGCAGCCGCCTTGCCGCGCTTGGCGGCCGGCTCCTTGCTGGCGCTAGCCGAACCGCTGGTGGGCAGGTCTCGGATATGGCCGATACTCGACTTCACCACGTACTCGTTACCCAAGTACTTGTTGATGGTCTTGGCCTTAGCCGGGGATTCCACAATGACCAGCGATTTGCCCATGGATCGGAAAATTCCTGAATTCGAGAAGTGAAAGGCAGTTGGCGCCTGTCGCGGCAACGCTATATATAGTGGCAACAAGGTGAGGTCAAGCGCAGCATTCTGCGGGACCTGCCGTTATTGCCTTGAAAAAAGACTGGGTTCGGCCTGGACCAAAGCAAAGCGCGGGACCTGCTCGCCGTCAACTTCGACGGTCTCCAGGAACATGCTCAAAGGGCGCACCCAAAAGCCGTAATCGCCATACAGTGCTTGGTAAAACACGACTTCTTCTTCGGTCTCGGAGTGCCGCGCCACGTTAAAAACGCGGTACTGCGGCCCCTTATAATGTTGGTAGAGCCCGGGTTCGACTTTCATGCTCTGGCCCTCTTACAAAATTTGTTGAAAAAAAATATTAAAAATTCCAAAAAACAAAAACCGGGGCACTGGGCCCCGGCTTCCGTCAACTCAACGCTTAGAGGCGTTCGAAGACGGTGGAAATGCCTTGGCCGAGGCCAATGCACATGGTTGCAACCCCAAGGTTGCCGCCATTTTGCTTCATCACGTTAAGCAAAGTGCCGGAGATACGAGCACCGGAGCAACCGAATGGGTGGCCCAGGGCAATCGCACCGCCGTGCAGGTTAACCTTCTCGTTCATCTTGTCGAGCACTTTCAAATCTTTCAGCACTGGCAGGGCCTGTGCGGCGAAAGCTTCGTTGAGCTCGAAGAAGTCGATATCGGAGATGGTCAGGCCCGCGCGCTTCAAGGCTTTTTGTGTGGCCGGTACTGGACCATAGCCCATGATTGCCGGGTCCACACCCGCAACGGCCATCGAACGAATCACGGCCATCGGCTGAATACCCAAGTCCTGGGCACGCTGCGCCGACATCACGATCATGCATGAGGCACCGTCGGTGATTTGCGACGAACTACCGGCAGTCACGGTGCCGCCCTTTGGATTGAAGGCAGGCTTGAGGGCCGCCAGGCTTTCCAGGGTGGTATCCGGACGAATGGTTTCGTCGTAATCGAACAGTTTCAGGAAGCCGTTCTCGTCGTAGCCGTTCATCGGGATGATTTCATCCTTGAACTTGCCTTCCACGGTCGCCTTCTGGGCGAGTTGGTGGGAACGCAGGGCGAACGCGTCCTGGGCTTCACGGGTAATGCCGTGCATTTTGCCGAGCATTTCTGCGGTGAGGCCCATCATGCCCGACGCTTTTGCCGCGTACAGCGACATGTGCGGGTTAGGGTCGACGCCGTGCATCATGCTGACGTGGCCCATGTGCTCCACGCCGCCGACGACGAACACATCACCGTTACCGGTCATGATCGCTTGCGCAGCGGTGTGCAGCGCGCTCATCGACGAACCGCACAGGCGGCTTACAGTCTGACCGGCCGCCGTGTGCGGGATCTGCGTCATCAAGGAGGCCATGCGCGCGATGTTCCAGCCCTGCTCCAGGGTCTGGTTGACGCAGCCCCAGATCACGTCTTCGACTTCGTTCGGGTCGACCTTGACGTTGCGTTCCAGCAACTTGCTGATCAGGTGCGCCGACATGTCTTCGGCACGGGTGTTGCGGTGCATGCCGCCCTTGGAGCGGCCCATTGGCGTGCGACCGAAGTCGACAATCACCACGTCTCTTGGATTCAAGCTCATAAATATTCTCGCTCTAGTCGTCTGGGCGCTTAACCGAAGAAGCTCTGGCCATTTTTGGCCATCTCACGCAGCTTCGCGGTCGGGTGGTACAGCGGGCCCAAATCAGCGTATTTGTCAGCCAGGGCAACGAACTCGGCCAGACCGATCGAGTCGATGTAACGCAGCGCACCACCACGGAATGGAGGGAAGCCAATACCGTACACCAGGCCCATATCGGCTTCGGCGGCGGTTTCAACGATGCCGTCTTCCAGGCAACGCACGGTTTCCAGGCACAGGGCGATCATCATCCAGTTGATGATGTCCTCGTCGGACACCTCACGCTGTTCGTAGATAACCGGCGCGAGCACTTCGTGAACCGATGGGTCGGCCACTTTCTTCTGCTTGCCCTTCTTGTCGGCCTCGTAAGCGTAGAAGCCTTTGCCGTTCTTCTGGCCCAGGCGCTTGGCTTCGTAGAGCGCGTCGATCGCCGAACGGCGGTCGTCTTTCATGCGGTCCGGGAAGCCTTCAGCCATTACGTCGCGACCGTGGTGGCCGGTGTCGATGCCGACCACGTCCATCAGGTACGCCGGGCCCATTGGCCAGCCGAATTTTTCCATGACCTTGTCGATGCGCACAAAGTCCACACCAGCACTGACCAGCTTGGCGAAACCGCCGAAGTACGGGAACAGCACGCGGTTGACCAGGAAGCCCGGGCAGTCGTTGACCACGATCGGGTTCTTGCCCATTTTCTTGGCATAGGCAACGGTGGTGGCAACCGCCAGTTCGCTGGACTTCTCGCCACGGATCACTTCCACCAGCGGCATCATGTGCACCGGGTTGAAGAAGTGCATGCCGACGAAGTTTTCCGGACGCTTGAGGGCCTTGGCCAGCAAGCTGATGGAAATCGTCGAGGTGTTCGAGGCCAGGATGGTGTCGTCTTTAACCTGGGCTTCCACTTCAGCCAGTACAGCCTGCTTGACCTTAGGGTTCTCGACTACCGCTTCGACCACCAGGTCGACGTGACCGAAATCGCCGTAGGACAGCGTAGGACGAATACCGTTAAGCACTTCAGCCATTTTCGCAGCCGTCATACGGCCTTTATCAACGCGGCCTACCAGCAGCTTGGCGGCTTCCGCCAGGCCTTGCTCGATACCGTGCTCGTTGATGTCTTTCATCAGGATCGGCGTGCCTTTGGACGCCGACTGATAGGCGATACCGCCGCCCATGATACCGGCGCCGAGTACGGCAGCCTGTTTCACGTCTTTGGCGATTTCGTCGTAGGCCTTGGCCTTTTTCTTCAGCTCCTGATCGTTCAGGAACAGGCCGATCAGGCTCTGGGCCGCCGAGGTTTTCGCCAGTTTGACGAACCCTGCCGCTTCCACTTCCAGGGCTTTGTCGCGACCGAAGTTCGCAGCCTTCTGGATGGTCTTGATCGCTTCAACCGGCGCCGGGTAGTTCGGGCCGGCCTGGCCAGCCACGAAACCTTTGGCGGTTTCGAACGACATCATTTGTTCGATGGCGTTGAGCTTGAGTTTTTCCAGTTTCGGCTGACGCTTGGCCTTGTAGTCAAATTCGCCGCTGATGGCGCCTTTGATCAGGTTCAGTGCGGCTTCGGCCAGTTTGTCCGGAGCAACCACAGCATCGACGGCACCGACTTTCAGCGCGTCTTCAGCACGGTTTTCCTTGCCGGAGGCAATCCACTCGATGGCGTTGTCGGCACCGATGATGCGCGGCAGGCGGACGGTGCCGCCAAAACCTGGGTAGATGCCCAGTTTGACTTCAGGCAAGCCGATTTTGGCGGTGGCCGACATGACGCGGAAGTCTGCGGCCAGACACATTTCCAGGCCGCCGCCCAACGCGATGCCATTGATCGCGGCAACGGTCGGCACGTTGAGGTCTTCAAAATCGCTGAAAATCTTGTTGGCTTCGAGGTTGCCAGCCACCAGCTCGGCATCGGGCAGCTTGAAGTTGTCTACGAATTCGGTGATGTCAGCGCCGACGATAAACACGTCCTTGCCGCTGGAGACGATCACGCCCTTGACCGAAGCATCTGCTTTGATGGTGTCTACGGCCTGACGCAGTTCGTTCAGGGTTAGACGGTTGAACTTGTTGACGGACTCACCCTTGAGGTCGAATTTCAATTCGACGATGCCACTTTCAAGAGCCTTAACCGTGATGGCTTTACCTTCGTAAATCATCAACTGATCTCCACGATATGGAAGCTGAACAGTACACATTGGACGCTGGCCTATGGTTGGACATTGATGATGACGTCAATGCTCACGCCAATCCGCCAGGCACACCCGCCAATGCGATAGTCGGGGTTATGTATGAGCCGTCTGACAGACAAACGCTCAATTCATACGCCCGTTTGATTTGGGTACGCCACCTTCATCCAATTCCGAGCAATTGTCAATCGCTCGAAAGGCTAGGAAAAACGCGACTTTCCAGTCATTTCAGAACCCCACCCCCAAGCCTACGCCTAGCCGATACTCAACTATTCACGAGATCAATAATGGAAAAGATGTGGGAAAAGACTGTAAAGAACGGGATATGCCGCTAGGCTTGCGACAACCGTAACGCGCCTGGATGAACATCCGACGCATGAACACAGATTTACCGGCCTGCCTGGCCAACTCCAGCCCGATGATGATGTCGGGCTTTTTATTGCCCGCCTTTCTGTCAGGGCGAGCTTGCTTCGGACGGCGTTACGCCAAGGCTTTAAGCAACGTATCAATGTCCTTCAACACACTTGCCTCGCCCTTCTCGCCCCAATACAGGGCGATCATTTGCTTGTCGGCTTCGACCTTGTAGACGTTGGCCGGCAACGTCGCAAAATGCGGCAACAACTTTTCATCGACGCACACTTCGCGCCATTGATTGACCCAAACCCCTGGCTCCATCTGCCAATAACTCCAGATCGCCGGCGCACTGCCGCGCCGTGGCCGGCAGTACTGCGCGCAAGGGCTCGGCGGCTCCTGCTTGAGCCAATATGGCCACTCTTGAGGTGCCAACTGCATGGCCAGACCCATGCGGCGTGCCTCCATCCGCAGGGCCATCCGCCCGCTCTGATGACGCGACGGGCGCAGCCATGCCAGAGGGCTCAGAACCACCAGAAGGATTGACACCACTATCCAGACCGTCATATGTGTACTCCCGAATTTCTAGATGAGCGGATTTGTGCTGATACAACCCCATCCGCTTGAAAGCAGCCATACTGAACTTATTGCAGTCCCCTGGAGGAACGCCCCATGTCCTACGAACATATTCTGGTCGCTGTAGATCTGACCGAAGAGTGCGATCCAGTGATCAAGCGCGCCCGCGCCTTCGCCGTCGCCAGCGGCGCAAAACTCTCGCTGGTGCACATCGTCGAGCCCATGGCCATGGCCTTTGGTGGCGACGTCCCCATGGACCTTTCCCAGTTGCAGCAACAACAGTTCGACCAGGCCAAAGAGCGCCTTGACCGACTGATCCTCAAATACCCGGAAGTGACCAAGGAAAATTCCCACCTCACTTACGGCCAGCCGCGCCAGGAAATCCACCACCTGGCCAAGGAACAGGGCTGCGACCTGATTGTGGTCGGCAGCCATGGCCGCCACGGCCTGGCGTTGCTGCTGGGCTCTACCGCGAATGATGTGCTGCACGGCGCGCCGTGTGATGTGCTGGCGGTGAAGCTGGTAAAAAGCGCTTAAGAACGACGCTAACCAATTGTGGGAGCGGGCTTGCTCGCGAAAGCAGTCTGTCAGTTGACGCATCTGGCGACTGATGTACCGCTTTCGCGAGCAAGCCCGCTCCCACATTTCTAATCGCATTCCATATAAAAAGCCCGGCGTTCATACAGATGGGCGCCGGGCTTTTTTTAATGCGCTTGAATCACTCAGGCATCCAGCTCAGCCCAACGCTCAACCAGCACTTCCAACTCCTGGTTCAACGTCTCCAGGGAAGCAATGACCTTGGCAGTTTCCGCCGCCGGACGCAGGTAGAAACCTGCGTCGGCCATTTCTGCTTCTACCGCAGCAATCTGCTGCTCCTTGGCGTCAATGTCACCCGGCAAGGCTTCCAGTTCGCGTTGCAGCTTGTAGCTGAGTTTCTTCTTGGCCGCCGGCGCAGCTTCCTGGGCCGGTGCATCTGCGGCCACCGGGACTACAACGGCGGAGGTCAGGTCGGCTTTGCCGGACTTGCTCTCGGTTACGCCCAGCAGGCGCGGCGAACCGCCCTGACGCAGCCAGTCCTGATAACCACCAACGTATTCGCGCACCTTGCCTTCACCTTCGAAGACCAGGGTGCTGGTGACCACGTTGTCGAGGAATGCCCGGTCGTGGCTGACCATCAGCACGGTGCCGTTGAAAGTCAGCAGGACCTCTTCCAGCAGCTCGAGGGTTTCCACGTCGAGGTCGTTGGTCGGTTCGTCGAGCACCAACAGGTTGGCAGGCTTGCTGAACAGCTTGGCCAGCAGCAGGCGCGCACGCTCACCACCGGACAAGGCTTTCACCGGCGTACGTGCACGCTGCGGGCTGAACAGGAAGTCGCCCAGGTAACTCAGCACGTGGCGGCTCTGGCCGTCGATGTCGATAAAGTCGCGGCCTTCGGCGACGTTGTCGATCACGGTTTTTTCCAGGTCCAACTGATGGCGCAACTGGTCGAAGTAGGCCACGTCGATCTTGGTGCCTTCCTCGACCGTGCCGCTGGTCGGCTGCAGGCCATTGAGCATCAGCTTGAGCAAAGTGGTCTTGCCGGTACCGTTGGCGCCCAGCAGGCCGATACGGTCACCGCGCTGCAGGACCATGGAGAAGTCCTTGATCAGGAACGGGCCATCCGGGTGATGGAAGCTGACGTTCTCCAGCACCATAACCTGCTTGCCCGACTTGTCGGCGGTGTCGAGCTGAATATTCGCCTTGCCAGTGCGTTCGCGACGCTCGCTACGCTCATTGCGCAGAGCCTTGAGGGCACGTACGCGACCTTCGTTACGGGTGCGACGGGCCTTGATGCCCTGGCGGATCCAGACTTCTTCCTGAGCCAGCTTTTTGTCGAAGAGTGCGTTGGCGGTTTCTTCAGCGGACAGCGCAGCTTCTTTGTGCACCAGGAAACTGGCGTAGTCGCCGTTCCAGTCGATCAGGCCGCCACGGTCCAGTTCAAGGATGCGCGTTGCCAGGCTCTGCAGGAAGGCACGGTCGTGCGTGATAAACAGCACGGCGCCCTGGAAGTCCTTGATGGCTTCTTCCAGCCAGGCGATTGCGCCAATGTCCAGGTGGTTGGTGGGTTCGTCGAGCAGCAGCAGGTCCGGCTCGGACACCAATGCCTGGGCCAGCAGCACGCGACGACGCCAGCCACCGGACAATTCGGCGAGGGTCTTGTCGGCCGGCAGTTGCAGGCGGCTCAAGGTGCTGTCGACGAGTTGCTGCAAGCGCCAGCCATCACGGGCTTCGAGGTCTTGCTGGACGTGCATCAGCTTGTCCAGGTCCTCTTCGGTGACGCAGTTCTGCGCCAGGTGATGGTATTGCGCGAGCAGTTCGCCAACGCCGTCGAGGCCTTCGGCAACCACGTCGAACACTGTCCGTCCGTCGGCCACCGGCAATTCTTGCGGCAATTCGCCGATCTTGAGGCCCGGGGCGCGCCAAACAGAGCCGTCATCGGGCTTCTGGTCGCCTTTTACCAGCTTCATCATGCTGGATTTGCCGGTGCCGTTGCGGCCGATGATGCACACCCGCTCACCACGGGCGATCTGCCAGGACACCTTGTCCAACAACGGCATAGCGCCGAAAGCAAGGGACACATCGCTGAATTTGAGCAGGGTCATACGCTTCTCCAAAAACTGGGCGCGCATTCTACCTGACTTGAGGGTGGGATGCGGCCGGCATTTTCGCTATCGACACGTTCTGAAGGACATTTACAACCAACTTGAACCAACCGGCCGGCAAAGCTTTCGCCGGTCGCTGGCAAAAGGCTAAGCTAGGGGCAATCAGTGTCGGCGGTGCCGGTGCTAGTCGTGATTTCTTTGCACGGACGTCTCATGCGCAGTCGCCTTTTCAACTTTTTATCTTGTCTGCTTCTTTCCGCCACCGCCGTTCAATCCGCCCAGGCCGTGGACCTCACCACCCAACGTCAATATTACGATGAAGCCAAACGCGCCCTCGCCAAAGGCGACAGCGGCCCGTACATGCAATACAGCCAGGCCCTGGCCGACTACCCGCTCACGCCGTACCTGGCCTATGACGAACTGACCGCCCGCCTGAAAACCGCGAGCAACGAGGAAATCGAACAGTTCCTCGCCAAAAACGGCGACCTGCCCCAGGCCAACTGGATGAAGCTGCGCTGGTTGCGCTGGCTGGCCGACCGTGGCGACTGGCAGACGTTTGAAAAGTACTACGACGCCAAGCTTAATTTCGTCGAACTGGACTGCCTGCATGGCCAGTACCAACTCACCCACAATCTGAAAGCCGAAGGCTACAAGACCACCGAAAAACTCTGGCTGACCGGCAAATCCCAACCCGCCGCCTGTGATGCCACCTTCGGCCAGTGGGCCGCCGATGGCCAACTCACCGAACAGAAAATCTGGGACCGCGCCAAGCTTGCCGCCGAAGCCCGCAACTACGCGCTGGCCAATAGCCTGGTGAAAACCCTGCCGACCCTCGGTGCCCAAGGCCGCCTGATGGTGGACGTAGCGCAAAAGCCCGACATGCTCGGTGACCCGTCACGCTTCCTGCCGGCCAACGAAGCCATGTCTGACGCCGTAGGCCTGGGCCTGCGCCGCCTGGCACGCCAGGACCCGGACAAGGCGATGGCCCTGCTCGACGGTTACGCCAGCAGCATGCACTTCTCCCGTGACGAAAAAGTGTCGATCGCCCGCGAAATCGGCCTGACCCTGGCCCGCCGCTACGATCCGCGCGCCCTGGACGTGATGACCAAATACGACCCAGAGCTGCGTGACAACACCGTTTCCGAATGGCGCCTGCGTCTGCTATTGCGCCTGGCCCGCTGGGAAGATGCCTACCAGCTCACCCGCAAACTCCCACAAGACCTGGCCACCACCAATCGCTGGCGTTACTGGCAAGCGCGCAGTCTTGAACTGGCCGAGCCGAAAAACCCGCAACCGTTGGTGCTGTACAAAAACCTCGCGCAGGAACGTGATTTCTACGGTTTCCTCGCCGCTGACCGTTCCAAAGCGCCGTATCAACTGAAAAACAAACCGTTGGTGATGAGCCAGGCACTGGTCAATAAGGTCCGCAACACCCCGGGTGTGCGCCGTGCGCTGGAGTTCTATGCACGTGGCCAAATCGTTGACGGCCGCCGCGAGTGGTACCACGTCAGCCGCCACTTCAACCGCGATGAAATGGTCGCCCAGGCCAAGTTGGCCTATGACATGAAGTGGTACTTCCCGGCGATCCGCACCATCAGCCAGGCGCAGTATTGGGACGACCTGGATATCCGCTTCCCAATGGCCCACCGCGACACCCTGGTGCGCGAAGCCAAGGTACGTGGCCTGCATTCCAGCTGGGTATTTGCCATTACTCGCCAGGAAAGCGCCTTCATGGATGACGCCCGCTCCGGCGTCGGCGCCAGCGGCCTGATGCAACTGATGCCCGGCACCGCCAAGGAAACCGCACGCAAGTTCAGCATCCCGCTCGCCTCCCCGGCCCAGGTGCTGGACCCGGACAAAAACATCCAGCTCGGCGCCGCCTACCTGAGCCAGGTGCACAGCCAGTTCAACGGTAACCGCGTACTCGCTTCCGCCGCCTATAACGCTGGCCCCGGTCGCGTGCGCCAATGGCTGCGTGGTGCCGATCACCTGAGTTTCGACGTGTGGGTGGAAAGCATCCCGTTCGACGAAACCCGCCAGTATGTGCAGAACGTGCTGTCTTATTCGGTGATCTACGGGCAGAAGCTCAACTCGCCACAGCCGTTGGTGGATTGGCATGAGCGCTACTTTGATGATCAGTAACAAGAGCAGCTTCAAGCTGTAAGTTTGAAGCGTCAAGAGAAATGCCCGCATTGAGAGATGCGGGCATTTTTTATGGGCGGCGCTATTCAGTGTGCAGCGCTCTCCTCGACCCCATCACTGAACTGCAATGCCGCCAACCGCGCATACAGCGGATTGCTCGCAATCAACTGCTGATGCGTGCCGACCGCTACCAACTTGCCCTGGTCCATCACCGCGATCCGATCCGCGTTCTTCACCGTGGCCAATCGGTGCGCGATGACCAGGGTGGTGCGGCCCTGCATTAATTGCGGCAGCGCCTGCTGGATCAGGTGTTCGCTCTGGGCATCGAGGGCGCTGGTGGCTTCGTCCAGCAGCAGGATCGGCGCGTCTACCAGCAACGCGCGGGCGATGGCCAGGCGTTGGCGTTGGCCGCCGGAGAGGCCCATGCCGCCGTCGCCGAGGTGGGTCTGGTAGCCGTCAGGCATTTGCAGAATGAAGTCGTGGGCATGCGCGATGCGAGCGGCGGCCTCGACCTGGGCGGTGGTGGCGGACGGATTGCCGTAGCGGATGTTTTCTTCGACGCTGCCGAAAAACAGCGCCGGGCTCTGGGACACCAGCGCGAAGTGCCGGCGCAGGTCCATGGGGTCGAGTTCCGTCAGCGCGTGGCCTTCGAGCAGGATGCGGCCTTGCTGGGGGTCGTAGAAACGCAGCAGCAGGTCGAATATCGTCGACTTACCGGCGCCGGACGGGCCTACGAGGGCCAGGGTTTCGCCGGGATTGATGGTCAGGCTCAAGCCGTCGACGGCGTAGCTGTCCGGCCGCGAAGGGTAGGAAAAGCGCAGGTCTTGCAGCTCCATACGTCCGCTGACCCGTGCCGGCAACCGCACGGTGCCATCCGTGGGCGCGTGGATTTCGTTGGTCGATTGCAACAATTCACCAATCCGCTCGGCGGCCCCCGCCGCGCGCTGCAACTCGCCGAGCACTTCGCTCAAGGTGCCGACGGCGCTGCCGACGATCAAGCTGTAAAACACGAACGCCGCCAGCTCACCGCCGGAAATGCGCCCGCCGATCACGTCCATCCCGCCCACCCACAGCATCACGCCCACGGCGCCCAGCACCAGCATGATCACCAGGGTAATCAGCCAGGCACGCTGCGCGATGCGCTTGCGCGCGGTGGCAAACGCCTCTTCCACGGTGACGGCGAACCGTTGTTCGTCCTGCACCTGGTGGTTGTAGGCCTGCACGGTCTTGATTTGGCCGAGGGTCTCGGACACGTAGCTGCCGACATCGGCGATACGGTCCTGGCTCAAGCGCGACAGGCTACGCACGCGCCGACCGAAGATCAGGATCGGCGCCAGCACCAGCGGCAGCGCAATGACCACGATGCTGGTGAGCTTGGGGTTGGTGACAAACAGCAGGACGATGCCGCCGATGACCATCAAGGCGTTGCGCAGGAACAGCGACAGCGACGAGCCGATCACCGATTGCAACAAGGTGGTGTCAGTGGTCAGCCGCGACTGGATTTCCGAGCTGCGGTTGTTCTCGTAAAAGCCTGGGTGCAGGTAGATCAGGTGGTTGAAAACTTGCCGGCGGATGTCCGCCACCACTCGCTCGCCGATCCACGACACCAAATAAAACCGTGCAAACGTACCCACGGCCAGGCCCAGCACCAGGATCATGAACAGGCCGATGGACTGGTTGAGCAGGTGCGGTGACTGGGTCATGAACCCCTGATCCACCAGCAGGCGAATGCCCTGCCCCATGGACAAAGTGATGCCCGCAGTGACGATGAGTGCCAACAACGCACCCAGCGCCTGCCAGCGGTACGGCGCAATAAAGCGGCTGGCCAGTCGAATAGCACGGCGTTGACGGACGGAGAACATGGAAGGCATCACCTGCGTGAGGGAGTTAGGTTGCTACATCCCAACATTGGGGGAACTTGGGGGAATAACAATGAGTCAGGTTAATTATGCCCGCCGAGACAGATCCCTAGAGGCTTTCGGTCTAATGCCTGGCTGGAAATTTGTATCGGTTTCTGGTGGACTGGGTGTTCGAACCGGTGGCTTTGTAAGGAGTTGTAATAGCTCGGTCACGCGGGGGAATTACAGTAGGTACACAACCTGATGAGGAGACAGGCCATGACCTTGCAAAACAGCAGCGATGCCAAGATTGAAGTGATCCGCCAACCGCAGCATCTGCCTTGCTCCGTCATCGACGCCCAAGGCCGCGAAGTGCAGATTACCGAAGAGATGATCCAGCAAGCATGTCGCGAGCTGGAACAGCGATTGGTCAAGCCTGCCAAGCAAGGCTGAAGTGCCCACGCTCTTTCAAACCCGGCCTTGATGGCCGGGTTTTTTATCGGTGCTTAAATCGCTACCGCGCCCAGCGCCGACACGATGTTCGACAACTGCGCCGATTCCCCGTTAATGCGTACTTTCAAGCCGTCAATCTCACGCCGCTCCGGGTAGTGCTTGCGCAGGAGGTCGAACGCCTTGCGTTGCTCTTGCACGGTTCCGACAAGGCTGCGACGGAAATCCGCATCATCGCGGCGCGGGTCGTACACGCTGCGGCACAACGTCGCCAAGGCCCAGGCCGGATCGGTCGACGCGTTCAGGTGCACCTCGGCCAGCCACGGTGGCGGCAGCAGATCACTTAACTGAATGCTCGGTTCGTGGCCGAGGTGCGCGCAGAGTGCCTGGTAAATCTGCGCGGTACCGCGCTGCTTGCCATCGAGGCTGTAGCCAGCGATATGCGGAGTGGCCAACACGCACAGGTCGGCCAGGTCGACGTCCACTTCGGGCTCGCCTTCCCACACATCCAGCACGGCTTGCAGGTCTTCGCGCTGCAGCAGCACCTCGCGCAGGGCGGCGTTATCCACCACCGGACCACGGCTGGCGTTGATCAGCCAAGTGCCGGGCTTGAGGCGGTTGAGCCGCTCGCGGTCAAACAGGTGCCAGGTGGAACCGTTGCCGGACTTGGTCAGCGGCGTGTGCAGGCTGATCACGTCGCACTGCTCGATAATCTGCTGCAGGCTGACGTAATCACCGTCTTCGGCGATCTGGCGCGGCGGGTCACACACCAATACGTTCCAGCCCAGGCCCTTGAGTACCTGCACCAGGCGGCCGCCCACTTCACCGGCACCCACCACACCGTAGGTGCGCTGGTTGAGGTCGGCGCCTTCGATTTCGGCCAGGGTCTGCAAGCTGCCTAGCACATAGTCCACCACGCCCCGCGCATTGCAACCGGGGGCGCTGGACCAGGTGACACCGGCCTGCTTGAAGTAATCCAGGTCCAGGTGATCGGTGCCGATGGTGCAGGTGCCGACAAAGCGCACTTGCGTGCCTTCCAGCAAGGCGCGATTAACGTTGGTCACCGAGCGCACCAGCAGCACATCGGCCTGCTCGACCGTGGCGCGGTCGATGGAACGACCGGGCACCCGGCGAATTTCGCCAAACCCCTCAAAGAAGGCATCGAGCAGCGGAATATTTTCGTCGGCAACAATCAGCATGGCAGGCTCCTTTCGCGGACCAGCAGTGTACAGGGATGCGACCTGCGTTCCAGCGCAGATGCCAGGAGGGCAGTGCTTAGGTGGGAGCTGGCTTGCCTGCGATGCAGGCGACTCATTCTGTCGCTCAAAACCGAGGTGATGCCATCGCAGGCAAGCCAGCTCCCACAGGGGGTCGGCGCCAGCCGGAAGATCGCTTACAAATCGCTAACACAGGTTTTTTCCTGACCACTGCGTCAGCGCGTAGACTGCGCCGTCCTTTGCAACTCTTTTACGGACACCCGCACGTGAACACCGCTACCGCGACCCTCTCCCGCCCCGCCCGCGTCAGTCGCGAGGTGCGCAGCCTGCTGACCCTGGCCCTGCCGATCATGATCGGCCAACTCGCCACCACTGCCATGGGCTTCGTCGATGCGGTGATGGCCGGGCGCGTGAGCCCGCGAGACCTGGCAGCGGTGGCCCTGGGCAACTCGATCTGGATTCCGGTGTACCTGCTGATGACCGGCACGCTGCTGGCCACCACGCCCAAAGTCGCCCAGCGCTTCGGCGCCGGCCACCACACCGAGATTGGCCCGCTGGTGCGCCAATCCCTGTGGCTGGCGGTGGTGGTGGGCATTACTGCCCTGCTGATGCTGATCAGCGCCGAACCGATCCTGCACGCGATGAAGGTCGACCCCGAGCTGATCAAACCCTGCATGGCCTACCTGCACGGCATCGCGTCCGGCATGCCGGCCATCGCCCTGTATTACGTGTTGCGTTGCTTCAGTGATGGCATGGGCCGTACGCGCCCAAGCATGGTCATGGGCCTGTGCGGGCTGGCGTTGAACATTCCACTGAACTACGTGTTCATTTATGGCCACTTCGGTGTGCCGGCCATGGGCGGCGTGGGCTGTGGCTGGGCCACGGCCATTGTGATGTGGGTGATGATGCTCGGCCTCGCCGCTTGGACCCGCTGGGCACCGGCGTACCAGAGCAGCGAATTGTTCAAGCGTTTCGACTGGCCGCAATGGGCAGTGATCAAGCGCGTGCTGGGCATCGGCCTGCCGATCGGGATCGCGGTGTTTGCCGAATCGAGCATTTTTGCGGTGATCGCCCTGCTGATCGGCAGCCTGGGCGCCAACGTGGTGGCCGGGCACCAGATCGCGCTGAACTTCAGCTCGCTGGTGTTCATGATCCCCTATTCGCTGAGCATGGCGGTCACGGTGCGGGTCGGCCAGGCACTGGGCCGTGGCGAGCCGCGTGAAGCACGTTTTGCCGCCGGAGTCGGCATGGGCACGGCACTCACCTACGCATGCCTGTCCTGCAGCCTGATGCTGCTGTTTCGCGAACAGATTGCCACGATTTACACACCTGACCCGCGGGTGATCCACGTGGCGTCGATGCTGATCGTGTTTGCGGCGCTGTTCCAGTTCTCCGACGCGATCCAGGTCACCGCGGCCGGCGCGCTGCGTGGTTACCAGGACACACGGGTGACCATGGTGCTGACCTTGTTTGCTTACTGGGGCGTGGGGTTGCCGGTGGGTTATGCCCTGGGGCTGACCGATTGGCTGGGCGCGGCGAGTGGGCCGAGTGGCCTGTGGCAAGGGCTGATCGTGGGCTTGAGCTGCGCCGCCGCGATGCTGGTGATCCGCCTGGCACGCAGCGCGCGCCGGCGGATTCGCCTGGTTTAAGCGGACTTCTTGCGAATCCAGTACAGGTACGTACCGGCGTGTTCCTGCTGATCCACCAGCTCGTGGTCCAGGAACACACAGAACTTGGGAATATCGCGGCGGGTCGACGGGTCGGTCGCGATCACCTTGAGCAGGCCGCCAGGCGGCAAGTCGCGGATGTGCTGGTGCAGCATCATCACTGGTTCCGGGCAGTTGAGGCCGGTGGCGTCGAGCACACCGTCTACAGGCAAGTCGAGGGTTTGATTCATACATCACTCCTGAAACGGGCGCCGCTCAACAATGTGGGAGCGGGCTTGCTCGCGAAGACGCGGGCACATTCAATATAAATTTCGACTGTTATACCGCTTTCGCGAGCAAGCCCGCTCCCACATTTGAACTGTACCAGGCACACCTTCAGCGAGATTTCGGTTTCTTTGTATCTACCAGCCGACGCAGGTGACAGGTGACTTCCTCACGGTCGTGGTACAGCTGCTTGCAGCCGATTTCCACGCGAATACCACGCGCCTTGAAACCGTCTTCAATGCGCTCCAGCAAGCGTTTCACTTCGGCGTAACGCTGCTTCATCGGCAACTTCAGGTTCACCACCGCCTCGCGGCAATAGCCCTCGCCGATCCAGGTTTCCAGCAGGGCCGCGTTACGCGCCGGTTTTTCGACGATATCGCAGACCATCCAGTCTACCGGCTGCTTGGGCACGAAGGTAAAGCCGTCAGCCATCAAATGCTGCACCAGGCCGGTGTCCATCAGGCTTTCGGCCATCGGGCCGTTGTCGATGGCGGTCACCAGCATGCCGCGGTTGACCAGTTGCCAGGTCCAGCCGCCGGGGGCTGCGCCGAGGTCAACACCGGTCATGTCACCGTGCAGGCGCTCGTCCCACTGGTCGCGGGGGATGAAGTGGTGCCAGGCCTCTTCCAGTTTCAGGGTCGAACGGCTGGGCGCGTCACGCGGGAATTTCAGGCGCGGGATGCCCATGGGCCACATCGCCGAGTTGTTCGACTCGGCCAGGCCCATGAACACTTCACGGCCGCTTTTGAAGGTCAGCAGCAGGCGCGGCTTGCTCGGGTCATCCACCAGCTTGCCGGCGTTCAACAAGGCTTTGCGCAAGTGCACTTCAAACTTCTTGCAGAAGTTCGAGAGCTCCTTGCCGTCGTTGGTGTCGACCATCTCCAGCCACAGGCTGCCACACACCGGGAAGCCTTGCAGGTGGGCGAGGATCACGCTGATGCGGTCGGTTTCCGGCAGGTCGATGAACACCCCGCGCGCCCACTGCCTCGGGAAGATCAGCTCGGCAAAGCGCTGGCCGTGCATCAGGCGCTGGGCGCCGTCTTCTTCGGTGCAGACAAATTCGGCGCAGGCGCTGCCGGTCTTGGTCTTGGCATAGCCGGAAACGTTCAGGCGCGCGGCGTGTTCCGCGATCTCGGAACAGACTTCGCCTTCAAAACCCGGGCGGCAGTGCATAAAAAGGGTGTTCATCAACTCTCCTGGTGACTCAACCGGCATTGCTCTATCGCAATACCTGTCATGAAAACGCGCGCATGATAGCCGAGTTCGGAACCTTGGACTTAACGATAGAGTCCAGTTATTAGCCTGCTAATGAAAACAGGGCTAAGTTGAAAGCTCTGTTCGTCCCGTCAGGTCCGTAGCCGTGCGGACCATAAGGAGTCATGTAATGTCATCCGTTGATAGCCTGAGAACCCTTAAAACACTGGAAATAGACCGCAAGACCTACCACTACTTCAGTCTGCCCGAAGCGGCCAAGAGCCTGGGTGACCTGGACACGCTGCCGATGTCGCTCAAAGTGCTGCTGGAAAACCTGCTGCGCTGGGAAGACAACAAGACCGTCACCGGCGCCGACCTCAAGGCCATCGCTGCCTGGCTCAAAGAGCGCCAGTCCGACCGCGAAATCCAATACCGCCCCGCCCGCGTGCTGATGCAGGACTTCACCGGCGTGCCCGCCGTGGTCGACCTGGCCGCCATGCGCGCCGCCGTGGCCAAGGCAGGAGGCGACCCGCAGCGTATCAACCCGCTGTCCCCCGTGGACCTGGTGATCGACCACTCGGTAATGGTCGACAAGTTCGGCAGCAACAGCGCGTTTGAGCAGAACGTCGACATCGAAATGCAGCGCAACGGCGAACGCTACGCCTTCCTGCGCTGGGGCCAAAGCGCCTTCGACAACTTCAGCGTCGTGCCACCGGGCACCGGCATCTGCCACCAGGTCAACCTCGAATACCTCGGCCGCACCGTGTGGACCAAAGACGAAGACGGCCGCACCTACGCCTTCCCCGACACCCTCGTCGGCACCGACTCCCACACCACCATGATCAATGGCCTTGGCGTACTCGGCTGGGGCGTGGGCGGCATCGAAGCGGAAGCGGCGATGCTCGGCCAGCCAGTGTCGATGCTGATCCCGGAAGTGATCGGCTTCAAGCTCACCGGCAAACTCAAGGAAGGCATCACGGCCACCGACCTGGTGCTGACCGTCACCCAGATGCTGCGTAAAAAAGGCGTGGTGGGTAAGTTCGTCGAATTCTATGGCGATGGCTTGGCCGACTTGCCCCTGGCCGACCGCGCCACCATCGCCAACATGGCCCCCGAATACGGCGCCACCTGCGGCTTTTTCCCCGTGGATGACGTGACCCTGGACTACCTGCGCCTGTCGGGCCGCCCGGCAGAAACCGTGAAGCTGGTCGAGGCCTACACCAAGGCTCAGGGCCTGTGGCGCAATGCCGGCCAGGAGCCAGTGTTCACCGATACCCTGGCGCTGGACATGGGCAGCGTCGAAGCCAGCCTTGCCGGGCCGAAACGCCCGCAGGACCGTGTTTCGTTGCCGAATGTGGCACAAGCCTTCAGTGACTTCCTCGACCTGCAATTCAAACCCACCACCAAAGAAGAAGGCCGCCTGGAAAGTGAAGGCGGTGGCGGTGTCGCCGTGGGCAACGCCGACCTGGTGGGCGAAACTGACTACGAATACGACGGCCACACCTATCGCCTGAAAAACGGCGCAGTGGTGATTGCAGCGATTACCTCGTGCACCAACACCTCCAACCCCAGTGTGATGATGGCTGCAGGCCTGGTGGCGAAAAAGGCCGTGGAAAAAGGCCTCACCAGCAAACCGTGGGTGAAAACCTCGCTGGCGCCTGGCTCCAAAGTGGTCACCGACTATTACAAGGCGGCGGGCCTCACCCACTACCTGGACAAGCTCGGTTTCGACCTGGTCGGTTATGGCTGCACCACCTGTATCGGCAACTCCGGGCCGCTGCCCGAGCCGATCGAAAAAGCTATCCAGAAAGCCGACCTCGCGGTCGCTTCGGTGCTGTCCGGCAACCGCAACTTTGAAGGCCGCGTGCACCCGCTGGTGAAAACCAACTGGCTGGCCTCGCCGCCGCTGGTGGTCGCCTATGCATTGGCCGGCACCGTGCGTATCGATATCAGCAGCGAGCCGCTGGGCGAAGGCAAGGACGGCCAACCGGTGTACCTGAAAGACATCTGGCCAAGCAGCCAGGAAATCGCTGACGCCGTCGCCCAGGTCAGCACCGGCATGTTCCACAAGGAATACGCCGAAGTATTTGCCGGTGATGAGCAGTGGCAAGCCATTGAGGTGCCGCAGGCCGCGACTTACGTGTGGCAGAAGGATTCCACCTACATCCAGCACCCGCCGTTCTTCGACGACATTGCCGGGCCACTGCCGGTTATCAAAGACGTCACAGGCGCGAATGTGCTGGCGCTGCTGGGTGATTCGGTGACCACCGACCACATCTCCCCCGCCGGCAACATCAAGACCGACAGCCCCGCCGGCCGCTACCTGCGCGAGCAAGGTGTGGAGCCGCGTGACTTCAACTCCTACGGTTCACGCCGGGGCAACCATGAAGTGATGATGCGCGGCACGTTTGCCAATATCCGCATTCGCAACGAGATGCTCGGCGGCGAGGAAGGCGGCAACACGCTGTACATCCCCACTGGCGAGAAAATGCCCATTTACGACGCGGCCATGAAGTACCAGGCGTCGGGCACGCCGCTGGTGGTGATCGCCGGTCAGGAATACGGCACCGGCTCAAGCCGCGACTGGGCGGCCAAGGGCACCAACCTGCTGGGGGTCAAGGCGGTGATCGCCGAGAGCTTCGAGCGGATTCACCGCTCCAACCTGGTGGGCATGGGCGTGCTGCCACTGCAGTTCAAGCTGGATCAGAACCGCAAGGCGCTCAAACTCACCGGCAAGGAAAAGGTCGACATTCTCGGGCTGACCGGGGCCGAGATCGAGCCACGGATGAGCCTGACGCTGGTGATTACGCGCGAGGATGGCAGCAGCGAGAAGGTCGAGGTGCTGTGCCGGATTGATACCCTCAATGAAGTCGAGTACTTCAAGGCGGGCGGGATTCTGCACTACGTACTACGGCAGTTGATCGCGTCTTAAGCAACACTGCAAAACCAAATGTGGGAGCGGGCTTGCTCGCGAATGCGGAGTGTCAGTCGATACATTCTTGACTGACCCACCGCATTCGCGAGCAAGCCCGCTCCCACATTTTTAACCGCGTTTCAAATTAGCTGAACAACCACTTCCACAGCAGCACCAGCACGATTACAGCCAGCACCGGCCGCGCAATGCGGTAGGCCTTCGGATGCTTGCGCTTCCACTGCTTGACCACACCGCTGAACTTGTCGCTGAAGGTCTTGCTCCAGGCATACGCCTGGTTGATCCCGCCCACACGCTCATCGTCGAGGTTTTGCGGCGCCGTGGCGCGGCCCAACTGCTTGCTGACCCAGCGGTTGATGCGCGTCATCAGCCGGTTGCTCAGCGGGCGTTCGATGTCGCAGAACAGAATCACGCGGGTCTTTTCAGTCTCGTTCTTCACCCAGTGCACGTAGGTTTCGTCGAACATCACGTCTTCACCGTCGCGCCAGGCGTAAACCTGGCCATCGACGAAGATGCGGCAGTCGTCGGAGTTCGGCGTGGACAAACCCAGGTGATAACGCAGCGAACCGGCAAACGGGTCGCGGTGCGGGTTGAGGTGGCTACCCCCCGGCAACAGCGCGAACATTGCGCCCTTGACGTTGGGGATGCTGCTGACCAGCGCCACGGTTTTCGGGCACAGGGCCTCGGCCGATGGCAGCGGTTTGTCGTACCACTTGAGGTAGAAGCGCTTCCAGCCCTTTTTGAAGAACGAACCGAAACCGGCGTCGTTGTTCTTTTCGGCGGCGCGGATGTACCCCTCGTCGAACAGGTGCATCGCCTCTTCGCGAATCACTTCCCAGTTGTCCTTGAGCACATCCAGCTCCGGGAACTTGCTGCGGTCCAGGTACGGTTTGGACGGCACGGCCGAGAATATATACATCAAGGCGTTGTACGGGGCGAACAGCGCCGAATGGTTGACGAACTGGCGCAACATCGGCAATCGGGCCTTGCCGCGCAGGTGCACATACAGCGTGCTGCCGATAAACAACAGCAGCACCGACAGTTTGGCGGCCAAAGAAAAGGTCATGCAGCAACTCCTGGAAATAAGCGCCTGGCCAGCGACCTCCCGTCAACGGGAAACCAGACGTAACAGCCGGCCATGATAAACAGTTGGGCCATTATGCAGAAGGCCTGGGCCGACCGGCTGACATAAATCAAAACCCTGTGGCAAGTCGAACCCTTATGGTGAGCGCTTGCCCTAATGCAGTTCAGTTAAGCGAACACGATGCTCAAAGCAGCGAAGATCAAATGTGGGAGCGGGCTTGCCCGCGAAGACGTCGGCCCCGCCCGCCACCGATAACCGATCAGGCCTGGTTTTCTTGCTCGGTGAACAAATCGCTGAACAACATGCTCGACAGGTAGCGCTCACCCGAGTCCGGCAGGATCACCACGATGGTCTTGCCCTGCATTTCCGGTTTCTCGGCCAGCCGTACCGCCACCGCCATGGCGGCGCCGCAGGAGATTCCGCACAGAATGCCTTCTTCCTGCATCAGTCGCCGAGCCATGACCTTGGATTCGTCATCGGTCACCAGCTCCACGCGGTCAACCATCGACAGGTCGAGGTTTTTCGGCACGAAACCGGCGCCGATGCCCTGGATTTTATGCGGGCTGGGTTTGATCTCTTCACCGGCCAGCGCCTGGGTAATCACGGGCGAGGCGAACGGTTCAACGGCCACCGACAGAATCGGCTTGCCGGCAATGTTCTTGATATAGCGCGACACACCGGTAATGGTGCCGCCGGTGCCCACGCCCGCGACCAGTACGTCCACGGCGCCATCGGTGTCGTTCCAGATTTCCGGGCCGGTGGTTTTCTCGTGGATTGCCGGGTTGGCCGGGTTTTCGAACTGGGCCGGCATAAAGTAGGTCGCCGGGTCGCTGGCGAGGATTTCGGCAGCTTTTTCGATAGCGCCCTTCATGCCCTTGGCCGGTTCGGTCAACACCAGTTCGGCGCCCAGTGCCTTGAGCACTTTGCGTCGCTCGATGCTCATGGACGACGGCATGGTCAGCAGCAGCTTGTAGCCACGGGCGGCGGCGACAAACGCCAGGCCAATGCCGGTATTGCCGGAGGTCGGTTCTACAATCGTCATGCCGGGCTTGAGTTTGCCGGTGCTTTCGGCGTCCCAGATCATGTTTGCGCCAATGCGGCACTTCACCGAATAACCCGGGTTACGCCCTTCGATCTTGGCCAGGATGGTCACGCCACGCGGTGCGATGCGATTGATCTGAACCAGGGGCGTGTTACCGATGGAGTGCGCGTTGTCTGCAAAGATGCGGCTCATAACGGGTCCTTAGGGCAATTTCAATAAGGCTCCAAGGGTATGCCTCAGGTTGGGAGGCGTCCAGTCAGAGGAACGTTGCGCCAATACATGCGGTCCATCGCCTATACCGTTGGAGAACCTGAACATGAAACGTCGCTACAGTGGGCTGCTATGGATCGTCGCCGTACTGGTGGTCGTACTGATCGCTCTGGACCTCGCCCTGCCCTACCTGGTGCGCAACTACCTGAACGACAAGCTCGCCGACATGGGCGATTACCGCGGCCAGGTCACGGACGTGGACGTGGCCCTGTGGCGCGGCGCTTACAAGATCAACGGCCTGCAGATCGTCAAGGTCGACGGCAAGGTGCCTGTGCCGTTCGTCAAGGCACCGTTGATCGACGTGGCGGTAAGCTGGCATTCGCTGTGGTACGACCATGCGGTGGTCGCCGAGATGCAGTTCTTCCAGCCGGAGGTGAATTTCGTCGACGGTGGCAGCCAACAGGCGTCCCAGACCGGTAAGGGCACCGACTGGCGCGAACAACTGAGCAAACTGTTGCCGATCACCCTCAACGAAGTGCGCATTCAGGACGGCAAGGTCGCCTTCCACAACTTCAATTCCAAGCCTGCGGTGAATATCTATGCCACCGCGGTCAACGCGAGCTTTTACAACCTGACCAACGTCGTCGATGTGAAGGGCAAGCGTGACGCCAGCTTCGAGGGCAAGGCGCAGTTGCTCGGGCAGGCACCGCTGGAAGCCACTGCCGCCTTCGACCCGCTGAGCAATTTCGAAGACTTCGAATTCCGCTTTCGCGCCAAAGACATCCAGCTCAAGCGCCTGAATGACTTCGCGTCGGCCTACGGCAAATTCGACTTCAAGGCCGGTACCGGCGATCTGGTGGTCGAAGCCCAGGCTGAAAAAGGCCAATTGAAAGGTTACATCAAGCCGTTGCTGCGCAATGTGGAAGTGTTCGACTGGAAACAGGATGTAGAGAACAAGGACAAAAATATCTTTCGCTCGATCTGGGAAGCCGTGGTTGGCACCAGCGAGACGGTGCTGAAGAACCAGAACAAAAACCAGTTTGCCACCCGCGTAGAACTCAGCGGCAGCGTTCACCAGCAAGATATCAGCGCGTTCTCGGCGTTTTTGGCGATTTTGCGCAACGGTTTCATCCAGGCGTTCACTGCGCGCTATGAACAGCCCAAGCCGAGTGCTGACTGAATCACACGCCCGAGGGCAACTATGGTGAAACACCGAGCCCTCGTTTATCGTACCGCCGAGTAAATTCCAACGACTAGTAAGGACACTAAAATGCGCATCTGCGGCTGGATACTGACAATTCTTGGTTATCTTTGGGCCTTTTCGGGCTGTGTGCGAATAGCGATATTCGCCATGGACGGCGGGCCGATGGCCGGCCAGATGATCCTCATAAGCCTGGGCACACTGGTTTTAGCAGCTCTCGCCCTGTGGGGCGGCAGCAAGCTCAGGGATAAAGCCGATGCGCGGGCGTATGCGTTGGAAAAAAACCGCTAGCGGTCACCCGTGACCAGCCATTCAGAGACTGAATAACCCGTCTGCGTTCACAGTCGCCGGGGCTGCGCGGTATAGTCCGGGCATTGATGAATGCGAGGAATGACCGATGAAGTTCGAAGGCACCCAGGCCTACGTTGCTACCGATGACCTGAAATTGGCCGTGAACGCCGCCATCACCCTGGAACGGCCATTGCTGGTCAAGGGCGAGCCCGGCACCGGCAAGACCATGCTCGCCGAACAACTGGCCGAATCCTTCGGCGCCAAGCTGATCACTTGGCACATCAAGTCCACCACCAAGGCGCATCAGGGCCTCTACGAGTATGACGCGGTAAGCCGTCTGCGCGACTCGCAGCTGGGCGTGGACAAAGTGCACGACGTGCGCAACTACCTGAAGAAGGGCAAGCTCTGGGAGGCCTTCGAGTCCGAGGAGCGGGTGATTCTGCTGATCGATGAAATCGACAAGGCTGACATCGAGTTCCCTAACGACCTGTTGCAAGAACTCGACAAGATGGAGTTCTACGTCTATGAAATCGACGAGACCATCAAGGCCAAGAAACGCCCGATCATCATCATTACCTCCAACAACGAAAAAGAGCTGCCGGACGCGTTCCTGCGCCGCTGCTTCTTCCATTACATCGCCTTCCCCGACCGTACGACCCTGCAAAAGATCGTCGATGTGCACTACCCCGACATCAAGAAAGACCTGGTCAGCGAAGCGCTGGACGTGTTTTTCGACGTGCGCAAAGTGCCAGGCCTGAAGAAAAAGCCGTCCACCTCCGAACTGGTCGACTGGCTCAAACTGCTGATGGCCGACAATATCGGTGAAGCCGTGCTGCGCGAACGCGACCCCACCAAAGCCATCCCGCCGCTGGCCGGGGCCTTGGTGAAGAACGAGCAAGACGTGCAATTGCTGGAGCGTCTGGCGTTCATGAGCCGTCGCGGTAATCGATAATGCTGCTCAACCTGTTCAATGAGATGCGTGCAGCCAAGGTGCCGGTGTCGGTGCGCGAGCTGCTCGACTTGATCAATGCGCTGAAACAGCGCGTGGTCTTCGCCGACATGGACGAGTTTTACTACTTGGCCCGGGCAATCCTGGTGAAGGACGAACGGCATTTCGACAAGTTCGACCGGGCGTTCGGCGCCTACTTCAACGGCCTCGAAAAGCTCGACGACCACCTGCAGGCGCTGATCCCCGAGGACTGGCTGCGCAAGGAGTTCGAACGCTCGCTGACCGATGAAGAACGCGCGCAGATCCAGTCCCTCGGCGGCCTGGACAAGCTGATTGAAGAATTCAAGAAACGCCTGGAAGAACAGAAAGAACGCCATGCCGGCGGCAACAAGTGGATCGGCACCGGTGGCACCAGCCCGTTCGGCTCCGGCGGCTACAACCCGGAAGGCATTCGCGTCGGCGACGCCGGCAAGCGCCAGGGCAAAGCGGTGAAAGTCTGGGACCAGCGCGAGTACAAGAACCTCGACGACCAAGTGGAACTGGGCACGCGCAACATCAAGATCGCCCTGCGCCGCCTGCGCAAATTCGCGCGCCAGGGTGCGGCCGAAGAGCTGGATATCGACGGCACTATCGACCACACCGCCCGCGACGCCGGGTTGCTGAATATCCAGATGCGCCCGGAGCGGCGTAACACCATCAAGCTATTGCTGCTGTTCGACATCGGCGGCTCGATGGACGCCCATGTGAAGATCTGCGAAGAATTGTTCTCGGCCTGCAAGACCGAGTTCAAGCACCTGGAGTACTTCTACTTTCACAACTTCGTGTACGAATCGGTGTGGAAGAACAACCAGCGCCGCACATCGGAGCGCACCTCCACCCAGGATTTGCTGCACAAGTACGGCGCTGACTACAAAGTGATTTTTATCGGCGATGCGTCGATGGCGCCCTACGAAATCACCCAGGCCGGCGGCAGCGTCGAGCACTGGAATGAAGAGCCTGGGTATGTGTGGATGCAGCGCTTCATGGCCAAGTACAAGAAGCTGATCTGGATAAACCCGTACCCGAAGGACACGTGGGGGTATACGGCGTCGACAGGGATTGTGCGGGAGTTGGTGGAGGATCAGATGTATCCGCTGACCTTGCGCGGCTTGGAAGAAGGGATGCGCTTTCTCTCCAAGTAAACGCAGAGGCAAATGTGGGAGCGGGCTTGCTCGCGAAAGCGGTGGGTCAGTTATTGATGGACTGACTGACACCCTGCATTCGCGAGCAAGCCCGCTCCCACATGTTGGGTTGCGGTGATCTTTAGCCCGCGGTGAAGCGCTGCAAAAACTCCACATGCTGCCGATGCGCCGTCTCCTGCACCACCGGCACCAAGCGCACCTTCTCCCCTGGCAGGCACTGCGCCAGCCGCGCCAGCGCCAACGGCGTCAACGCGCCCAATCGCGGATAGCCACCAATGGTCTGCCGGTCATTGAGCAACACAATCGGCTGCCCATCCGGCGGCACCTGGATGGCCCCCAGCGGAATGCCCTCAGAGATCAACGAGGGCCCCTGATACTGCAACGGCGTGCCCAGCAAACGCATGCCCATGCGGTCTGCACGGCTGTCGAGGACCCATTCAGTATTGAACGCATCGAACAAACTCTGCCCGCTGAACTGGCCGATCTGTGCGCCGACTATCACCTCCAGTGGCGCCTTGGCTGGCAAATCAGGCGCACTCAGCACTTTCATCGCCCCGCCCACACCGGAATAAGCCAACCGCCCGCCCACGGCCAACGCCTTGCCGAAACCGTCCACCCCGCCCAACTCTTCACGTACCACCGTGGCACAACTGCCGAGCACAGCCGGCGCATCAAAACCGCCCGGTGCCGCCAGATAAGCGCGCGCACCGTTGAACGGCTGGGTAAAGCGCAAACGCTGACCCTTTTGCAGGATAAAACTGCGCCCGGGGCTGATCGCACGCTCATCGATATACGCGCCCAAATCCGCACCGGCCAACGCCAGCAAGCAATACTCCTCGGCTTGCACGGTAAACCCGCCCAAGGTGATTTCCACCACTGGCCTATCCAGGGCATTACCCAGCAGCCAATTGGCCCAGGACATCGACACCCAATCCAGCGCGCCACCCTGGGTCACGCCCAGGTGCCGCACGCCAAAACGGCCGGTGTCCTGCAACAGGCACAGCGGCGTGCTGGCCTCGATCGACAAGCGGCTCATGCCTGCGCCTCCAACGGCGTGTCATCGCCACCCAGGTTGATAAATTCGGCGTGGCCGACGGCTTCGAAGCGCACCGTATCGCCGGGCTGCATCAGGCTGTAGCCGTCGCGTTCGCGGTCGAACAGCTTGGCCGGGGTGCGGCCGATCAGGTTCCAGCCACCGGGGGATACCACCGGGTAGGCGGCAGTTTGCCGTTCGGCAATGCCGACGCTGCCGGCGGCCACGCGTTTACGTGGGGTGTTCAGCCGTGGCGTGGCAAGGATCTCGTCCACCAGCCCCATAAAGGCGAAACCGGGAGCAAAACCGAGGGCAAACACTTGGTATTCGTGGGCACTGTGGCGACGGATTACATCGTCGACCGCCAGGCCGCTGCGCTGGCTGAGCAGGTTCAGTTCAGGGCCGACACTCAGGTCGTACCACACCGGCAGCACGTGGCACTGGCCGCTGCCCTGGGCCTGGGGTTGCAGGTCGGTCAGCGCCTGGCCAATCAGTTCCCGTGCCTGGGCCGGGCTCAACGCAGTGAGGTCGTAATGCACCATCAGCGTGGTGTAGGACGGCACCAGATCCACCAGCGCCGCGCCGAACCCCTCGCGCAGACGCTGGGTGGCGGCGAGCATCCACGGCATATTGGCTTCGGCAATCACATCGAACAGACGCACCATCAGGCAATCAATCGCCACCACTTCAATGCGTGGCTTCATGCTGGCTTCAACGCCTCGCGAATGCGCTGCACCGCGGCGACCGAACTGGCGTTATCGCCGTGCACGCACAGGGTATTGGCCTGCAACACCAGGGCGCTGCCGTCGCTGGCGGTCAAGGCTTCGCCACGGGAAATAGTCAGGGCTTGCTGCACGATGATGTCGGAGTCGTGGTGCACGGCGCCCGGCAACTGGCGGGAAACCAGGTGCCCCTTGTGGTCGTAGGCACGGTCGGCGAAGGCTTCGAACCACAGGATCACGCCGTATTCGTCGCCCAACGCCTGGGCGGCGCTGTTGTCGCGGGTGGCCAGCAGCATCAGCGGCAAGTCGCCATAGGCAGCCACGGCCTGGATCACCGCACGCAATTGCGCCGGGTTGGCCATCATGTCGTTGTACATCGCACCATGGGGTTTGACGTAGCTGACCCGCCCGCCTTGCGCCCGGCAGATGCCGTCGAGGGCACCGATCTGGTAGTGCAACAGGTCCTGGATTTCATCGGCGGTATAAGCCATTGAGCGCCGACCGAACCCTTGCAGGTCCTGGTACGCCGGGTGCGCCCCTACTTGCACGCCGTGCTTGAGGGCCAGGCTGACGGTCTTGCGCATGATGCTCGGGTCACCGGCATGGAAGCCGCAGGCCACGTTGGCACAATCAATGAACGGCATGACCTCGGCGTCCAGACCCATGGTCCAGTTGCCAAAGCTTTCGCCGATGTCGCAATTCAGTAGCAGACGGCTCACGGTGGGTGCTCCTGTAGGCTTTATAGTTTTTGTAGTGTGGGATTTTTTACGCAAAACGCGCAACTTGTCCTCACACCCCAACGACGCTTATCGTGGAATAGCTCGATTTTTGGCGTTTGCCCGGTGCGGCGTCCAACTAATAAAAACCGATCCATGCATAAGAAAAGTTGATCCCATGAATTTGAAGTTCCTCGAAACCTTCGTCTGGGTGGCCAAGCTCAAGAGCTTTCGCCTGACGGCCGAGAAGCTGTTCACCACCCAGGCCTCGATTTCCAGCCGTATCGCCGTGCTCGAAAGCGAGCTGGGCGTGAAGCTGTTTCTGCGCGATTCGCGCGGCGTGAGCCTGACCCCGGACGGCTTGAAGGTGCTCGATTACGCCGAGCAGATGATGGTGACCATGCAGGGCCTGAAGCAGTCCCTGGAAACCACCAGCAGCAAGGTCGGGCGGATTCGGATCGGCGCGATGGACACGGTCATCCACACCTGGCTGAGCCCGCTGGTCGCTGAATTGATGGACCACTTTCCCCTGGTGGAAATCGAATTAGTCGCCGATACCGCGCTTAACCTCAGCGATCAGCTGCAAAAAGGCTTCCTCGACCTGATCCTGCAAACCGACTTGCTGCGCCTCGAAACGGTGCGCAGCCTGGAACTGGCCAGCCATCCCATGGCCTGGATCGTCGCCAGCCACTCCCTCTACAACCGCGACTACGCCTCCCTCGCCGAACTGGCCCAGGAGCGCATCATCACCTACTCGAAAAACTCCCACCCGCACCAGGACGTACTGAGCCTGATGCAGGCCAACGGCGTCGCCGCCCCACGCATGAACTGTGTGAATTCGGTGTCGGCCATCACCCGCTTGCTGCGCGATGGTTTCGGGATTGGCGCATTGCCGCCGGTGCTGGTCAGCGAGGAATTGGCACGCGGGGAATTGGTGATGTTGCCGATGGCGCAGAAGCTGCCGAACTTGCAGGTCGTGGTGTCGTGGCGTGTCGGGGTGGAGCTGGTGGAGGAGATTGTCGGGCTGTGCCAGAAGGTCGTGGCGCGGTATGCCGAGGAGGTGGGTGAACAGCACATGGTGCTAAGCCACTGAAGAAACCGGATACAAATGTGGGAGCGGGCTTGCTCGCGAAAGCGGTGTATCAGTCAACACATGAATTAACTGACAGACCGCATTCGCGAGCAAGCCCGCTCCCACAGTTAGATTTGCGACAGTCTTTAGAGGCCTTTGAGGTCACGCTCTTCAATCGGCCGGCTCTGGCGCAGGCGCTTGCCGCCCAACACCACCCAGTCGATCAAGCGGAACAGGCACTCGATGCCGAACGACAACAACATCGCCCCGCCCAGGCCCCAGCCCATGGCTTCCGGCGTCAGCAGGATCTGGTAGCTGTAGCCGTTCCAGGTTTCCAGGCGAATGGCCGGGTCGGCGGCCACCGCCACTTGCAGGGCGCGGATGTACCACGGCCCTTGCATGGCCTGGAATTGCTTGTCCAACGCCACCTGGCGATCGAGCAAGGTGCCCAGGCTGTTGGCATCGCTCTGGAACACCGGGTCATCACTGGCGCGGTAATGCGCCACCAGCGCCTTCAAGTCACCATTGAAGAACTGCCGTGCGGTGCTTTCAAACCCGCTGAGGCCGGTCTGGGCCTCGATCAGGTGGGCCTCGACGCGTTTGGCATAGTCGTTGATAAACCCCGGCACCTGCACGCCGACCAACAAGCCAATCGCAAATAGCACCAACCGCAGATAACTCAGCAACATGGTCGATATCCTTACTCGGTGATGCCCTGGCTGACGCATTCACCGCGTCGCCACAGGCTCCATTGGCCCGGTTCGTAGCGGGTCCAGTTTTCATTGTCGGTCAACGGCTCGGTAGCAATGACCGTCACCACATCATTTGGCGTGGTTTCGGCCTGAAAATCGACGATCACGTCGACATCTTTCAAACGCGCCGGGCCAAAGGGTGCGCGCCGGGTAATCTGCGCCAATTTGGTGGAGCAGTAGCAAAACAGCCAGTCACCGTCGCTGAGCAGGCAGTTGAACACGCCTTTGCTGCGGTATTCGGCGCAGGCGGCGATCAAATCCGGCAGTACTTGTTCGATGTCCACCGGTTCCGGGAAGGCTTCGCGCACACGGTTGAGCAGGTCACAGAAGGCCGCTTCGCTGTCGGTGTCGCCTACCGGGCGGTAGAACGTGGCGCGGGGGTTGAAGTCCGCCAGTTGGCCGTTATGGGCGAAGCACCAATTGCGGCCCCACAGCTCGCGCACGAACGGGTGGGTATTGGCCAGGCTCACCTTGCCCACATTGGCCTGGCGGATATGGCCAATTACCACTTCACTTTTGATCGGGTAACGCTGCACCAGCAGCGCCACTTCCGACTCGCTGCTGGCGGCCGGGTCCTGGAACAGACGCAGGCCACGGCCTTCGTAAAAGGCGATGCCCCAACCGTCGCGGTGGGGGCCGGTACGCCCGCCCCGCTGCATCAGCCCGGTAAAGCTGAACACGATATCGGTGGGGACGTTGGCACTCATGCCCAATAATTCACACATGCCAGGGCTCTCGCTGCAGGGCGTACAACGTTAAAGGCGCGGTTCGACCCGCATACCGCCGACCGGCGCCGGGCGGCGGTAGGGCTCGTCGTCTTCGTCCACGGGCTCGGCGGCCAGCGCCGCATCGGCAGCGGCCTTGCGCTCACGGCGGGCGTTGGCGGCGCGCTCGATGGGCCAGCGGATCAACACAAAGACGATATACACGCCTAACGCGATCATCGTGTACATAAACAGGTCGGAGATGGCGCGCCAGGCGTTATTACCGACATGCAGCACCAGGTCCAGGGCGGTAATCGCCACCGCCGGTGCGAACTGGGTCTTGACCGGGTCGACGATGGTCGGGCTGAACAGCAGCACCGCCATCAGCAATTGCAGCGGCTCGCGCAGCCAGCGCCAGATCCAGCGGGTCATGCGCCACCATACCAACAGGCAGCCCAAAGCGGCGAAGGCGTAAAGGCCCCAAGCGGTCAGATAGTCGTTCTCGGTCATGGTGTCCATGGCAAGGTAGGCAAACAGGCGGCTATGATAACGGCTTTTGCGTGTCTCGGCTGCAATGCCTGCCACCATCCGCCAGACAGAGAGTAGTCCATGCCTTCATCGCCCCACATCACTGCCGCCCCGATTGCTCGCAAGGCCGAAGGCCAGGACCCGTACGCCTGGCTGCAGGCGCGTGACACGGCTGAAGTCCTCGATTACCTCAAAGCCGAAAACGCCTGGCAGGAAGCGCAGCTCGCCAACCAGGCAGACCTGCGCGAAAGCCTGTTCGAAGAGATCAAGGGGCGCATTCTCGAAACCGACTTGTCCCTGCCCTCGCCGTGGGGGCCGTACCTGTATTACACGCGCACCACTGCGGGTGACGAATATGCCCGCCACTACCGTTGCCGCCGCCCGGCGGATGACAGCAATGCGGTGGACGAAAGCAGCGAAGAACTGCTGCTCGACCCCAACGTGCTGGCCAATGGCGGCTTTTTCTCCCTCGGCGCGTTCAGCATCAGCCCCGACCACCAGCGCCTGGCCTACAGCCTCGACACCAGCGGTGAAGAGATTTACACCCTGTACGTGAAGGAACTGGCCACCGGTAAAGTCAGCGAACTGGAGTTTGAAGACTGCGACGGCAGCATGACGTGGGCCAATGACAGCCTGACCCTGTTCTTCGGCGAGCTGGACGACACCCACCGCCCGCACAAACTGTATCGCTACCGCCTGGACGGAACGGCGGCGCAGGAAGTGTTCCACGAGCCTGACGGACGCTTCTTCCTGCATTGCTACCGCTCCAGCTCCGAGCGCCAGTTGCTGCTGGCCCTGGGCAGCAAGACCACCAGCGAAATCTGGGCCCTGGACGCCGACCAGCCGCACCTGGACTTCACCTGCCTGGCACCACGGGTCGAGGACCATGAATACGATGTCGACCACGGCATGCGCGACGGCGAATGGACCTGGTTTATCCGCAGCAACCGTGACGGCATCAACTACGCGCTGTTCGTCGCCGCCGATACCGGCGGTGTGCCGACCGAAGACCAGTGGCAAAACCTGATCCCCCACAGCGATGACGTGATGCTCGATGGCGTGACCCTCAACGCCAGCGCCATGACCTTGAGCCTGCGCATCGGCGGCCTGCCGGTGATCGAAGTGCACCCACAGGGCCTGCCTACCTATCGGGTGGAATTGCCTGACGCCGCCTACAGCCTTTATGTACAGAACAGCCTGGAATTCCCGAGCGACAAGATCCGCCTGCGTTATGAAGCCCTGAACCGCCCGGCCCAGGTGCGTCAGCTTGAATTGGCGACAGGCGCGCAAGTCGTGCTCAAGGAAACCCCGGTGCTTGGCGTGTTCAACGCCGACGACTACGTCAGCCAGCGTCTGTGGGCCACGTCGGCCGATGGCACCCAAGTGCCGATCAGCCTGGTGGTCAAGCGCGACCAACTGGGCCAGCCGACGCCGCTGTACCTGTACGGCTACGGCGCCTACGGCCAAAGCCTCGACCCGTGGTTCTCGCATGCACGCCTGAGCCTGCTGGACCGGGGCGTGGCGTTTGCCATCGCGCATGTACGCGGTGGCGGTGAGCTGGGTGAAGCCTGGTACCGCAACGGCAAGCAGGAACACAAACAAAACACCTTCAGCGACTTTATCGCCTGCGCCGAGCACTTGATCGCCGAGGGGCTGACCACCTCCAAGCAACTGGCTATCAGCGGCGGCAGTGCGGGCGGCCTGTTGATCGGCGCGGTGCTCAATCAGCGCCCGGCGCTGTTCCAGGCGGCCATTGCGGAAGTGCCGTTCGTCGATGTGCTCAACACCATGCTCGACCCGGAACTGCCGCTGACCATCACCGAGTACGACGAGTGGGGCAACCCTGAAGAACCTGAGGTGTATGAGCGCATCAAGGCCTATGCGCCTTACGAAAACGTCAGTGCCCAGGCCTATCCGGCCCTGCTCGTGATCGCCGGGTACAACGACAGCCGCGTGCAGTACTGGGAAGCGGCCAAGTGGGTGGCCAGGTTGCGTGACACCAAGACGGACGACAACCTGCTGCTGCTCAAGACCGAATTGGGCGCCGGCCACGGCGGCATGAGCGGCCGTTACCAGGGATTACGTGACGTAGCGCTCGAATATGCATTTGTGTTCAAGGCGCTGGGGTTGATTTAGGAACTTAGCGCGGCGGTCCTGTCTGAACACAGGACCGCCTACTCGATTGATGGATCAAGATTAGTCATGCCCCAACCCACATTACTCAACAATGAAATCCGCGACATGCTTATGGACTGCGGCCTGTTCGACCCCTTGTTGCCGGAAGATTTTCACGTGGCGGCGGGCTACTTCAATATCAGCAGCATTGCCCAGGGCGAGGTGATTTTCCTTGAAGGCGATGCCGGCACCTTTATGTGCATCCTCCACAGTGGGCAGGTGGCCGTGCAGAAAACCAACCACGAAGGCCAGCGCCTCACCATCGCCACCCTGCGCAGTGGCCGGGCGTTTGGCGAGATGGCGGTGCTGGATGGCGAACGGCGTTCTGCCAGTTGCATCGCGGCAAGTGACAGCGTGTTGCTGAACCTGGGCAAGGATTCCCTGGAAAAAATGCTCAACGAAGCCCCCAGGGTGGCGGCCAAGATCATCCGCGCGATTGCCATTGCCTTGTCCAAGCGCCTGCGCATGGCCGACGGGCAATTACTGTCTCAACAGTTTTAACCGCCAGGGGTCTTTGGCTTGCTGTCGTTTTGCAGCAGGCCAGGCACCGTCTGATCTTTTGGCGGTGTCGGTAACACGATCGGCACCAATGCAGGTGAACCGTTCGCCGTGGCTTTGGGCGCGACAGGCGGGGTGACTTGCGGATACAGCGTCGGCGTTGGCGTGCCCGGCGCACCGGGGGTTGGCGCGGGTGCGACCGGCACGGTTTGCACCTCTTGCGCCTGCGCCGCGCCCAAGGTGAGCGCGCTCAACACAATGACCGTTAGAATGCTGCACTTCATCGATGGCTCCATGGCCTGACCGGAATATCGTAAGGCTACTCCCAACCGCGCAAGAATGCCCTTCCCAATGAGATTTCCATGAAACGTTTCGTTCTGCTGGACACCACTCCGATCCCCGACAACGGCGGCGCCTTGTGCCTGTTCGAATACGGCGAGGATTTTGTCATCAAGATCCAGGGCGGCGATGGCGGCCAGTTGATGAACACGCGCATGCACGGTTCCGAAGACGCGCTGGCGGAAATCCCCTGCCGTAAAGTCGCCGGGCGCCCGGGTTCGCGGGTGTTGATCGGCGGGTTAGGCATGGGTTTTACCCTGGCCTCGGCCCTCAAGCACTTGGGCAAGACCGCCGAAGTGGTCGTCGCCGAGTTGGTGCCCGGCGTAGTGGAATGGAACCGTGGGCCGCTGGGCGAAAAATCCGGCCGCCCGCTGCTCGACCCGCGCACGGTGATTCGCATGGAAGACGTGGCCAACGTGCTGCAGGCCGAGCCTCAGGGTTTTGACGCAATCATGCTCGACGTCGACAACGGCCCCGAAGGCCTCACGCAAAAAGCCAACAGCTGGCTCTACTCCGCCGGTGGCCTGGCTGCGTGCGCAAAGGCCCTGCGCCCCAAAGGCGTGCTCGCCGTATGGTCCGCCAGCGCCGACAAGCTGTTCAGCGACAAACTGCGCAAAGCCGGTTTCAAGGCCGAGGAAGTGCAGGTGTTTGCCCATGGCAACAAGGGCACCCGGCATACCATCTGGGTTGCCGAAAAGCTCAAGGGCTGAGCCGCGACTCCCCTGTGGGAGCTGGCGTGCCTGCGATGGCTTCAACTCGGTACGCCGGATACACCGAGGTGACAGCATTGCAGGCAAGCCAGCTCCCACATTTAGGGTCCCCGTCAGTTACGGGCTTTGCGATAATCAATCAAGTACGGCACTTTTTTGTCGAAGGTCTTTTCCAGCTCACGTTGGTCAAGCGTGGTCATGCCGCCCAATTGATGGGCGGTAAAACCGCTGTCACCGACCTGTGAGCCCGGTGCCAGGCTGACCATGCGCTTGGCCACGGCTTCAATTGCGTCCTTGTAGCCGCCCTTCTTGTTCAGGTTGAAAGCGCTCAAATCAATTTGCGTGCGTAGCCAGTTGCCCCAGTAAAACTCCAGGAATTCCGGTGCGATCGCGCCATCGTCCGGCTTGCCGTAGGCGGCCTTGCGCGTGAAATACACCAGGCTGCGGAAAGTGTCGTCCTGCAAGCTCTTGAAGCCCAAGTGCGCCGGCAACTGTGCAGGTGGCAGGGTGCGGCCCTGGTTGTCCTTGAGCCAGACTTTGCGGGCAGCCTCCATGCGTTGCCAGAACGTGGCCAGGTCAGGGCTGTTGCTGAAATCGTCGGTCACCTTGACCCACATTTTCAACTGAGGGCCACCGCCGGGCACTTCCCACAAGGTGGTGAAGCTGTGGTGACCGTCGGTCAGGTACAGCTGGCCTGCGGGGCCGACCACCACGGTTTTCATGTCCTCGGGGTGAGTGCCCACCGGGTCCTTGCAGGTGAAGCTCGCCGGTTGGTGCAAGTCGGCCTTTTTGGGTACGTTGTCGGCGGCGCCCTGCCCGTTGGTTTCACAGTATTCGTCGAACACCTTGGCGGGCTTGTCGGCGAACAGCCCCAGGCTGTAGTCAATCTGGTCGAACCCCACCACGGCCTGAGTCGGGTGCAGTTGTTCAAGGGACACCTCGATCACCTGGCCGGGCTTGGGCGTGGAGAACGCGTGGGCTTGAGCCGTCAAGGCGCAGAGCAGGAGTGCAACGGTCCATGTGTGCAGACGCATAAATTTCAGATCCCGGTGAATGGCGTGATCCGATACTACAAACGATTGCCGCTGCCAGGCTGTACCGTTGCTGAAAAAGCCAGCGGTGTTTTACAGCGCGAGCGGCTAGAATCTATGTTATCCGTGACCCACCAAATAGCCAGGAGCCATGATGAGCTCGACCAACCCGCCCTCCCACACCGCCAAGCTGGACCGCATCCTCGCCGATGCCCAGCGCGACCGGGAAATGGGCTACCGCGACAAAGCCTTGAAAATGTACCCGCACGTGTGCGGCCGCTGCGCCCGTGAATTCGCCGGCAAACGCTTGAGCGAGCTGACCGTGCACCACCGCAACCACAATCATGATGACAACCCCCAGGACGGCTCCAACTGGGAGCTGTTGTGCCTGTACTGCCACGATAACGAACACTCGCGCTACACCGACCAGCAGTATTTCGGCGAAGGCTCCACCAGCAGCCCGACCATTGCCAAGGCCACGCACAACCCGTTTGCGGCGTTGGCGGGGTTGATGAAGAAAGACGACTGACGTTCGTCGCTGCCTGTACGGCCACCATCGCAGACAAGCCAGCTCCCACAGGGGAACACATTCCAATGGTGGTAGCTGGCTTGCCTGCGATAGCGATGGCCCAAGCACGACATCGCTCCCAGGCCGTATAATCGCCGTTTTTCTCCAAGGCACCCTTCCCCGTGGGCAATAAACGCTACAGCTGCATCGGTCTGTATAACCCCAAATCCCCCGAAAACGTCGGTTCGGTGATGCGCGCCGCCGGTTGCTACGGCGTGGCCTCGGTGTTCTACACCGGCGTGCGTTACGAGCGCGCCCGGGACTTCATCACCGACACCAAGAAGGTCCACCACGATATTCCGTTGATCGGCATCGACGACCTGAAAAAAATCCTGCCGCTGGGCTGTATTCCGGTGGCTGTAGAACTGGTCGAGGGCGCCCGCCCACTGCCGGAATACACCCACCCCGACCGCGCGTTGTATATCTTCGGCCCCGAAGACGGCTCCCTCGACAAAGAGATCCGCGACTGGTGTGAAGACGTGGTGTACATCCCGACCACCGGCTGCATGAACCTCGCCGCCACCGTCAATGTGGTGCTCTACGACCGACTGGCCAAGGGCAACAACACCCGCTCGGGCCCCAAATACTGATTTTTCGGGAACATCCGGCGTCTGCAAACAGTCAGCTACTAACACTTGCCCTTGTTGGAGACAGATCATGAGCGACAGCAAAATCCTGCGACCTATCATCGAACACGCGCCCTTTGACACCCAGCCCACCCAAAATGTGCACGGTTGGGAACGCATCGGTTCGGTAGCCGGCGGCGTGATGATGGTCGGCAAAGGCCTGCGCCGTGGCGGGATCTTCGGCCTGATTCAGGTGGCGATTGGGGGTGTGGCGCTGGTGCGCGGCGTCACCGGGCACAGCTCGCTCAAAGACAAGCTGGAGCAGGGCCGCCAGGAAATGAACAGCGTGCGCACGAAGATCGAGCGGGCCGGGCAAGAGTTGAAAAACCTGAAGACCAAGGCGGAAGTGGCGGCTGAGAAGGCCACTAAAACGGCCGACTAGTACACTTCTGCGATCAGTTGGAGATCCAAATGTGGGAGCGGGCTTGCTCGCGAAAGCGGTGTATCAGTCAGTACATCTTTAACTGACAGACCGTATTCGCGAGCAAGCCCGCTCCCACATTTTTGATGGGTGTATGGCTTAAGCTCAGCGCAGTAGCTTGGTGTCCAGCACCACCGACGACTCGCCGATCACACTCTCCGCCAGCTGCACAAACTCCGCAGTGGTGATGCTGTTCGCACGCATCACCGCCTGCGCCAGGTCATCCAGCGAACGTTTGTTGTGGGTTTTCACCCGAATCTCGCGATCCAACTCCTGCAACACCACCACCGCCCGCGCCACGGTTGCCGCACTGACATGCTCGCCCCTGAGCGTGGTGACGTCTTTGCCTTCCTTGCTCAATCGCGCCTGGATCGCGGCGTAGCGCTCATCGGTGATGCCGCCGGCACGCCGCACCAGTTCAATGGCGTAATACTCCCCCAAGCCTTCGCCGATCCAGTCACTGCTGTGGTGGTCGTTGAAGCGGCCGATGGCTTGCACCACTTCGCGAATCAACGGGCTACTGCCATTTTCACTCACCAGCGGCGTGCGGCTGCTGAGGTAGATCGAGTCGCGGGACGAAAACACGCCACGGCGCATCGGGTCGCTGGCGCCCACCACCAGCAGTTTGGCCGGGTGGCGCGGGAACGCAGCGTCAACCTGGGGCCAGACAAAGGTCAGCAACGTCAACACATCCATGCGCCGCATGGCCTGGCCCTTGGGCGAGGCGACGGTGACTTCGGTCTCCCCCAGGCGCACGCGGCGGCTGCCCAGCGTGCCGGCGAGCATCCAGCCCGTAGGCCGGTCGAACAACCGGGAAACGTTGTCGATACGGAATTTGTTCTTGCCGATACGCGGCCAGGGCGTCTCGATGCTTTTCCAGCCTGCCGGCAACTCGAATATCAAGCGCGAGACCAGCTCCACGCCGTCCTGCTGGTCGAGCCGCGCCGTCGGCACCAGGTCTTCACCCCGAAACAGCGCCCAACTCGGCGTCATCCGCGCTTCATACATTCCCGGTTTGCGAGCGTGAGTGAGCCGTACACGGTAGGTCAGGCTGGCTTTGTCGGCGCTGGGTTGCCACAGGCCACGGTGCCCGCTGACGCGCCATTGGCCATCGGCCTTGAAGTCGCTGTAGTCGCCGTCGTGGCCCAGGTCGAAGTCAAGACTGCGCACCGCCGAGCCCTGGGACAGGCTCACGCGTACTTCGGCCTGATCGCTCTGGGGCAGCAGTTTGACGTGATAGTCGAGGTCGACTTTCTTCGCGCACCACGCGGGTAGGCTCAGCGCCAGCAACACGAAAGAGGCCGCCAGCTTGGTTGCCACTGTCATACACACTCCTTTTTCAGCCTGCGCGAAAGATCAGGTGATCCTCCCAGTCGTCTTCGGGCACGCTGCCTTCGGCGAGCATTCGGCCGGACTGGGAAATGCGTTCGTGGTGCACGGCATCACGGTCGCCGCAAACCAGGTGGTGCCACAGCGGCAGGTCTTTGCGTTCGCTGACCAAGCGGTAGCCGCAGGTCGGCGGCAGCCATTTGAACTGATCGGCCTGGCCCGGCGTGAGCTGGATGCAATCAGGCACCGAGGCGCGGCGGTTGGGGTAGTCGGTGCACTGGCAGGTGTTCAGGTCCAGCAGCTTGCAGGCGATGCGCGTGTAATAGACGCTGTTGTCGTCCTCATCCTCAAGCTTTTGCAGGCAGCACAGGCCACAGCCGTCGCACAACGACTCCCACTCCTCCTGGTCGAGGTGTTCAAGGGTTTTGCGTATCCAGAAAGGTTCGACTTTGGCGGCCATGGCTCTACATCAGTATCGGTCGGTGAAAAGGCCGCCAGTCTAGTGCCCAAGGCCCTTGGGGCCAAGCGCTTACGACTGCCGGTATGACAAGACTTGTCAGGCTTGGGGCGGCGCAGTAGCTTTGAGCCCCGGTTTTTCATCAGGATCTGTCCATGAGCAATAACCCACGCGTTGCCGATTACCCGATCCACACCCAGTTTACCGAGCGCTGGTCGCCCCGCGCCTTTACCGGCGAGAGCATCCCGCAGGAAACCCTGCTGAGCTTCTTCGAAGCCGCGCGTTGGGCGCCGTCGGCCTACAACTCGCAGCCATGGCGTTTTCTCTACGCGCGCCGTGACACGCCGAACTGGGAACGCTTCCTGGGCCTGCTCAATGAATTCAACCGTGGCTGGGCGCAACACGCGTCGGCGCTGGTGATCATCGCCTCGAAAACCGACTTCACCGCCCCCGGCGCCACCGAAGAAACCCCGGCGCTGTGGCACACCTTCGACACCGGCTCGGCCTGGGGCCACCTGGCGCTGCAAGCCAGCCTTAGCGGCTGGCATACCCATGGCATGGCCGGCTTCGATCAGGCGTTGACCCGCAAAGAGCTGAAGATTCCAGAAGGGTATGCGCTGCACGCGGCGGTGGCCGTCGGCAAGCTGGGCGACAAATCGAGCTTGCCTGAATACCTGCAAGGCCGTGAAGCGCCAAGCCCGCGTAGGCCGCTGAGCGAGCTGGTGTCGGAAGGTGACTTCAGCCTGTAAGCCTTGCCGATATCCCTGTGGGAGCGGGCTTGCCCGCGATAGCGATGGGTCAGTCACTGCATGGCAAGCTGATACACCGTCATCGCGAGCAAGCCCGCTCGCACATTTTGATTTGTGGTGATTTTAATAACCGCGCTCGAAATCCACTTCGCCGCGCAAGGCTTCCTTGGCCTCATACGCCCGCAGGTTCTGCACAAACAACTCCACCATCATCAGCGGCGAGGTCGGCGCCGAGCTGTGGCCGGTCAACAGCAGGCCCCAGGCGGTCCAGAACGGATGGCGTTGCGGCAGGGGTTCCTGGCGGCAGACGTCGATCACCGCGCCAGCCAGGTGCCCTTCTTTCAGGGCTTCGACCAGGTCGGCATCGACCACGGCCACGCCACGCCCGACATTGATAAACACCCCGGTCGGTTTGAATTGCTTGAACAGCGCAGCGTCGTACAAGTCATGGGTATTGGGCGTATTGGGCAGCAGGTTGATCACGTAGTCCACCTCCCCCACCAATCGGCCCAATTGATCCAGCGCGGCGACTTCGATAAACGGCGCCTGCTCACGCGCGGTGCTGGCGATGCCGTAGAGCTTGACGCCAAACGGCAGCAGAAAATCGGCAACACGCTGGCCAATATCGCCGGTGCCGACGATCAGCGCCTTGCGTCCCGCCAGGCTCTGGCCCAGGCGGTTGTCCCACTTGCGCTCGACCTGGCTGACCAACCGCGCGAGCACTTCCCGCTCGTGGCCGAGCATATAAGTGAGCACAAACTCGGCCATGACCTGGCCAAAGATACCGACCGCACGGGTCAGGCGGTAGTCGCGCGGCAAACCTTCGGCCAGCAGCGGCGTGACACCGGCCCAGGTCGATTGCAGCCACTGCGGCTGATGACCTTGGCGCAACAGGGTAGCAAGCAAATCCGGCTGGCCGAGCCATACCGGGCAATCGGCGGCCAGGCGCGACAGTTCGGCCGAGTCGCCGCTGGTCAGCACCTCGACGTCCGGTGCCGCTTCACTGAGCAATTGGGCGTAGAGCGGGTAATCCTGTTCAGCAATCAGAACACGCATGGTTCAAACCTTTCAAAAACACTGCAGACGGCCGCCCGCATCCATACGGCCACCACCCACTTATACGTTTGCGTTGAAGACGGTGCCCTGGACAGGGCACTGACTGATCACATCGGGTCGTTGCGGCGCAGCAGCTCTTCGGGCAAGTGTTCGATGTACTCGTCCTCGGCCGGTGGCATTTGCAGGTGATAGCCCTGCTTGTCGAGGTTTTCCAGGACCACGGTGATGTCCTCGCGGGACAGCTTGCGCTCCGGCGTCAGCACCATTTCGAACGCGAGATGGGCCTTGCCGAAGGCTTCCATCAACGGTTCCGGAACACGCTCCAGCGCATCACTTTTCAGCACGTAGAGGTACATCCCGTCTTTTTTCAAGCTGCGATAGATGGAGCAAATACGTTTCAAGGCTGTTCTCCGGCAGTGGCCAGGCTGTCGAGCAGCGCCTGGCCCATCAACTCGCGGCGCCAGCCACGCAGCGAGTCTGGCAATTTATAAGGCCCATCGGGGTAGCCACTTTTGACCAGGGCTTCGAGGGTTTTCTTGCGCAGCATCAGTTCCGGCGCCATGTCCAGGCGTTCGGCTTCGGCCTGGCCCAGGGCGCGCAGTTGCTTGATCAGCGTGGCGGCGTCCACCGGCAGCGGTTCAGCCACAGCGGGCGGCCATTGGTCCATGGACACACTGCCGGCACGCTTGATCAGGTCCAGCAGGAACTGGCCATCCTGACGCACGGTGCGCGGGTGCATGTCTTCGATTTTGCCCAGTGCGGCGAGGTTATCCGGCTGGGTTTTGGCCAGGGGCCACAACGAGTGTTCACGAATGATGCGGTTGCGCGGCAGGTCACGGGCACGGGCTTGCTGCTCGCGCCAGGCGCACAGTTCGCGCAGCACGGCGAGCTGGGCACGGGACAGCTTCCACGCCAGCTTGGCGTCGCGATACACCTCGTACGGGTCGACTTCACGGCGCAGGTTCGCTACCAGTTCGGCGCCGTCGTCCAGGACCCACGCATATTTGTCGTCTGACAGTCGCGGGCGAAGTCTGGTGTAGACCTCGGCCAGGTGCACCGCGTCTTCGGCGGCGTAGCTCACTTGCGTCTCGGACAATGGCCGCTGCAGCCAGTCCGAGCGGGTTTCACCCTTGGGCAGTTCGATATCCAGCACGGCTTGCACCAGGCGCGAGTAGCCCATGGAGAAGCCGAGGTTCAGGTACGCCGCCGCCAACTGCGTGTCGAACAACGGCACCGGCAGGCTGCCGGTCAGGCGCAACAACACTTCCAGGTCTTCGCTGCACGCGTGTACCACTTTGATCACCGCTGGGTTCTCCAGCAAGGCGGCCAAGGGTTGCCAGTTGTCGATGGTCAGGGGGTCGATCAGGTAAGCACGGATGCCATCGCCGATCTGGATCAGCCCGGCAATGGGATAAAAGGTGTCGACCCGCATGAATTCGGTGTCGAGGGCGACGAATGGCAACTGCTGCCATTCGGCGCAATGCTGGCCGAGGCTATCGTTGTCGCAGATCCAGTGAATATCGATGGCCACACGGCTCTCCCTTGAAGAATGGCGCGCAGTATATATCGCGAAAGGGACTTGCGAGCATCCGCAGTGCACACGCCATCATGAAAACCCCTACAAGAGGCGAAGAATAGTCCGATAGGAGGGAGTTAGCCTCTCTTACGCAGAACGTAAACGCGCCACAGCTTGGAGCCCGGCAGGAATTCCTGATGATTGAGGACTTTAAAACCCGCCAGGCGGAACTCATCCTCTACCGGCGTACGAGCGTTTACCGAGACAATCACCGTGTCACGGCTGACTCGGTGAAATTCGCGCAACAACGCCAATCGCACGTCACTGCTGGGTACATGGCGAAACAATTCAAGGCAGAAAATGCAGTCCACCGCATTCGCCGACAGGCCGATGGAAAACGCTGAGCCCTGGAACGTTTTGACACGTTTGAGCAACGCCGCCGGGTGATGCGTGCATGCGTGGTCGAGCATGTCCTGGGAGTTGTCCGAGGCCAGGATTACCCGGTTGATGTGTTCGGCCAATACGGGCCAGAACCGTCCCGAGCCACAGGCCAGATCAAGGATCAGCCCCGGTTCGCCCGCGACTTTCAACGCCTGGCGCACCAACCGGTCATCGCGCCACGCGGCCAGCCGCTTGAGCAGCGCGGGCGGGCGCGTGTCGCCGCAGACCCTGGCGTGCTCGCGGTCGCAGCGTTCGGCGAATTCAATCTCGATAGAAGATGGAGAGGGTGACGACATCACGGGCTCATGTGTGTGAAACGGTAGTGAATGACCTTGATTCGTAGCTTAACCAGCACAACGTGAAAAAAAGGTCGAAACCACCGTTGCCTTAAACCCGTCACGCCGAGTGCAGGTACCAACGCCAATCCTGCTCGCCCACTTCCCCCATGAACTGGCGGTATTCGGCGCGTTTTACCGCCAGGTACACACCCAGGAACTCGCTGCCGAACGCATCCCGTGCCCAGCTTGAACCTTCCAGTGCACGCAGCGTGGTGAGCCAGTCGGTGGGCAACCGTTCATTGGCCTGGGCGTAGCCGTTACCTTGCACGGGAGCGCCAGGATCGCGTTGTTCACGGATGCCACGATGGATACCGGCGAGGATCGCGGCAGCCGCCAGGTAAGGGTTGGCGTCGGCGCCGCAGATACGGTGTTCGATATGCCGCGAATTCGCCGGGCCACCGGGTACGCGCAGGCTGACCGTGCGGTTGTCCACGCCCCACGTGGCGGCCAGTGGCGCGTAGCTGTTGGCCTGGAAGCGGCGGTAGGAGTTGGCGTTGGGGCAGAACATCAGTAGCGAATCGAGCAAGGTACTGAGCATGCCGCCCACCGCCTGACGCAGCAACGGTGTGCCATCGGCGGCCTCACTGGCGAACAGGTTATGGCCGTGGGCATCGGCCAGGCTGACGTGCATGTGCATGCCGGTGCCGGCCAGGTCATCGAACGGTTTGGCCATGAAACAGGCCGTCATCCCGTGCTTATGGGCGACCCCCTTGACCAAGCGTTTATAACGCACGGCTTCGTCCATCGCTTGCAGCGCGTCGGCACGATGCTCCAGGGTTATTTCCACCTGGCCCGGGGCGTATTCGGAAATCGCCGTACGCGCCGGGATACCTTGCAGTTTGCAGGCGCTATAAAGGTCGGCAAGGAACGGCTCGATCTGCTCCAGCTCGCGCAAGCCATACACCTGGGTCGAGCGCGGGCGATTGCCGTCTACATCCCGCGCCGGTTGCGGGCGGCCGTTGCTGTCGGGCTTCTGGTCGAGCAGGTAAAACTCCAGCTCCGCCGCCATCACCGGGTAATAACCGTCGGCTTTCAGGCCGTCGATCACCCTGGCCAACACATGCCGCGGGTCGGCCACGGTAGCGGGCAGGCCTTCGGTGGGGTGCATGCTGACTTGCACCGCCGCCGTCGGGATCAGGCGCCACGGCATGCGCTGCAAACTGCCGCTGACCGGGTAGGCGCGGCAGTCGATATCGCCGACTTCCCACACCAGCCCGGAGTTTTCCACGTCATCGCCATTAATCGTCAGGCCAAGGATAGTGCTGGGTAACGGCCGACCACTTTCGTACACCGCCAGCAGCTCATCGCGGTGCAGCAACTTGCCGCGCGGTACGCCGTTGTTGTCGAGGATAAACAGCTCGAACATCTCGATGTCCGGGTTCTGCTCAAGGAAAGATCGGGCTTCGTGCAGGCTCGCAAAAACACTCATGGGAATTCTCATACGTTTGCGTCAGGCAGGCGCACAGGCGCTGCCGGGCAGATGCGCACAGGTGCGCGTCATCCATGGGGCGGATCAACGTAGGAGAAAAGTATCTGGTGGGCGTGCGTGTCGGCAGTGGAACAGGGCCCAGAAAGCCAGCTCGGAAGGTAGCGCCTCGACATCGGCCGGACGGCTCGGCGTAAAGGCGCCAGGCAATGTCGCGGGGTGAGTGTCGGGGGAATCGTCCATGCGCAAATCACAGTGAGCCAGATGCCCGGCAGCGTCACACGCCTGCACAGGCGGTTAAATTCAGGGTTGATGGAGTTTGGTTGCAACCTGGCTAAACATTCCGTAGCCCTTGCTACCTTGTCGCTCAGCTGGAAATAATGATCGCCCCGATCATGCCCCCAAGGATTCGACCGCATGAAAGCTTTTCTAGCCCTGTGCACACTGGCGAGTGTGGCAACCACCGCCCTGGCCGACACCCCCACCTCGCGCCTCGATGACGTGCTGCAGCGCGGCACGCTCACGGTCTGCACCACCGGCGACTACAAGCCCTACTCGTCACTGCGCGCCGATGGCCGTTATGAAGGCATCGACATTGCCATGGCCGAATCCCTGGCCAAGAGCTTGAATGCGAAAATCACCTGGGTGCCCAGCACCTGGAAAACCCTGATGCCGGACTTCCTGGCACAGCGCTGCGACATTGCCGTGGGCGGTATTTCGGTGTCCCTTGAGCGCCAGAAAAAAGCCTTCTTCAGCCAGGCCCTTGGCGTCGACGGCAAGATCCCGCTGGTGCGCTGCGCCGATGTGCAGCGTTACCAGACCGTCGAGCAGATCAACCAGCCGCAGGTGCGCGTGATTGAACCGGCGGGCGGCACCAATGAAGTGTTTGCGCGCGCACATCTGGGCCAGGCGCAAATCCGCCTGCACGATAACGTGACGATCTTCGACGAGCTGCTCGCAGGCAAGGCCGACGTGATGATCACCGACGCCAGCGAGGCGCGCTTCCAGCAGAAGCTCAAGCCCGGGCTGTGCGCGGTCAACCCCGAGCGGCAAATGCAGTACAGCGAAAAAGCCTTCCTGCTGCCCCGCGATGATGTGGCATGGAAAAGCTATGTCGACCAATGGCTGCATTTGAGCGTGGCCACCGGGGTGTACGACGGCATCGTCAACCAGTGGCTGGCGGCGCCCTGAGCGGGAGCGACTACGCTGTTGTCACACCAACAATAATGAGGGATGGGGAATGAAGGGACTCTTGCGAATCACCTGGCTGCTGCTGTTGTGTTTCAGCCAGGTGCACGCGGCGACTCAGAATGAGGACGCCCAGGCCGCCAAAGCCTTGCTGGAAAGGGCCTTGGCCTTTTACCAGAGCAATGGCGACAAGGCGTTCGCCGCGTTCAGCCGTCAGGGCGAGTTTGTCGACCATGACCGCTATGTGTTCGTGGTCGATACCCAGGGCGTGTTGCTGGCCAGCGGCGGGCCGTCCTCCGCCTTGATCGGCCGTGATGTGTTCGAGCAACTCGGGCCGGATTTGCAAGCCTCGTTCAAACAGGCACTGACCGTCCCCGAGGGCCAGGGCATCCAACAGGCCGACTACCGCTGGCAGAACTGGAACGATGGCAAGGTTGAGCACAAACACGTGTTCTATCAACGTGTGGGCGAACGCATCCTGGCGGTGGGTTACTACCTGCCACGGGCCACGCCGGAACATGCACGCGCGTTGCGCGACAAGGCGGTAACGGCGCTGGTCAAGGATGAAGCCGGCACGCTCAAGGCGATCAACTCATTGCAGGGTGGGTTCCTGCAGGATGACTTGTATGTGTTTGTGATCGACCTGAATACCGGGCGCTACGTAGCGCATGGCACGAACGTGCGGCTGGTCAATACCGACTTCGGCAAGATCAAGGACCCCGACGGCAAGCCGGTGGGTGAGCCGATCCTCAAGATAATGGCTGAGCAAGACCAGGGTGAGTACAAGTACCGCTGGAAAAACCCGGTGACCGACAAGGTCGAGAACAAGCACGCTTACCTGCGCAAGGCCGGGCATTTCATGGTGGCGGTCGGGTATTACAGCCCCTGATCTGCATTGAAAGGCGATTGACTGTGGGTGCCGGCAAGCCAGCGCCCACCGTTTGATCATGGTTGTATCAGTTACTTGGCTTTGTCTTCGCGGCCGCGCAGCACACGGTTCGGCATGGCAATCGCTGCCGCCAACCCCAACAGCGACACTGCCGCACTCACCATCAACAAATGCCGGAACGTCACTGCCAACTCCCCGCGTAGCGCATCTTGCGCTGGGCCTGGGGCGGCGTTCAGGCCGTCAAGCAGCACATTCCCGGAACTGCCTTCGGCCACCAACGCACCGCTGGCCAAATGCGCAAAACTCGAGTCCTGCAACAACGCCAGCAACAGCGCCGACATGCAGGCCACGCCCACTGCCCCACCCAACGAGCGGAACAGGTTGGTGGTACTGGTAGCGACGCCGATATCGCGCTGCTCCACCGAATTCTGCGTCCCGACCAACGACGTCGGAAACTGCATACCGGCAGCAATCCCACACAGCAGCATAAACACCGCCGTCAGCCCAACCGCCTGCGGCGCACTGTAGGCCATGCCGAGAATCGCGAAAGGACTCAACAGCGCCCCCGTGAGGATCATCGGTTTATAGCGCCCGGTCACCGAGGTCATCCGCCCGGCGAAATAAGCGCCCATCGGCAACCCCATGGCCAGCGGCAACAGGTGCAATGCGGCACTGTCGGCACCGGAGCCGGTCACCGTCTGATAACGCAAAGGCATCAACACTGTCAGGGAAATCGCCTGGAAGCTGGTGAAGAAAATCGTGCACCAGCACAGCACCGCGCTGCGGTTGGCGAACAGGTGCATCGGCAACAAGGGCTCGCGCGCACGGCGTTCGTGCCAGACAAACACGCTGAGCGCCACCAGGGCACACATCAGCAGCCCCAGCACTTGCTCGTCACGCCAATGATGGCCCTGGCCGATTTCAGTAATGCCCAACAGCAAGGCCGTCAGGCCAATGATCATCAGCACGGTGCCGAGGTAATCGATAACCGGTTTGCGCTGCGGCACCGGCAGCCCCACCAGGGTGCGATGGGCCACGTACCAGGCACCGGCACCCAGCGGCAGGTTGATCAAAAACACCCAGCGCCAGGACAGGTACTCGGTCATATACCCGCCCAGCACCGGCCCGGCCACGCTGGCCACCGCGTACATGCTGCTGAAGTAGCCTTGATAACGCCCGCGCTCACGGGGTGGAATAATGTCGCCGATGATCGCCTGGCTTACCGAGATCATGCCGCCGGCGCCAATGCCCTGGAGAATCCGCGCCAGCACCAGTTGTTCCATGCTCTGCGCCATACCGCAGAACAGTGACGCCAGGGTGAACACGCCCATGCCGATCAGCATCATCGGGCGACGCCCGTACAAATCACCCAGCTTGCCGTAGATCGGCACTGCCACCGTCATCGCCACCATGTAGCCGGAGATCACCCAGGCCAGCAGGTTGACGTCATGAAACTGCGCGGAAATAGCCGGCATGGACACGGCCACAATGGTCTGGTCCAGGGCGCCGAGAAAGATCGCCATCATCAAGGCGGCAAGGACGCTGCGTACGGCGGGAACGGGTTGAGCAGGCTGATTGAGATTGGTCACGGCATAACCTTCGAGCAGGGCCCGCTGGAAAAGGCAGCCAGCGGGAATGCTCGATACGATAGCAGGCTACTCGATAGCTTCGTAAGGAAGCCCGACGTAATTTTCTGCGATGGTTGTGCGACCCGCCTCGGAGCCGATGAAGTACGCGAGCTCACTCTCGGCAATGCGCTGGCTGAACCCGTCTGCCTCCGGGAATTGGTGCAACATCGAGGTCATCCACCAGGAAAACCGTTCGGCCTTCCATACCCGGCGCAGGCAGATCGCCGAGTACTTGTCCAACAGCTCCACCCGCCCCTCGCGATAGACCTTGAGCAAGATCCGAAACAGCGTACTCACGTCGCTGGCCGCCAGGTTCAAGCCCTTGGCCCCGGTGGGCGGCACGATATGCGCGGCGTCCCCCAGCAGGAACAGGCGCCCGTATTGCATCGGCTCCACCACGAAGCTGCGCAGCGGCGCGATGCTTTTCTCGATTGATGGCCCGGTAACCAGTTGGGCCGCCAGCGCACTGGGCAAACGGGTTTTCAGCTCATCCCAGAAGCGCTCATCCGACCATTCATCCAGCGCTTCTTCAACCGGCACTTGCAGGTAATACCGGCTGCGGGTCGGCGAGCGCATGCTGCACAGGGCAAAGCCACGCGCATGTTTGGCGTACACCAGCTCGTCATGCACCGGCGGTGTGTCGGCGAGGACGCCCAGCCAACCGAAGGGATAGACGCGCTCGAAGACGTTCAACGATTGCGCCGGAATCGACTGGCGCGCCACACCGTGAAAACCATCACAGCCAGCGATGTAATCGCACTCCAGGCGAAAAGCTTCACCCTGATGCTCGAAGGTCAGCCAGGGTCGATCACTTTTGAGGTCATGGGGCTGCACGTTCTGCGTTTCGTATAGAGTGATGGCACCGGCCGCTTCGCGGGCGGCCATCAGGTCGCGGGTGACTTCGGTCTGGCCGTAGATCATTACCGACTGGCCGCCGGTCAGCGCCTTGAGGTCGATATGGGTGAGCTCGCCATTGAGTGCCAGTTCGAAACCGTCATGCACCAGCCCTTCGGCGTCCATGCGTCGGCTGACGCCCGCCTCGCGCAGCAGGTCGACCATGCCTTGTTCCAGCACCCCGGCACGGATGCGGCCTTGCACGTAGTCGGCGCTCTGGCGCTCTAGAATGAGGGTCTGGATACCCGCGTTGTGCAGTAACTGGCCGAGCAGCAATCCGGAGGGACCGGCGCCAATAATGGCGACTTGGGTTTTTAGCGTTTTCATTATTTTTATGGCTCGCAAGCTTCACCCGAACGGATCAAGTGAAAGAGTTGTCATTGGTCTTGTGGCTGACATTTTTCACTTGAGCGGGCAGCATAAGAAGGTGAAAACTGCGCCAAAGCCTGCGCTTTTTGCCAATCGGGGCGATTACCGCACCACTATCCTGAGTATCGGATTGAAACCATGACCAAAACCGCGATTCCGGTCTTCAAGCTTTACGGGGAAAGCCAGCAATGGCCGACACCCGATTTGTTGCACTGCGAAACCATCTCCCGGCGGAGTCGGGAATACCAGTGGGAAATCCAGCCCCACCGGCACGCGGATCTGTGCCAGTTGTTGTACGTACACAAAGGCCAGGCACAACTGGAAATCGAAGGCCAGCGCACCACGCTGAGCGAGTCGACCTTGCAGGTGTTGCCGCCCCTGTGTGTGCATGGGTTTCGTTTTTCCGAGGATGTGGAAGGTTATGTAGTGACCCTGGCGGCGCCGCTGGTCAGCCACTTGCAGGCGCAACTGGGTGCAACGGTTGACGGTTTGCAGGCACTCGGCAATTACCCGGCCGGCAAGGACAACGACTACCTCAACAGCCTGTTCACCCGCCTGCAGAGCGAATACGCCGATGAGCAACCGGCGCGCGACATGATGATGCACGCGCTGGTCAGCGTGCTGCTGGTATGGATCAGCCGCCAGGCTATCCAGCGCCGCCACCCGCGAGCACCGCGTGGCCGTGAATATTTCCGGCGCTTTACCCAATTGGTCGAACAACACTACCGTGAACACCCGAAGATCGAGGACCTGGCCCACAAGCTGGGCATCTCGGTCTCACACCTGAACGGTACGTGTCGGGAATTGGGCGGGCAGCCGGCGCTGCAGATCATGCATGACCGCCAGCTCCTGGAAGCCAAGCGCCTGCTGACCTACACCAGCATGACGATCAATGAGATGTCGGAGGTGTTGGGGTTCTCCGACCCGACCAACTTCTCACGGCTGTTCCGCCGCCGGGTCGGGTTTTCGCCCAAGGCATTTCGCGAGCAACTGAAGGCCGAGCAGCCTACCTGAGCGCGCTGAAACTGCCGGTGCGCGGAACGCACAGGTCCTGATGGCAGCTGATCGCAAAGGTCGGCTGCATGCGGGTCTGTTCAACCCGGTAGGCCGCCGTGCCGTACAGCGCGGTCGCCAAGGCGGACAGGATGAAAATCATCAGGTACTTTCTGATTTTTAGAGTCATGGCACACCTCTGAATGAATCGACTCGGTGCTGTTTAAAGCATAGGTCAGTCAGGGCGAGTTGCCATTATTGGGCGCTATTCAAGATGTTTATGTCGGATCAGAGCCCAATGTCCCAGGTCGGTTCTTCCGGAAACCTGAGCACCAAAAAATCCAACAGGCTGCGCAGCGCCGAAGGCATGTGTTTGCGCGAGGCGTACACCGCGTAGATGTTCATCTGCCGAGGCTCGGCCTCGGGCAACAGGCGTACCAGTTCGCCACGGCGAATGTAGTCGCCCGCCTGGTAACTGGGAAGCATCGAAACCCCTGCCCCGGCCAGGGTCACGCGCAACAAGGTACTGGCCTCGTTGGAGGTGATATTGCCGGTTATCGGCACCGAGACGTGCTCGCCGTTTTCTTCGAAATGCCACAGGCTTTTGCCAAAGTAAGAGTGAGTCAGGCAGTTGTGCCGGGCAAGGTCTTCGACTTTCTGCGGGGCCGGGTGCTCCAGCAGATACGCAGGCGTCGCACAGACCACTGAACGACAGACGGTCAACCGCCGTGCGATGAGATTTGGGTCCAGGTCATTGCTGGTACGGATGGCCAGGTCGATGCGCTCGTCCACCAGGTTCACCGTGCGGTCAAGCATCTGCAAGTCGACCGTCACCAGGGGGTAGCGCTGGACGTACTCGGCAATCGCGTCGGCCAACTGCGCCTGGCCGAACGAGGTGCTGACGCTCAACCGCAACAGGCCACGGGGCGCGTCATCAGGCTCGCTGACTGCGGCTTGCATGTCGCAGCACAGTTCCAGCAACTGTCGGCAGCGCGGCAGGGTTTCACCACCGGCGGCGGTCAGACTGAGTTTGCGCGTGGTGCGGTGCAGCAGGCGCGCGCCGACCCAATCTTCCAGCTCGGCCAAGTAACGTGAGACCACCGGGCGCGACAGGTCCAGATGATCGGCAGCGGCCGATTGGCTGCCCAGGTCCACCACGGTCACAAACACCCGCATTGCTTGGAGACGATCCATGATTTGCACGCTTTTAGAAACAAACTATGTTCCAGCATCGCATTTTTTGTTGCGTTTAGTGCAACTAAGCTCTGTGCATCACTTAACGATTACTGGAGCTGCCCCCGATGCTATCCACTCTCAAGCGCCTGACCCTGACGACTGCCGCGCTGGCCTTCGCCGCCCACGCTTCGGCGGCAGAGCTGAAACTCGACGTGTATAACCCAGGTGAAGCAGCCATCTTCCCCGTCAGCTCTGTGCTGGTCAGCGGCGCGAAAGACGCGATTCTGGTGGACGCGCAATTCGGCAAAGGCCAGGCCGAGCAGCTTGTGCAAAAGATCCGCGCCAGCGGCAAGCACCTGACCACCATCTACATCAGCCATGGCGACCCGGACTACTACTTCGGCCTCGACACCCTGACCGCCGCCTTCCCCGACGCCAAGGTACTGGCACCGCAACCAGTGGTCGACCATATCAAGGCGACCGTGGCCGGCAAGCTGGAATTCTGGGGGCCGAAAATGGGGGCCGACAAACCGGCTAAAACCATCGTGCCACAGGTGCTTGAAGGCCATAGCCTGAGCCTGGAAGGCCAGCAGCTGGAAGTCATCGGGCTGGACGGCCCACAGCCGGATCGCAGCTTTGTATGGATTCCTTCGATCAAGGCCGTGGTTGGCGGTGTCGTGGTCGCCGAGAACATTCACCTGTGGATGGCCGACACCCAGAGCGCACAGTCGCACAAAGACTGGCTGGCTACGCTGCAACGTATTGAACAGTTGAAACCGAACACGGTGATTCCAGGCCATTACCTGGGTAACCCATCGCTGAAGTCTGTGGCTTTTACCGCCGACTACATCAAGGCGTTCGACATTGAGACCGCCAAGGCCAAGGACTCCGCTGCCCTGATCGCGGCCATGAAAAAGCGTTACCCCACCCTCGCCGACGAAAGCTCACTGGAACTGAGTGCCAAAGTCGCCAAGGGCGAAATGAAGTGGTGAATGGTTTTAACCCTTTAACGAACTGGAGAACGTCATGAGCAAGATTGCAATCATTGGGGCCACCGGCCGTGCCGGTAGCCAACTGCTGGAAGAAGCGTTGCGCCGTGGGCATACCGTCACCGCCCTCGCCCGTAATACCGACAAACTGGCCGCCCGCCCGGGTGTCACCGTTAAACAAGTCGATGCCCTGGATGCGCAAGCCTTGCAACAGGCCATTAGCGGCAACGATGTGGTGATCAGTGCGGCGCACTTTGCCACCCTGCCGGCCAGCGCCGTGATCGGCCCGGTGAAGAAAGCGGGTGTGAAACGCTTGCTGGTGGTGGGCGGTGCCGGTTCGCTGCTGTTGCCAGGCGGCAGCCGCGTGATCGACAGCCCGGGCTTCCCGGCAGAGTACAAGGCCGAAGCCAGCGCGGGGGCTGAGTTTCTGGCAACGCTGCGTGAGGAAAAGGAACTGGATTGGACCTTCCTGTCGCCGTCGGCAGAGTTCGTAGAAACCGAGCGCACCGGGAAATTCCGCCTGGGTCAGGATGATTTGCTGGTCAGTAGCGACGGCCGTAGCTGGATCAGCTTTGCCGACTACGCCATCGCGCTGATCGACGAAGTAGAAACGCCGAAGCACTCGCGCCAGCGTTTCACGGTCGGCTACTGACCGAGCGCGGTCAACACGATGGGAGCGGGCTTGCTCGCGAAGGCGCTGGTTCAGTTAGAGCATCGTTAACTGACACATCGCTTTCGCGAGCAAGCCCGCTCTCACATTTGGATCTTCAGTGCCAAGACTGTTGTGCCTGGCTCACCAACCAATCCATCAGTGCTTCCAGCCCAGCCGACGGCTCAGTCCCCGGCGGATACACCAGGTAATAGCCCATCCCCGTCGGCACCCGCAGTTCAAACGGCGTCGCCAACCGCCCGGCCTTCACATCCTCGCCAATCAACGCACTGTCGCCAATCGCCACCCCGGACCCTTGGGAGGCCACCGTCATTGCCAAATCCAATGTCTCGAAATGATGCCCCTGGGCCAGGTTGCTCAAGCGCGTATTGGCTGCCTTCAACCACAACGCCCAATCGCGCTCATCGCGTGTGGGGTGCAGCAGCACCTGTTGCTGCAAATCCGCCGCTGTGTGCAAACCATCGAGCAAAGCAGGCGCGCAAACCGGCGTGAGTTGCTCATCAAACAAGTGCCGCGCCTCGCTCGACTGCTCGGCGATGGGCGCATAGATCACTGCCGCGTCGAATTGCTCGCGGCGAAAGTCCACGGTGTAGGCCACGGTGGTGGTGAGTTCCACCGGCACATCCGGGCGCTCCTTTTGCCACTGCATCAAGCGCGGCAGCAGCCAGCGCATCACGCAAGTGGAGGCCTTGAGCTGCAGGGTCTGGCGGCGACGGCCGATTTGCTCCACGGCATCGCCGATCAGGCCGAACACCTGCTGTGCGCGTAACGACCATTCTCGGCCTTCTTCGGTCAGGCTCAAGCCCCGCGCCTGGCGCTGGAACAAGGCGTAGCCCAAATGGCGCTCCAACCCGGCAATCTGCCGGCTCACCGCACCTTGGGTGATGTGCAGGTGTTCGGCGGCGCGGGTGAAGTTGCAGCACTGGGCCGTGACCCAGAAGGTGTGCAACGCAGGCAGCGGCGGAAGGCGTTTCATCGGGCTCAGCCATGACGTGGAGACATGGCTAGTATGACTTTTTATCGATTGTTGCCGCTACGGGCCAACCGGTCCAATACCGCCTCGAATCCATCACAAGAGCGACATGTATGGCCACCTGCGGCGAAGTATTGGTCAACCTCCTGGAAAGCTACGGCGTGGACCAGGTGTTCGGCATCCCCGGCGTGCACACCGTGGAGCTGTACCGCGGCCTGGCGCGTTCGCGCATCCGGCACGTCACTCCGCGCCACGAGCAGGGCGCAGGCTTTATGGCCGACGGCTACGCGCGCACCAGCGGCAAGCCAGGGGTGTGTTTCATCATCACCGGCCCGGGCATGACCAACATCACCACCGCCATGGGCCAGGCCTATGCCGACTCGATCCCCATGCTGGTGATTTCCAGCGTGCAATCGCGCAGCCAATTGGGCGGCGGACGCGGCAAGTTGCACGAGCTGCCGAACCAGGGCGCGATGATCGCGGGCGTCGCCGCGTTCTCCCATACCTTGATGTCGGCAGCGGAGTTGCCTGGCGTATTGGCGCGCGCGTTTGCGCTGTTCCAGGCCGGTCGACCGCGCCCGGTGCATATCGAGATTCCACTGGATGTGCTGGTCGAAAACGCCGATGCACTGCTCGACATTATGCCTGTCAGCGTCGCGCGCGCCGGTGCGGCGCCGTCGGCGGTCAAGCAGATGAGCCAATTGCTCGCGGCCGCCAAACGCCCGTTGATCCTCGCCGGTGGCGGCGCCATTGATGCCGCCGCGCCACTGATGCACCTGGCCGAAACCCTCGGCGCACCGACGGCCCTGACCATCAATGCCAAGGGCATGCTGGCGTCCACACACCCATTGCTGATCGGCTCGACCCAAACGCTTGTCGCCACCCGCGCCCTCGTCGCCGAAGCCGATGTGGTGCTGGCCATCGGCACGGAGCTGGCGGAAACCGACTATGACGTGACCTTCGCCGGCGGCTTTGAGATTCCAGGTTTACTGCTGCGGATCGACATCGACCCCGACCAGACCGTGCGCAACTACCCGCCGCATGTCGCGCTGGTGGCCGATGCACAAATAGCCGCCGAAGCCTTGCTGGCGGAACTGACAACCGCGCCATTGCCCGCTCGCCACAGCGACTGGGGCACTCAGCGCGTCGCCCGTTTGTGGGCCGAATTGACGCCCGCCTGGGACGCCGCCACGCGCGCGCAAACCCTGTTCCTCAACACCGTCCTGGAGGAACTGCCCGATGCCGTGCTGGTGGGCGATTCCACCCAACCGGTGTACAGCGGCAACCTGACCCTGAACCTCGACCACCCACGCCGCTGGTTCAACTCATCCACCGGCTACGGCACCTTGGGTTACGCCCTGCCTGCGGCCATCGGCGCCTGGTTGGGGCGCGGCGACGGGCAGCCGGTGGTGTGCCTGATCGGCGACGGCGGCCTGCAGTTCACCCTGCCGGAACTGGCCAGCGCGGTGGAAGCGCGCGTGCCGGTGATCGTGCTGCTGTGGAATAACCAGGGCTACGAGGAGATCAAGAAATACATGGTTAACCGTTCCATCGAGCCGGTCGGCGTGGACATCTACACCCCGGACTTCATCGGCGTGGCCACGGCCTTGGGCTGCGCTGCCGAAAGCATCCAGGGCATCGAGCCACTGCGCACGGCATTGCGCGCCGCCGCCGATCGCCAGGGGCCGACGCTGATTGAAATCGACCAGGCGCTCTGGATGAAGGCGGTAGCGGTATGAGCACAGTATTGAACGGTGTGTTTATCGGTGGGGAATGGCGGACGGGCCATGAAGTGCTGGAGGTGATCAACCCGGCCACCGAGGCGACGTTGGCCCACGTCAGCGTGGGTGATGCGAGCGCCGTGAGCCAAGCGGTCGGCGCGGCCAGTGCGGCTTTCATCGACTGGTCGAAAAGCACCGGCAGTGATCGCGGCGCCCTGCTGCGCAAGGTCGCCCGGGGCGTGAGCGAGCAACGCGAACACTTGATGCGGCTGCAATCGAGCAACAGCGGCAAGCCTCTGTTTGAAGCGGGCATGGATGTGGATGACGTGGTCGCCACCTTCGACTACTACGCCGGCATCGCCGAAGAGATGGACGCCGGGCAAGACCGCCCGGTGGCACTGCCCGCCGATGATTTCTGCGCGCGCCTGCGACGAGAGCCGTGCGGCGTGGTGGGGCTGATCGTGCCGTGGAATTTCCCGATGGTCACCACCGCCTGGAAACTCGCCCCGGCGCTGGCTGCCGGCTGTTGCGTGGTGCTCAAGCCGTCGGAAGTTACGCCGCTCGCGGAGCTGCACCTGGCGCGGATTATTGCTGAGGCAGGGTTCCCGGCCGGGGTGTTCAATCTGGTCTGCGGCGCCGGCTTGGCAGTCGGTGCACCGCTGGCAGCGGACCGTCGAGTCGCGAAGATTTCCTTCACCGGCAGTAACGCCGTCGGCGTGCAGGTGATGCAACGTGCCGCTGAAACCATCAAGGGTGTAAGCCTGGAATTGGGGGGTAAATCCTCATTGCTGGTATTGGCCGATGCCGACCTCGACCTGGCAGTGGAACTGGCCTGTGGCGGCGGCTTTTTCAACGCCGGGCAGATCTGTTCCGCCACCAGCCGCGTGCTGGTAGCGGACAGCCTCGCGGATGAATTCCTGCAGCGTTTGCAGGCGCGGGCTGAAGGGATTCGTGTGGCGGACCCGTTTGTCGACGATGTGGAAATGGGCGCGTTGATTAACCGGGCGCAGTATCAGCGGGTGCTGGGGCACATTCAACGCGGCGTTCACGATGGCGCGCGGTTGTTGTGTGGCGGTGATCGCCCGGCGGACTTGGCGAAGGGCTATTTCATTCGCCCGACGGTATTCACCGATGTGCCGTTGGACAGTGCCTTGTGGAACGAAGAGATCTTCGGCCCGGTGCTGTGTGTACGCCGTTTTGCCTCCGAGGAAGAGGCCATTGCGTTGGCCAACGACAGCGATTTCGGCCTGGTGGCCAGTGTGGTGAGCACCGATGCCGAAACCGCCGACCGCGTGGCCAATGCCTTGCAGGCCGGGCTGGTATGGATCAACGCGCCGCAGGTAATCTTCCCGCAGACGGCATGGGGCGGTTACAAACAGAGCAGCATCGGCCGCGAGTTGGGCCCGTGGGGGCTGGCGGCGTTTCAGGAGATCAAGCATGTGATTCGCTCCCACTAACGACGAAGGTCCCCTGTGGGAGCGGGCTTGCCCGCGAATGCGGTGTATCAGGCAATGAATCTGTGACTGACACACCGCTTTCGCGAGCAAGCCCACCTTTCGATTGGCGGTGTCTCAGTCATCTGCAATTTTTAGATAGCCCCAACGACTTTCTGATTTGCCCCCCCCTCCCCGTGCGTGGCCTGATTCGCCCTTGTCTATTCAAGGCCCGCCCATGGAAAACGTTCACGCAAAACCCGCCACCGCTGTCTGGCTGATGATCAGCGTTGTACTGGTCGCCCTTAATCTGCGCCCGTCGATGGCCGCCATTGGCCCGCTGTTGTCGTCGATTCGCACGGATGTGCCGTTGAGTTTCAGCAGCGCGGCGTTGCTGACCATGCTGCCGGTCATGGCCATGGGCCTGGCGATGTTCTTTGGCATGGGCCTGGCCAAGCGTTTTGGCGAGCACCGCAGCATTGTGATGTCGCTGGCAGTCATTGGCCTCGCCACGCTCTCACGGCTGTTTCTGGATTCGGCGCTGGAGCTGATCGTCAGCGCAATCGCTGCCGGCGTGGGCATTGCGATGATCCAGGCCGTGATGCCGGCGCTGATCAAGTCGCGGTTCAGCGATAACGTTTCGCTGTTCATGGGCCTCTACGTCACCGCCATCATGGGCGGCGCGGCGCTGGCAGCTTCGTTCTCGCCATTCGTGCAAGTGCAGACCGGCAGCTGGCGCATCGGCCTGGCGATCTGGGCCGTGTTGGCGTTGTTGGCCCTAGTGTTCTGGTATGCCCAGCGCTCGGTGCTGCCGCCGTTGACGCACGCCGACGCCGGTGCGCAGGAATCGTTTTTGGGCAATCGCCGGGCCTGGTTGCTGGCGGTCTTTTTTGGTCTTGGTACCGCGTCCTACACCTGTGTACTGGCATGGCTGGCGCCGTATTACGTCGAGCAAGGCTGGAGCGAACAGAGCGCCGGTTTGCTGCTGGGGTTCTTGACCGCGATGGAAGTGGTGTCCGGGCTGATTACCCCGGCCATCGCCAACCGCCGCCAGGACAAACGCGGTGTGGTGGCGGTGCTGCTGGTGCTGATCATCGTGGGGTTCGGCGGCCTGATCCTGAGCCCGCAACACGTGAGCCTGTTGTGGCCATGCCTGCTGGGCCTGGGCATTGGCGGCCTGTTTCCGATGAGCCTGATCCTGTCCCTCGACCACCTCGACAACCCTCGCCGCGCCGGCGGCCTGACCGCGTTTGTGCAAGGCATCGGCTATCTGATCGCTGGCCTGTCACCCCTTATCGCCGGGATGATCCGCGACCAATTGGGCAGCTTCGAATGGGCATGGTGGTCGCTGACCGCGGTGATCGTCGTGATGCTGTTGATCGTCACGCAGTTCAACCCAAAGCATTACGCGCAACATATCCGCTGACGTCGTGTTGCCAACATTTTTTGTCCCAAGCCAAACATAGAAACGACCTACAGCACTTTCTATTGGCACGACCGTTCCGTTAAGCTTTTGCCCTTGTCGCGCGCTGCCTCAGTGCCAAGGCTTACCGGACGGAATGGATGCTAAACAGTAATTTGCTCAGAAAGCTCGATATGCAGGACTTGATGGTGTTTATCGCCGTCTACGACCAGAGCAGCGTTACCGAGGTGTCTGAAACGTTGTTCGTCAGCCAGTCCACCGTGAGCTACAGCCTGAAGAAACTGCGCACCAGTTTTGAAGATGAGCTGTTTATCAACACGCGGGCGGGCATGCGCCCTACGTACAAAGCCACCACCATGTACGAGCATGTGCAGAAGATCCTGGAAAGCATCAACCTGTGTCATGCCGGTGGCCAGGCCTTCGACCCGACGCAGAAGGCCGTGACCTTCAATGTGTGCGCCCCGGAATACTTCGAGCAGTTGATCCTGCCGCGCCTGTTGAAGAACTTCGACCACGCCGACCTGCCGGTGATCGTCAATGTGCAAAAGCTGGAAACCGAGATCCCCGCCGACGACCTGCGTGAAGGCCGCCTCGACCTGGTGATTTGCTTCGGCCCGCACTTTCACCGCGCCCACAAAGACTTCAAGACCCAGATGCTGCTGGAAGACGACCTGGTGTGCGTGTTCGATAAACGCTCGGCACCGCGCGAGCCGACGTTCAGCCTGCAATCGTTCGTCGAGCGGCGCCACGTGTTCCCCACGCCGTGGACGTCCGACACCAACATGATTGACGGCTGGCTTACACGCCAGGCCCACAAGCGCCAGGTCATCGCCCGGGCCAACAGCTACAGCGCGGCCTTGAAGATGATCACCGGCACTGACTTCATCGTTACCCTGCCGCGCCGCGTACAAAAGCTGCTGGCCCCGGCCACGGTGTTCGGCCATTGCGAAGCGCCCAACGGTTTACCGGGGTTCACACTGGACATGCAGTGGAACGAAACCAGTGAGCAGGACCGCGCCAACACATGGTTTCGCGAGCAGGTGGTGAAGGTGTGTGCGGACCAGGGGCTACTGTAACCCTTAGCCGATCGCTACCTTGCTGTAGGAATCGCGATCCATGTCCACCAGTTGGACACTGAGTTGAACCTGCGCATCCGCCGGCCAATCACCCAGGTCCTGCAATGCCGCCAACAGGCTTTGCGACAGCTGCTGCTTGACCTGCGGTGACCGCCCGCTGAGCAGCGACAGCTTCACCGCGATAAAGCCGCGCGGGCCGAGGGAGGTGCCGACCTGGAAACTCTCGACCTTCACGGCGCGGCTTTTGATATCGAACTCGGAACCGAACTGCCCGGATGCCATCAGCACGTTGTTGAGCCGCAGCAGCGTCTTCTCGACGGCAAGGCCTGTGAGGTTGGCGGTGTATTCCAGGTGCAGGTGCGGCATGAAAAGCTCCGAATGGTTGTAGGAAAAGAGTCATACGTATAGCACGCAGCCGAACTGATTCGGAGCGCTTTCAATGTGAAACTTCGGTCACGCTGCGCAACGAGCGGTTTTCCCAAAACGCTACGATCACCAATACAGCGGTGGTCAGCGCCCCCAGTGCCAAGGCCGAAAACACCTGCGATAACCCCAGCAGCAACAGCACCAGCAACATCAGCAACCCGCCCAGGTGAGAAAACGGCGGCAACGGCCGGTCACTCATCACCCACTTGAACAGCGCACTGCCCAACAGAAACACCCCGGGGCCGGCGATGATCGCCATGACACCCGCCTGGCTGGCATGCCCCGGATGCACCAGCACCAGCTCATCAGCCACTGCACTCACAATGATCCCGGCGACGATCAATACGTGCAGGTAGGTGTAGGCAATTCGTGCCTGGCGACCCGGGTCGGCAGAACTGGCGATACGGTGATGGGCGCGCTCGGCGCCGCTGTCAAAATAGATCCACCACAGGGCAATGCTGCCCACCACCGCCACCAGAAATGCGCCCAGGCCTTCCATGCTCCAGGGCAACTGCGCGAAGGTGGCGCCGGTCACCAGCAATGATTCGCCCAGGGCGATGATCACAAACAGGCCGCAACGTTCGGCCATGTGGTTGCCTTCCACATTCCAGTCCGCCAGTGTCGAACACCCGAGCCCCGGCACCCAGAAATACACCGACGGCGAGACCAGCTCAATCAACAGCGCCAGCGCCCAGAACGCCAGGCGCTGCTCACCTTCGAACAGCGCGCCAGTGACCCAGAACACCGCGGAACAGAGCATCCACGCCAGGATCCGCTGGAAATTACGGGTCATGTTGAGTGACTCGCCGCGCACGGCCCACAACGCGAACAGCGTGCGGCCTACTTGCATAAAGACGTAGGCACCGGCAAACAGCAAACCGCGGTCGGTAAATGCCTTGGGAATCGACGAGGACAACAGCAGGCCGGCCACCATCAAGCCGAACAGGCCGATGCGAATCGGGATTTTCTCCGGGTCGAGCCAGTTGGTGACCCATGAGGTGAAGATCCACACCCACCAGACCGCGACCATCATCAACGCCACCTGCACCGCGCCGCCGAGGGTCAGATGGGCCAGCAGCGAATGGGACAGTTGGGTCACGGCAAACACGAACACCAGGTCGAAAAACAGCTCGACCATGCCCACCTTGCCGCTGTCATGGCTGCCGCGTCCGCGCAGCAAGGAACGGGATAGGATCATCGGTGGCTCTCCCTGAAGGGCTTATCTCAAGATTTTGGCGCCAGCACCGGCAGCATGTCCCGCTCGCTCATAAATGCCTCCAGCCTTGAACGCATCCAACGTTCCGCCGGGTCGGTGTCGACATGGCTGAGCCAAACCATGGACAAGTCCAGGGTCGGGGTTTCGAATGGAAATGGCTCGCAAAACAGGTGCCCGCCGGCCGCCATGGCCTGGGCCGTGTAGTCCGGCAGGCTGGCGATCATGTCGGTGCCGGCGAGCAACGCCGGCAGCGCACTGTACTGCGGCACGGACAACACCACATGACGCTTGCGACCAATCTCCGCCAGCCATTCATCGGCAAACCCGGACACGTTGGCGGTGTGGGACACCAGTACATGCGGGCGGGCGCAATATTCGTCGAGCGTCAGCGGTTTGTCCGAGGCGTCGGCCCGCAACAGGCAGGGGCGGATATGCCGCAACAGTTTACGCTTGGCATTTGCCGGCAGGCCGCGTGTCTGGGTGATGCCAACGGTGATATCGCCTGAAGCCAGCAGGTCGGGGATACGCCAGTAATCCACGTGCTGCACCACAAATACCACCAGCGGCGCCTCCTGGCGCAAGGCCCGCAGCAAGGGCGGCAGCAGGCCGAACTCAACGTCATCGGACAGCCCGATGCGGAAGGTCATGGTGCTCTGGGTGGGGTCAAAATCGTGGGTCAGGCTCAAGGCCGATGACAGGGAATCGAGGGCCGGCGACAGGTGCTGGATGATCTCTTCGGCACGGGCGGTGGGCTCCATGCGGTGGCCGACGCGAATAAACAGCGGGTCATTGAACAAGGTGCGCAAACGGTTGAGGGCCGAGCTGATGGTGGGCTGGCCGAGAAACAGCTTCTCCGCCACACGCGTCACATTGCGCTCGAGCATCAGTGCTTCGAAGACCACCATCAGGTTGATGTCGGCCTTGCGTAATTCATTGCGATTCATCGGCGCCCGCCCCTTTCCCCAAGACAAGCCGCAGTTTAGAAAGGCCAGGGGGCTGCGTCTATGTGCGCACTGTTCATCGGGTGGCTTTGGCGCTATAAATCAGCGTTTGAAGGTCACAGGAACACACTCGTGCTGGTCATTCTCGCCTTGGCCATTGTCGTGGCCGGGTACTGCCTCTGGGTTGTCAGGTTTCTCGCACACCCCACCGAGAGGACGTTGCTGCGGGTGTTTATCGGCCTGTGCCTGGCGGCAGTGGTGGCCTATTGGGTACTGGCGCTGGGCTTTCCTGTTTCCGCGCTGGTTTCATAAGCCAATACCTGTCTTTTAATACGCTGACTCTCTGAGCAAGGACTGCTTAACCATGAAATTCGCCTACACCATCATCTATGTGCCGGACGTGGCCGCATCACTGGCATTCTTCGAAAAGACCTTCGGTTTCAGTCGCCGATTCCTGCATGAATCGGGCACCTATGGCGAATTGGAAACCGGCGACACCACCCTCTCGTTTGCCGCCCATGAATTGGGCGAACTGAATTTCGAGGGCGGGCACATAGCGGCGCATGCCTCTAAAAAGCCTTTGGGAATGGAGGTTGGGTTCGTGACCGAAGATGTGTTCGTCGCCCATGCCAAGGCGCTCATGCATGGCGCAAAGGAGCTGTCGCCGCCCAGCACCAAGCCTTGGGGGCAAGTGGTGTCGTATGTGCGTTGCCCGGATGGCACGTTGGTGGAGTTGTGTACGCCGATTCAAGGCTGAATATGGAATTAAAGTGGGAGCCGGCTTGCCAGCTCCCACCGTTTGATCATCATTGCCTGGATATTCAGGGTTTCAGCGGGCGCTCCTGATCCCGCTCGGAAAGCTCATGCCCGTCATCTGGATGCTTCCAGGTCTGCGGCTTTTCTTCCTCATGCCGTCGCTCGGGTTGCTCGCGCGCCGACTCATCCTGACGCTTCTGTTCGTTAGCCATTGCCACCTCCCATCCGTAAGAATTGGTCACACCTTAAGCATAGAACAGGGTGTGGATTTTTGACGCGACTGACGATTGATAGCCTTGGCGCATCAATACATCCAAATTACTCACTTATCATTTCTAAATGTGTCAGCCACTATCCGCGGTCTTAAGCGAAACAAGCACTTTAAAAAGAACGCTGGAGACACAAAATCATGACTAGCCCTTCCCGGCCCGACTCTGCCCGCTCGAAAGTTGGTGCGGTATTCCGCGTTACTTCGGGCAACTTCCTCGAACAGTTCGACTTCTTTCTGTTCGGCTTCTACGCCACCTATATCGCTGCCGCGTTCTTCCCCGCCGCCAATGAGTTTGCGTCATTAATGATGACCTTCGCCGTCTTCGGTGCAGGCTTCCTGATGCGTCCACTGGGCGCGATCATTTTGGGTGCCTATATCGACGACGTGGGTCGCCGCAAAGGGTTGATCGTGACGCTGTCGATCATGGCCAGCGGGACCTTGCTGATCGTGCTGGTGCCGGGTTATCAAACCATCGGTCTGTGGGCACCGTTGCTGGTGTTGCTGGGCCGCTTGCTGCAAGGCTTCTCTGCCGGTGCAGAACTGGGGGGTGTCTCGGTTTACCTCTCCGAAATGGCCACACCCGGGCGCAAAGGCTTCTACACCAGCTGGCAGTCGGGCAGCCAACAGATCTCCATCGTGGTCGCGGCCGCCTTGGGCTATGGCCTGAACGTCTGGATGCAACCGGCCGTGGTGGCCGATTGGGGCTGGCGCATTCCGTTCGCCATCGGCTGCGTGATCATCCCGTTCATCTTCGTGCTGCGCCGTAACCTGCAGGAAACCGAAGAGTTCGCCAATCGCAAGCATCGCCCGACCATGCGCGAAGTGCTGGCGACCCTGGTGAAAAACTGGACCATGGTCATCGGCGGCATGCTGATGGTGGCCATGACCACCACCGCGTTCTACCTGATTACCGTGTATGCGCCGACCTTCGGCAAGACCGTGCTGCAACTGAGCACCTCCGATGCACTGCTGGTGACGTTGCTGGTAGCCGTGTCGAACTTTGTCTGGCTGCCGATCGGCGGCACCCTGAGCGACCGCTTCGGCCGCAAGCCGGTGCTGGTGGCGATGACCGCCCTGACCGTTATCACCGCGTACCCGGCGCTGTCGTTCGTGGTGAACGCGCCAAGCTTCGCGCATATGCTGGAAACCCTGCTGTGGTTCTCGTTCCTGTACGGCATGTACAACGGCGCAATGATTCCGGCCCTGACCGAAATCATGCCGGTGGAAGTGCGCGTGGCGGGCTTCTCCCTGGCCTATAGCCTGGCGACGGCGATCTTCGGTGGGTTCACCCCGGCGATCTCCACCTGGTTCATTCACATCACCGAAGACAAGGCTTCGCCGGCCTACTGGATGATGTTTGCCGCGTTGTGCGCCTTGTGTTCGACCCTGGCGTTGTATCGTCGCGCCAATACCCGTGGGCAGGTGATGCAGGGGGCTGCGTGATGAAGCCGTTGTTCAAAACCCTGGCGGCCCTGGCCCTAGGCGCCCTGGCGCTGACGGCACAGGCCGAAGAACTCAAGGTGATGACCTCCGGTGGTTTCACCGCCGCGTATAAATTGCTGGGCCCGCAATACGCCCAGCAAAGCGGTGACACCCTCGACACTATCCTCGGCCCGTCGATGGGCAAGGCGCCGGAAGCGATTCCCAACCGCCTGGCCCGTGGCGAACATGCCGACGTGGTGATCATGGTCGGTTATGCCCTGGATGACTTGATCAAACAGGGCAAGGTCGACCCTGCGTCCCGCGTCGAACTGGCGGACTCGCGCATTGGCATGGTGGTGAAGGAAGGCGCGGCCAAGCCTGCAATCGGCACCGATGCCGAGTTGAAAGCAGTGCTGAGCAAGGCCAAGTCCGTGGCGTACTCGGACAGCGCCAGCGGTGTGTATGTCGAGAAGGAGCTGTTCAAGAAGCTCGGCATGCCGGCCAAAGGCACGATGATCGAACGCCTCCCGGTTGCCGAACAGGTCGCCAAGGGTGATTACGAGGTGGGCTTGCAGCAGGTGGCGGAATTGTTGCCGGTGCCGGGCGTGACCTACGTCGGCAAGATCCCGGAAGACGTGCAGTCGGTGACGCGCTTTGCCGCGGGCATACCGGTCAACGCCGACCACCCGGCCCAGGCCAAGGCGTTGCTGCATTACCTGGCCTCGCCCGAAGCGCAACCGGTGGTGCAATCCACCGGCCTGGACTCGGTATCACGCTGACCGAAACGGCATCTCCCGTACCAACCGTTCCAACTCCAGCGCCGCTGGCGGCAATGTCCGCCCGCGGCGTTTTATCAGGCCCACATGGCGCATCACCTGCGGCTCGACCAACGGCACACTCACCAGGATGGGATGGGTGCCCGCCGGCATCGCAATCGACGGCACCATCGCCACCCCCAACCCCGCCTCCACCAGCCCGATCATTGTGGTCACGTGGTGGGTCTCGCAAATACTCGGTTTTTTCACGCGCACGCCACGCAAGGCCTGGTCCAGCAGGAAGCGGTTGCCTGAGGTTTTGTCCACGGTGATGTAGTCGTGCTCATAAGCTTCGGCCCAGGTCACGCTCGCGCGCTCGGCCAACGGATGACCACGGCGACAGGCCAGCACATAGCGCTCCTGAAACAGCAGCTCGAACTCCACCTCGTCGGCCAGGCTGCCACTGAAACTCACGCCGAAATCTGCCTCGCCACTTTCCACCGCGTTGCACACCTCACCGGCACTGGCATCCAGCACCCGCAGGCGAATCTTCGGGTACAGCTTGTGGAATTCGGAGATTACGTGGGGCATGAAGTAGTAAGCGGTGGACGGCACACAGGCGATGGTGACGTTACCCATGCGCGTGGACGCCACGTTACTGATGCCCATCAAGGCGGTATCAAGGTCGTCGAGTATGCGCTCCACCTGGGGCAGGAACGCTCGCCCGACCATGGTCAGGCTGACCCGCCGCGTGGTGCGCTCGAACAACTTTACATCGAGGGCGGACTCAAGCTTTTCGATACGCCGGCTGAGAGCCGGCTGCGAGATACGGATGGCCTCGGCGGCACCCCGAAAACTGCCCTTGTCCACCACGGCGCGGAAGGCTTGGAGGTCGTTGAGGTCGAAGTTGATGTTCACGGGAAGGCCAGTGTGGTCGATTTGAGGGGCATTATCGTATGGGCGGTGATGGGGCGCCATGCGTGACGGGGCCGGTTTGTATTAATAACCCTGCTACAAATATGAAGTCATACATATCAGTGGGTTATTCGCCCGCCGGCGCCACACAGTCGGCAAAAAGCGTCAATACTTTCGACCTGACCTACTCAACGGGAGAGAAAGACGCTCATGGAAACCTGCCAGAACCCCCACCCTTTTTGGACCGACGACGAGACGCCATCGAGCGGTATCGGTCAGTTGCTTCTTGCAACACGCCAATGGACCAGCAGGATTGAATCCTACTCAACACCTGCGGACGTCGACATGCGCTCAACCCAGCAAATGAGCATCACCCTGCCACTCGAGATGGCCGCCCTGGTCAAAGCCAAGGTCGCTGCCGGTGAATACGCGACCGAGAGTGAAGTCATACGCGACGGCCTGAGGGTGCTGCTGGCGCGTGACCGCGCGATGGAGGACTGGTTGCGCGACCAGGTGATCCCTGCGGCTGCCGCTCTCACGGCCGACCCTGGCCGGGCACTGTCCGCCGAGCAGGTTCGCGAACACATGGCGACAAAACGTCAGCGAAAGAGTACCGAAAAACCGTGAGTCATTCGGTAGCCTTTGCGCCTGAGGCGTTAGCCCAGCTTGACGCCCTCGAAGACTACATCAGCGATACCGAATCCCCAGTGGTAGCGGGACGCTTTGTTGACAACCTCATCAGCTACTGCGAAAGCCTTTGCGTGTTGCCCTTGCGCGGCACCCGCCGTGACGATCTGCTACCCACGTTGCGCATCACCCATTACCGGCATACCACCGCCATCGCATTCAGGGTCGCCGCCGATACTCATGCGGTGTCGATCCTGGGAGTGTTTTACGGTGGCCAGGATTATGCCGCGCGGTTCCAGAGTCACGGCGCACACGCCCCCTCGGCAGACGCGTGAGATCTCAGCGACGCTGACCGACAGCTTGATCAATAAACAAGGAAGATAAAAATGACTGACACCGGATCCCTGCATCAATTTCTGCGATGGGGGTTAAGTCTGATCGGCTTGATGGGTAGTGCAACCTTGGGCTTTTTCGCCTGGCAAAGCTTCTACCCCGTGAGCGCGGCGGCCGGCTGGAGTGTTCAAACCGTGCACAGCGATGTGCCCAAAGCGGCCTCGCTGATGCCTATGCCTGACGGCTCGCTGATGGTCAGCCAGGAACTCAACGATGCGAAAGGCAGCATCGTGCGCATCCATCCCGACGGGCAACGCGAAGTGGTGGTCGGCAGCCTGTCCAAACCTGACGGCATGTTCGCAACCCACGGCGGCTGGGTGTTCAGCCAGGAAACCGGCGACGCCCCCGTCAGCTTTCTCAAGGAGGGTGTCGTCACTGAGCTGTTCCGGGGTGAAAACGTTCAAGGCCTGTGGGTCGAGGGTGATGACCTCTACGCCATCGAAGACCGCAAGGACAATGGGCGGCTATTGCGTTATCGCTGGAGCGACCAATCCCTGACCGTCGTGCGCGACCAGTTGCACGAAGGCGAATCCGTTACCCGTTGCACCGACGGCCGAATGCTCTACACGGAAAAGAAAAAAGGTGTGGTACGGGAGCTGACCGAAGACGGCAGCGACCCTGTGGTGATGGCGGGCCTGAACAAACCGACGTTTTTGATGTGCGATGAACGCGGGCTGTGGGTCAATGAAGACTCGACGCATCGGGCAAGGTTGCTGCTGATCGACAAACAGGGGCAGCAACAGACGATTCTGTCGTTCTTGAAGGCGCCGCAGTCGATTGTGCGAACGGGGGACGGTACTTATTTACTGGCAGAAGGTGGTCGTAACCGAGTATTGAAACTGGTGAGCACATCGCTGGCGATTGCCAGCGACAGCCTACAGCACTAGCCCAGCCCAAGCCCAAACAATGGCTACTGGCAAGTCCCACCCTTGTGGTGCGACCCAGTGCCACCCACCGGGTGCGTGCCTTTCGGGCACGCCACCGCGAACATCGGACTAACGGCCAATACCACCAGCAACCCTACCAACGACAACGTCTTCATAACATCCTCCGTGACGATCACAATGCGTGATGGCACAAGGATATCATACTGCTATTGCGCAGTCCTCGGCCGGGGGCTGTTGTCAGAACAACACGCTCTAGTCGCGACGAAATACAGCCATCACGGGTGATGGCTGTACCCTGCGAGTTCACTCATATGTTTCAAGCCTGTGGCGCGGCAGCAATGGCTTCGGCCAGGTCTTCGTACTCTTCGCAGGTGGTGCTGCACAAGGCTTTGATTTTCACCAATTGCTCTTGCGCCAAGTCGACGCGGCCCTTGATCACGTAGGCCTCACCCAAGTACTCGCGAACCTGGGCGTAGTTGGGGTCGAGCGCGACCGACTTCAGGTAATAACTGATGCCTTCATCGGTACGCCCCAGTTTGCGCGTGGCGTAGCCGCGGTAGTTGAGGGCCTTGGCGGTGTTCGGGTTTTGCAGGGTATCAAGCAAGGCCAGCGCCTCGTCATAGCGCCCATCTTTCGCCAGGCGGTAGGCATAGTCGGTACGGTCGGTGTCTGAGGTGGCTTTGCTGGTTTGCAGCACGCATTTTCCGGTCTTGGTGTCCCAGACCTGGCCTTTGGGGCAGTTGGGCTTGGGCGGTGCCGACTCATCACCGGAGGCATAGGCTTGGCCTGCGAGCAAAGCTGCGCCCAGGCAAGCCCCGAATAAAAGTGCAGTGCGGTATCCAACGGCGTGTTCGTGGCGGATCTTCATGGTGGTCATGCTCCGTAACGATAGGGAAGTACAGCAGCAGATAGCACAATGCGCCGTTTCCATCAGCAGGTTAAGCCTCGGGTGACTGCCGGCCTTTGGGCGATTCGCGCCGAGCAGCCGGACGCCATTCACTGAGACGCAAATAATAGAGGCGAGCCCGCCGAGAAAACCGGGACACCCGGCTACGAAAAAGCCCCATAGCTTATTTGGCTACGGGGCTTTTTCAGGTAATTGAGGAGCGTGTAATTCAGTTTCCCCGTTCTTTATTGGCTTGGGAGAGAACCGAGGCAGCAAGGGATTTTGTAGCGTCGCTGTATTTATCGCTTTGAAGCGCCTTCCCGGCTTTCTCCTCCATCTCTGCACTCGTCTGCTTATCGTTACCGCTCTGAGCCAACGCTGAAGCAGCAAGGCTTTTGGCAATGGCTGAGGAATTGGGGTTGCTGAGCGTTTCCGCGGCCAGACTGGCCATGTTATCGGAGGTTCTTTTGATGTTTTTGCTCATGCTGCATGTCCTTTGCGGTGTGGGATTTTCTACCTGAAAATGCCTCAAAACCAAGATAGGCAGTTACCGTGAGAGCCGCAACGCGCTGTTTGTAGGCAACATTGGAGAAACCGGTACGAAAAGCGCAATCGTCCCGTAGGGCGTCGAATCGATTGCACTGATGGTTATTATCGAAACGATCGCCTGTGTAATTAGCAAAACCAATTCCTATAATCGCCTCCACTTTTCCTGCCCGTGCATCGCTTGATTTCAAGCGACATTCCCCTATGGAACCCAACACCATGCCAAGCGTCAGCCAGGCCTCCAGCGGCCGCCCTGAACATAATCAACAGAGTGTCAAACAGCAGTGGCTGGCGATTCTCTCGGTTGCCGTGGGTGCCTTCGCCCTGGTGACCAGTGAGTTTCTGCCCGTGGGCGTACTCAACGACGTCGCCAGCGACCTCGGCATCAGTGCCGGTCATGCCGGCCTGATGGTCACCCTGCCCGGCATCATGGCCGCCCTCGCTGCGCCTTTGCTGTCGGTGAGCATTGGCGCCATGGACCGGCGTTACCTGCTGATTGGCCTGACGCTGATCATGATCATCGCCAACACGGTCGTGGCCTACGCCAGCGACTTCAACCTACTGCTGTTCGGCCGCGTGCTGCTGGGTATCAGCATCGGTGGTTTCTGGGCAACGGCCATCGCCCTCAGCGGCCGCCTGGCCCCCAAGGGCGTGGGCGTAGCGAAGGCGACCTCAATCATCATGATGGGGGTGACCCTGGCCACGGTACTGGGCGTGCCCGTGGGTACGTGGCTGAGTGGCCTGATGGGCTGGCGCATGACCTTTCTGGTCACCGCAATCGTGGGCGTACCGGTGCTGCTGGCGCAGGTATTCCTGCTACCGCGACTCACCCCGGAAAAGGCTATTCAGATCCGTGATCTGCCAGCCTTGTTTATCAACCCGCAAGCACGGGTCGGCTTGATCGCTGTCTTGCTGATCGGCCTGGCGCACTTTGCTGCATACACCTATGTTGCGCCCTTCTTCAAAAACAGTTCCGGCTTCGACGGCCCGACAATTGGCTCACTGCTACTGCTCTACGGCGTGGCCGGGGTGATGGGCAATGTCTTTGCCGGTTTCGCCGCCAACCGCAGCGTGCGTCACACCCTGCTGCTGGTCGCACTGATGATCGGCACCAGCACCGCCCTGCTCCCCTACTTCGCCACCGGCATGACCGGCGCCGCAATGCTGATCGCACTCTGGGGCTTCGCCTTCGGCGCCTTCCCGGCTTGCGCCAGTATTTGGATGTTTGTCGTCGCCCCCAAGGACGTCGAACGCGGCATGCCACTGTTCGTTGCCTTGTTCCAGGTGATCATCGCTTTGGGGTCGTTCTTCGGCGGCCAAATTGTCGATCAAATGGGTAGCGCGGTGTTGTTGAGCCTGGCGACAGCGTTGGTGGGCTGTGGCTTTGTAACGGTGCTGGTGCTGGGGCGTAATGTGAGCAATAGCTTGGTGGCCCAGCCTGGCTGACCGGACGACAGAAACGAAATAGCCCTACTCGAAGGCAAAGAAAAGCCCGGCACTTCTGCCGGGCTTTTTCGTACCGCTCTAAGCTCGCCGTTTGATTGCGACCTTCGACCACAGGGTAAAGGCGACGGGTGGTGTCCAGCCTGAGTTTGATGCGTGCTCTTGCAGGCACAAATACCTGTTGCCCTCGTAAGTCACGCCATCCCCCTTGCGATACCGATGGTCCAATTGCCATTCAGGATACTCGGGGTCGGTTACGTCTCCGGCGGTTCTAACGCTCAGGCTCATGCTGGGAAGCGACTCTTTTCCCAAAGAGTCGGTTGCCGTAACAAAGTAACTGTACTGCGTGTTCGGGGTTAGACCCGAGTCTTCCCGCGTCAAGTTCGCCGTCTGACCTATGGGGGTCCCGTTGCGGTACAGCGTGTATGTTTGAATTGGACGAGGGCCGGCTGCGGCCCCCCAACTCAAGGTCACGCGGGTTTCAGTCACGTCCTTGTAGGACAAATTGGCGGGAGCCGTTGGCCGGTCGCCGATACCTGTATCACCGTGAATCAACGGGGCATAGCGATTGTAGAACTCCCAATCGTAAGGGACATTGTCCCTGCTGACGCCATTGTCCCAGTTGATCGACCAGGTCATCAGTCCTTTGATGGAATGGCCGGCAGCATCGAGACGTTTAAACGCATTAACCACCGCAGCAGGCTCAATGACATAGCCTGTCGCCGCAGCGTCAATGTTGGTCGGTAAGCCAATGACGAACTTGTCCGCGGGGATGGCGATGTAGTCCCGAGTGCCGGTGACCAGGCTCTCGGTCAGGTAGTAAAGAAAGTCCTCCTTCATCGCATCATTGTTCTGCGCAATCCAGACGCCCTGACCGTTATTGAATTCTTGAACCCAGATCCCATCGCCACCTTGGTTGTAGTATTGAGGCGCAATGAAATCGTAGTAGCCCTCGAGCGCCTGAATGTAATCAACGTACTTGCCGCCCGCCCGGAGATAGGGAAACTCAGGCGCCATACTGATAATAAAATGCTTGCCCTCACCCTTGTAGTGATCCTTGACCAGTTTCAAGGCTGTCGGCAGCACCGTCTTGTTGTCAGCGAAATCAATGGCACTTTGCTCAAGGTCGATATCCAACCCATCGAAGCCGTATATTTCAACCAAGCGGATGATCTCATTGGCCAGAGGTTGTTCATCCCCTTTGTGCAACTCGATATGAGCGTCGGCACCGCCCAACGAGATCAAGACAGCCCTGCCCTGACTGTTCAGCACGCCCACCTGGCGGCGAAACTCGTCGTCCGAGAGGTTATAGGGTTTGAACGTAGGAATGCCCTGGCCTTTCATAAAAGCAACGGCAACAACGTTGTAGTCCTTGGGTATATCCACCAGTTCTAGATTAGCGAAATGCCCACCTTGATAACCGTCACTGTGGCCCGCTGGCCAGTTATGCCAAAAGCCCATCAGGATTTTTTTATTGGCGATGTCAGGCATCAAAGAAGCTGAATCATTTATGGTTGACTTCAGTAATGAAAAATTAATCTTAGACATTGTTCTATTCCTTCAGAACGATACTAGGAGCCGTACATGGCCCGAGATTATTGACACCTCATCTCTTTGATGAATTGGCGCCTCACGCTAGAGTGAGCCCCTAAGGCTAGCGCAAGCTTTTAGATTGTCCATCATAAAAAATAAATTCGACGACAAAAGAAGAAAACACAAGGCGGCGAACGCCGGCCGACACAGGCACCTCACCCTTCTCTACCGCCAAGAACACGGGCGAAACAGTAGTGCAAGACGTTAGCAACCGATTACATTTCGGATACCCATGTAAAAGTATTAGGCTAGGGGTTTTAGCTAGAAGCATGGACAGCGTGAAAATATAGACTAAGGTGAGATACGCCTAGTGAAACACGCACTTACATTCTGATTGAGCACTAACAGTCAGGACACTTGCGCAGCGCAGGGCACATATTTTTTTGCAAGGAGGCGCACAAATATGAGTACCCCAACAGGCAACTCTAGCTTTATTACAATAACGGAAGACAACAAGACATTTTCAACCTTACAGAAAGGCTTCAATCTCCGTTGGCCGCCAAGCCCCGGAACGGGAGCGAAACGAATCTACGTGTGCAAAACACCAGAAGAAGTAATGGACGCTGCAAATGAAGCCCTCTCACAAGGCTTTCGGATCACCGTAAGGAGCGGAGCACATTGCTATGAAGGCTTCGTGTCGAACCAATTAAACAACGAAAATCTAGCCATTATTGACGTGGGCGAACTTAAAGGTTTTTCTCATGATACGGATGGCAATATTCAACCGCTCTATAAACATGACAGTCATACCCCCACCCATTACCAATACGCTGCTTTCACAGGTAGCCAGAACTGGGATGGTTATGTGGCAATGTACAAACAGAGCGGCAAGACGATACCTGGCGGTTCGTGTTACTCCGTGGGGCTCGGAGGCCACATCAGCGGCGGTGGCTACGGTTTACTGTCGCGCCTTCAGGGGTTGACGGTCGACTGGGTAACCGGCGTGGACATCCTGATTCCGGACCCCGCCAATAGCGGCAGATCGTTAATCCCCGTCCATGTCACCCCCCATTCAAATCTCAAACTGCATCGAGAGCTTTTCAAGGCTTGCTGCGGAGCCGGTGGCGGAAATTTCGGCATCATTATTCGTTACTACTTCAACGACCTGCCCGAGGCGCCACAAAAAGCGTATTGGACAACGCTCTCCTGGGACTGGTCTGACTTTGACACCATCAGTTTTAGAACATTTTTGCGTGGCTATCACGACTGGTTCGCCAAAAACGATTCAGATGCAACCTCGCCTATTTTATCAAAAGCCAACGGTGGTCTATTCAGCCTGCTGAAACTGAATCACATCGACGCCAACCCCAAAATCATTCTTGCCATCCAATACACGGGATGCGATGGCCTGGTGGGCGATCATGAGCGAGATGCTCCCTTTAACGATTTTCTCTCGGCTATAAACAGTGCCGCACCGGGCCACGGTAAGTTCTACGACGGTTTTGTATTACCCAACATCGCGCCAAGACCGCATAGCATGGCTGGCAGAGCTATCAGCCAAGCGTCGCCTGGATTGCTCATGGATTGGTTCTATATCACCCAGATGATTAATGGATCAGGAAACAATCAAAGAGGAAAGTATAAGTCTGCCTACCAAGTCGATAACTTTACCGACGAAGAATGCGATGCATTTTATAACAATCTGAGCACCCCTTCCCAACATGGGACATTCAGCCAATCCCTTGTCCAAATTGATTCTTATGGTGGGAGAATCAATAGCCTGGGCCAAGGAAACACGGCTGTTCCACAGCGTAAGTCAATATTAAAGTCTCAATATCAAACCTACTGGACTGACCCCGCTCAAGACAACATTCAACTCGCATGGATCAATAAAATCTACGAAGACGTCCATGCCAGTCAACCCAATCAGCGACCGGGCGTCGAGGGGCGATATGAAGGCTGCTACATCAACTATCCGGATGTCGACATGCTAGTGGTAAACGGCAGGCCTGATGACAGTTGGCTGGAACTTTACTATGGAGACTCGGGATTGGTAGATGAGTTGATTTCCCTGAAAAACCAGGTAGACCCTAACAACCTTTTCAGGCACCAGATGTCGATACCGCTAACAAGAGACAGTCAAAGGCGATGAAGGCTGCCGACAGGCACAAGCGCCAGAAGCAGCCCCTTCTGCAGGCCTACTCCAACAGGGCTGCGCTCCCAGAGAACGACTGAAATGCGGCTTACGCAAGAAAACAGGGAGGCTGGAGTGGTAGAAACAAGTACGAGCATCTGAAAACAAAAAAGCCCCGTCGCTTATTCAGCGACGGGGCTTTTTCTATGTAATGGCGGAGAGATAGGGATTCGAACCCTAGGTACCGGTGAAGGTACAACGGATTTCGAATCCGTCCCATTCGGCCACTCTGGCATCTCTCCAACGGCGCGCATCATAACAGTGTGTTTCGCGGAAGCAAACCCCAAAAGCGATTTTTTTCCGTTCTATCAGATGCTTGCGTCGATTAAAGCGGTACGCCGAGGCGCTTGGCGACTTCTTCGTAGGCTTCGATAACGTCACCGAGGCCCTGGCGGAAGCGGTCTTTGTCCATCTTCTTCTTGGTGTCTTTGTCCCACAGACGGCAGCCGTCCGGGCTGAATTCGTCGCCCAGGACGATGGAGCCGTCGTGGAACACGCCGAATTCCAGTTTGAAGTCGACCAGCAGCAGGCCTGCGTCGTCGAACAGCTTGCTCAGCACGTCGTTGACCTTGAGGGACAACTCCTTCATGCGTACCAGCTGCTCAGCGGTGCCCCAGCCGAACGCCACGACGTGGGATTCGTTGATGAACGGGTCGCCCTTGGCGTCGTCCTTCAGGAACAGCTCGAAGGTGTAAGGGTTGAGCTTGAGGCCCTCTTCCACGCCCAGGCGCTTGACCAGGCTGCCGGCGGCGTAGTTACGCACGACGCATTCGACCGGGATCATGTCCAGCTTCTTCACCAGGCATTCGTTGTCGCCCAGCAGTTTGTCGAATTGGGTCGGAATGCCGGCCGCTTCGAGTTTCTGCATGATGAAGGCGTTGAACTTGTTGTTCACCATGCCTTTGCGATCAAGTTGTTCGATGCGCTTGCCGTCGAACGCCGAGGTGTCGTTACGAAACAGCAGGATCAGGCGGTTGGCGTCGTCGGTCTTGTACACCGACTTGGCTTTGCCGCGGTAGAGTTCTTCACGTTTTTCCATGATGGGCTCCGCTTGCTAAATGGTGGGCTAGGCGATGTGTCGCCAGTCGAGCCCTGAATCTTGATCGGCCAGTTGCAGCCAGTCCGGATCGCACCCGAGGGTGTCGACAAAACATTGCCGGGCCAGCTGCGGCAGGTTGTTCTTGCTGCTCAGGTGGGCCAGGACCAGGTGTTGCAAGTCTTGCCAGCCCAACTCATACACCAGGTACGCCGCCTGGTGGTTGTTCAAATGTCCAAGCTCGCCGCCCACCCGTTGCTTGAGAAAGTACGGGTAATGACCACGTGCCAGCAGGTCTCGGCAGTGGTTGGACTCGATCATCAATGCATCCAAGTCACGGTAACCGTCCAGTACCTTTGAGCAGTAGGAACCCAGGTCGGTGAGCACGCCGAAACGTCGCTCTCCGTCACTGAATACGTACTGCGTCGGCTCCTGGGCGTCGTGCGCTACGGCAACCACATTGATGCTCAACGCACCAATCTGCAGCGTCTCGCCACCGGCCAGGAAACCTGCGGGTTCTATGGGTTTGCGCATCCCGCGCAAGGTGCCGCGACTCAGGTACACCGGAAGATTGTAGCGCCGAGACAGCAAACCCACGCCATGCACGTGGTCGGCATGTTCGTGGGTCACCAGAATCGCGCTCAGCTGCGCGGGGTTTACCCCCAGGCGCAGCAGGCGCCGCTCGGTTTCCCGCAGGGAGAAACCACAATCCACCAGCACGTACGTGTCGTCATGAGCGACCAGCGTGCCGTTCCCTTGGCTACCGCTGCCGAGAACGGCAAAGCGCATCGGATCAGCCCAGGTTGTCCTGAATCACGCCCAACACTTTGCGTGCTGTTTCAGCAGGCGCAACGGTGTTGATGTTCTTCTCGACAGTAACTTGCACGCTCTCGCCAACCTTGCTCAGACGAACCTGGTAACGCTCGGCGCGGGTTTCGATCTCTTCCTTGGTCGGCTTGCTGCCGAATAACTTGCCGAAGAAGCCTGGCTCGTCGTCTTTCTTCTCGGCCTTTTCAGCCACGTTGATGTAGTACAGGCCCAGGCTGCGGTTGATGTCTTCAACGCGCCAAGGACCTTGCTCCAACGCACGGCCAACACTGGCCCAGGCGCGGTCGAGGTCTTCACCCAGGGTCAGCACCACGTTGCCGCTGCCGTCTTCGGTGAGGCTGACGCGGTTAGGCGTGTCGAAGTTACCGGCGGCGAGCAGGGAGACTGAACCACCCTTCTCGGAGATACGGCTCATGCTGGCCAGCATCTCGTCGACCAGCGCGGCGTCAACGCCCATGTTGACCGAACGCGGGGTGAAATCGACGTTGGCAGTGCTGCCGGCAGGACGCTCGGCGCTGACCACGTAGACTTCACTGGTATTGCGTTGCACGCCTGGCTCGATACGCACACGCACACGGGCTTCGCTGTCGGCGGCTACACCACCGGCCTGCAGGCGCTTGGCCATGTTGGCGGACAGTTCGCTGCCGTGCTGCCACGCCGTGGTGAACTCACCGGTTTGCGGACGCTGCTGATCAATGCGGAAACCGTTGTCCTGGAAAAACTGCACCGCCACCGGCCAGACTTCGGCAGGTGGGCGCTGAGCGATGATCCAGCGGTTGTCGCCGCTCTTCTGCAGGCTGTAGTCACTGGCGTCAGCCACGGCCGAGATCGGCTGTGGACGCGGCACCACGTACTCACCCTTGGTGGTGTCGTCGGCGACGTTGCGCGGGATCGGCAGCAACGGGTCAAGGCGCTTGGCGACATTGACGTCGGGCGGCAGTTGCATCGGTTTGGTTGCTTGTGCTTCCAGGTAATCGCTACCGCGGTCACGGAAGTAACCATCCGGGCCCCAAATCCAACCGCAGCCACTGGTGCTGGAGATAATCAAGGCAAGTGCGGAAAGTCCGGCCAATCGCTTCATGCGTAGTGCTTCCTCAATTAAACCAGGACGCCGGACTGGCGCAGGGCCTGTCGCAGCGGTTCGTGACAGGCTTCGCTGAGCCGGGTGAGCGGCAGACGGATACCGTCCGGCATCAAGCCCATCTCAAACAGCGCCCATTTCACAGGAATAGGGTTGGATTCGATAAAGAGTGTCTTGTTGAGCGGCATCAGTTGCTCGTGGATCGCACGCGCTTTCACGGCGTCACCGGCGATGGCAGCGGCGCACATGTCGCTCATGGCACGCGGGGCAACGTTGGCGGTCACCGAGATGTTGCCTTTGCCACCCAGCAGGATCAGTTCGACCGCCGTGGCGTCGTCACCGGAATACACCAGGAAGTCGCTGCTCACGCCGGCCAGGATGTCCTTGGCGCGTTGCAGGTCGCCGGTGGCTTCCTTGATACCGATGATGTTCGGTACGGTGGACAGGCGAATCACGGTCTCGGCCTTCATGTCGCAGGCAGTGCGGCCGGGCACGTTGTAAAGGATTTGCGGGATATCAACGGCTTCGGCAATGGTGCGGAAGTGCTGGTACAGGCCTTCCTGGGTCGGCTTGTTGTAGTACGGGGTCACCAGCAGGCAAGCATCGGCGCCGGCTTTCTTGGCGTTTTTTGTCAGCTCGATCGCTTCACGCGTCGAGTTGGCGCCCGTACCGGCGATCACGGCGATACGACCCGCGACGCGCTTGACCACGAATTCGATCACCTGAATGTGTTCTTCCACATCAAGGGTGGCCGATTCACCTGTGGTGCCGACCGCCACAATGGCGTTGGTGCCCTCTTGCAGGTGGAAGTCCACCAGTTTGCCCAGGCTATCCCAGTCGAGATGACCTTGTGCATCCATGGGTGTGACCAGTGCCACCATACTGCCCGCAATCATGCAACCGCTCCTGCCGGAAAAAGAGAGCCGTAATGGTACTGGCGCCAAGATGCTTGTACAAGCGAAGTACCGCCTGAGGATGCGTTCTGGATCAACTAAACGACGGGCAATGCCATCATTGGGCCGAAGCGTTGCTTGAAGCACGCTGAAATCAGACCGATCACGCAATGAAAACGCCACCTCCTATCCCTTGGCGACGCTTTTCGCTACCCTTCATGCTTTGATCGATACAGCCCTCACCGTATCGACCGCTCATCGTTTTAGGAAGGCTGCATGTCCACCCCCACAGTTCGCGAACAATTCCTTGTTATCAGTGCCCTCGGCGCCAACCCCATGGAGCTGACCAACGTCCTGTGCCGCGCCAGCCATGAAAACCGCTGCGCCGTTGTGACCTCCCGCCTGACCCGTCATGGCGAGTGCAGTGCGTTGGTGCTGCAGATTTCCGGCACCTGGGATGCCCTGGCGCGTCTGGAAACCGGCCTGCCGGGCTTGGCGAAGAAGCACGACTTCACGGTCAACGTGGTGCGCAGTGCGGCGTTGGAAAACCGCCCACAAGCCCTGCCTTATGTAGCGTACGTCAGCTCGGCCTACCGCTCGGACATCGTCAACGAGCTGTGCCAGTTCTTTATCGACCATAACGTCGAACTGGAAAACCTGACCTGCGACACTTACCAGGCGCCACAAACCGGCGGCACCATGCTCAACGCAACGTTCACCGTGACCTTGCCGGCCGGCGTGCAGATCAGCTGGCTGCGCGACCAGTTCCTGGATTTCGCCGATGCCCTGAACCTCGATGCGCTGATCGAGCCGTGGCGCCCACAAAACCCAATGTAAGGAAGAACTCATGCCGGTAGCCATCGACAAACCCGTGGCCGATTTCGAAGCCCAGGCCACCAGCGGCCAGACCTTCAGCCTCGCTGCACTCAAGGGCAAGCAGGTGGTGATCTACTTCTATCCGAAGGACAGCACCCCGGGCTGCACCACTGAAGGCCAGGGTTTTCGTGACCAGTACGCGGCGTTCAAGGCCGCCAACACCGAAGTGTTTGGCGTGTCGCGTGACAGCGTGAAATCCCACGAGAACTTCAAGAGCAAGCAGGCGTTTCCCTTTGAGCTGATCAGCGACAAGGACGAAGCGGTTTGCCAGTTGTTTGATGTGATCAAGCTGAAGAAGCTGTATGGCAAGGAATACCTGGGGGTTGATCGCAGCACTTTCCTGATCGACAAGGAGGGCGTGCTGCGTCAGGAATGGCGCGGTGTGAAAGTGCCGGGCCATGTGGACGCCGTTTTGGCGGCGGCACAGGCCCTGGACAAGGCCTGACGCGTGAGGGGCGAACACTGGATGTTCGCCCCAACCGTTACAACAAAGGCGCAACCACCGGCTCTTTTCGTGGCCAGGCATCCAGCACGGCTTTGAACAACGTCGCCAGTGGAATCGCGAAGAATACGCCCCAGAATCCCCACAACCCACCAAACAACAACACTGCACAGATGATCGCCACCGGGTGCAGGTTGACGGCCTCGGAAAACAGCAGCGGTACCAGTACGTTGCCATCCAGGGTCTGGATAATGCCGTACACCGCCATCAGGTAGATGAACTGGTCACTCCAGCCCCACTGAAACAATGCGATCAACATCACCGGCACCGTCACCACCACCGCGCCGACATACGGCACCACCACCGACACGCCCACCAGCAACGCCAGCAGCGCCGCATAGTTCAGCCCGAGCGCGACAAATGCGATGTAGGTGACGCCTCCACAGATAACAATCTCAATCACTTTGCCGCGAATGTAGTTGGCGATCTGCCGGTTCATCTCTTCGGCCACGCGGGTAATGAGCGCGCGTTCACGCGGCAGGTAACCGCTGACCCAGCGGCCGATCATCGCGCGGTCCTTGAGGAAGAAAAACACCAGGATCGGTACCAGCACCAGGTAGATCATGATGTTGACCAGCAGCGGCAGGCTGGACAGGGAAAACGTCAGCGCCCACTGCCCGAATTTTCCGATCTCGCCACGCGCCACTTCGATGGCTTGCAGCACTTGCTCATCCGACACCAGGTGCGGGTAGCGTTCCGGCAACAACAGCAACAGTGACTGCCACTTGGCGAGCATCCCCGGCAACTCGTTGAACAGGGTGATCAACTGATGCCACAGCAATGGCAAGACCACCACGATAAACACCACCAGCAACCCCATGAACAAGGCGAACACCAGGCCCACCGCAACGCCGCCCGGCAAGCGCAACCGCTCCAGGGTAGTGACCAGGCCTTGCATCAGGTAAGCCAGCACCATCCCTGCCAGCACTGGCGCGAGCATGCCGCCCAAGGTGAGCACGGCCGTGAAGGCCAGGAACAGCAGGACCGCCAGCACCACGGCTTCTTCGTCGGAGAAGTAGCGCTGAATCCAGTCTCGTAACACTTTGAACATCAATCAACCTCGGGTGAAGGGGCAAACGGCTCAGGCCTTGCGCAACCAGTAACGGTACACACCGGCGGCGTCTTCTTCGTGCAATAGAGTATGCCCGGCCAACCTCGCGAAGGTCCGGAAATCGCGCTGGGAGCCAGCGTCTGTGGCGATGACCTTAAGCACTGCACCGCTGGCCAACCGATTGAGTTCCAACTTGGCCTTGAGCAAAGGCAACGGGCAATTGAGGCCACTGGCATCGAGTTCGGCATCAAAGGCTACAGCGTCGGTCATGGTTTACTCCGGACAGGCGATTGGGGTGCTTAGAATATCTGGTCCGAAGCTCAGTGTCCGGCTACAGTAAGCTCTTTGTCGAAAGGCTCTGTGCATGACTTTTTTGCGCCCTACCCTGCTGACGCTGGCCTGCCTGCTGGCCTCTCCGGGCTTCGCTGACGACCTGCCGTCACTTGGCGACGCCAGTTCTGCCATTGTCTCTCCGCAACAGGAATTCCAACTGGGCCGTGCCTGGCTTGCCTACCTGCGGGGCCAGGTCTCGCAGCTCAATGATCCACAACTCAAGGATTACGTTGAAACCAGCGTGTACAAGCTGGTGGAAACCAGCCAGGTCAATGACCGACGCCTGGAATTCATCCTGATCAACAGCCCGCAACTCAACGCCTTTGCTGCGCCAGGCGGGATTGTCGGGGTCAACGGCGGCCTGTTCCTCAATGCCCAGACCGAAGGTGAATATGCCTCGGTGCTCGCCCACGAATTGGCTCACTTGTCCCAACGCCACTTTGCCCGTGGCGTGGAAGCTCAGTCGCGCATGCAGCTACCGATGATGGCGGCTTTGCTCGGCGGGATTATCGCTGCCGCAGCGGGTGCGGGCGATGCGGGGATTGCCGCGATTGCCGGCAGCCAGGCGGCGGCCATCCAGGAGCAGCGCCGGTTCTCCCGCCAGAACGAGCAGGAAGCTGACCGTATCGGCATTCTCAACCTGGAAAAAGCCGGTTACGACCCGCGCTCCATGCCCACCATGTTTGAACGCCTGATGCGCCAATACCGTTTCGACGCCAAGCCGCCGGAATTCCTGCTGACGCACCCGGTGACCGAGTCGCGGATCGCCGACACCCGCAACCGCGCCGAGCAAGCCAAACCCGGCGGCACGGAAGACAGTTTGCGCTATCAGCTGATTCGCGCACGGGTGCAGTTGCAATACGAAGACACCCCGGGCCTCGCCGCCAAACGCTTCCAGGCGCAGCTGGACGAGAACCCGAAAAACGATGTAGCGCGTTATGGCCTGGCAATAGCCCAGATCAAAGGCACTCAGTACAAAGAGGCACGGGAAAGCTTGCAGCCATTGTTGGCCAAGGCGCCCAACGACATCACCTACAACCTGGCGCAGATCGAGTTGGATATGGCCAATAACCGCTTGCCCGATGCCCAGCAACGCACTGATCGGATGCTCACCCAGTACCCCGGCAACTATCCGCTGAATCAGGTGCGGGTGGACTTGCTGATCAAGCAGAACCGTATCGCCGATGCGGAAAAGGCCTTGGACGGGCTACTCAAATCACGTCCGGATGATCCGGATGTGTGGTACCAGGTTGCCGAGACACGTGGCCTGTCCGGCAACATCATCGGCCTGCATCAGGCCCGCGCCGAGTACTTTGCATTGGTGGGTGACTTCAAGCAGGCCATTCAACAACTGGACTTCGCCAAGCGCCGCGCCGGCAGCAACTTCCCACTGTCCTCACGAATAGATGCCCGCCAGCGTGAGTTGATCGAGCAAGAACGCTTGGTAAAAGGGATGATGAGCTAAACCCATCGCCCACAAAAAAGCCCCGCCTTCGTTAACCGAAGACGGGGCTTTTTGTTGGGATGCAGGCTGGCGAGTTACTCGGTCAGCTTGAAGGTGATGAAGCTTGCACGCCCCTGACGCAGTACGCGCATCGACACCGAGCGATTCTTCGGCAACGCCTTGGCAATGTCGGCGAACTCCTTGGTGGAGTTGATCGCCTGGTTATTCAAGTGGGTAATCACGTCGCCCGGTTGCAGGCCGATCAAGGCGGCTGGGCCGTCCTGAACTTCCTTGATCACAACACCGCTCTTGAGGTCGAAGCTCTTCTTCTGCTCCTCGCTCAGCTCAACCACGGCAATGCCCAGGCGATTGCTGCTGCGCTCGGCGCCCGGTTTGGCGTTGCCCAGAGCATCCAGGGTTGCGCCCTCTTCCGGGATCGCGCCAACGGTCAGTTCAACGGTCTGGCGCTTGCCATCACGAATCACTTCCAGCTTGGCTTTGCTGCCCGCTTTCAGGGCACCGACCAGATGCGGCAAGTCGGCCGACATGATGATCGGCTGACCATTCATGCTCAGGATCACGTCGCCCACTTGCAGACCGCCTTTGGCAGCCGGGCCGTCGTCCTGGATTTGCGCGACCAGCGCACCGGCCGGTTTGTCGAGGCCGAACGATTCAGCCAAGTCTTTGTTCACTTCCTGGATCACTACGCCCAACCAGCCACGGCTGACCTTGCCACCGGCTTTGAGCTGATTGGAAACGTCCATGGCCACATCGATCGGAATGGCAAAGGACACGCCCATGAAGCCACCGGAGCGGGTGTAGATCTGCGAGTTGATCCCGACCACTTCGCCCGCCAGGTTGAACAGCGGACCACCGGAGTTACCCGGGTTGATCGGCACGTCGGTCTGGATGAACGGCACGTAGTTTTCGTTAGGCAGGCTACGACCGATAGCACTGACAATGCCCTGGGTAACGGTATGGTCGAAACCAAACGGAGAGCCGATAGCGACCACCCACTGCCCGGCTTTCAGATCCTGGGATTTGCCCAGTTTCAGCACCGGCAGGTCTTTACCATCGATTTTCAGCAAGGCTACGTCAGAACGCGGGTCAGTACCGACCAGCTTGGCTTTCAGCTCACTGCGATCAGCCAGGCGAACGAGGATCTCGTCAGCGTCGGCAATGACATGGTTGTTGGTGAGGATATAGCCATCAGGCGAAATGATAAAACCCGAGCCCAGGGACTGAGCTTCACGCTGGCCACCGCCACCGCCACCACGCGGGGAACGCTGTTGCGGCATGCCACGCTCGAAGAACTCGCGCAGCATTGGCGGCAAGCCTTCAAGGTCCGGCATCTGCTGGTTCGAGACTTTGCGCTCCGGCAGTTTCTGCGTGGTGCTGATGTTCACCACGGCAGGCGAAGCCTGCTCCACCAGTTGGGTGAAATCAGGCAGCTCGGCCGCTTGCGCGGACACGGCCTGACCCAGCACCAGCACCGTGGCGACTATGGATAGGTAAGACTTCAAACGTGGTATCGACATACAGCTCCCGTTACGACGAGCAGGGTTGAGCGACAGGGTTCAAGAAACGCCGAAAACTGCGACCGGCTTCCTTGTTCCGCGAACAAAATAAGGTCAGGACCTACAGGCCCTGACCTATAAAAAACATGTGGATTTTTTGCAAGTGAAAATACTGATCCAGAGATTTCATGCTCACAGCTCCCAACCAAGCATCGGCTCACATTGAAAGATCAGGATGAACATAAGATTAACGATTCACGGCTTGGCGGCGGTCTTTTCGCCGCGCACCGACAGCGCGATACGCTCAGCGGTGCCGATAGGGATTTCTCCGACAACCGTCACCATGACTTCGCCATCTACGGTGTTCAGGCGGCGAGACACGGCAACAGTCGGACCGAGTTGGGTGCGTGTTTCGCTCACGCTCGCACCATCGGTCGATTCAAGAAACACTGAAAAGCGCGCCAGCCCGTCGCCATACATCAGGCTGTCGACGGTGGTTTTGGTCTGGGTATCTTTTCGCGAGATGCTGTTAGTGAGCTGGAAGCCAGGGGGCAACCAGTCCAAGTGCCATGCCTGGGTGGCGGGTACTTCGGGCGCTTTACCGTTCGAAACGGCTACAGCCGTGCACTCGCCACTGGGCTGCAAATCGCGATCCGTTAGTGCTGGCGACGTGTTCAGCCGCGTGAACTGAAAGCGCTCCAACAACTGGCCCTGATCATTGAGCAACAAAGATTTAAGCGGCAGCCCGGTTTCACGATCCAGGTGCAACTCGAAGCCATAACGGTATTGATCGCGCGGAGTGATCGACACAATCACCGCATTACGACCAGCCACACGAGATTTGCCAATGACGGCCAGTTCGTAGAATTGGGTGAGTTTTAGCGGGTCGAGTGCGCGCGAAGGCGCGTCAGGCGAATTGCCAAGGCCGGCAACCAATGTGCCACTGACACATTGAGTTTTTCCATTTACCCGCACCAGTTCCTGGGCAGAACCATCGAGCTGCAACAGCCGCTCACGGACTTGACCGTCCTGGACACGATGCCAGATGTCATGGGTAGAAAAACTGCCGTTACGCTCGTAGACGAACGTACCTGCAAAGCTTTGCTGCTGCTCTGCACGCCCAAGTCGAGTCAGCCAGTCTTGGGCTTCGTCGGCATGGGCGGATAGTGCAAAACAACCACTGAGCAAAAGCGTAAGGAGCGGTATGGCGCGCATAGGGCCCCTTAGCGGTTTAGCGGTTTTCCAGGCTTGCTGCACGAGCGTATGGCAGAGCGCTTTCAGTGCCTTTCAGTGCCGATTCCTGTGCGTGTTGGCGCAGGTAGCCTGGAAGACGCTGGTCCTGCCAGCCGGATTGCCCTTGAAGTACACCATTGGCCATGGGACCTGTGGTATCAGAGCTTTCCTTGTAGCCGGCCAGTACCGCTGGGCCTTTGACTTGCGGACCGGCCATGACCGGTTGCTGAGTCTGCTGGGCCAGTTCGGCACCGGCGATTTCGTCCTGGTTGTACAGGCGAACACCGGCCAACACGGCAACAGTCACCGAGGCAGCAACTGCCAGGCGACCCAGGCTACGCCAAGGGCCACGAGCAGCTTTTGCCGGAACGGCTTCATCAGCCAGCGCGGCAGAAACGGCCGCAGCAATATCCAGACGAGGGATTAGAAGATCCTTGTGCATCACCGCCCGAGCGACTTGGTAACGAGACCAGGTATCACGGGTTTCGGCATCATCAAATGCATTGAGCACTCGACGAAGTTCCAGTTCATCCGCTTCGTTATCCATCACTGCGGACAGCGATTCCTGCAGGGCATCACGACTCATGGCGGTTCCTCTCTTGGCTGTCGCCGCTGTCTTTAGTTTTCCTGCAACAACGGTTGCAAGGCTTTATCGATGGCTTCCCGGGCCCGGAAAATCCGTGACCTTACAGTCCCCACCGGACACTGCATGACGCTCGCAATGTCTTCGTAACTCAGACCATCGAATTCGCGTAAAGTTAACGCCGTACGCAAATCTTCTGGCAGTTGCTGAATTGTGCGATGAACGGTGCCTTCGATCTCGTCGCGCAGCAACGCACGCTCCGGCGACTCGAGATCTTTGAGGCCGTGATCACCATCGTAAAATTCTGCATCTTCTGAACTTACATCGCTATCAGGTGGGCGGCGTCCGCGAGACACCAGATAGTTCTTCGCCGTGTTAATGGCGATACGGTATAGCCACGTGTAAAACGCACTATCACCGCGGAAATTGCCAAGTGCACGGTACGCCTTGATAAAGGCTTCCTGTGCAACGTCCTGCGCTTCATGGGTGTCGTGCACAAACCGCACGATCAACCCGAGAATTTTGTGCTGGTATTTCAGCACTAGCAGATCAAATGCGCGCTTGTCGCCGCGTTGAACGCGCTCGACCAGCTGCTGATCCTCTTCCTGGGTTAGCATGAACACTCCTCGTTGTACTTGAAGGAGGCTTGCATAACTAAACGATCAGGCTTGCAAACATAGACTAGGACTTTTCGCAAAAGTTCTCCCCCTCCAAGCAAGTTTCCGGCATGCACTGATTTGGCACACACGAAAAACGCAGCGCGGGCTAGGCCGGCTGCGCGAATAATCTTGTCGCCGGTCTTCTGACGCGTCCAATGCTCCCGACGGGCCAATAAACTCAACGTTTTCCCAGCTTTCGGGCAACCTGCTATTGAGTCGGGGCTTATGCAAAAAGTTCCCACCTCAATAACCAGTCAGTCAGCCCCTCGCCGTGCACCGTAATTTCACATTGCCACGAATGCCCGGCTATTGTGCCGATCCCCCCCTCTATATACTAGTGGCCCGTGTGACCCTTTGATTCGCCGATCCAGGCGTCCTGTTTGCGCCAACCCCTGTGGATCGCTTTTTGCGGAATCCTTCAAATGAGCCAACAGTTTCAACACGATGTTCTGGTGATTGGCAGCGGCGCGGCCGGCTTGAGCCTGGCACTGACCCTGCCCAGCCACCTGCGCATTGCCGTCCTGAGCAAGGGTGATCTGGCCAACGGCTCGACATTTTGGGCCCAAGGCGGTGTAGCGGCGGTACTGGACGACACCGATACAGTGCAATCCCACGTCGAGGACACCCTCAACGCCGGCGGCGGCCTGTGCAACGAAGACGCCGTGCGCTTCACCGTCGAGCACAGCCGCGAAGCCATCCAATGGCTGATCGACCAGGGCGTGCCGTTCACCCGCGACGAACACGCTGGCAGTGACGACGGCGGCTTCGAGTTTCACCTGACCCGTGAAGGCGGCCACAGCCATCGCCGCATCATCCATGCCGCCGACGCCACCGGCGCGGCGATCTTCAAGACCCTGCTCGACCAGGCCCGCCAACGCCCCAACATCGAATTGCTGGAGCAGCGTGTCGCCGTCGACCTGATCACGGAAAAACGCCTGGGCCTGGACGGCGAACGCTGCCTCGGCGCGTACGTACTCAATCGTGCCAGCGGCGAAGTCGACACCTACGGCGCACGCTTCACCATTCTCGCCTCGGGCGGCGCGGCCAAGGTCTACCTCTATACCAGCAACCCCGATGGCGCCTGCGGTGATGGCATCGCCATGGCGTGGCGTTCGGGCTGCCGGGTGGCCAATCTGGAATTCAATCAGTTCCACCCCACCTGCCTGTATCACCCGCAAGCCAAGAGTTTCCTGATCACCGAAGCCCTGCGCGGTGAAGGCGCACACCTGAAACTGCCGAATGGTGAGCGTTTCATGCAGCGCTTCGACCCACGCGCAGAATTAGCACCACGGGATATCGTCGCCCGCGCCATCGACCACGAAATGAAGCGCCTGGGCATCGACTGCGTCTACCTCGATATCAGCCACAAGCCCGAAGCCTTCATCAAGACTCACTTCCCCACCGTCTACGAGCGCTGCCTGGCGTTCAACATCGATATCACCAAAGGCCCGATCCCCGTGGTGCCGGCCGCGCACTACACCTGCGGCGGCGTGATGGTCGACCAGCATGGCCGCACCGACGTACCCGGCCTGTATGCGATTGGCGAAACCAGCTTTACCGGCCTGCATGGCGCCAACCGCATGGCGAGCAACTCACTGCTCGAATGTTTTGTCTACGCCCGCTCTGCGGCAGCCGACATCCTCGAGCAACTGCCACGCATCCCCGTGCCCGCCGCCTTGCCGCGCTGGGACGCCAGCCAGGTGACCGACTCGGACGAAGACGTGATCATCGCCCACAACTGGGACGAACTGCGCCGTTTCATGTGGGACTACGTCGGCATTGTGCGTACCAACAAGCGCCTGCAACGCGCTCAACACCGCGTGCGGTTGCTGCTGGATGAGATTGACGAGTTCTACAGCAACTATAAGGTCAGCCGCGACTTGATTGAGTTGCGCAACCTGGCCCAAGTCGCCGAACTGATGATCCGCTCAGCCATGGAGCGCAAGGAAAGTCGCGGCCTGCATTACACCCTCGACTACCCGCAGATGCTGCCTGAGGCCCGCGACACTATTCTGGTGCCAACCACCTACGGCGGCTGAACTTCAAGCGTACCCGCAGGCGCCGATGCACATCGGCGGCCTGCGAATCCATCGGCACACAGATCGAGCGCACCCGCCATTCGCCCTGCACCCGATAGCGCAGCACCACGATCAGCGGCAATGCCAGGCTATCTGGACGTAGCTGAACACTGTGCCAGCCTCGCTCATGGCTGAACAACTGCCAGCCATCTTCGTCGCGGCGCAGGCCACGAATCGACGAACGGTGGGTCAGCAGGATATGACGCGGTAAGACCCACGCAGCGTGAGCCAGGCACAACAAAATGCCAACGCTGGAGAAAGGTAAGTCAACAACAAGCAAGGCACCCAGCGCGAACACCTGGGCAAGCAGATACGCCGCCAGCAACAGCCGAGAGGCCTGCCAGCGGCATTCGAAGCGATTACTTGGGCTGGACACGGTCCAGAATCTTACGAACCATGCGCTGCAGCTCCGGATCTTCAGATTCGGCGCGCTCCATGAACCAGCCGAACATGTCCTGGTCTTCGCAAGTCAGCAGCCGCTCGTAGAGTTCGCGATCCACCTGATTGAGCGTCTTGTACACCTCTCTGGTGAAAGGCACCAACAACACATCCAACTCCAGCATGCCGCGACGGCTGTGCCAGTAGAGGCGATTGATTTCTACTTCTTCGACCATGGAGCGCTCCTCAAATAGGGCGCAAGTATACAGCCCCGACGGCAGCGGACCAGTCGGCTTTGGTCGCCTCATACGGAAACTATCCATTTACCGAACGCCCCTCTATGATGCACGCATGACTTTTTGACCTGCGATGACCCATGGCCGACTCTGCTTTTTTCTGCGCCCTGCACCACGAAGGCGTTCTCGCCGTCCGCGGCTCCGACGCTGCCAAGTTCCTGCAAGGGCAACTGACCTGCAACCTCAACTACCTGAGCGACACCCAGGCCAGCCTGGGCGCGCGCTGCACGCAAAAAGGCCGCATGCAGTCGAGTTTTCGCATCCTCCTGCAAGGTGATGGCGTGCTCATGGCCATGGCCACCGAACTGCTCGAACCGCAACTGGCCGATCTGAAAAAATACGCAGTGTTCTCCAAATCCAAGCTCACCGACGAAAGCGCCGCCTGGGTACGTTTCGGCCTGTCGAATGCGGACCAGGCCCTGGCCAGCCTCGGCCTTGAGCTGCCAGCCGAAACCGACAGCGTCGCCCGCACAGACACACTGATCGCCATTCGCGTCTCACCCGCCCGCGCTGAACTCTGGGTGCCGGCCGAGCAAGCGGAAACCGTACGCAATCAATTGGCCAGCCAACTGCAACATGCTGACTTGAATGAATGGCTGCTGGGCCAGATCCGCGCCGGCATTGGCCAGGTCATGCCGCAAACCCGCGAACTGTTCATCCCGCAGATGCTCAACCTGCAAGCCGTCGGCGGCGTCAGCTTCAAGAAAGGCTGCTACACCGGTCAGGAAATCGTCGCGCGCATGCAGTATTTGGGCAAGCTCAAGCGTCGCCTCTACCGCTTGAGCCTCAATGCGGCCGAACTGCCCGAGCCAGGCACTGCGCTGTTCTCGCCCAACCACAACAGCGCGATCGGGGAAGTCGTGATCGCGGCAAAAGCTGATCAATCGATTGAACTTCTGGCCGTGCTGCAAGCCGAAGCAGCCGAGAGCGGCGATGTGCACTTAGGCACCCTGGAAGGACCCGGTTTGCACCTGCTCGACGTGCCTTACCAACTGGATCGCGATAAAGAGATCCAGCGTTAATCGCCGTACCTTTTATGCAACACCCTAGAGAGCATGAATGAACAAGCTGGCGGAAAAAGTCCAACAGGCTTTGGTGATGGCCATCGACAACGATGACCTGGTTCTGCCGACATTACCGGAAGTGGCCCTGAAAATTCGTCAGGCCGCCGAAGACCCGGAGATCAGCATCAGCCACTTGAGCAAAGTGATCGGTCGCGATACCGCCCTGTCGGCGCGCCTGATCAAAGTGGTCAACAGCCCGCTGCTGCGCGCGACCCAGGAAGTCACCGACCTGCACACCGCCATCACCCGGCTGGGCACCAACTACAGCAGCAACCTGGCCATCGGCCTGGTGATGGAACAAATCTTCCACGCCCGCTCCGAAGTCGTTGAGCTGAAAATGCGCGAAGTGTGGCGCCGTAGCCTGGAAGTGGCCGGTGTGAGTTATGTCTTGTGCCGCAGCCACAGCCATCTCAAGCCGGACCAGGCGGCCCTCGGCGGGCTGGTGCATCAGATTGGCGTGCTGCCCATTCTCACGTACGCCGAAGATCATTACGAACTGCTCGCCGACCCTGTCAGCCTCAACCATGTTATCGAGAGCATCCACCCGTTGCTTGGGGACAAACTGCTCGGTGGCTGGGACTTCCCGGAGATGCTGGCGAAGCTGCCCGGGCAATACCTGGACCTGGAGCGCGACTCTGCGAGCCTGGACTACATCGATCTGGTGCAGGTCGCCGTGCTGTATTGCCACCGAGGCACCGATCATCCGCTGGCGAATGTGCCCGTTTCCAGCCTGCCGGCGATCAAGAAACTGCGGCTCGACCCCTACAGCGAGGCCCTGCGTGCCGAGTTGGATGAGGCGCGCTCGATGTTTTACTGATCAACCCGCGATAAAACTCACCCGCACCTTCAATCCCGCCAACTCACCATCATGCAGGCTGATCTGCGCCAGGTGCGCGCGGCAGATCTCCCCGACAATCGCCAGCCCCAAACCCGAGCCCATGCCCTGCTGGCTGCGGCGATAAAAACGTTCAAATACCCGGTCCCGCTCATCCAGCGGGATGCCTGGGCCATCATCTTCGACTTCCAGAATGGCTGGCGCCGAAACCCGCAGGATCACATTGCCGCCCGAGGGTGTGTGGGCCAGCGCGTTGTCGACCAGGTTGCTCAGTAACTCATTCAACAAGGTCGGCTCGCCGCGCAACCACACGGGTTCATCTGCCTCCAACGCCAGGGCGACGCCGCGTGCATGGGCCAACGGTGCCATGGCCATACCCAGCTCCCGCGCCAGTTGGCTGAGGTCGAGCAATTGCGCGCCACCTTCGGCAATCGCCCGCGCGCCATTTTCGATGCGCGCCAGCGATAACAATTGGTTGGCCAGGTGAGTCAAACGGTCGGTACCTTGGGCGGCGGTTTCCAGCGTACTGCGCCATGTCGCCGGATCGTCGCTGCGCAGGCCCAGCTCCAGCCGGGCCTTGAGCGCCGCCAGCGGGGTTCGCAGTTCGTGCGCGGCGTCGGCGATAAACTGCGCCTGTCGCTCAAACTGGCCGCGCAAACGCTCGGTGAAGTGGTTAAGGGAACGCACCAGTGGGCCGAACTCGTGTTGCACCTCCACCAGCGGTAACGGCCGCAAGTCGTCAGGCTGACGCTCTTCCACTGCCGTACGCAGACGCTCCAACGGCCGCAGCGCCGCACTCACGGCATACCACACCAGCAGCAACGCGCCGACGGCCAACATCCCCAAACGCAATAACGTGTCGGCCAACAGGCTGCGGGCCATGCTCTCGCGCGCCTCATCGGTTTCCGCGACACGAATTTCCGCCATGCCATTCATGTTCGGCTCGGAGACCGCTTTGAGCAGGCTGACCACGCGTACATGCTGGCCCTGGTACATGGCGTTATAGAACCGCGCCAACGCCGGGTAGTCGTCGGTGCGCGGCGTGCCGGGCGGCGGGCCCGGGAGGTTTTCGTAGCCCGAAATCAGCTTCTGATTGATGTCATTGACCTGATAATAAATGCGCCCGGCGCTGTCGTAGGCGAAGGTGTCCAGCGCCACATAAGGCACATTCGCGCTCAAGGTGCCGTCCACCTGGGTCAACCCGGCGGCGATGGTACGCGCCGAGGCCAGCAAGGTGCGGTCGTAGGCGGTGTCGGCGGCTTCGCGCCCATTCCAGTAGGCACTCATGCCGCTGGCCAGCATCAACACCACCAGCAACAGCGCCAGGTTCCACAGCAGGCGCCAGCGCAGGCTGCTGGGCTTATGCATCGCGCGCTTCCAGCAAATAGCCGAGGCCGCGGAACGTCACAATGGCGATGGGTTGGCCATCGAGCTTCTTGCGCAGGCGGTGCACATAGATTTCGATGGCGTCGGGGCTGGCTTCTTCATCCAGGCCGAAGACCTGAGAGGCCAGTTGCTCTTTGCTCATCACGCGGCCGGGCCGGGCGATCAGCGCTTCAAGCACCGCCTGCTCGCGGGAAGTAAATGTCATCAGTTCGCCGCCAACCGTGAAGCGCCGGGTATCCAGGTCGTAGACCAGCACGCCGCACGCCTGTTGGCGCTCCCCGCCCAACACACTGCGGCGCAACAGTGCCTTGACCCGTGCTTCCAGCTCGGTCAGTTCAAAGGGCTTGGCGAGATAATCATCGGCACCCAGGTTCAGGCCATGCACGCGGTCTTTCACATCACTGCGCGCCGTGAGCATCAGCACGGGCAGATTTTTCCCACGCGCCCGCAAACGCGCCAACACCTCAAAACCATCCATGCGCGGTAGCCCTACATCGAGGATCACCACCGCGTATTCCTCGCTGCTCAAGGCCAGGTCCGCGGCCACCCCATCGTGCAACACGTCGACGGTCAAACCCGTGCTCTTGAGCGCCTGGGCAACACTTTCGGCGAGTTGCAAATGGTCTTCAACCAAGAGGACACGCATGGCTATTCACCTCATTCGGGCATGGTCGACGCCACGCTTTGGCGGGCAGTTTACAGGCGCCGCCTGCCCTGTGAAGCCCGAAAACATTGAAAGACAGCTGAAAGGTTAGTGAAAGCTTCGCCCTTTAGCATCCAGCCACGGTGGGTAGTGCCCGCCGAGCTACCTGATCCGTAGCGCCAGAAAAACGCCTCGAAGCGTTTTCGCCAAAATAAGAATAATAACGGAGTGCACAACGATGCTGTCGACACAGCCCCAGGCTTGCCCGCCTGTTCGTTTTTCTCGCCTTGCCCACACCGCCCTTGCCAGTGCCACTGCCCTTGCCGGCTTCTCGCCGCTGAGTCAGGCTGCCTTCTTCGAAGACAGCAGCGGCACCCTGGAAACCCGCAACATGTACTTCAACCGCGACTTTCGCGACGGCACGAGTGCGCAGCAATCCAAGCGCGATGAATGGGCCCAGGGCTTCATGCTTAACCTGCAATCGGGCTACACCGACGGCACCGTCGGCTTCGGCGTGGATGCATTGGGCATGCTCGGCGTCAAGCTCGACTCCAGCCCCGACCGCACCGGCTCTGGCTTGCTGCCCACCGACAATGGTCGGGCTGTCGACGAATACTCCAAACTTGGCCTGACCGGTAAAGTGAAGATCTCCGCCACCGAGCTCAAAATCGGTGCGCTGATCCCCGAACTGCCGATCCTCAAGCCCAATGACGGGCGCATTCTGCCGCAGACCTTCAACGGCGGATTGCTCACGTCCAAAGAATTCAAGAACCTGGTGTTTACCGGTGGCCGCCTGGACAAAGCCAAGGACCGCGACTCCACCGACTACGAAGACATCGCCCTCAACAACAAGAACAGCCGCTTCGTCAGCGGCGCCACCGGCAAGCACTTCAACTTCGGTGGCGTGGACTACAAATTCGCCGACAAGATCACCGGCAGCTACCACTTCGCCCAACTCGACGACGTCTACCGCCAGCACTTCCTCGGCCTCGTGGCCTCACGCCCGATGGGGCCTGGCACCTTCGGCGCCGACCTGCGCCTGGCCATCAGCGATGACACCGGCAGCGCCCGTGGCGGCAAGATCGACAACAAATCCCTCAACGGCCTGTTCAGCTATGCCCTCAACGGCCACAAGCTCAGCGCCGGCTACCAGCACATGTCTGGCGATAGCGCCTTTCCCTACGTGGATGGGAGCGATCCGTACCTTGTCAACTTCGTGCAGATCAACGACTTTGCCGGCGCCGAAGAACGCTCCTGGCAAGCGCGCTACGACTACGATTTCGCCAAGCTCGGGATTCCCGGCCTGAGTTTCATGAGCCGTTACCTGTCGGGTGACAACATCAAGCTCAGGAACGGTGAGACCGGCAAAGAGTGGGAACGCAACAGCGAGATCCGCTACATCGTGCAAAGCGGCACATTCAAGGATGTCGCCCTGCGCCTGCGTAACGCCACGTACCGTTCCAACTATTCGGCCCGTGATGCGGATGAAGTGCGCGTGCTGGTGAGTTATAGCCTCGCACTTTGGTAAGTAGCCTCTAATAACAACAAAGACGGAGATAAAAATGACCTATTCACTGCGTAAATTGGCCCTCGCCGCCGGCTGCATGCTGTTTGCCGGCCAACTGCTGGCCACCGACGAACCCAAACGCCCGGAGTGCATCGCCCCGGCCTCACCCGGCGGTGGTTTTGACCTGACCTGCAAACTGGCGCAAAGCGCGCTGGTCAACGAGAAGTTGCTGAGCAAGCCGATGCGCGTCACCTACATGCCCGGCGGCGTGGGCGCGGTGGCCTATAACGCGGTGGTAGCACAGCGCCCGGCGGATGCGGGCACGCTGGTGGCCTGGTCCAGCGGTTCACTGTTGAACCTGGCCCAAGGCAAATTCGGTCGTTTCGATGAAAGCGCCGTGCGTTGGTTGGCGGCGGTGGGCACCAGTTACGGTGCCATTGCCGTCAAAAGCGATTCGCCCTACAAGACCCTCGACGATCTCGTAAAAGCCTTGAAGAAAGATCCAGGCAGCGTAGTGATCGGTTCCGGTGGCACCGTCGGCAGCCAGGACTGGATGCAAACTGCGCTGATCGCCAAGGCCGCCGGGATCAACCCGCGTGAGCTGCGCTATGTGGCCCTAGAAGGCGGCGGCGAAATCGCCACCGCCCTGCTCGGTGGCCATATCCAGGTGGGCAGTACCGACATTTCCGACTCCATGCCGCACATCCTCAGCGGCGACATGCGCCTGCTCGCCGTGTTCGCCGAAGAGCGCCTGGACGAACCGGAAATGAAGAATATTCCTACAGCCAAAGAGCAAGGCTACGACATCGTCTGGCCGGTAGTTCGCGGCTTCTACCTCGGGCCAAAAGTCAGCGACGCCGACTACGCGTGGTGGAAAGAGGCGTTCGACAAACTGCTGGCCTCCGAAGACTTCGCCAAGCTGCGTGACCAGCGCGAGCTGTTCCCGTTCGCCCTGACCGGCCCGGAGCTGGACACCTATGTGAAGAAACAGGTGGCGGACTACAAAGTGCTGGCCAAAGAGTTCGGCCTGATCCAGTAAACGCCCCTCCGTGGGAGCGGGCTTGCCCGCGAAAGACTTCAACGATGACGCGTGCTGCCTGGATACACGCGGCGTCCTTGCGTTCTTCGTGAGCAAGCTTGCGCCTACAAGAGTCTCCAAGGAGTTTCCTATGCTCTTACAACGCATTTTCGCCTCGGTGATGCTGCTGGCCTGCGCCGGTCTCGCGCTGATGGCCTGGCCGTATCAGGCGGCATTTTCCTACGAGCCGGTCGGGCCTCGTGCCTACCCACTGCTGATGCTCGGGCTGATGAGCCTGGGCCTGATCTACATGCTGTTCCGCCCACAACCGACCAAGCACACCGAGGAAGAACCCGCCCTGGACCGCGACACGCTGGTCAAGATCGGTATCTGCGTCACGTTGTTGATCGTGTTTGCCGCGACCTTCGAGTCCCTGGGTTTCATCCTCAGCAGCATGCTGATCGGCATCCCGATGGCACGCCTGTATGGCGGCCGCTGGTTGCCGAGCGTGGTGATCGTCACCTTGATGGCTATCGGCCTTTACCTGCTGTTCGATAAAGCCATGGATGTACCGCTGCCCCTCGGCCTGCTTGAAGTTCTGGAGAACTGATATGGATACGTTCAGCTATTTGGGCCAGGGCTTCGGCGTTGCACTGACCCCTTATAACCTGGTGACCGCCCTGTGCGGCACCTTGATCGGCACCGTGGTCGGCCTGCTGCCGGGCCTGGGCCCGATCAACGGCGTGGCCTTGTTGATCCCCATCGCGTTCGCCCTGGGCCTGCCGCCGGAATCGGCGTTGATCCTGCTGGCAGCGGTGTATCTGGGCTGCGAGTACGGCGGCCGTATCAGTTCGATCCTGTTGAACATCCCTGGCGAAGCCTCCACCGTGATGACCACCCTCGACGGCTACCCGATGGCCCGCAAAGGCCTGGCCGGTGTAGCGCTGTCGTTGTCGGCATGGAGTTCATTCATCGGCGCGTTCATCGCCACCTGCGGCATGGTGCTGTTTGCGCCTTTGTTGGCCAAATGGGCGATTGCCTTCGGCCCGGCGGAATATTTCGTACTGATGGTCTTCGCGATTGTCTGCCTCGGCGGCATGGCCGGTGACAAACCGCTGAAGACATTTGTTGCAGCGCTGATCGGCCTGTTCCTCTCGGCCGTCGGTATCGACGCCAACAGCGGCGTGTACCGCTTTACCGGCGACAACATCCACCTCACCGATGGCATTCAATTTGTGGTGTTGGTGCTGGGCCTGTTCTCCATCAGCGAGATTCTTTTGCTGCTGGAAAAAACCCACCGTGGCCAGGAAGCGGTGAAGGCCACCGGGCGGATGATGTTCAACCTGAAGGAAGCTTCCTCGGTGTTCGTGGTTAACATCCGCTGCGGCCTGCTGGGCTTCATCATGGGCGTATTGCCAGGTGCCGGTGCAACGCTGGCGTCAGCAGTTGCCTACATGACCGAGAAACGCCTGGCCGGTGCCAGCGGCAAATTCGGCCAGGGTGACATGCGCGGCCTCGCTGCGCCGGAAACCGCGATCGGCGCTTCCGCGTGCGGCGCGCTGGTGCCGATGCTGACCCTGGGCGTGCCAGGTTCGGGCACCACGGCGGTGATGATCGGCGCCCTGTCGCTGTACAACATCACCCCCGGCCCACTGCTGTTCCAACAACAGCCGGACATCGTCTGGGGCCTGATCGCGTCGTTGTTTGTCGCCAACATCATGCTGGTGATCCTCAACATCCCGATGATCCGCATCTTCACGCGCATCCTCGCCGTGCCGAACTGGGCGCTGGTGCCAGTGATCGCCATCATCACTGCAATCGGTGTGTACGCGGTTCACGCCACCACCTTCGACCTGTTCCTGATGGTCGGCATCGGCATCTTCGGCTACCTCCTGCGCAAGCTGGACTTCCCGCTGTCGCCGGTGCTGCTGGGCTTTATCCTCGGTGGCCTGATGGAGCAGAACCTGCGCCGCGCACTGTCGATCTCCAACGGTGCGCTGGACATCCTCTGGTCAAGCCCGATCACCTTCGGGGTGTGGGTGCTGACCGTGCTGATGCTGGCCTTCCCGCTGGTGCGTATCTACCGTAAACGTGCCCTGCAGCGTCGTGCCCTGGCCGATGTCTGAGGTCACCTTTAAACAATGGTGGGCAACACCGCTGGTCGGCCTGGCCGGCGGTTACCTGGCCAGCCTCGTCGGCTGGCCTTTGCCGTATATGGTCGGCTCGTTGCTGGCGATCATTCTGGTGCGCTGCCTGACGCCGTGGCAGTTGGCGGAGATTCCCGGCGGGCGCAAATGCGGCCAATGGGTGGTGGGCATCGGCATCGGCCTGCACTTCACCCCGGTGGTGATCGAGCAGGTGATGAGCCACTTCGGCCTGATTTTCTTCGGCGCGCTGATCACCAGCGTGTCGAGCATCGTCGGCGTGTGGTTGATGCGCCGCAGCGGTGAAGACCGCGCCACTGCGTTTTTCTCCAGCATGCCGGGCGGCTCCGGGGAGATGGTCAACCTCGGCGCACGCAACGGCGCGGTGCTCAGCCGTGTCGCGGCAGGGCAGAGTTTGCGCGTGCTGGTGGTGGTGCTGTGTGTGCCCGCGATCTTCAAGTATTTGCTGGAAGGCGGTGCGCCGCAGTTTCATCCGGCGCCCGTGAGCTGGACGTGGCTGGCGCTGCTGTTTCCGCTTGGCGCACTGGTGGCCTGGGGCTGGCAGCGTTTGCGCCAGCCCAACCCGTGGTTGTTCGGGCCGCTGCTGGTCAGCGCGACTGCCAGTGTTGTCTGGGACTTGCATATCGGCTTGCCCGACGGCGGCAGCCAGATCGGTCAATGGCTGATCGGCAGCGGTTTGGGCTGCCACTTCAACCGTCAGTTCTTTCGTCGGGCACCGTCGTTCATGGCGCGTACGCTGGTAGGTACGGCGTTGACCATGGCGCTGGCGACATTGGCGGCAGTGGGCTTGAGCGCCCTGACGCAATTGGACTTGCGCTCACTGACGCTGGGCATGATGCCGGGCGGCATTGCCGAAATGAGCCTCACCGCCGAGACCTTGCAACTGTCGGTGCCTTTGGTAACGGCGATGCAGGTCATGCGCTTGTTGTTTGTGCTGTTTCTGGCGGAGCCGCTGTTCCGGCACTGGAACCGCCAGCCGGAATAAGTTTAAAGCCTTCACTGAATTCCAAGGTGGGAGCTGGCTTGCCTGCGATGCAGGCACCTCGATGTTTCAGTCAGACCGAGGTGATGCCATCGCAGGCAAGCCAGCTCCTACATTGGACGGTGTTGAGCCTTAGAGTGACGGCAACCGCCACTCAATCGGCGCCTCACCATTCTGCTCAAGAAACTTGTTGGTCCGGCTGAAATGCCCGCACCCCAGAAACCCGCGATACGCCGAAAGCGGCGATGGATGCACCGACGTAAGCACCAGGTGTTTGGTCGCATCCACCAGCTTTTGTTTGCCCTGCGCGTGGGCGCCCCACAACAGGAACACCAGGTGCGGCTGATGCTCACTGACCACTTCGATAACTCGGTCGGTAAAGAACTGCCAGCCTTTACCCGCATGCGCGTTGGCATTGGCGCGCTCCACGGTCATGGTGGTGTTGAGCATCAGCACGCCCTGATCGGCCCAGCTTTGCAGGCAACCGTGGTTGGGAATGTCGATGTTCAGGTCGCGCTTGAGCTCTTTGTAAATATTCACCAGGGACGGCGGCGTCGGCACCCCCGGTTGCACCGAAAAACACAGACCATGGGCCTGGCCAGGGCCGTGGTACGGGTCTTGGCCGAGGATCACCACCTTGACCTTGTCCAGCGGCGTGGAGTTAAGCGCATTGAAAATCAGCGGGCCCGGCGGGTAAATCTCTTTGCCGGCGGCATGCTCCTGGCGCAGGAATTCGCGCAGTTCGGCCATGTAGGGCTTGTCGAACTCATCCCGCAGGGCATGTTTCCAGCTGGGTTCGAGTTTGATACGGTCGCCTTCGGTCATGGTGTGTTCATCGTGTAAAAAAGAATGGGCGAACCCTAGGAAAGCCGACCCCGCTTGTCAATTGATCTGATACACAACCGGCACTTTCCGTTGAAGCGATCATACTGAACCTTCACTTTCTCGATTGAGGTCACGATGAACCTGCACTTCGAAGAGCTGACCGGCAGCGACGGTGCCCGCCTCGGCATCGCCAGCCTGGACGCTGAAAAGTCTCTCAATGCGCTCTCCTTGCCCATGATCCTGGCCTTGAGCGATCGCCTGGATGCCTGGGCCAAAGACCCCAATATCGTCTGCGTGCTGCTACGCGGCAATGGGCCAAAAGCCTTTTGCGCCGGCGGTGAAGTCCGCAGCCTGGCCGAGGCCTGCCGTGAACTCCCCGGCGAAGTGCCTGCCCTGGCCGCGCAGTTCTTCGCTGCCGAATACCGCCTCGACTATCGCCTGCATACCTACCCAAAACCACTGATTTGCTGGGGCCACGGCTATGTATTGGGCGGCGGCATGGGCCTGCTGCAAAGCGCGTCGGTGCGTATCGTCACGCCGAGCAGTCGCTTGGCAATGCCCGAGATCAGCATCGGGCTGTACCCGGATGTAGGGGCCAGTTGGTTCCTGTCGCGGCTGCCGGGCAAACTCGGTTTATTCCTTGGCCTCACCGGTGCGCACATCAATGGCCGTGATGCGCTGGACCTGGGCCTGGCCGATCGTTTCCTGCGCGATGACCAACAAGAAGAATTGATAGAAGGCCTGCTGCAACTGAACTGGCAGGAACAAACCGCAGCGCAGCTCAACAGCCTGCTCAAGGCGCTGGCCCAGGAGGCCGTCAGCCAGCAACCCGAGGCGCAATGGCTACCACGCCGTGCGCAAATCGATGAATGGCTCGATGTGGGAGATGTGCGGTGTGCCTGGCGAGCCTTGAGCCCGTTGCGCGAGCATGCCGACCCTCTCTTCAGCCGCGCCGGCAAGACACTCAGTGAAGGTTGCCCGCTGACTGCGCACCTGGTGTGGGAACAGATCCAGCGGGCTCGGCACCTGTCTTTGGCCCAAGTGTTCCAGATGGAATACACCTTGAGTCTCAATTGCTGCCGTTACCCGGAGTTCAGCGAAGGCGTGCGGGCGCGTTTGATCGACAAGGACCAGCAGCCCCATTGGCATTGGCCCGATATCAACACAGTCCCGGACGCCGTAGTCCAGGCACACTTTACCAAGGCGTGGGAAGGCAGAAACCCCCTGGCCGACTTATCAGACTACTGACAGGTGATCAGTGCAGCCGCCTGACCGTGAATGAACAATTGTCCGGCTGGCTGTCCTGGCAGATGCAGACGTCCTGATTCAACGGATCAGTGGTGAGTTGCCAATGCAAAGTGGCGGTGAGCGACATGGTGTCGAGCTTCCCCGGCGTGTCATACCGCAAAGCCATAATCTGGCCGTTGCCCATGCGGTATAGGCACTTGTCCAGGTGGCCGTTTTCCCGCTCCTGCCCTTTGCCCGGCGTGAAGAGTGCGCCAATGAAACGATCGGAAAAATCATCCACGTCGACCTTGGGGCTTTGCCACAGCGACTGCCCACGGGTTCCCTGGACACGCACAACGGCGCTCCCACAGTGAACTGCATCTGAAACACTGACGATAGCTGTTAAAACTGACAGTACCGATAAACCGCAGCGCAAAAAAAGCGGCGCTTGATGCGCCGCCTCACGTCCAGACCTGCTACCGGTGGCCGCCGCGCCCCCCTCCATGATCAGATCCACGACCTCGGCCACCATTGCCCCAGTGACCGCCTCCCCAGCCCTGGTTCGGGTACGGCCGGTAAGCAGGCCTTGGGTAATAACGCGGCGCTGGCTGGTAGTAACGTGGCGCCGGCTGGTAGTAACGTGGCGGCGCGTAGTAACTGCGTCCATACGAGTAGGTGGGGCCACCGTAGTAATAGGCTGGGGCCGGTGCGGTATAGACCTCCGAGCGATAGTAAGTGGCGGCGCCATCGTAATAAGGCACACACGCAGAAAGGGTCAGGCCGAATAAAGCGCTAAGCAGCAGTCGTCGATACATGGCGGCCTCCTGGACCGCGGGAGAGCACCTCCAGCGACGCTGGAGGGCGGCATTCATCTTTCACTGAATGACAAAACATCTGACATCAAAAACCGAATCTGGTGCGTTTCTGTAACAACTTGGTACATCTGCGCTGCAGCCAGGTGTCGTCCGGCTCGCCAACGCCCTGGGACTGACCTTTTCCAACAACCGGGTTTCTGTCAGCACTACGGCATCCACGCTGAATGGCCTGGCGAGCAAGTTCCAGCGGTAATCGCCTCATTACTGTGCGCCGGCGCACCGACCTGACGCACAACCCTTCGCGCGCAAGCCCCACGGCGCCCCTGCCCGGCTGAAAAGCCGGGCGCTTGCCTCACTTGGCACGACTCTCGCTTTACCTCCCTCGTGCAGGATTTATTACAGGTTCGCGGCACCACAATTTGCAATGGCTGACTAGGGTTCCGGCTCGCTGATCGCGAGTGGCTGGTCCGAGAGTTGGCGACCTCCAGTTGAGGTTACACGGCGGGATAAAAGCCCGGGAGACAAGCCACCGTTCACGGTGCCGCGTTGCTCCTGCTCGCCCTTGATCAACTGGAGAAGCCCCATGCCCTCAATCCGTTTACCCGCCCTGCTCGCCGCCGCCTTTGCCGCCGTAATGAGCGTTCAAATCCAAGCCGCCACCAAAGACCACTTCAGTGTGTGCTGGACCATCTACGCCGGTTGGATGCCGTGGGAATACGCTGGCAGCCAAGGCATCCTCGACAAGTGGGCCAAGAAGTACGGCATCAAGATCGACATGGTGCAGCTCAATGACTATGTCGAATCCATCAACCAGTACACCGCCGGCCAGTTCGACGGCTGCACCATGACCAATATGGACGCCCTGACCATTCCTGCCGCCGGAGGCGTGGACAGCACCGCGCTGGTGGTCAGCGACTTCTCCAACGGCAACGATGGCGTGGTGATCAAGGGCACCGGCAAGACCGTGGCTGACCTCAAGGGCATGAACGTCAACCTGGTGGAACTCTCGGTGTCCCACTACCTGCTGGCCCGCGCCCTGGAGTCGGCCGATCTCACCGAAAAAGACTTGAAAGTAGTCAACACCTCCGACGCCGATATCGCCGCGGCCTTCAACACCGACCAGGTGCAAGCCGTCACCACCTGGAACCCGATGCTCTCTGAGATCAAGGCCAAACCGGGCGTCACCGAAGTGTTCGACTCCAGCAAAGTGCCCGGCGAAATCATGGACATGATGGTGGTCAACACCCAGACCCTCAAAGACAACCCCAAGCTGGGCAAAGCGTTGACCGGCGCCTGGTTCGAAGTGGTTGCGCTGATGAACGCCAAAAACGCTGCCAGCACCGACGCGCTGGAGCACATGGCCAAAGCCTCCGGCACCGACCTCAAGGGTTTCCAGTCGCAACTGGACACCACCAAGCTGTTCGCCACGCCCAAGGAAGCCCTGGCCTTCGCCACCAGCGCGCAGTTGCCCGCCACCATGCGCAAGGTCGCCGAGTTCTCGTTTGAACACGGCCTGCTCGGCGAAGGTGCCAAGGACACCAGCGCCGTGGGCATGAGCTTCGCCAACGGCGTGACCAGCGGCGACAAAACCAACCTCAAGCTGCAGTTCGACCCCCGCTACGTGCAGATGGCCGCCGACGGCACGCTGTAAGAGGACCCGGCCATGCGCCTGATCAACCGTCACCCGGAACGCTCCAGCCGCCTGTTGTTGGTGATGCTGCCGTTCGCCCTGCTGCTGTTCGCCTACTTTTTGGGCTCGGCCGAGCGCCTGGCGGACAACCCCAACGACAAGCTGCTGCCCAGCGCCGTACAAATGGGCGACGCCATAAAGCGCCTGGCGTTCAGCGCCGACACCCGCACCGGTGAATACGTGCTGTGGCAAGACAGCGCGTCGAGCCTGCGCCGCCTGGCCATCGGCCTGGGTATCAGTGCCCTCGCCGGTCTGTGCCTGGGCATCGCCGCCGGAACGCTGCCGCTGTTTGGCGCGCCGTTGTCGCCGCTGCTCACGGTGCTCTCGATGGTGCCGCCGCTGGCGATCCTGCCGATTCTGTTCATCGTGTTCGGGTTGGGGGAATTGTCCAAGGTGATGCTGATCGTCATCGGCATCACACCGGCCCTGGCGCGCGATCTGGAACAGCGCGCCCGGGAAATTCCCGTCGAGTTGCTGGTCAAGGCGCAGACCCTCGGCGCCTCCACCTGGACCTTGATGCTGCGCGTGGTGCTCCCGCAATTGCTACCGCGCCTGCTGATCTCACTGCGGTTGATGCTCGGCTCGGCGTGGTTGTTCCTGATCGCCGCCGAAGCCATCGCTTCCACCGACGGTTTGGGCTACCGGATTTTCTTGGTGCGCCGCTACCTGGCGATGGACGTGATTTTGCCTTACGTAGTGTGGATCACCCTGCTCGCTTGGCTGATGGACTGGGGCCTCAAAACCCTGACCCGGCGTGCGTTCCCCTGGTACGAAGGAGCGCGGGCATGAGCTTTATCAGCGTCAACAATGTGTGGCAGCGCTATGGCGACCAGGTCGTACTTGAAGGGCTCAACCTGCAGGTCGATGAGGGTGAGTTCTGCACGCTGGTCGGCACCTCGGGCTGCGGTAAATCCACCTTCCTGCGCCTGCTGCTGGGCCAGGAAACTGCGAGCAAGGGCCAGATTCTGCTGGATGGCCAGGCGCTCGCCGCCGAGCCGGATGCGAGCCGTGGCGTGGTGTTCCAGCGCTACTCTGTGTTCCCGCATTTGACCGTACTGGATAACGTCGCCCTCGGCCTTGAGCTGCCCCGCTCGCCGTTGCTGGGGCGGCTGTTCGGCAGCGCCAAACACCACGCACGGGAACAGGCTGCGGCACTGCTGCTCAAGGTCGGCCTGGGCCACGCGCTGGACAAATACCCGGCGCAGCTCTCCGGCGGCATGCAACAACGCCTGGCCATCGCCCAGGCCCTGATCATGAAACCTCGCGTATTGCTGCTGGACGAACCCTTCGGCGCCCTCGACCCGGGCATTCGTAAAGACATGCACCAGTTGCTGCTGGCGCTGTGGCGCGAAACCCGGCTGACGGTGTTCATGGTCACCCACGACCTGAGTGAAGGCTTCAGCCTCGGCACGCGCTTGCTGGTGTTCGACAAGGTTCGCCTCGACCCCCACGCACCCGGCGCCTATGGCGCCCGCATCACCTACGACATCCCTTTGAACAGCGAGCGCCGCAAAGCGCTCGCCGCCGAACTTGGAGCCACTTCCAAATGACCGATTCCACTCAACTGTTCCCCCCGTTCGCGGAAGAAATGCTGCCCGGCGGCGGCCACCGCTCCTTCGTGCTCAAGCGCGGCCAACTGCTGCGCCTCACCGACATTCGTGGCGGTGCCAACGTCAGCCTGACCCTGCTCAACGCCAACGAAAAAACCGAGCGCCTGAACCTGCCCGACAGCCTCAAGTGCCAACACACCGCCAAGCTCACCAGCGGCCACTGCCTGTACTCGGACATGGGCCGCGTGCTGGCCGCCATTACCGCCGACACCTGCGGCTGGAGTGACAGCATCGGCGGTGTGTTGTGTGCGTCCGAAGTGGCCGAGAAATACGGCCAGGGCCGCTATCAGGAGCTGCGCAACGGCTTCTTTCGCAACGGCACCGATAACCTGCTGGTGGAATTGGGCAAGTGGGGGCTGGGGCTGTCCGACCTGCTGATGACCCTCAACCTGTTCAGCCGCGTCAGCGTAGAGAGCGACGGTGGCTTGCACTTCGTGCCGGGCAATTCCAAGGCTGGCGACTACATCGAGCTCTACGCGCCGATGGACACGCTGGTGGTGCTGACCGCCTTGCAACATCCGATGGACCCCAACCCGAACTACGCCCCACAGCCGCTGAAACTCAGCTGGATGAACGCCGACCCCAGTGTCGCCGAACACTGCCGCACCTCGCGCCCGGAAAACGAGCGCGGCTTTATCAACACCGACCGCCTGTTCGCCTGAGGAACTGCCATGTCTATCGCACTGAAACACCCGGACGCGGCCGTGTACCGCGCCACTATTCCCGCCGGCGAGCCCTGGCTGATGGAGGTCAAGGCCGGCCAGACCTTGCGCATCCTCGACCTTGAAGGCAACCAGGCTGTCGACACGTTGTTCTACAGCCTTAAAAACCCACGCGAGCGCTACGACGTGCAGCGCACGTTACGTCGGCAAAACAGCGTGTACCTGGGCACCGGCAGCGTGCTGTATTCCAACCTTGGCCAGCCGATGCTGACCCTCGTCGACGACACCTGCGGGCGCCACGACACCCTCGGTGGCGCCTGTGCCCAAGAGAGCAACACCGTGCGCTATGCCCTGGAAAAACGCTACATGCACAGCTGCCGCGATAACTACCTGCGCGCCTGCGCCCACGACGGTCGGCTGGGTAAAAGCGACATTGGGCCGAACATCAATTTCTTCATGAATGTGCCGGTCACGGCCGACGGCGGGTTGACCTTTGAAGACGGTATTTCCGCCCCCGGCAAGTACGTCGACCTGCGCGCGGAAATGGATGTGATCGTGCTTATTTCCAACTGCCCGCAACTGAACAATCCGTGCAACGCCTACAACCCGACCCCTGCGGAGTTACTGGTATGGAACTGAAACTCAAGCGCCTGCGTAAATGGTTGTTCACGCTGTGCCAATCCCGCGCCGGGCAGTGCCTGCAAAAACGCTGAAGGTTCCCTGTGGGAGCTGGCTTGCCTGCGATGGCGGTGAATCATCCAATAAATAAGGGGACAGACACACCGCCATCGCGGGCAAGCCCGCTCCCACAGTTGACCGCTTTCACCACCCGAGATTTGCGCCATGGACGACCCTGGCGCGTACCCCAATTGGCGGGACGGCCCGCAGGGTTTTGCCATGTTCGAAAAACTCTTGATCGCCAACCGTGGCGCCATCGCCTGCCGCATCCTGCGCACCTTGCGTGAGCTGCACGTCAAAGGCGTCGCCGTGTACGCCGAAGCCGATGCGGCCAGCCTGCATATCCAGCAGGCCGACGAAGCCTATAGCCTCGGTGAAGGCGCGGCGGCCAATACCTACCTGGCGGTGGAAAAAATCCTCGCCACCGCCAAGGCCTGTGGGGCCAGGGCGATTCATCCCGGCTACGGCTTCCTCTCGGAAAACGCCGCCTTCGCCGAAGCCTGCGAAAACGCGGGTATCGCCTTTGTCGGGCCGACGCCTGAACAACTGCGCGTATTCGGTCTCAAGCACACCGCGCGGGCCTTGGCCAAGCAACACCAGATCCCGTTGCTGGAAGGCACCGAGCTGCTGGACAGCCTTGATGCAGCGCTGTCAGCGGCCGACACGGTGGGCTATCCAGTCATGCTCAAAAGCACCGCCGGCGGTGGTGGCATTGGCATGCGCGTGTGCCACAGCGCAGCCGAGTTGAGCGACGCCTTCGAGGCAGTCAAACGCCTGGGGCAGAACAATTTCAGCGACGCCGGTGTGTTCATCGAGAAGTACATCGAGCACGCTCGCCATCTGGAAGTGCAGGTGTTCGGCGACGGCACTGGAGAGGTGATCGCCCTCGGCGTGCGCGACTGCTCCGTGCAACGGCGCAACCAGAAAGTCCTCGAAGAAACCCCCGCACCGAACCTGCCCGAAGGCATGGCTGAGGCCTTGTGCTCGGCCGCTATCACCCTGGCCAAAGCCGTGAACTACCGCAGCGCCGGCACCGTGGAATTTATCTTTGACAGCGCCGATGGTCGCTTCTACTTCCTGGAAGTGAACACGCGCCTGCAGGTGGAACACGGCGTCACCGAGCAAGTGTGGGGCGTGGACCTGGTGCGCTGGATGGTGCAACTGGCGGCGGGTGAATTACCGCCATTGAGTGGGCTTGCGCTGCACCCCCGTGGCCATGCCATTCAAGCGCGACTGTATGCGGAAGACCCGGGCAAGGATTTCCAGCCGAGCCCTGGCCTGTTGACCCGCGTGGACTTCCCGGCTACCGAGGGGTTGCGGATCGATACCTGGGTAGAAGCCGGTTGCGAGATTCCAGCGTACTTCGACCCGATGATCGCCAAGCTCATTACATGGGCGCCGACCCGCGAACAGGCGCGCCTGGATTTGCATCAGGCCTTGAGCGACAGCCAGCTCTACGGCGTGGAAACCAACCGCGACTACCTGCGCCAGATTTTGCTGGCCACGCCCTTCGCCAGCGGTCGGCCATGGACGCGCTGCCTGGAAGGCCTGGTCTACAGCGCCGACACCTTTGAGGTGCTCAGCGCCGGCACGCAAACCAGTGTGCAGGACTACCCGGGGCGCCTCGGGTACTGGGCCGTCGGCGTGCCGCCGTCCGGGCCGATGGACAGCCGTGCGCTGCGCTTGGGTAATCGCCTGTTGGGCAATAGCGACGGCGCCGCCGCGTTGGAAATCACCATGAGCGGGCCGACGGTGCGCTTCAATTGTGCTGCCGTTGTGGCAGTGACGGGCGCCGATATTCCACTGTTGCTGAACGAGCAAGCGGTGCCGATGAATACCGCGCTGTTGATTGAGCCCGGTGCGGTCTTAAGCCTTGGCAGCCTCGCAGGACCAGGCGCGCGCAGTTACCTGTGCGTGCGTGGCGGGCTGCAAGTGCCGGACTACCTGGGCAGCAAAAGCACCTTCACCCTTGGCCAGTTCGGCGGGCATGGCGGGCGGGCTTTGCGCGCGGGTGATGTGCTGCACGTGTTGCCATTGCAGGACACAAGCGCGGGGCAACGCCTGGTCGCCGAACCCTTGGCGCAAACACGCACGCTGCGAGTGATTTATGGCCCGCACGGTGCGCCGGAATACTTCAAGCCCGAGTACATCGACACCTTCTTCGCCACCCAATGGGAAGTGCATTTCAACTCCAGCCGCACCGGCGTGCGGCTGATCGGGCCGAAGCCTGTTTGGGCGCGCACGGACGGCGGCGAAGCGGGGCTGCACCCGTCGAACATCCATGACAATCCCTACGCGATAGGGGCAGTGGATTTTACTGGCGACATGCCGGTGATCCTCGGGCCGGATGGGCCAAGCCTGGGCGGGTTTGTGTGCCCGGTGACGGTGATCGAGGCGGACCTCTGGCAGCTGGGGCAGCTCAAGGCTGGTGACAAGCTGCGCTTCGAGCCGGTGAACATTCAGACCGCCCGTGATCTCGCCTTGAAATGGGATCAATGTGGGAGCGGGCTTGCCTGCGATAGCAGCCACTCGGTACTTCAAGCAGACCCCAGTGATGCCATCGCGGGCAAGCCCGGCGCCCACACTGGCCACCCTCCACTTAACCTCGAGTCGCCTGTGGTGCTGGACATCGGCCAAGCCGACACCCGCCTCGTCGCGCGCCTCGCCGGCGACACCCACCTGCTGCTGGAAATTGGCGCCGCCGAACTCGACCTGGTACTGCGCTTTCGCGCCCACGCCCTGATGCAGGCGCTTGAAGCCCGCGCCCTGCACGGCGTGATCGACCTGACGCCGGGCATCCGCACCCTGCAAATCCACTACCAGCCCGAACAACTGCCACTGGCCGACCTGCTGCCGCTGATCACCACGCACTGGGCCGCCGTGTGCGCCACGCCGAACCTGCAAGTGCCCTCGCGCATCGTGCATTTGCCACTGTCGTGGGACGACCCGGCGTGCCAGCTGGCGATCGAAAAATACATGACCACCGTGCGCAAGGACGCGCCGTGGTGCCCGAGCAACCTGGAGTTCATCCGGCGCATCAACGACCTGGCCAACCTCGATGAAGTACGCCACACCGTGTTCGACGCCAGCTACCTGGTGATGGGGCTGGGCGACGTCTACCTCGGCGCGCCGGTGGCGACCCCGCTGGACCCGCGCCACCGCCTGGTGACCACCAAATACAACCCGGCCCGCACCTGGACCGCCGAAAACTCGGTGGGCATCGGCGGCGCTTACCTGTGCGTGTATGGCATGGAGGGCCCGGGCGGCTATCAGTTTGTCGGGCGCACGTTACAGATGTGGAACCGCTACCGGGAAGTTGCAGCATTTGACGGCAAGCCGTGGTTGTTGCGGTTCTTTGACCAGATACGGTTCTACCCGGTGAGCAGCGATGAGTTAGTGCAAATTCGTCGCGATTTCCCTCTGGGGCGCTTTGAGCTGGGCATCGAGCACAGCCAGTTGAACCTGGCGGATTACCAGGATTTTCTCGCGCGGGAGGCCTCAAGTATCGACGCGTTTCGCGCGCACCAGCAGCACGCTTTTAATGCCGAGCGCGAACGCTGGATCGCCAGCGGCCAGGCGCATTACGACAGTGAAGAACTGGCCGCGCCAATCGGCGCAGACGCGCCTCTACAGGCCAACGAAGTCAGCGTCGACAGCCCTCTCGCCGGCAACCTCTGGCAAGTCCAGGTGGCGACGGGTGATCAAGTGTCGGCCGGCGATGTGCTGGTGGTTCTTGAGTCCATGAAGATGGAAATCCCGGTAGTGGCACCCTTCGCCGGTACCGTGCGCGAGATTCCGGTGCAACCCGGCAGCGGCATCAGCGCCGGGCAACGGGTGGTGGTGCTGGAACGTGACTGACTTTTCTTTTTCGACAGGCGGACAAGCCATGAATCTGCAACTGGACAACCTGCGCAATGCCTACCTCAGCGGCGACACCACACCCCGCGATCTGGTGCTGCAATTGCGCGAAAAAGCTGCGCAGTTGAACCCCGACTATCACCTGTTTATCCACCTGCTCAGCGTGGCGGAACTGGAGCCGTACCTGGCGGCACTGGACGCTCGCGAACCGTCCGAACTGCCGCTGTTCGGCGTGCCGTTTGCGATCAAGGACAACATCGACCTGGCGGGCATTCCCACCACAGCGGCGTGCCCGGCCTTTGCCTATGTGCCGACGCGCAGCGCGACGATTGTCGAGCAACTGATCGCCCTGGGCGCGGTGCCGCTGGGCAAGACCAACCTGGATCAATTCGCCACCGGGCTCAATGGCAGCCGCTCGCCCTATGGCGCCTGCCCCAACAGTGTGTTGCCGGAGTATCCATCGGGCGGCTCCAGCGCGGGGTCGTCGCTGGCCGTCGCCCTGGGCGTGGCGAGTTTTGCCCTGGGCACCGACACCGCCGGTTCCGGGCGGGTGCCGGCGGCGCTGAATAACCTGGTGGGGCTCAAGGCGAGTAAAGGGCTGATTTCCACGGCGGGCGTGGTGCCGGCGTGCCGTACGCTGGATTGCGTCACCACCTTTACCCGCACCGCGCGCGAAGCCAGCCAGTTGCTGGCGTTGACCGCCAGGCTGGACTCTCTGGACGCCTACAGCCGCCAGAACCCGGCCTGGAATGATGCCTCGGCGTTCGGAACGCCGAAGCCGTTTCGCTTTGGCGTACCCCGCGAGCAGGACCTGGAGTTCTTCGGCTGCGAGCAAGGCCCACAGCTGTTCCAGCAGGCCATCGCGCGCTTGATTGCCCTCGGCGGCGAGCCCGTCACGCTGGACCTGTCGCCCTTCCTCGAAGCCGCACGCCTGCTCTACGAAGGGCCGTGGGTGGCCGAGCGCTACAGCGTCGCGGGTGAATTGATGGCGCGTGATCCAGAAGCGGTGCTGCCGGTGATTCGTGCCGTGTTGGCCAAGGCGCCAGCGGTGAGCGGCGTCGACACCTTCCGTGCTCAGTACCGTCTGCAAAGCTTGAAAGCGCAATGTGACCTCTTGCTGAAAGCACTCGATTGCGTGCTGACGCCGACCATCGGTCGCCCGGTCACGCTGGAAGAACTGCGTGCCGAACCGGTGCTGCGCAATGCCGAACTGGGCTACTACACCAACTTCATGAACTTGCTCGACTACGCGGCCGTCGCCGTGCCCAGCGGCTTGATGGAAAACGGTTTGCCCTGGGGCGTGACGCTGTTTGGTCGGGCGTTTACCGATCAATACCTGCTGGGTGTAGCCGATGCGTTGCAACGCCAGCAGGATGCGTCACTGGGCGCACCGGCAAGCAGCGCCAGCCACGACGTCACGCGGCTGGTGGTGTGCGGCGCGCACCTGCAAGGGCTGGCGCTTAACCCGCAATTATTACGCCGGGGCGCCCGCTTGCTGGAGCGCACCCACAGCTCAGCGGACTATCAATTGTTCGCCCTGGCCGGCGGGCCACCTTATCGCCCCGGCATGCTGCGGGTGAGCGAGGGTGGCGTGGCCATCGAGGTGGAAGTGTGGGAGCTGCCGAGCGGCGAACTCGGGTCATTCCTGACCGGCATCCCTGCGCCCTTGGGCATCGGCAAGGTGCAACTGGCGGACGGGCGCTGGGAAAGTGGGTTCATCTGCGAGCCCTACGGTTTGACGGGTGCCCTGGATATCAGCCACTTCGGCGGCTGGCGTGGCTACCTGCACAGCTTGCAATAGCGCGGCGGCGCTGTATCGTGCGGGGAACTGCATAGCCCTGCCCGATACAGCCTGAACCGACCGATGACCACGCCAAACCTCTGCCCCGCCTGTGGTGCCCGCAACGACTGCGCCCTGGCCGACCCGCGCACCGCCGACCAGGCCTGCTGGTGCTACAGCGTCGCCATTGACCCGGCGGTGCTCGAAGCCCTGCCCGACGAACTGCGCAACACCGCTTGCCTGTGCCCGCGTTGCGCGCAGGTGGATGCGCAATTGCGTGAGGCGGGTTCAGCGTAATGCGCGTTGATCGTTTCCTCAGCAATTTGCCGCGTTTCAATCGCCAGCAAGTTCGCTTGCTGCTGATTGAGCGACGGGTGACGGTGGATGGTGTGGCCGCCAGCGATCCGCACCATGACGTGCGCGAATTCAGCCGCGTGTGCGTTGACGATGAGGTTGTGCAGGCCGGCAAACCGGCGCGTTATTTCATGCTGCACAAACCTCAAGGCTGTGTCAGCGCCACCTCGGACCCGCAACACGTCACGGTCCTCGACTTGCTGGATGAACCCGACAAGGGCGAACTGCATATTGCCGGCCGCCTGGATTTCAACACCACCGGGCTGATGCTGATCACCAACGACGGCCAGTGGTCACGGCGCCTGACCCAGCCGCAGACCAAATTGCCCAAGGTTTACCTCGTACAAACCGAGCAGGCCATCGGCCCGGAGTACGCGGTGACGTTTGCTGCGGGTCTGTATTTCGCGTTTGAAGACCTCACCACCCAACCCGCCGAGCTGGAACTGCTAGGGCCAAGGACAGCGCGGCTGAGCATCATCGAAGGCCGCTATCATCAGGTGAAGCGTATGTTCGGGCATTTTGATAACAAGGTGATCGGCCTGCACCGTGAGCGAATGGGGCCTTTGGTGCTGGATGCATCCCTTGCTGCGGGTGAATATCGGGCGCTGAGTGACGACGAAATCGCCCAAGTCTGACGACCGTTCGGCCGGTGATGGCAAAAAACCAGCCTATTGCCTTGCGAGGCGGCGGCTGTGCTGCTTGAATCAAGACGTCAGCCAAATTATGACTGGCGAGTCGCCTATAACCTCCAAGAAACACCTTGCCCCGCCCGCGCTTGATCTACGGGCTTCCCAGGCAAACAGCCCGCCATAACAACACCTCTCGGCCAGCCGCCATCGGACCGATATGGGCCCTCCTCTTCCAGGCGTATGCCTACCTGTCACAAAGCTCGTGCAGAGTGATCTGCGCGCACTACCCGCTTGCCAGGAGTCTTACGACATGAGGCCAGAAATCGCTGTGCTGGATATACAGGGTCAGTATCGGGTTTACACGGAGTTCTATCGCGCGGACGCAGCTGCCAAGACCATTATCCTGGTCAACGGCTCCATGGCCACCACGGCGTCCTTCGCCCAAACCGTGAAAAGCCTGTACCCGCAATTCAACGTGGTTTTGTACGACCAGCCCTACGCCGGTCGCTCCAAAATCCATAATCGCCATGAGAAGATGCTGACGAAGGAAATCGAAGGCCAGCTGCTGCTGGAACTCATCGACCACTTCGCCGCTGAACACGTGCTGTCGTTTTCCTGGGGCGGCGCGGCCACCCTGGTTGCCCTCGCCCACCGGCCGCGGCGCGTGGAAAAGGCGGTGATCAGCTCGTTCTCCCCAGTGATCAACGCGCCCATGCGCGACTACCTTGAACGTGGCGTCGACTACCTCGGCAACCTCGACCGCGACCGCGTCGGCCACCTGGTCAACAGCACCATCGGCAAACACCTGCCGTCGCTGTTCAAACGCTTTAACTACAAACACGTCAGTAGCCTGGCCGAGCACGAATATGGGCAGATGCACTTCCACATCAGCCACGTACTCAACAGCGATCGGCTGTGCTACCTCAAGGCGGCCCGGCAGATCGACATTCCAGTGCTGTTTTTGAATGGCGAATGGGACGAATACACCAGCGCCCAGGACGCCAAGTTGTTTGGCCAGCATGTGGCCAACAGCAGCTTCAGCACCATCCAGGCGACCGGGCATTTTCTGGACATGGAACACAAAGCAGCATGCCGGGATAGCCGAGAGGCCGTGGTGGGCTTTTTGAAACCGGAGCGGCAGGTTAGCCGATTGCGCTATCACCCAGGGCAGACGCAGCATGCCTTTGCGATCTGAACCGCTTATGTGGGAGCCGGGCTTGCCCGCGATGCAAGCGCCTCGGTGTATCAGTTGCACTCAGGTGACGCCATCGCAGGCAAGCCCGCTCCCACACAAGCTTGCGCGAGCATGGGGTCCGTTCGTCGACTGGCTGGATGAACGCAACCCACACATTTTTCGAAGAAAAACTTCAAATCCCGGCGAACATCTGGTACAAAGTCAGCCGCTCTGAGCGGGTATAGTTTAGTGGCAAAACGAAAGCTTCCCAAGCTTTAGTTGAGGGTTCGATTCCCTCTACCCGCTCCACTCAAATAGTGCACTCACGTCAGGATAGTTCTGACGAGGGATGCGTAAAAAACCGGTCCCTGGTGACCGGTTTTTTTATGGGCGCGATTTGAGGTATCGGTCATTCGTCCGGTAAAACCTGTACAAATCAATATTTCTGTACAAGTATCAAGTCTGAGCGTTGGCACTTCGCCACGTACGATCCCGGAGCCGGGCAATGACACGTCTACTGGTTTCATTGTTACTGGTGTTGAGTCTAACCAGCTGCGGCAGCGTAGGGGTCGACCACTACGCCGACCAGCAGCCGCAGTTGGACCTGCAACGCTTCTTCAGCAAACCCGTCAAGGCGTGGGGGATTTTCCAGAAGCGCTCGGGGGAAGTGGCCAAGCGCTTTGAAGTGAATATCACCAGCCGGCGCGAGGGCAACGCTCTAATTCTTGACGAACGGTTCCTGTACAGCGATGGCACGCGCCAGCAGCGAGTGTGGACGTTGACACCCGATGGCCCTGGCCGCTGGCGCGGGCGCGCCGGTGATGTGGTCGGCGAGGCGATCGGCGAAGTGGCGGGTAACGCACTGCGTTGGCGCTATCGACTCAACCTGCCAGTGGACGGTTCGGTGTACGAAGTCAGCTTGGATGACTGGATGTACTTGATGGACGAGGACACTTTGATCAACCGTTCCAGCATGACCAAATTCGGCGTCGAATGGGGCCAGATCACGTTGTTCTTCCGTCGCCAATGAACGACCGAGAGTGAGGGTGAATCATGAATATGAAAATGCTGACCGAACTGGCGGTAAAAGGCGAAGTGCGTGAGCTGGAACTGCTGTCGCTTGAGGGTGGTTTCTACATCGCGCGCGTCAGGTTGGATCATGTCGAGATGACGTTGCTGGACGATGATGCCAAGCCGATGCGTATCGGCTCCACCACGCATTTGCGCGACCTGTTGCAACGGGTTCCGCCGTTTCCCTGCGTGCTGGTGCAGCAGTGCGTGCACGATGAAATGTGCGGAGCACGGGAAGGGCCGATCGGCGCGTTGCGCATTCCGTTTACGTTGACCTCGTCCCTTTAAGGCGCCTTGCGTTTTTGGGCTCCCCTCCCCCTTGGTATGGGCGGCCTGGGAAGGCAAGCCTGTTGCGGTGCGCGTAAGAACCTACGCGGCGCGGTCCACGCGGTCCTGCGCCGCTTCCACCAGCATCAGCCCCAATTCAATCATTTGCTGAATGGCCAGGGCCAGGTAGCGATGGTGGGCGGGCAGGCTGTCGGCGAACTCGTTAGTCATGGCGCCAGCACCGGCAATGGTTTCGTAGGCGTTGGCGAGCAACGCTTCGGTGTTGGCTTCGGGGCGGACGCTGAACAGGGTTGCGGTAGGGTTACAGGAATCGGTACACATCGGTTGATCCTCGGTCAGGACCACCCCTCAAAGAGTAAGGGTGGCAGCTGTACGCAGGTTAGTAGACCGGGGAAATTCATCCGAAAACCGGCGCGCCCGAAGACGCCCTGCGTACAGTTACCAATAAGCACAGGCATGAAAGTGCCTGACGATAAGGACAGCCGTACGCCGGATAAATTTTCATCGGGCTACTAAACCCGACCGCTGATGGGCAGCGGCAGACGAACCTTAAAGAGCTCGCCCAAGACGCACAACTGAGACGATTCTGAGCGTTGTGTAGGCAATGCCGCAAGATACGAAACGACTCCCGACTCACCCAACGAGTTGCAACCTCCGGCAACAGAACACCCTGCAGATACGTTTGAACTCAACGTCTCGCGCACATCATTATTCTTAGCCATACCGGCCGACTGGCTAAACAAGGTGGCTAACATGAAGCGAAAACTGACACCGTTTGACATGGCTGGCGTGCTAGACAGTGAAGAAGCCATTAACGAATATTTAGTTCAAGTCCAGGCTGACGCTGATATTGCTGAGCATCTCAGAGCAATCGCATTTATCGCACAAGCTCGCGAAACGCTGACTCAGGCCAAACGAACACAAAACCCCGCAAATAGCCGGTTTCCATCGACCTGAAATTATTCTTTTCAGAGACTTATCGATGCCCCAGAGCGGCCAATACGTGATCCGGATCATTGTATAAGGCACGCAATAATGCCTTTGCCGGCCCCTCTGGTTCACGTCGCCCCTGCTCCCAGTTTTGAAGCGTTCCCACCGGCACATCAATTGCCTTCGCAAAGCGTGCTTGTGAAAGTCCTGTGGCTTGTCGAATCTCTTTTACCTTCAACGCATCAACAAAAAACTCGCGGGATGGGGCGCGCTCACCCCGTGCGATTTCGTCCATCTGGGTCATGCTTTCGACCAGACGATTGAACAGTTTTTTCTCCATCACTCCCACCTTCGGTTAATTTCGCTCAGCACGCTCTTTTCCACCGCAGAGAGATCATCTTTGATGCCCTTTCGATAGATCAGGATCAATCGAATTTGATAGGCCATGCAGAGGTGGTAATAGATCACTCTGACACCACCCCTCTTGCCCCTCCCCTGCACAGCTCAGCGGATCTTTCTCAGACCATTGGTCCCTTGGATGACATCACCAGCAGTCGGGTTTTCGGCAAGAAATTCCTGGAACTCACCGTAGCTTTCCTCACTCAGTAGCGCTGGCAGATCCTCGGTAAATACGGGTGATTCGACAAATATCATACCTACGACCATGCGTCATTGGCGCATAGCACGCTTATTCGGATCGTTTCCTATCACGCAACAGCCACTCGTCACTGATTGATAGGCATTCGAAAAGTGCGCCGGGATTTTTGAAGCGCGAACTTTACAACCATGCAGCCCATGCAATTACGTAGGACGGAACTGAGTTTTCCATCCGAAACGAGCCAGTCAACGGTCCACGGTTATCCCCCGCTGCACCACCCACGCCAACGGCAACGTCACACACAACATCCCCGCCAGCACCATCACCGCCAGCGGCACACCCAACGCATCGCCTAACCCGCCAAACACCACCGGCGCCAGCGCCCCGCCGCCTATCGTGCCGGTGTAGAACACCGCAAAAGCCTGCTCGCGTTTGCCGGCGCCGGCCAGGTCCGGTACGGCGCCATAAAGCACCGAAGACGTGCCGTTCAGCACCAGGCCCAACACCGGCAACATCACCATCAAGCCACTCAGCGGCAGGTACACGGCGGCGACGATCAGCAGTGCCGTGCTGGTTTCCGTCAGCCATACGGTTTTCATCATGCCGATGCGGGCACCGAGGTAGCCGCAGAACAATTTGCCGAACGCACCGCCGATGAACAGCAGGGTCAAGGCCAGGCCAATACCCGCCGTACCCGCACCTTTGGCTTGCAGCAGGAACGGCAGGAACGTGAGGAAGCCCATGCGCACGGCACTGTCGAGGGTGCCGGTGAGGATCAGCGCACGCAGGCCAATGACCGAGCCGGTTCCGTTGAGCGGCCTGGCGTTTTTTGTGGCGGCGGATTCGCCAACGTGAGTAGGCACCCACCACCACAGCAACCCCGCCGCCGCCAACCCGAGCAACCCCAGCAGTGTCGCGCTGGCACGCCAACTGATGACAGTGAGCAGCAAGCCAACCAACCCCGGGATCAGGGTTTTGCCGATGTCGCCGGAAAAGTTGTACTGCGATAACGCTTGCTTGACCCCGCCACCGTCCTCATAAGCATCGGTAATCATCGAAGAGGCCAGCGGGTGTTGGGTACTCGCTCCCAGCCCACCCAATAGCAACGCCAGCAACAACATGCCAAGCCCGGTGGCTTGCCCCACCAATAAGTAAGCGATACCCGCCAACGCGGTGCCGCCCACCAGCAACGGTACACGGCCCCAACGTTTGGCGGCGCGGCTGGCCATGAGTTGGAACACGGCCATCATCCCGGAGTAGGCGCCGCGCAACAGGCCGATTTGGGCGTAGGACAAGGCGAATTGCGCCTGCCAGATCGGCAGCAGCACGTAGATGACGTCGGTGAGGCCATCGTGTACGGCGTGGGCGCCGCAACCGGTAATCAGCGCGCGGCGGCGCATGGATGTTTCGCGGGCAGGCACGGCGACGGTGTCGTTCATGGGGTTTGAATCAACTCAGGTTGATGAGGCTTCCAGCCGGTCAGGGCGATCAGCAGGGTCAGCAGTTGAAAACCGATAATCAGTGCCACGCAGCCGGCCCAGCCCCACTGTTCCCAGATCAATGCCGGTGCGATGGCACCGCAACTGCCGCCCAGGTAGTAACACGTGAGGTAAACCCCCACGGCGCCAGCCTTGTTGTCACCGGCGGTGGCGGTAATGAACGCATTGGCAGCGGCCTGGGCGAGGAACACGCCCGTGGAACTGAGCGCCAGGCCCACTACGATGCAGCCCAGCGAAGGCACCAGGGTCAGCGCCGAGCCACTGACGCCGAGCACGGCGGCGATACCCAGCAGCTCGGCGTGGGGCCGGGCTTTGCTGAAGCGGCCCGCAATGGGAATCACGATCAAGGCCAGCAAAAACACCATGTAAAGCGTGCCCAACGCTGCAGGTCCCAGGTTGAACGGCGGCAAGCCAAGGTACAAACCCGCGTAAGTAAAGGCCGCGACTTGGGAGAACAACACGCAAAAACCTACGCCGTAGGCGGCCAACAAAGGTTTGCGGAGAACGCCCGAGGATGAGGTTTTAAATCGATCGGTTCGCAACCGGGCAGCGGGTAACAGGAACTGGATAAACCCGCCCACCATCAGGCTCAGTACCGCCAACAATTCGAAGGCTTCCCGCCAGCCTACGTACTCAGTCATCACCCCCGTGACAAAGCGCCCGGCGAACCCGCCCAACACGGTACCCGCCACATAAAGGCTGGTGACTTCGGTGACCGTGCCGCCACGCCAACGGTCACCGATGTAGGCCACACTGGTCGCGAACACAACCGGAATCAACAGACCTTGCACGCACCGCCATACCAGTACTTCGGCAAAGCTGTCGGCATACGCGGTCATCAGTGCGGGCACCGCCAACAACAGCGCGGCCACGCTGATTACGGTACGTTGCTCGAAGCGCCCGGTCAGCCGGCTGACAAAGGGTGCAGTGACTGCAACGGCCAGGGTGGTGACCGTGATGCTCCAACCCGCGGCCTTGGCGCTGATATGAAACTGCGCGGCAAAGGTCTGCAGGATGCTCTGGGTGGCATAGAGGTTAAGAAACGCCGCGCAGCCACACAGGAACAGGGCAAGCCGGGCACAATGCAGGCGCGGTTTCATGAAACCTCTCGTTTTATTTTGTGAGGTCTTTATAGAATGGCCGGCGGGTCTTAAACCAATACCGATTTCGAACCGATCAATACCCAGGGATCAGGATGCTCGACCTACGCAAGCTGCGTTACTTTCTGACGGTCGCCGAAGAATTGCACTTTGGCCGCGCAGCACTTCGCCTGCACCTGGCGCAGCCGCCGCTGACCCGGCAGATTTCAGCGCTGGAGGCGGAGTTGGGGTTCAAGCTGTTTGATCGCACCAGCCGCACGGTGACCCTCACCGCTCAGGGCCGTTCGTTCCTGCCCTATGCACGCGGGGTGTTGGAGCAGGTGGCGTTGGCGCAGGTCATCGCCGGCAAACTGGCGGCGGGCACTGCGGGGCAATTGTCGCTGGGTTATGTCAGCTCAATCGCCTTGTCGGATCTGTTCAGCCAGGCGATCCAGGCCTTTGCGCAACGCTTTCCCGAGGTGCAGTTGACCTTGGTGGAATGCGCGTCCGGCAGCCTCGGCGTGCAAGTGGCTGACGGGCGGCTGGATATCGGGCTAAGTCGCCTATTGCCGCAGAATCAAGAGGTGCAAGCACGATCGCTCGGTGAGGAACGCTTGGTGGCGGCCGTATCCAGTGACAGCCCTTTGGCCGGCCAGCCGGATGTCAGTTTGGCGCAGCTCAGTGCATACCCGTTGATTCTGTTTCCGTCGGATTATGGGTCGGGATTGAACCAGTCCATCGAGCAACTTTATCGACACCACGGTGTGCCCCTGCGTGCCGGGCCGACCGGACGGCAGATCACCTCGATCATTGCGCTGGTGGCCGCCGGGCAAGGCGTGGCATTGGTGCCGGAATGCACGCAGGGCTTGATGAATAAGGGCGTTACGTATAAGCCGATGGCTGAGGCAGATGCCTGTGCTCAGTTGCTGGTGCTGACCCCTACGGCAAGAAAAAGCGTATTGGCTGATGCGTTTCTCGCGGTTCTTGCGCAGTCTTCACACACCCGGTAACCCTTCGAAAAACCTCGCAATACCTCTCTCCAACGCCATTCCTGCGCGCTCATACACTGCCTACAACGCTTACCGAAACAACAGTCATCGACCGTTGGTAGGTAGAGTGTTGATAATTTATCTTCAGTGGTTATAGTCACCACCAACACACACCACAAGGAGGTGATGTGGATAGTCGATATTTGATAGGTCACATTGTTGCGTACGGCGGGTACCTGGTGCGCACCCGAGGCAGTCATCATCACTTCAAACACCCGACAAAACCGGGGCTGGTGACGATTCCTCATCCAAAGAAGGACCTGTTGGACAAAACCGCCAAGAGCATTTTGAAACAGGCTCTGTTGAGCTAACCGTCCCTGGAGGGCAATAGACATGCTTTACCCCATCGCAATTTCAACCGGCGACGAGGATCACGCCTGGGGTGTGGAAGTCCCGGATATTCCTGGCTGCTACTCAGCCGGGGAAGACCTCGACGACGCCATGGCCATGGCCCGGGAAGCGATCGAAGGGCACTTCGAAATCCTCGCGGAGGATGGCGCGCCGATCCCCACCGCGCAAAAAGTTACCCTGCACGCGGCAAACCCACAGTACGCCGGCTGCACGTGGGCCGTGGTGGACATTGATGTCACCAAGTACCTGGGCAAGGCTCAGAAACTCAACATTACCCTGCCGGGTTATCTGTTGAATCGTATTGATGAATACGTGCTGAATCACCCGGAAGAAAAAAGCCGTTCGGGGTTTCTGGCATCCGCGGCGCTCAAGGTTCTGCAGCAGGAAGGATGATCAGTCACGCCGAGTAACGCCGCTAGCGGCTTTGAATTTGACCGCAAGAAACGTAGTTTGCCGATGAGCGTGTCGCCTTAGGCTAGAACCACACTCACCCAGCAGGAGTCCGCTCATGTCTTACCAATTCAAGCTCATGCCCTCCCCCGTCGGCCAGCTCACCCTGGTGGCGCGCGATGGCAAACTCAATGCCATCCTGTGGGAAAAAGAGCGCGCCAACCGCGTGCGCCTGGGTGAGTTGCGCGAGGCTAACGACAGCTCTGTGCTCTTGGCAGCCGAGCAACAATTGAAGGAGTATTTCGCCGGCACCCGCCACCAATTCGAACTGGAACTGGACTTCACCGGCACCGAGTTCCAGAAGCAAGTCTGGCAGGCGCTGCTGACCATCCCCTTTGGCGAAACCCGCAGCTACAGCCAGATCGCCCAGCAGATTGGTAACCCGAAAGCCGTGCGTGCAGTGGGCGCTGCCAACGGGCGCAATCCCATCTCGATCATTGCGCCCTGCCATCGGGTGATAGGCGCCTCAGGCGGGCTGACCGGGTTTGCCGGTGGGCTGGAGGCCAAACAGTATTTGCTCGCGCTGGAAGGTGCCGGTCAGGCAGAACTGGCGTTCTAGGGACGGGCGACAAAAACGTACAACGTTGCTCACCCTTTTAATTGTAAAAAGAAATTTCAAAGCGCGGCTGCGGTCCATAATTTCATCACCCACCCTTTGAGGAAAACGGTCATGAAATTCTCCGCAGTCTCGCAGTCTCTGTCCCGCTGGGCAGGCAGTGCCCGGACGTTCTACGCAGCCGTCGCACTGATTTTCCTGTGGAGCCTGAGCGGGCCTTATTTCCATTACAACGACACCTGGCAGCTGATCATCAATACCTCGACCACCATCATTACCTTCCTGATGGTGTTTCTGATCCAGAACACGCAAAACCGCGACAACGACATCCTGCATATCAAGATTGATGAGCTGCTGCGCGTGTCCAAGGATGCACAAAACGCCGTGCTGAGCCTGGATGGCCTGGACCGCAAAGAACTGGAAAAACTGCGCAACGAATACCGCAGCATCGGGGCGACGGGCAGTGTCAGCCTGAACAGCAGTTGCGGTGAAGCAGTAGACGATGCAGTACCGAGTAAAACCGATCTGAACCAGGCATAAAAAAACGGCGGTTGGAGATGCTCCAACCGCCGTTTTTCACTTCAAGTGACGGCTTCAACCGTCGCCCTGATGACCTTTACCGTAGGTCGATGCCAAGGCACGGGCCTTCTGCAGACGCTCTTCCAATCTAGGCAGCGTCTCATCTACCAGGGCCTTTATCTCCGGTACATCCGATGCCGCGCCTTCCCGTTTGAACAAGGCGATGGCGTCTTCGTTTTCCTTGACCTGCTGCGCCGTGTAGGCAGCGTCAAAGGAGTCGCCGTCCTTGAGTTCAGGCATCAGGGTTTCAGCTTTGTCGACGATCTTCTCGCGCGGGGCCACCGGCAAGTCGAGCTTCTTGGCAATCGCAGCCAGATGCTGGTTGGCCAGGGTGCGCTCATTGATCACCTCGATGGTGTAGTCCTTGATTTCCTGGGACGAGGTTTTGGCGTGGGCCATGCGACTGGTTTCGATATCGGCCATACCTTTGGCCGAAGCCTGCTCGATGAATTCAGCAGGCGACTGGGCGAAAGCATTGCTGGCGCCGAGGCCCAGCAGCATCGCGAAACTGGCGGTGCGTAACCGGATAGCCATGCGGCTCATGATGGGTTCCTCCAGGGCAAAAATAGGTGCGAGAACACACACCTCGCCCTGAATTCGAATTTTCAGGGCGGCAAAGGTTTAGAAAAAACTTGCCAGTGCGACGAACGGTCGTCGTTGCCTCACGCCGGTTTGCTGCCAAACAGGCCCGGTAATGCGTGCGCTAGCGCGTTAATGGCGAAGCCGATAAACATCACGCCGCAGAGCTTGGTGATCAGGATTTCATGGCGCTGATACACCGTACGCACGCGTTGGGCGCCGACCACAGCGATCAGAATCGCGTAGGCCAGCAGACCACCGACAAAGCTCAGGACGATTAATGACGGCAGCATTGCCCAGGTCAGCAGTTCGGCGCGGCTGGACAGCAATGCAGTGAAAGTCGCCACCGCCACCGGGTAGGCCTTCGGGTTGGTCAAGCCAAACAAAATGCCGTGCCAAAACGGATGCCGCGCAGCGCCCTGAGGGGCATCACTGCTACGCCGTTGAGTGCGAATGGCGCGCCAGCCGAGCCAGAACAAATACAACCCACTGAGCACACCCAACACATCAAATGCACTGCTACCGACTTCCCGCGCGCCAACAATGGCGATCAGCGCCGTACTGCACCACACCACATCCCCGAGCAAATGCCCGCACAGGAAACCCGCCCCGGCGCGACGCCCGCGCGCAGCACCGATACCGAACACGGCCAGTACCCCCGGGCCAGGCGTAATGCCGTAGATAAAACCCGAAGCGAGGACGGCGAGCAGCAAGGATGGGGTCATGGGCGCGACTCTGACAGACGGTTAAGAGGTGCAGGGATTCTGCACGTTCTGGTGCTACGGGTAAAACTTCATGCCTGCGTAAGGCTTGGCACGACAGGCTTGCAGACGCGACGCCAAGTCACCGACATGGGCCTCAAGCTTGTGCCCATCGGGGTCGAGAAAATAGAACGAGGCACCTTCACTGCGGTTGTCGCGCCACTCCTGCACACCGCCGGCTCGCAGGCGCGCCACCAGTGTGCTGAAATCACCGGCATCCGCCGTGAACGCGTAGTGAGTGTATTCAGCTACGGGTGCCGACAGGCGCGATGGATCAAGCGACAAACACAGCCACAAACCGGGCAACGAGAGGTAGGCGCCGTTGTCCCAGGTGGCGTCGAGCTGAAGCTGCAACAGCTCATGGTAGAAGCTGACGCTGCGGTTCACATCGGTCACGGCAAGGGTCAGGTGGTTGAGGCCTGAGAGCATGGTGTTGTTCCTGTTATTGGAGGCCTTCGGACAATACACCCTGCACCTGCCCAATCAACCACTGCAAACCCGAATCCCCGCCCCGGCGCGCATGCCACGCCAGTTCAAAGGCAAACGAGGGAATATGAAACGGCGGCGGCACGGCCAACAGCTGCTGCTGATCAATGTTGAGCAAGCCTCTGGATGAGACGGTCAGAATCAGGTCCGTGCCCTGGATCAACTGCGGCGCCACGCCCCAGTGCGGCAGGCTGATCGCCACATGCCGCCGCTCACGAATGGCCGTCAACGCGCGCTCGATTTCCGGGGTACCACTGCCACGCATTTCCAGCAGCACATGCGGGCGCGACAGGTAGGTGGGCAGGTCGAGCGTGCCACTTTGCGCCAGGCTGTGGCGGTCCACCAGGCAGGTGTAATGCTCCTCGAACAAAGGCGTGGTGCGCAGTTCGGCGGGCATATCGGGGAAGACGCCGGCAGCCAGGTCGATATCGCCATTGAGCACGCCGTCCACCATCCCTTCACGGCTGGCCTGGATAATTTGCAGGTCGATGCCGGGGGCTTCACGGCGCAACGTGCGCACCAGATCAGGCAGAAAAATGGCCGCGCTGTAGTCCGACATCGCCACGCGAAACCTGCGTTTGGCTGACGCCGGGTCAAAGCGATTCGGCGCCAACAGTGCCTGCACTTGGGCCAAGGCTTCGGCCAACGGCGTCGCCAATTCCAGGGCACGCGCCGTCGGCACCAGCGTGCCGCCCTGGCGTACCAGCAACGGGTCACTCAACACGTCTCGCAGCCGGGCCAACGCGTGGCTGACCGCCGGCTGGCTCAGGTGCAAACGCTCGGCAGCGCGGGTGACGTGTTGCTCGCTGAGCAAGGCATCCAGAATCACCAACAGGTTAAGGTCGATGCGGCGAAGATCATTCATCAGATGCATGCTCGGCATAAGAACTTTGAATTTAAATTTGCGCGACGAATAGCCTAGAGTCCAGAAAAACCTTTGGGAGATTCGAAATGACGACGTTGCATTGGGTAGGTTTGTTGGCGCTGGCGGTGATTGCGGGAGCGGTGGTGCCGTTTCAAAGTGCGATCAATGCCAACCTCGGGCGCGGCCTCGGTCACCCGTTGTGGGCCACGTTGGCGTCCCTGCTGGTGAGCATAATCGTGTTGCTGCCGGTGATGCTGGCCCTGCGTTTACCGCTGCCGAGCCTGAGCTTTATCAGCAAGGCACCGCTGTGGATGTGGGCCGGTGGCGCGTTTGGCGTGTGCTTTATTTCCCTGGCGTTGATGTTGCTGCCCAAGTTGGGCGCGTCGGGGTTTATTGCACTGGCCATGGCCGGTCAGATTCTCGCCTCGCTGCTGCTCGATCACTTTGGCCTGTTCGGCCTGGTCGAGCGCCAACTCACAACGCCCCGTGTGCTGGGGGCGTTGTTGTTGATAGGCGGGGTGGCGTTGATTCAATTCAGCAGCACGCCCGCCCAGGCATTGGCAACGGCGGGCTGATCAACCCCGATCCAACGTGCGCAGCTTTTGCGGCAAGCCCCACAGCAGCAGCGCCGCCGCCAACAGTGCGCACACGCCGATCACATACAGCGCCGGGGTGGTGCTGCCGGTGAGGTCCTTGATCCGCCCCACCATCACCGGGCTGACGATGCCGCCGAACTGGCCCAAGGTGTTGATCACCGCAATGCCTCCGGCTGCACCGGCACCGGCGCCGGCCAGTAGCTTGGGGGGCAGGGTCCAGAACGTCGGGATCGAGGCGATAATGCCGGCGCCCAACATGCCCAGGGCGATGATCAGGAAGGTGGTGTGGTCGGCAAAGATCCCGGCACTGAAAAAGCCAATCGCACCGAGCACCACCAAGCCGCAGACAAACTTGCGGCGCTCGCCGGTGGCGTCCGACAGCCGCCCGATCACCACCATGCTGATCGCCCCGCACACATACGGAATCGCCGTGAGCAGGCCAATCATCACCGGGCTCTGGGTGCCCGCGCTGCGGATCAGTTGCGGTGCCCAGAAGTTGAGGCCATAGGACGCCACCTGGATCAGGAAGTAGATAAACCCGAGCATCAGGAACCCAGGAATGCGGATCGCCGACAGCAGCGAACCACCGTGCGCGTTCGGCTCATGCTGGGCGATACGGCTGGACAGCAAGGTCTTTTCCGCAGGCGTCAGCCAATGGGCGTCTTCAATCCGGTCCTTGAGCAACGTCAGCACCAGAAAACCCAGGCCGATGCAGGGCAAGCCGCCGAGCAGGAACAACCAGTGCCAACCGCGCATCTGTAGCACGCCGTCGAGATGTTCCAAGACCAGCCCCGAGAACGGCGCGCCGACCAATCCTGCGAACGCCGAAGCCAGGAACAGCAACGAGGTGATGCGCCCGCGAAAGTGCTGCGGGAACCACAACGTCAGGTAATACAACACGCCCGGCGCAAACCCCGCTTCCATCGCACCGATGATGAAGCGCAGGCCGTAGAACTGCCATTCGGCAGTGACAAACACCATGGCCGCCGTGGCCAGGCCCCACGACATCATGATCCGCGCGATCCAGCGGCGGGCGCCGACCTTGTACAGCATCATGTTGCTCGGCACTTCGAAAATCACATAGCCCACCACAAACAACCCGGCGCCCAGGCCGTAAGCGGTGTCACTCAGGCTCAGGTCGGTTTGCAACTGGAACTTGGCGAAGCTGATGTTGATGCGGTCAAAAAACGCAAACAGGTAACACACCATGATCAGCGGCATCAGGCGCCAGGCGACCTTGCTGACCAGGGCTTTTTCGGCATCGATTTCCGCGGCCGGGCGCACGCCTGCCTCTAACGTATTAGTGCTCATGCTTTCTCTCCAGCGGGCTGCTCAAAGGCGCCCGATTGTTTTTGTTGTCTGGTGCGGCGTTACAGCGTGGCGATGTAAGCGGGTGGTGAATGCAGGTCGCAATTGCGCCCCGCCTTGGCCACCTGGCCGGGCAGCTCATGGCCGAGCAGGGCCGGCAAGCGGCGGGACATATGCAACAAGTGCGGCAGGTCGATGCCGGTGTGAATCCCCACCTCTTCACACAGGTTGACCAGGTCTTCGGTGCAGATATTGCCCGACGCACCCGGCGCAAACGGGCAGCCGCCGAGGCCGCCCAGGGCTGCATCAAAACGGCGGGCGCCGGCTTCGTAAGCCGCCAGCACATTGCACAAACCCAGGCCGCGGGTGTTGTGAAAATGCAGGGTCAAGTCGCTGGCGGGGACGCGCTGCAACACGCGCTTGACCAGCCGTTCTACCTGGCGCGGATTGGCCATGCCCGTGGTGTCGGCCAGGGTGATGCCCTGGATGCCCAACTCGCGGTAGGCATCGACGATTTGCAGCACACGGTCTTCATCAATCCTGCCTTCGAACGGGCAACCGAAGGTAGTGGCAATGCTGCCATTGAGGCGCACCGGGTAGTCGGCAGCAAAGCTGACAATGTCTTCAAATGCCGCCAACGAGGCCTCGCAGCGCATGCGCATATTCGCCAGGTTGTGGGTCTGGCTGGCGGACATCACCAGGTTCAGCTCATCGGCCCGCGACTCAATGGCGCGCTGCGCGCCTTTGAGGTTGGGGATCAGCGCGACATAGATAACGCCGGGGCGCCGGTGGATGCCCTGGAACACTTGCTCGCCATCGCGCAAGGCGGGAATGGCCTTGGGCGAGACAAACGAACCGGCTTCGATCCGCGAAAAACCGGCCAGGGACAGCTGGTCGATCAACGCAATCTTGTCGGCCGTCTCGACCCAGGTGGGCTCGATTTGCAAGCCATCGCGCGGGGACACTTCCTGCACGATCAGCGGGTCGCAATAGTCGGTGATCATTGCACCACTCCCGAGGTTTTCAGGCGTTGGATATCAGCGTCTGTCAGGCCGAGGCCAGCGAGGATGTCGTCAGTGTGCTGGCCAAGCGTCGGACCCTGCCAGTTCACGGCGCCCGGGGTTTCGGAAAGCTTGGGCACGATGCCGGGCATCTTCACTGAAACGCCACCGGGCAGTTCGGCATTGAGCAGCATGTCGCGCGCCTGGTAGTGCGGGTCGCTGACGATGTCAGCCACTGAGTAGATACGCCCGGCCGGCACTTCAGCGGCTTGCAAGGCACTGAGCACCTGGTCGATGGGCTGGCTGCTGGTCCAGTGGGTGATTGCCGCGTCGAGCAAGCCACTTTTGGCTGCGCGACCATCGTTGTGGGCGAATTCGGGCGCTTCGGCCAGGTCGGCGCGGCCAATGGTGTGCATCAGGCGCTTGTAGATCGGGTCGCTGTTACCGGCGATTACCACATACGCGCCGTCGGCGGTCAGGTAGGTATTGGACGGCGCAATGCCGGGCAAGGCGCCGCCGCTGCGCTCACGCACATGGCCGAGCATGTCGTATTCGGGCACCAGGCTTTCCATCAGGTTGAACACACTTTCGGCCAGCGACACATCGACAATCTGCCCGTCGCCCTGCCCGGTCTTGACCCGCAGCAGCGACATCAACGCGCCAATCACACCGTGCAGTGACGCGAGGGAATCGCCCAGGCTCACACCCACCCGCGCCGGAGGCGAATCCGGGTTGCCGGTGGTGTAGCGGATGCCGCCCATCGCCTCGCCGATGGCACCAAAGCCCGGGCGGTCGCGATAAGGGCCCGTCTGGCCGTAGCCGGAAATACGCACCAGGGTCAGCTTGGGGTTGAGGGCGTGCAACACGTCCCAGCCCAGGCCGAGCTTTTCCAGGCCGCCGGGGCGCAGGTTTTCGATCAGCACGTCGGCGTCACCGAGCAGTTGCTTGATCAAGCCCAGGCCTTCAGGTGACTTGAGGTCCAGCGCCAGGGACTTCTTGTTGCGCGATTGCAGGTACCACCACAGCGACGTGCCTTCGTGCAGCTTTCGCCATTTGCGAAGCGGGTCGCCCTGGCCCATGGCTTCGATCTTGATCACCTCGGCGCCAAACTCGGCCATCAGCCGGGCGGCGAACGGCGCGGCAATCAGGGTGCCGATCTCGATCACCTTGATACCGCTCAACGGAGCCGTCATGGGGTGTCCCTCTTATTCTTGGAATGTGCGACCAAGGCTAGAGGACAAGGGGACGATAAATCCAACCGTCAGTTGGCAAGAAGCGTTCGCGAAACACGAACACTCAGATAATCGAACAGTAACCGACTGACCGGCGACAACTGCGCCTCATCGCGCACCACCACGATCAAGCGGCGATCCGACCAAGTATCCGTCAGCGGCACGGCGTGCAACCCCAACGCACGACCAAACAGTTCATAGGCCTTTTGCGGGAGGATGCCGATGCCCATATTCGCCTGGACCATCCGGCACATCGCATCAAACCCCGGCACATGGATGCGCAGGCGCAGCATCTTGCCCGCCTCGCGTGCGGCGGCGTGGGTGCGCATATTGATGGAGCTGGCGGCATGCAGGCCGACGTAATCGCTGTCGAGGGTTTCAGCGAATGCCAAGGTCTGGCGTGTGGCCAACGGATGATCCGCCGGCATCAGCACCACCAGTTTGTCGTGGCGATAAATCACGCTGGGCAGGCCTTTGGTGTCGGTGTCACTGGAGCAAATCCCCAGGTCCGCGACCCCATCCAGCACGCCTTGCACCACGCCATTGCTGGGGCGCTCTTCCAGGTCGGTTTTCACTTCGGGGTGCCGTGCGGAAAAATCGCGCAGGTCCTCTGGAAGGAACTGAATGATCGCCGACAGATTCGCCAGCATCCGCACATAACCGCGCACGCCGTGGCTATGTTCACCCAGTTCCAGGCCCATTTTTTCGACGTTGAACAGCATCTGCCGCGCATGGTGCAACAGGGTTTCGCCCGCAGCGGTCAGGTCCATCCCCTTGGCGCGACGCACAAACAGACTCACGCCCAGTACCTGTTCCAACTCCATCAGGCGCTTGCTCGCCGCCGAGACCGCAATGGCTTCACGGGCAGCCGCGCGGGTCAGCGTGCCTTCTTCGAACACCGCAACGAACAGTTGCAAGGTGATCAGGTCCAGGCGACGCACCAGGCTCTTGTGCAACATCAGCGACGCTCGGAGGCCAAGCGATTGATCTGCGCCTGTTCCACCACTACATGCGGCGCACCGTGGCGCACCGCCGCCAACATGGCCTGGCCGACGGTCTCGGTGCTGACCACCCAGCCTGGCTTGGCGCGACGCACAAACGAGAGCAACGGCCCGAGCACGGTATAGAAGGCTTGGTACAACGGCGTCTTCGAGCGCACGCCATGCAAGGGCTGGATAACCCCCGGCCGAAACAGGTACACCGCCTTGAACGGCAGACGCAGCAAGGCGTTTTCTGTCTTGCCTTTGATACGCGCCCACATCGACTTGCCTGCCTCGGAGCTGTCGGTGCCGGCACCGGACACGTAGATAAACGTCATTTGCGGGTTGAGCCGCGCCAGGGTACTGGCGGCGACCAGCGTCAGGTCATAAGTGAGGTGGGTGTACCGGGTTTCATTCATGCCTGCCGACGAAACGCCGAGGCAGAAAAAGCACGCGTCAAACCCTTGCAGCAAGTTTTCCAGGGGCTGGAAATCCAGCATATCGCTGTGCAACACCTGGTGCAGCTTGCCGTGCTCCTGGGTCAACGGGGTGCGGCCGACGGCGACGACTTCCTGTACGTCAGCCGCCAGCAGGCACTCGCGCAGCACGCCTTGGCCGACCATGCCGGTGGCGCCGAATAGGAGAACTCTCATTGGGGGACCTCAGCGGCAAGCCGCAAGCTTCATGCTCAAGTTGAATGCAGTTCAGCTCGTAGCTTAACGCTTGCAGCATGCGACTGCTCCTTTTAGAACGCGCTGCGAAAGATCTCCTCAATCTGACGCTGATCGGCCCGCCGTGGGTTGGTCAGGCCACACGCATCCTTCAACGCATTGGTCGCCAGCAGCGGAATGTCCTGCAGCTTGGCGCCCAGCTCGCGCAGCCCGGCCGGAATCTCGACATCCTGGGCCAACGTGCGAATGGCGGCGATAGCCGCCTGGGCGCCCTCTTCCGGAGTAATGCCCTTGATATCGGCGCCCAATGCACGCGCCACGTCGCTCAAGCGTTCGGCGCTGACACTGGCGTTGAAGCTTTGTACATGCGGCAGCAACACCGCGTTGCACACGCCATGGGGCAAGTCGTACAGGCCGCCGAGTTGGTGGGCCATGGCGTGCACAAAACCCAGGGACGCATTGTTGAACGCCATCCCGGCAAGAAATTGCGCATAGGCCATGTTTTCCCGTGCAGCCTTGTCGGTGCCATCGTGCACCGCCAGGCGCAGGTTGGCGCTGATCAGTTCGATGGCCTTGATCGCGCAGGCGTCGGTGATCGGCGTGGCAGCAGTGGACACGTAAGCTTCGATGGCATGGGTCAAGGCGTCCATGCCGGTGGCGGCGGTGAGGCCCTTGGTCATGCCGACCATCAGCGCCGGGTCGTTGACCGACAGCAGCGGCGTGACGTTGCGGTCGACGATGGCCATTTTCACGTGGCGGGTTTCGTCGGTGATGATGCAGAAGCGGGTCATCTCGCTGGCGGTGCCGGCGGTGGTGTTGATGGCCACCAGTGGCAGTTGCGGCTTACTGGACTGATCGACACCTTCGTAGTCGCCGATATGCCCGCCATTGGTGGCGCACAGCGCGATCCCCTTGGCGCAGTCATGGGGCGAACCGCCGCCCAGCGACACGACGAAATCACAGGCATTTGCTTCCAGCAACACCAGGCCTTTCTCGACGTTCTCCACATTGGGGTTAGCTTTGGCGCCGTCGTAAATCACCGAGTCGATGTCCTGCATCGCCAGCTTCTCGGCGATCATGCTGGCCACGCCGGCCTTGGCGAGACCCGCGTCGGTGACGATCAGCGCCTTGCGAAAGCCGTAGTTGCGGATGGCGGTCATGGCTTCGTCGAGGCAGTCGGTGCCCATGATGTTGACGGCGGGAATGAAAAAGGTGCTGCTCATGGCGAATCCTCAGAGGCGTTATGCCAACAGGATCAACCTGACTTGCCTGCGGCATCTTGACCAAGATCAACTCCGGCTCGTGATAAAGTCACCACCCAGCCGATTTCGAGTAGACCCGCCGCAATGATGGATTTCCAGGATATTGACGCCCACCTTGAAGACTGGAGCGCGCTGCGCAGCAGCGTGGACTTCAATGGGATTCTGATCGGCAACGGCGCCAGCCGGGCGATTTGGGAAGACTTTGCCTACGACTCGCTGTTCGAAAACGCGCGCACCGTCGAAGAAAAACCCCTGAGCCAATCCGAGCTGAGTGTGTTTGACGCCCTGCAAACCCGCAGTTTCGAACAAGCACTGGGCGCACTGAAAACCACCAGCCGGGTCAACAAAGCCCTGGCGGTCAGCTCAGCCGCGCCGCGCAATCGCTACTATGCGATCAAGGAAGCGTTGATCAACACCATCCACGCCGTGCACATTCCATGGCGCCTGGTGCAGCCCTCGACCCTGGCGACGATCAACGCGGAACTGGCCAACTACGCCACCGTGTTCACCAGTAACTACGACCTGCTCAACTACTGGGCGATCCTGCACACCCCGGGCATTGATGACCTGTTCCGCAGCGCCGACGCCAGCTTCGACCTGCGCAACACCCACACCGAGGCCACGCGCATCCTCTACCTGCACGGCGGCCTGCACCTGGTGCGCAACCTCGACGGTACGGCGCGCAAATTGCCCTCCACCGACAGCACCTTGCTCAGCAGTTTTGCGATCAACAATACGATCAAGACCCTGGACGATGTGCCGTTGTTTGTCAGCGAAGGCAAGGTGGAAGAGAAGCTCAAGACCATCCGCAGCTCGGACTATCTGTCGTTCTGTTATGAGCAGTTGCTCAGCCATGAGGGCGCACTGTGCATCTTCGGCCATGATTTGGGGCCGCAGGATAAACACCTGGTGGATGCGCTTCGCCAGGCCAGGCTGACCACGCTGGCGATTTCGGTATCGGGGCGCAGCGACGGGTTTATTCGTCAGCAGAAGCGCCGGTATTCGGCGTTGTTTGAGGGCAGTGGTGTGGCGCTGAAGTTTTTTGCGGCACGGACACATCCTTTGGGTAATTCGGCGCTCTCGGTGCCGGTCGAGCGCTGATCACCTGCAACAAAGAAGGTCAAATGTGGGAGCGGGCTTGCCTGCGATAGCGGTGGGTCAGCAAACCGTGTGTCAACTGGCAGACCGCTATCGCAGGCAAGCCAGCTCCCACATTGACTGCATTTCAACTAGTGATCGCAGTCATTCCTCAGCGCTGTGCACCACGACCAACAACTGCGCCTGCACCTCCCCCACCGAGCGAAGCCGGTGGGGCTTTTGCGCGTTGAAGTGCAGCGCGTCACCCCGCTCCAGAATCACCCGCTCGTTCATGAAATCCACTTCCACCTGGCCTTCATGCACGAATAAAAATTCCTCTCCCAGATGCTCCTTGAAGGTCTTGTCGGTGAACTCAGCCGGCGGGTAGATGATGAACGGCAGCAGGCTGCGCTCACTGACCTGATGCGCGAGCACCGCATAACCCGGCGCAGTGTCCGGCCGCTCATGGGCACGCACCAGGCTGTAGCTGTCGAGGCTGACGCTGTCTTCGCTGAACAGTTCTTCGACCTTCACGTTCAAGGCCTTGGCCAGTTTCAGCGCGGCGGCAATCGACGGCGTATTGAGCCCGCGCTCGACTTTCGACAGGTAGCTTTTGGTCATCCCGGACTTTTCGGCCAAGGACTCCAACGTTACGCCAAGTTTTTTTCTCAATAATTTCAAACGGATAGACATTTGATGCGGTTAATCCATGCAGAAAAGCGAGAGCCGCGCTTGCCAATGACACAAAGTGTCATATAGCATCTTTAGTGTCATTTGCGTTCACCCAACAGCCTTGCTCGCGCTGGAGACCCGCAAATCCGACGTCCATTGAACCACCCAAAGGACACCGATATGGCCAAGACATTAGCACTCTCAAAAGACCAACTGGTCAAGCAAGCGCTGATTCAGATGCAAAATTCCCTGGCGGATAATACGTGGACCGACCGGCAAAAGCTGGCGCTCACGTGCCGCATTCTGTTCGAACACGGTCACGACTCCGGCCTGGCCGGGCAGATCACCGCACGAGGCCCCACGCCTGGCACTTATTACACCCAGCAACTGGGCCTGGGTTTTGACGAAATCACCGCCAGCAACCTATTGCTGGTCAATGAGGACCTGGAAGTTTTGGAAGGCCACGGCATTCCCAACCCGGCCAACCGCTTTCACACCTGGGTGTACCGTGGGCGGCCGGATGTGAACTGCATCATCCATACGCACCCCACTCATATTGCCGCGCTGTCGATGTTGGAAGTACCGCTGCAGGTGTCGCACATGGACCTCTGCCCGCTGTACGAAGACTGCGCTTTTTTGGAAGCCTGGCCGGGAGTGCCGGTGGGTAATGAAGAAGGGGAAATCATCACCACGGCGCTCGGCGACAAACGCGCGATTTTGCTCTCGCATCACGGCCAACTGTCCACCGGGGCGAGCATCGAAGAAGCCTGTGTGATCGCGCAGTTGATCGAGCGCGCGGCCAAGTTGCAGTTGCTGGCGATGGCGGCGGGCACGATCAAGCCGATCCTGCCGGCGCTGGGGCGCGAGGCTCATGACTGGATCTCCAAGCCCAAGCGCCACGGCGCCGCGTTCAATTACTACGCCCGGCAGAGCCTGCGCCAACACGCCGACTGCTTGAACTGATTGCCCTTTTTCGACTGGAGACTTCCCATGTCCACACCCACTATTCACGGCATCATCGGCTACACCATCACGCCGTTCAGCGCCGACGGTCAACGCATTGACCTCGACGCCCTGGGCCGCTCCATCGACCGTTTGATCGACAGTGGCGTGCACGCCATCGCGCCCTTGGGCAGTACCGGCGAGGGCGCCTACCTGAGCGACGCCGAGTGGGATGAAGTCAGTGCCTACAGCCTCGCGAAAATCGCCAGGCGCGTACCGACTATCGTCAGTGTGTCCGACCTGACCACCGCCAAGGCCGTGCGTCGGGCCCGTTACGCCGAGGCCAATGGCGCCGACGTGGTGATGGTACTGCCGGCCTCGTACTGGAAACTCAGCGAAGCGGAAATTCTCGCCCACTATGCCGCGATTGGCGACAGCGTCGGCGTGCCGATCATGCTCTACAACAACCCGGCTACCAGCGGCACAGACATGTCGGTGGAGTTGATTCTGCGCATCATCAAGCAGGTCGAAAACGTGACCATGGTCAAGGAGAGCACCGGCGATATTCAGCGCATGCACCAGTTGCATCGTCACAGCGATGTACCGTTTTACAACGGCTGCAACCCGCTGGCGCTGGAAGCTTTCGCGGCAGGTGCCAAGGGTTGGTGCACGGCGGCGCCGAACCTGATCGCGCAGCTCAACCTGGCGTTGTACGAGGCGGTGTTGGCCAATGATCTGACCAAGGCGCGGGCCCTGTTCTATCGCCAGTTACCGCTGCTGGAATTCATCCTCAAGGGAGGTTTGCCGGCGACGATCAAGGCTGGGTTGCGTTTGACCGGGTTGGAAGCGGGTGATCCAAGGTTGCCGGTGTTCCCATTGGGTGAAGCGGGGGTCGAGCAGCTGAAAGCATTACTCCGCTAGGACTACAACCTAATGTGGGAGCGGGCTTGCTCGCGAAAGCGGTGTGTCAGTCAACCCAAATGTCGACTGTCATGCCGCCTTCGCGAGCAAGCCCGCTCCCACATTTTAAATGCGCCATTCGTTATACCGCGACAAATGACAATAGTTCTCGATATCATTCATGGCTTTTCTACGTCGTGCTTCGTCAAGAAGGATAGCCATGTCTCGTCCCAAGCCCGACCCGTTGTCGGCCGATGCCTTTCGCGGGTTTTATGCAGATATTCTGTATTTCCTGCGCAAGCGCACGGACAACGCCAGCGACGCGGCGGACATGACCCAGGATGTCTTTACCCAGTGGCTGGACTACCGCGACCGCGCGAAGGTCGAGCAGCCACGGGCGTTTCTGTTCCAGATGGCGCGCAACCTGCTGCGCGATCACTGGCGTAAACAGAAGGTACGGCAGACCGCCCACGCTGAGCCGGCCGACAGGGACGCCGAGCCGGTCACCGACGAGCAAAATGACCCGATGGCCGCCGCGCAGCGCCTGCAACGCCTGGAACAGTTGAAAGAAGTCCTCGCCGAACTCTCGCCCCGCAGGCGAGAAGCCCTTATGCTGCACCGCTTCGAAGGCCTGAGCCAGACGCAGATCGCCGAGCGCATGGGCATTTCGACCAGCATGGTGGAAAAGCACATCGCTTTTGCCCTGCTGCATTGCAAGCGACGTCTTCACATTGACCCCGGCACGGAGCAGCCAGAATGAACCGCTTGAGCGACATCGACGCCCTGGACATCGAAGCGAGCGACTCCATTGACGCCCAAGCCGCCAGCTGGTTCGCGCGCAACCGCAATGACGCGGGGCGTGCCGACCGCAAAGCCTTTGCCGCCTGGCAGGCTGAGCCCGCTCATGCACGCGCCTATGCCGAATTCGAGCAACTGTGGGCCGACCTCGCCCAGTTGCAGCAACTGAACCAACCCGTGCCACTGCCCGCGCGCAAACCCTCGATCTGGCGCCCCGCCCTGGCCGTGGCGGCCGCGCTGGTCTGCACAGTGCTGACCACCCACATCGGCGCGCCTCGCGAGCTCTACCACAGCCAAATCGCCGGGCATGCCAAAGGCATGCGCACGCTCAATCTGCCCGATGGCAGCACGCTGTATGTGAATGCCAACACCCATCTGCGGGTAGATTTCAGCGCCCATCAACGCATCCTTCATCTGGACAAGGGCCAGTTGTACATCGAGGTCGCTGCCGACAAGGAGCGGCCGCTGTACGTGCAGGCCGGCGAGGCGAACGTGCGGGTGGTCGGCACCGGGTTTGATGTGCGGCGCAGCCAGCAACAACTGGTGGTCAGCGTCGCCCATGGTCAGGTCGCCTTCGCGGCGGACGCCAAAAGCCCCGTCACCTTGCTCGGCGCGCAGCAACGCGCAACTTACAGCTACGCCAAAGGCACTGTTCAACAGCAAACCCTCACGGGCGAAGACGTCGCCGATTGGCGCAGCGGGCACCTGTCCTTTCGCAATCGCGACCTGGCCAGCCTCATTGATGAGCTGAGCCTCTACCGGCCCCAGGCCCCGTTGCAGGTCAGCAAAGCCGTGGCGCAACTTAAGCTCTCGGGCAATCTGGATGTGAATGACCCGGACGCCCTGCTCAATGCCCTGCCTGCCCTGCTCCCGGTAAAAACCGTGGCGTCGGCCGATGGCATCGTGAGAATTGAACCGATCAAGTAAGGCTCGCCCTCCATTTGAGAATATTTTGCATTCGCAGGTGTGGAATTTTTTGCCTGCGCCGTCTTCCTCCCGACTGTGTTTGATACGCACACCTTTTTGGCTATTTAGCCACCCCGGGGGATTCCATGTTTCGCGCGCCTTGCCACGCTTCGCACCTGTTTCTTCGACCGTCCCTGATTGCTACCTGCATGGCGTTCAGCCTCAGTGCCCAGGCCGAGACGTTCAAGCTGCAACTGCCCGCCCAGTCCCTGGCCACCTCGTTGAGCCAAGTGGCGCAGCAGGCGAAAATCCAGCTGCTGTTCAATGAAACATTGCTCAAGAACGTGCAGGCGCCGGCGCTCAATGGTGAGTTCACCCCGGAAGTGGCGATTCGCACCTTGCTGAAAAACGGCGAATTCACCCTGATCAGGGTCGGTACCACTTACGTCGTGCGCCCCGACGAAGGCAAGACCACCCACAGCGGCGCGATCCAGCTCGACGCTCTCAGCGTGATAGGCACGGGTAACGAAGTCGACGCCAGCACCGTCAACCGCTCCACCCTGACCCAGGCCGACATCGACCGCTACCAGTCCAACAACATCCCCAGCCTGTTGCAGACCTTGCCCGGCGTGAGCCAGGGCGGTTCGCTGAAACCCGGCGGCCAGACCATCAACATCCGCGGTTTCGGCGATGCCGAAGACGTGCCGCTGACCGTCGACGGCGCCACCAAGAGCGGCTTCGAGCGCTACCAGCAAGGCACCGTGTTTATCGAGCCGGAGTTGATCAAAAGCATCGAGGTCGAGAAAGGCCCCAACTCGCCGTTCACCGGCAACGGCGGTTTTGGCGGCACGGTCAACATGACCACCAAGGACGCCCCGGACCTGCTCCAGGACGGTCGCAACAGCGGCGCAATGCTCAAATACGGTTACTCCAGCAACGACCACGAACAGGTCTACAGCAGTGCCGTGTATGGCCGCACCGACGACGGCCGTTTTGACGCGCTGGCCTACCTGACCCAGCGCGACGGCGGTGATATGAAGGTGGCCGCCAAGTTGCCCAACGACAACAACGAGTACCCGGTCAACCCGCAGCGCTTGCCCAACAGTGCCCAGGATGTGGACGGCAAGCTGTTCAAGGTCAACGCGCACTTCACCGATGAGCACAGCGTTGGCCTGTCCTACTCGCGTTCCCACAGCAATCGCTGGACGCCGTTCTCCGCCGCCAGCTACCCGACGCCGCCGACCCAGGCCAACATCGACCGCTATGGCTACGAAGGTGCGTTGAAGCGTTTTTTAGCCCACCGCGACACTGTCGACACCACCTGGTCGGGCAAGTATGAATACACGCCGCTGGATAATCCGCTGGTGGACCTGACCGTCAAATATTCCCAGTCCAACACCGACCAGACCGACGAGCGCGACGCCAGCGCGTTTTTCCAACTGGCCACCGGCGGGCGCAAGATGGACACCGCCTACACCGACAAGCACCTCGACATCCGCAACGTCAGCCTGTTCGACACCGGGCCGTTGCAGCATGCGGTGACCGTCGGCGGGCAGATTCGCAGGCACATCCGCGAAACCGAGATGTGGATGCCTGGTGCCACGTACAACACCGCGCGCTATAACTATGGGCATTTCCAGCCGGGCTTCATGCCCCACGGCAAGGTCGATACCCACAGCTTCTTTGTCCAGGATGCGGTGACCGTCGGCGATGTGACCATCACCCCGTCCCTGCGCTACGACCACGTGCGCAACGGCGGCGAAGGCAACGATGCGCCGTACTACAACAACCCCGATCCGTCCTTCGGCCACGATTACAGCGACCGCACCTACACCGGCTGGTCACCGCGCCTGGCGCTGTTCTGGAACGTCACCCCGCACCTTGGGCTGTTCGCCAACTGGAGCAAAACCTGGCGCGCACCGGTCATCGACGAACAGTACGAAGTGCAAGGCCTGGGCAGCCGCACGGCCACCAGCGTCGACCTCGACCCCGAGCGCATCACGTCGATCACCGTGGGCAGTGTCGTCAGCTACGATAACGTGCTTGCCCAGGACGACAACCTGCAAGTGCGCACCACCGTGTTCCACAACAAAGTCGAAGACGAAATCTTCAAGGCCACCGGCGTCGGCTGCCAGAACCAGGCGATCAATGGCGGCACCATTTCCAGCGCCTGCCCATCGGGGGCGATGCCCAACTACCGCAACATCGGCGGCCTGACCATCAAGGGCTTTGAGCTCGAATCGTTCTACAACTCCACCTACCTGTTCGGCTCGGTGTCGTTCGCCTACGCCAAAGGTGAACACGAAGGCGCCTATACCAACCCATGGGGCCCGGACGTGCCGGCACGTGACATTCCACCGACCAAATGGGTGCTGGTACTGGGCACCCACATTCCAGCCTGGGATGCCCAAGTGGGCTGGATGGGCCAGTTCATCGGCGCAACCGATCGCTTGCCGAGTGACAAATATTCCGGCGGCCCCGGCAGCAGTTTGGGCGACCTGTTCTACGACCAATACGGCAATAAGGCCTACAACACCCAAGGCCTGTTCGCCAAATGGAAACCGCAACAGGCTTACCTCAAAGGTACCGAGGTCAACTTCACCGTGGACAACCTGTTCAACAACAACTTCCGTCCGGCCTTGAGCGGCGACCGCGCCTACATCAAAGGCCGAGATGCGAAGATCAGCGTCACGCGGTTCTTCTGAGGTTAGGGGTGCAGCCGGCGATGCAGATTTCTCGGTCTGTCAGCACAACCGAGGCGATCCCTTCGCAGCCTCGCTGGAGCTCGACAGCTCCCACAGTAGATCGCGAGCGAATGGAGATCCAATGTGGGAGCTGTCGAGCTTCAGCGAGGCTGCTAAGGCGGCGGCACTGCCAACAGAGCGATTGAAACTGTACGGATAAATCCGCACCCAGCTGTAGGCCCGCTACTGGCAGGGGTTGTGGCTAGATGGGCTTCCCTTGAAGCCCTGCAGATTTCGGTCCCCATCATGAGCTCGCGCGAAAACACCGGCATGGCCCTCGGCCTGCTGGGCGTCATCATCTTCAGCCTGACCCTGCCCTTCACCCGCATCGTGGTGCAGGAAATCCACCCGTTGCTCAACGGCCTGGGTCGCGCGTTGTTCGCGGCGGTTCCGGCAGCGGCGCTGTTGCTGTGGCGCCGTGAGCGCTGGCCGACCTGGCGCCAGGTACGCGGGTTGTGCCTGGTCATCGCCGGCGTGATTCTCGGTTTCCCGGTGCTGTCGGCCTGGGCCATGCAAACCTTGCCGGCGTCTCATGGCGCGCTGGTCAACGGCCTGCAACCCCTGTGCGTGGCGCTGTACGCGGCGTGGCTGTCCCACGAGCGGCCGTCGAAAGCCTTCTGGGCCTGTGCGGCGTTGGGCAGTGCGTTGGTATTGAGTTACGCGTTGATCACCGGTGCCGGCAGTATCCAGGCGGGTGATTTGTTGATGCTCGGCGCCATTGCCGTGGGCGGCCTGGGTTATGCCGAAGGTGGCCGGCTGGCCAAAGAAATGGGCGGCTGGCAGGTGATCTGCTGGGCGCTGGTGCTGTCGACGCCGGTGTTGATCGGCCCGGTGTGGTACCTGGCGGCGCAGCATCAAGGGGCGATTTCCATGCGCACCTGGTGGGCGTTTGGCTATGTGTCGCTGTTCTCGCAGTTCCTGGGATTTTTTGCCTGGTACGCCGGGCTGGCCATGGGCGGCATTGCACGGGTCAGTCAAATTCAGCTGTTACAGATTTTCTTCACCATCGCGTTTTCGGCGTTGTTCTTTGGTGAGCACATCGAGCCGATTACCTGGCTGTTTGCCTGTGGTGTGATCGTGACAGTGATGCTCGGGCGCAAGACGGCGGTGCAACCTGCGCCGACCTCAAAGATGAATGCGGCCTAAATGTGGGAGCGGGCTTGCTCGCGAAAACGCAGTGTCAGCCAACCTATCAGGCGGCTGATGCACCGCATTCGCGAGCAAGCCCGCTCCCACACTTTGGTCCTGTTTTCAGCCTAAATAACCCTCTGCACGCAGCAGGGTTTCCAGGCAGTGTTCGCTGATCCGGTAGAACGCCTTCAGCGCCTGGATTTTTTCCAACAGTTGCGCGTTGTCGATCGGCTCCGTGCGTTTGACCGCCAGAATCATCTTGTTCTTGTTGGTGTGTTCCAACGAGATGAACTCGAACACCTTGGTCTCATAACCGCAGGCTTCGAGGTACAACGCCCGCAGGCTGTCGGTGACCATTTCCGCCTGTTGGCCCAGGTGCAGGCCGTATTGCAGCATCGGCTTTAGCAGCACCGGGCTCTGGATTTGCAGACGAATCTGTTTGTGGCAGCACGGCGAGCACATGATGATCGACGCGCCGGAGCGAATGCCGGTGTGGATCGCGTAATCGGTGGCGATGTCGCAGGCATGCAGGGCGATCATCACGTCCAGTTCGCTCGGCGCGACGCTGCGCACATCACCGCATTTGAACACCAGCCCCGGGTGTTCCAGGCGCGCGGCGGCGGCGTTGCACAGGGTTACCATGTCTTCGCGCAGCTCAACACCTGTCACCTCGCCCTCGGCCTTGAGGGTGTTGCGCAGGTAATCGTGAATGGCGAAGGTCAGGTAGCCCTTGCCCGAACCAAAGTCAGCGACGCGCACCGGCCGGTCCAGTTTCAACGGTGACGAAGTCAGCGCATGGCTGAACACTTCGATGAATTTATTGATCTGCTTCCACTTGCGCGACATCGATGGGATCAGCGCCTGCCTGGCGTCGGTTACGCCCAGGTCAGCGAGGAACGGCCGCGTCAGGTCCAGGAAGCGATTTTTCTCGCGGTTATGCTCCGCGGACGGCGCCTCACGCAGTTGCTGCGGCTTGCTTTTGAACAGCGAGCTTTTGTTCTTCTTGCTGTACTCCAACTGGGCTTCATCCGTCAGCGACAGCAAGTGCGCGTTCTTGAACGACGCCGGCAGCAGCTCGGCAATCGCTGCCACGCCGTCCGCCAGCGGGAAGTTCTTGGTGATGTCGCGCGTCTTGTAGCGGTAGACGAAGGACAGGCACGGCTGCTCCTTGACCGTCACTGGCTTGATGATCAGCCGCTGCAGCTCGGCCTCTTCACCGACGTACTTGGCCAGTACCAGCTTGATAAACGCATGCTGCGCGAGGCTTGCGCTCAGCAGTTCGATGAACTGGGCGTGATGATCCGGCGCAGGGCTGGCAGGTTGAGCAGTGACGGACATGAACAAAAACGCCTCGGGCTGGGAATGCCGGGCATTTTAGGGGGGATAGACGTTGAGGGCACGGGGTTATTTGATCAACGGTCACTCAGCCGCCGCAAATCAAATGTGGGAGCTGCTTTGTGTGGGAGCTGGTTTGCCTGCGATGCTGGCACCGCGGTCCATCAGGCAAACCGAGGTGAGGCCATCGCGGGCAAGCCCGGCTCCCACAGAAAAGCAGCTCCCAAATAGGCTCAGGGGAATTTGGGTTATTCGAGCACGATCAGTCGGTTGGGTAGTTCATTACGCGTCTGCGTCACCGGCACATGCACCTTGAGCAACTCGCCACAGGCTTCAATACACGCAATAAACCCGGCCAGCGTTTGCCCCTGTTTTACCTGCTGGGTAAACGCCTTGACGATGCCATCCCAACTGCTGTTATCCAGGTGTTTGGAAATGCCCTCGTCCACCAGGATTTCCACATACCGCTCCGCCTCGCAGACAAAAATCAGCACGCCGGTGCCGCCCAGCGTGTGGTGCAGGTTCTGCTCCAGAAACTGCCGGCGTGCCAGGTTTGACGCGCGCCAATGGCGTACCGAACGCGGGATCAAGCGGGTGGTGACCTTGGGCAGGCGAAACACCAGGCACAGCACAATAAACGTCGCCCACTGCGCCAACAGCAAGGTGTACATGGTCAGGTAGCCCGACAAGTAATGCACCACGCCAGGCACCACCAACGCAATCAGGCTGGCCCATAGCAGCGGGATGTAAGCGTAATCGTCGGCGCGGGCCGCCAGCACGGTGACCAGTTCGGCGTCGGTGGTTTTTTCAACCCGGGCGATCGCTTCGGCGACTTGGCGCTGCTCGTGTTCAGTCAGTAATGCCATGGTTGTAGATGCTCTTTTCTAGTTATTGTCATTACCCGCCGCACGTTCATTACCAGCCACCTGAGGCACCGCCGCCGCCGAAACCACCGCCGCCGCCTCGGAAGCCACCACCACCACCGCCGCCACCGCCACCGCCGCCGCGCCCACTGCTGCTGAGGATCGCCAGCAAGATAGCGCCAACCGGTAGGCCCAAGCGATTGCACAGCCATAACACGCCGATCAGCAGGATAAACAAGCCGATGGAAAACCCGGGATTATCCTTGGCGAAATTCGCATCCGCCACATGGGCCGGCACCGCCAGCGGCTCACCGCCCACCACTTGCACTATTGCCGCCACGCCGTCGCTGATGCCCTGGCTGTAATTACCGGCCTTGAACTTGGGCGCAATCACCTGGTTGATGATCACCCATGACTGCGCATCGGTCAGCACGCCTTCAAGGCCATAACCGACTTCGATGCGCAATTTGTGCTCATCACGCGCGACGATCAACAGTGCGCCGTTGTCCTTGCCCTTCTGGCCGATGCCCCATTGGCGACCCAATTGGTAACCGTAGTCTTCAATCGGCACGCCTTGCAGGTCGGGGACGGTGACCACCACGATCTGGTCGCCGGACGTTTGTTCCAACGCCTGCAACTGCTGGGTAATCTGCGCGTGCGTTGCCGGGTCGATCATCTGCGCGGCGTCCACCACCCGCCCGGTCAATGCCGGAAAGGTCAGCGCCGCCTGGGCCACACCGACGCACGCCAGCAACCACAGCGCCAAGCCTATCCGTAATAAACGCATCGACACCTCAGAGAAGCCTTATTTGAACTTCACTTGCGGCGCTTTATCAGCGTCGGCACTGGTGGCTTCAAACGTGGCGCGGATCGGCAAGTCGCTGTACATCACGCTGTGCCACAGGCGACCCGGGAAGGTGCGGATCTCGGTGTTGTAAGCCTGCACTGCCTGGATGAAGTCGCGACGGGCCACGGCAATACGGTTTTCCGTGCCTTCAAGCTGGGATTGCAGCGCCAGGAAGTTCTGGTTGGCCTTCAGGTCCGGGTAACGCTCGGACACCACCATCAAACGGCTGAGGGCACCGCTCAGGCCATCCTGGGCTTGCTGGAATTGCTTGAGTTTTTCCGGGTTGTCGAGGGTACTGGCGTCCACCTGGATCGAGGTGGCCTTGGCCCGCGCCTCAATCACGGCGGTGAGGGTGTCTTGTTCATGGGCGGCGTAGCCCTTGACCACTTCCACCAGGTTGGGGATCAGGTCAGCACGGCGTTGGTATTGGTTCTGCACCTGGCCCCAGGCGGCTTTGGCCTGTTCATCCAGGGTCGGAATCGTATTGATGCCACAACCGCTCAGCACGCTGCTGATCAGTAGCAGAGCCGCGGCCTTGAAGCCCCAGCGGTAATGTTGTGCTACTTGCATGGTGTCTCTCCTGCCCAAACTTGATGGAATTTGACGACTCACCCTATAAACCGCGCGCTTGGGGCATAATCCGCCACCACCACTGGAATGCATTGAGCCAATCAGCTAAAAGATGCCCAGCGCGATGTAGAGTTCAGAAGTGTGCGGTATTTATCTGAACAACACCCGAACAACAATAGACGCTCCCCACATTTTGGCCGATCAGCGTAATCGCTGCGCAGTGAGCCGAAAAAGGATATTCATGAAGAAGCTGTGTTTGCTCGGCCTTGTTGCCACTCTGGCCACTCACCCCGTATGGGCAGAAACAAAGCCTGCTGCGCTTAAAGACAAGGACGCCTTCGTCAGCGACCTGCTCAAGCAGATGACCCTGGATGAAAAGATCGGCCAATTGCGCCTGATCAGCATCGGCCCTGAAATGCCCCGCGAGCTGATCCGCAAGGAAATTGCCGCCGGCCGTATCGGTGGCACCTTCAACTCGATCACCCGCCCGGAAAACCGTCCGATGCAGGACGCGGCCATGCGCAGCCGGTTGAAGATCCCGATGTTCTTCGCCTATGACGTGATCCACGGCCACCGCACGATTTTCCCGATCAGCCTGGCCCTGGCCTCCAGCTGGGACATGGACGCCATCGGCCGCTCCGGGCGTATCGCCGCCCAGGAAGCCGCCGCCGACAGCCTCGACATCACCTTTGCGCCGATGGTCGATATCTCCCGCGACCCACGCTGGGGCCGCACGTCCGAAGGCTTCGGCGAAGACACGTGTCTGGTCTCGCGCATTGCCGAAGTGATGGTCAAGGCCTTCCAGGGCACCAGCCCCGCCAATGCCGACAGCATCATGGCCAGCGTCAAGCACTTCGCCCTGTACGGCGCGGTGGAAGGCGGTCGCGACTACAACGTGGTCGACATGAGCCCGGTCAAGATGTACCAGGACTACCTGCCGCCGTACCACGCGGCGATCAAGGCCGGTTCCGGCGGCGTGATGGTGGCATTGAACTCGATCAACGGTGTACCCGCCACGGCCAACACCTGGCTGATGAACGACCTGCTGCGCAAAGACTGGGGCTTCAAAGGCCTGGCCGTGAGTGACCACGGCGCGATCTTCGAGCTGATCAAGCACGGCGTGGCCAAGGACGGGCGTGAAGCCGCCAAGCTGGCGATCAAGGCCGGCATCGACATGAGCATGAACGACTCGCTGTACGGCAAGGAATTACCCGGCCTGCTCAAGTCCGGCGAGATCGAGCAAAGCGACATCGACAATGCCGTGCGTGAAGTGCTCGGCGCCAAGTACGACATGGGCCTGTTCAAAGACCCGTACCTGCGTATCGGCAAGGCCGAGGATGACCCGGCCGACACCTATGCCGACAGCCGCCTGCACCGCAGCGATGCCCGCGATATCGCGCGCCGCAGCCTGGTCTTGCTGAAAAACCAGAACAACACTTTGCCGCTGAAAAAGTCCGCAACCATCGCCCTGGTTGGGCCATTGGCCAAGGCACCGATCGACATGATGGGCAGTTGGGCGGCTGCCGGTAAGCCTGAACAATCGGTGACCCTGCTGGACGGCATGAACGCCGTGATCGGCGAGAAAGGCAAAGTGATCTATGCCCGTGGCGCCAACATCACTAACGACAAGGCGGTGGTCGACTACCTCAACTTCCTCAACTTCGATGCGCCGGAAGTGGTGGATGACACGCGCTCTTCGCAAGTGATGATCGACGAAGCGGTGAAAGCCGCGAAGGACGCTGACGTGGTCGTGGCTGCCGTGGGTGAATCCCGTGGCATGTCCCACGAATCCTCGAGCCGTACCGACCTGAACATCCCACAAAGCCAACGCGACCTGATCAAGGCCCTTAAGGCCACCGGCAAGCCTTTGGTGTTGGTATTGATGAACGGTCGCCCACTGTCGATTCTCGATGAGAACAAGCAGGCTGACGCGATCCTGGAAACCTGGTTCGCCGGCACCGAAGGCGGCAACGCCATCGCCGACGTGCTGTTCGGCGACTACAACCCGTCAGGCAAGCTGCCGATCACCTTCCCACGCTCGGTGGGGCAGATTCCGACCTACTACAACCACCTGAGCATCGGCCGGCCGTTCACCCCAGGCAAGCCGGGTAACTACACCTCGCAGTATTTCGATGACGTCACCGGCCCCCTGTTCCCGTTTGGTTATGGCCTGAGCTACACCACGTTCAGCTTGTCGGACATGGCGCTGTCGTCCACCACGTTGAATAAAACCGGCAAGCTCGACGCCAGCGTCACGCTGAAAAACACCGGCAAGGTAGACGGCGAAACCGTGGTGCAGTTGTATATCCAGGACGTGGCCGGCTCGATGATCCGCCCGATCAAAGAGCTGAAGAACTTCCAGAAAGTCATGCTCAAAGCCGGTGAAGAACGCACGTTGCACTTCACCATCACCGAGGAAGACTTGAAGTTCTACAACACCCAGCTCAAGTTCGCCGCAGAACCGGGCGAGTTCAATGTACAGATCGGGTTGGACTCCCAGGATGTGCAGCAGCAGACATTCGAGCTGCTCTGATCTAAAACTGTAAATGCGGTCAGTGTGGGAGCTGGCTTGCCTGCGATAGCGGTGGAACATTCACCATCGCTATCGCAGGCAAGCCAACTCCCACATTTGACTTCAGTGGCTGACTTACCCCCGCCGATCCAACAGATTCACCACCAACCGATCAATCCACCCCCACACCCGCTGCTTCACGCGCCGCCACAGCGGCCGCGCCTTCCACGCCTCCAGACTCACTGCCTGGCTCTGGGCAAAATCGCGCTCGAAACTGCCCGCCACGGCCAGCGTCAACTCAGGGTCCAATGCCTCCAGGTTGGCTTCCAGATTGAAGCGCAAATTCCAATGGTCGAAATTGCACGAGCCGATGCTCACCCAATCATCTACCAGCACCATTTTGAGGTGCAGAAAGCACGGCTGGTATTCAAAGATCTGCACACCCGCACGCAGCAAACGCGGGTAATAACGATGCCCGGCGTAACGTACGGAGGGGTGATCGGTGCGTGGGCCGGTGAGCAGCAAACGCACATCCACGCCGCGTCCGGCCGCACGGCGCAAGGCACGGCGCACGCTCCAGGTCGGCAAAAAATACGGCGTCGCCAGCCAGATGCGTTGCTGGCTACTGTTCAATGCGCGAATCAGCGACTGCAAAATATCGCGGTGCTGGCGGGCGTCGGCATAGGCCACGCGGCCAAGACCCGGCCCGGCCGCAGGCACCTTGGGCAGGCGCGGCAAACCAAAATGGGTAGAGGGCTTCCACGCGCGGCGCGCCACATTGGCATGCCATTGGCGTTCGAACAGTGCTTGCCAGTCCAGCACCAGTGGGCCGCTGATTTGCACCATCACCTCATGCCACTCGGCGGTGTCCTGCCCCGGCGTCCAGAACTCATCCGTGACGCCCGTCCCCCCCACCAGCGCGATGCTCTGGTCGATCAGCAACAGTTTGCGATGGTCGCGGTACAGGTTTCGCACCCACCGCCGCCAGCTCAAGCGATTGTAAAACCGCAGCTCCACGCCCGCATCGGTCAGGCGTTTGCGCAGCCCCAGCGTAAACGCCAAACTGCCGTAATCATCAAACAGGCAACGCACGAGCACGCCGCGTTCGGCGGCCAGCACCAACGCCTGCACCATGGCTTCGGCGCATGCGCCGGCTTCCACCAGGTACAACTCCAGCTCGACTTGCTGCTCGGCGCGGGCAATGCCCACCAGCATCTGCGGAAAGAAACTCGGCCCGTCGACCAGCAACTCGAACCGGTTGGCGCTGCGCCACGGAAACACTGCGCCGCTCATCTCAGCGCGCCGTAAAGATCAGTACCGCACCCACCGGCACCGACAAACTGATCGACTTAAGCCCCGCCGCCTTACGCAACGCCGCCACGCCCGGCGCCAGCTCGAAATCCTCGGCATGCAACACCACCGGCTCCAGGGTCACCACCTGGAAACGGCGGTCATCCAGGCGGGTGGCCAACAACTCGGCACTGTAGGTTTGGGTCTTGCCACGCAGGGTGACGCTCAGCGGCAGGCGCAATTCCACCTGCGCGCCGGGGGCCAGGTCATTGATGGGTTGCAGGTTGATCTGCGCACGAATCAACGCTTCGGGGAAGGTCTTGATCTGGAACAGTTCATTGCGCATGCGCTCATCGCGCAGCGGGATGCCACTGTTGATCGACTCCAGCTCCACTTCCAATTGCGCTGCGCCCTGGCTGTCGACTTTGCCGTGCAACACCAGGAAGCGATGCACTTCAGCGATTTCAGTATTTTTGGTGGTGACAAACGACAGCCGCGAGGACTCGTTATCCAGGTACCAATCGGCGTGGGCAGGCAGGGCTGCACAGGTCAGCAGCGTGAAAGCCAGAGGTTTGGCATTGAACATAAAGACTCATGGGGAAAAAAACCTGGACGAACCTTAAGCGCAATATCACAAACGGTGCAAATCCAATGTGGGCGCTGGCTTGCCTGCGATAGCGGTAGGTCAGTCAACATCACGTTTGTCCGTGCCGCCGTCATCGCAGGCAAGCCAGCTCCCACAGGAGATTTGGGTGTTTCAGGGGGTCAGGCGACAACCCTGGCGCTCACCCAGCCACCTTGCCGTGTGCGTGCGCCCCAACCCACTCGCCGTTACTTCACTGCGTTCCGGCGTGTCGATGAAGCGGCTGACGGGCACGTACTGCTTCACATACCCCAGGCAATAAGCAGCCGGATTGTTCTCCACATACCGGCACGAGCAGTACTCCTTGGCCGTGTACGCCGCGATGATGTCGGGGAAGGCTTGCAGGTTGACGCGCTCGTGCCAGATCCAACCCAGCAGGGCGATTAACAGCAGCAGGAAAACGCTGATAAACGGGTGACGGCGGATCATGGTTGCACCGCCGCAAGCACGCGTTTGAGCAGTTCGTTATGGCGGTAGCTGCCGTCGCGGTCATCGCCGTAGCGCACGATCACCAAATGTTCATCCGGCATCACAAACAACGCCTGGCCCCAGTGGCCCAGGGCGGCGAAAGTGTCGGCGGGGGCGTCGGGCCACGGTCGGGCGGCGCCCTGCACTTCGCGGTTGAGCCACCATTGGCCGCCGGGCACGGCTTCGTCCTGGCCGGCTTTGTATTTGTCGAAGGGTTGGCGGTTGAAGGCGACCCACTCTTTAGGCAGCAATTGCTGCTCACCCCAACGGCCGTCGCGCGCCATCAGCAGGCCGACGCGTGCCAGGTCGCGGGCGGTGAGGTAGGCGTAGGACGAAGCGACGAAGGTCTCGTCGGCATCGGTTTCCCAGGTAGCGTTGTGAATGCCCAGCGGCTTGAACAGCGCCTCCCACGGGTAATTCACATAGGCCTTGTGGCCGAGCATGCCTTTGAGGGCGGCGGACAAGATATTGCTGTCGCCGCTGGAATAACGGAAGGCCTGGCCCGGTGCGGCGGCGGCCTCGGTATCGGCGGCGAACTCGGCCATGTCGGCGCGGCCACGGGTGTAGAGCATCGCCACCACCGAGGATTTCAGCGGCGCGTATTCATAGTCTTCCTGCCAGGCCAGGCCCGAGGCCCAGTGCAGCAGGTCGGCCAGGGTGACCTTGGGGTGTTGTTTCATCGGCGGGTAGAAGCGCGCCGCCGGGTCGGTGAGTTTGAAGCGGTTTTCGCCGTAGGCCACGCCGAGCACGGTGGCCATCAGGCTTTTGCTGATCGACCAGGTCAGGTGCGGGGTGCCAGCGGTGGTGGGTGCGGCGTAGCGTTCGTAGATGATCACGCCATCGCGGATCACCAGCAGCGCGTCGGTGCGAATGCCTTGGCGGGTGGCGTCGTCACGGGTTGGAAAAGCGTAGGCATTGAGGGCTTCGACAGCGGGACCGTCGAGCGGTGTGCCCTTGGCCCAATCCTTGTCAGGCCAAGTTTCGGCGCGGGCGGTGACGGTGGCTAACAGCAGGGCAACGCACAACAGGCCTCGGACCATGGACACAAACTCAAGGGGGGCATTCAAGCCCGCGAGCCTAGCCTGGATGAGTGACAGTTTTGCTACGCGAGTCTTGAGTGGATGCATGTTAATTGTGGGAGGGGGCTTGCTCCCGATGGCAGTGGCTCAGTCAGCTTATCTGTAACTGATCCACCGTCATCGGGAGCAAGCCCCCTCCCACATTTGGATCGCGCTGCATCCGGTAGAAGGCGCCCTGCCGCGGCTGTCATCTAAGCGTCACTGGAACTTCATGGAGATGACACCGAGCCTACATAGCCTGAGTTTGGACAAACAAGTCGACCGGCCGGAACGTGGCTGGCACTCGGAGATTCGCCATGACTCAGATCGCCCGCATCAGCGACACCGGCAATGAACGCCGTCTGCAAGCCGAACGCCTGATTGGCGCGCAGGCATTGCAGGAAGCCCAGGCCCTGCGGTTCAACGTGTTCAGCGGCGAGTTCAACGCCAAGCTGAAAGGCGCGGAACTGGGTCTGGACATGGATGACTATGATGTTCACTGCAGCCACATTGGCGTGCGGGACTTGAACAGCGGTCGATTGGTGGCCACTACCCGTTTACTCGATCACCAGGCCGCCAGCACCCTGGGCCGGTTCTACAGCGAAGAAGAATTCAGCCTGCATGGTTTGCTGCACTTGCAAGGCCCGATCCTGGAGATCGGCCGCACCTGCGTCGACCCGGCCTATCGCAATGGCGGCACCATTGCCGTGTTGTGGGGCGAGTTGGCCGAGGTGTTAAATCAGGGCGGCTACAGCTACCTGATGGGCTGCGCGAGCATCCCGATGCACGACGGCGGCATCCAGGCCCATGCGATCATGCAGCGCCTGCGCGAACGCTACCTGTGCAACGAACACCTGCGCGCCGAGCCGAAAAGACCACTGCCAGCGCTGGACCTGCCGTCCAACGTCATCGCGGAAATGCCGCCGCTGCTCAAGGCCTATATGCGCCTGGGTGCGAAGATCTGCGGCGAGCCGTGCTGGGATGAAGATTTCCAGGTGGCCGACGTGTTCATCCTGCTCAAGCGCGATGAGTTGTGCCCGCGTTACGCGCGCCACTTCAAGGCGGCCATGTAATGGGCCGCCTGCGCGTGTACGGGCGCATCGCCCGGGTGCTGCTGGTGGTGGCGCTGGGCTTGAGCATGGCCAGTGTGTTTGGTGTGTTCGAGCGTTTGGGTGTGGCCAATTCGATGGTGCGGCGCCAGCGCTGGTCGCGGTTTTTTATGGCGCGGCTGACCAACGCCCTGCCCTTTCGCGTGACAGTGCACGGTGAACTGCCGACGCAGCCAATGCTGTGGGTGAGCAATCACGTGTCCTGGACCGATATTCCGTTGCTGGGCGCTGTGGCGCCGATGTCGTTTCTGTCCAAGGCCGAAGTGCGCACCTGGCCGGTGGCCGGCTGGTTGGCGGCCAAGGCCGGCAGCCTGTTTATCCGCCGGGGTTCGGGCGACAGCCAGTTGATCCGCAAGCAGATGACCCGTCATCTGGAGCAACAGCACCCGCTGCTGATGTTCCCGGAAGGCACCACCACCGACGGGCGCAGCCTGCGTACCTTTCACGGGCGCTTGCTGGCCAGTGCGATTGACGCGGACGTGTCGCTGCAACCGGTGGCAATTCGTTACCTGCGCGACGGGCAAGTAGACGCGCTGGCACCGTTTATTGGCGATGACGATTTGCTCTCGCACCTGATGCGCCTGTTTGGCAATGACCAGGGAGACGTGGAAATCCATGTGCTCACGCCGATTGCCTGCGCCGGGCAGGAACGCGCAGCGCTGGCGTTCCAGGCACAGCAGGCGGTGCAGAAGGCGTTGTTCGGGCCGTTGCCGGAAACTGAGCAGGTGGCGGTGCGACCGGCGTTTGCTGCCTAAAGCGGGCACGGTCAAAAAATGTGGGAGCGGGCTTGCTCGCGAATGCAGTCTGTCAGCAACAAATAGGCTGACTGATACACCGCATTCGCGAGCAAGCCCGCTCCCACATTTAGATCCCACTAATCAGATGGGCTTGTGCGAATTTCTGCAATTCAGGGTAGAACACCCGGAAGTCTTCGCTCAACGGCTCATACAAAACCCGCAACTCCTGCATCGCATGGCCCAATTCCTGAGGCTGCGTCAGGCGCCGCGAGATCCCACGCAACACCTGCTCCATCACCGCGAACTCACGGTACGAGCCCAGCCAATCATCCGCTGCCATATACGGCGCAATCTGCGCCAGCCGCCCCGGCAACTGGGGTTCGGCGGCCAGTACGCGATACACCTGCGACGTGAAGTGCTCCAGCGGCTGGTCGGCATACAGCGCCCAATCCCGCGCCAGGCAATGGTCGAAAAACACATCGAGGACGATCCCGGCATAGCGCTTGCGGGTCAGGCTGAAGCGTGACAACGCCGCCCCTACCAACGGGTGGCTGTCGGTGAAACGGTCGATCGAGCGATGCAACTGAATCGCCGACTCGATTTGCGGGCTGAACTGCCCCTGCAGGCGGCCTTTGACGAAATCACCATAGAGGCTGCCCAGCAGTTGCGCAGGAAGTTGGCCGCCCAGGTGCAGATGTGCGAGATAATTCATGGCGCGCAGTTTAGCACTGCCGTCAACGTATCGTTATAACCCGATATATCGATTTGGCCTGGCCTAAGACCAAAATCATATTGGTATATCGGGATATACCGATTTAAAGTTCGCCTCATCGCGATATAACGCTTTACGAAACCGAGCACCCGCCATGTCCATCGACCTCGACGAAATAATAAAAGCACTGGCACACCCAGTACGACGAGACATTCTCACCTGGCTCAAAGACCCGAAAGTGCAGTTCCCAGAGCAATTGCACAACCACGAATACGGCATCTGCGCCGGGCAGATCGACCAGCGCTGCGGCTTGTCCCAGTCGACCGTGTCGGCCCACCTGGCCACCCTGCAACGGGCCGGGTTGATCAGCAGCCAGAAGGCCGGACAGTGGCACTTTTTCAAGCGTAATGAGGAAGTGATCCAAGCGTTCCTCGCGGCGCTCACGACTGAACTCAGCGCTGAAATCATCGAACCGCTGTAACCAAGGAAACGATAATGCCCCTCTCGCTACTCATACTGGCCCTGAGCGCCTTCGCCATCGGCACCACCGAGTTCGTCATCATGGGCTTGCTGCCCGATGTGGCGGCGGACCTGGGTGTGTCGATTCCCGGCGCCGGCTGGCTGGTCACTGGCTACGCATTGGGCGTGGCCATCGGCGCGCCCTTCATGGCACTGGCCACCGCCAGGCTGCCACGCAAGGCCGCCCTCGTAGCGTTGATGGGCATCTTTATTGTCGGCAACCTGCTCTGTGCTTTGGCCAGTGACTACAACGTGCTGATGGTTGCCCGTGTGGTCACCGCGTTGTGCCACGGCGCCTTCTTTGGTATCGGTTCGGTGGTCGCCGCCAACCTGGTGCCGGCCAACAAGCGTGCTTCCGCTGTAGCCTTGATGTTCACCGGCCTGACCCTGGCCAACGTACTCGGCGTGCCGCTGGGTACCGCGCTGGGCCAGGAAGCCGGCTGGCGCTCGACCTTCTGGGCAGTGACCGTCATTGGGGTGGTGGCGCTGATCGGCCTGATTCGCTTCCTGCCGGCCAAGCGCGACGAAGAAAAACTCGACATGCGCGCCGAACTGGCCGCCCTCAAGGGCGCCGGCATCTGGTTGTCGCTGACCATGACCGCGCTGTTCGCCGCCTCCATGTTCACCCTCTTCACCTATGTCGCGCCGCTGCTCGGCGACGTCACCGGCGTGTCGCCCAAAGGCGTGACCTGGACCCTGCTGCTGATCGGCCTGGGCCTCACCGTGGGCAACATCATCGGCGGCAAGCTGGCGGACAAGCGCCTGGCGGCCACCCTGATCGGCGTGTTCATCAGCATGGCGGTGGTCTCCACGGTGTTGACCTGGACCAGCGTCGCAGTGATCCCGACTGAAATCACCCTGTTCCTGTGGGCCGCCGCCTCGTTCGCCGCCGTACCGGCGCTGCAAATCAACGTGGTGACCTTCGGCAAGGCGGCACCGAACCTGGTGTCCACCCTGAACATCGGCGCCTTCAACATCGGCAACGCCCTGGGCGCCTGGGTTGGCGGCAGTGTGATTGCCCACGGTTTCGGCCTGACCAGCGTGCCTCTGGCCGCTGCGGCCCTGGCGATTCTTGCCCTGCTGGTGACCCTGATTACTTTCCGTCAGAGCGGCGATGCCGACCTGGCCCCTGCGACCAACTGATCAATCCACTTAAAGAGAAGGGTGTTATCCCATGACGACTATTTTCGATCCGATCAAACTGGGCGACCTGGAACTGTCGAACCGCATCATCATGGCACCGCTGACCCGCTGCCGCGCTGATGCCGGTCGCGTGCCCAACGCGCTGATGGCCGAGTATTACGTGCAACGCGCTTCCGCCGGGCTAATCCTCAGCGAAGCCACTTCCGTGACGCCGCTGGGCGTGGGCTACCCGGACACTCCGGGTATCTGGTCCAACGACCAGGTGCGCGGTTGGGCCAATGTGACCAAGGCCGTACACGGCGCAGGCGGCAAGATCGTCTTGCAACTGTGGCACGTTGGCCGGATCTCCCACGCGTCCTACCTGAACGGCGAAACCCCGGTGGCACCAAGCGCCATCCAGCCCAAAGGCCACGTGAGCCTGGTGCGTCCGCTGGCCGACTACCCAACGCCGCGCGCCCTGGAAACCGCTGAAATCGCCGACATCGTCGATGCTTACCGCGTCGGTGCTGAAAACGCCAAGGCCGCAGGCTTTGACGGCGTGGAAATCCACGGCGCCAACGGTTACCTGCTCGACCAGTTCCTGCAGAGCAGCACCAACAAACGTACCGACAACTACGGTGGTTCCCTGGAAAACCGTGCGCGCCTGCTGCTGGAAGTGACTGACGCCGCCATCGAAGTCTGGGGCGCCGGCCGTGTAGGTGTGCACCTGGCACCGCGCGCCGACTCCCATGACATGGGCGACGACAACCTGGCCGAAACCTTCACCTACGTCGCCAGCGAACTTGGCAAGCGTGGCATCGCGTTCATTTGCTCGCGTGAAAAAGAAGCCGGCGACAGCCTCGGCCCGCAACTGAAAAAAGCCTTCGGCGGCCCGTACATCGCCAACGAACGCTTCACCAAAGACAGCGCCAATGCCTGGCTGGCTTCCGGTAAGGCTGATGCGGTGGCGTTTGGCGTACCGTTCATTGCCAACCCGGACCTGCCGGCGCGCCTGAAGGCCGATGCGCCATTGAATGAAGCGCACCCGGAAACCTTCTACGCCAAGGGCCCGGTCGGTTACATCGACTACCCGACACTGGCGCTCTGATCGTCTGAAACGCAAAAAGCCCCGGTTCGCAGGAACCGGGGCTTTTTACTGCGCCCTGGAATACACCAGAGATCTGAGGTGGTAGCGGCTTGTGTGGGACCGGGCTTGCTCGCGAATGCGGTGGATCAGTTAGCACACCTGTAGCTGACAGACCGTATTCGTGAGCAAACCCGCTTACACATTTGGAATGCGCACCAGCGCTGGGAAACATTCCTTCACAGCCTTGCAACAATATCGCTACAAAATACTTAGGCGGCTACCTATCAACCGCCCGCCAGCCCGTATATAAAGTCACCCCACCAATCGCTCGAAGGGACGATCGACTGTGTCTCGTCTTTACTGTTGACACAACTGGACGTAATTACGCACTTTGTCTTAATTGCGCAGGCTGGGACTCAGGCGCAGCATGTCCAGCCCTGCATCAACCCAGCGTTCAGCCTGCTGATGCAGTTGAAAGCTATCGGGCACCAGCAGCCACTGGCCAATGATCCCGTTGATATAGGCATGCATGCACACCGCCCCACGGGTGGTGTCGAGATTTTCCGGAAGTTGCCCGCGATGGATCGCGTTACGCAAGGTCAGGCCGATACGTAGGTTGCATTCCAGGCTATGGGTCTGGCGCTGGCGACGCATGTCACACATTTCATCGGTGAACTCGCACTTATGAAACAAAATCTCGTTGATGCGCCGTGTTTTCGGGTCCAGAGCCACCTGATGAAACAAATGAATCAACAACTTGCGCATACAGCCAAGCGGGTCGACTTCATCCTCGCTCTCACTGGCCCGGGCCAACTCGTCCAACGGTTCGTGCAGCGTGTCGAGCAGTGCCTGCAGCAAATCGGACTTGTTACTGAAATGCCAATAGATAGCCCCGCGCGTCACCCCGGCCAACGCAGCGATGTCCGCCAGCGTAGTCCGCGCAACGCCCCGCTCATAAAAGGCTTGCTCGGCGGCTTGGAGAATTTGGCTGCGCGTTTCCTGAGCTTCCTCTTTGGTGCGACGAACCATGGCAGTAAAACCTCAATCAAAACACGTGGGACTATCGGTAACGCTGCTTTAATAGGCGGTAACGATCATCTGAATAATTGTGGGACGACACCGTCATGGGCGCCGAACGTACTAAAATCGAGGCTTTGGCGGTTGCTTTGTCAACAATCCGCGAAGCCTGTCAAGAGTTTACAAACAACCATGAACGTAAGTATATTGCGTAGCAAGCTACTTATCTACTCACAGCTTGTTTTTTACCCTTCCACACTTCTTGTGCGCATTCTGCGCGCCTGACCCGAGGATCTTCATGCAACTTAAGCCAGCTGTTACCGCTCTGGTCACTGCCGTCGCCCTGGCATCGCTGCTCAGCGGATGTAAAAAGGAAGAAGCGGCTCCGCCCGCTCAAACCCCTCAGGTCGGCGTGGTCACCATTCAACCGCAAGCCTTTACCCTGACCACCGAGCTGCCGGGCCGCACCACGGCCTACCGCATCGCGGAGGTTCGTCCTCAGGTCAATGGCATCATTCTCAAGCGCCTGTTCAAGGAAGGTGGCGACGTGAAGGAAGGGCAACAGCTCTACCAGATCGACCCGTCGGTGTATGAAGCCACCCTGAAAAGCGCACAAGCGAGCCTGACCCAAACCAAGTCGATCACCGACCGCTACAAGCAGTTGGTCGATGAGCAAGCCGTCAGCCGTCAGGAATACGACACGGCCGTTGCCAACCGCATGACGTCGGAAGCCAACGTGCAAACCGCCCAGATCAACGTGCGCTACACCAAAGTGTTCGCGCCGATCTCCGGGCGTATTGGCCGTTCTTCGGTCACCGAAGGCGCACTGGTGAGCAATGGCCAGGCCGATGCCATGGCCGTGATCCAGCAACTGGACCCGATCTACGTCGACGTCACGCAGTCCTCGGCAGAAATGCTCAAACTGCGCCGCGATCTGGCAAGCGGTCAGCTGGAAAAAGCCGGCGAAAACGCTGCCAAGGTCAAGCTGACCCTGGAAGACGGCACCGCCTACGGCCAGGACGGCAAGCTGGAGTTCTCCGAAGTGTCGGTCGACCAGACCACCGGTTCCGTGACCCTGCGCGCCGTGTTCCCGAACCCTGAACACACCCTGCTGCCGGGCATGTTCGTCCACGCCCAGCTGCAAGCCGGCGTGAACAGCAAGGCTATCCTGGCACCGCAGCAAGGCGTGACCCGCGACCTGAAGGGCACTCCAACGGCGCTGATCGTCAACGCCGACAACAAGGTCGAGCAGCGTGAGCTGGTGGCCAACCGTACGTACGGTGCCTACTGGCTGGTGGAAAAAGGCTTGAACGCCGGTGACCGTGTGATCACAGAAGGCTTGCAGTACGTCAAGCCGGGCGTCGAGGTCAAGGTCAAGCCGGCCGACAACGCTAAGCCTGCTGACGCCGGCAGTGCTGCTGCTCCTGCTGCCGCTGCTGGCAAAGGGGAGTAATCCATGTCGAAATTTTTTATCGACCGCCCCATTTTCGCCTGGGTTATTGCCCTGGTGATCATGCTGGTCGGGGCACTTTCGATCATGAAGTTGCCCATCAACCAATACCCGGCCATCGCGCCGACCGCCATCGACATCCAGGTGACCTACCCAGGTGCGTCCGCACAAACCGTGCAGGACACCGTGGTTCAGGTCATCGAGCAACAGCTCAACGGTATCGACAACCTGCGTTATGTTTCCTCGGACAGTAACTCCGACGGCAGCATGACCATCACCGTGACGTTCAACCAGGGTACCAACCCGGATATCGCCCAGGTTCAGGTGCAGAACAAGTTGAACCTGGCGACCCCACTGCTGCCGCAAGAAGTGCAGCAGCAGGGTATCCGCGTGACCAAGTCGGTGAAGAACTTCCTGATGGTGATCGGTCTGGTGTCGGAAGACGGCAGCATGACCAAGGACGACCTGTCCAACTACATCGTGTCGAACATCCAGGACCCGATTTCGCGGACCGCGGGTGTAGGTGACTTCCAGGTGTTCGGTTCGCAGTACGCCATGCGTATCTGGCTGGACCCGGGCAAGCTGAACAACTACCAGCTCACGCCGGTGGATGTGAGCACCGCGATTTCTGCACAGAACGTGCAGGTGGCTACCGGCCAACTGGGCGGCCTGCCTGCCCTGCCCGGCACCCAGCTGAACGCCACTATCATTGGCAAGACCCGCCTGCAGACTGCCGAGCAGTTCGGCAATATCCTGATGAAGGTCAATACCGACGGCTCACAGGTACGCCTGAAGGATGTTGCCCGTATTGAGCTCGGCGGCCAGAACTACAGCATCGCTGCGCAGTTCAACGGCAAGCCGGCTTCCGGTATGGCGATCAAGCTGGCTTCGGGCGCCAACGCCCTCGACACCGGCAAGGCCATCCGCGCCACCGTCGCGTCGCTCGAACCGTTCTTCCCGCCTGGGATGAAGGCGGTGGTGCCGTATGACACCACCCCAGTCGTGACCGAATCGATCTCCGGCGTAGTCGATACCCTGGTCGAAGCGATCGTGCTGGTGTTCCTGGTGATGTTCCTGTTCCTGCAGAACTTCCGCGCGACCATCATCACTACCATGACCGTACCCGTGGTGTTGCTGGGTACCTTCGGGATCCTGGCGGCGTTCGGTTTCACCATCAACACCCTGACCATGTTCGGCATGATCCTGGCCATCGGCTTGCTGGTGGATGACGCCATCGTCGTGGTGGAAAACGTCGAGCGGGTGATGGCCGAGGAGCACCTGTCGCCCAAGGAGGCGACGGTCAAGTCCATGGGCCAGATCCAGGGCGCCCTGGTGGGTATTGCCCTGGTGCTGTCGGCGGTTCTGTTGCCGATGGCGTTCTTCGGTGGTTCCACCGGTGTGATTTACAAACAGTTCTCCATCACCATCGTTTCGGCCATGGCGTTGTCGGTACTGGTTGCGCTGATCTTCACCCCGGCCTTGTGCGCCACCATGCTCAAGCCGATCGACCCGGAAAAACACGGCCAACCCAAGCGTGGTTTCTTCGGCTGGTTCAACCGCACCTTCGACCGTGGCGTACTGAGCTACGAGCGCGGCGTGGGTAACATGATCAAGCACAAGATCCCGGCGTTCCTGGTGTACGCACTGATCATCGCCGGCATGATCTGGCTGTTCATGCGCATCCCTGCGGCGTTCCTGCCCGATGAAGACCAGGGCGTGATCTTTGCCCAGGTGCAGACGCCGGTAGGTTCCACGGCTGAACGTACGCAAAAAGTCATCGACGATATGCGTGCATTCCTGCTCAACGACAAGGAAGGCGAGCCGGGCGAAGGCAAAGGCGTGAAATCGGTGTTTACCGTAAACGGCTTCAACTTCGCCGGTCGTGGCCAAAGTTCGGGCCTGGCCTTTGTGATGCTCAAGCCGTGGGGCGAGCGTGACGCTTCCAACTCGGTGTTCGAGATCGCCAAGCGCGCCCAGGGCTACTTCATGCAGACCTTCAAGGACGCCATGGTATTTGCCATCGTTCCGCCGTCTGTACTGGAACTGGGTAACGCCACCGGCTTCGACGTGTTCCTGCAAGACCAGGGCGGTGTCGGCCACGATAAATTGATGGCGGCGCGTAACCAGTTCCTGGGTATGGCAGCACAAAGCAAGATTCTGGCAGGTGTGCGCCCCAACGGCGTGAACGATGAGCCGCAGTACGAGCTCACCGTCGACGACGAGAAGGCCAGTGCCCAAGGCATCACCCTGTCGAACATCAACCAGACCCTGGCGATCGCCCTGGGTGGCAGCTATGTCAACGACTTCATCGACCGCGGTCGGGTGAAGAAGGTGTACGTGCAAGGTGAAGCCGCCAGCCGCATGTCGCCTGAAGACCTGAACAAATGGTACGTGCGTAGCGACTCCGGGAAGATGGTGCCGTTGTCCGCCATCGCTTCGGGCAAGTGGATCTTCGGTTCGCCGAAACTCTCGCGCTACAACGGTGTTGCGGCGATGGAAGTCCTCGGTACGCCGGCGCCGGGCTACAGTACCGGTGACGCCATGGCCGAAGTCGAACGTATTGCCAAGCAACTGCCGGCAGGTGTCGGCTATGCGTGGACCGGCCTGTCGTATGAAGAACGCCTGTCCGGCTCCCAGGCACCTGCGCTGTACGCCTTGTCGCTGCTGGTGGTGTTCCTCTGCCTCGCTGCACTGTACGAAAGCTGGTCGATCCCGATCGCAGTGATCCTGGTAGTGCCGCTGGGGGTTGTGGGTGCGTTGATGGCGACCAGCATGCGCGGGTTGTCCAACGACGTGTTCTTCCAGGTGGGCCTGTTGGTGACGGTGGGCTTGGCGGCGAAAAACGCCATCCTGATCGTGGAGTTTGCCAAAGAGCTCCACGAACAGGGCAAAGGCATCGTCGAGGCGGCCATCGAGGCGTCCCGCATGCGTCTGCGGCCGATCATCATGACCTCCATGGCGTTCGTCCTCGGCGTATTGCCACTGGCGATCTCCACCGGCGCCGGCTCAGGCAGCCAGCATGCCATCGGTACCGGCGTAATTGGCGGTATGATCACCGCCACCGTCCTGGCGATCTTCTGGGTCCCACTGTTCTTCGCGACCGTATCGGCCGCGGGCGAACGTAAAAAGACGGTTACTACTGAAACTCCTAAAGAGGCTGGCCAATGAGCAAGTCGCTACTTTCCCTAGCCGTCACGGCATTCGTGCTCAGTGGCTGCTCGCTGATACCTGACTATCAGCGCCCCGAAGCGCCGGTGGCTGCTCAGTTCCCGCAGGGGCCGGCGTATTCGTCGGCCCAGGCGCCGGGCCAGGCCGCTGCCGAGCAGGGCTGGAAGCAGTTTTTCCATGACCCTGCCCTGCAACAGCTGATCCAGACCGCGCTGGTGAACAACCGTGACCTGCGGGTCGCGGCCCTGAACATCGACGCCTATGCGGCGCAATACCAGATCCAGCGTGCCGACCTGTTCCCGGCCGTATCGGCAACCGGCAGCGGCAGCCGTTCGCGCACCCCGGCCAAACTGTCGCAGACCGGCGAATCGACCATTGCCAGCCAATACTCGGCTGGCCTGGGGATCAGCTCGTATGAGCTGGACCTGTTCGGCCGCGTGCGCAGCCTGAGTGAAGAAGCGCTGCAAAAGTACTTCGCCACTGAAGAAGCACGTCGCAGCACTCAGATCAGCCTGGTGGCCAGCGTGGCCAACGCCTACCTGACCTGGCAGGCCGACAAGGAACTGCTCAAGCTGACCCAGGACACCCTGGGCGCATTCGAGCAGAGCTACAAGCTCACCACGCGCAGCAACGAAGTCGGCGTGGCCTCGGCCCTCGACCTCAGCCAAGCGCGCACCTCGGTGGAAAATGCCCGCGTGCAATTGGCGCGTTACACCCGCCAGGTGGCTCAGGACGAAAACAGCCTGACCCTGCTGCTGGGCACCGGCCTGCCGGCGAATATCGCCAGCAAGCCGCTGTCGGATGACCTGCTCAGCGAAGTGCCGGCCGGGTTGCCCTCCGACCTGCTGCAACGTCGTCCCGACATTGTGCAGGCCGAGTACAACCTCAAGGCTGCCAACGCCAATATCGGCGCGGCCCGCGCTGCGTTCTTCCCAAGCATCAGCCTGACCGCCAGCGCCGGCACTGCAAGCCCGACCCTGGGCGGCCTGTTCAAAGGCGGCTCGGGTACCTGGTCGTTCGCCCCGCAGATCAACATCCCGATCTTCAACGCCGGTAGCCTGCGCGCAAGCCTGGACTACTCGAAGATCCAGAAAGAGATCAACGTGGCCAACTACGAGAAGGCGATTCAGACCGGCTTCCAGGAAGTCTCCGACGGCCTCGCCGCGCGTGAGACCTACAAGCAGCAACTGGATGCCCAGCGTGGTTTTGTCGCCGCCAACCAGGATTACTACCGCCTGGCCGAGCGTCGCTACCGCATTGGTGTCGACAGCAACCTGACCTTCCTCGACGCCCAACGCCAACTGTTCAGTGCCCAGCAATCGCTGATCACCGACCGCTTGGCGCAGCTGAACAGCGAGGTCAACCTGTACAAGGCCCTCGGCGGTGGCTGGAATGAGCAGACCGCGAAGAACGAGCCGTTGAAAGAAGAAGCACCGGCACTGAAGTTGTTCTGATAGTGCTGTTGTGAAAAAAACCGCTTCCCTCACAGGAAGCGGTTTTTTTATATCCCGACATTTTGGTCATCATCCGAATGAGCCTATGTACTGACCTGAAGCATCGAGCACTTGATCTCCATCTCTTTGCCCTGTTTGTCATCCCAACCGATCGAGAAGCTGACATTGATCGATGTCTTGCCGGCTTTGTCGGTGTAAATGTTATTGACGTCTAAATTGCCCCAATAAATGCTGGGGAGATGCTCAACGTAGCCTTCCAAACCAAAGCTGGCCCGTACAGGCAAGGATTTCGGACCGATGGGATACGTCATTCCCGGTTTCAACAGGAGCTGATCGGCTTCAAGGGTCAATTCATTTCTCGAGCCAGGGCTGTCTTCAATCCCCAAGCGAATGCGCAGCTGATAGCCCTCGATATAGGACTCCAACTCAAGGTTATCGAAGTTAATCGGAATCGGCTTCTTGTGCCGAATGATCAAGCTCGCGTCGAACTCATCCGAAGACGTTAAACACTTACCCATATATGATCCAAAGTTCATGACCTCTTCTCCCTTAAACCCCTGGAAAGCAACTGCTACCGCCTCGAAAATAGGCGCTTGAATGCCAAGTTTCTACTGTCAAACCTGACAGTAGACAGCCGCCCCGGTACGCCAGAAGCTGACGAGTTGACGCAGCACAATTACGTTCGATCATCGCCCACAACCCGCCCTCCCCCACTTTCATCGCCCCCACACCGCCAAGCACCATGGCCGGCACCTGCATAACCCCAATAACAACAGGTCCAACGCCATGAGCACTTTCCACCCGCGCCAGCTATTGCTGGCGACCGCTGTCGCCAGTCTTGCCCTTCCCGTGGTCGCCGAGGAACACGGCTTTCTCGAAGACGCCAGCGCCAACCTCAACGTGCGCAACTTCTTCTTCAACCGCAATTACACCAACCCGACCAAAACCCAGGGCGGCGCGCAGGAATGGACGCAAAGTTTCATCCTCGACGCCAAGTCCGGCTTTACTCAGGGCACAGTGGGTTTCGGGCTGGACGTGCTGGGTTTGTACTCACAAAAGCTTGATGGCGGGCGCGGCACCGGCGGCACCCAGTTGTTGCCGCTGGACCACGACGGTCGCCCGGCGGATAACTTCGGGCGACTCGGCGTTGCCTTCAAAACGCGGATTTCCAAGACCGAACTGAAGGTCGGCGAGTGGATGCCGGTGCTGCCTATCCTGCGCGCCGACGACGGCCGTTCCCTGCCGCAAACCCTGCGCGGCGGGCAGATCACCTCAAGGGAAATTGCCGGCCTGACCCTCTATGGCGGCCAGTTCCGGGCCAACAGCCCGCGCGACGACAGCAGCATGTCGGACATGTCGATGTCCGGCAAAGCCGCTTTCACCTCCGACCGTTTCAACTTCCAGGGCGGCGAATACGCATTCAACGACAAGCGCACCCAAATCGGCGTGTGGAACGCCCAGCTCAAGGACATCTACCGCCAGCAATACATCAACCTGACCCACAGCCAGCCCATCGGCGACTGGACCCTGGGCGCCAATCTGGGGTTTTTCTATGGCACGGATGACGGCAGCGCCCGCGCAGGTGACCTGGACAACAAAACCTGGTCCGGCCTGTTTTCGGCCCGCTACGGGGGCAACACGTTCTACGTCGGCCTGCAAAAACTCACCGGCAACAGTGCGTGGATGCGCGTCAACGGCACCAGCGGTGGCACCCTGGCCAACGACAGTTACAACTCCAGCTACGACAACGCCCAGGAGAAATCCTGGCAAGTGCGCCACGACTACAACTTCGCCGCCCTCGGCGTACCGGGCCTGACGCTGATGAACCGCTATATCAGCGGCAGCAACGTGCACACCGGCACCATCACCGACGGCAAGGAATGGGGCCGCGAGAGCGAATTGGGCTACACCGTGCAAAGCGGTGCGCTCAGGGACCTCAACGTACGCTGGCGCAATTCCACGATGCGCAGGGACTACAGCAACAACGAGTTCGACGAAAACCGGTTGATCGTCAGCTACCCGATAAGTCTGCTGTAAACCGGCGCCAAACTTACTGTATGGTTCGCGCCTGCCGCTGCTGATCCGCCCAGCAGCGGCCTCCATTCGAGCCCGTGCACACCATGAAATCTTTCGCCATCGCAATCGCCCTGGCGCTGAGCCTCAGCGGCTGTATTGGTGCGCCCATCGCCTTGACGCCGCAGACCGCCGAGCGTCTGCAGGCCCAGGCGCCGATCCGTTTTCTGCTGACCTTCGATGACGGCCCCAGCGCCTCCGGCTATAACAACCCAAGCCGCTCGGTGATGGCTGACCTTGCGAAAAACCCGGTGCTGCCAGGCATCAAGGCGGTGTTCTTCCTGCAGACCGAAGCGTCCCGTTCCGGCGGTAGCCCGCGCGGGCGCAAGACCATGGAACGTGAATACGCCGCCGGGCATGTCCTGGCCTTCCACACAGCCACAGCGTTTCATACCAACCACCGCTGGCTGAATGACGCCGAACTTGAACGCACGCTCACCCAGGGCGCGGCCGACATTGCGTCGATCACCGGTGCCTCACCGGCACTGGTACGCCCGCCCTTCTGGAACTACGACAGGCGCACCTTCAGCGCCTACCAGCGCCACGGCATGCACGTATTGTTGACGGACCTGAGTGCCAATGACGGCAAGATCTGGGGCTTCAACGGCAGCCCGCGTCGCCGCGCGAATTTGTATCGGCAACTGTCGGTGGTACGCGAACGCATCGCCTTGGGCGAACTGCCGACGGTGGACGGCGTGATACCGGTCGTGGTGACCTTCCACGATATCAACCGCTACACCGCGCGGCATATGCAGGAGTACTTACAGATCCTGATGGACAGTGCCCGGATCAACGGCATGAAAACCGCCGCCGAGCCGTTCTACACCGACCCTGCCGTACTGGAACGTGCAGCACTGGCGCGGACGGTGAAGGCTGTAGATGAAGAAGTGCATCTGCCAGGCGTGTGGAATTGGATATGGGACGCCGACTCACACTGACACACTGAAATGCGTGTGGGAGCGGGCTTGCCCGCTCCCACATTTGAGCGCATTTCACATTCAGTTCTGCTGGCGTGACTCGACGCCCAGCTCATCCCACACCGACTCGGCCAGGTGAAACGTCGCGTTCGCCGCCGGGATCCCGCAGTAGATCGCGCTCTGCATCAGCACCTCCTTGATCTCGGCGCGGGTCACGCCATTACTGGCGGCAGCACGTAGATGCAATTTCAACTCTTCACTGCGGTTCATCCCAATCAGCATGGCGATGGTGATCAGGCTGCGGGTATGCCGAGGCAGGCCGGGGCGGGTCCAGATATCACCCCAGGCATGGCGGGTGATCATTTCCTGGAACTCGCTGTTGAACTCGGTCAGGGCATTGAGGCTGCGGTCGACATGGGCATCGCCCAGCACGTCGCGGCGCACTTGCAGGCCATCGGCATAACGTTGTTTCTCGTCCACAAAAAGCTCCTTAGCGGGCCAGCAGGAATTCCAGCACGCGGTTGCTGAAATCAGCGCCGGCCTGAACATTGGACAGGTGCGCCGCGTAGAACTCGGCGTACTCGGCGCCCTTCACCTGCTGCTGGATAAAGTGACCACCGGCTGGCGGGGTGACAGCATCTTCGGTGCCGGCAATGACCAGGGTCGGCACCTGAATTTTCGGTAGTTGCTCACGCAAATCCGCATCGCGCACCGCCGCGCAATTGGCCGCATAACCCTCAGGTGAGGTGGCAGCGAGCATGTCGGTAATCTGCCTGGCCTGGTGCGGGTTAGCGGCGGCGAAATCGGCGGTGAACCAGCGTGCAATTGAAGCATCGCGAAGTGCGACCATCGCTGCCGCGCCATCGCGTAACACCATGTCGATACGTGGGTTCCAGATGTCCGGGGTGCCGATCTTCGCGGCGGTGTTACACACCACCAGGCGCTGCAGGCGGTGACCGGCATTGATGCCCAACCACTGACCGATCAGGCCGCCCATGGACAGCCCGCAAAAATGCGCACGCTGGATATCCAGCGCATCCAGCAGCGCGATCACGTCGCGGCCAAGTTGCTCAATGCTGTAGGGGCCCTTGGTTACCAGGGATTTGCCGTGGCCACGGGTGTCTAGCCGCAGCACCCGAAAATGCTCGGTGAAGGCCGGGATCTGGATGTCCCACATATGCAAGTCAGTGCCCAACGAGTTGGACAGCACCAACACCGGCGCGTCGACCGGACCTTCCAATTGGTAATGCAGTTCGCCCTCGGCGAGTTGTACAAAGGCCACAGCGGTCTCCTTACGCGGTCAATGCAAAATGGTCGGTCACCGCACGGGTGACCCAAGTGTGGGCCTGGCCCAGGTAGTGGGCCGGGTCGAGTAGACGGTCCAGTTCGGCCGCCGACAGCTCCGCGGTGACCTGCGGCTCATCCGCCAGCACCGCGCGCAAATGGCGCCGTTCGGCGACGGCGCGTTTGCAGCATTGTTCCAGCAGGTGGTGCGCGGTCTCGCGCCCCAGGCGCTGGGAAAGCACAATGCTGACGGCTTCGGCCAGCACCAGGCCCTGGGTCAAATCAAGGTTGTGCGCCATACGCTCGGGGTCGACTTCCAATCCTTCGCTGACCAGCAACGCCTGTTTCAAGGCGCCGGACACCAACCGGCAAATCTGCGGCAGGGTTTCCCATTCGGCATGCCAGAGGCCCAAGCTGCGCTCGTGTTCCTGGGGCATGGCACTGAACATCGTCGCCACCAGACCCGGTACACGTGTGGCGGCGCTGATCAGCACAGCCGCGCCGACCGGGTTGCGTTTGTGCGGCATGGTCGACGAGCCACCTTTACCCGGCGCCGACGGCTCGAACACCTCCGCCGCCTCGGTCTGCATCAACAAGCTGATATCACGCCCCACTTTGCCCAGGCTGCCGGCGATCAAGCCGAGCACGCTGGCGAATTCCACCAGTCGGTCACGTTGGGTGTGCCAGGGTTGCTCGGGCACGCTCAGTTGCAACTCAGCCGCCAAGGCTTCGGCGACGGGCATGGCGTGTTCGCCGAGCGCCGCCAGGGTTCCTGACGCACCGCCGAACTGCAGCACCAGCAAGCGTGGTTTCAGTTCGACAAGGCGCTGACGACTGCGCGTCACTGCGCCCAGCCAACCGGCAATTTTCATCCCCAGCGTCACCGGTGTGGCGTGCTGCAACCAGGTACGGCCGGCCAACGGCACCTGCGCATAACGCTGGGCTTGAACAGCAAGCACCTCGCCCAATTGCGCCAGGTCCGTTTCGATCAACCCCACCGCGCGCCGCAATTGCAGGACCAGGCCGGTGTCCATCACGTCCTGGCTGGTCGCGCCCAAATGCACATAACGCTCGGCCCCTGCGTCTTCAATGGCAATCAATTTGCCCAGCGCCTTCACCAGCGGAATCGCTGAATTGCCCGCCGTGGCAATCGCCACGCCGAGGGCATCCACGTCATACAAAGACGCCAGGCACGCCTGGGCAATCGGTGCAACGGCGGCCTGCGGAATCAACCCGACCCGGGCCTGCGCCCGGGCCAGTGCCGCTTCGAAATCCAGCATGCCCTGCAAACGCCCCTGATCGCAGAACACCTCGGCCATGCTGTCAGCGGTGAAGTAAGCGTCGAACAGTTGATTGCTCGTGCGCAGTGTCATAACTCATCCCTTACAGATCGTGATGCAGGTACGCCGCCTCTTTCGGCAGGCGCAAGCTGAACAGGAAGGCCACCGCCATCATCGCGGTGACGTACCAATAGAAAGTGTTTTCCATGCCGATGGACTTCAGGCTCAGCGCGACGACTTCCGCCGAACCGCCGAACACCGCATTCGCCACCGCATAGGCCAGGCCCACGCCCAACGCACGCACCTGGGGCGGGAACATCTCCGCTTTGACCAGGCCGCTGATGGAGGTGTAGAAGCTGACAATCGCCAGGGCCAGGGTGATCAGCACAAAGGCCAGGAACGGGCTGGTGACAGTTTTCAAGGTCAGCAGGATCGGTACGGTGAACAGGGTGCCAAGGCCAGCAAACCAGAGCATCGAATTACGTCGGCCGATCTTGTCCGCCAACATGCCGAACAGCGGTTGCATGCACATATACAGGAACAGCGCGCCGGTCATGATGTAGCTCGACGTCTTCGCGTGCATGCCCACGGTGTTGACCAAATACTTCTGCATGTAAGTGGTGAACGTGTAGAAAATCAGCGAGCCGCCGGCGGTGTAGCCCAGCACCGTCACGAACGCTTTACCGTGGTCGCGAAACAGCGCGACGATACTGCCGGCGTCCTTGTCCTGACGCATTTCCTTGCTGGTGGTTTCTTTGAGCGTGCGACGCAGCAGCAGGGAGATTACCGCGGCAATCGCGCCGATCACGAACGGAATCCGCCAGCCCCAGGCGCGCAATTCGTCTTCAGTGAGGACTTGTTGCAGGATCACCACCACCAGCACCGCCAGTAATTGGCCGCCGATCAGCGTCACGTATTGGAACGAAGCGAAGAAGCCACGCTGGCCCTTGAGTGCAACTTCACTCATGTAGGTTGCCGTGGTGCCGTATTCGCCACCCACTGACAACCCCTGGAACAGCCGTGCTACCAGCAGCAAGGCCGGGGCCCAGGCGCCAATGTCTTTGTAAGTGGGCAAAAAGGCGATGACCAGGGAGCCGGCGCACATCATCAGCACCGAGATCATCATCGAGTTTTTGCGCCCGTGCTTGTCGGCCACCCGGCCAAACAGCCAGCCGCCGATAGGCCGCATCAGGAACCCGGCGGCGAACACGCCGGCGGTGTTGAGCAGTTGGACCGTTGGGTCGTCCGACGGAAAAAACGCCGGTGCGAAGTAAATGGCGCAGAACGCGTAGACGTAGAAGTCGAACCATTCGACGAGGTTGCCGGAGGAAGCACCGACAATCGCAAAAATCCGTTTGCTGCGTTCTTCTCCGGTGTAGTGACTCGTTTTTGTTGTCATGTTTTTTCACTCAGTGGGAACGGTTATAGCCTAGACATACTTTGCAACAACCATGTTCCGCAAGCAGACTTTTGGATATCGGTTGCCGCAAAGGGCCTCATCGCGAGCAAGCCCGGCTCCCACATACCTGTGGGAGCTGGCCTACCTGCGATGGGCCCTCAAGCCGACTCAGTAGTCGAAGAACACCGTTTCCTTATCCGTGCCCTGCAAAATCACATTCCACTGATGCACACCGTTTGCATCCGCCTTGGCTATCAAGGTACTGCGCCGCTCTGCCGGCACACACGCCAGCAAAGGGTCATCGCCATTGAGCGCTTCACCCTCAAAATAAATCCGCGTCAGCAAGTGCTTCACCAACCCACGCGCAAACACCAGCACCACCAGGTGCGGCGCCTGGGTGGTGCCCGCGAGCCCCGGCACGCTGCCCGGCTTGATGGTGGTAAACCGAAAACGCCCTTCGGCATCCACCGGCACCCGGCCAAAGCCTTCGAAGTGCGGGTCGACAGCCTTTTCCTGCTCATCCTCCGGGTGGTCGTACTTGCCGGCGGCATTGGCCTGCCAGACTTCGAGCATGGCGTCGTTGACGACATCACCGTTGCCGTCCACCACTTGCCCGCTGATCGCCACGCGCTCGCCCAGTGTCGCGGGCACGGTCAAGTCTTCGCGGTTCAGCCAGGTCAGGCCAATGTGGTAATACGGCCCGACGGTGTGGGACGTGGTCGCATTGAGTGTCATCTCATTTCTCCATCGGCGTGGCGTCGCGGCCGCGCAGGACGATGTCCCAGCGGTAGCCGAGGGCATAGGAAGGAATGGTTTTTTCCAGGTCGAAGCGGGCGATCAAGCGCTGCTTGGCCGAGGTGTCCGGCACACAGTTATAGATCGGGTCATATTCAAGCAAAGGGTCGCCGGGGAAGTACATCTGCGTCACCAGACGGGTCAGCACACTCGGGCCGAACAGCGAAAAGTGGATATGCGCCGGGCGCCACGCATTGTGGTGGTTGCCCCACGGGTAGGCGCCGGGCTTGATGGTCTGGAACTGATACCAACCTTCGGCATCGGTGACGGTGCGCCCGGTGCCGGTGAAGTTCGGGTCCAGCGGCGCGTCGTGTAGGTCACGCTGGTGGTTGTAGCGACCGGCGGCATTGGCCTGCCAGATCTCCACCAGAATGCCCGGTACCGGCAGGCCGTTTTCATCCAGCACGCGGCCATGGATGATGATGCGTTCGCCTTGGGGCTCGCCGTCGTGCTGGGCGGTGAGGTCGTTATCCTTCTCGTTAATCCGCTCGGCGCCGATGGTTGGACCGGTGATTTCCGACAAGGAATGGGGCAGGAACACCAACGGCTTGGACGGCGAACGCAGGTTCGTCGACTGGTAGGCCGGGTGCAGGTAATCCGGTTGAGTGCCCGCTTGCGGGCGCCGATATCCAGGCTTGTCACTCATGGAGCAATCCTCTCTTGTTAGATGCGTTCAATCGCCAGGGCCAGGCCTTGGCCGACGCCCACACACATGGTCGCCAGGCCTTTGCGGCCGCCGGTTTTTTCCAGCTGGTGCAGCGCCGTCAAGACCAAACGCGCGCCGCTCATGCCCAAGGGATGGCCAAGGGCGATGGCGCCGCCGTTCGGGTTCACCTGCGGCGCGTCATCTGCAATACCCAACTCACGCAGTACCGCCAGGCCCTGGCTGGCAAAGGCTTCGTTGAGTTCGATCACGTCAAAGTCGGTGACCGCCAGCCCGAGGCGCTCCACCAGTTTGCGTACCGCCGGCACCGGGCCGATGCCCATCACGCGCGGCGCGACACCGGCACTGGCCATGCCCAATACCCGAGCGCGGGCGGTGAGGCCGTGTTTCTTCACCGCTTCGGCCGAGGCCAAAATCAGCGCCGCCGCGCCATCGTTCACGCCGGAAGCATTGCCGGCAGTCACGGTTTTGTCCGGGCCATTCACCGGTTTGAGTTTGGCCAGGGCCTCAAGCGTGGTGTCCGCGCGCGGGTGTTCATCCTGCTCAACAACGGTTTCGCCTTTTTTATGGGCGACGCGCACCGGCACGATTTCTTCAGCGAAGAACCCGGCGGCTTGCGCGACGGCGGTACGTTGCTGGCTGCGCAGGGCAAAGGCGTCCTGGTCGGCGCGTGACACCTTATAGTCGTCAGCGACGTTATCGCCGGTCTGCGGCATGGCATCCACGCCGTATTGGGCCTTCATCAGCGGGTTGATAAAACGCCAGCCGATGGTGGTGTCTTCCAGTTTCATGGCGCGTGAAAAGGCCGCGTCGGCTTTACCCATCACGAACGGTGCGCGTGACATCGACTCGACGCCACCGGCAATCGCCAGCTCCATTTCACCGCTGGCAATGGCGCGAAACGCCGTGCCTATGGCGTCCATGCCCGAAGCGCACAGGCGGTTGAGGGTCACACCCGGAATGCTCTCCGGCAGGCCCGCCAGCAACAGCGCCATGCGCGCGATGTTGCGGTTGTCTTCCCCGGCCTGGTTGGCGCAGCCGAGAAACACCTCATCAACGGCAGTCCAATCCACCGAGGGGTTGCGCTCGACCAATGCCTTGATCGGCAACGCGGCCAAGTCATCGGCGCGTACCGTGGACAAACCACCGCCAAACCGGCCGATGGGCGTGCGGATAGCGTCACAGATAAATACGTCGCGCATCAGGCTTCTCCCGGCGCTTGGCCATGGGCGGCGGCGGTGCGTGCTTCGAGGTCACGCAAGGCGGTGAGTTCTACGTCGGTCGGTTCGGCGGTGGTGCTCACCTGGTCGGCAAACCGAATCGCCCAACCGGTGGCCGCGATCACTTGCTCACGGGTCACGCCCGGGTGCAACGCGGTCACCACAAACTCGTGGCTGCCCTCTTCCGGTTCCATGATGCACAGGTCGGTAATAATCCCGACAGGACCGGCACCCGGCAGGCCCAGGCGTTTGCGCGAATCGCCCCCTTCGCCGTGGCCGACCGACGTGATGAAGTCCAGCTTCTCGACAAACGAACGGGCCGACTGCTTGAGGATGATCAGCACGCTCTTGGCTGAGCCGGCAATCTCCGGCGCGCCACCGGCACCAGGCAGGCGCACTTTGGGATGGTGATAATCGCCGACCACGGTGGTGTTGATATTGCCGAAGCGGTCGACCTGAGCGGCGCCGAGGAAGCCGACGTCAATGCGCCCGCCTTGCAGCCAATAGCGAAAAATCTCACCGGTCGGTACCACGGTGTCAGCGGTTTCCGCCAGTTCGCCATCGCCAATAGACAGGGGCAATACAGACGGCTTGGCACCGATCGGGCCGGATTCGTAGATCAACACCACATCCGGCGACGAGGTCAGGCGCGCCAGGTTGGCGGCCTTGGAGGGCAAGCCAATGCCGACGAAGCACACCGAGCCGTTTTTGAGGCGGCGCGCGGCGGCGACGGTCATCATTTCATTGGTCGAGTAAGCCATTACTTGGCCTCCTGCGCGGCGGCCAGCTTGGCCTGGAATTCACTGAAGTCGGCGGTGCCGTGGATGTATTCGTCGATCCAGGCGGTAAAGGTCCCACGGTCGCGGGCGATCGGGTCCCACGCCTGATAGAAACGATTGTCACGCTCGTTGTAACCGTGGGCGTAGGACGGGTGCGCACCGCCGGGCACGTGGCACACCGCAGTCAGGGCCCAGGTCGGCAGCACACAGCTGTTCATCGGTGCGTTCAAGTCATCGACGATTTCTTCCACCGTGACGATGCAACGCTTGGCCGCCAACGCTGCTTCCTTTTGCACGCCGAGAATGCCCCAGAGCAACACGTTACCTTTGCGGTCGGCCTTTTGGGCGTGGATCACGGTGATGTCCGGACGTACCGACGGCACCGCCGCCAGCACTTCGCCGGTGAACGGGCAGGTCACGGTTTTGATCAACGGGTTGACCTTGGGCAGGTCGGAACCGGCGTAGGCGCGCAGTACCGCGAACGGCAGGCCCGAGGCACCGGCGACGTAGGCATTGGCCAGGTCGGCATGGCTGTGTTCTTCGATCTCCAACGGTTGCGGCCATTGCTTCTCGACGGCGTCGCGCAGGCGATGCAGGGAACCCACACCCGGGTTGCCGCCCCAGGAGAAAATCAACTTGCGAGCGCAGCCGGCGCCGATCAACTGGTCGTAGATCAGGTCAGGCGTCATACGCACCAGCGTCAGGTCTTTCTTGCCCTGACGAATGATTTCATGACCCGCTGCGGTAGGGATCAGGTGAGTAAAGCCTTCCAGTGCGACGGTATCGCCGTCGTTCACGAATTGCTTCACGGCGTCACGCAGCGCGAGAATTTCAGCCATGGGGTTGGGCTCCCGGTGTGGATCGAAAAAGGCGCTGAGGTGGCGCCGAAGTGCCTGAAGGTTAAGCCGGGGCAATGGGCCGAACAATCCGATAATCGACTCAGTGTTCGATTATCGAACGGATTGTTGTCTAGCTAATCTTTTCTGAAAAACAGCCCTTCGCCCGTCGGCGCGGTCTATGTGGGAGCTGGCTTGTCCGCGATTGCATCGATTCGGCTCACCTGTGGACCGTGTCGTTTGCATCGCCGGCAAGCCAGTTCCCACAAGAATGGCGACCATCCTTATGTGGCATCCGCATGGCTGACCATGCCTTTGATCACCACTGCGGCTGTGGCCAGTGCGGCCGGGATCACCAGTGCCGTCAGCACTTGCTCGAAGTTCCAGCCCAGGCCCAGCAACGTGGCGCCCATCCACGCGCCGAGGATCGCGCCGAAGCGGCCGATGCCGAGCATCCACGACACGCCCGTGGCGCGGCCCTGGGTCGGGTAGAAGCGTGCGGCCAGGGATGGCATTGCCGATTGCGCACCGTTGACACACATCCCGGCGATCAGCACCAAGGTCGCCAGCAGTGTGATATTGCCCAGGCTCTGCCCTACCGCGTAGGCAAACACCCCGGCAAGCAGATAGAAAATGCCGATGACTTTGTGCGGATTGAACCGGTCCATTGCCCAGCCCACACCCACCGCACTCAGTACCCCTCCGAACTGGAACAATGCACCGATAAATGCGGCCTGTTCCATGCTGGCGCCACTGTCGCGCATCAAGGTTGGCAGCCAACTGGTCAACAGGTAAACAATCACCAGGCCCATGAAGTAGGTAAGCCACAGCAACAAGGTGCCGGCGCTGTAGGTGCCGGAAAAGATCACCGCAAACACGTTGCGGGCCTTGACGGTTTTTTGCTCGGGCACGCTGAAACTACTGGCCTGGGCGACAAGGCTGGGCTCAATGGGTGACAAGGCCTTGCGCACTCGGTCGGTGCCGCGATTGCGCACCACCAGGTAGCGCGCCGACTCCGGCAGCCACACCAGCAGCACCACCGCCAGGATCAATGGCAGGATGCCGCCGATCAGCAGCAAACTATGCCAGCCGAACGCCGGGATCAGCTTGGCCGAGATAAACCCGCCACCGGCCATGCCCAGGTTGAATCCACAGAACATGCTGGTCACCAGCAGCGATTTATGGCGCTCGGGAGTGTATTCGGAGAGCAACGTAGTGGCGTTCGGCATACCCGCGCCCAGGCCCAGGCCGGTCAGGAAGCGCAACACCAGCAACTGATCGACATTAGCGCTGTAGGCCGAAGCCAAACTGAACGCGCCAAATACCAGGACCGCACTTACCAACACGACTTTGCGGCCGAAACGGTCAGCCAGCGGGCCGGAACCGAGTGCGCCGAACACCATGCCGATCAACGCAGCACTCATCACCGGGCCGAGGCTGGCGCGGTCGATGCCCCAGTCCTGGGACAGCGCGGGCGCAATAAACCCCATGGCGGCGGTGTCGAGGCCATCAAGGAACACAATCAGGAAACACAGGATCACCACGCGCCATTGATAGCGCGACAGCGGCTGGGCATTGATAAAGGACTGCACGTCCAGGTTAATACCGACAGAAGGCTGATTCATTATTGTTATTTCCACACCGATGGCGGGCTGACGACCTGGGGCCGTCATTATTATTGGGGCGACGCTGATAGCGCTGCCGCACATTAATAAGCCTTGGGAAACACCGTCAATTGATCAAGCCTGGATCTGTGCGGTCACCGAACACCTTAGGCAAACAGTTGCGCACTTAACTCGCGACTGGCACTGAGCATACTCGGCAGGAAACGCTGCTCCAGCTCACTGCGGCTGACCCGCCCGGCGTGAGTGCTGACATTGAGCGCGGCCAACACCTGGCCAGAGGCGTCATACACCGGCACGGCGATGGAGCGCAGGCCCTGCTCCAGTTCCTGGTCAACGATGCACCAGCCTTGCTGACGCACTTGTTGCAGGCACTCGAACAACGCTTCGGGGGTGGTCAGGGTACGGCTGGTCTTGGTGTGCAGCTCGGCGTGGTCGAGGTAGTCCTGCAGCGAGGCGTCATCCAGCGCCGCGAGCAGGATTCGGCCCATGGAGGTGCAATAGGCCGGCAAGCGCCCGCCAACCGACAGGTCCACGGAAATCAGGCGCTGAGTGGTGGCGGAACGCGCGATATAAAGGATGTCGTCGCCTTCCAGTGTCGCCATGTTGCAGGCTTCGTGCAGTTGCTCGCTCATGCGGTCCAGATACGGCTGGGCCGACACGGCCAGTGGCGTGGACGACAAATAGGCATGGCCCAGGGTCAAGACTTTGGGCAACAGCGAATAGGTGCGCCCATCGGTGGTGGCATAACCGAGCTTGATCAAGGTGTGCAGGCAACGACGCACTGCGGCACGGGGGATTTCGGTACGGTGGCTGATCTGGGCAATGGTCAGGTGGCGCTTGCGCTCCTGAAACGCCTGGACCACGGCCAGGCCACGGGCCAGGGAGGTCATGAAGTCCGGATCACCGGTAAACGCCTGGATGCGCTTGGCCGGTGAAGCCACGATCGGCGGCGCCACTGACGCGAAGGAGTTGCGCAATTGATCGTTCATTTCAGGGTCCTTTCTCTTATTTTCAACCGCTGGGAGGTTTGGCCGCTATTACAAGCCGCGCCAGCCGGTATGTACAAGGCGCCACCGGCAACATTGGGCGATTATCGGACGATCATGCGATTATCGCAATTTGGTGGGCGCGCGCGGGTAAGCCCCGACACCCCAAGTTTAGGGTTTGTCTGATAGCGCCATAAAGTTCGAGTATTCATGCTGACATTTAGAAACGTGCACATTGATGACGGCGCTTTTTGCAAATACCGACGCTCGCATGTAACAAAACCCTCACACAACATTGACGCTTTTTAACTTCATGATGATAGTGTTATTCAAATGCGCCGCTATAATGCAACCTGTGCAGAGGTCAGCCCGGTATCACAATCGGGATTGGAGCTCACCAGGCGATGCCCGTCGCATGCATCACAGGTCACACGTACTCGCTTAAAAGATCTGCCCTTTGGCCGCCTTTCAAACTTGAATGGTTCTACCGTTCAATTTGAAACACCCCGAGGACGCCTTTCAGGCATGACACTGCACAATCAATAAACTCAACTCATCTCAATTAGGTAACACTGTGACGAAAGACGAACTGCGCGCGGAACTTGAGCGCCAGGAACAACGTTACAAGGACGTTTACGGCGGGGAAGTCACCACCTACGCCGCGCAGCCTGAGCCGGAGCGCAAACCATGGCGCAAGCGCGCCAGTTTGCTGGATCAGGCATTTGCCCAGGAAATCCAAAAGATTGAACAGGAACTCAAAGCCGAAGAGCCCTAAGCACTTCGATCAGAGTCTCCAGGGTCTTGCTGTCTCTGCCGGCCTACCACCGGCGGAGGGCACCTCGCATTGACACGAGACTGGTCAGCGTCCTGCTGCGATCAGCGAAATTTCATACAAATGTTTCAGACATGACGTTTGCATGACAAAACCCCGTCTTTTTGACCCGGCACTTTATAAATCAAAGACTTGCCAAACCCCCGAAAACCCTGGGATGCGCCGCTTTCGCCGATATTTTTTCAATGAAGATTGTTACCGATGAGCAGCTAATGCATCGATTACTGAGGTTTTCTGGCATAATCGCGCCCCCTTACGACCGGGTCAGAAAACCTTCATGATCGATTTATTCAGCGGACTGGATGCTTGGGTTCTAGTGAGCCTGTTGCTCGCCCTTGCCTTTGTCCTCGCCTTCGAGTTCATCAATGGCTTTCATGACACCGCTAACGCGGTGGCCACAGTCATCTATACCAAAGCCATGCCGCCGCACCTGGCCGTGTTCTTCTCCGGGGTGTTCAACTTCCTCGGCGTGTTGCTCGGTGGTGTCGGTGTCGCCTACGCCATCGTGCACTTGCTGCCGGTGGAGTTGCTGATCAATGTGAATACCGGCCATGGCCTGGCCATGGTCTTCTCGTTATTGGCAGCGGCGATCACCTGGAACCTGGGCACCTGGTACTTCGGTATCCCGGCCTCCAGCTCCCACACCCTGATCGGCTCGATCCTCGGTGTCGGCCTGGCCAATGCCCTGATCAACGATATCCCCCTGGCTGACGGTGTGAACTGGCAGAAAGCGGTCGATATCGGTGCCTCCCTGGTGTTCTCGCCGATGGCTGGCTTCCTGGTCGCCGCCCTGGTGCTGCTCGGCCTGAAGTGGTGGCGCCCGCTGTCGAAAATGCACAAGACCCCGGACCAGCGCCGCAAGCTTGACGACAAGAAGCACCCGCCGTTCTGGAACCGCCTGGTGCTGGTGATTTCCGCAATGGCCGTGAGCTTCGTGCACGGTTCCAACGATGGTCAGAAAGGGATCGGCCTGATCATGCTGGTGTTGATCGGTATCGTGCCGGCGCAGTTCGTACTCGACCTGGGCAGCACCACCTACCAGATCGAACGGACTCGCGACGCCACCGTGCATTTGAGCCAGTTCTACCAGCGTAACAACGCCACGCTCGGCGAGTTCCTGGCACTGGGTAAAAGTGTGAAGGACGACCTGCCGGGCAAGTTTCAGTGCAACCCGCAACAGACTGAGCCAACCATCAGCGCGCTGATGGAGACGCTAAAAGGTGTGTCCGACTACCATTCGTTGACCTCCGACCACCGGATTGAAGTGCGCCGCTACCTGCTGTGCCTCGACGACACCGCGAAGAAAGTCGGCAAGCTGCCGGGCCTGGATGCGCGTGAGAAGTCCGACCTCGACAAGCTGCGCAAAGACCTGACCGCCACCACCGAATACGCGCCGTTCTGGGTGATCCTTGCGGTCGCACTGGCCTTGGGCCTGGGCACCATGGTGGGCTGGAAACGTGTGGTGCTGACCATCGGTGAGAAGATCGGCAAGCAGGGCATGACCTATGCCCAGGGCATGTCGGCGCAGATCACCACGGCGAGCATGATTGGCCTGGCCAACATCTTCAGCCTGCCGGTTTCCACGACTCACGTACTGTCTTCCGGCGTTGCCGGCACCATGGTTGCCAATAAAAGCGGTCTGCAAGGCGGCACGGTGAAGACCATTCTGATGGCTTGGGTGTTGACCTTGCCGGCAACCGTAGGCCTGTCAGCCGGGTTGTTCTGGCTAGCTTCAAAGGCGCTGGGTAGTTGATAGCGAACCGTTGAAAAAGAAGGTGCGACCTCAATGAGGATCGCACCTTTTTTTATGCCGTCTATTAATGAGTACGACTAAATTCGATGCAAAAAAAAGGGCGACCGAAGTCGCCCAAAATGCCTTGCGTGCTCATGTAATCCGGAAAGACTTAGGGTTCTTTACGCTTATTCGCGTCTTTCCAGATAAAAATTCCAAACCCTACAAAAAACAGCACCATGAGGCCGACAGTCAGCACCCCGGCAAACACCACATTATCGAAAAACATGACCGGCCTCCTGCTCATGCCCTGTTGCGATAGGGCTAAGTTAATAGAGAAGGCGGATTGGAAAATTGACCGGGATCAATGTCGCCCGCGACGGGGCTTAAAGAAGGGTAATAACTGACCTGCATCAACAGATGCAGGTTGTTTCAACGCTTTTTCGGCTTGTTCTTGGGCTTTTTCTTAACTTTGCCAAGCGGCATCGCCTGCTCAAATGCCTGGCGAACTTCATTCAGGCGCTTGTCATTCAAGTCATGCACACGTTTGGCGCGTTCGGCATTCAGGTCGATCAGTTTGTCGTCTTCACTCATGGCGGGGCTTACGTCGTGGCGGGAATGGCTCAATAATGCGGCCTCTCCCGCTCAACGGCAAATGCCAGGGTAAAAATCCTCGTACTTCCCTCTCCGGGCGCTTATTTATCACGCTCAAACGTAATGATGGAACGTGTAGTCCCCGGCCAATTGGGCATTTGGCGCCACGGCGTCAGCACTTCCAACGTGTCGCCCCGGACCTGAAAATCGCGGCATTGCACCGTCCCCACCCATTCCGGATTCCAGGCAGAATCAACCTCTGTGCACCATTGGTTGCCCTCGACCCGCTCAATACCGGTATAAGCCACCAGCGTGTTCAACAGCACTGATTTTTCTGCGTCAGAAGAGCCGGCTTTTCTTCCCTCACCGGTCAACACGAAAGCCACTCGATGATCTGCGGTAAAAATAACGCGCCCGGAAGGACGGCTGCCCATCGCCGGGATTTTCTCACGGGTATCCTGGGACTCGACCTGATAGCCGACCAGCTTCCAGGCCCCAACCAGCGGTGACTCATTCGCTGCTGCGGCCGCGCAAAGGCCCATTGAAATAGCCAACCCGATCACATTTGCCTTTATAGGGTTTTTCATCGCTCTACCGTCTCAAAAAAAGACACAGAGCTTTGCGCACAGCTGCCCGGGGGGATGTAAGACATATCCCCAAACTACGACAGAGGAATCTGCGGGCGACAAAAGGAAGCATATCGCCCAAAATCGACACATTCCCCACTTACCCTGTAGGCGCACTCAGTTGGCACTGCACAATGACCTTCCGCCGCTGCTGGCCTTGCGTGCTTTTGAGGCGGTGGCGCGGCACTTGAGTTTTATCAAGGCCGCGAATGAGTTGTCGGTAACCCAGAGCGCACTCAGCCACCAAGTGCAAAAGCTCGAACAGCACCTGGGCAAACCGCTGTTTATCCGACGCACCCGTGCAATCGATCTGACCGCCGATGGCCAACGCTACTACGACGAAATCCGCCCCGCCCTCGACGCCATTGCCGCCGCCACCCGCACCCAACGGGTGGCGCCCCGTGCCACGGTGTTGCGTGTCGGCCTGCTGGCATCTTTCGCCACCCTGTGGCTTGCACCGCGCCTGGCCGGGTTTCTCAACCGCTACCCGCATATCCAGGTGGAGTTGCTGCCGGCGATTCAATTAGCCAACGTCGCCGCCGCCGAGGTCGACCTGGCCATCCGTTATGGCAAGGGCGATTGGCCCGATGTGCAAACCACCCGGCTGATGCCTGAAGTGATCTCACCCGTGTGCAGCCCGGCCTTCAAGGCCAACCAGCTGGCCAACGGCGCGCTGTTGATGGCCACCTCGCACCGACCCTTTGAATGGACGGATTGGTCCGCGCATTTCCAAGTCGACCTCAAGCACCATCCGCGCGTGATGTTGCACGACTACAACATCGTGGTCGAAGCCGCCGTGGCCGGCCAGGGCATCGCCATGGGCCGTCACCGCCTGATCGAGCGCAAGCTGGCGGACGGCAGCCTGGTGGAAGCCTTTGAATGGCCGCCCTATCACAGCGAAATCGGCTACTGGCTGATAACCCCCCAAGGCCCCTCCAGCGAATCGGCCGAGTGCTTCAGCCAATGGCTGAAGGAAACCTGCGCCGACGCGTGAGTTATTTCGATACGTCGAGTGAGATCTATCCGTTTGTCGCCCATCGCCACAGCCAACATGCTGAAACCTCCCACCCCAAGAGGATTCAACATGACCGACTCCATCCGCCAACGCGTGCAAGCCCTTGGCCTGACGCTGCCAACGCCCAGCCAGCCGGCGGCCAATTACATCAATTATGTGGTCAGCCAGAACCAGCTGTTCATTTCCGGGCAAATCCCCATGATCGATGGCAAACCCGCCTACGTCGGTCGGCTGGGCGAATCCCTCAGCGATGAAGAAGGCGCCCAGGCGGCAGAACTGGCGGCGCTGGGCCTGTTGGGCCAACTGAGCGATGCGCTGGGTGATGACCTTGCGCGCGCGGTGCGTATCTTGCGCCTGGGGGTGTTCATTGCGAGCAGCGCCGACTTTCAGCGCCAAAGCGTGGTGGCCAACGGCGCCTCGAACCTGCTGGTCAACGCCCTCGGCGACAAGGGCCGGCATGTGCGCACTGCTGTAGGTGTTTCCAGCCTGCCGGCGGGCGTGGCAGTGGAGGTTGATGCGATTTTCGAGCTGCAACCGTGAGCCCGCCCGACGTCCAGCAACTGCGCGACGACACGCCCGGCTGCCAGTCGGGCATTGTGCATTTCAACCACGCCGGTGCCTCGCTGCCCAGCCAGGCCACCCTCGACGCGATCATCGACCAATTACAGCGCGAAGCCCGCGACGGCCCGATGGAGGCCGGCGAGCATGGCGCCGTCCTGATCGAAAAAGCCCGGCGTGCGGCCGGGCAACTGCTCAATGCGCCCACTGCCTCGATTGCTTTTGCCAGCAGTGGCTCGACCGCCTGGAGCATGGCGTTCCAGGCCTTGGGCCCCTGGAAACCAGGCGAACGCATTCTGGTCGGCCGCCATGAATGGGGCGGCAACCTGGCGAGTATGCAACGGGCAGTGCAGTCCGGCGCCCAGGTGGACGTCATTCCTTGCGATGCAACCGGCGCGGTCTGCCCGGTGGCGCTGGAGTCGATGATCGATGCCAGCGTCAAGCTGATCGATTTGACCTGGCTACCGGCCAACGGCGGCCTGATCAACCCCGCCCAGGCGATCGGGGAAGTGGCCAAGCGCCACGGCATCGCCTATTTCATCGACGCCGGCCAAGCCGTGGGGCAACTGCCGGTAGACGTGCAGGCGCTGCATTGCGATGTGCTCAAGTCAGCGGGGCGCAAACACCTGCGCGGGCCACGCGGTACGGCGCTGATGTATGTACGGCCGGACTTCCTCCAGCGCCTGAATCCGGCCCAGCGCGATGTGTTTTCAGCCCCCTGGACCGTCGACGGTTTCCACTTGCGCAACGACGCCCGGCGCTTTGAAACCAGCGAAGTGTCCTACGCCTTACTGGCGGGTTTAGGCAATGCATTACAGGAGGTCAATCGACTGGGCGTAGAGAGGACGTGGGAAAGGGTCTTGCAGATCAGCGGGCAAATCCGGGAAGCCTTGCGTCAGATTCCGGGAATTTCCCTGCACGACTTGGGCGTCAACCACTCAGGACTGATTGCCTTTAACCTGGCTGGCTGGGATGCCTTCGAACTCAAACGACGCTTGGGGCTGAAGCGCATCAATATCGGCGCCAATGGCGTGGCCTACACCCCACTGGACATGCAGGCACGTGGCCTGACCAATATCGCGAGAGTGTCCGTCAGCCCGCTCAACACCGAGCACGACATCGAACGACTGCTCGCGGCGCTGTATGAGTTGCGCGATTAAACCTCGACGTCCACCCACAAACCCTGGCGCGGCGCATCTTCGATCAGCGGCACCACGGGCACGGTATTGTCGGCATTCAATACATCGCCGGGAATCGCCAGGTGTTCCTCAGGGTCTTCGTCGGCTTCGCGCCGACGCTTCTGCTGCTCTTGCTGGCGGCGTTGTTCCTCGCGCAACAGCAAGGTCGCCTGCTCGGAATCGCCCTTTTTCAGGTCGATCGTGCTTTCGTTGGAGCCGGCTTGTACTGGCACCACGGGCGGGATATCCGGCTTCTGGCGCACCGGGTCAAGTTGTGATGTGACCGGCACGACGCTGACGGGCAGCATGGGTGGCAGCATAATAATTACTCTCCTGATCAACAGGCTGTCGGCGGGTTGCAGGGCGACTTGAGCGCAAGCTCGCCAAGCTGTGACCCAGTCGACACTCGCAAGTGCCCGCCACCCGTCGATCCAGCTTTCGAACCCGCGCGTTAACGGAGTAGTTTTTGTCAGAGTCCTTTGGCTGAGGGCCTTGTTCCGTTAAGATAGTCGGCTTTTTCACGGCGGGAGTCAGGCAGCATGGCGCAGCAGTATCAACCGGGGCAACGCTGGATTAGTGACAGCGAAGCAGAGCTGGGGTTAGGCACCGTTCTGGCACAGGACGGCCGCTTGTTGACCGTGCTCTATCCGGCCACTGGCGACACTCGTCAGTATGCGCTACGGAATGCGCCCCTCACTCGTGTGAGGTTTTCGCCGGGTGACTCCATCACCCATTTCGAAGGCTGGAAAATGACCGTACAGGAAGTCGACGACGTCGACGGCCTGCTGGTCTACCACGGCCTCAATGGGCAGAACGAGCAGGTCACCCTGCCGGAAACTCAACTGTCCAACTTCATCCAGTTCCGCCTGGCCAGCGACCGTCTGTTCGCCGGGCAGATTGACCCGTTGGCCTGGTTCTCGCTGCGCTACCACACGCTGGAACACACCAGCCGCCAGTTGCAATCCTCGCTGTGGGGCCTGGGCGGCGTGCGTGCGCAACCTATTGCTCACCAACTGCACATCGCCCGTGAAGTCGCTGACCGTATCGCGCCACGGGTATTGCTGGCGGACGAAGTGGGCCTGGGTAAAACCATCGAAGCCGGCCTGGTGATTCATCGCCAGTTGCTGTCGGGCCGCGCCAACCGCGTGCTGATCCTGGTCCCGGAAAACCTGCAGCATCAGTGGCTGGTGGAAATGCGCCGCCGCTTCAACCTGCAGGTTGCACTGTTCGACGAAGAACGCTTTATCGAAAGCGATGCCGCCAACCCGTTCGAAGACACCCAGCTTGCGCTGGTGGCGCTGGAGTGGCTGGTTGACGACGAGAAGGCCCAGGACGCGCTGTTCGCGGCCGGCTGGGACTTGCTGGTGGTCGACGAAGCGCACCACCTGGTCTGGCACGAAGAGAAAGCCAGCCCTGAGTACACACTGGTCGAACAACTGGCCGAAGTGATTCCGGGCGTGCTGCTGCTCACCGCAACCCCTGAGCAACTGGGCCAGGACAGCCACTTCGCGCGTCTGCGCCTGCTGGACCCGAACCGTTTCCACGACCTGCACGCCTTCCGCGCCGAGAGCGAAAACTATCGCCCGGTGGCCGAAGCCGTTCAGGAGCTGCTGGACAAGGGCCGCCTCTCGCCGGCCGCCCACAAAACCATCCAGGGTTTCCTCGGCAACGAAGGCGAAGCCCTGCTGACCGCCGTCAACGATGGCGACGCCGAAGCCAGCGCCCGTTTGGTACGCGAACTGCTGGACCGCCACGGCACCGGCCGCGTGCTGTTCCGCAACACCCGTGCCGCCGTGCAAGGGTTCCCGGAGCGCAAGCTGCACGCCTACCCGCTGCCGAACCCGGACGAATACCTCGAGTTGCCGCTGGGCGAACACGCCGAGTTGTACCCGGAAGTCAGCTTCCAGTCGCAGCCGGACATTGAGGAAGAAAACCGCTGGTGGCGCTTCGACCCGCGCGTCGAGTGGCTGATCGACCAGCTGAAAATGCTCAAGCGCACCAAAGTGCTGGTGATCTGCGCCCACGCCGAAACCGCCATGGACCTGGAAGACGCCCTGCGCGTGCGTTCCGGCATCCCGGCCACGGTGTTCCACGAGGGCATGAACATCCTCGAGCGTGACCGCGCTGCCGCTTACTTTGCCGATGAAGAATTTGGCGCCCAGGTGCTGATCTGCTCCGAAATCGGCAGTGAAGGCCGCAACTTCCAGTTCTCCCACCACCTGGTGCTGTTCGACCTGCCGTCCCACCCCGACCTGCTGGAACAGCGGATCGGCCGTCTGGACCGGATCGGCCAGAAGCATGTGATCGAACTGCACGTGCCGTACCTGGAAACCAGCCCGCAAGAGCGTCTGTTCCAGTGGTACCACGAGGCGCTGAACGCGTTCCTCAATACCTGCCCGACCGGTAACGCCTTGCAGCATCAGTTCGGCCCACGCCTGCTGCCGCTGCTGGAAAACGCCGACGACGGCGAGTGGCAAGCCCTGATCGACGAAGCCCGTGCCGAACGCGAGCGCCTGGAGCAAGAGCTGCACACCGGTCGCGACCGCTTGCTGGAGCTCAACTCCGGCGGTGCGGGTGAAGGCGATGCACTGGTGGAAGACATCCTTGAGCAAGACGATCAGTTCGCCCTGCCGATCTACATGGAAACCCTGTTCGACGCGTTCGGCATCGACAGCGAAGACCATTCGGAAAACGCACTGATCCTCAAGCCCAGCGAAAAAATGCTCGACGCCAGCTTCCCGCTGGGTGACGACGAAGGTGTGACCATCACCTACGACCGCAACCAGGCGCTGTCGCGCGAAGACATGCAGTTCATCACCTGGGAACACCCAATGGTGCAGGGCGGCATGGACCTGGTGCTGTCCGGTTCCATGGGCAACACCGCCGTGGCGCTGATCAAGAACAAGGCGCTCAAGCCGGGCACCGTGTTGCTGGAACTGCTCTACGTCAGTGAAGTGGTTGCGCCGCGCTCGCTGCAACTGGGCCGCTACCTGCCACCAGCCGCCTTGCGCTGCCTGCTGGATGCCAATGGCAATGACTTGTCCGGCCGCGTGTCGTTTGAAACCCTGAACGACCAACTGGAAAGCGTGCCACGCGCCAGCGCCAACAAGTTCGTGCAGGCCCAGCGCGATCAGCTGACGCCGCGCATCAACGCCGGCGAAGAAAAGATCACCCCGCGCCACGCCGAGCGTGTGGCCGAGGCGAAGCGCCGCCTGGCAGCGGATACCGACGAAGAGCTGGCGCGCCTGACCGCGTTGCAAGCGGTCAACCCGACCGTACGCGACAGCGAACTGGTTGCCCTGCGCCAGCAACGCGAGCAAGGCCTGGCCATGCTCGACAAAGCGGCGCTGCGACTGGAAGCGATTCGGGTGTTGGTGGCGGGTTGATGACCGCCCTGCCCTGCTAAAAAGAAGGCCCGCGCAATGCGGGCCTTTTGCATGCTTTTGAGAATATCGTTGCCTTTAAGAGCCTCTTCGCGAGCAAGCCCGCTCCCACATTATTCGGTGATCGACTTGGCAACTCGGTCAAAGGTGGGAGCGGGCTTGCCCGCGAAAGGGTCAACTCGTCATCAGGCCGTAGCCGCAGCAGCCGGCACCTCCACCGCCCCCAGCCCATCCTTCATCCGCTTGGCATCACGCACAAAACTGCGCGACGCCTGGAACAGAAACAGCATGGTCAAGAACAGCGCCACCGGAATCAGGTACATGGCGTCGTGCAAGCCCACAGCCTTATAGGCCTCAGTCATCTGCGCAGCCCCATCGGCATACATCGCCGAATGAGCAAAGTGATCAGAAAGCCCGCCCACCACCACCGGTCCCATGCCACCGCCCAGCAAATACAACCCGGCAAAGAACAACGCCATCGCCGTGGCGCGCAGGCGCGGTTCGACCACGTCCTGAATCGCCGTGTACACGCAGGTGTAGAAGTTATAAGCGAATAACCAGCCCACACTGAACAGCGCCACAAACACACCAATCTCGATGCGCCCGGCATGCAAGGCCCAGGCGGTGGTGACGGTGGAGATGATCAGGCTGCACGCCGCGAACAGCAGTCGGCCATTGGCCACGCGCTGATGGATCTTGTCGGCAATCCAGCCGCCCAGCGTCAGGCCCACCAAGCCGGTCAAGCCGACGATCACCCCGGTGGCAACCGCAGCGTCCTGCAACGGCATCAGGAAGTAGCGCTGCAACATTGGCACCAGGAACGAGTTGCACGCATAGGTGGCGAAGTTGAAACACAGCCCGGCCAACACCAGCCAGAGGAAGGTCGGCACCGCCAGCACGCGGCGGATCGGACGGTCGACGCGTTCCTGGGAGACCTGCACGGTTTCTGCGGCGCCGCGTTTGGGCTCTTTGATATAGAACATGAATACCGCCAGGATCATTCCCGGCACGGCGGCGATAAAGAACGGCGCGCGCCAGCTGTCGAACGCCTTGACCATCGCGCCAATGGTGAAGAATGCCAGCAGGAGCCCCAAAGGCAGGCCCAGCATGAAAATGCCCATGGCCCGGGCGCGCCGGTGGGCGGGAAACAGGTCGCCAATCAGCGAGTTGGCCGCCGGTGCATAGCTGGCTTCACCAATGCCGATGCCCATGCGCACCAGCAGGAAGGTCCAGAAACTGCCGACCATGCCGTTGATCGCCGTCAGCCCGCTCCAGGCGAACAGGCCCCAGCCCATCAGTTTGCTGCGTGAGCCCGTGTCGGCCATACGCCCCAGCGGCAGGCCGGCGATGGCGTAGACAATGGTGAAGGCGGTGCCGATGATTCCGAGCTGAAAGTCGCTCAGGTGCCACTCCATGCGGATGGGCTCGATGATGATGGCGGGAATGGTGCGGTCGAAGAAATTGAACAGGTTGGCGAGGAACAGCAGGAACAGAATGCGCCAGGCATTCGCCGCTTGGGTCGAGTTCTGCATGGGTCCGTCTCTTTTATTGTTATGAGAGCTGCGATGCCCGATGCATCCTGCTCAGGTATCTGCAACATAGTCAGGCAGGCGGCCGTTGTCTGTAATGATTCGTAAAGCTGATAGGGCGTAATTTCGCCCGGACCTTCACCCGGAACTGCGGGGGTTTTCCTACGAAAATATAAGTGCTCACCCCCCTTCCCAACCGCCATGGCAAGATTAGAATGGCGAGCCTTCCTGTAACACCCCATCCTACTTTTCTTATCGATGACGCCCATGTCCGAAGCCAGTCCGTGTCTGAGTTGCGGTGCCTGCTGTTCATACTTTCGTGTGTCTTTCTTCTGGGGAGAGTGCGCCTCATCGGGGGGCACGGTGCCCGATGATTTGGTGGTTCAGATCAATCCCACACGCGTGGCGATGATCGGTACCGACCAGAAACCCGCGCGTTGCTGCAGCCTTGAAGGGGAAGTCGGCAAAGGCACCCGCTGCACAATCTATGAGCAACGGTCGAGCCCCTGCCGCGAGTTCGACGCGTCGTGGAGCCAGGGCGAGCAAAACGTCGACTGCGATTCAGCACGTGCCGCCTTTGGCTTGCCGCCATTGGAAGCGCCTTTCGAGCTGGAACTACCCATCAGCGCTTAGCAGCAAACGCTATGACCGGCATGCCAAAATCATTGTAGTCAAAGTGCCATTATCCCTGGCAATTCCCGCGAGGCTTCTATACTGGAGTTCATAGGCCATTGCTCAAGGCAATGACGTACTGACTTTGACGGGACATGCTATGGAATGGCTAGGTATGTATTTTTTTACCGACCTTCCAGAGAACGGGCACTTATTACTCAATTGCAGTCATAACCCCTTTCTGGTGTTGCTGGCCTACCTGGTCGCTTGCGCGGCCGGGTTCGGTACGTTGGACATGGCCGAACGTGTCGGCCATGTAGAAGACCCTACTGCCCGCCGCCATTGGCGCTGGCTCGGTGCAGGGTGCCTCGCGGGCGGTATCTGGTCGACTCACTTCATCAGCATGCTGGCTTTCCAGGCACCTATTGCCATTCATTACGAAATGATCATGACGTTCGCCTCGCTGGTGATCGCCTTGATTGCCTCGTTGTTTGCCATGCAAACCCTCAGCCATGCCCACCTGCGGTTTCATCAGTATTTACTGGCGTCGGTGTGGATGGGGCTCGGTATCGCCTTGATGCACTATGTGGGCATGTCGGCCATGCGCTCTCAGGCCCAAGTGTATTTCGAGCCGGGGCTGTTCTTGGCATCGGTCGCCATTGCCATTGGTGCCAGCCTGACCGCATTGCTGCTGTCGTGCTACCTGCGCAACGGCGCCGGCGTTTTCCATCAATTGCTCAAATACGCCGCGAGCCTGGTGCTGGGCGCCGGAATCCTGAGCATGCACTTCACCGGCATGGCCGCTATGCAAATGCTGGTGCCCAGCGGGGCCGACCTCGCGTTACCGCTGGACAACAACCCCATTCAACTTGGCCTGTCAGTGGCGGTTATCACCCTGCTGGTGATCGGCAGCAGCGTCAGTGCCGCCCTGGCGGACAAAAAGCTGCAGCACAAGGAACGCGACCTGCGCCGGGTCAACGCCCTGCTCAGCGAACTCGACCAGGCCCGCGCCTCACTGCAACAGGTTGCCCATTACGACGCGTTGACCAGCCTGCTTAACCGCCGGGGGTTCAACCAGATTTTCGCTGAGAAAGTCGCCGAAAAAACGGCAAACAACGGCATGATGGCGGTGATATTCCTGGATATTGACCACTTCAAGCGTATCAATGACAGCCTGGGTCATGACGCCGGCGATCAGCTGTTAACGGTATTGGCCGGGCATATCAAAGGCTCGGTACGCAGCCACGAAGACGTGGTCGCACGGTTTGGTGGGGACGAATTTTGCATTTTGATCAACATTCATCATCGCGACGAAGCGCGGCACATGGCGCAGCGGATCATGCAGAAGATGAAGGAGCCGGTCGAACTCGCCGGTCGGCGCATGGTAATGACCACCAGCATCGGCATCAGCCTGTTTCCCGAAGACGGCCTGACCTGCGAGGAGCTGCTGAAAACCGCTGACCTGGCGCTGTATCAGTCCAAGGACGCCGGGCGCAACAACCTCAACTTCTTCAGCTCCAACCTTAAGACCCGTGCTTTCCTTGAGCTGCAACTGGAAGAGGAATTGCGCGCAGCCCTGCGTAGCCGCAACGAGTTGGTGCTGTTTTATCAACCGATCTTCGACATGAAACTCGGCAAGGTCACTCGCCTGGAAGCCCTGGTGCGCTGGCAACATCCGCAACACGGGCTGCTGGCCCCGGACCGGTTTATCGACATCGCCGAAAGCAATGGGTTGATCGCCGAACTGGACCACTGGGTGTTGCGTCAGGCCTGCCATGATTTAAGCCTGCTGACCGACCGGGGCTACAGCGAACTGACCATGGCCGTGAACTGCTCGGCCCTCAACCTGACCCGTGACGAGTTGGCAGATGAAATCGAAGCAGCCCTGCGCTTCGCCGGAATTGCCGCCAACCGCCTGGAACTGGAAGTCACCGAAAACGCGCTGATGGGCAATATCAGCAGCACGCTCGCGCTGTTGCGGCAAATTCGTGCCTTGGGGGTTTCGCTCGCCATCGATGATTTTGGCACCGGCTACTCATCGCTGGCTTACCTCAAACGCCTACCGATCAATACCTTGAAGATCGACCGTTCATTTATCCAGGACATTCCCAAGTCCACCGCCGATATCGAGATCGTCCAGGCGATTATCGGCATGGCCCACACCCTGCACCTGCAGGTGGTCACCGAAGGCGTGGAAACCCAGGCACAGTTCGAACTGCTGCTCAAACATGGCGGTGATTTCATTCAGGGCTACCTGCTCAGTCCGGCGGTCCCCTTCAGCGACATCGTCGGCGTGATCCAGGGCATCCAGATGAACAACCCGCTCTACCCTTTCAGCGTGGAAGGCAACAAAGAGGCCCCTGTGCCGAAAGCCCCCACCCCAACCCGTATCAGCCCCACGTCGACGGTAAGGCCAATTCGCTGACGCCGATTCTTTGGCATTTCGCCATCATTTGACTAAAGAACGCCGACGAACGGCCGATTCATCAGAGTCCGGCCACGATTCCCCTTGAAAAACCAGGGTTAAACCCGACCGTCCCGGACTCAGACGCACTGTAAAGTCGCGAACTCTCATTCAATGATGGCTCCTTGATTTTTTAAGCCATCTGTCCAGGTACATGGCGCACAATGACTTCCAAAAATAACTCTGCCACCGAGATCATCGACGTGTTGCCGACAGCTCCTGCGGAAAAATCCTCAGGTTCCAAGTCATTGAGCAGCGCCCGCCCGCTGGCCACCCAGCAGTACTTGTACTTCACCGAAACCAATACCGACCGCATCCTCGATAACCTCGACGGCCTGCGCGACATGGTATTCCCGCGCCCGCCCCAGCAAGAAGGTGACGGCGACCCGCGCAACGAGCAGGAATTTCCCTCGGTGTGCCTGATCGGCCTGGGCCGCTGCGGTTCGAACATCGCGCTGGACGTGGCGGAGTTGGTGTACAACGCGCGCAAGTTCTACCTGAACGAATTCAGCACGGAAGACAAATCGGCGGACAAGGGCTATAGCCCGGCCCAATGGATCCGAAACAACCTGCGCTTGGGCGGCGGCAAGGCCACCAAGCCGGTGTTCCTGGTGGAACCGCTGGTGATGCTGGGTGACCTGGACAAGGACATCGCCGGGCGCATTCGTTTTTCGCGCAAGGGCGAAAAAAGCGGTTTCCTGCGCGACTACAGCAAGATGAAAATAATGGACCTCTCGGAAGTCCATGCCGGTGGCGCCGGTAACGCGCCGATCCTGGGCCAGTACCTGGCCAAGATCATCCTCAATAAAGACACCCAGCGTTTTTCCAGCCCTGACTGGAAGATGATTCACTCGTACCTGATCGACTCCTGCGGCATCAAGGCCAACCAGTCGCGCCTGTACTTCTCGATCTTCAGCGCCGGCGGCGGTACGGGTTCGGGCATGGCCTCGGAGTTTGGCCTGGCCCAGCAGCACTCGTACATGAACAAGACGTTCGACACCAAACCCGCCGACGAGCACGACAGCAAGAGCGGCCACGCGTTTGTCTTCGAGCCGATCTTCACCAGCGGCATCTGTGTGCTGCCGAATATCTCCGATCACCGCAGCGAAATGTCCGAGGCCCTGCACATCAACGCCGGGCGGTTGTTGTGCAAATACCTGTCGGAAGAATGGGACTTCTCTTACAACTTCGACAATGAAGACAGCAGCGAAGCCAGTGTGAAGGGACGTATCCGGCCATGGAACGCGATGATGCTGATCTCCAACGACATCATGCGTTACGCCGAAGAGAGCGATGACGGCAATATCCAGAACATTGACGTCAATGCCATGGAAAAACACGCCAACCAGTACATCTCCCAGCAGATCTTCAACATCCTCACTGCGCAGGCGGTGACGACCGATTACGACCAGAACTACTTCCGGCGTGCCGGTATCGACATTGGCGAAACCATCCGCCTGGATGCCAACGACCTGTTTATGAGCCTGGCAGGACCGGTAGCGATTGCCTATGCCGAGTCCGTGGTGCCGGAAACCCCGGTGCCGTCGAATGACAAGTTCAAGGTCTTCGATAAAGAGCCACAGCGGCTGAATATCGATGACTTGTTTTTCCGCTCCATCGACCTGCCACACTTCAACAAAGTGACCCAGGCCATCGAAGGTATCAGCCTGTTGCCGATCGAGTCCAAGCGCTACAAGGCGTCACTGGAGCAATACAAGAATTCCGGCTACGACGCAGCCGCCCTGCATGACCTGCACTTCTTCAAGAACTGCTCGTCGGTGGTGTCGATTGTGTCCTTGCCCAAGGACTACAAGCTGTCCTACATGGACTTGAACCGGCTCAAGACGCACCTCAATAGCCTGTTTCCCAACACCACGCTCAAGCGTTATGCGCTGGTGATCGGGGCGTCGGCCAACTTGTCGCTGACAACGCTGATCGCCAAGAGCCCGTGCCTGTCGGATGACTTCCTGACGTTGATCGTGGCCTTTATCAAGCGTTGCTTTGCGCGTAACCCGTACCGGTTTGATGACACGCTGGATAATTCGATCCTGGACTTCATCATCCATGAGGACTTCGATGAAGACCGGATTGATGAGCTGCTCAACGAGTTCGAAAACCCGGCGAAGATTCTGGACACCAACTGGTACGCGATCAAACCGATGTATGAGAAGAAGTATCGGGAGTTGATCAACGACAAGGATAAGTTTGTGTCGATCAATGACATTCGCCTGTCACGGGATTGTGTGAAGAAGGCGATCAAGTATTTGCGTGAGATTTATCGTCACCGGATTGGCAAGACCAAGGTGATTTCGTTGAACAACCATACTGGCAAGACTGCCTAGACCGGGTCGCGCCCTTCGCGAGCAAGCCCGCTCCCACATTTTGACCGTATTCCTACAGGAAATACCCGGTACAAATGTGGGTGTGGGCTTGCTCGCGAAAGCGCTCTGCCAGCCACCGCAAACCTGCAACTTTGCCACACCCGGAAACAATTCCCCCGGCCTTGCGCCACTCACAAAACTGTTCCCGTGACGCGCACGTCACCCTTACCTGTGACCTTTCTCTACGGCAAGATGCCATCACGGCGCTTGCGGTTACTCCGCTACACACTTCTACAGGCTGAAACCGCGCACCTTTTTCGTGCAGAGCCTTCTTACGCTGCCCTTTCCTGGATCAAAATCCACGGCGAAACCACCACCGCCCATAAGCCCGGATCCCGTTCCACCAGGTCCAATGCCCGCGTCGCAGACACTTCGCCAAGGCTCCCCGCAGCCAGCCACGCAGCGACTTTCTCACGGTTATCCTCGGCCATTCCCTCGGCCGCTTCGATCAAATCCAGGTCGGCGTCGACCCACAATAGGGCACCCTTGGCAAAGAACGGTTCAAGCTCCTTCCAGGAAATTTCGGCGGTTTCGCCGAGCAGCTTGGCATAGAGGGTGCTAGGTTCTTGCGTCATGGGAATTCACCTGAAGTAAAAATCGGCGCAATCATAACGTCCGGGCTCAGGCAGAAAAACCCAGTTGCAAATGAGGCATCGATAGAAAGTGTCAGAAAAGCCAAGGATTGCCCGAGACTCTGGCATAACCCCGCCGCAATTCTGTCTTTTTCTTTCATTTAAGCGACATACCCGGGTTTTGCCCCCAGCAGCCAGCTTTTCAAGCGATCAACCGGCGCTCTACACTGTACCGGTACAGTTGCCAGGGCAATGCCGGGGGGATATCCGAGATATCTGATCCGGTTCTGCAGCTCACAAGGCCGCTAGAACTATAAAAAATACAACAGTAAGAGTGGAGCACTATGAATAAGGCTACTAAGCAGATTTCCAAACTGTTTGCCGCTATGGTCCTGGCTGGGGTTGCCGGCCATTCGTTCGCAGCTGACACCATCAAGATCGGCATCGCCGGCCCTAAAACCGGTCCTGTAACGCAATATGGCGACATGCAGTTCATGGGTGCCAAGCAGGCGATTGCCGACATCAACGCCAAGGGCGGCGTCGATGGCAAAATGCTCGAAGCCAAAGAATACGACGACGCTTGCGATCCTAAACAAGCCGTGGCCGTAGCCAACAAAGTGGTCAACGACGGCGTCAAGTTCGTAGTCGGTCACCTCTGCTCCAGCTCCACTCAGCCAGCGTCCGACATTTATGAAGACGAAGGCGTGATCATGATTACCCCGGCTGCCACCAGCCCGGAAATCACTTCCCGTGGCTACAAGCTGATTTTCCGCACCATCGGCCTGGACAGCGCCCAGGGTCCTGCAGCCGGCAACTACATCGCCGACCACGTGAAGCCGAAAGTGGTTGCGGTCATTCACGACAAGCAGCAGTACGGTGAAGGCATCGCCACCGCCGTTAAACAGACCCTCGAAAAGAAAGGCGTGAAAGTTGCTCTCTTCGAAGGCATCAACGCTGGCGACAAAGACTTCGGCTCGCTCATCCAGAAGCTCAAGCAAGCCAACGTCGACTTCGTCTACTACGGCGGCTACCACCCTGAACTGGGCCTGATCCTGCGCCAAGCCAAGGAAAAAGGCGTGAACGCCAAGTTCATGGGCCCTGAAGGCGTCGGCAACGACTCCATCTCGCAAATCGCCCAGGGCGCTTCCGAAGGCCTGCTGGTGACCCTGCCGAAGTCTTTCGACACTGATCCTGCCAACAAGGCAATCGTTGAAGAGTTCACCAAGAACAAGCAGGACCCAACCGGTCCGTTCGTGTTCCCAGCGTACTCGGCTGTTGAAGTGATCGCCGGTGGTATCGCTGCCGCTAAGAGCGAAGACACCGCCAAAGTGGCTGCTGCCATCCACGCCGGTACTTTCAAGACCCCAACGGGCGACCTGAGCTTTGACGCCAAGGGCGACCTGAAGGACTTTAAGTTCGTGGTCTACGAATGGCACTTCGGCAAACCAAAAACCGAAGTTTCCCCTCAGTAAGCCAGGCGTTACTGGTCAACAAGCCCACTGTGCAAGCAGTGGGCTTTGTTTTACGAGGTTTATGGGCCTGACACCCGCGATCCGGGCGCTGGCTCACCTGAAAATCTTAAAACCGTCACCAGCGGTTCGCTGGCAAACGCTTCGTGCAACCTGCTCATAGAACAGGGCACCGAGCCGGAAATGACTCCACCAGTGAAATGCGTATCGGGTTTTTAGGAGCGCTGTAATGCCTGAGATCTATCATTTTTTCCAAACGCTGGTTAACGGCATGACCGTTGGCAGCACCTATGCATTGATAGCCATTGGCTACACAATGGTTTACGGCATCATTGGAATGATTAACTTCGCCCATGGCGAGGTGTACATGATTGGTTCCTACGTGGCCTTCATCGCCCTTGCCGGGCTGGCCATGATGGGTATCCATTCCCTGCCGCTGTTGATGACCGCTGCGTTCCTTGCATCGATCATCGTGACCAGTGCCTATGGCTACAGTATCGAGCGTGTTGCCTACCGTCCCTTGCGTGGCAGCAACCGTTTGATCCCGCTGATTTCCGCCATCGGCATGTCGATTTTCCTGCAGAACACCGTATTGCTGTCCCAGGACTCCAAGGATAAGTCCATTCCCAACCTGATCCCGGGGAGCATCTCCTTCGGCCCAGGTGGCGCACAAGAAGTGCTGATTTCGTACATGCAGATCCTGGTCTTCGTCGTCACCCTGGTGGCCATGCTGGGCCTGACCCTGTTCATCTCCCGCTCCCGTCTGGGGCGCGCCTGCCGGGCTTGCGCCGAAGACATCAAGATGGCCAACCTGCTGGGCATCAACACCAACAACATCATCGCCCTGACCTTCGTGATCGGTGCTGCGCTGGCGGCCGTCGCGGCTGTGCTGCTGAGCATGCAGTACGGCGTGATCAACCCCAACGCCGGTTTCCTGGTAGGCCTCAAGGCCTTTACCGCGGCGGTCTTGGGCGGCATCGGCAGTATCCCGGGCGCGATGCTCGGCGGGCTGGTGCTGGGTGTGGCTGAAGCCTTTGGTGCCGATATCTTCGGCGACCAATACAAGGACGTCGTGGCGTTCGGCCTCTTGGTTCTGGTGCTGTTGTTCCGTCCGACCGGCATTCTGGGCCGTCCGGAGGTTGAGAAAGTATGAGCAGATATCTTAAATCGGCGTTTTTCAGCGCCTTGCTGGTATGGGCCGTGGCCTTTCCGGTACTCGGGCTCAAGCTGAGCATTGTCGGCATCAACCTGGAAGTACATGGCACCGGTCCCGTGACCTTGACCATCATTGCCCTGTGCTCGGTGCTGATGTTCCTGCGCGTGCTGTTCACCCTGCAGGTCGGTGCTTTGTTCAAGGGCAACCGTGGCCCGTTGGTGTCGCCCAAGGTCAGCCAATTCCTGACGCTGCCGCGTACTCAGCGCTATATCATCATCGGCCTGATCGTGGCTGCGTTGATCTGGCCGTTCTTCGGTTCCCGTGGTGCGGTGGATATCGCAACGCTGATCCTGATCTACGTGTTGCTGGGCCTGGGCCTGAACATCGTAGTCGGCCTGGCCGGCCTGCTCGACCTGGGCTACGTGGGCTTCTACGCCGTGGGTGCCTATACCTACGCGTTGCTGTCGCACTACCTGGGCTGGGGCTTCTGGATCTGCCTGCCACTGGCCGGTATGGCGGCGGCCACGTTTGGCTTCCTGCTGGGCTTTCCGGTGTTGCGCTTGCGCGGTGACTATTTGGCGATCGTGACCCTGGGCTTCGGTGAAATCATCCGACTGTTCCTGCGCAACCTCACCGACATCACTGGCGGCCCCAACGGTATCAGCAGCATCCCCAAGCCGACGTTCTTCGGATTGTCCTTCGACCGCACCGCAGCCGAAGGCATGCAGACCTTCCACGAGTACTTCGGGATCGACTACAACCCGGTGAGCAAAGTGGTGTTCCTGTACCTGGTGGCGTTGTTGCTGGCGCTGGCGGCACTGTTCGTGATCAACCGTTTGCTGCGCATGCCGATTGGCCGTGCGTGGGAAGCGCTGCGCGAAGATGAAATCGCCTGCCGTGCGTTAGGCATGAACCCCACCGTCATCAAACTCTCGGCATTCACCCTCGGGGCAACATTCGCCGGTTTCGCTGGCAGCTTCTTCGCCGCTCGCCAAGGTTTGGTGACCCCGGAGTCGTTCACCTTTATCGAGTCGGCGATCATCCTCGCCATCGTGGTACTGGGTGGCATGGGCTCGCAACTGGGTGTAATCCTGGCGGCGATCGTGATGATCCTGCTGCCGGAAATGATGCGTGAGTTCAGCGAATACCGCATGTTGATGTTCGGCGCCATGATGGTGCTGATGATGATCTGGCGTCCTCAAGGCCTGCTGCCCATGCAACGTCCACACATGGAGCTGCGCAAATGAGCCGCGAGATCCTGAAAGTCGAAAACTTGAGCATGCGCTTCGGCGGCTTGCTGGCGGTCAACGGCGTGGCCCTGACCGTAAAAGAGAAACAAGTGGTGGCGCTGATCGGCCCGAACGGCGCCGGCAAGACCACAGTGTTCAACTGCCTCACCGGCTTCTACAAGCCGAGCGGTGGCAGCATCCTGCTGGACGGCCAGCCGATCCAGGGCCTGGCCGGTCACGAGATCGCCCGCAAGGGCGTGGTGCGCACCTTCCAGAACGTACGGTTGTTCAAGGACATGACGGCGGTCGAGAACCTGCTGATTGCCCAACACCGTCACTTGAACACCAACTTCTTTGCAGGCCTGTTCAAGACCCCGGCGTTCCGCAAAAGCGAGCGCGAAGCCATGGAGTACGCCGAGTACTGGCTGGACAAGGTCAACCTCACCGAGTTTGCCAACCGTCCTGCTGGCACCCTGGCCTACGGTCAGCAACGTCGTCTGGAAATCGCCCGCTGCATGATGACCCGCCCGCGGATCCTCATGCTCGACGAACCGGCCGCTGGCCTGAACCCCAAGGAAACCGAAGACCTCAAGGCGCTGATCAGCGTGCTGCGTGAGGAAAACAACGCCACGGTGCTGTTGATTGAACACGACATGAAACTGGTCATGAGCATTTCCGACCACATCGTAGTGATCAACCAGGGCACGCCGCTGGCCGACGGCACGCCGGAGCAGATCCGCGACAACCCGGAAGTGATCAAAGCCTATTTGGGGGAAGCGTAAAATGCTGCAATTCGAAAACGTTTCCACTTTCTACGGCAAGATCCAGGCGCTGCACAGCGTCAACGTGGAAGTGCGCCAAGGTGAAATCGTCACGCTGATCGGCGCCAACGGTGCCGGCAAGTCGACCTTGCTGATGACCCTGTGCGGTTCGCCGCAGGCCCACAGCGGCAGCATCCGCTACATGGGTGAAGAACTGGTGGGCCAGGCCTCCTCCGAGATCATGCGCAAGAGCATTGCCGTGGTGCCCGAAGGCCGCCGTGTGTTCTCGCGCCTGACGGTGGAAGAGAACCTGGCCATGGGCGGGTTCTTTACCGACAAGGGCGACTACCAGGAGCAGATGGACAAGGTGCTGCACCTGTTCCCCAGGCTCAAGGAACGCTTCAGCCAGCGCGGCGGCACCATGTCCGGCGGCGAGCAGCAAATGCTCGCCATCGGCCGGGCGCTGATGAGCAAGCCCAAGCTATTGCTGCTGGACGAGCCTTCACTGGGACTGGCACCGATCATCATCCAGCAGATCTTCGATATCATCGAACAACTGCGCAAGGACGGTGTGACGGTATTCCTGGTGGAGCAGAACGCCAACCAGGCGCTGAAAATCGCCGACCGCGCCTACGTGCTGGAAAACGGCCGGGTGGTGATGCAGGGCACCGGGGAGCAATTGCTGACGGATCCGAAGGTGCGTGAAGCCTATCTCGGTGGCTGAGCCATTGAGGTAACAAAAAAACGGCCTTCGGGCCGTTTTTTTTATCGCGGTTCAAAGCGTCGCGACCAACTCCCCCTTACTCGCGCGCTGGCCTGCCAGCATCAATGCCCCGCCCAATAGCAACAAGCCCGCCGCCAGGAAGATATACGCGCCGTACACATCCAGCGGCGCGTCGAAATAGGCTATGACACGCTGTGCCACATTTAACGTCTGAGAGCACACCAGCGTACCGGTTAATGAGGCGATGGCCAGCACCGGCGTGACCGTTGCGGACACACGCCCCATGTAACCTTCCGGCACGGCTTCCTGGAGCATCGGCCCTTGCACAATCGCAAACACCGAGAAGAACAACCCACAGCTGAACATCAGCGCCCAGGCCAAGTAAAACGGCGGATGCAGCGAATACGCCAGGTAGCTGAACCCCATGCACAGCAACGCAAGGGTAAAGGCCTGGCGCGTGCTCAATGACTTCAACACCGGCCGGACCAGCACGGCAGCAATCAACCCGCCGACAGGGAACGCCGCGAGAATCAGACCGTATTCATAAGGGCTCAAGCCCAAGGTTTTGAATGCATACAAGGACAATGCGACATTATTGACCCCCAAGGAAAACCCGTATAACGCCACACCGATCAACAACGTCCTAATCGAGGCGTGCCCCCAGGAAAACCGTAGCCCTGCAAGCACTCCATGCCAGAAGGGCAGCCGCTGTTGCTCGGCCAGCAAGGTCAGGCGCAGGCCCTGGGTAGACGCTATGCACAGGGCCGAACAGGCAAAAGCCAGCACATTGATCAGCAGTGCCAGGGCGGGGCCCACCCACACAAATAATGCCGGCCCAAGGGACGCCGACAACACTGAAATGCCCGTCAGGGAAAACATCGCCTTGGCCGATGCCTCAACGCGTCGTGCCGAAGGGATGACCACTTGCATGATCGCCTGGCGTGACGGGTTGAAAAACTGTGCAGCCGTGCTGTTCACCAACAACAAGAGCAGAACGCCGACGAGCACTTGCATCGGGTCCAGCCCGGCCAGTGAATAGATCACGAAAAAGATCAGGAAGTTGAGCACCCGAATCCCATCCGCCGCGATCATCACGTACAGCGGGGCCATCCGATCGACCCAAGCCCCGGCCAGTGGGGCCACCAATACACGCGGAATAGCAGAGGCCGCCACCGCCAGGCCTACAGCCGTCGGCAAGAACGCACTGTCGTGAAACAAGTCAGTCACCAGCCACACAATGACGGTGCTCTCGAAAACAAACTCGCCAAACGATGAGAGGGCTTGCCCCAGCCACAAGAATGAGAAATTTCTGCTGATGAAAAAATCTGCAAAGCGGTTCTTCACAGCCACATTACCTTATTGGTCGTAAATACGTTCAAAGGACTCGAGCAACCCCTGGGCACAGGACTTGACGGGTTCGGACATACCGAATCTGGCAGCGATTTCGAGGGCCGCCACCGCATTCTTGTTACCTTTAACCGCTTCCCCGATAGCGGTCAGATCCCGCCAATGCTCCCAGGATGGATCAAAGGGAATAAGCGGCGGATGCCTGTCCCGCCAGTAAAACCCCCAGGTCCGCCACCCTTCGTAGAACGTTTGCCAATCCTGGGTCAACAGCGGCTTGGCAAAATTACTGAGTGCCAAAGGCTCAGCGAGCGGCTGAAACCGTGCCTCGATACTGCAACGCCAACCTTTGCCGGTATTGGTCGCCCCCCCATGCGGGGTAAACGTATTGAACAGCAGTACATCACCCGGACGTAATGCGAAAACGTTTTTTGCGCCCAGCACGCCGGGGCAGACTTGCCATCCTGATGGGTTGAGTGCCAGCTCGAGCGGTAACAGGGTTTCACCTGGTTTTTTTGTGTAAACCGGCAGCGATCCCGACCCTTCATCGACATTAAAAAAGGGTGCCCACAGGGTGATCTGCTGGCCACTGCCCTGCAATTCCGGAAAGTCCTGGTGAACGCCCGGTGAGGAGTGCATGGAAGAATCCAAGGGTGCCAAACCGCGCACCCATTTGATCGGATGAACGAACACCTCATCGGTGTCGAAGAGCAGCTTCATCACCTCAATCACCTTGGGCGCTTGAAAGAGTTCTTCGGTCAATTCGCTGCGCATGACGTCGACAAACTTCAGAAAGTCCGGATCAGCCTGCTCTGGTTCCTTGAAGCGCGGCTGGCCAATCTCGGTGAAACCATCGGTTATTCGATGCTTGCGCAATTGCTGGATTACTTTTTCAGCGAGCAGTGCCAATTTCTGGCGATCGAGTAACTCGCGAACAACGACATAACCCTCTCGCTCGTAGGCGTCCTTCAGCGGCGAAAGTCCGTTCATTTTTGCAACTCCTTGCAACGCACTCAGCCTGGAAAAACCAGCCGGATGGCATAAAGAACATCCCTTTCTTCCGTCAGGCGCAGCATATTTGACGCTGTTTCTTCGTGTACAGCCGGCGTCATTCTCGCCGCCAGCCCTTGATGCTGCCCCTCCAACAACAGGGCATGCCCTACACGCCCTACATCCAGCAACGCTTTGGCGTAGGCAATATCAGGATCGCCGAATGCTGCAACAGCAAATTGCCAATTGATCCCAAGTAACACCGTAATGCCTTTGCCCCCGGCCCATCCTTGGCCCTGAATGATCTTGGCGACCACCTCGCTGTCACTGGCGCGGTCCGAACGCTTGAGCGCTCTGGGCGTATGGTCCAGTAACCATGCTGCATCCGCCCAGCCCTGTACTCCCTGGGTAACGATTCCAGCAAACAGATGTGTTTCCTGGGCCAATGCCTGATAGAGGCACCTGAGTACCGCCTCCAGCACCGAAGAAGGAACGTCGCGCTCGGCAACAGACGTAAAGCTGCGTCTTGAAATAGCGCGCTTGACGTCATAGCCGGTCACCAGCTTATCCAGCAGGTAACGATGGCTTTGAAGGGCCTGCGGCTGGGCGACCTGATCAGCCTGCAATTGCTTCAGGAACACATAAGGGCGTTCCCAGTTATGGGTATCCCACGTGTTGGGTATTGAAACTTCACTGCCGTGTTGGCTGACATATCTCATTAATTCCACCCTTCCAGCAAACCGATGGAAAACGCAGGAAGGCCGTCATCCAAAGACTCGTCGGTGAAGTTTTTTGCGTACTCGAAGTCCACGACAAAGCGTGATGTGTAGTGCCAGTTGCAATAACTGGCCAACGCCGACAATTGCGCCTCCGCATGACCGGCATCGACGAGCAAGGCGCGAAAACTTCGGGGGTCACGGTAGCGGAACATTGATCGCCTTACGGCTGCACACAGTACCAGCCTCACCACCCAGTCGGCATCCGAACTTGAAATGCGTTCGGCCTCCATTGAGTCGGGCAACTGTGGGGTAATTAATTTAAGCGAACTATCGATCGGGGAGAAATAGTAGACGCCCGGCTCAATGATCGACGAACGATGTATTTCGACAAAACATTCCGTGGGGTGCCGGGCGCCGCCGGAAGGAATGGACTTCTTGAGTAATTCAACTTGATGATAATCACGCTCGCCGTCGTAATACGCCGGTTGGTGCAAACGCACGCCAAACGTCCCGGACATAATCATACTGAACTGATAGAAAACAGAGTTTCTTAATTCATCAATGTCCAGATTAATGGCGTCAATGAGCGCAACATCATTGCCTGACTCAATACTCAACTCGACAGCGGGATACGCATGTTCCTTGACGTAGGCTGCCATGATCTGAGCATCTGCCTCCAACGCCGAAAGGCCTTGGGACATGTCCAGAAAAGGGTGATTCTGGGTCGCACGGTGATAGCCGGACTTGGGCTGCGCCAGCGCAGGCAGGCAAACATGGGCCAGCAAGGTGTCAATGCCAGCCTCACTGAGAGTGTTATCACGCGCAATGGCTTCCTTTACCAGATCGGCATTGACCGCCTGGCCGCAGTGCTCGGCAATGACCTTGCCCAAACCCTTGGAAATCTTGACGCCATTATGGCCTGACGAATAGTCAACCCAACAGTCTTCTTTACCGTCGTCAAACACTAATGCCGCGGGATTTATATGATACATGACCTGCTCCTTGAAAGACCTGGAGAGCGAACTCTCCAGGCCCGCTGCTTCTTACTTAGCCACTTTCACTGGCTTAGGCTGGGAAGGCAGTTTTACGTGCATCAGGTTGCAGGTAGCACTTTGCAGGAGAGCGACTTTTACTTCTTTCATCGTTAAATTCCTTCTTTTAGTTTAACTGGAACATATCCAGAAGAGGGGTTCCTGAATTGCGCATTTCATTTATTGCCGGCCAAAACAAACTAAACAGCCGACCCATAAAAGTCAAACCGAAAAAGACTTAAATTTATAACTGGCTGTTCCGCATATACAAAATTATTGTAAACCCCCGATAACGGGGACACAGCCATATTCCACCCAAAAAAATATCAGATTAAAAACATCCGACAAGCGCATGACTCGCGCCCTTCCCCATTCAAACGTCCACGACACATAGGCATCACCCCCCACATAGGGCCTAAACAACACCGCCCGCTTTCTTTTGAGCTATCGAAAATCCGCCACTTATATTTAAAAACTAGGATCTACTAAATTAAGCGATCTGTACTAAAACCCTATCAGATGAAACGTTACCCGTTACCGAAAACAGCGTTAACCGAACGGCGTTCATTACGGCCTTTATATGGCTTGGTAAATAGCCACGCAAGGAAACAGCTCAACGCCCGAGCCCGAGCATTCAGGGGCGAGTGATCGCGGCGGCTGGCGAACTGAAATTTTTTTGTCAGCCGCTGTAACGCATGGCGGTGCCCCAACTCTAGAGGGGTAAGCAAGCAAAAACGCTTCCTTACCCAACCTCACTGCTGGAGTTACACCATGACTACTAAATCCCGTTCGCTGTCCGCCGCCACCCTCGTTCTGGCCCTGGGTTCGGCCCTGAGCCTGTCCGCCCTTACAAGCACCGCGCACGCCGCCGATGACATGCAGAAATGCTTTGGTGTCGCCGAAGCCGGCAAGAACGATTGCGCCGCAGGCGCCGGCACTTCCTGCGCCGGCACCTCGAAAGTCAAAGACCAGGCCAACGCCTGGAAGCTGGTCCCAGCCGGCACCTGTACCAAAACCCCAAGCGCCACCTCGCCGACCGGTTTCGGCCAGGAAGCTGCCTTCACCGCCAAGTCCTGAAACAGCCCTCAGCCTGAGTAATGATGATGACGCTTTCCCCCCAACACACGGTCTCACCTGCTCAGGCGCCCGGCCTCCCTTACAGGGCCGGGCTGGGGTTGAAGAACGAGCACTTCATCGAAGTGCTCGAGACCTCACCCGACATCGGCTTTTTTGAAGTGCACGCCGAAAACTACATGGTGGCCGGCGGCCCGTTCCATCACTACCTGGGTTTGATCCGCGAGCAGTACCCACTGTCGTTGCACGGCGTGGGCCTGTCCATCGGCGGCGAAGGCCCGTTGAACCGTGAGCACCTGGCACGGTTGGCCACGCTGATCGAACGCTATCAACCCCACTCTTTTTCCGAACACCTGGCCTGGTCCAGCCATGGCCCGGTGTTTCTCAACGACTTGCTGCCCCTGGCTTACGATGCCGCCACCCTGAAACGGGTGTGCGAACACATCGATCAGGTGCAAAGCACCCTCAAGCAGCCGATGCTGCTGGAGAATCCGTCGACCTATCTGCAATTCCAACGCTCGACCCTGGACGAGACAGACTTCATCAGCGAGATCATCCGCCGCACCGGTTGCGGCCTGCTGCTGGACGTCAACAACGTCTATGTGTCGTGCATCAATCACCAGCGAGATCCACTTTCCTACATTGACGCACTGCCTTTGCGCGCCGTGGGAGAGATTCATCTGGCCGGGTTTGCCGAAGACACAGACAGCCTGGGCGATCGCCTGCTGATCGATGACCATGGCGCGCCCATCGATAACGCCGTGTGGCAGTTATACGAACAGGTGCTCGCGCGTACCGGCCCGGTGGCCACGCTGATTGAGCGCGATAACCAAGTGCCAGCCTTCAGCGTACTGCACGCCGAAGCCCAACACGCCGACTGGCATCTGTCGCAGGTGAACAACCCATGAGCCATCAAGCAGCATTTGCCAGTGCCCTGCTCGCACCCGACCCGATCTGCCCCGATGGCCTGTTCAGCAGCAATGGCGCCGATCCGGCCAGCCGCTTTGCGGTGTATCGCAACAATGTCCACAGCGCGTTGATCAATGCGCTGGTGACGGCCTATCCCGTCACGTTGCAATTGGTCGGCGAGGCATTCTTTCGCGCCATGGCCACCCTTTATGTGCAGGCCTGCCCGCCCAACAGCCCACTGATCAGTGAATACGGCAGCAGCTTTGCCGACTTTATCCAGGGCTTCGAGCCGGCTGCCAGCGTGCCCTACCTGGCCGATGTCGCGCGCCTGGAACGCTTGCGGGTGTGCGCTTACCACGCGGCGGACATTGAGCCACTGCAACAACAGACCTTGTTGCAGGCACTGCAAGCCCAAACCCATGTGGGCGAACTACGCCTGCAACTGCACCCCTCCCTCGCCACCTTGAACTCCGCCTACGCGATTGTCGCCATCTGGGCCGCGCACCAGACCGAGGGTGCCATTGCCAGCTTGAATGCCTGGCACGCCCAAAGTGCCTTGGTGTTACGCCAGGGGCTGGCCGTCAAGGTATTCGCCATAGACGCGGGTTCGGTCGCGTTCATCAACAGCCTCAACCACGGCGCTGGCCTGGAAATGGCTGTGACCCAGGCCCTGGAAGCCTCCAGCGAATTCGACCTGAACCAGTGCCTGACCCTGCTGATCAGCTACGACGCCATCACTCATTTGCACACAGAACAAAAGGTATCGCCATGAACACATCCCCTTCGTGCCTGGTAAAACGGGTCATCGCGCTTTTCGAGAAAATCCCCTACAGCCTGATCGCCTTTCTCGCGCGGTTTTCGATTGCAGCGGTTTTCTGGAAGTCCGGGCAGACCAAAGTCGAAGGCTTTGCCATCGACCTGATCAGCGGCACCTTCCAACTGGGCGAACCACGACTCGCCGCCTCCACCCTGCCGCTGTTTCGCAGTGAATATCACGTGCCTCTGCTGTCGCCGGAAGTGGCCGCGCACATGGCCGCCTTCGCCGAGCACTTTTTTCCGGTGTTGATTCTGGTGGGGTTTGCCACACGCTTCTCGGCCCTGGCCCTGATCGGCATGACCCTGACCATTCAACTCTTTGTCTACCCGGACGCCTACCCGACCCACGGCACCTGGATCGCCTTGCTGCTACTGCTGGTCGCCAAAGGCCCGGGGCGCCTGTCGATCGATCACCTGATAGCACGTCGCTACCGTTAAAGCCGGTCCAACGCTTCACCGCTGCGTTTGAACCAATCCACCAGGTAATCGGCGAGCACCTGAGTGCGGCGCGGCAAGCCACCCTGATACGGGTGAACCAGATACATCGGCATGCTGCGCGTCTGATAATCGCGCAGGAGCCAGCGCAATCGGCCGTCAGCCAGTTCCGCAGGTAAAACGTAGGACGGCAGGCGGGCGATGCCGGCGCCCACCAGTGCGGCTTTTTTCAACAGGTTGTAGTGGTTGGAAGCAAATGTGCCGCTGACCCGCACACGCAGTAGTTCGTGTTGCTGGTGGTACAGCCATTCTTCACGCCCGCTGTAGTGACTGTTCAGCAGGCAGGTATGGGCTGCCAGGTCCGCCGGGGTCAGCGGCTCGCCGTGCTGTTCCAGATAAGCCGGGCTGGCGCACGTCATCTCATGCCAGGCCAGCAATGGCTTGGCCACCAGGCGCTCGTTTTCGATGGCCCCCATGCGCACGCCCAAATCAAAGCCATCCCGCGCCAGATCCCGGTAGCTGTTGCTCAATTCCAGTTCGATCTGCACCTGCGGGTACTGCTTGGAAAACTCCAGCAGCAAACCATCGAAGAAGGTTTCCCCCAACGACACCGGAACCGTCATACGCACCGGCCCGGCCAGATCGTCCTTGAGCCGCGCCAATGCCTGTCGGGCGCGCTCCACTTGTACCACCAGCGCCTGGGCCTGGGGCAACAACGCCGCACCGGCTGCGGTCAGGCTGAGCTTGCGAGTGGTGCGGTGCAGCAACACCACGCAAAACCGCGCTTCCAGTTGGCTGATGCGCTTGGACAGCTGGCCCTTGCTGCACCCCAACTGCTCGGCCGCCACGGTGAAACTGCCGGCTTCGATCAGCACGGCAAACGCCGCCAGGTCATCCATATCGCTCACGGATTGTTTCCATTTGAAAACCAAAGGTTGCCTATTAGCACGTTTATCCACCCGAAAAGCCACACTAGACTGAAACCTCACTTACCCCTGGAGGAACAGCACGATGAAAATCCTATTGATTGGTGCCAGCGGCACGGTCGGCTCGGCCGTCAAGGCAGAACTCGCCCAGCGTCACGACGTGATCAGCATCGGTCGCACCCATGGCGACTTCCAGGTGGATATCAGCGACAGCGCTTCAATCCGCAAGCTATTCGAACAGACCGGCAAGTTCGATGCCCTGGTCTGCGCGGCCGGCAGTGTGAATTTCGTGCCGTTGGGTGACATGAGCGAAACCGATTTTGAACTGGGCCTGCGCGACAAGCTGATGGGCCAGGTCAACCTGCTGTTGATCGGCCGCGAATACGCCAACGACGGCGCCTCGTTCACCTTCACCAGCGGCATTCTCAACCGTGACCCGATCCGCACCGGTGCATCTGCCGCACTGGTCAACGGCGCACTGGATGCATTCGTCAAAGCCGCCGCGATCGAGCTGCCACGGGGCTTGCGCGTCAACTCCGTGAGCCCGACCGTCCTGCTGGAAGCCATGGACAGCTACGCCCCCTACTTCCGTGGCTACAAACCTGCACCCGGTGCTGATGTGGCGTTGGCCTACGCGAAAAGTGTCGAGGGCTTGCAAACCGGCCAGACCTTTATCGTCGGCTGAATTTTGTGTCTGTCAGAAATTCCTGAAGCCGGCCGACGGGCTTGTGGTGCGGCGTCAGCCTGCGTAACGTGGCGGCACTTGTTTGGAGACCCGATAAATGCGCGCCGCCCGTACCCTTGCTCTGTTTGCCCTGCTGCCCCTGTTCACCGCTTGCCAGATGTTCGAGAGCGAGCCGGCCAAACCGTCGACTGCGGGGCTGACCCGCATGCAGGGTGAATTGACGGCGGTGGCCGGCAAACTGTTGTTCCAGCCTTGCGGCGACAAACGCAACTACGTGGTCAACGACACCGGCGGCACCAGCATCCTGCAGGAGGCCGCCTCCCTGGCCGGCCAACAGGGTGTGCTGTTTGCCGACTTGCGCGGCAAGTTCTCCGGTGTCGCCAGCGGCACACAGGGTTCGGTAGACCTTCAGCAGCTGTATCGGGTAGAGCGCTCGACCTCGGCCTGCAATGACCCGGACTTCAAGCGCATGACCCTGCGGGCCAACGGCCACAAACCCGCCTGGGCGATGAACGTCACCGCCAAGGGCATGGTGCTCGAGCGTGAAGGCCAGCCACCACTGGCGGTGCCCTATGTAGAAGAGCAAATGGGCGACGGCCGCTTTAACCTGATGACGGAAGCCAACAACCAACACATCGAACTATGGGTGGCGCCGCAACGCTGCATCGACAGCGTCAGCGGCAGCTTGCAACACATGACCGCCGAGTTGCGAGTCAACGGCCAGGTACAACGGGGTTGCGCATCGTTCGGCGGCTCTCGGGACGACTGAATCAACCCCGCGCTGTTTTAACATGACGAAATACCGCCATTGGGGCTTATAATCGCCGGTTTGCAAAACAGCCGGCCTCTTTTCCCGCCGCCTACCGGATCCCGTCATGTTACGAATCACCGAACTCAAGCTGCCCATCGACCATCCCGAAGAAGACCTGCGGCCTGCCATCGTGCAGCGCCTGGGCATCGCCAGTGATGACCTGCTCGATTTCACCCTGTTCAAACGCAGCTACGACGCCCGTAAAAAATCGTCGGAGCTGTGCTTCATCTACACCATCGACCTGAACGTGAAAGGCGAAGCCGCACTGCTGCTCAAGTTCGCCGATGATCGCAACGTCAACCCGGCACCGGATGTCAGCTACAAGGTGGTGGGCCAGGCGCCGCAAGGCCTGGTTGAACGGCCGATCGTGGTGGGTTTTGGTCCGTGCGGGATCTTCGCCGGGCTGCTGCTGGCGCAGATGGGCTTCAAGCCGATCATCCTCGAACGCGGCAAGGAAGTGCGCCAGCGCACCAAGGACACCTGGGGCCTGTGGCGCAAAAACGTGCTCAACCCGGAGTCCAACGTGCAGTTCGGCGAAGGCGGCGCCGGGACCTTTTCCGACGGCAAGCTCTACAGCCAGATCAAGGACCCGAAATTCCACGGTCGCAAAGTGCTGCACGAGTTCGTCAAAGCCGGTGCACCGGAAGAAATCCTCTACGTCAGCAAGCCGCACATTGGTACATTCCGCCTGACCGGCGTGGTGGAAAACATGCGCGAGCAGATCATCGCCCTGGGCGGTGAAGTGCGTTTCGAACAGCGGGTCACCGACGTGCTGATCGAAGATGGCCAGTTGAACGGCGTTGTGGTGGATGGCGGTGAGCAGATCCTCTCCAAGCACGTGATCCTCGCCCTCGGCCACAGCGCCCGCGACACGTTCCGCATGCTCCACGGCCGTGGCGTGTACATGGAGGCCAAGCCGTTTTCCGTCGGTTTCCGTATTGAACACCCGCAGTCGCTGATCGACGCTGCGCGCCTGGGCAAATACGCCGGGCACCCAAAGCTCGGCGCTGCCGACTACAAGCTGGTGCACCACGCCAAGAACGGCCGCTCGGTCTACAGCTTCTGCATGTGCCCGGGCGGTACGGTGGTAGCGGCCACTTCCGAGCCCAATCGTGTCGTCACCAACGGCATGAGCCAGTATTCGCGTAACGAACGCAATGCCAACTCCGGCATCGTGGTCGGCATCACACCGGAAGTGGACTACCCAGGTGGCCCGCTGGCCGGCATCGAGTTGCAGGAGCGCCTGGAGTCCCACGCCTACATCCTCGGTGGCAGCAACTACGAGGCACCGGCGCAACTGGTGGGTGATTTCATCGCTGGCAAGCCGTCCACCGCCATCGGCAGCGTGGAGCCGTCCTACAAACCGGGTGTGGCACTGGGTGACCTGGCCCTGGCATTGCCGGACTTCGCCATTGAGGCGATTCGTGAAGCATTGCCGGCGTTCGAGAAACAGATCAAAGGCTACTCGCTGCACGACGCCGTGTTGACCGGTATCGAGACGCGCACCTCGTCACCACTGCGGATTACCCGCGACGAGTCGATGCAAAGCTTGAACGTGAAAGGCCTGTTCCCGGCGGGTGAAGGCGCTGGTTACGCCGGTGGGATTCTGTCGGCGGGTGTTGACGGAATTCGGATTGCCGAGGCATTGGCGCGGGATATGCTCGGCATCGAGGCCTGACGCAGAATCTGAACAGACTGCAGTTCCAATGTGGGAGCTGGCTTGCCTGCGATGACGGTGGTTCAGTCGATAAATTCGGCGACTGAGACTCTGCGATCGCAGGCAAGCCAGCTCCCACATTGGGTTTTGCGTCGTATCAGATGTTTGCGCGCAGGACGCTCTCCGGCAGCGGCTCGCCCCGTTCGACACTCGCCGCAACGGCCGCGATCAAACCGTCAAGTGCATAGCCCTGCCCCGCCAGCCACGCCTGATCGTAGTAAGTGGTGGCATAGCGCTCACCCCCATCACACAAGATCGCCACGATCGACCCCGACTCCCCTGCCGCTTTCATCTGCTGCGCGGCCATCAAGGCGCCGATCAGGTTAGTCCCGCTGGACCCGCCAACCCGCCGCCCCAGCCGTTCGGCCAGGTAATGCATGGCGGCCAGTGACAGCGCGTCCGGCACCTTGACCATCGCATCAATCACCCTGGGCAGAAACGACGCCTCAACCCGTGGCCGGCCGATCCCTTCGATGCGCGAACCGCAATCCAGGCGCAGGCTGGCATCGCCTGTCTGGTAGTAATCAAAGAACACCGAGCGCTCGGCATCGGCACACAAGACGCGGGTGCAATGCTGGCGATAACGCACATAGCGTCCCAGGGTGGCGGTCGTGCCGCCGGTGCCGGGGCTGGAAATCAACCAGCTCGGTTCGGGGTAATGCTCAAAGCGCATCTGCTGGAAGATCGACTCGGCGATGTTGTTGTTCGCCCGCCAGTCCGTCGCCCGCTCGGCGTAGGTGAATTGGTCCATGAAGTGACCGCCACTTTCCTTCGCCAACCGTTCGGACTCGGCGTATATCTGCGTCGGATCATTCACCAGATGGCTCTTGCCACCGTAGAAGGCGATCTGCGCAATCTTCTCCTTCGACGTAGTGGCCGGCATCACCGCAATAAACGGCAGGCCGAGCAAGCGTGCAAAGTACGCTTCGGAGATCGCCGTCGAACCGCTGGACGCCTCGATCACCGGCGCACCCGGTTTGAGCCAGCCGTTACACAAGGCATACAGGAACAGCGAACGCGCCAGCCGATGCTTGAGGCTGCCGGTGGGGTGGCTGGACTCATCCTTGAAGTACAACTCGATACCCGGCAACCCCGGCAACGGCAAAGGGATCAGGTGTGTGTCGGCGCTGCGCTGAAAGTCCGCCTCAATGATGCGAATGGCTTCACGGGCCCAGTTACGGTGGTCGCTCATAGGGTGCGTCTCTAAAGATTTCAGCCCCAATTTTAGGGGGTTTCCTACACTGCACACAGATACAGTGACGTCTCAATTAGACACACAATTGCTAGGCTTCGGCGCATCACCGATCCTGACCGTTGCTTATAACAAATAAGAATATAACTTTTGTTTTAACAACTAACGGTACGGGTTAGGGTACCCACCTATTGAACCTGGATTGGAGAGCATCCCTTGCCTCTGCGTAGCACTTTCACCCGTTTCTTCCAGCTGGAAGCCGCCAGCGGTCTGTTGTTGATCGCCGCTGCCGCCTTGGCGCTGATCATTAATAACTCACCGTTGTCGCACCTCTACGGCGCCTTCCTCGACACCCCGGTAGTGGCGCAGATTGGCGCACTCAAAATCGCCAAGCCCGCTTTGCTATGGATCAACGATGGCCTGATGGCCCTGTTCTTCCTGCTGATCGGCCTGGAGGTGAAGCGCGAGCTGCTCGACGGCCACCTGTCCAAGCCCTCGCAAGTGGTCTTGCCCGGTGCGGCGGCCATTGGCGGCATGGTGGTGCCCGCGCTGATCTACTGGGCGATCAACAAGGATTACCCCGCCGCGCTCGCAGGCTGGGCGATCCCCATGGCCACCGACATCGCTTTTGCACTCGGCGTCCTGGCGCTGCTGGGCAAGCGCGTGCCGGTGTCGCTGAAACTGTTCCTGATGACGCTGGCCATCATCGACGATCTCGGTGCAATCATCGTCATCGCCGTGTTCTATTCAGCCGACCTGTCGGGCGCCGCCCTGGCAGGTGCGGGCGCCTGCTTGGTTGCCTTGATCGCGATGAACCGCCTGGGCGTGATCAAACTCGGGCCCTATATGATCATAGGGCTGATCCTGTGGGTCTGTGTGCTCAAGAGCGGCGTCCACGCCACCCTGGCCGGTGTGACCTTGGCGTTCTGCATTCCGCTGCGCACCAAAAACGCCGAACCTTCGCCATTGCTGACCCTGGAGCACGCGTTGCACCCGTGGGTGGCCTACGCCATCCTGCCATTGTTCGCGTTCGCCAATGCGGGCGTATCCCTCACCGGCGTGAGCATGGAAAGCTTCACCCATCACGTGCCCCTGGGCATCGCCGCCGGCCTGTTGATCGGCAAGACCGTTGGTGTGTTCGGCCTCACCTGGCTGGCCATCAAGACCGGCCTTGCCGCCCTGCCCAGTGGCGCGAACTGGGGCCAGGTGTTCGGCGTGGCGATCCTGTGCGGTATCGGCTTCACCATGAGCCTGTTTGTCGGCTCCCTGGCCTTTGTGCCGGGCGCCAGCGAATTCGCCGGCGAGGATCGAATGGGGATTCTGACCGGGTCGATCCTGGCGGCGTGTATTGGCTATGCAGTGACGGCGATGGCGAGCCGCAAGAAAGCCTGACCCCAACCTGAAACACCTAAAAACCCCAGCCGGTCACCCGGTTGGGTTTTTCTTTTTGCGCCGCCAACGTTTAGCCACTAATCCGGCTACCACGCCTAAAGACTTTCGGTTAGCCGCCGACTAGAGGGTATGGCGATCTCACCGTCCGCGCCTGGGACACCCGCCCGACACTGCCTCCAACGCGTTTCCAGCCCGAGCGACATTCCCATGTTCCTGAGAAATATAAGAATCGCTGCCAGAGCCTTCATCGGCTTCGCCGCTATTGCATCACTGAGTGTGTTTCTCGGCCTGTTTGCGCTCAAACAGATTGGCGAAGTCCAGTCACAGGCTGCCGACATTCAGAACAACTGGATGCAGCGCGTCAGGATCCTGGCCTTGGCCAATGCTTCGCTCGACCGTTATCGCCTGGGAGAGATGGCGCACATCCTGTCGTCCAGCGATGCCGACATGCAGACCTACGAAGACAAATCCGCCGGCCGCCTGAAAAGCGTCAAGGAGCAGCTTGCCCAATATGCAGCGCTGCTGCGCACCTCTGAGGAAAAATCACGCCTCGATGTGTTCAACCAAAGCCTCGATGCGTATGCGAAGAATCACGCCGAGATGCTCAAACGCTCGCGCTCGGGCGACAAGGCCGGCGCCCGCGACTTTCTCAACAGTATTCGAGAAAGTTATGAGCAGATGACCAAGAACTTCGACCAACTGATAGACCTGGCCAACAAAGGCGCAGAACAAGCCGGCCAGACATCCGTAGCGGCCTACCAGCATGCCGTGAATGGCATCTCAATCGTGATTCTGCTGGTGAGTGGCGGCACCGTATTGGTGGCCTGGTTGCTGACCCGAAGCATTACCGGCCCCATCATTGAAGCGGTACACGTAGCCGAAACCATCGCCAGGGGCGATCTCACCCAGCCCATCAACCCTACGGGCAACGACGAAGCCACCCGCCTGCTCCGGGCACAAGAGACCATGCGCAACAACCTGGTGCAGACCCTGCGACAAATAACCGGCTCATCCAGCCAATTGGCCGCAGCGGCCGAAGAACTGAATGCCGTCACCGCCGAAGGCAGCCGGGACTTGCAACAGCAACATGGCGAGATCGAACAGGCGGCCACTGCCGTCACCCAGATGACCACCGCCATTGAAGAGGTCGCCAGGAACGCGGCCTCGACCTCCGACCTGTCCCAGGAGTCGCGAAGCATTGCCTTGAAAGGCCAGCAGCGCATGGTCGAGGCGCTGAACGCCATCCAGGCCTTGACCCGTGGCGTGGAGGTCAGCTCCGGGCAAGTGGGCGGTCTGGCTGAGCAGGCCAAGGGTATCGGCAAAGTGCTGGATGTTATCCGCACCATTGCCGAGCAAACCAACCTGCTGGCACTGAATGCGGCCATCGAAGCTGCGCGTGCCGGTGAGGCCGGCCGTGGTTTTGCCGTGGTCGCCGACGAAGTGCGCGCCCTGGCTCACCGCACTGCCCAATCGACCCAGGAAATCGAACAAATGATTGGCAGTATCCAGACCAACACGGCCAGTACCGTCAACACCATGCTCGACAGCAGCACCATGACCCAGCAAACCCTTGGCTTGGCCGAACTGGCACAGCAAGCGCTGGCGGATATTCTTGCCGCCAACAATGAGATCAATGACCGAAACCTGGTGATTACCACGGCGGCTGCTGAGCAAGCCGACGTTGCCCGGGCGGTTGATCGCAATTTGCTGAATATTCAACAACTGTCGATTCAGTCCGCTGAAGGCTCGACCCAAACAACCGCCGCCTCGCAATCCCTCGCCAGCCTGGCGCATGAATTGAACACGATGGTGAAGCACTTCCAGATTTGAAATGACAGGGTAAAAAACCAAAAGGCCGCTTCGGTTTTAGCCGAAGCGGCCTGTTAACTTGATGCATCATTGCCATCGTTTTTCGTCAGCGACTCCTGTGGCTGGCGCCTCGTGTTATGGCAGCTGTGCGCGGGATACCTTCGGGTATGCCGAGTTTCAAGTTCTCGGTCCGCGAACCTGCGTACAGCTGCCACCTTCCATCGCGTCGCGGCGATCAGGGGCGGCTCCAGCCAATCATTTCGAGCCCGACACCGCCTGGCCAAATCGTTACGGGCCACAGTTTTCGATCAACTCAGCCGCCAACACAGAGGCCTTGTTGGTAAATGCATACGAAACCCTGATAGGCGCCAACGGGCTGACCTCTGATTTGGCAGACACCGTGGACGGAAAAACACGCAGCCAATTGTTAGCCATTGGGCAGTTACTGGAACTGGCGGGGCTTTTAGTCGACCGAGCAATGGAGCAGCAGTGCCCTGTCTAATGAAGCTAAAAGCGCTTGGCTTCAATTTGTAGACATCCTGCCCCCTAAAACAAAAACCCCAACCGGTCACCCGGTTGGGGTTTTTTGTGTTTCTACCGCCGGCGCTTAGCGAGTAACGCGGCTGGTGCCGTTAACGGTCATGATGCGCACACGGTCGCCGATGCGGAAGACTTCGTTGGGATCAACAGCCTGAACGTAGGCGCGCATGCTGCCATCGTCTTCACGAACGGTGACTTCAACGCCCTGGGTACGGGTCAGGCCTTCTTCAGCGGCGGAACCCAGCAGACCACCGGCAACAGCACCGATAACGCCAGTGACGATACTGCCACGGCCACCGCCAATAGCACTGCCGCCAACGCCGCCAACCACTGCACCGGCAACACCGCCGATTGGGGTTTTGGTGCCTTCGATTTTCACCGGACGCAGGGATTCAATGGTGCCCATGCGAACGGTCTGTACACGACGCGCTTCGTCACGGGAGTACGAGTCGCCGGTCAGACTCGAGGCGCAGCCACCCAACAGCAACGACAGGGTGGTAAAGCAGGCAACTAGTAAAACGGACTTACGCATAGCATCAACTCCAAAGGACAGGTATTCATTAGACGCCGCAGCTTGGCGCCTGTCACGGCAAGCACGCCAGAAAATTGCTTTCATTCAGCCCTAGTACAGACTGCCAGTACCAGAAAAATCGACGAACGGTAGCGCTCGCCTTATTCCGAAGATCGTCATGAAAGCGTTCTTCATTGTAGTCGCGCAAGCGAACACGCCGAAGCCTCCTGTGTGGAGACTTCGGTGTGAGGGTCAGCATTCAGAGGGAATAAAGAAAGATGAAACTCAGGGCGCCAGGCGCTCGCGCGTCCATTCGCCGTCTTGCAGGCGATAGTTCAGACGGTCATGCAGGCGGCTGGCGCGGCCTTGCCAGAACTCGATGCGCTCGGGCAACAAACGGTAGCCACCCCAATGCTCGGGGCAGTCGGGCTGGGTATCGCTGAAACGCTGTTCGGTCGCCTTGAGCAGGTCCTGCAGCTCTTCACGGTCACGTATGACTTTGCTTTGCGGCGACGCCCAGGCGCCAAGACGGCTGCCCAAAGGCCGAACCTGATAATAAGCATCCGACTCTTCAGGCGTAACCTTGACCACCCGCCCTTCGATGCGCACCTGGCGCTCCAGAGTGGGCCAGAAGAAAGTCATGGCCGCAAACGGTCGCGCCGCGAGTTGTTCACCCTTGGCGCTCTGATAGTTGGTGAAGAAGGTAAAGCCCTGCGCGTCCAGGCCCTTGAGCAACAGGATGCGGCAGTGCGGGCGACCGTCCTGATCAACCGTTGCCAACGTCATGGCATTGGCCTCCACCGGTGGCTGCTCGGTTTTTACCGCCTCGCCAAACCATTGGTGGAACAACGCAAACGGCTCGCCCGGTGCCTGGGCCTCGCTCAAACCGTCACGTGTGTAGTCACGGCGCATATCGGCCAGTGCCTGGGTCATGCGGCTTTATCCTTCTGTTTCAACGGATCAGTTTTTCGCCTGGTCATTTGCAGCCGGGGCGTCAGCCTTCGGTGCTGCTTTCTTCGCGGCAGGCTTGGCAGCGGCTTTTTTCGCAGCTGGCTTGGCGGCGGCTTTCTTGGCCGGGGCCTTTTTCGCCGGAGCCGCTTTTTTCGCAGCCGGAGCCGGTGCAGGAGCTGGCGCAGTTTGCACAGCGACCATGTCAGCGACCGGTGGTTTGCCCGAGTTGTACTTGCTCAGCAACGCCAACATAGTTGTACGCTGAGTGAACAGGATTTCCATGCGACGATTCAGCGCACGGCCCTGGTTGCTGTCGTTGGCGGCACGCGGCATAAGGTCACCCATGCCACGCATCATCAGGCGATCCTGTTTCAAACCGCTGAGGCTGAAAATCGAAGCGATGGACTGCGCGCGCTCGCGGGTCAACGCCTGGCTCACCGGTTCGGCACCATTGGTGTCGACGTGGCCGAGCACCAGCACAGCGGTCTTCGGATCGCCTTCAACCGCCTTGGCAACGCGAGTGAACGGGCCGAGGGTAACCGGCAGCAACATGGCTGGACGTTTCGGGTTGTAGGAGCCATCAACCGGCGCAATCACAACGAGTACGTTCTCGCGACGCTCCAGTTGCAGGTTGCTGTCCTTGATGGCGGCGCGCAGGCGCGGCTCATAGTCGTCCAGCCAGGCTTGGGTGATTTTCGGGTCCGGCATCGGCACGTTGGTCACATCGACCTTGGCCAGTGGCTTCGGCTTGCTTTCGAAAGGCCACCACCATTTGGTCTCGGTGTCGGTCTTGGCGACAGCCGGCGCAGCGTCCGGGGTAGAAGCCGGGGTTGCAGCCTTGAGGTCGGCTTTCAGGTCGGCCTTGGCATCGGCGGCCTTTTCATCAGCGCTCTTGGAGAAGAATGGCCACCAGCTGGAACCGGTGTCAGCCTTGGCGACCGGAGCAGGTGCAGCGGCAGCGGCAGGCGCTGGAGCAGCAGCTGCGGCAGCAACCGGCGCGACAGGCTTGGCGCCCGCAGCAGGTTTGGCATCCGGTTTGGCGTCGGTTTGGGTCACTGCGTCCTTGGTAGCAGCCTTATCAGATCCAAATGACCACCAATGCCCACCTTCGGCATCATTTTGTGGAGTTTGTGCGCAGCCAGTAATAGTGAGGCACAGCGCCAGTGCCAAGGACTTGTTCGATAACATGAGATATCCACAAAATGAGAAAAAACCAGGGGGTCTGGGTGACCCGTTAAACAGACGCTTACAGAACATTAAAGTTACAAAATTTCGTTCAGCGCCTTCTTATACTTGCCTTTGTAACAAAAAAACGTGAAACAGCAAGCTCTTTACAGACAACCGGCCAATATTCCGACCAACTTCTGTGCACGCGGGTCCATAAGTACATAAGGCCCCAGTGTATTAGTCACGAAACCAAACGCTACATCATGTTCAGGGTCGGCAAACCCCACCGAACCACCGGCGCCCGGGTGCCCAAACGCACGTGGGCCAAGGCCGAACGTGGCGTTGGGCAATTGCGGCTGATCCAACATGCAGCCCAACCCGAAACGGGTTTGGGTCAATAAGGTTTTATCCGGCCCGATACTGTGTTCGCGGGTCAATTGTTCGAGCATGTCCGCTTCGAGCAAACTACCGTCCAACAAACCGCTATAAAAACCCGCCAGGCTGCGCGCATTACCGTGACCATTTGCCGCTGGCTGCTGCATGCGCCGCCATTCGGGCTTATTAGTGCTGGTCAGAATAGACGGTGGATTGGCAAATGCACGCGTAGTCATGGCGTTCGGTTCGCGCATCATTACTTGAAGTAACCGTTGCGCGGCTTCATCGCCCATATTGCCTTTGCTGCGCGCTATATGTGCAACACGATAAAACTCTTCGTCCGCCAACCCGACATGGAAGTCCAGGCCCAGGGGCCGCGCAACCCGCGCCACAATCGACTCACCCGGCCCGCGCCCATCGGCACGGCGCAGCAATTCGCCGACCAGCCAGCCGTAAGTGATGGCTTCGTAGCCATGCCCTTGGCCCGGCGTCCACCACGGGGCCTCGGCCGCGAGGGTGTCGACCATCAATTGCCAGTCATACAGGGCTTCGGTGGGCAGCATCTCGCGAATCGCCGGCAGCCCGGCCTGGTGGCAGAGCAACTGGCGCAAGGTGATGGTTTCTTTACCGGCCGCCGCAAACTCGGGCCAGTAGTTGGCGACAGGGGCGTCGAGTTGCAACTTGCCCTCGGCCACCAATTGCAGGGCCGTAACGGCGGTGAAGGTCTTGGTGCAGGAAAACAGGTTGACGATGGTGTCGCTGTGCCAGGCCTCAGCGCCATCCTTGTCGGCGGTACCCGCCCACAGGTCGACGACGGTTTCGCCGCCGATCTGGATACACAGCCCGGCACCACGCTCCTGCGGGTCATCGAACAACGCTGCGAACGCTTCACGTACCGCTTCGAACTGGAGCTCGTAATGACCCTGAATCTGCACCTAAGCCGCCTTGGAAAACACCGTAAGAATTGGCCGACATTGTTCCAGTCCTTGGGGGTTTTGTGAACCCGTCAACGATGAATCAATGGCCATTCCCAGCGTGCCCGCCAGCATGCCCGGCGCCCTGCCCCGGGCCTTTGCCTTCATGCCCCGACTTCCCGCCTTCATGCTCACGCACCACGCTGGCCGCCTTGGCCTTTTCAGCCTCTTTGCCCAGTTGATCCACCGCTGCCAGGTTGCTTTTACGCACGCTGTCGACAAAGCCCTGGAACGGCACATCGGTGATGCCCACCAGCCCGAAGTGGCCGTTTTCGCCGTCGAGCAGACGCCCGGTCACCGGCTGGTCCAGATACTGGAACCAATGCACACCGACAATCGACGGCTCGGCCATGGCCTGTTTGAGGAAGTTGCTGTACGCCGCACCGCGGTCTTCTTCCCGGGCCAGTTGAGTGACGCCGCCCCAGAACGGGCCACGGTCTGCCGAGCCAAAGTTGAACTCGGTGATCAGCACCGGTTTGTCCAGCGCGTGCAAGGCGGCGAAGTCATAACCGTCCTGGGGCTTGAGGGTGTACATGTTGAAGCTCAGTACATCGCAATACTGGGCGCAGGACGCCACGGATTCAGGCGTGCTGACGGCATACCGGCCACCCAGCAACAAATGGTTGGGCGCGTGCCATTTCAGCGAGTCGGAGATGGTCTTGAAGTAGGCATCGGCGAAGGTCTTCTGGAAGTATTTAAAGTCAGCTTCGATTTCCGGATGCTCGGGACTCGGCATCGGCGGCTCGAACCCAGGGTCTTCCATCAGCTCCCAGCCGGACAAATGGATACCCCAGGCTTTCGACAGGCCATCTTCGTTGCGGTACTTGTCGCGCAGTTGCTTGAGGAACGCGCGCTTGGCCGGTACGTCGGTGGTCATGCGCAGGGTGCCGTAGGCCAAGGCGTAACGGGATTTCGGATCATCACCCGGACCGGCCCAGGCCAGCTCGTTGTCGGCAAAAAAGCCGATCAGCCAGGGATCATCGCGGTGATCGCGGGCAGCAATGGCCACGGCGCGCTCGGTGGCCATGGCAAACCGCGGGTCGAACGGGTCGGGCATGCCGCCCCACCAGTCGGTGCCGGTGCTGATGCTGGCGTAGTCACCGACAATCGACAGCGGCAAGGTGTACGGCACGCGGTCGGCGGTGGCCAACGCTTCGTCGCTCCAGTTGCCTACGGTGTTGAAACCCCAGGCTTGCAGACGGTCGAGGGTGTGGGTGACCCAGCGCTTCTGGTCGAACCCATCAGTCCCGTAGGCACGCTGCAAATTGGCGCCGTAAAAATCGTACCAACGCCCTACATTGAAGCCACGGCCCTGGTCGGCGCCGTTGCCGCCACGGTTATCGCCGCTTCCGTAATACTTGTCGAACGGCTCGCCGACCTTGGGCAACGCGGCAAACATCCACTCGCGCCCGGCCACGTAGGTCTGGTTGTCGTCTGGGGCCACGGTGTTGACGCCCAGGGAGTAGAACGGATGGCCTTGCGGCGTCACCAGGTACCAACGACCGTCACGCTTCTCGGTGCGGAAAAACCCGCTCGCTTCAAACGCCGGGCCTTTGTTCCAGCCACCATATTGATCAAGCGCTGATTTATCGCGCTCGGCCAACCAACCCTTGAGCTGTTGTTGCTCCTTGGCGGCGGCGGCCTTGAGTTGCTCGTCACTGCTGACTTTCTCCGGCCAGCGCGTGCGAGTGGACTGGCCATAGGCATCGACCAATTCGCTGTAGGCCGCCTTCAGCACCGGCTCGCTGTCCTGCACACCGAAGCGCTCCAGCAGGATGCTTTGGGCAGCATTGGGCTTGATCATCGACAACGTCACCGACGCCACTTGGCTGCGGTCAATCTCACCGGCGCTGCCGGCCAGCAGTACGCGCTGGCCATCTACGGTGATTGGCATCGGCGGGCCGGCCTTCATGCCTTGGCTCAGCGGCGAGTTGGCTTGCAGCGGGATCAACAAGGTCTGCACCGGGCCGGCCGGCAGGTCGATGCGGCTGACCAGGGTCTTGCCGTCCGTGCTCTGCACTTTCACGTACAGGGTCAGCGCCCAGTCCATGGCGCTCTGGATACGCAGACTCATGGCGCCGGATTGCGACCAGTCCCACACGCCGGTCTGCGGGCTAAGCACCAGGCTCGGTTCGGCCGCCGGGTTGAAGGTGATGCGGCGCAGCACTTCGCCTTCGGCGGTTTGCTCGGCATTGTATTGGGGCAAGCTGGCGTCCTGGGTCGCCACCTTGACCACATCGGCAGGCCGGACGAAGTTGAACAGCGTTTGTTGCCCGGCAGGCGCAGCCATCAAGGGCGCGGTGAACAACAAGGCAAACAGAGCGGGCAGCGTGCGAATCATACGAACAAGGTTCTCCCAAACGGCCGGTGACTGGCCTGATGACATAAAGCGTTGGCAGTGAGATAGACCACGAAGTGGGCGAGTTCGCCCACGGTGGCTTAAGAAATTTCGCGCCTGAACGGCGGCAAGGCATTGAGGATAGCTTTACCGTAGCGCTGAGTGACCAAACGGCGGTCGAGCAAGGTGATGGTGCCCCGGTCCTCTTCGGTGCGCAGCAAGCGACCGCAGGCCTGGACCAGCTTCAAGGACGCATCCGGCACCGAGATTTCCATGAACGGGTTACCGCCCCGCGCTTCGATCCATTCGGCCAGGGCCGCCTCGACCGGATCATCCGGCACCGAAAACGGGATTTTGGCGATCACTACGTGCTCACAGTAGGCGCCGGGCAAGTCCACACCTTCGGCGAAGCTGGCCAGGCCGAACAACACGCTCGAATCCCCACCGTCGACCCGCGCCTTGTGCTTGTTCAGGGTCTCCTGCTTGGACAGGTTGCCCTGGATAAACACTTGCTTGCGCCAGTCGCGGTCGAGGCCGTCGAACACGTCCTGCATCTGTTTACGCGAGGAAAACAGCACCAGCGTGCCGCGCGAACCTTCGACCAGCTCCGGCAGGTCGCGGATGATCGCGGCCGTGTGCGCCGCTGCATCCCGCGGGTCGGCCTTGAGGTCCGGCACCCGTAGCACGCCCGCGTCGGCGTGATGAAACGGGCTCGGCACCACGGCGGTGACGGCTTTTTTCGGCAGGCCGGCACGCATGCGGAATCGATCGAAGGTGCCTAGGGCCGTCAGCGTGGCCGACGTTACCAGGCAGCCGTAGGCCACGTTCCACAGGTTGCGGCGCAGCATTTCGGCGGCAAGGATCGGGCTGGCGTTGACCTCGATATCAAACAGCGCGCCGCTTTCCGACAGGGTCAGCCAGCGCGCCATCGGCGGGTTGTCTTCCGGGTCTTCAACGGTGAAGGCGGTCCACAGCTCCCAATTACCTTGGGAACGCGACAGCAGGCTGCCGAACAACGGGTACCATTCTTCGGCCTGGTTGCTGGCGATGCCGATGTTGACCTCGCCGTCCATGCCTTCCTTGAGCAGGTCAGTCAAACGCGTGAACAGGTCGGTCAGGCGCGAAAAGCCCTTTTTCAGCTCGATGCCCATTTCGCGCATGTGCTCGGGGATCAGCCCGCCGACAAAGCGGTGACGTGGCCGCTCACGGCCTTCCACATCCTCACCGGGCTTGAAGTCGGCAACCTGCTCGCAGGCGCTGAACATGAATTGCTGCTGGGTCTTGATCTCTCGCGCCAGCTCCGGCACTTGCTCGATCAGCTTGCCCAGGTCGCCGGGCAGCGGGTGCTGGGCCAGCAGTTTGGTGAGGTTCTTGGCGGTGGTTTCCAGCCAATCGGCTGTGGAGCGCAGGCGTGTGTAGTGGGCAAAGTGGCCGATGGCTTTATCCGGCAGGTGGTGGCCTTCGTCGAATACGTAAAGGGTGTCGCGCGGGTCCGGCAATACGGCACCGCCGCCCAGGGCCAGGTCAGCCAGGACCATGTCGTGGTTGGTAACGATCACATCGACCTTGCCCATGCCTTCGCGGGCCTTGTAGAAGGCGCACTGCCCGAAGTTGGGGCAATGGCGGTTGGTGCATTGGCTGTGATCGGTCGTCAGGCGCGCCCAGTCGGCATCTTCCAAAGCAGTGGGCCAGCTGTCGCGGTCGCCGTCCCATTTATTGCCGGCGAGCTTCTCGATCATGCTGGTAAACAGCTTCTGGCTGACTTCATCAACCTCGATCTTGAAACCTTCTTCTTCGAACAGCGAAGCCGTGGCGGTTTGTGCGTGACCTTCCTGCAACAATACGTCGAGCTTGGACAGGCACATGTAGCGGCCACGGCCCTTGGCCAGGGCGAAGGTGAAGTTCAGGCCGCTGTTGCGCATCAGGTCGGGCAGGTCTTTGTAGACGATCTGCTCTTGCAGGGCGACAGTGGCGGTGGCGATCACCAGGCGCTTGCCGGCAGCCTTGGCGGTAGGGATCGCGGCCAGGCTATAGGCCACGGTCTTGCCGGTACCGGTGCCGGCCTCGACGGCCACGACCGCGGGGTCGCCACTGCGCCGACCTTCGTCGTCGGTGTCGATATCCCCGAGGACTTTGGCCACTTCGGCGATCATCAGGCGTTGGCCGTAGCGCGGTTTCAAGCTCTTGGCTTCGAGAAAACGCGAATAGGCGCCCTGGATCGTGGTTTTGAGTTCAGTGCTGATCATGGATTGTCGGGCGCAAAAAACGCTGGATAAATTTTCAGTGGTTCGGATCGGCCGCTATCATACCCCGCTAATTAATCCCGCGCAGAACGGAGTACCACAATGACCGCGTTTAGCCTCGCTTACACCCTGCATGTACTGGCCGCCCTGATCTGGGTCGGCGGTATGTTTTTCGCCTGGATGATCCTGCGCCCCGCCGCCATGGCGGCACTTGAGGGCCCTGCCCGACTCAAGCTGTGGGCGAATGTGTTTCAACGTTTTTTCGTATGGGTCTGGGTCGCGGTGCTGGTTTTGCCGATCAGCGGCATCGGCCTGTTGCAATTGCGCTTCAGCGGTTTTGAAACCGCACCGCGTTATGTGCAGGTGATGATGGGCTTATATCTGGTGATGACGGCGCTGTTTATCCGCATCCAGGCGTTGAAGTTCCCGGAACTGCGCGCAGCGGTGGCGGCTGAGGATTGGCCGGTGGGTGCGGCTGCGCTGGGGCAGATTCGCAAGCTGGTGGGAATCAATTTGATTGTGGGGCTGGTGGTGGTAGCAATTGCTTCGGCTCGCCCGATGTTCTGAGGCGACCTTGAGTCCGCCATCGCGGGCAAGCCCGGCTCCCACATTGAAATGCAATCACCTGTGGGAGCCGGGCTTGCCCGCGATAGCGTCAGACCCGTCGACTCAGAGCCGCTGAATAGTCACAGCACCTGCAGGCCCAGCCGGCCCCGGTTGCCCTTCCAGCCCTGGCCGTCCCTTATCGCCGCCATCGGCGCGATACACCACACAACCTTTGGACTGCCCACCTTTGCCGGGCTTACCCGCTGTCCCCGCCAAACCGCCAGCTCCGCCATCGACCCAGACCTTGATCTGCTCAGCCGGGAAGCTCTGCGGTAACTCGACCCGCACTTGCGCCCCTGCCGCGCCTGGCAGGCCATCGCCGCCGTTATCACCATTGGCGCCACGCCCGGCCGAACCCCAGGTGCAACCCGGGTCCACACCGTTGGCGCCATCCAGGCCGGCATACCCTTGGGCGCCGGCGCCGCCTCGGGCATCCACCGATAATTCGTCGGCGGTCAGGGCATTGATGCGCAGGACCAGGTCCCGCCCGGCCTTGGCCGGCCGTTCATGGGTGCCCGGGGCGCCGCGCGAGGTGATCTGGCTGCCATGCTCCAGTTGCGCATTGCGCACCTGCAATTGCAGCGCGGTATTGCCGGGGGCGATGGTGATACGCGCTTCGCGGCCCAGGTGCAGCTCATCCACGCTGACCTGGCTGATCGTAGCCGGGACCAACAATGTGCCGTAGTCCGCCACATCCAGGCGTTCAAGCTGCAAAACGCTGGTGCTGCTGGGCAAACGCATCAGCGAGTTGGTTTCAACACTGACACTCTGGGCCAGGGCGATAGGGCTGACCAACAGGGCCAACAGAAAAACCTTACGCATGATTGGCCTCCTTGTTCGTTTCATTAAACGCTGCAGGCGCCGACAGGCCCCGCACATGGAACATCCCCACCAGCAGAATTTGCAAGCGGTCACGCCAGGGGTGGGCACGGTGCTTCACGCTGCTGTTGAACAACAGCAGCTCCAACAGGTGGGTAAGAAACAACAGACTGCCGGCCAGGCTGACCAACAGGTGGAACGGATTAGTCAGCGGCCGGAACAGATTGACCAGCACCACGCCCCAGAACAGCAACGTCAGACATTTTCCCAGCCCCCAAAACACTTTCATCCCGCATGCCCCTGCCTATTATTCTTTGGGCGCACAGTACCGACTTCTGCAGGCGATTTGCCAGTGAAGGATGAAAAAACTTGATGGGGATCGCCGGCAATGCCCCTGTGGCTCGCACAGGGGCAAGGGTTGTCAGCGGTTGATCTGGATTTCCACGCGGCGGTTCAATGCACGCCCCTCAGCGGTTTTGTTATCTGCTACCGGGTGGCTTTCGCCCGCACCGGTCACCGACACAAAGTTACTGCGCGGTACACCGGAACTGATCAAGTAGTCCGTGACCGAGTGGGCGCGTTTTTCCGAGAGTTTCTGGTTGTAGGCGTCTTTACCGACGCTGTCGGTATGCCCACTGACCCGCAGTTGCGCGCTCGGGGCTTCTTTTTTCAGGCGAGTGGCAATAACGTCGAGTTTGGTTTTATCCGCCGCCGTCAGCTTGGCCGAATCGAACTGGAAGTGCACATCGCGAATCACGATGGTCTCTTCCTTGACCACGACGACTTCCTCAACCACTGCTGCCTGCACGGGCGCGGGCGGGCAACCGTTGGCATCGACCTGCACGCCTTTCGGCGTGCCTGGGCACTTGTCGCGGCTATCAGGTACACCGTCGCCGTCTTCGTCGCCGTCACCATGTACCCAGCAATAGGCGCCGGCCATGCCGCCGACCAGCAACGCGCCATAGCCCGCGTACGCAGAACTTTTTGTGGCGCCAATCGCAGCGCCGGTCACACCACCGACGGCTGCACAGGTAGGCCAATCGGTTTTTTGCAACCCTGCGCAACCTGTCAATACTCCGGTTAGCAGAACCAAGGGTAGAGCTGTCCGCATGATGCTCATGTGCTTTCTCCTGAGGGTATCGGCGGGGGCCGATGGGTGGAGTAAAGACCGCTCTTTTCATCTGCGCCAGTACGCCACACCCCCGGTTTCATTGAGGATCGCTGCACTTGCCGGACTTTTCGGCGCCGCCCGCTCTAGGCCCGCACGCTCAGCCGCGCTAGTCTCTAGGGTCCTGATGTGAGGATCTCTGATGACCGCTGGCATTTCTTCCCGTACACCCCAGCAAGCCCTGGCCGCCTTGCTCGATTTACACCAACCCAAACGCCTGTTGCTGTTGGGTGCCAGCCAGTTTCCCGCGCTGGAGGCCTTTCAAGCCGAGCATCCGCAGACCCAAGTGGCGATCGCGCCGCCCGGGCCGTTACCGGCGGAACTGGCGGCGCAGCGTTTTGACCTGGCGTTGGTGGTCGATTGCCTGGAGCACCTGTCAAAACCGCAAGGCTTGACCTTGCTGGGCGGCATTCGCAACCTCAACAGCAGCCGCATTGCCGTGCTGGTGGACCTGAGCGCCTGCGGCTGGAAGGACACCGACTTCTTCTCCCTGGCTCTGCAAGCCGGTGAGCGGTTCCAGCGCGATGAGCAGGTTCTGACGCTGTTCACCTATGATCTGCTTGACTATAAACAGGTGCCGGACTGGCTCAACGCCCGCTTCTGGGCCAACCCGGAAAACTTCGGAAAGTATTGGTGGTAACCATGAGTACATCCATATGCCCCTGCGGCAGTGGCAACCTGCTGGATGCCTGCTGCGGCCATTATCACGCCGGCCACCCCGCGCCCTGCGCCTCCGCGCTGATGCGTTCGCGCTACAGCGCCTATGTGATGGGCCTGGTGGACTACCTGGTGGCCACCACCGTGCCTGCGCAGCAAGCCGGCCTGGACCGCGCCGCCATCGGCGCCTGGAGTGCCCAGAGCACTTGGCTGGGCCTTGAGGTGGAAAGCTCGGAGGTGTTCGGCGGCCAGCCGGAACATGCCTTCGTGACCTTTACTGCACGCTGGCACGACGGCAGCGGAGAACACAGCCACCGTGAGCAATCTTCTTTCGTACAGAATGATGGGCGCTGGTACTTCATTGACCCGACGGTTGAGGTGAAGGCCGGGCGCAATGATGTATGTTTGTGTGGCAGTGGGCAGAAATTCAAGAAGTGCTGTTCCAGCTACCTCTAATCAACTCAAGGATAACGCCATGCTCCGGATGTACAGCTTGATGCTGGCGTTGACCCTGAGTCTGACCGGCTGTGCGTCGTGGTTCGAAGACGACGCGCCCGCGCCTCACGTCTCGCTGGTGAAAGTCGAATTGGTACGGGCCAAGTTGCTGGAGCAGAAGTTCAAGCTGTACTTTCGCGTGGACAATCGCGACGACGCGGACCTCACCGTGCGCGGGTTGATCTACAAAGTCAGCCTGGGCGATTTTGTACTGACCGAAGGCGAGTCCAACGAATGGCTGACCATACCGCCGCGAAGCCATGGGTTTTTCCGGGTGTCGGTGCGTACCAACCTCTGGCCACAGATACGCGATGTGGTGCAGATGTTGAAAAACCCCACCAAGCCCGTCCCTTATCGCCTGGAGGGCGAGCTGAAAACCGGATTATTCATCGGTAATGACGTGCAGGTCGCCCACAATGGCGAGATAATCCCCGGCGATTTTATTCCGGAGCGACATCGATGACTCAGCAACCCCATGTCCATGGTCCTGACTGCAACCACGATCACGATCACGATCACCATGATCACGACCACGGCCATGTCCACGGCCCGAACTGCGGCCACGCTCACCAGGAGCCGGTGCGCAACGCCTTGAAAGACGTTGGTCGCAACGATCCTTGCCCATGCGGCAGCGAGAAGAAATTCAAGAAGTGCCACGGCGCCTGATGCCCTGATTGCAGTCAGTGGGGGAGCTGGCTTGCCTGCGATGGCGATCTGACAGATAAAGATGTGTCAGCTGAACCACCGCTATCGCAGGCAAGCCAGCTCCCACATTTGTCCTGTGTTGCCAACTCAGGATTTGCGCCACAACTGCAACACCACCTCCAGTCCCCCGCCTTCGCGATTACTCAAACTCAACCGCCCTTCATGCGCCCGAGCAATGGCGTGCGCAATGCTCAACCCCGGCCCATACCCGCCCGTCTCGGCATTGCGTGAGCCTTCCACTTGCCGAGGTGTATGGCGTGCAGGTGCGGATTGAGCGGTGCTCACAACAGTCGTTGCAGATGCTGGCGGACAGCGCGGTGTGAAATGCTTCTAACGGTAGACCTAAATGTTTCATTGAATTTTTGCGCCTCCAACATCACCTATACCTACAGGCATTCGCTCATTTGGAGAGCTTCATGATCGACCTGTATTACTGGACTACCCCCAACGGTCACAAAGTATCGCTGTTCCTGGAAGAAGCCGGCCTACCCTACAAGGTGCACCCGATCAACATTGGCCAGGGCGACCAGTTCAAGCCGGACTTCCTGAAGATCGCTCCCAACAACCGCATTCCGGCCATCGTCGATCAGAACCCGACCGACGGCGGCGCGCCGATTTCGCTGTTTGAATCCGGCGCTATCCTGCTGTACCTCGCGGAAAAAACCGGCCAGTTCATTCCAAAAGACCTGCGCGGTCGCCAGGAAGCGCTGCAATGGCTGTTCTGGCAAATGGGTGGGCTGGGGCCGATGGCCGGGCAGAACCATCACTTCAGCCAGTTCGCGCCAGAGAAAATCCCCTACGCGATCAAACGCTATGTAGATGAAACCGCGCGTCTGTACGGCGTGCTGGACCGGCGTCTGGCGGACCGTCCATTCGTGGCGGGCGAAGCGTACAGCATTGCTGACATGGCGATTTACCCGTGGATTGTTTCCCACAAATGGCAGAGCCAGCGTCTGGAGGATTTCCCCCACGTTCATCGCTGGTTCAACCGCATCAAAGAGCGGCCGGCGACGGTTCGGGCGTATGAACTGGTACAGAAAGTGAATCCGCCGAAATCCTGATTCAAAGTCTTCCTCGGTCAAAATGTGGGAGCAGGCTTGCTCGCGAATGCGGTGGTTCAGTCAGACCTTCATAGACTGACACACCGCATTCGCGAGCAAGCCCGCTCCTACATTTGATTTGCGCAAGACCCAAACTCCTGCTTGCGTCGTTTCGCCGCGCTCACTAACGTAGCGCCTTTAATGACGCTACCCCCCGCAGGAGCTTTGCCATGGCCTCGCCAGCCCTCTCACATTTTCTTCCCCGGTTCGGCGTTGCCGCGGCAGTAGCCAGTGCATTAAGCCTGGCCGGTTGCCAGATCCAGAGCACCCAGGACACCCTGCCTCCCGTTGCCGGCGTGCAGCCGATCAAAGGCCTGGCACAGAATGTTTCGGTGCGCCGCAATGCCCAGGGCATGCCGCTGATCGAAAGCAACACCTTCCATGACGCGCTGTTCAGCCTTGGTTATGTGCACGCCAGCGATCGGATCACGCAGATGGTCACCTTGCGCCTGCTGGCTCAGGGCCGTCTGGCGGAAATGTCCGGGCCAGAGGTGCTGGATGTCGACCGCTTCATGCGCGCCGTTAACCTGAAAAAAAGCGCCGGCGAGCTGTATAACGCCTCGTCACCGCGCCTCAAGCGCTTCTTTGAAGTGTATGCCCGTGGCGTCAACGCCTACCTGTTCCGCTACCGCGACAAGCTGCCGCCGGACCTGGCCCAGACGGGCTACAAGCCTGAGTACTGGAAGCCGGAAGATTCGGCGCTGCTGTTCTGCCTGCTGAATTTCAGCGAGTCGAGCAACCTGCAGGAGGAGTTGTCATCGCTGGTGCTCGCGCAAAAAGTCGGTGTCGACAAACTCGCCTGGCTCACCCCAAGCGCGCCGGATGAACCGATCCCACTGGCCGAAACCGACAAGCTCAAAGGCGTGAACCTCAGCCAGATCACCGGCCTGGCCGGTTTGGAAAGCGTCGGTCAGCAACTGAGCAGCTTGAATGCTCTGGCCGTCACCACGTCAAGCAACTGGGCCATTGGCCCGCAACGCAGCCGCAGCGGCAAAAGCTTGCTGGCCAGCGACCTCGCGGCCCAGCCACAAGCACCGTCGCCGTGGAACTACGTGCAGATTCGCGCGCCGAAATACCAGGCGGTCGGCGCCTCGATTGCCGGCCTGCCGACCCTGCTGTCGGGCTTCAACGGCAAAGTGGCGTGGAGCATGAGTGCGGTCAAAGGCGATACCCAGGACCTGTTCCTGGAGAAGGTCAAGCGCCAGGGCAGCGCGTTGTACTACGAGAACAACGGCAAATGGCTGCCGGCCGCCGTGCGCAATGAAACCTACCTCGCCAAGGGCCAGCGGCCGATTCGCGAAGTGGTGTACGAAACCCGCCACGGCGCCCTGCTCAACAGCAGCCAGGCCCTGACCAGCGGTTTCGGCCTGGCCCTGCAAACCGCCGATTTCAAGGATGACAAGAGCCTGGATGCGTTCTTCGACCTGTCCCGCGCACAAAGTGCCGGCAAGGCCTCGGATGCGACCCGGGAAATCCGCGCCATCGCACTGAACATGATTTTCGCCGACGCCAGCAGCATTGGCTGGCAAGTCACCGGCCGCTTCCCCAACCGCCGCGAAGGCGAAGGCCTGCTGCCCTCGCCGGGCTGGGACGCGCGTTTTGACTGGGACGGTTACGCCGACGCGATGCTGCACCCGTATGATCAAGACCCGGCCCAAGGCTGGATCGGCACCGCCAACCAACGCACCGCGCCACGCGGCTATGGCATGCAGCTGTCCAACTCTTGGGATGCACCGGAGCGCAGCGAGCGTCTGGCGCAACTGGCCAACGCCGGCAAGCATGACACCCGCAGCATGATCGCCATGCAGTACGACCAGACCACCTTATTCGCCGCCAAGCTCAAAACCATGTTCCAGGCGCCGGGTATGGCCCAGCCGCTGAAACAGGCAATCGATGCATTGCCGGCGGCCGAAGCGGCCAAGGCACGCGAGGCGCTGAATCGCCTGATGGCCTTTGATGGCCGTCTGGCGCCGACTTCCGCCGACGCGGCGATCTACGAGCTGTTCCTGCAGGAAAGCACCAAACAGATCTTCCTCGACGAACTCGGCCCGGAAAACAGCGCCAGCTGGAAAGCCTTTATCAGCAATGCCAACGTGTCCTACTCCGCCAACGCAGACCACCTGCTGGGCCGCGAAGACAGCCCGTTCTGGGATGACGTGCGCACCGCGCAAAAAGAAGACAAGCCGGCGATCCTTGCCCGCAGCCTCGCCGCCGCAATCAGCGCCGGCGACAGCCAACTCGGTGGCGATCACAAGGCCTGGCAGTGGGGCAAGTTGCACAGCACCACCTGGAAAAACACCAGCGGCCAAGTGATTCGTGGCCCATTCGCCAGTGGCGGCGACCACAACACCTTGAACCCGGCACCTTACAGCTGGGGCCAAGACTTCGCGACGACCCAAGTGCCGGCGCTGCGCATGATCATCGACTTCGGCCAGGCCGAACCGATGATGGGCCAGGGCGGCATCGGCCAGTCCGGCAACCCGGCCAGCCCGAACTATGCGAACGGCATCGACCCGTCGCTCAAGGCGCAATACCTGAGCTTCCCGATGCAGCCGCAGAACTTTGACAAGGTGTATGGGAAGACCCGGTTGACCCTGACGCCTGGCAAGTAACCCGGTTTCTGACTGACGAAACCGGATCAAAAATGTGGGAGCGGGCTTGCTCGCGAATGCGGTCGATCAGTCACTGAATAGTTGGCTGAACCACCGCATTCGCGAGCAAGCCCGCTCCCACATTGACCTTATGCATTCCGATAGAACTTCTCGCCCCACCGTCCCCTCATACCTGATAAGCCCATCGCCCCCGGCACGCCCATGGACCTTGTCATCGCCCGGCCCGAAGGCCTCTACTGCCCCGCCGGAGATTTTTACATCGACCCCTGGCGGCCGGTGGAGCGCTCGGTCATCACTCACGCCCACGGCGATCACGCCCGCACGGGCAACCAGCACTATCTGGCGGCCGCGCCCGGCGAAGGCATTCTGCGCTCGCGGTTGGGCCAGGACATCAACCTGCAAACCCTGGCCTACGGTGAAAAACTCGTACACCACGGCGTCACGTTGAGCTTTCACCCCGCCGGGCATGTGCTCGGTTCAGCCCAGGTGCGCCTGGAATACCAGGGCGAAGTCTGGGTGGCATCCGGTGACTACAAGGTCGAACCCGACGGCACGTGCGCCCCCTTTGAGCCGGTGCGTTGCCACACCTTTATCACCGAATCGACGTTTGGCCTGCCGATCTACCGTTGGCAGCCCCAGACGCAGATTTTCGCCGGGATCAATGCCTGGTGGCAGGCCAATATCGCCGCCGGCAAGGCCAGCGTGCTGTTCTGTTATTCCTTCGGCAAAGCCCAGCGCATTCTGCATGGCATCGATGCCAGCATCGGCCCGATCCTCAGCCACGGTGCGGTCGAACCGTTGAACCGCGTGTACCGCGAGGCCGGCGTCTACATCCCCGAAACCCTTTACGCCGGCGACTTTAAAAAAACCGACCCGCTGCTGCGCCAAGCCTTGATCATTGCGCCACCTTCCGCCGGAGGCAGCAGCTGGATACGCCGCTTCGGCGACTACAGTGACGCGTTCGCCAGTGGCTGGATGCGCCTGCGCGGCACCCGGCGACGGCGCGGTGTGGACCGGGGCTTTGTGCTGTCGGACCACGCCGATTGGCCAGGCCTGTTGTGGGCCATCGAACAAACCGGCGCCGAACGGGTGATGGTCACCCACGGCTCCGTAGGCGTATTGGTGCGCCACCTGCGCGAAAAAGGCCTGGACGCCCAGGGCTTCACCACCGAATACGGTGATGATGAAGAAGAGGCCACGGCATGAAAGCGTTCGCCGAGTTGTACGCCAACCTCGACGCCACCACTTCCAGCAACGCCAAGCTCGCCGCGCTGCAAACCTACTTCCGCCAAGCACCGCCACAGGATGCTGCGTGGGCGGTGTACTTCCTGTCCGGCGGGCGGCCTCGTCAACTGGTCCCCACGCGCCTGCTGCGGGACATGGCCACCGAAGCGTCGGGCATCGAACCCTGGTTATTCGAGGAGAGTTACCAGTCAGTCGGCGACCTGGCGGAGACCATTTCCCTGCTGTTACCGGAATCGACCTACACCTCGGAAGACGGTCTGGCGGTATGGCTGGAAGAAAAGCTCCTGCCCCTGCGCGGTCTGCCACCACTGGAACTGGCCGAACGCCTGCCCGCGTTGTGGGCGCAGCTGGATCAACCCAGCCTGATGGTGTGCATCAAATTGATCACCGGCAGTTTTCGCGTGGGCGTGTCTAAATTGCTGGTCACCCGCGCCCTTGCCGCCATGGCCGACCTCGACAGCAAACGGGTGGCCCAGCGCTTGGTGGGCTACACCGACCTGTCCAACCGTCCGACAGCCGAAGGCTACCTTAAGCTGATCGCCGCCGAATCGTGCGACGAACATGCGCAACGCGGCGGACAGCCTTATCCCTTTTTCCTCGCCCATGGGTTGGCACAACCGGTGGAGCAATTCGACGCCCTGCTCGGCCCGCCCGCCGACTGGCAGGTGGAATGGAAATGGGATGGCATCCGCGCGCAGCTGGTCAAGCGTGAGGGTCGCCTATGGGTCTGGTCTCGGGGTGAAGAGCTGGTCACCGAGCGATTCCCTGAACTGCACAGCCTGGTGAGTGGCCTGCCGGATGGCACCGTGATCGACGGCGAAATCGTGGTGTGGAAGGACGCAGTGCAACCTTTCGCACTGCTGCAACAGCGCATTGGCCGTAAAACCTTGAGCAAGAAAATCCTCGAGGAGGCACCGGTCGCTGTATTGGCCTACGACCTGCTGGAGTATCAGGGCGAAGATTGGCGCAGCCACACCCAGGCCGAGCGCCGCGCCCAGCTTGAGCACGTGATTGCCCAGTGCAACCAACCGGTACTGCTGCCATCGCCGCTGCTGACCGGTAACAGTTGGGCGGACCTCGCCCGACAACGTGAGAGCTCTCGCCGCCTCGGCGTGGAAGGCATGATGCTCAAGGCGCGTGATGGCCTCTACGGCGTAGGCCGCACCAAGGACATGGGCGTGTGGTGGAAATGGAAAGTCGACCCGTTCAGCGTCGACGCCGTGTTGATTTACGCCCAGCGCGGCCATGGCCGACGTGCCAGCCTGTATAGCGACTACACCTTCGCGGTGTGGGACGGCCCGCCCGGAACTGAACGCACGCTGGTGCCCTTCGCCAAGGCGTATTCAGGCCTGACCGACGAAGAAATGCGCAAGGTCGACGCCATCGTGCGCAAAACCACGGTGGAAAAATTCGGCCCGGTCAGCAGTGTGACGCCGAGCATGGTGTTTGAGCTGGGGTTCGAAGGGATCGCCCTCTCCAAGCGGCACAAAAGCGGGATTGCAGTGCGGTTTCCCAGAATGCTGCGCTGGCGCCAGGATAAGGCGGTGGATGAGGCCGACAATCTGGGAACGCTGCAGGACTTACTGGTCTGACTCTTCTTCACCAACACCATCAATCATCGTGGGAGCCGGACTTGCCCGCGATGGCAGTGGGTCAACTGAAGAGGAGTTAGCTGACCTACCGCCCTCACAGGTAAGCCTGCTCCGACATTTTTATCTTCGGACGCCTCTAAATGGTGCACTGAAAAATCAATGCCCGTTTTCGGGCGTCTCCTACACTCAGAACTCCCTCGTCGTTCCTTTTAAAACGATCATTCGGAACGACATTCGGAACTATGGTGCAGAAATTGCTACTTGTGATCCGTCTGACACCGTTCAGTAACAGTCATAAACGCGCCACAAGCGCTTATCTTGGTTTCCAGGGATTACATAATGAAAAAAGCATTGCTGACCCTTTCTGCACTGGCTCTGTGCATGGCTGCTGGTGTTGCTACAGCCAAGGAATACAAGGAATTGCGTTTTGGTGTCGATCCTTCCTACGCGCCGTTCGAATCCAAGGCCGCCGACGGCAGCCTGGTAGGCTTCGATATCGACCTGGGCAATGCGATCTGCGCCGAGCTGAAGGTCAAGTGCAAGTGGGTCGAAAGTGACTTTGACGGCATGATTCCAGGCCTCAACGCCAACAAGTTCGACGGCGTGATTTCCTCGATGACCGTGACCGAAGCCCGTGAAAAGGCGATCGACTTCTCCAGCGAGCTGTTCTCCGGCCCGACTTCGTTGGTGTTCAAGAAAGGCGCGAACTACTCCACCCCTGAGTCGCTCAAGGGCAAATCCGTGGGTTACGAGCAAGGCACCATCCAGGAAGCCTACGCCAAGGCCGTACTGGATAAAGCCGGTGTAACCACCAAGGCTTACGCCAACCAGGACCAGGTGTACGCCGACCTGACTTCCGGCCGTCTCGACGCTTCGGTGCAGGACATGCTGCAAGCCGAACTGGGCTTTTTGAAGTCGCCAGCGGGCGCTGACTACGAAGTCAGCAAGGCCATCGACGACCCACTGCTGCCAGCCAAAACTGCGGTCGGTATCAAAAAAGGTAACAAAGACCTCAAGGCCCTGCTCGATAAAGGTATCAAAGCGTTACACGATGATGGCACCTACGCCACCATCCAGAAGAAACACTTCGGCGATCTGAACCTGTACAGCGGTAAATAACACCCCGGCGCCCACCTGTTTCAGGTGGGCGCTTTTTTATCGCCATAGGTCCTGAATTCATGTTTGAAGATCTTTTGCAAACCCTGGGGCTGAGTGCCTTCAGTTTGAAGGGGTTCGGCCCGCTGTTGCTGCAAGGTACGTGGATGACCGTGAAACTGTCGGTCGCCTCCCTGGCCGTCAGCGTCCTGCTGGGCCTGATCGGCGCCAGCGCGAAACTGTCCAGCGTCAGCCTGATCCGCATCCCCGCCCAGCTCTACACCACCTTGATTCGCGGCGTGCCCGACCTGGTGCTGATGTTGCTGATTTTCTACAGCCTGCAAATCTGGCTGACCGGTTTTACTGACTTCATGGAATGGGACTACATCGAAATTGACCCATTCAGCGCCGGGGTTATCACCCTGGGCTTCATCTACGGTGCCTATTTCACCGAGACCTTTCGCGGCGCAATCCTCGCGGTGCCACGTGGCCAGCTCGAAGCGGCGACTGCCTATGGGCTTACCCGCGGGCAGCGGTTCCGCTTCGTGACCTTCCCGCAGATGATGCGCTTTGCCTTGCCGGGCATCGGCAACAACTGGATGGTGATGCTCAAGGCCACCGCGCTGGTGTCGATCATCGGCCTGGCGGACCTGGTCAAGGCCGCCCAGGATGCGGGCAAGAGCACCTATCAACTGTTCTATTTCCTGGTGCTCGCCGCGTTGATTTACTTGTTGATCACCAGCGCCTCAAACTTCGTCCTGCGTCGGCTTGAACGTCGCTACTCCGCTGGGTCCAGGGAGGCCGTGCGATGATCGAACTTCTGCAGCAATACTGGCGCCCTTTCCTTTATAGCGACGGCCAGCACATCACCGGGCTGGCGATGACCATGTGGCTGCTCAGCGCCTCGCTGGTCTTTGGTTTTCTGGTATCGATCCCGCTGTCCATCGCCCGCGTGTCGCGCAAACGCTCTATTCGCTGGCCGGTGCAGTTCTACACCTACCTGTTTCGTGGCACGCCGCTCTATATCCAACTGCTGATCTGCTACACCGGGATCTACAGCATTGCCGCAGTGCGGGCACAGCCGGTGCTGGATGCGTTCTTTCGCGATGCGATGAACTGCACCATCCTGGCGTTCGCCCTCAACACCTGCGCCTACACCACCGAGATTTTCGCCGGGTCGATCCGCAGCATGGCCCACGGTGAAGTCGAAGCGGCCAAGGCCTATGGCCTGAGCGGCTGGAAGCTGTATGCCTATGTGATCATGCCGTCGGCCCTGCGCCGCTCATTGCCGTACTACAGCAATGAAGTGATCCTGATGCTGCACTCGACCACGGTGGCCTTTACCGCGACGGTGCCGGACATTCTCAAGGTTGCCCGGGACGCAAACTCGGCCACCTACATGACCTTTCAATCATTCGGTATCGCGGCGCTGATCTACCTGACCGTAACCTTTGCCCTGGTCGGTCTGTTTCGTTTGGCAGAGCGCCGCTGGCTGGCCTTCCTCGGGCCGAGCCACTAAGGAGCATTCATGCGTCATCAGGTACACGAACTGATCGCGCCGGTGCCAGGTACGGCGCGGCAGATTCACAGTTTCCATTTCGGCCCGGAACAGGCTGAAGGCAAGGTCTACATCCAGTCATCGCTGCATGCCGATGAACTGCCGGGCATGCTGGTGGCCTGGCACCTCAAGGCGTGCCTGGCGAAACTGGCGGCGGCCGGGCGTTTGCGCAGCGAAATCGTGCTGGTGCCCATCGCCAACCCGGTGGGCCTGGAACAGGTGTTGATGGACATTCCACTGGGTCGCTACGAGCTGGAAAGCGGGCAGAACTTCAATCGCCTGTTTGTCGACCTCAGCGACGAGGTTGGTAATCAGGTCGAAGACCTGCTGGGAGAGGATCCCAAGCACAACGTCGAACTCATTCGCGACGCGCTGAGCCTGGCCCTTGCGGCGTACACCGCCGAAACCCAGTTGCAATCCCAGCGCCTGGTGCTGCAACGCCTGGCCTGCGACGCTGACATGGTGCTGGACCTGCATTGCGACTTCGAAGCCGTGGCGCACCTGTACACCACGCCCGACGCCTGGCCGCAGGTGGAGCCACTGGCACGCTATATCGGCTCGGAAGCCAACTTGCTCGCCACCGATTCCGGCGGGCAGTCTTTTGATGAGTGTTTCACCCTGGTGTGGTGGCAGTTGCAGCAACGCTTCGGCGAGCGGTTCCCGATCCCCATGGGCAGCTTTTCGGTGACCGTCGAACTGCGCGGCCAAGGCGACGTCAACCACGGCCTGGCCAGCCTCGATTGCCAGGCGATCATCGACTACTTGATTCACTTCGGCGCCATTGCCGGCGACGCAGCGCCATTGCCCGACCTGCCTTACCCGGCCACCCCGCTGGCAGGTGTCGAGCCGGTCACTACGCCTGTCGGCGGCTTGCTGGTGTTTTGCGCCCTGCCCGGTGAATACCTGGAGGCTGGGCAACTGATCGCTGAAATCATCGACCCTATTACTGACCGCGTAACGCCCGTGCACTGCAAAAACGCCGGCCTGCTTTACGCCCGTTCGCTGCGGCGCATGGCCACTGCCGGGATGGTGATCAGCCATGTCGCAGGCCATGAGGCCTACCGCAGCGGCTACCTACTTTCGCCTTGAGGATGCACGCCCCATGTACAAATTGACCGTTGAAGGCCTGCATAAAAGCTATGGCGACAATGAAGTGCTCAAAGGTGTTTCGCTCAAGGCCAAGACCGGTGACGTGATCAGCCTGATCGGCGCCAGTGGCTCGGGCAAAAGCACCTTTTTGCGCTGCATCAACTTTCTGGAAACCCCCAACGACGGCGCGATGACCCTCGACGGCCAGCAGATCCGCATGGTCAGCGACCGCCACGGCATGCGCGTGGCCGACGACGCCGAACTGCAACGCCTGCGCACACGGCTGGCGATGGTGTTCCAGCATTTCAACTTGTGGAGCCACATGAGCGTGCTGGAAAACATCACCATGGCCCCGCGCCGGGTGCTGGGTTGCAGCAAGAAGGACGCCGAAGACCGCGCCCGTCGCTACCTGGACAAGGTGGGTTTGCCGGCGCGCGTGGCCGATCAATACCCGGCGTTCCTGTCCGGTGGCCAGCAGCAGCGGGTGGCCATCGCCCGCGCCCTGGCCATGGAACCCGAGGTGATGCTGTTCGACGAACCCACCTCGGCCCTCGACCCGGAACTCGTGGGTGAAGTGCTTAAAGTGATTCAGGGGCTGGCCGAGGAAGGCCGCACCATGATCATGGTTACCCACGAAATGAGCTTTGCCCGCAAGGTGTCGAGCCAGGTGCTGTTCCTGCACAAGGGCCTGGTGGAAGAGCAAGGCACGCCCGAGGATGTGCTGGGCAACCCGAAGAGTGAGCGCCTGCAGCAGTTTTTGAGCGGTAATTTGAAGTAAACCTTTGCGGCGCCTGGAGGGTCTTTGAAAGAGAACCTCCAGAGCGTCAGCCGCCCTATGGCAAAACCCGTCGACTTCGCAAAACAATGGTTTGCCGCCAAGGGCTGGAAGCCGTTCGCCTTTCAAAAGGCCGTATGGGCAGCGGTCAAAGAGGGCCAATCGGGGTTGCTGCATGCCAGCACCGGCGCGGGTAAAACCTATGCACTGTGGTTTGCCGCCCTCAATCGTTTCGCCATCACTCGCCCGCCCACCATCGGCAAACGCAAAGCGCCTGCTGAGCCGCTCACCGTGTTGTGGATCACGCCCATGCGCGCATTGGCCGCCGACACTGCACGCGCCCTGGAAGCGCCGCTTGCGGCCTTGCAGATTCCCTGGAGCGTCGGCCTGCGCACCGGCGACACCAGCAGCAGCGAACGCGCACGCCAGACCCGTCGCCAGCCCACCGCGCTGGTCACCACACCGGAAAGCCTTACGTTGATGCTGGCGCGTGCCGACAGTGAAACGAGCCTGGCGCACCTGCGCATGGTGATCGTGGATGAGTGGCATGAACTGATCGGCAATAAACGCGGCGTACAACTGCAACTGGCGTTGGCGCGTTTGCGGCGCTGGCATCCGGAACTCGTGGTGTGGGGGATTTCGGCAACGCTGGGTAATCAGGCCCACGCATTGGAGGTCCTGGTCCCACAAGGCGGCGGCATCAATGTGCAGGGGCAAACGGCGAAAGAGCTGAAGGTCGACACCCTCTTGCCGCCCATCGCTGAGCGTTTCCCCTGGTCCGGGCATATCGGTTTGAAAATGTTGCCGCAGGTCGTGGCCGAAGTGGATACCAGCAGCAGTTGCCTGGTGTTTACCAATACGCGGGCGCAGTCGGAGATTTGGTACCAGGCGTTGCTGGAAGCGCGCCCGGATTGGGCCGGCGTGATTGCCCTGCACCATGGCTCGCTGTCCCGGGAGACGCGTGACTGGGTGGAACGGGCCTTGAAGGACGGCCAGCTCAAAGCGGTGGTGTGTACTTCCAGCCTGGACCTGGGCGTGGACTTCCTGCCGGTGGAGCGGGTGCTGCAGATCGGCTCGGCCAAAGGCGTGGCGCGCTTGATGCAGCGCGCCGGGCGCTCGGGGCATGCGCCGGGACGGCCGTCACGGGTGACGCTGGTGCCAACCCACAGCCTCGAACTGGTGGAAGCCGCTGCGGCCCAGGATGCAATCGCCCAGCGGCGCATTGAAGCCCGAGAATCGCCTTACAAACCTTTGGATGTGCTCGTACAACACTTGGTGAGCATGGCCCTGGGCGGTGGTTTTACCCCCCAGGCGCTGCTGGCGGAGGTGCGCGGTGCCTGGGCGTATCGCGACCTCACAGACGCTGATTGGGCCTGGACGCTGGGGTTTGTGCGCCATGGTGGCCTGTCACTGACTGCCTACCCGGATTATCGCCGTGTGGAGCCCGACGAACAGGGTATCTGGCGTGTCCCGGATGCCCGCCTGGCGCGCCGTCACCGCATGAGCGTGGGCACTATCGTCAGCGACGCGAGTATTCAGCTGAAATTCTGGAGCAAGGGCGGTGGCGGCAAGAACCTGGGCAGTGTCGAGGAAGGCTTTATCGCCCGGCTCAAACCCGGTGATGGTTTTCTGTTTGCCGGGCGTTTGCTGGAGCTGGTGCGGGTGGAAAACATGACCGCCTATGTGCGACGCAGCACCGCGAAAAAAGCTGCCGTGCCGCGCTGGAATGGCGGGCGCATGCCGCTCTCCAATGAGTTGGCCCAAGCGGTGGTTGAGCGTTTTGATGCCGCCGCGCACGGGCGTTATGACGGCCCGGAGATGCGGGCGGTGCAACCGTTACTGCAAATCCAGTTGCGCTGGTCGGGCCTGCCAACGCGCGAGCATTTACTGGCCGAAGCCCTGAAATCGCGGGAGGGCTGGCACCTGTTTCTTTACCCGTTTGCGGGGCGCCAGGTGCATCTGGGGGTGGCGAGTTTGTTGGCGTGGCGGGTCAGCCAACTGCAGCCGGTGACCTTTTCGATTGCCGTGAATGATTACGGGCTGGAACTGTTGAGTGCCACGCCGGTGGATTGGCCTCGTTTACTGAACGAGGCGCTGCTGAGTCCGGCGAACTTGTTATTGGATGTAGCGGCCAGCCTCAACGCGGGTGAACTGGCCCTGCGCCGCTTTCGCGAAATCGCACGCATCGCCGGGCTGGTGTTTGCCGGCTACCCCGGCGCGCCGAAAAGCACCCGTCAGGTGCAGGCTTCCAGCGGCTTGTTCTATGAAGTGTTCAAGCAATATGACCCGCAGAATCTGCTGCTGACCCAGGCCGGGGAAGAAGTCCTGCGGGACGAGTTGGATATTCGTCGCCTGGAAGACACTCTGCGCCATCTGGTGGCGCTGAAGCTGGACCTGCATGTGATCGAACGGCCTACACCGTTGGCCTTCCCACTGCTGGTTGAGCGGATGCGCGAAAGTATGAGCTCGGAAAAGCTGTCGGAGCGCATTGCGCGGATGGTCAGGGACCTGGAAAAAGTCGCGGATAACGGGGAGCGCTAAGGGTGTACTCAGTGATGCTTGAGGGTGAGGACGTGTGGTTGCTGGCTGAGAAGGCGCTGTACTGGCCTGCTCGCCAGTGCCTGCTGATTGCCGATGCGCATTTTGGCAAAGCGTCGGCCTATCGCAGCCTGGGGCAGCCGGTGCCACAGGGCACCACCTCGGAAAACCTTCAACGCCTGGACCGGCTGTTGTCGGCCTTGCCGTGCGAGCAGGTGATCTTTCTCGGGGACTTCCTGCACGGCCCCGGCTCTCACGCCAGCGGCACCCTGAGCGCCTTGAGAGCCTGGCGAGCGTGCAATCGCGACCTGAGCCTGACCTTGATTCGTGGCAATCACGATAAACGCGCAGGCGACCCGCCTGCCGACTTGAGGATTGAGGTGGTTCCCGAGCCGCTGCTGATGGGGCCGTTTGCGTTGCAGCATGAGCCGGACGCCCACGCCAGCCACCATGTACTGGCGGGGCATGTGCATCCGGTGTATCGGTTGCGTGGCAAAGGCCGCCAGAGTCTACGGCTGCCGTGCTTTCAGATCGGCTCGCGTATCAGCTTGCTGCCGGCGTTTGGCGCATTTACAGGTGGCTTTGCAGTGGAACAGAGCATGGATCAACAGATCTTTGTGATCGGCGATGAGGACGTCTGGCCGGTGCGCTGACGTGCCGGCCATGTCCCTTGCCCTGACGAATCAGGCGACAGGCGCGGGTGGCGGCTCATCCGGAAGCGTCGGCTCACCGGGCTCGGTGGGTTGCTGGGGCCAATCTTCGTCTGGTTGACCAGGGATGCCGCCCGCATACGCAGGGTCGGCCATCAGGGACCAGGCCAAAACACCAATCTGGTTGGGTTCAAGCCGGGCGAGTTCAGCGCTGATACGCGGGTCAATCTTCATAAAGGACTCCTCAAGCGTGGCTCGGTGCGTTTTGCACGCACCGAGGCAGTACACCCAATAGAGTCAATTCCCGCGGACTAATTCCCTTTACGTGTAAGACCTTTCGATCAAGCGCGCGGGAGAGTAACGCCACGCTGGCCCTGATACTTGCCGGCGCGGTCTTTATAGGACACTTCACAGGCTTCGTCGGACTGCAGGAACAGCATCTGCGCCACGCCTTCGTTGGCGTAGATCTTGGCTGGCAACGTGGTGGTATTGGAGAACTCCAGGGTCACATGGCCTTCCCACTCTGGCTCAAGCGGCGTCACGTTAACGATGATGCCGCAGCGCGCGTAGGTGCTTTTACCCAAGCAGATGGTCAGCACGTCACGGGGAATACGGAAGAATTCCACGGTGCGCGCCAGGGCAAAGGAGTTTGGCGGAATGATGCACACGTCGCTCTTGACATCGACGAAGCTCTTTTCGTCGAAGTTTTTCGGATCGACGATGGCGGAGTTGATGTTGGTGAACACCTTGAATTCATCGGCGCAGCGTACGTCGTAGCCGTAGCTGGATACACCGTAGGAAATCACGGGAGCCGCGCCTTCGCCACGGATCTGGCGTTCAACGAAGGGTTCGATCATGCCGTGCTCTTGCGCCATGCGGCGAATCCACTTGTCCGATTTGATGCTCATGGCGGGTGTCCTGAATAGCGAGGTGGAAAAATTCTGTTGGGCATCTTACCGGGGCCAGCCGTGGGGTTCAAAGGGCGTGGGGTTTTTCTTGATGAATGCACTGCCTGCTATAGGGCACAGCCCGTCGGGCCGGGGCCCGCGCTGCAGCGCTTGATGACTGTAAATACCACCGCCAGTCACGAAAATAGAGAAACCTTCGGAAATACCATTGGCACGTTCCTGAAAAAGGGTTAAGGTGGCGCCACTGTGCTGCTTGTGTCACTGAGAATCTCTACACGATATGTTGAATTTCGATCCAACCATCTCCAAGAATTTTTCCTGCTCTTTGCACTCAGTCTCGGCCAGGGCTTTTCCTGAGTCGCAGTTAACTTTGTCCAAGGAGATACACCATGTCTAATCGCCAAACTGGTACCGTTAAGTGGTTCAACGATGAAAAAGGCTTCGGCTTCATCACTCCACAATCCGGTGACGACCTGTTCGTTCACTTCAAAGCTATCCAATCCGACGGCTTCAAAAGCCTGAAAGAAGGCCAACAGGTTTCTTTCATCGCTACCCGCGGCCAGAAAGGCATGCAAGCTGAAGAAGTTCAAGTTATCTAACTTGTACTGACTTAGTCAAAAAAACCCCGCCCTTAAAAGCGGGGTTTTTTTATGCCTGGAATTTGGCTCTACGCCAATAGAATTCCGGGCACAAAAAAATGTGGGAGCGTGCTTTATGTGGGAGCTGGCTTGCCTGCGATAGCATCTACTCGGTGTAACTGATGAACCGAGGTGATGCTATCGCAGGCTAGCCAGCTCCCACACAAGCCTACTCCCACATTTCGTATAGCGTCTTTACTGGAACAGCGACTCACTCGACAAGCCATTCTTCTCGAGGATCTCACGCAAGCGCTTGAGGCCCTCTACCTGGATCTGCCGCACCCGCTCACGGGTCAGGCCAATTTCCAGGCCTACATCCTCCAGGGTGCTGCTCTCATGGCCACGCAGGCCGAAGCGGCGAATCACCACTTCACGCTGCTTATCCGTGAGTTCAGACAGCCACTGGTCAATGCTTTGGGAAAGATCATCGTCCTGCAACAGCTCGCAAGGATCCGTCGGGCGATCATCCGTCAGGGTGTCCAGCAGGGTTTTATCCGAATCCGGACCCAGCGAGACGTCGACCGAAGACACACGCTCATTCAAGCCAAGCATGCGCTTGACCTCCCCCACCGGTTTTTCCAGCAGGTTGGCGATTTCTTCAGGCGAAGGTTCATGATCGAGTTTTTGTGTGAGCTCACGCGCCGCCCGCAGGTAGACGTTGAGCTCTTTGACCACATGGATCGGCAACCGAATCGTACGGGTCTGATTCATGATCGCCCGTTCGATGGTCTGGCGGATCCACCAGGTGGCATAAGTTGAAAAGCGGAAGCCCCGCTCAGGGTCGAACTTCTCCACCGCCCGGATCAAGCCCAGGTTGCCCTCTTCGATCAGGTCCAACAGGGACAGACCACGATTGACATAACGCCGGGCGATTTTCACCACCAGCCGCAGGTTACTTTCAATCATGCGCTTGCGCCCAGCCGGATCACCCTTTTGCGACAAGCGCGCAAAATGGACTTCTTCTTCGGGAGTCAGCAGAGGGGAAAAGCCGATCTCATTGAGGTACAACTGCGTTGCGTCGAGCGCCCGCGTGTAGTCAATGTACTTGTGTTGCTTTAACGCGGTGGCGTTCTTGGATTTGGTGCGAACTGAAGGTGTAGCAGACCCTTCATCATTCGACATCGATTCCTTATCGGTGAGTATCTCCATTTCAAGGAGAACCTCATCGTCGATGTCAAACTCCGGCGCTTCTTTACTGAGAGCCATTGTTATAGTCCTTTGGTGAGTTCGACCTCAAGCTCGAGCGACGCCTATATCCTTGGCAACGCTGGAGCCTGTTCCTTCTACGCGAGGGAACAGGCTGTGCAACACATCAACGACGGGGTAGGAATTGCAGCGGATCTACAGGTTTCCCTTGGCGGCGAATCTCAAAGTGCAGTTTCACCCGGTCTGTACCAGTTGACCCCATTTCGGCAATTGTCTGTCCGACTTTGACCTGCTGCCCCTCCCGAACCAACAGCCTACGGTTGTGACCGTAAGCACTGACGTAGGTATCGCTGTGTTTGATGATGACCAGTTCGCCGTAGCCCCGTAAACCACTCCCGGCGTAAACCACTGTCCCATCAGACGCAGCTAAAACAGGCTGTCCCAAATCCCCGGCGATATCAATGCCTTTATTCAAACTACCGTTTGAAGAGAATTTTCCAATCAATACACCGTTTGAAGGCCATCCCCAACCAGTCGGAGCAGGCCCCGCAGGCGGCAACGGCGCGGGTGCCGGCTTGCTCGCGACCGTAGACGTGGCGGTGCCTGCAGGCCGGGTGATGATGGTCGTCCTGCTCGAAGACGACGGCGAAGATCCGGAATTTGTCACAACTGCCGTAGGCGTTGAACCCGTGCGCCCATCGAAGCGGATGGTTTGCCCCGGATGTATCGTATAGGGAACAGGAATATTGTTACGCGCTGCGAGCGCCTTGTAATCCCACCCATAACGGAAGGCGATCGAGAACATCGTGTCCCCCTTTCGCACTACATATTGCCCGGTGGTGACCGTCGGCTTTTGCGGCACGGCACTGTTTCGGTCGACAACCCGAGCGCTGCTGGATGGGGAGCTTGAGCAACCCGCCAACAAGGAACTCAAGACAAGGCCAAGCACCAGTCGCTGAAAGCTTGTTTTACTCATACGCTGCGCAAGACCTGTGAGACTCACCCGCCGCTCCCTTTGTGGTGGCTGAACATGAACGCCTGTATCAGGCTTGAAATATGACGCAAGTATAACTGGGCATTGGCTTTTTACCGGCACACGACTGAAACGAAAAATTCATCATGTTTAATCACGGTTTCCAATCATGTTGACTCTATAAGCCCCGCTGTAAGACACATCCCCACCCACAGAATTCACTGTTTGCGAATAAATGATCAGGCCAGCGGGCCATTGAGCAACGGTACGAAGCGCACAGCGCCCAGCACATGCCGGGAAAAGCCTTCTTCCTCCCGGATAATGAGCATCAATTGTTGCACTTCGCCGGAGCCCACCGGGATGACCAACCGCCCGCCAGGCGCCAGTTGATCGAGCAACGCTTGCGGTACGTCAGTCGCGACGGCCGTGACGATAATGCCGTTATAAGGCGCCAGCGCAGGCCAACCTTCCCAACCATCGCCCCAACGGAACACCACGTTGCGCAGGTTGAGCTCCACCAGGCGCTCCTTGGCGCGATCCTGCAGGACCTTGATGCGCTCCACCGAGAACACCCGTTCCACCAGTTGCGACAGCACCGCAGTCTGGTAACCCGAACCGGTGCCGATCTCCAGCACCTTGTCCAACGGCCCAGCCGCCAGCAGCAGTTCACTCATGCGCGCGACCATATAAGGCTGCGAGATGGTCTGGTTGTGGCCAATCGGCAACGCGGTGTCTTCATAGGCACGATGGGCCAGGGCCTCATCGACAAACAGGTGCCGCGGCGTGCGCCGGATGACTTCCAGCACCTGGGCGTTGGACAGCCCTTCTTCGTACAGGCGCTGGATCAAACGCTCGCGGGTACGCTGGGAGGTCATCCCGATGCCACGGCGCAACAGGTCGTCTTGTTCACGCGCCATCAACGCAGCCCCTCGAGCCAGCCATCCAGACTACTGAAGGCATCACTGAAGGTGCGATCAAGCTGCAACGGGGTAATCGAAACATAACCTTGCATCACCGCATGAAAGTCCGTGCCCGGCCCACCGTCCTCGGCGTCACCCGCTGCGGCGATCCAATAGCCTTCCTTGCCACGCGGATCGACCACTTTCAATGGCGCCGCCGCCCGGGCACGATGGCCCAGGCGCGTCAGCTGGATGCCGCGAATATGGTCGAGGGGCAAATTGGGAATGTTGACGTTGAGCACCGTACGCGGCGGCAAGTCCAGCGAACCGTGGGCTTCCACCAGCTTGCGCGCGAAGTACGCCGCCGTCGCCAGGTTATCCAATTGCCGTGAGGCAAACGAGAAGGCGAACGAGGTGCGGCCCAGGAATCGCCCCTCAAGGGCTGCCGCCACGGTACCGGAATACAACACGTCATCGCCCAGGTTGGCGCCGAGGTTGATGCCCGATACCACCAGGTCGGGCTCCTGCTCCAACAAACTGTTGATTGCCAGGTGCACGCAATCGGTAGGAGTACCGTTCACACTGATAAAGCCATTAGCCAGAACGTGCGGGTGCAACGGACGGTCGAGCGTCAGCGAACTGCTGGCGCCGCTCTTGTCCTGGTCCGGGGCAACCACCACGCACTCGGCGTAATCTTCCAGCGCTGCATAAAGCGCGGCAAGACCGGGTGCGGTGGCACCGTCATCGTTTGATATCAGAATACGCATGGGTTGTCCGTCGGCCCCACCGACACCAGATCAACAAGCTCGCGCACCAACACAGTGGCGAAGCATCCGGCCGGCAGGACGAATTCCAATTGCAGAATGTCAGGACCGGGATAATGCCACGTCAACCCGCCAATGGGCAGTCGAAGAATGCGACGTTCCTGGCTCATACCGGCATTCACCAGCCAATCGCGCAGGTCGGCTTCGCTGGCGGCGACCGCCTGTTCCAGCGCATGGGTTGCACCGGTCGCCGGCGAATCACCCTCGCCCCACTGCGGCCCGGTCGGGTGCAGGTCCAGAATCGCCAGGCGTGGGTCGCTGCATTCAGCCTCCCCCGCCGGGAAAAAACTGCGGCTGTCGGTAAACGCCAACAGGTCGCCCACCTGGGCACGCTGCCAGGAGCCGTCGGCGACACGCGCGGCCAACACTTTGTTGAACAGAAAGCTACGCGCGGTGGACAGCAACCGCGAACGCACATTGCGCTGTTCAGGCAAGGCCTTGCGCGCCGCCCATGCACGGGCGTCCACCACGTTGCCACCGTTGTGGCCAAAGCGCTGGGTGCCGAAATAATTAGGAATGCCGTGCTGGGCAATCAGCTGCAAACGCGCGTCGATAGCGGCGGTGTCCCCGACCAACTGGGTGAGGCGCAGGGTAAAGCCGTTGGCCGCATGCGCACCGCGTTGCAGCTTGCGCTTGTGGCGGGCGCTTTTAAGGATCTTGAGGGTGTCGTTTTCCGCACCGCTCATGTCCGGGTCGGCCTTGCCTGGCAGTTGCACGCTGAACCACTGGCGGGTCAACGCCTGGCGGTCCTTGAGCCCGGCATAGCTGACGGTGCGCAACGGCACGCCAGCGGCCTTGGCGATTCGCCGTGCAGCTTCTTCGGTATTCAGGCCACGCTTTTCAACCCACAGCCACAGGTGCTCACCGTCGCCGGTCAGCGGGATATCGAGCACTTCGTCGACCTGGAAATCTTCCGCCGTAGCCTTCAGGACCGCGCTGCCCAGCGCCTCGCCATAGGCCCGCGGGCCCAACAGTTCCAGGTCGTTCATGCGCGCAGCAACAAGGCGACGGAGTGCACCGCGATGCCCTCTTCACGACCGGTAAACCCGAGCTTTTCGGTGGTGGTGGCTTTCACGTTCACTTGATCCAATTCAATTTGCAGGTCCGCGGCAATCAGTGCGCGCATCGACTCAATGTGGGGCGCCATTTTCGGCGCCTGGGCCACGATGGTGTTATCGACGTTGCCGACTTTCCAACCCTTGGCGTGGATCAGGCCGACCACATGGCGCAGCAACACACGGCTGTCCGCGCCCTTGAAGGAAGGGTCGGTGTCCGGAAAGTGTTTGCCGATATCACCCAACGCGGCCGCGCCGAGCAAAGCATCGCTCAAGGCATGCAGCACAACGTCGCCGTCGGAATGAGCCAACAACCCATGGTGGTGTGCAATGCGCACGCCGCCCAGGGTGATGAAATCGCCTTCAGCGAAACGGTGCACATCGTAGCCGTGGCCAATACGCATAAAAAAACGCCCCGATTTAATTCAGGGCGTGATTCTACCTACTTTTGCCTCACATTAACCGAGCAAAGCACGACCATGGTGTCGCAAATGGTCTTCGATGAAGCTGGCGATAAAGAAGTAGCTGTGGTCATAACCCGGCTGCAGGCGCAGTTCGAGTGGATGGTTGGCCGCCTTGGCCGCCTGTTGCAAAGCTTCAGGCTTGAGTTGCACGGCCAGGAAATCATCGCGATCACCTTGGTCGACCAACAGTGGCAGCTTTTCCGAGGCTTCGCTGATCAGTACGCAGGCATCCCACTCGCGCCATTTCGAGCGCTCTTCGCCCAAATAACGGGAAAAGGCTTTCTGGCCCCATGGGCAGTCCATCGGGTTGTTGATCGGCGAAAATGCCGACACCGATTGGTAACGTCCAGGGTTGCGCAGGGCACACACCAACGCACCATGGCCGCCCATTGAATGGCCGCTGATGCCGCGCTTATCCGACGCAGGGAAATGCGCTTCAACCAACGCCGGCAATTCCTGCACCACGTAGTCATGCATCCGATAGTGCTTGGCCCAAGGTTCCTGGGTGGCATTCAGGTAGAAACCCGCACCCAGGCCGAAATCCCACGCGTTATCCGGGTCGCCCGGTACACCTGGCCCGCGGGGGCTGGTGTCCGGCGCGACGATGATCAACCCCAGTTCGGCGGCTATCCGATGGGCGCCGGCCTTCTGCATGAAGTTCTCGTCGGTGCAGGTCAACCCGGACAGCCAATACAGCACCGGTAACGTGCCACCCTGCTCCGCTTGCGGCGGCAGGTAGACGGCAAACGTCATATCGCAACCGAGTACATCGGAATGATGCTTGTAGCGTTTATGCCAGCCGCCGAAGCTCTTCTGGCACGACAGGTTTTCCAGACTCATGGCCGACCTCAAAAGTGGATGACGGTACGAATGCTCTTGCCTTCATGCATCAGATCAAACGCTTTGTTGATGTCTTCCAGGCCCATGGTGTGGGTGATGAACGTGTCCAGCGGGATCTCGCCGGTCTGGGCCATTTCCACGTAGCTTGGCAACTCAGTACGACCGCGCACGCCGCCGAACGCCGAACCGCGCCAGACGCGACCGGTCACCAGTTGGAATGGGCGAGTGGCGATTTCCTGGCCGGCACCCGCAACGCCGATGATCACCGACTCGCCCCAACCCTTGTGGCAGCACTCCAGAGCGGCACGCATCAGTTGCACATTGCCGATGCACTCGAAGGAAAAGTCCACGCCGCCGTCGGTCAAGTCGACAATCACGTCCTGAATTGGGCGATCGTAGTCTTTCGGGTTGATGCAATCGGTGGCGCCCAGTTGCTTGGCGATTTCGAACTTGGCCGGGTTGATGTCGATGGCGATGATGCGACCCGCCTTGGCTTTGACCGCACCGATGACCGCCGACAGGCCGATGCCGCCCAGACCGAAGATCGCCACGGTGTCACCTGGCTTGACCTTGGCCGTGTTGATCACGGCACCGATGCCGGTGGTGACGCCGCAGCCCAGCAGGCAGACTTTTTCCAGCGGCGCTTCTTTAGGGATTTTGGCGACGGAAATTTCCGGCAGCACGGTGTACTCGGAGAACGTCGAGGTACCCATGTAGTGGAAAATCGGCTGACCCTTATAGGAGAAGCGCGTGGTGCCATCGGGCATCAGGCCTTTGCCTTGGGTGGAGCGGATGGCCTGGCACAAGTTGGTCTTGCCCGACAGGCAGAATTTGCACTTCCCGCACTCCGGGGTGTACAGCGGGATCACGTGGTCGCCGACAGCGACCGAGGTCACGCCCTCGCCGATCGCTTCAACCACCGCACCGCCTTCATGGCCAAGGATCGACGGGAAAATGCCTTCCGGGTCGGCGCCCGACAAGGTGTAGGCATCGGTATGGCACACGCCGGACGCGACCACCCGCAGCAGCACCTCGCCGGCCTTGGGCATGGCGACATCCACTTCAACGATCTCAAGGGGCTTTTTCGCTTCGAAGGCTACGGCAGCGCGGGACTTGATCATCCGGGTTTCTCCAGGGAGTTAAAAACTGAGGCAGTGAGTGTAAAACATGGCTGAGTGATTAATAATTCAGGCAAAAGCAAAACTTTATTGCTGTACAGGGATAATCAACATGTTGGAAAACCGCTGGGAAGGCATCGATGAGTTCGTCGCCGTGGCCGAATGCAGCCAATTCACAGCGGCGGCCGAGCGGCTGGGGGTTTCGTCGTCGCACATCAGCCGGCAAGTGGCGCGCCTGGAAGAACGGCTGCAAACGCGGCTGCTGTATCGAAGCACGCGCAAGGTGACCCTGACCGAAGCCGGCCAGACCTTCCTGCAGCACTGCCAGCGCTTGCAGGACGGTCGCGAAGAAGCCTTGCGCGCGGTGGGCGACCTCACCAGCGAACCCAAGGGCATGTTGCGCATGACCTGTGCGGTGGCGTACGGCGAGCGCTTTATCGTGCCGTTGGTCACGCGATTCATGGGGCTCTATCCGCAATTGCGCGTGGACATCGAGCTGAGCAATCGCCAGTTGGATTTGGTGCATGAAGGCCTGGACCTGGCGATCCGGCTGGGTCGCCTGCAAGACTCGCGCATGGTAGCCAGTCGCCTGGCGCCTCGACGCATGTACCTGTGCGCGTCGCCGTCCTACCTGGCTCGGTATGGTCGGCCACATAGTTTGTCGGAATTAAGTCGGCATAACTGCCTGATTGGTAGCTCGGACATTTGGCAACTGGCGCAGGATGGGCGCGAATTTTCCCAGCGGGTGCAAGGCAACTGGCGCTGCAACAGTGGGCAAGCGGTACTGGATGCCGCATTGCAAGGCGTAGGGTTATGCCAGTTGCCGGACTATTACGTGCTGGAGCATCTGCACAGTGGTGCGCTGGTGTCGTTACTGGAAGCGAATCAGCCGCCGAACACGGCGGTGTGGGCGTTGTATCCGCAGCAACGGCATTTGTCGCCGAAAGTCAGGAAGCTGGTGGATTTTTTGAAGGAGGGGTTGGCTGAGCGGCCGGAGTACAGCGCGTAATTTGGGGCGACTGTTCGGGCCTCATCGCGGGCAAGCTCGACTCCCACAGGGAATTGCATTTCAACTGTGGGAGCTGGCTTGCCTGCGATGAAGTCGACGCGGTGTCACTGACTATCTGCGGTTCGCCCACCGCAACCTGAGCCACTCCAGGTCTTCGGGACGAGTGACCTTGATGTTGTCCGCGCGCCCTTCGATCAGGCGTGGTGCCTGGCCAGACCATTCCATGGCCGAAGCTTCGTCGGTGATCACTGCGTCTGCGACCAGGCTGTCGGCCAAGGCACGGTGCAAGGCGCCCAGGCGGAACATCTGCGGCGTGTACGCCTGCCAGATCAGGCTGCGATCCACGGTTTCCACCACGCGGCCGTGCTTGTCGACACGCTTGAGGGTGTCGCGCGCCGGTACGGCGAGCAAGCCGCCGACCGGATCATCCGCGAGTTCCGCCAACAGCTTGTCGAGGTCATCACGGCTCAGGTTAGGGCGCGCGGCATCGTGCACCAGCACCCAGTCGTCATCGCTGGCGCCGAGTGCATTGAGTTGCAACAACGCATTGAGTACTGAACCCGAGCGCTCGTCGCCGCCGTCCGCGCGCACAATGCGAGAGTCGTTGGCACTCGACAGGCTTGGCCAATAGGGGTCATCTACCGCAAGACTGATCACCAGCCCCTTGAGGCCAGGATGATCGAGAAAACAGCCGAGGCTGTGTTCGAGAATAGTGCGCCCGCCCAGTTGCAGGTACTGCTTGGGACGGTCCGCGGCCATACGGGCACCGACGCCCGCGGCAGGAATCACGGCCCAGAAGGCCGGTAAAGACTGATTCATTGGGCCAACTGGTAGAGGGTTTCGCCCTCCTTGACCATGCCCAATTCATGACGAGCCCGCTCTTCAACGGTCTCCGTACCTTTTTTCAGCTCAAGCACTTCGGCATCGAGGACGCGATTGCGCTCCAGCAGGATTTCGTTTTCGGCGTGCTGATCGGCAATTTGCTGGGTCAGCTCTTTCACCTGCGCAAAGCTGCCATTACCGACCCATAGGCGGTACTGCAGGCCAGCCAGCAATAAGAGCAAGACGAGGAACAACCAATTGGGACTGCGCATCGAAATCCGGGTATCCAGTAAAAAAAGACAGCCATGCAAAACTTTTGAAGCAACTGATAGCACGAAGCCTGGATGAACCAGGCTTGTGCTTGATAGCCATCAGATTAGCGTCGAAATTCACTCTATCGAGATTTTTCCGACGCAACCCGTCGACTTTTTACCATTTAACACTCAGCCGCGAAACTCGCTGCGACCGTTGTACTTGGCTTTACCTGCCAGTTGCTCTTCGATACGCAGCAATTGGTTGTACTTGGAAACGCGGTCGGAACGGCACAGGGAACCGGTCTTGATCTGGCCGGCCGAGGTGCCCACTGCCAGGTCGGCAATGGTCGAATCTTCGGTTTCGCCGGAGCGGTGCGAGATCACGGCGGTGTAGCCCGCAGCCTTGGCCATCTGGATGGCTTCCAGGGTTTCGGTCAGGGTGCCGATCTGGTTGAACTTGATCAGGATCGAGTTGGCGATCTTCTTGTCGATGCCTTCTTTCAGGATCTTGGTGTTGGTCACGAACAGGTCGTCGCCGACCAGTTGGATTTTCTCGCCGATCTTGTCGGTGAGGACTTTCCAGCCCGCCCAGTCAGACTCGTCCAGGCCATCTTCGATCGAGATGATCGGGTAGCGCTCGGTCAGGCCTTTGAGGTAGTCAGCAAACCCTTCGGAGGTGAACACATGGCCTTCGCCGGCCAGGTTGTATTTACCGTCCTCGTAGAACTCGCTCGCGGCGCAGTCCAGGGCCAGGGTCACGTCGGTGCCCAGCTTGTAGCCAGCGTTGGCCACGGCTTCGGAGATCACTTTCAGTGCATCTTCGTTGGACGCCAGGTTCGGTGCGAAACCCCCTTCGTCACCCACAGCGGTGCTCAGGCCACGGGCCTTCAACACAGCTTTGAGGTGATGGAAAATCTCGGTGCCCATGCGCAAGCCTTCGGAGAAGGTCTTGGCGCCAACCGGCTGCACCATGAATTCCTGGATGTCGACGTTGTTATCAGCGTGCTCGCCACCGTTGATGATGTTCATCATCGGCACCGGCATCGAGTACACACCCGGAGTGCCGTTCAAGTTGGCGATGTGGGCGTACAGCGGCAGGTCCTGATCCTGTGCGGCGGCCTTGGCAGCGGCCAGGGACACGGCGAGGATGGCGTTGGCGCCCAGGCTGCCTTTGTTTTCGGTGCCGTCGAGCTTGATCATCGCGTGGTCCAGGGCTTTCTGGTCCAGCGGGTCCTTGCCCAGCAACAGGTCACGGATCGGGCCGTTGATGTTGGCTACAGCCTTGAGTACACCTTTGCCCAGGTAACGGCTCTTGTCGCCATCACGCAGTTCCAGCGCTTCGCGCGAACCGGTAGAAGCACCGGACGGCGCGCAGGCGCTGCCGATGATGCCGTTATCGAGAAGCACGTCGGCTTCGACGGTGGGGTTGCCACGGGAGTCGAGAACTTCACGACCTTTGATGTCGACGATTTTTGCCATTGTTGTAAACACTCCAAAGTTGACGAAAACGACGCAGCTGAAGGAAATCTTTTGACCGACCGCAAGGGTGGAACAACGGGGCAGGCTTGCAGGCGACAAGGCTCAGGCCCGCAGGCCTGAGCGTAAAGCGAGGGAAAGTCTACCGGAGAAATGGCGCTTACGCGGTCTCTACCGTCGGAAAACTCTTGACCAGTTCGTCCAACTGCTTGAGCTGGGCCAGGAATGGCTCCAGCTTGTCCAGGCGCAGGGCGCAGGGACCGTCGCATTTGGCGTTGTCCGGGTCCGGGTGGGCTTCCAGGAACAGGCCCGCCAAAGACTGGCTGATGCCGGCCTTGGCCAGGTCCAGTACCTGGGCACGCCGCCCGCCAGCGGAATCGGCACGACCACCGGGCATTTGCAGCGCGTGGGTCACGTCGAAGAACACCGGGTATTCGAACTGCTTCATGATGCCGAAACCGAGCATATCCACCACGAGGTTGTTGTAGCCGAAGCTCGAACCACGCTCGCAGAGGATCAACTGGTCGTTACCCGCTTCCACGCACTTGCTCAGGATATGTTTCATTTCCTGAGGCGCGAGGAACTGGGCTTTCTTGATATTGATCACAGCGCCGGTCTTGGCCATGGCGACCACAAGGTCGGTCTGGCGCGACAGGAAGGCCGGCAGCTGGATGATGTCGCACACCTCGGCGACCACGGCAGCCTGTTCAGGCTCGTGGACGTCGGTGATGATCGGCACGCCGAAGGCTTGCTTGATGTCCTGGAAGATCCGCATGCCTTCTTCAAGGCCTGGGCCGCGATAGGAGGTCACGGACGAACGGTTGGCCTTGTCGAAGCTGGCCTTGAACACGTAAGGGATACCGAGTTTCTCGGTCACCTTGACGTACTCTTCACAGACCTGCATCGCCATGTCGCGGCTTTCCAGCACGTTCATGCCGCCGAACAGCACCATGGGCTTGTCGTTGGCAATCTCGATGTCGCCTACGCGAATGATCTTCTGGGCCATCAGGTTTACGCCTTCTTCTGATGTTGCGTCAGTGCTGCTTTAACGAAACCGGTGAACAACGGGTGACCGTCGCGCGGGGTCGAGGTGAACTCAGGGTGGAACTGGCACGCCACGAACCACGGATGATCCGGCGCCTCGACCACTTCCACCAGCTTGCCATCACCGGAGCGACCAGAGACTTTCAGGCCGGCTTCTTTGATCTGCGGCAGCAGGTTGTTGTTCACTTCGTAGCGGTGACGGTGACGCTCGACGATCACATCCTTGCCGTAGCAATCGTGAACCAGCGAGCCCGGCTCCAGCAGGCAGTCTTGCGCGCCAAGGCGCATGGTGCCGCCCAGGTCGGAGCTTTCAGTACGGGTCTCAACAGCGCCGGTGGCATCTTCCCACTCGGTGATCAGGCCTACGACTGGGTGGCCGCTGGCGTGATCGAACTCGGTGGAGTTGGCGTCTTTCCAGCCCAGCACGTTGCGGGCGAACTCGATAACGGCCACTTGCATGCCCAGGCAGATACCCAGGTACGGCACCTTGTTTTCACGCGCGTACTGCACAGCGGTGATCTTGCCTTCCACGCCACGCAGGCCGAAACCGCCGGGAACGAGGATCGCGTCAACGCCTTCGAGCAGGGCGGTGCCCTGGTTCTCGATGTCTTCGGAATCGATGTAGCGCAGGTTGACCTTGGTACGGTTACTGATACCGGCGTGGCTCATCGCTTCGATCAGCGACTTGTACGCGTCCAGCAGCTCCATGTACTTGCCGACCATGGCGATGGTGACTTCGTGCTCAGGGTTGAGCTTGGCATCAACCACAGCTTCCCACTCGGACAGGTCCGCGCCGTTGCACTGCAGGCCGAAACGCTCGACCACAAAATCATCCAGGCCTTGCGAATGCAGGATGCCCGGGATCTTGTAGATAGTGTCGGCGTCTTCCAGGGCAATCACCGCACGCTCTTCAACGTTGGTGAACTGCGCGATCTTGCGACGCGAGGAAATGTCGATCGGGTGATCGGAGCGGCACACCAGCACGTCCGGCTGCAGGCCGATGGAACGCAGTTCCTTGACCGAGTGCTGGGTTGGCTTGGTTTTGGTTTCACCGGCGGTAGCGATGTAGGGCACCAGCGTCAGGTGCATCAGCATCGCGCGCTTGGCGCCGACTTCGAAACGCAACTGGCGTATGGCTTCGAGGAACGGCTGGGATTCGATGTCACCTACGGTGCCACCGATCTCGACCATCGCCACGTCGGCATCGCCTGCACCCTTGATGATGCGGCGCTTGATTTCGTCGGTGATGTGCGGGATCACCTGGATGGTTGCACCCAGGTAGTCACCACGGCGCTCCTTGCGCAGCACGTGCTCGTAGACACGGCCGGTGGTGAAGTTGTTGTTCTGGGTCATGGTCGTGCGGATGAACCGCTCGTAGTGGCCCAGGTCCAGGTCGGTCTCGGCGCCGTCGTGTGTGACGAACACTTCACCGTGCTGGAACGGGCTCATGGTGCCCGGGTCAACGTTAATGTACGGGTCCAGCTTGAGCATGGTGACCTTAAGTCCCCGCGCCTCCAGGATGGCCGCCAATGAAGCGGAGGCAATGCCTTTCCCCAATGAAGAAACAACACCGCCCGTGACGAATATGTAGCGCGTCATGAAAAACCCTAGAAGTCTGCGTTAAAGCGGTCCGAGCCGCCGGGGAAAGCGAAGGAAGGCCGAAGCCCCCGATCACCTGCATTAATCACAGTGCACCTTTCAAAAAAACCGCCGCGTTGTGACAGACCAGCAATGAAACACCGGTACGTTGATCGCTACACATTTTTTGGAATCGCCCAGCAAAGACTGCTTGGTAATCGGCAACTGCTGCGATTCAGTCGAATCCACAGAAGTTGTATCAAGAAGGGAGCGTAGTCTACCGGAAAGGCTCTATCAGCTCAAACCTTGATCGCATCTCTGTGGCATCCAATGTAATTGCCAGTCGCCAGGCGATGTCACCCATAACCCCGCAAGGCTGGGGACAGCCAGCAATTGCTCGCCTTGGTAGAGCAGCGGCAATCTGCCACGCATGAAGCCCGGCAGCCCGCATTCGTTAAGCAAACGCTTAAGGTCACGCCGGCCTCGGCCTGGCACGTCAATGATTTCGCCGCCCTGACGATAACGGATCACCAATGGGCCTGTTGGGGCCTTGCCGGCAAATCTCAGCTGGCCATTGCCAGGTAACTCTAGAGGGTTTTGCGGCTGCGACCAGCTCACTGACGTGCCGGAAAATTCCGACCACGCGGAAGGCAGCCACCAAATGCGCTCGCCACAACGATGCAGCTGGCCGTCGGCCAGGCACCACTGCGGTTGCGCGTCGCCCTTGGCGTCGCGCAGGGAATACCAGCTGGCCCAGTGGTCACTGTCGGGTAAACGAGTAAGAGGGTTCAGCCAGTGGCGCAGGGCATTGCGCTGACGGGCATCGGAAAGCTCGCGTAACGGCGCAAGGGCCAACGACGGCAAGGACAACCAGAGAAATGACGAGGGTTGGTCGGCGGCTTGCAGGTCCATCAATGCCAATTCGTCCAGCAGGCCTTGGGCTTCGCTGAGGTGTTCAGCAGTGCGGGCCAGGCTTGCGACCGCTTGAGGCCAACGCTCCGCCAGCACCGGGACAACACGATGGCGCAGGTAATTGCGGGAAAACCGGGAATCGGTGTTGGAAGGGTCTTCTATCCACGTCAACTGGTGTTGGTGGGCGTAGGCCTCCAACTCAGCACGCGAGACATCCAGCAAGGGTCGCACCAAATGTCCATCCGCCAACGGGCGATGCACGGGCATTGCCGCCAACCCTCGCACGCCGGCCCCGCGCAGCAGGCGAAACAATAGGGTTTCAGCCTGATCGTCGCGGTGCTGGCCGGTGAGCAACACTTCCCCCGCCCCGGTTACCTCGGTAAACGCCTGATAACGCGCATCACGCGCCGCTCGCTCAAGGCTGGCGCCCGATTGCACTTGCACACGCATCACCCGCAAGGGCACGCCTAGGCCGTCACATACCGTTTGGCAATGGCCGGGCCAGGCGTCGGCGGCAGCTTGCAGGCCATGGTGGACATGGATGGCGCTGAGCGGTGGAAGGGTTTCGGTGTTTGCCTGGGTGACTAGAAGGTGCAGCAGGACGGTGGAGTCGAGTCCACCGGAGAACGCGATATGCCAGGCCGGGGCGTTTCGCCACGGGGCCAGGGTTTGCAGGAGTTTGGCGGGTAGAGTTGGGGTCATCAAAAATACCGGCGCAGAACTGGAATACGGTAGCCAAGCATACACAAAGCAAATGTGGGAGCGGGCTTGTGTGGGAGCAGGGCTTGCCCGCGATGCAGGCAACTCGGGTTATTTGTTACACCGAGTTGATGCTATCGCAGGCAAGCCAGCTCCCACACAAGCCCGCTCCCACATTAGTACTGCATTGTCTGCCAGATCAGTGTTTGATCAGAGACCGTAGCTCATCAGGCGCTCATAACGACGGGCCAGCAGCGCCTCGTTATCGAACTTCTTGAGCATCGCCAGTTGCGAGCCCAGTTCAGCGCGGATGGTCGCCGCAGCCGCAGCCGGGTCACGGTGAGCGCCGCCCAATGGCTCGGCGATGACTTTATCAACGATGCCCAAGCCTTTCAGGCGATCGGCAGTGATACCCATGGCTTCGGCAGCGTCCGGCGCTTTTTCGGCGGTTTTCCACAGAATCGAAGCGCAACCTTCCGGCGAGATCACCGCGTAGGTCGAATATTGCAGCATGTTCAACTGGTCGCAAACACCGATGGCCAGTGCACCGCCGGAACCACCTTCACCAATCACGGTGGCGATGATCGGGGTTTTCAGGCGGGCCATCACGCGCAGGTTCCAGGCGATCGCTTCGCTCTGGTTGCGCTCCTCGGCGTCGATACCTGGGTAGGCACCCGGGGTGTCGATGAAGGTCAGGATCGGCATTTTGAAACGCTCGGCCATTTCCATCAGGCGGCAGGCCTTGCGGTAGCCCTCAGGGCGCGGCATGCCGAAGTTGCGGCGTACCTTCTCGCGCACTTCGCGGCCTTTCTGGTGACCAATGACCATTACCGGCTGGTCGTCCAGGCGAGCAATACCGCCCACGATGGCCGCGTCGTCGGAGAAGTGGCGGTCGCCGTGCAGCTCGTCGAACTCGGTGAAGATGTGCTGAATGTAGTCCAGGGTGTAGGGACGGCGCGGGTGGCGAGCCAGACGCGCGATCTGCCAGCTGGTCAGCTTGCCGAAGATGTCTTCGGTGAGCGTGCTGCTCTTGTCTTGCAGGCGAGCGATCTCATCGCCGATGTTCAGCGAATTGTCATTGCCGACCAGGCGCAGTTCTTCGATCTTGGCTTGCAGGTCAGCGATCGGCTGTTCGAAATCAAGAAAATTCGGGTTCATAAGCGTCCGTCTTGGGTCGACGGCCAAGGGGTGCCTGGCCAGCCGGTTGTCTATTCGCGCCCTACCTTAAGGGAGAGGCGCGTTTAGGTCGAGATTAAATGTTCAGTCGAGATCAGACGTATCTGACCGTCAACGGTATTGGAGGAAGACGTTGTCTCGCCCGAACTGGTCACGCAAAGCTTGAATCAAGCCATCAGCGGGATCAATTCGCCACGTCTCCCCAAACTGCAGCATGGCCTTGGCATCATTGCCGGTGTACTCCATGGTCACCGGGCACGCGCCGCGGTGGCGTTTGAGCAGGTCACCCAACCAGCGTAGCTGATCGCCTTTGAGGGCTTCGGTCTTGACCTTCAAACGCAGGCTTTCCGCCAAATTGGTACGCGCATCTTCCATGCTCATCACCCTTTTGATCCGCAGGCGCAGGCCACCGGAGAAGTCGTCGTTGCTGACCTCCCCTTCCACCACCACCATGGCGTCGGTCTGCAGCAACGACTGGGCGGAGTGGAAGGCATCGGCAAACAGCGACGCCTCGATCCGGCCCGAGCGGTCATCGAGGGTGATAAAGCCCATCTTGTCGCCCTTCTTATTTTTCATCACCCGCAGGGCGATGATCATGCCGGCGACGGTCTGGGTGTCCCGTGCCGGTTTCAGGTCGATGATGCGCTGACGGGCGAAACGGCGGATTTCGCCTTCGTACTCGTCAATCGGGTGACCGGTGAGGTACAGGCCCAGGGTGTCTTTCTCGCCCTTGAGCCGTTCCTTGAGGGTCAGCTCCTTGGCCTTGCGGTGGTTGGCGTACACGTCCGCGTCTGCTTCGACGAACAACCCGCCAAACAGGTCGGCGTGGCCGCTGTCGTGAGTGCGGGCAGTCTGTTCGGCGGCCTTGATCGCTTCTTCCATGGCGGTCAGCAGCACCGCACGGTTGCGGTCGATGTTGGCCTGATAAGCCTTCGGCTCATCATGGAAGTACGGGCCGAGACGATCGAGTGCGCCGCTGCGGATCAAGCCATCGAGGGTGCGCTTGTTGATGCGTTTGAGGTCAACCCGCGCACAGAAATCGAACAGGTCCTTGAACGGCCCATCCTGGCGCGCCTCGGTGATTGCCTCCACCGGGCCTTCGCCCACACCTTTGATCGCGCCCAGGCCGTAGATGATGCGGCCTTCGTCGTTCACCGTGAACTTGAACTCCGAGGCGTTCACGTCCGGTGCGTCGAGGCGCAGTTTCATCGTGCGCACTTCCTCGATCAAGGTCACGACCTTGTCGGTGTTGTGCATATCCGCCGAGAGTACCGCGGCCATGAACGGCGCCGGGTAGTGGGCTTTCAGCCACGCGGTCTGGTACGAGACCAGGCCGTAGGCGGCGGAGTGGGATTTGTTGAAGCCATAACCGGCGAATTTTTCCACCAGGTCGAAAATGTTACCGGCGAGGTCGGCGTCGATATTGTTGGTGGCGCAACCTTCAATGAAACCGCCACGCTGCTTGGCCATTTCCTCGGGTTTTTTCTTACCCATGGCGCGACGCAGCATGTCCGCACCACCGAGGGTGTAACCGGCCATGACCTGGGCAATCTGCATCACCTGTTCCTGATACAGGATGATGCCGTAGGTCGGCGCCAGTACCGGCTTGAGGCCTTCGTACTGGTAGTCGGAGTGCGGATACGCCAGCTCGGCGCGGCCGTGCTTACGGTTGATGAAGTCGTCCACCATGCCCGATTGCAGTGGGCCTGGACGGAACAGCGCCACCAGTGCGATCAAGTCTTCCAGGCAGTCGGGCTTGAGCTTTTTGATCAGCTCTTTCATGCCGCGCGACTCAAGCTGGAACACCGCCGTGGTTTCGGCTTTTTGCAGCAACTGGTAGGTAGGCTTGTCGTCGAGCGGGATAAACGCGATATCCAGCGGTTCTTCGTTAACCTTCGCGCGCTCGCGGTTAATCGTCTTGAGCGCCCAGTCGATGATGGTCAGGGTCCGCAGGCCAAGGAAGTCGAACTTCACCAGGCCGGCCGCCTCCACGTCATCCTTGTCGAACTGGGTTACCAGGCCGCCGCCTTCTTCATCGCAATAGATCGGCGAAAAGTCGGTCAGCTTGGTCGGCGCGATGACCACACCACCGGCGTGTTTCCCGACGTTACGCACCACGCCTTCGAGTTTGCGTGCCATGTCCCAGATTTCAGCGGCTTCTTCATCGACCTTGATGAAGTCACGCAGGATTTCTTCCTGCTCGTAGGCTTTTTCCAGGGTCATGCCGACTTCGAACGGGATCATCTTCGACAGGCGATCCGCCAGGCCGTAGGACTTGCCTTGCACTCGAGCCACGTCTCGGATTACCGCTTTCGCCGCCATCGAACCAAAGGTGATGATCTGGCTTACAGCGTTGCGGCCGTATTTCTCAGCCACGTACTCAATGACACGGTCGCGACCGTCCATGCAGAAGTCGACGTCGAAGTCGGGCATGGAAACCCGCTCCGGGTTCAGGAACCGTTCGAACAGCAGGTCATATTCCAGCGGGTCGAGGTCGGTAATCTTTTGCACATAGGCCACCAGCGAACCAGCACCCGACCCTCGGCCAGGACCTACCGGTACGCCGTTGCTTTTGGCCCACTGGATAAAGTCCATAACGATCAGGAAGTAACCGGGGAAGCCCATCTGGATGATGATATCCAGCTCGAAATTCAGCCGATCAACGTAGACCTGGCGCTTGGCGTCGTAGTCTTCGGTGGTGTCCTTGGGCAACAGAACGGATAGACGTTCCTCCAGGCCATCGAACGATACCTTGCGGAAGTACTCATCGATGGTCATGCCATCGGGAATCGGAAAGTTGGGTAGGAAGTGCTTGCCCAGCTTCACTTCGATGTTGCAGCGCTTGGCGATCTCGACGGAGTTTTCCAGGGCTTCGGGCAGGTCGCTGAACAACTCGGCCATCTCGTCGGCGCTTTTGAGGTACTGCTCCTCGCTGTAGTTCTTCGAACGACGCGGGTCATCCAGAGCGCGGCCTTCGCCGATGCACACGCGGGTTTCGTGGGCCTCGAAATCTTCCTTCTTGATAAAACGCACATCGTTGGTTGCGACCAGCGGCGCGCCCAGCTTGTCAGCCAGGGCCACGGCAGCGTGCAGGTGCTCTTCATCATTGGGGCGATTGGTGCGCTGGACTTCCAGATAGAAGCGGTCCGGGAACACCTGCATCCACTCGCGGGCCAGCACCTCGGCTTCCTGCGGGTTGCCGCCCAGCAACGCGATACCGATCTCACCCTCTTTGGCTGCCGAGAGCATGATCACGCCCTCGCTCGCTTCGGCCACCCACTCGCGCTCGATAATGATCGAGCCGTTACGTTGGCCGTCGATAAAGCCGCGGGAAATCAGTTCAGTGAGGTTGCGATAACCCACGCCGTTCATCGCCAGCAGGCTGATGCGGCTCAGGGGGTTATCCGGGTCTTTGTTGGACAGCCACAGGTCGGCGCCGCAAATGGGCTTGATGCCGGCGCCCATGGCGTTCTTGTAGAACTTGACCAGGGAACACATGTTGTTCTGATCGGTAACCGCGACCGCAGGCATATTCATGCCCACCAGGGTTTTGACCAGGGGCTTGATCCGTACCAGGCCGTCGACCAGGGAGTATTCAGTGTGCAGGCGTAGGTGAACGAATGAAGCCGGCATAGTGATCCTGTCTTAAACGTAGAAACAACAAAGCCCGGAAATCCGGCATTTAAAGCTACTGCGCTTTAAAGGCCGGATTGTACCGGGCCTTGGCAAAAACATCAGCCTCGCGACTAAACCTCGCTGAGGCTTTCCCGCGCCTCGTAAGCCAGGCGAACCGGGGCGAACGAGCGCCGATGGATCGGCGTCGGGCCCAGACGAGCCAGGGCTTCCAGATGAACGGGGGTCGGGTAGCCTTTATGGCCTCCGATACCGTAGCCGGGGTAGATCAATTCGAAAGCAGCCATTTCACGGTCACGGCTGACCTTGGCCAGGATCGACGCGGCGGCGATGGCCGGCACCTTGCTGTCACCCTTGACCACGGCTTCTGACGGCATCGTCAATTTAGGGCAGCGGTTGCCATCGATCATCGCCAGTTTAGGGGTGATGTGCAGGCCTTCCACCGCGCGCTGCATGGCCAGCATGGTCGCATGGAGAATATTCAACTCGTCGATCTCTTCGACTTCGGCACGGGCGATATGCCAGCTCAGGGCTTTTTCGCAAATCTCGTCGTAGAGCTTTTCACGGCGCGCTTCGGTGAGTTTTTTCGAGTCGTTGAGGCCGAGAATCGGGCGGTTCGGGTCGAGAATCACCGCCGCCGTCACGACGGCGCCACACAGCGGGCCGCGCCCTACTTCGTCAACACCGGCGACCAGCGCGTGAGCTTCGGCGACCAGGCTGAAGTCCAGGCCCATTTGCGTTGTCATAAAGCGTCCTGTTTTTGGCCGATCAAGGTCAATACGGCGTCAGCCGCCTGGTTCGACGCGTCACGGCGCAAAGTGCGGTGGATATCGTCAAACCCTCGGGTCTGCTCTTCACCGCCGTCGATCAACGGCAGTAGCGTTTGCGCCAGCGCTTCAGGCGTTGCATCGTCCTGCAACAACTCAGGCACCAGCAAGCGCTGGGCCAGCAAGTTGGGCAAGGAAATGTAAGGGCTTTTGACCATGCGCTTCAGAATCCAGAACGTCAGCGGCGCCAGACGATAGGCCACGACCATTGGGCGCTTGTACAGCAGCGCCTCCAGGGTCGCTGTGCCCGAGGCGATCAGTACCGCATCACAGGCTGCGAGGGCCAGGTGCGACTTGCCGTCGAGCAAGGTCAACGGCAGATTGCGCCCCTCAAGCAGCGTCTCGATTTGTGCACGCCGTTGCGGACTGGCGCACGGCAAGACGAAGCGAATACCAGGCTTCATGGATTGAAGGCGTTCGGCCGCATCGAAAAACACGCTGGCCAGGCGACCGACTTCGCCACCTCGACTGCCCGGCATCAGCGCTACGAGCGGGCCGTCGGGCAAGCCCAGTTCGGCACGCGCGGCAGCGCGGTCCGCTTGCAACGGAATGGTGTCGGCCAGCGTGTGCCCGACAAACCGCACCGGCACGCCCTTCTCTTCGTAGAACCTGGCCTCGAATGGCAACAAGGTCAGCATCAAGTCGCAGCCTTCACGGATCTTCAGCACGCGCTTCTGACGCCACGCCCACACGGACGGGCTGACGTAATGCACGGTCTTGATACCGGCCTGACGCAACTTGAGTTCGATATTGAGGGTGAAGTCCGGCGCGTCGATTCCGATAAAAACGTCAGGCCTTTCTTCGATCAGTGTCTGAATCAGTAGCTTACGCCGCGCCAACAGCTCACGCAGACGGCCTAATACTTCCACCAGCCCCATGACCGAGAGGCGCTCCATGGGAAAGTAGGAAGTCAGACCTTCGGCCTGCATGAGTGGGCCACCCACGCCAATGAACTCCACCGCAGGATGCTGGGCCTTGAGGGCCCGCATCAGGCCTGCGCCCAGAATGTCGCCGGAAGCTTCACCGGCCACCAGCGCGATACGCAGATTAGCCATGATCAGCGGGTGATGCCGCGGGTCGATGCCTGGATAGAGTCGCGGAACACCGCGACTTCCGGGAACAACGCTGCCGGCTCGGTCAGTTCGGTCAGGGCCTGCTCGACCGTCAACCCTTGGCGGTAAACCACCTTGTAGGCACGGCGCAGGGCGTGAATAGCGTCTTCGCTGAAACCGCGACGGCGCATGCCTTCGAAGTTCATGCTGCGGGCTTCGGCAGGGTTGCCGAAGACCGTGACGAATGCAGGAACGTCCTTGCCGATCGCCGTCCCCATGCCGGAAAAGCTGTGGGCGCCGATATGGCAATACTGATGCACAAGGGTGAAACCGGACAGGATCGCCCAATCGTCAACGTGCACATGGCCAGCCAGTGCAGTGTTGTTAACCAGGATGCAATGGTTGCCGATCACACTGTCATGGCCGATGTGCGCATAGGCCATGATCAGGTTGTGGTCACCCAAGGTGGTTTCGGCACGATCCTGCACGGTGCCACGGTGAATGGTCACGCCTTCACGGATGATGTTGTGATCACCGATTACCAGGCGTGTTTCTTCACCCTTGTACTTCATGTCCGGGGTGTCTTCGCCTACCGAGGAAAACTGGTAGATGCGATTGTGTTTGCCAATGCGGGTCGGACCTTTGAGGATCACGTGTGGCCCGATGACAGTCCCCTCGCCGATTTCAACACCTGCGCCGACGATCGACCAGGGGCCGACCTCAACGTCGGCGGCCAGAACGGCCGACGGATCGATGATTGCGCGAGGGTCAATCAAACTCATAGTTTGCGTTCCGCACAGATGATCTCAGCGGAGCACACCGGCTTGCCGTCCACCGAGGCCTGGCACTCGAACTTCCAGATCTGGCGCTTGCAACTGATGAACTTGGCTTCCAGGATCAACTGGTCACCCGGCGTGACCGGGTTACGGAAGCGCAGCTTGTCGGAGCCCACGAAATAGTAAAGCGTGCCATCGGCAGGCTTGAGGTCGAGCATTTTGAAACCAAGGATACCGGCAGCCTGGGCCATCGCTTCGATGATCAGCACGCCCGGCATAATTGGATGCGCAGGAAAGTGACCATTGAAGAACGGTTCGTTGATGCTGACATTCTTGTAGGCACGAATGCGCTTTTCCTCGACATTGAGGTCCACTACACGATCCACCAGCAGGAACGGGTAACGGTGAGGCAGGTATTCGCGAATCTCGTTGATGTCCATCATTTCGGGGGGAAGCCTGTAATAAAGATTGGGGGCGGGCGGACTAAACGCACGCCCCGCTAGCAAATCAAGGAGGCAGTCTAGCGGCTGTGCACACTTGATATGGAAATGGTATCAGCCTTCTGATGAAGCATTACCGCCAGGGGTCACGTCCCCAACACGCTTTTCCAGCTGTTTGAGGCGGCGAGCCATGTCGTCAAGTTGCCTCAAGCGCGCTGCACTCTTGCGCCATTCAGCCGCAGGCTGCATGGCCGTACCGGAAGAGTAGGCGCCAGGCTCGGTAATCGAGTGGGTCACCATGGTCATGCCGGTAATGAAGACGTTGTCGCAAATATCGATATGCCCCACCAGCCCAACGCCACCGGCGAGCATGCAATGCTTGCCGATCTTGGTGCTGCCGGAAATCCCGACGCATGCCGCCATGGCGGTGTGGTCGCCAATCTGCACGTTGTGGGCGATCTGGATCTGGTTATCGAGCTTCACGCCGTTACCTATCACGGTATCGGCCAAGGCCCCACGATCCACCGCGGTGTTGACGCCAATTTCCACGTCATCGCCGATCAGTACGCCGCCAACCTGGGCAATCTTGTGCCAGACACCTTTGGAATTGGCAAAACCAAACCCTTCACCACCGATCACGGCACCCGACTGAATCACCACCCGCTCACCAATACGCACGTCGTGGTAAAGCGTAACGCGAGGGGCCAGCCAACCATCGGCACCAATTTCACAGCGCGCGCCGATAAAGCAATGAGCGCCCACCGTGACACCCGCAGCAATACGCGCACCGCTCTCAATCACTGCAAAGGCGCCAATGCTGGCCGCAGGATCGACTTGGGCATCGTCAGCAATCACCGCTGAAGGATGAACACCGACGGCAGCTTTAGGCTTTGGATCGAACAGGTGCGATGCCCGGGCATACGCCAGGTAAGGGTCGGGAACCACCAGCGCATCCCCGGCAAACCCCTCGGCATCGGCAGCCTTCAGCAGCACGGCTGCTGCTTGGCTGTCGACCAGGTATTTACGGTATTGGGGATTTGCGAGGAAGCTCAACTGAGCTGGGCCAGCCTCCTGCAAGGTGGCTAGCCCAGTGATTTCTTTCTCCTTGGAGCCACGCAAGGTGGCCCCAAGGAACTCGGCCAACTCGCCGAGTTTGATAGTCGCGGTCATGGCTTACTTCAGCTGGTTCATGCGCTCGATCACCTGACGGGTGATGTCGTATTGAGGCTTGACGTCAATCACGGCGCCGCGCTCGAACACCAGGTCAAAGGCACCTTTCTTGATGACTTCTTCCACTGCGCTGTCGAGCTTCGGCTTGAGCTGCTTGAGCATTTCACGGTCAGCAACGGCTTTGGCTTCGTTCAGCTCCTTGGACTGGAACTGGTAGTCACGGGCCTTTTGCTTGAACTCGAGCTCCAGACGCTCACGCTCGCCTTGCTGCATCTTGTCGCCACCCGCTACCAAACGGTCCTGGATGCCCTTGGCGCTGCTTTCCAGAGTCTTGAGCTTGGTCAGTTGCGGACCGAACTTTTTCTCGGCATCCACGGCGTATCGCTTGGCGGCGTCGGATTCCAGCAGAGCCATCTGATAGTTCAGAACGGCGATTTTCATTTCGGCGAAGGCCGGTGTGGTTACCAGCACAGTGGCCAGCAGAACCAATTGAGTCAACTTACGCACGATGTACTCCTACAGAATCCGTTGTCGTTATCTTGGGTCAGACGCTTAGAACGTCTGGCCGAGGGAGAATTGGAAAATCTGGGTTTCAGCGTTATCCGGTTTCTTGATCGGCATGGCCAGAGCAAAGCTCAATGGGCCAAGCGCGGTCACCCAAGTGACACCCACACCTACGGAGCTGGCGAGGTTGCTCAGGCTGATGTCGTTGCACTCAGTCTGCGACTTCACGCCACTCGGGTTGGTGATCTGCTGGCACTTGGAGTCGAACACGTTACCCACGTCCCAGAAGAGCGAGGTCCGCAACGAACGCTGATCCTTGACGAACGGCAGTGGGAACAGAAGCTCCGCACCACCCTGGATCAGCACGTTACCACCGAATGCCAGAGGGTCATTGTTGGAGTCAACGGTAGTGCCTTGGTTACCGGTTACCGCTTGACCACGGCTCGGCGTACCACGTGGGCCCAGGGTACTGTCCTTGAAACCACGAACCGAGTTGAAACCGCCTGCATAGTAGTTCTCGTAGAACGGCAATCCACTGGTCGAACCATAACCATCGCCATACCCCAACTCAGTGTGCAGGCGCATGGTGTAGTTATCGCTCAGCGGCTGGAACAACTGGCCACGGTAGTCGAGCTTGAAGAACGACAGGTCGCTGCCCGGTGTGGTGGCTTCTGCAGTCAGGCTTTGAGAATGACCACGGGTCGCCAGCACACCTTTGTTCAGGGTGGATTCCGACCAACCGACCGAAGCCTTGAAGTTCAGGAACTGATCACCTTCTCGGCGCACGAAGTCGAAGATCTCATCCGTGGTGTACACACCCGTCTTGATCTTGTCCTGCTGCGCGGTAAAGCCGAAGGTCAAGCGCGAAGTCTCGCTGATCGGGTAACCGATATTGACACCGGCACCGAGGCTGTCGATCGCATAGCTTGCAACGTCAACGTTGAGGTCTTTGTAGTCGGTGGTGCGGTAGAAGGCATTGTAGCCCAGGCTCACACCATCAGCTGTCCAGTAGGGGTCGACATAACCGAAGTTATAGCGGCTCTGGTATTCGCTTCGGGTCAGGCCAATGGAGACCTTGTTACCGGTACCGAGGAAGTTGTTCTGGGTAATCGAACCACCGAGGATAAGGCCGGCACTCTGTGCGAAACCAACGCTGGCGGTGATCGAGCCCGACGCTTGCTCTTCAACGGCGTAGTTCACGTCAACCTGGTCATCCACACCCGGTACGGCCGGGGTTTCGACGTTGACTTCCTTGAAGAAGCCCAGGCGCTCAAGACGGGTCTTGGACTGGTCGATCAGGTAAGTCGACGCCCAGCCACCTTCCATCTGGCGCATTTCACGACGCAGCACTTCGTCCGCAGACTTGGTGTTGCCACGGAAGTTGATGCGGTTCACGTAGGCACGCTTGCCCGGGTCGACAACGAAGGTGATGTCCACTGTGTGGTCTTCATCGTGCGGGGTAGGCACGCCGTTGACGTTGGCGAAGGTATAGCCTTCGTTACCCAGACGACGGGTGATCAGCTCGGAGGTCGTGGTCATCAGCTTGCGCGAGAAAACCTGGTCTTTCTGCACCAGCAACAGGGACTTGACCTGGTCTTCAGGGACTTTCAGGTCGCCGCTGAGCTTCACGTCACGAACGGTGTACTTCTCACCTTCGTTGACGTTGACGGTGATGTAGACGTGCTTTTTATCCGGGGTGATGGACACCTGGGTCGAAGCGATATCCATGTTGATATAGCCACGGTCCAGGTAGTAGGAACGCAGACGCTCCAGGTCACCGGACAGCTTTTCACGGGCATACTTGTCATCGTTCTTGAAGAACGACAACCAGTTGGTGGTCTTGAGCTCGAACAGGTCAATCAGGTCGTCGTCAGCGAACTTGGTGTTGCCCACCACGTTGATGTGCTGAATCGCCGCCACGGTGCCTTCGTTGATGTTGACCTTGAGGCCGACACGGTTACGAGGCTGCGGGATCACTTCAGTTTCCACGGTCGCGGAGTAGCGGCCCTGGGCAACGTACTGGCGTTGTAGTTCGTTACGCACACCCTCAAGGGTGGCGCGCTGGAAGATCTCGCCCTCGGCCAGGCCGGATTGCTTGAGGCCCTTCATCAAGTCTTCAGTAGAGATCGCCTTGTTACCCTCGATCTGGATACTGGCGACGGAAGGTCGCTCAACGACAGTGATGACCAGGACGTTGCCTTCGCGACCCAGTTGGATATCTTGAAAGAACCCGGTTTTGAACAGCGCACGAGTGGATTCCACCAGGCGACGATCATCCGCCTGTTCCCCGACGTTCAACGGCAAGGCACCAAAGACGCTCCCTGCGGAAACCCGCTGGAGGCCGTTGACGCGAATATCGGAGATAGTGAAGGACTCGGCGTGAACTTCGGCGATCATCAATACGGTGAGAACCGCAGTTAGCAGCAGACGTTTCATGAAGTCCTTTCTTATTCCAACTGGCAATAAACAAACTGCCGCAAAATGCGGCAGATTCGCAATTCAGCGAAGCGTTACAGTCGTCCCAGATCGTTGACCAGAGCTAACAACATCACCCCGACCACCAAACTGATACCGATCTGTATCCCCCAACCCTGCACCCGATCCGACAAGGGGCGACCACGCACCCACTCGACCAGATAAAACAACAGATGCCCCCCATCCAGTACTGGAATGGGCAGCAAATTCAGAACTCCAAGGCTAATACTCAGATAAGCCAGGAAATTCAGGAAATCCGCGACACCCGACTGGGCAGAAGCGCCCGCCACTTTAGCAATGGTTATCGGCCCACTCAAGTTTTTTACCGAGAGCTCGCCGAACAACATCTTCTTGAGCGATTCGAGGGTCAGCACACTCATGGTCCAAGTGCGTTTCGCACCCTCGCCAATCGCGGCCAACGGCCCGAAGCTGACCTCCCGCACCATCGAGGGCGGCCATTCGACACCTTTCACCCCAGCACCCAGGTAACCCCCGGCTGCCTTGGCCTCCCCGCGAACCGACAAGGTCACAGGGACGTCGATTTGAGCACCATCGCGCTCAACTTTCAGCACAATTTTGGTATCAGGGCGTACACGCACCAGATCGACCACTTGCTGCCAGTCGCCCAGCGCCTGACCATCAAGCGCCAACAGACGGTCGCCGGTTTTCAGACCTGCGGCTTGGGCCGGGCCTTTCGAATCGAGCTCGGCAAGCACCGGCGGCAACGCCGGACGCCATGGGCGAATCCCCAGGGACTTGATCGGGTCAGGCTCATCCGCACCCTTGAGCCAGTGGTCCAGCGCCAATTCACGGGGCGTTTCGGTGGTGGAATCCTGCTCGCGCACCACCACATTGATGGTGCCGCTTTCACCCATGCGGCGCACCAATTGCAAATTAACGGCGCCCCAGCCCGTGGTCGGCTCGCCATCAATGGAAACAATTTCCTGCCCAGCAACCAGGCCGGCCTTGGCCGCCATGCTGTCCGCCTCGACCGCACCAATCACCGGGCGTACCTGTTGGCTGCCCAACATGGCCAAGATCCAGAAGAACACCATCGCCAACAGAAAGTTGGCGATCGGGCCGGCTGCAACAATAGCGATACGCTGACGAACGGTCTTGCGATTGAAGGACTGGTCCACTTGATCTGCAGGCACTTCACCTTCGCGCTCGTCGAGCATCTTGACGTAGCCGCCAAGCGGAATGGCTGCAATCACGAACTCGGTGCCACGACGGTCGTGCCAACGCAGCAACGGCATGCCGAAACCGACGGAAAAGCGCAGTACCTTGACGCCGCAACGACGCGCCACCCAAAAGTGGCCGAATTCGTGGAAGGTAACCAGCACACCCAGAGCAACCAGGGTGCCGACAATCATGTAGAGCGCACTCATCTAATTTCTCCGCATTCCAATCCAGTACCTGAAGGCTAAAACCTGCCCACAGACTAACGCGCGTTGCGGTTCAACCATTGTCCGGCCAGGGTACGGGCCTTTGTATCCGCCTCGAACACTGCCCCTAAATCATTCACAGCCACTACCGGCTCAAGACTCAAAACGTCCTCGATGATACTCGCGATCTGCGGAAAACGGATGCGCCGGTCGAGAAACGCCGCCACAGCCACTTCGTTGGCCGCATTCAGCATGGCCGGCGCGCTGTTACCCGCCTCCGCCGCTTGCCGGGCCAAACGCAGGCACGGGAAGCGCTGCTCGTCCGGCGCTTCGAAGTCCAGGCGAGCAATGGCGAACAGATCCAACGGTGCAACACCGGAGTCAATCCGTTCCGGCCAGGCCAAAGCGTTGGCAATCGGCGTACGCATGTCGGGATTACCCAACTGCGCCAACACCGAACCGTCGACGTAGTCGACCAGGGAATGAATCACACTTTGCGGGTGGATTACCACCTCGACCTGATCAGGCTGCGCATCGAACAACCAGCAAGCCTCGATCAACTCCAGGCCTTTGTTCATCATGCTCGCCGAATCCACGGAGATCTTGCGCCCCATGGACCAGTTCGGGTGGGCGCAGGCCTGGTCAGGCGACACATGTTCAAGATCAGCCAGCGGAGTTTGACGGAACGGACCACCGGAAGCCGTAAGAAGAATCCGCCGCACACCTACCTGGCTCAAGCCACGGGCAAAATCACCGGGCATGCACTGGAAAATCGCGTTGTGCTCACTGTCGAGAGGCAGCAACACCGCGCCGCTCTTGCGTACCGCCTGCATAAAGAGTGTGCCGGACATGACCAGCGCTTCTTTATTGGCCAGCAAAATCTTCTTGCCAGCATCCACTGCCGCCAGTGTCGGACGCAAACCCGCCGCCCCGACAATGGCTGCCACCACCGTATCCACCTCGGCGTCGGACGACACCTGGCACAAGCCCTCCTCGCCCACCAACACTTGTGTGGCAAGGCCGGCGGCCCGCAGATCGTCCTGCAAGCCTCGCGCGGCAGTTGCTTCAGGCACTACCGCGAAACGCGGCGCATGGCGCACACACAGGGCCAGCAACTCGCTCAACCGCGTAAAGCCGGTGAGGGCAAAGACTTGATAGCGGTCAGGATGTCGCGCGATCACATCCAGCGTACTCAGCCCGACCGAACCGGTCGCACCCAGTACGGTCACCTGCTGCAGGCGGCTCACGAAGCAGTCATCCACAACAGCACGGCAAAAATCGGAATCGCCGCGGTGAGACTGTCAATACGGTCCAGCACGCCGCCATGGCCCGGCAGCAGATTGCTGCTGTCCTTGATCCCGGCCTGACGCTTGAACATGCTTTCCGTAAGGTCGCCGACCACCGAAATAAACACCACGATTGCTGTACCCAACAACGCCAGGAATATCTCGCTCAGCGACCAGTCACGTACAACACCGACTACCAGCGTGATCAGCAACGTCAACGCCAAGCCGCCGTAAACGCCTTCCCAGCTCTTGCCTGGGCTGACGGCGGGCGCCAGCTTGCGTTTGCCGAAGGCACGGCCGGAGAAATAGGCACCAATGTCGGCACCCCACACCAACACCATCACCGCCATGATCAACCAGTTGCCCATCGGCGCATTCTTGATTTCCACCAACCCTTGCCAGGCCGGCAGCAGAATCAACAAGCCAATCACCAGCTTGCTGGCAACACTGGACCACTGCCCACTGGTGCGCGGATAGGTCAACACAAGGAAGATCGCAAGCGCCCACCACAATACCGCCGCCCCCAATACCCAAGGCACGACGATGCTCGACAGGGTATGCATCAGGAACAGCAACAGCGCCACAACCGCGGCGTATGCCACACGCGGCAACTGTGCGTTGAAGCCCGCCAGGCGCGCCCATTCCCAGGCACCCAGGGTCACCACCAGGCCGATAAACAGCGCAAAGCTGGAACCGTCGAGCAGGAAAAAACCGCACAGGGCAATCGGCAGCAGGATCAATGCTGTGATGATTCGTTGTTTAAGCATTTAAACCCGGGCTCCAGCTTCGATCTGCTCGCTCGTTTTACCGAAGCGACGCTGACGGGAAGCGAAATCGGCCAGCGCATTACGCATGGCATCGTGTTTGAAGTCCGGCCAGAACAGGTCGGAGAAGTACAGCTCGGTATAGGCCAGCTGCCACAGCAGGAAATTACTGATGCGGTGCTCGCCGCCGGTACGGATGCACAAGTCTGGCAGCGGCAAGTCGCCGGTTACCAGGCAGGTTTGCAACAGTTCGGGCGTAATGTCGTCGGGCCGCAGATGCCCGGCCTGCACTTCGCGGGCAAGGCGCTGTGCAGCCTGGGCGATATCCCACTGGCCACCGTAGTTGGCTGCAATCTGCAATACAAAACGGTTGCTGCCCGCGGTGATGGCCTCGGCTTCGCGCATGGCCGCTTGCAGTTCCGGATGGAACCGCGAGCGATCACCAATGATGCGCAGGCTGATGTTGTTGTCGTTGAGGCGCTTGGCCTCACGACGCAAGGCCTTGAAGAACAGGTCCATCAAGGCGCTGACTTCTTCGGCCGGCCGCTGCCAGTTCTCACTGGAGAAGGCAAACAGAGTCAACACTTCGACCTTGGCCTCGGCACACACCTCAATCACGGCGCGCACCGCATCGACACCCGCTTTATGCCCGGCAACACCCGGCATAAAGCGTTTTTTCGCCCAGCGATTATTCCCATCCATGATGATCGCGACATGGCGCGGCACCGCGGAGGGCACAGTCTGCTTGGTCTTTTCCATGAAGGCGTCCTGACCCCTTATACGGCCATCAGGTCCTTTTCTTTTTCTTCCGTGGCCTTGGTGATCTGGGCCTCGGCATCTTTGGTCAGCTTATCGATATCGGCGACGGCACGACGCTCTTCGTCTTCGCTGATTTCCTTGTCCTTGACCAGTTTCTTCAGGTCGCCCAAAGCATCACGACGGATGTTACGCACTGCAACCCGCGCATCTTCAGCCGCACTGCGTGCCTGCTTGGTGAAGCCCTTGCGGGTCTCTTCGGTCAGGGCAGGCATGGAGATCAGCAACAACTCGCCCAGGTTGGTCGGGTTGAGGTTCAGGCCAGCGCTCTGAATGGCTTTGTCGACAGCGCCGAGCATGTTGCGCTCGAAGGCCACGACTTGCAGAGTGCGCGAGTCTTTAACGGTGATGTTGGCCACCTGGGTGATAGAGGTGTCAGTACCGTAGTACGGCACCATCACACTACCCAAGATGCTTGGGTGGGCCTTGCCGGTACGAATCTGACCGAATGCATGGGCCAGAGACTCCAGGGATTTGTGCATACGCTCTTGAGCGTCTTTCTTGATTTCGTTGATCATTGTTGGCCTTCCTCGATCAGAGTCCCTTCCGCGCCGCCGTGTACGATGTTCAGCAGGGCGCCGGGCTTGTTCATGTTAAATACGCGCAGCGGCATCTTGTGGTCGCGGCACAGGCAAATAGCCGTCAGGTCCATCACGCCCAGCTTGCGATCCAGCACTTCATCGTAGGTCAGATGATCGAACTTCTCGGCATGCGGGTCTTTGAATGGGTCTGCGGTGTATACGCCATCCACCTTGGTGGCCTTGAGCACTACGTCAGCATCGATTTCGATGGCGCGCAGGCAAGCAGCCGAATCCGTGGTGAAGAACGGGTTGCCGGTACCGGCAGCAAAGATCACCACTTCTTTAGCGTTCAGGTGGCGCATGGCTTTGCGGCGATCATAGTGATCGGTCACGCCGACCATGGAAATAGCCGACATCACGATTGCCGAGATATTGGCACGCTCCAGGGCGTCACGCATGGCCAGGGCGTTCATCACAGTGGCCAGCATGCCCATGTGGTCGCCGGTAACCCGATCCATACCCGCGGCACTCAGTGCCGCGCCGCGGAACAAGTTACCGCCGCCGATCACCAGGCCGACCTGGACACCGATACCCACCAGCTGGCCGACTTCCAGTGCCATGCGGTCGAGTACCTTGGGATCGATCCCGAACTCTTCCGAGCCCATCAGGGCCTCGCCGCTAAGCTTGAGTAGAATGCGTTTATAGCGAGCCTGATAACCACTGCCCTGCTGAGCCATTGCGAATCTCTCCTGCGGCGTATTTTTTAAAAATTCTTGGCGAGCCGTTTACGGCTTGCGTTCACTCTAGCTGGACGCTATCACAGCGCCATCGGAACACGGCTTTGTAAGCCAGTTCCGACAGGAAACCAAATAAAATTGGCCTTCCCATTTGAAAAGAGGCTGCGCGCGTGAGCGGGCAGCCTCTTTCGGGCGACAGTTGAAAACTGTCTTATTGCTTGGCGGCAGCCAGCTGGGCAGCAACTTCTTCAGCGAAGTTGTCGACCGGCTTCTCGATGCCGTCGCCTACTTTGTAGTAGGTGAAGGAAACGATTTCAGCACCGGCTTTCTTGGCCAGTTCGCCAACCTTGATCTCAGGGTTCTTGACGAACGCCTGCTCAACCAGGCTCGCTTCAGCCAGGAACTTGCTGATACGGCCTTTGATCATGTTTTCAACGATGTTTTCCGGCTTGCCGGCGATCTTGTCAGCGTTGAGACTCAGGAACACGGCTTTTTCGCGTTCGATTGCGTCAGCGGAGACTTCCGATGGCAGCAGGAATTCAGGATTGCTGGCCGCTACGTGCATAGCGATGTCTTTAGCCAGCTCAACGTCGCCGCCTTTCAGGGCAACCACAACGCCGATTTTGTTGCCGTGCAGGTAGCCACCAACCACATCACCTTCGATGCGAGCCAGGCGACGGATGTTGACGTTTTCGCCAACTTTACCAACCAGTACCAGGCGATCAGCTTCTTGAGCTTCGATCAACGGCTCGACGGTGGTCAGCTTGTCGTCGAATGCTTTCTTGACGCTGGCAGCAACGAATGCCTTGAAGTCGTCCTGCAGAGCCAGGAAGTCGGTCTGCGAGTTCACTTCCAGCAGAACTGCGGCTTTACCGTCTTCAACCAGAGCGATAGCGCCTTCAGCAGCGACGTTGCCTGCTTTCTTGGCAGCCTTGATGGCGCCGGAAGCACGCATGTCATCAATGGCTTTTTCGATGTCGCCGCCGGCCTTGGTCAAGGCCTTTTTGCAATCCATCATGCCTTCGCCGGTACGCTCACGCAGTTCTTTAACCAACGCTGCAGTAATCTCTGCCATTTCAAAATCCTCTTGGATAGGTTTTCAACCATTCCACCCGATCAAACGGGCGATCAATTCTTCCCGAATCTCCGTTGTAGGCCGCTGCACGTTACAGAGCAATGATGCGCTGCCACAAGTGGGCGCCAACAAATGGTTTTCGAGGTGGCAAAAAGGGGGCCAAGCCCCCTTTTTGCTTACTGAGTCAACGCCAGGGCGTCAATTACTCAGCTGCGGCTACCGGAGCTTCTTCAACGAACTGCTCGGTACCACCAGCAACGTGGTTGCGACCACGGATTACAGCGTCAGCCATCGAACCCATGTACAGCTGGATAGCGCGGATTGCGTCATCGTTGCCTGGGATGATGTAGTCAACGCCTTCCGGGCTGCTGTTGGTATCGACTACGCCGATAACAGGGATGCCCAGCTTGTTGGCTTCGGTGATCGCGATGCGCTCGTGATCAACGTCGATAACGAACAGTGCGTCAGGCAGACCGCCCATGTCCTTGATACCACCCAGGGAACGATCGAGCTTTTCCAGGTCGCGAGTGCGCATCAGCGCCTCTTTCTTGGTCAGCTTGGCGAAAGTACCGTCTTCGGCTTGCACTTCAAGGTCACGCAGACGCTTGATGGAAGCACGGATGGTTTTGAAGTTGGTCAGCATGCCGCCCAACCAGCGGTGATCGACGTACGGCGAACCGCAACGTGCTGCTTCTTCAGCAACGATCTTGCCAGCGGAACGCTTGGTGCCGACGAACAGAATCTTGTTTTTGCCCTGTGCCAGGCGCTCTACGAAAGTCAGAGCTTCGTTGAACATTGGCAGGGTTTTTTCAAGGTTGATGATGTGGATCTTGTTACGCGCGCCGAAAATGTACTTACCCATTTTCGGGTTCCAGTAACGGGTCTGGTGACCGAAGTGCACACCGGCCTTCAGCATATCGCGCATATTGACTTGGGACATGATAGTTCCTTAATAAGTCGGGTTTGGCCTCCACGTATCCCAATGACCAACCAGCGGCATTCGCCTCCGGCACCCAGGTCATCGTGTCGACACGTGTGTGGATTTAAGCTTTGCGGGGTATCCCCGGAAAGCGGCGCATTTTATACCACACGAAGGACGAAAACGAAACCCGCAATCACATTTGCCGTCTTCCGCTTTTGCGTAAGCCTTTGAATAGAGCCAGTATGCCCCCACCTTAATAGAGAGAAGCGATCGTCAGACGCTCATGATTTGCCGCGCGCGTCTGTTAGAATCACGTTTTTTGGGGCTTGTGCGAATTCTGTAACCTTTTGTCGCACGCCCGTAAACCGTATTGATTTCAGCGCGTCGCGCTAGAGAGAGCCTGTATGACCGTTACCTTGAAAACCGCCGAAGACATCGCAGGCATGCGCGTTGCCGGCAAACTGGCTGCCGACGTGCTGGAAATGATTGCCGAACACGTCAAGCCTGGCGTCACCACCGAAGCCCTGGACCGCATCTGCCACGACTATATAGTCGATGTGCAAAAAGCCATTCCTGCCCCGCTCAACTACAAGGGCTTTCCCAAGTCGATCTGCACCTCGATCAACCACGTGGTCTGCCACGGCATTCCGGGTGACAAGCCGTTGAAGGACGGCGACACCCTGAACATTGACGTCACCGTGATCAAGGATGGCTATCACGGCGACACCAGCCGCATGTTCCACGTAGGTACCGTGCCGGTCTGGGCCGAACGCCTGTCCCAGGTCACCCAGGAATGCATGTACAAGGCTATCGAGATCGTGAAACCCGGCTGCCGCCTGGGCGATATCGGTGAAGTGATCCAGAAGCACGCTGAAAAGAACGGTTTCTCGGTCGTCCGCGAATTCTGTGGCCATGGCATCGGCAAGGTGTTCCATGAGGAACCGCAGATCCTGCACTACGGCCGCGCCGGTACCGGCATGGAACTGAAAGCGGGCATGACCTTCACCATCGAGCCGATGATCAACCAGGGCAAGGCCGACACCAAGGTGCTGGGCGACGGCTGGACCGCTATCACCAAGGACCGCAAGCTCTCGGCCCAGTGGGAACACACCCTGCTGGTCACCGACACCGGCTACGAGATCTTCACCTTGCGCGCAGACGACACGATCCCACGCGTTTCGGCTTGAATTGTTGCCTTGGTTTTCCCCAGCAACCCTGTGACTGATTGATAGATAGAAAGGAAAGCCGATCGATGCCCCAGGTGGATCCCGAACTCTTCGACCGTGGCCAGTTCCAGGCCGAACTGGCACTGAAGGCAAGCCCCATTGCCGCCTTCAAGAAGGCTATCCGCCAGGCCCGCGAGGTGCTTGATGAGCGCTTTCGCAGCGGCCGGGACATTCGTCGGCTGATCGAGGACCGCGCCTGGTTCGTCGACAATATCCTGCAAAAAGCCTGGGAGCAGTTCAGCTGGAGTGAAGACGCCGATATCGCCCTGGTGGCGGTTGGCGGCTATGGTCGCGGCGAACTGCACCCCTACTCCGACATCGACCTGCTGATCCTGCTGGACAGCGCCGATCATGAGATCTTTCGCGATTCCATCGAGCGTTTTCTGACGCTGCTGTGGGATATCGGCCTGGAAGTCGGCCAAAGCGTACGCTCGGTGGACGAATGCGCCGAAGAGGCTCGCGCCGACCTGACAGTTATCACCAACCTGATGGAAAGCCGCACCGTCGCAGGCCCCGAGCGCCTGCGCCAGCGCATGCTGGAAGTTACCAGCACCGCCCATATGTGGCCGAGCAAGGACTTCTTCCTGGCCAAGCGTGCCGAGCAGAAAGCCCGGCACCACAAATACAACGACACCGAATACAACCTGGAGCCCAACGTCAAAGGCTCACCGGGCGGGCTGCGGGATATCCAGACGATCCTGTGGGTTGCGCGTCGCCAATACGGCACCCTGAACCTGCGCGCGCTCGCCGGTGAAGGCTTCCTGGTAGAAAGCGAAAACGCACTGCTGGCGTCGTCCCAGGAGTTCCTGTGGAAGGTGCGCTACGCCCTGCACATGCTCGCCGGGCGCTCCGAAGACCGCTTGCTGTTCGACCATCAGCGCTCCATCGCCACCCTGCTCGGGTTTGAAGGCGAAGATGCAAAAACCAGCATCGAAAGCTTCATGCAGCAGTATTACCGGGTGGTCATGAGCATTGCCCAGCTCAGCGACCTGATCATCCAGCACTTCGAAGAAGTGATCCTGGCCCCCGAAGACGAAGCACCGCCGCAGCCGATCAACTCTCGCTTCCAGTTGCACGACGGCTACATCGAGGCGCGCAACGACAATGTGTTCCGTCGCACGCCTTTCGCCATGCTGGAAATCTTCGTACTGATGGCCCAGCAGCCGGAAATCAAAGGCGTACGTGCCGATACCATCCGCCTGCTGCGGGAAAACCGTCACCTGATCGACGACGACTTTCGCAACGATATTCGCAACACCAGCCTGTTTATCGAGCTGTTCAAATGCAAGATCGGCATCCACCGCAACCTGCGGCGGATGAACCGTTACGGCATCCTCGGGCGTTATCTGCCGGAATTCGGCTTTATCGTCGGGCAGATGCAGCACGACCTGTTCCACATCTATACCGTGGACGCTCACACCCTGAACCTGATCAAACACCTGCGTAAGTTGCAGTACACCCAGGTGTCAGAGAAATTCCCGCTAGCCAGTAAGCTGATGGCCAAGCTGCCCAAGCCCGAGCTGATTTACCTGGCCGGCCTGTACCACGACATCGGCAAAGGCCGTCATGGTGACCACTCGGAGATCGGCGCGGTCGATGCCGAGGCGTTCTGCCAGCGCCATCAACTGCCACTGTGGGACAGCCGCCTGATCGTCTGGCTGGTGCAGAACCACTTGGTGATGTCGACGACCGCGCAACGCAAGGACTTGTCCGACCCGCAGGTGATCCACGATTTCGCCGGGATCGTCGGCGATGAAACCCGTCTCGACTATCTCTATGTGCTGACCGTCTCCGACATCAACGCCACCAACCCGACCCTGTGGAACTCCTGGCGCGCCAGCCTGCTGCGCCAGCTCTACACCGAGACCAAGCGCGCACTGCGCCGTGGCCTGGAAAACCCGGTGGACCGCGAAGAACAGATCCGCCGCACCCAAAGCGCGGCCCTGGACATCCTCGTGCGCGGCGGCAATGACCCGGATGATGTCGAGCAGCTGTGGTCGCAACTGGGTGACGATTACTTCCTGCGTCATACCGCAGGTGACGTGGCTTGGCACAGTGATGCGATCCTGCAGCAGCCGGCCGATGGCGGCCCGCTGGTGCTGATCAAGGAAACCACCCAGCGCGAATTCGAGGGCGGCACGCAGATCTTCATCTACGCGCCCGACCAGCACGACTTCTTCGCCGTGACGGTGGCCGCCATGGACCAGCTCAACTTGAACATCCATGACGCCCGAGTCATCACCTCGAGCAGCCAGTTCACCCTCGACACCTACATCGTGCTTGATACCGAAGGCGACTCGATTGGCGACAACCCGGTGCGCGTGAAAAAGATCCGCGAAGGCCTCACCGAAGCCCTGCGCAACCCGGACGACTACCCGACCATCATCCAGCGCCGGGTGCCGCGCCAGCTCAAGCACTTCGCCTTTGCGCCCCAGGTGACCATTTCCAACGACGCCCAGCGCCCAGTGACGGTGCTGGAACTCAGCGCACCGGATCGCCCAGGCTTGCTGGCGCGAATCGGCGGGATCTTCCTGGAGTTCGACCTTTCGTTGCAAAACGCCAAGATCGCGACCCTCGGCGAGCGCGTGGAAGACGTGTTCTTCATTACCGATGCCGAAAACCAGCCATTGTCCGACCCGGAGCTGTGCCGGCGTTTACAGGAAGCTATCGTGCAGCAATTGAGCGTGACCCAGGAACCCGGTGTCGAGCTGTCCAGACTGACGATATGAACACCCAATTTCACTGTATGGGCGGGCTTGTGTGGGAGCGGGCTTGCTCGCGAATGCGGTGGTTCAGTCGACATCTACAGTGACTGACATCCCGCTTTCGCGAGCAAGCCCGCTCCCACGTTTGAATTGCTTCGCCTGACAGACCGCATGCTTTCAACCGAATTTGACGAGATTTGCGATGAACAACGCCCTGAACCAACTGCAGCCCTACCCGTTCGAGAAACTGCGCGCCCTGCTCGGTAGCGTCACGCCGAACCCGAGCAAACGTCCGATCGCACTGTCCATCGGCGAGCCTAAGCACAAATCCCCGGCATTCGTGGCCGAAGCGCTGAGCAACAACCTCGACCAGATGGCCGTGTACCCGACCACCCTGGGCATCCCGGCGCTGCGCGAGGCCATCGGCGCCTGGTGCGAACGCCGCTTCAACGTGCCCAACGGCTGGCTGGACCCGGCGCGCAATATCCTGCCGGTCAACGGCACCCGCGAGGCACTGTTTGCCTTCACCCAAACCGTGGTCAATCGCGGTGAAGATGCACTGGTGGTGAGCCCGAACCCGTTCTACCAGATCTACGAAGGCGCGGCGTTCCTGGCCGGGGCCAAGCCGCACTACCTGCCGTGCCTTGACGCCAACGGCTTCAACCCGGATTTCGACGCCGTGTCGCCGGACGTCTGGAAACGCTGCCAGATCCTGTTCCTGTGCTCCCCGGGCAACCCGACCGGCGCGCTGATCCCGGTAGAAACACTGAAAAAACTCATCGCGCTGGCCGACGAGTACGACTTCGTGATCGCCGCCGACGAGTGCTACAGCGAGCTGTACTTCGACGAACAAACCCCGCCGCCGGGCCTGCTGAGCGCCTGCGTCGAACTGGGCCGCCAGGACTTCAAGCGCTGCGTGGTGTTCCACAGCCTGTCCAAGCGCTCCAACCTGCCGGGCCTGCGCTCCGGCTTTGTCGCCGGCGACGCCGACATCCTCAAGGCTTTCCTGCTGTACCGCACCTACCACGGCTGCGCGATGCCGGTGCAAACGCAGCTGGCAAGCATTGCCGCCTGGCAGGACGAAGCGCACGTGCAGGCCAACCGTGACCTGTACCGGGAAAAGTTCGACGCTGTGCTGGCGATTCTCAAGCCGGTAATGGACGTACAAAACCCGGACGGCGGTTTCTACCTATGGCCGAATATCGAAGGTGATGACGCGGCGTTTTGCCGGGACTTGTTCGTGGAAGAACACGTGACCGTCGTGCCGGGCTCGTACCTGTCGCGTGAAGTCGATGGTTTCAACCCAGGCGCAGGGCGCGTGCGCATGGCACTGGTTGCGCCACTGGCCGAGTGTGTAGAAGCCGCCGAACGGATTCGCGACTTTATCCAGCGCCGCGGTTGATACACGTGCCGCCTCCGCACCTTGGGGGCGGCCGTTACCGACTCATCCGGTAAACCAAAATCTGGAACAGAAACCCGTAAAAGCCCCACCCAAGCTGATCTGACTTAAACGCTTCGGTGAAAACCCATGACGCTTCCTATCCCGCCCCATTACGCCCCTGCCTACGCGGTGCACGACACTGCTGCCGACCCCATCGAAACCCCGCACCCCGCCCTCATCAGAAATAAACGCGGCGTAGCCGACCCCGACAAAACATGGCCTCAACATTCAGTCTTGAACATTTCTTTGTTGAACATGACGCAAGAACAAAAGAAGTGGGTAAAGCACAACATTAATCAGTGGGCTCCCCACACCAATCTCTATTTCAAATTTGTTGATACCCCCAACGGCGACATCAGAATCATCGCGAACAATGACACCAGCAACGCATGGTCAAAGATTGGCACAGATGCCAAAAAGGTAGCGCAGCCGACGCCCACAATGAGCATTGGTTTTAAAGGCTCGCCGGCGAATATCGCGGCCACGGTCCAGCATGAGTTCGGCCACGCCCTGGGCTTGAAACATGAACACCAGCACCCTGATCAACCATTGGAATTCAATAATCAAACCATTTACGACGATTATGAATCGTGGGGGAAATTCCAATGGCAAGCTGATCACAACATCATCCAGAAACTCCCGCACGATAAAGTAAAGGTCTCGCCCTATGATAAGACCTCCATCATGCACTACGGATTTCCTGCCTCATGGCTCAGCAACGGCAACCCCATCCCTTCCAGCACACACCTGTCTGAAGGCGATAAGCGCTTCATACAGTCACTCTACCCAACGGATAATTCATTTTTCGGAAAGCTCCTCAACACCTCGATCCGGGCGATGATCAACGCCTGAATTATTTAATACTGCCCAAGTTCGCTTCACTCATATCCAAGTCCGCCAATACTTCTCGCAGTACATCATCACCAATCTGGTGATGGCGGCTCAGGCTGTACAACTCCAAGCGCTGCGCGCGCAGGGCCTTGAGCCGCAATTTGCGCTCCAACTGGTCCATCTGCTGCGCCAGCGCCTGGGCTTCGGCGGAGTCGTTGAACACTTCCAATTGATGGCGATATTCCGACATTAGCCGCGCCTTGAGCTCAGCGGCCAGCGCGGCCTGGGCGGCGTCCGGGGTTTCGGTTTCTGCAGGCTCCTCGGCTTCAAGGGCATGGATTGCGGCCACGGCGGTCTTTTTCCACGCCTCGCGCACTTCGTTGTGGCGCTTTTCATCGGGGCTCTGTTCGATGCCGCGCAACAGCAACGGCAAGGCGATACAGGCGGCGACCAGCGATAGCAGAATCACGCCGGCAGCGATGAAAATCAGCAGGTCACGCTCAGGAAAGTCCTGCCCCGGCGCCAGCAACAAAGGTACCGACATCACACCCGCCAGGGTCACCGCCCCGCGCACACCACCGACGGTCAGCAGCCAGCAGGAACGGGCGGTCGGCACCAGGGTCAGCTCGCTTTTCCCACGTAATCGACGCAGCAGGCCTGACAGTCGCCAGATGCTCTGCACCCAGATAAAACGCAGCACCACCAGCACCAGGAAGATCGCCACGACCTCCATGCAGCGATACAACAAGGCGGGCCACAGCGTCGGCTCATGGCTGACCACGGCCTTGATGATGTCCGGCAGTTGCAGGCCCAACAGCAGGAAAATCAGCCCATTGAACGCAAACTCCAACAGCGACCAGACGCTGCGATTGAGCAAGCGCGTGCTGGTCTGGCGTGGCAACAGATCGAGCCAGCTTTGCATCATGCCAGCCGCCACTGCGGAGAGAATGCCCGAGGCGCCCAGGCGCTCAGCCAATACATACGCGGCAAACGGCAGCAGCAACATGAACACTACGTGAGTGGCCGGGTCGTCCCAGCCACGCGCGATCATCCATGTACGTAGCCGGCCGACCAGCCAGCTCAGCGCTACACCCACCGCTAGGCCACCCACCGCAACCAGCACGAAGGTCAGGCTGGCATCCGCCAGGGAGAACACGCCGGTCAATGCCGCCGCGAGGGCGAACTTGAAGGTCACCAGACCCGAGGCATCATTCATCAACGCTTCGCCCTGAAGCATGTGCATCAGCGGCTTGGGCAAACGATTTTGGGCAATGGCCGACACCGCCACCGCATCCGTCGGTGATAAAACAGCTGCGAGGGCGAAGGCCACTGGCAACGGGATCGTAGGCAAAATCCAATGAATGAAGTAGCCAGCGCCGACCACGGTGAACAGCACCAACCCCACCGCCAACGTCAGAATCGGGCCGCGCAATCGCCACAACTCGCGCTTGGGCATGCGCCAGCCATCGGAGAACAACAAGGGAGGCAAGAACAGAAACAGGAACAGTTCGGGGTCCAGCGCCACATGCAGCCCCAACGTAGGCCAGGCCAACAAGGCGCCCGCAGCGATCTGCACCAAGGGTAAAGGCAGAGGGATCACACGCCCGACAAGACGCGAAACACTGACCAGCATCAGTAGGATAAGAACGGTATAGGCGGTTTGCATCACGCGGGTTTCCCGGACAATCGACTTGCAACGACACACATCAGGCAACAACTGGCCGTTGAAGTGCCATATTACCCGGCTATGTTACCTGCCTATGCTGCGCGCTGGCTTTTGCACAAAAGTCGCACGATGCTGACCAGCGGCACCCAAATGCTCTAGGCATGGCATAATCCGTGACCTTTCGTTTTCCATTGGCCCAAAGGGGGGCAATTCCTTGACCGTTTCAAGCAAAACGTTGCACCTTTTCGGCATCAAAGCCTGCGACACCATGAAAAAGGCCCGCACCTGGCTCGATGAGCACGCTGTGAGCTATGAGTTCCACGACTACAAAACGGCCGGTATCGACCGCGAACACTTGACCCAATGGTGCAACGAGCACGGTTGGCAGGTGGTTTTGAACCGTGCGGGCACCACCTTTCGCAAACTCGAAGACGAACGCAAAGCCGATCTCGATCAGTCGAAAGCCATTGAATTGATGCTCGCACAACCCTCGATGATCAAGCGCCCGGTGCTTGATCTCGGTGACAGAACCCTGATTGGCTTCAAGCCAGATAGTTATTCGGCAGCCCTCAAGTAGGCCAGCCTTCCATTTTTGTAGAGGTAACAGCATGTCCAATTCCCTGTTCAGCCTGGGCTTCGGCGTCGGCACTCAGAACCGCCAAGGTGCTTGGCTGGAAGTGTTTTACGCACAACCGCTGCTCAACCCATCGGCCGAAATCATCGCTGCCATCGCACCGATCCTGGGTTACACCGAAGGTAACCAGGCCATCACGTTCACCGTCTCCCAGGCCCTGCAACTGGCCGACGCACTCAAAGGCGTCGACACAGCCCAAGCCGCCCTGCTGAGCCGCCTGGCTGAAAGCCACACTCCGCTGGTCGCGACCCTGCTGGCCGAAGACGCTGCACTGACCTCCACGCCTGAGGCCTACCTCAAGTTGCACCTGCTGTCCCATCGCCTGGTCAAGCCGCACGGCCTGAGCCTGGCCGGTGTGTTCCCGCAACTGCCGAACGTGGCATGGACCAGCCAGGGCGCGATCGACATCAATGAGCTGGCCGAGCGCCAACTGGAAGCCCGCCTGCGTGGCGAGCTGCTGGAAGTGTTCTCGGTGGACAAGTTCCCGAAAATGACCGACTACGTGGTCCCGGCCGGCGTGCGTATCGCTGACGCTGCGCGTATCCGCCTGGGCGCCTACGTGGGCGAAGGCACCACCGTGATGCACGAAGGTTTCGTCAACTTCAACGCCGGTACCGAAGGCCCGGGCATGATCGAAGGCCGTGTATCGGCTGGCGTCTTCGTCGGCAAAGGTTCGGACCTGGGCGGCGGTTGCTCCACCATGGGCACACTGTCGGGCGGCGGCAACATTGTGATCAAGGTAGGCGAAGGCTGCCTGATCGGCGCTAACGCCGGTATCGGCATCCCGCTGGGCGACCGCAACACCGTGGAATCGGGCCTGTACGTAACCGCCGGGACCAAGGTTGCACTGCTGGACGAGCAGAACCAACTGGTCAAAGTGGTCAAGGCGCGCGAGCTGGCCGGTCAACCTGACTTGCTGTTCCGCCGTAATTCCGAGACCGGTGCCGTGGAGTGCAAAACCCACAAATCGGCCATCGAACTGAACGAAGCGCTGCACGCTCACAACTAAGCAGCCACTCGATGCCACTAGCGGGCCGCGCCTTCGGGTTGCGGCTCGCTTATACGAGTCTTGAACACCATGCTTGTGCCCTCTCCCTGGCGCGCCGATTTCCCGGCCATCGCCACCCTGCAACGGCAAGACCAGACCTACCTGGACAACGCCGCGACCACGCAAAAACCCCAAGCCCTGCTGGATGCCATCAGCCATTACTACGCTAACGGCGCAGCCAATGTGCACCGTGCCCAGCATTTGCCCGGCGCCCATGCGACCCAGGCCTTTGAAGACAGTCGCAGCAAGGTCGCGCAGTGGTTGAACGCAGGTGACAGCGGGCAAATCATCTTTACCCACGGCGCAACCTCTGCGCTGAACCTCCTGGCTTATGGCCTGGAGCATTTATTCAATGCGGGCGATGAGATTGTCATCAGCGCCCTGGAACACCACGCCAACCTGCTGCCCTGGCAGCAATTGGCCAAACGCCGCGCGCTCACGCTGGTGGTATTGCCGCTGGGTGATGACGGTGTAATCGATCTGCAAGCCGCCGCCGAATTGATCGGCCCGCGCACTCGCGTGCTGGCGGTGAGCCAATTGTCCAACGTGCTTGGCGCCTGGCAACCGCTGGAGGCCTTGCTGGCGCTCGCCAAGGCCCACGGCGCACTGACCGTGGTCGATGGCGCCCAGGGCATCGTCCATGGTCGTCACGATGTGCAGGCCCTGGGTTGCGACTTTTATGTGTTTTCCAGCCACAAACTCTACGGCCCGGACGGCGTCGGCGTGCTGTATGGGCGCAACGAAGCCCTGCATCACCTGCGTCACTGGCAGTTTGGTGGCGAGATGGTGCAACAGGCGGAATACCAAAGCGCCAGCTTCCGCCCTGCCCCACTGGGGTTCGAAGCCGGCACGCCGCCGATTGCCGGCGTGATTGGCCTGGGCGCTACGCTGGATTACCTGAGTTCGCTGGATCAGCCGGCAGTGGTCGCCCATGAAGCCGCGCTGCACGACTACCTGCTGCGCGGGTTGAAGGCACGCAATGGCATCCGCGTCTTGGGCTCGCCGCAGGTAGCTTTGGCCAGTTTTGTGGTGGAAGGCGTGCATAACGCCGACCTTGCGCACCTGCTGACCGAGCAAGGCATAGCCGTACGTGCCGGGCACCATTGCGCGATGCCGCTGCTCAAGGCGATGCACTTATCCGGAGCGATTCGTGTATCCCTGGCGCTGTACAACGATTCGGATGACCTGGAGCGCTTCTTTGAAGCGCTGGACCAGGCGCTGGATATGTTGCGATGAGCTTGCCGGTGGAGGCCGTCAGCGCGCTTGAGTCGTTTCAAGCCGTGGGCAGCTGGGAGCAACGCGCCCGGATGCTGATGCAATGGGGCGAGCGCTTGCCGGCTTTGGCGGATGCGGACAAGGTCGACGCCAACCTCGTGCAGGGCTGCGAAAGCCTGGTGTGGTTGGTCGGCCGCTTGCAGGCCGGTCACTGGCAGTTTGCCGCGAGCAGCGAGGCGCGGATGATTCGTGGGTTGGTGGCGTTGCTGCTGGCGCGGGTCAATGGGCTGTCAGCGGCCGAGTTGCAGGCGGTCGACCTGCCTGACTGGTTTGCACAGTTGGGGCTGTCGCGACAGTTGTCGCCGTCGCGCAGTAATGGCCTCAATGCAGTCCTGCAGCGCATGCGGGAATTGAGCCGTACATAAGACTAAATGTGGGAGCGGGCTTGCTCGCGAAGGCAGAGTGTCAGTCGATACATCATTAACTGAACCACCGCATTCGCGAGCAAGCCCGCTCCCACATTTCGATCTATGTTCGGCTGTAAGATTTAAGTGGGTTTGACCCGCTCGGACGGCCTGCGCACCCCGGCCACAATCTTGTCGACTGCCTTGGTCGCCGCCACCATGCCGAAGGTGGCCGTCACCATCATCACCGCGCCAAACCCACCGGCGCAGTCCAGCTTCACGCCGTCACCGACAAAACTCTTCTGCAAACAGATGCTGCCGTCCGGCTTGGGATAGCGCAGCTGCTCGGTGGAAAACACGCAGGGCACGCTGTAATGGCGGGTCACGGTGCGGGAGAAACCGTAATCGCGGCGCAGCGTGGAGCGCACTTTCGACGCCAACGGGTCGTTGAAGGTACGGTTCAAGTCGCAGACCTGGATCAGCGTCGGGTCGATCTGCCCGCCCGCGCCGCCGGTGGTGATGATCTGGATCTTGCGGCGCTTGCACCAGGCAATCAGCGCCGCCTTGGCGTTGACGGCGTCGATGCAGTCGATCACGCAATCGATATTCGGGGTGATGTACTCGGCCATGGTGTCGCGCGTGACGAAGTCCGCCACCGCATGCACCGTGCAGTCCGGGTTGATGCCGCGCAGGCGCTCGGCCATCACTTCGACCTTGGGCTTGCCCACGGTGCTGTCCAGCGCGTGCAACTGGCGGTTGCTGTTGCTGACGCAGACATCGTCCAGGTCAAACAGCGAAATCTCGCCCACCCCGCAGCGGGCAATGGCTTCCGCCGCCCAGGACCCTACGCCGCCGATGCCGACGATCGCCACATGGGCCGCTTTCAAGCGTTCCAGGCCTTCAATGCCATACAAGCGGGCGACGCCTGCAAACCGCGGATCTTCTGTGCTCATGACCATTACCCCAAAAACCGGCGCGCATTATGGACTACGCAGCGACAAGTTCGAAGCGACAAGCTACAAGTAAAGAACTTAGAGGGTGTTTCGCTGACTAACGTCCGGCTTTTCTCTGTCTGCTATACGCTCAGGGACGGGCCGGTGTAGGATGCGCGCCGTTCGGCGTAGGCCGACACCTCTTTTCGTTCCACACCCTTTGGAACCCGAAATCGCTATGTCATCGCGTAAATTTGGACTCAACCTGGTGGTGGTGCTGGCAATTGCCGCGCTGTTCACCGGTTTCTGGGCGCTGATCAACCGCCCGGTCACTGCCCCCAACTGGCCCGAACAGATCTCCGGGTTTTCCTACTCGCCGTTCCAGCAAGGCCAGTTCCCGCAGAAAGACCAGTACCCAAGCGACGAAGAAATGCGTCGCGACCTCGAGATCATGAGCAAGCTGACGGACAACATCCGTACCTACTCGGTCGACGGCACCCTGGGGGATATCCCCAAGCTGGCCGAAGAGTTCGGTCTGCGCGTGACCCTGGGTATCTGGATCAGCCCGGACCTTGAACGTAACGAACGCGAAATCCAGCGCGCCATCGAACTGGCCAACAGTTCGCGCAGCGTCGTGCGGGTAGTGGTCGGTAACGAAGCGTTGTTCCGTGAAGAAATTACCCCGCAAGCGCTGATCGTGTTGCTCGATCGCGTGCGCGGCGCCGTGAAAGTACCGGTGACAACGTCCGAGCAATGGCACATCTGGGAAAAGAACCCGCAACTGGCCAAGCACGTCGACCTGATTGCCGCGCACATCCTGCCGTTCTGGGAATTTATTCCGATGGACAAGGCCGGCCAGTACGTACTCGACCGCGCCAGGGACCTGAAGAAATTGTTCCCGAAAAAGCCGCTGCTGCTGTCGGAGGTTGGCTGGCCGAGCAACGGGCGCATGCGTGGGGGTAATGAAACGTCCCCGGCAGACCAGGCGATTTACCTGCGCACGCTGGTGAACAAGCTGAACCGCCAGGGCTACAACTACTTCGTGATCGAGGCCTTCGACCAGCCGTGGAAAGTCAGCGACGAAGGTTCAGCCGGTGCTTACTGGGGTGTGTACAACGCCGCGCGCCAGCAGAAATTCAACTTTGAAGGCCCTGTGGTCGCGATCCCGCAATGGCGCGTGCTGGCCATCGGCTCGGTGGTGCTCGCGCTGCTGTCGCTGACCTTGCTGATGATCGACGGCTCGGCCCTGCGCCAGCGTGGCCGGACCTTCCTGACCTTTATCGCCTTCCTGTGCGGGTCGGTGCTGGTGTGGATCGGCTACGACTACAGCCAGCAATACAGCACCTGGTTCAGTGTGACCGTCGGGATCTTGCTGGCACTCGGCGCGCTGGGCGTGTTTATCGTGTTGCTGACCGAAGCCCACGAATTGGCGGAAGCGGTATGGACTCACAAACGCCGGCGTGAATTCCTGCCGGTGGAAGGGGATTCGGACTACCGCCCGAAAGTGTCGATCCATGTGCCGTGCTACAACGAGCCGCCGGAGATGGTCAAACAGACCCTCGACGCCCTGGCCGCCCTGGATTACCCGGACTACGAAGTCCTGATCATCGACAACAACACCAAGGACCCAGCCGTTTGGGAACCGGTGCGCGATTATTGCGAAACCCTCGGGCCGCGCTTCAAGTTCTTCCACGTTTCGCCCCTGGCCGGTTTCAAGGGCGGCGCGCTGAACTACTTGATCCCGCATACCGCCAAGGATGCCGAAGTGATTGCGGTGATCGACTCGGACTACTGCGTGTCGCCGAACTGGCTCAAACACATGGTGCCGCACTTCGCCGACCCGAAAATTGCCGTGGTGCAGTCGCCGCAGGATTACCGCGACCAGAACGAAAGCACCTTCAAGAAGCTCTGCTACGCGGAATACAAAGGCTTCTTCCATATCGGCATGGTCACCCGTAACGACCGTGACGCGATCATCCAGCACGGCACCATGACCATGACCCGTCGCTCGGTGCTCGAAGAACTCGGCTGGGCCGACTGGTGCATCTGTGAAGACGCCGAACTGGGCCTGCGCGTATTCGAGAAAGGTCTGTCGGCGGCGTATTACCACGACAGCTACGGTAAAGGCCTGATGCCGGACACCTTTATCGACTTCAAGAAACAGCGTTTCCGCTGGGCCTACGGGGCGATTCAGATCATCAAGCGTCACACCGCCAGCCTCTTGCGCGGTAAGGGCACCGAGCTGACCCGTGGCCAGCGCTACCACTTCCTCGCGGGCTGGTTGCCGTGGGTGGCGGACGGCATGAACATCTTCTTCACTGTCGGCGCCTTGTTATGGTCCGCGGCGATGATCATCGTGCCGACCCGTGTCGATCCACCACTGCTGATTTTCGCGATTCCGCCCTTGGCGCTGTTCGTGTTCAAGGTGGGCAAGATCGTCTTCCTGTACCGCCGTGCAGTCGGCGTGAACCTCAAGGACGCGTTCTGCGCGGCCCTGGCCGGGTTGGCGTTGTCTCACACCATCGCCAAGGCGGTGCTGTATGGTTTCTTCACCACCAGTATTCCGTTCTTTCGCACACCGAAAAACGCGGATAACCACGGCTTCTGGGTAGCCATTTCCGAAGCCCGCGAAGAAATGTTCATCATGCTGCTGTTGTGGGGCGCGGCGCTGGGGATCTACCTGGTGCAGGGCCTGCCGAGCAATGACATTCGCTTCTGGGTGGTAATGCTGCTGGTGCAATCGCTGCCGTACGTGGCGGCGTTGATCATGGCGTTCCTCTCGTCGCTGCCAAAACCGGCGCCGAAGGGTGAGCCGGTAACGGCAGAGTAAAAACTTGCGCAATGCACTAAACGGCGGCCTCTGGCCGCCGTTTTGCTATAAGATAACGGCCGTTTTGTTGGATCAGGCAAGCACTGACTGCCCTTTGTGGGAGCGGGCTTGCTCGCGAATGCGGTATGCCAGCCAACCCATCCGGCGACTGATACGCCGCTTTCGCGAGCAAGCCCGCTCCCACATTGGAAGTTCGCTGCTCCACACTCTGCGTTCCTACTCAAAACCGCGCCCTGACACGCCTCCGGAGTTTTTTACATGACGGCCCATGCCGACCTTTCGCCGACCCTTCAACTCGCTATCGACCTGATCCGTCGCCCGTCGGTCACACCGATCGACGCCGACTGCCAGAAGCTGATGATGCAGCGCCTGGGCGACGCCGGTTTCAAGCTTGAGCCAATGCGCATCGAAGACGTGGACAACTTCTGGGCCACCCACGGCAACCATGAAGGCCCGGTGCTGTGCTTTGCCGGCCACACCGACGTGGTCCCGACCGGCCCGGTGCAGGCCTGGCAGAACGACCCGTTCGACGCGTTGATCGACGAAAACGGCATGCTTTGCGGCCGTGGTGCGGCAGACATGAAAGGCAGCCTGGCGGCAATGCTGGTGGCATCCGAGCGTTTCGTCACCGACTACCCGGACCACAAGGGCTCGGTAGCCTTCCTGATCACCAGCGATGAAGAAGGCCCGGCGCACCATGGCACCAAGGCTGTGATCGAGCGTTTGGCGGCACGCAAGGAGCGCCTGGACTGGTGCATCGTCGGCGAACCGTCGAGCACGACCCTGGTGGGCGATGTGGTCAAGAACGGCCGTCGTGGCTCTCTCGGCGCCACCCTGACCGTGCGCGGTGTACAAGGCCACGTGGCGTATCCGCACCTGGCGAAGAACCCGATCCACCTGGCCGCACCGGCCCTGGCCGAATTGGCCGCCGAGCATTGGGACGACGGCAATACCTTCTTCCCGCCGACCAGCTTCCAGATTTCCAACCTCAACTCCGGCACCGGCGCCACCAACGTGATCCCCGGTGACCTGACGGCGGTGTTCAATTTCCGCTTTTCCACTGAATCCACCGTGGAAGGCTTGCAACAGCGCGTTGCGGCGATCCTCGACAAACATGGCCTGGACTGGCACGTAGAGTGGGCGCTGTCAGGCCTGCCGTTCCTCACCGAACCGGGCGCGTTGCTGGATGCGGTATCGGCCAGCATCAAGGCAATTACCGGCCGCGAGACCAAAGCCTCCACCAGCGGCGGTACGTCCGACGGGCGTTTCATCGCCACGCTGGGCACCCAAGTGGTCGAGCTGGGCCCGGTCAACGCGACGATCCACCAGGTCAACGAACGTATCCTGGCCAGCGACCTCGACGTGCTGACCGAAATCTATTACCAAACCCTGATCAAGTTGCTCGCCTGATGCTCGCTTGCCCCATTTGCAGCGCACCGCTCAACGCGGTGGACAATGGCGTGGCGTGCCCGGTCGGGCACCGTTTCGACCGTGCGCGCCAGGGTTACCTGAACCTGTTGCCGGTGCAGCACAAGAACAGCCGCGACCCGGGCGATAACCTGGCCATGGTCGAAGCACGCCGCGACTTCCTCAACGCCGGGCACTACGCCCCGGTGGCCAAGCGCCTGGCCGAACTGGCCGCCGAGCGTGCGCCACAGCGTTGGGTGGACATCGGCTGTTGCGAGGGTTACTACACCGCGCAACTCGCCGAAGCCCTGCCCGATGCCGACGGCTACGCGCTGGATATCTCCAAGGAAGCCGTCAAGCGCGCGTGCAAACGCAACCCGGCGCTGACCTGGTTGATCGCCAGCATGGCCCGCGTGCCGTTGGCCGATGCCAGCTGCCAGTTCCTCGCCAGCGTGTTCAGCCCATTGGACTGGCAGGAGGCCAAACGCCTGCTCAGCCCCGGTGGCGGCTTGATGAAAGTTGGCCCGACCGCGGGCCACCTGATGGAACTGCGCGAGCGCCTGTACGACGAAGTGCGTGAATACACCGACGACAAGCATTTGGCACTGGTGCCGGACGGCATGAGCCTGGCCCACAGCGAAACCCTGGCGTTCACCCTGAGCCTGGCCGAACCCAAAGACCGCGCCAACCTGCTGGCGATGACGCCCCACGGCTGGCGCGCGAGTGCCGAGCGCCGCGCCGAAGTGATTGAGGCCGCCGAGCCGCTGCAGGTCACTGTGTCGATGCGCTACGATTATTTCGTGCTTCAATAACCGACTTTTAAGCATCCGCGAATGGATTTTCGAATCCCGCAACGAGGAACATCCATGCGCCAACCTGATATCGAGATTTACCTGAAGGACGCCGACGTCGACTACAAGGCCATTGCCGCCTGGCTGGGCGCCGCCCTGGGCCCGTGCACCGACTGGGTCCAGAGAGGCCAGACCTACAAGTGCAAGGCCGGCAGCGTGCCGGTCACCTGGCTGCCAAAAGCCGTCGGCAAATGGAACAGCCTGTACCTGGAAAGCGACCAGACCCCGTGGGACGACGACATCGCCTGCGCCCGCGCTGCGTTTGCTGCGCTGAACGTCGAAGTGCGTTGCGCGCCCGGTACCTGGGTTGAGGAAGAAGGCGAGGAAAGCGCTGACACCTGGATTCGCATCAGCGTGGACGGTGAAGAGCAGATCACCTGGAAGACTGCCTGAACCTGATTTGTGAACCCAATCAAATGTGGGAGCGGGCTTGCTCGCGAAAGCGGTGGATCAGTCGCCTTTATAGTGACTGACACACCGCTTTCGCGAGCAAGCCCGCTCCCACAAGGGTTCAGCGGTGTAGCAAAATACAGGTTACAGCCCTACCACATCCTCCGCCTGCAACCCCTTCTCGCCGGTCACCACGGCGTACTCCACCTGCTGGCCTTCGGCCAATGAACGGTGGCCATCACCGCGAATGGCGCGGTAGTGCACAAACACATCCTTGCCGTCCTCACGCTGAATAAAGCCATAGCCTTTTGCATCGTTGAACCACTTCACATTGCCGGTTTCGCGCGTTGCCATCTGTCTTACTCCCACATGCATTTTTATTGTTGAGTCGTTCGCATTGAACTGCCGAGTATAAGACAGGCTCAAAAACGATCAACTCAAGTTTACATCGCCGCTTTTTTGCCGATTTTCGGCGAATACGGCACACTACCAGCCCGAGCGCCTGCTCGATTTTTTCCACTTGAAGCAGCACGCCTATGACCCGCTCCCCGTTCCGCCGTCTGGTGTTTGGCACCTTGCGCCGACTGTTGTACCTCTGGGTTCGCTCCGAGACGATCAACCAGTCGTCCCTAACCCTTAACCTCGACCGCAGCCGGCCGGTGTTCTACGTCCTGCAATCGCCCTCCCTCACCGAATTGGCCGTGGTCGATACCGAGTGCACCAAGGCCGGCCTGCCGCGCCCGGTGCTGCCGGTATCGGTAGGCCCGCTGATCGAACCCGCCGCATTCTTCTACCTCACGCCGGAGCCGGACTGGCTTGGCCGCCAGGACAAGCGCGGCGCGCCGCCGACCCTGACCCGGCTGGTCAACACCCTGACCGAACACGCCGAAGAGAATGCACAAATCATTCCCGTCAGCGTGTTCTGGGGGCAGTCGCCCGAGAGCGAGTCCAGCCCATGGAAACTGCTGTTTGCCGACAGCTGGGCCGTTACCGGCCGTCTACGCCGGCTGTTGAGCATCCTGATCCTGGGTCGCAAGACCCGCGTACAATTCTCCGCGCCTATCAACCTGCGTGAATTGATCGAGCACAATAAAGGTCACGAACGCACCGTGCGGATGGCGCAGCGCATCCTGCGTGTGCACTTTCGTAACCTGAAGACCGCCGTGATCGGTCCTGACCTGTCCCACCGCCGCAATTTGGTGAAGGGCCTGGTCAATATGCCGCTGGTGCGCCAAGCCATCAGCGAAGAGGCCGAACGCGAAAAAATCACCCCGGAAAAAGCCAAGGCCCAGGCCCTGCGCTACGGCAACGAGATCGCCTCGGACTACACCTACACCGCGATCCGCTTTCTCGAAGTGGTACTGAGCTGGTTCTGGAACAAGATTTACGACGGCATCAAGGTCAATAACATCGAGGGTGTGCAAAAGGTTGCCCAGGGTTATGAGGTGATCTACGTGCCTTGCCACCGTAGCCATATCGACTACCTGCTGCTCTCGTACCTGCTGTTCAAGAATGGCCTGACCCCGCCGCACATCGCCGCCGGCATCAACCTGAACATGCCGGTGATCGGCAGCCTGCTGCGCCGTGGCGGTGCGTTTTTCATGCGCCGCACCTTCAAGGGCAACCCGCTGTATACCTCGGTGTTCAACGAATACTTGCACACGCTGTTCACCAAGGGTTTCCCGGTGGAGTACTTCGTGGAAGGCGGGCGCTCGCGCACCGGACGCATGCTGCAACCGAAAACCGGAATGCTGGCAATCACCCTGCGCAGTTTCCTGCGCTCTTCGCGCATGCCGATCGTGTTTGTGCCGGTGTATATCGGCTATGAACGTGTGCTGGAAGGCCGCACTTACCTCGGCGAGCTGCGCGGGGCGAGCAAGAAGAAAGAATCGATCTTTGATATTTTCAAAGTGGTCGGCGCGCTCAAGCAGCGCTTTGGCCAAGTCGCGGTCAATTTCGGTGAACCGATCAAGCTGGCCGAGTTCCTCGACACCGAGCAACCTGACTGGCGCAGCCAGGAGCTGGGGCCGAACTACAAACCCGCCTGGCTCAACGAAACCACCAACCGTCTCGGTGAGCAGGTGGCGCGCCACTTGAACGAAGCCGCCGCAGTCAACCCGGTGAACCTGGTGGCGCTGGCGCTACTGTCCACCACCCGCCTGGCCCTGGACGAACAGGCCATGGCGCGTCAGTTGGACCTGTACCTCGCGCTGCTGCGCCGCGTGCCGTACTCGCCGCATACCACCTTGCCGGAAGGCGATGGCATGGCGTTGATCAAGCACGTCAAGGACATGGACCTGTTGTCCGAGCAAAGTGACGCCCTGGGCAAGATCCTGTACCTGGACGAGCAGAATGCCGTCCTGATGACCTATTACCGCAACAACGTGCTGCACATCTTCGCCCTGCCCGCACTGCTGGCAAGCTTCTTCCAAAGCAGTTCGCGGATGAGTCGCGAACAAATCCTGCGTTACACCCGCGCGCTCTATCCGTACCTGCAATCGGAGTTGTTTATCCGCTGGTCGCTGGAGGAGTTGGACGCGGTGGTCGACCAGTGGCTTGAAGCGTTTGTCGAGCAAGGCCTGCTGCGCTTCGAAAACGACGTCTACCTGCGCCCGGCCCCCAGTTCGCGGCACTTTGTGCTGCTGACGCTGCTGTCCAAGAGCATCGCCCAGACCCTGCAACGCTTCTACATGGCGATCTCGCTGCTGCTCAACAGCGGCCAGAACAGCATCAGCGCCGAAGAGCTGGAAGACCTGTGCACGATCATGGCCCAGCGCCTGTCGATCCTGCATGGCCTCAATGCCCCGGAGTTCTTCGACAAGAGCCTTTTCCGACATTTCATCCAGACATTGCTCGAGCAAGATGTGCTGCGCCGCGATGAAGCCGGCAAGTTGAGCTACCACGACCTGCTCGGTGAACTGGCTGAAGGCGCAGCGAAGCGCGTGCTGCCAGCCGATATTCGCCTGTCGATCCGGCAGGTGGCGTTGCATCGCGTTGATGGCGCAGCCGAGGCGCCGGTCGAGGCGCCGGTCGAACCTGAGCCGGTCAAATCTGAAGAAAGCCGCTAGATTGAATGAGGCGCCGGGCGGATTCCGGCGCCGTTGAAAAGGAGCTGTACCATGAAAAAGATCATCCTCCTCGGCCTCACCGCCCTGCTCGGAGCCTGCCAATCCATGAACCCTGCCGCCCAAGCCAGCCTCGACGGCGAAGTGTTCTACCTGCAGCGCATTGCCCTGCCGCCCGCCGCCACCTTGAGCGTCAGCCTGCAGGACGTGTCCTTGATGGACGCCCCGGCCGTGACCCTCGCCGAACAGAAAGGTCCGGTAAAAGGCCAGGTGCCACTGCCGTTTCACCTGAGCTACGACCCGGCCCACATCAAGCCAGGGCACACTTACTCGGTGAGCGCTCGCATCGAGCTGGATGGCAAGCTACTGTTTATCACCACCGAACGGCACGCTGTGCAGCTTAATGGTCAAGACCCACAACCGCTGCGCCTGCGGGTGGATGCGGTCGCACACTGATATTTTCCAGAACGTAAGCCCGATCAAAAGGAAGCGCCCATGCTCCGTAACTCCCTTCGCCTCACAGCCCTGTGCGCCGGCCTGCTGCTTGGCGCCAACGCCATGGCGCTGTCACTTGGCAGCCTGTCCCAGAGCGACGCCAGCGGCGGTCTCAAGGACGCACTGACCCAGGGCGCACAGATCGCCGTGAAACAACTGGGCGTACCCGGTGGTTTCAGCAACAACCCGGAAGTGAAAATCGGTCTGCCAGGCAAGCTCGGCAAAGTGGCCGACAAGCTGAAAATGTTCGGCATGGGTGATCAAGTCACACAGCTGGAAACCAGCATGAACAAGGCGGCTGAAACTGCCGTGACCCAGGCGCAACCGATTCTGGTCAATGCGGTAAAAAACATGAGCGTGACCGATGCCAAGGGCATCCTCACTGGTGGCCAGGACTCGGCGACTCAATACCTGAACAAAAGCAGCCGCGAAGAGATCCGCGCCAAGTTCCTGCCGATCGTCAAGGCCGCCACCGACAAGGTTGGCGTCGCCCAGCAGTACAACGCCCTGGCGGGCAAGGCCGCGGCATTTGGCGCGGTTGATGCCAAAAGTGCCAACGTCGAAAGCTACGTGACCGAACAAGCGCTGGACGGCTTGTTCAAAATGATTGCGCAGCAGGAAGAAACCATTCGCAAGAACCCGGCGGCTGCGGCCACCAGCCTGGCGAAGAAGGTGTTTGGCGCGCTTTAACCTCTCAGCATTACCCTCCAATCACTGCGCCAAGGCCGCTTCCCACGGGCCTTGGCGCAGTTGTCTCAGGCGAAGCCTCTTAACGGTTCAGCGAAAACAGCGGATACGAATAAGGCCTGACGGGCAACTGGTGCTCACTGACCGGGTGATGGTGCGGCGTGGCGGGATGCGGCCTGTTGTAGTGAGGCGTGCCGTAATGAGGCTTGTCGTAGTGCGTAGTGGCGTGATGGGAATGACCACTTCCTTGCTGTGTCAGCTGAGGACGGTAAGGACGGTAAGGACGGTAAGGACGGTGAGGACCGGGTTGCCCGCACCCCGGCCTCAGTGGTTGCGCGGAACCAAAATTGCCGTGCGACGAATGATTGCCCACCAGAGCATCCAGTAGCGCAAGTTTGAAAGAAACAATGGCATTTAAAATCGACATAAACACTCCATAAACTCATTGAATCAGGCCCGACCGCCAACAGGCGAATCCGAAACCCGTGCCTGTCCATCAGGCAATGCTGAGTGGAGTGAAAAAGGCGAACGTTCCACAGCCGCCGATGCCTGTTTGCATCAGTATGTAAATCAATGAATGACCGAACTCGCCAGCCGCCCAATCATGATCGTTGCAAAACAGCCGATGGCCACCGACGTCGCCCGGTTGATCTTCAACGGCGTGAGCCACGTCTTCTGCATGCCTTCAAAGCGGCTGCCCAGCACGATCCACGCAGCCCCTACCGGTATCACCACCAACGCAAGGGTGGTCATGAACCCTATATAGCCTTGCAGCGAAGCAAAGGCGCTGGCCGGTGCGATAAACGAAACGATCAGCAGGCCTTTGGGGTTCATCACGGTGAGCCAGAAAAAATACAGGCCGGAAAAACGATCCCCGGTCGCAGTGATAGCACTGCTTTTGCGCTGCCACAGCTTGAACGAGACATACAACAGGTAGCAGGCCGCCGCCAGTTGCGTGATGTTCAACATCCCTGGCGAATAGGCCGCGAGATAAAGCAACGCCACGCCCCACACCGACACCTGTAACAAGTAGGCCAGGCATTCGATAAAGACCAGCGTCCACGACGCCCGATACCCGAACAACACCCCCGCACGGAACAGCAGGGTGTTGGTCGGGCCTGGGGCGAGCAACAACAACATCAGGGCTGAAACGGTGGCCAGCATGATTACGCGACGTCCTTCCTCACTCGAAACCACGCAGCATACAGGGCTGGCAAGAACAATAGGGTCAACGCCGTCGCCACAATCAATCCTCCCATGATCGCCACCGCCATCGGCCCGAAGAACACGCTGCGTGACAGCGGAATCATCGCCAGCACCGCCGCCAGGGCTGTCAGCACAATCGGGCGGAAGCGTCGGACGGTGGCTTCGATGATCGCCTGCCATGGCGCCAATCCAGCCTTGATGTCCTGTTCGATCTGGTCCACCAGGATCACCGAGTTGCGCATGATCATCCCCGACAAGGCGATGGTCCCCAACATCGCGACGAAGCCGAAGGGCTGGCGGAATACCAGCAGAAACAAGGTCACCCCGATCAAGCCCAGCGGTGCCGTCAGAAACACCATCGCAGTGCGTGAGAAGCTGCGCAGTTGCAGCATCAGCAGGGTCAGCACCACCACAATAAACAGAGGCACACCCGCCTTGACCGAGTTCTGGCCACGGGCGGAATCCTCGACGGTGCCGCCGACTTCAAGCAAGTAGCCGTCCGGCAGTTCTGCACGCACGCCTGCGAGTGTTGGCAGTATCTGCTGCACCAGCGTCGCCGGTTGTTCCTTGCCGTAGATGTCGGCGCGCACGGTGACGGTCGGCAGGCGGTTGCGATGCCAGATAATGCCCTCTTCGAAGCCGTATTCGAGGGTGGCAATCTGCGACAGCGCCACGCTTTTGCCATTGTCGGTCGGCACCGCCAGGCTCGGCAGCAACGACAACTCGGTGCGCTCATGCACGGTGCCGCGCAGGAGGATTTCGATCAACTCGTTGTCCTCGCGAAATTGGCTGACGGTGGAACCGGTCAGTGAACTCTGCAGGAATTTCGACAGGTTGGCGGTGCTTACGCCAAGGGCACGGGCGCGGTCCTGGTCGATACTGAGGTAGACGACTTTGCTCGGTTCTTCCCAGTCCAGGTGCACGTTAACCACATGGGTATTTTCGCGCACCTTGGCCGCCACTTTGCGGGCCAAGGCACGGACTTCTTCGATGTGTTCGCCGGTCACACGAAACTGCACCGGATAGCCCACGGGCGGGCCGTTCTCCAGGCGCGTGACCCGCGAGCGCAGTTCGGGGAATTGCTCGTTAAGGGTTTCGATCAGCCAGGTGCGCAGGCTTTCGCGCTCTTCGATGGTTTTGGCCAGCACCACAAATTGCGCGAAGCTTGCAGCCGGCAGTTGCTGGTCCAGCGGCAGATAGAAACGCGGCGAACCGGTGCCGACGTAGGCCACATAGTTTTCGATGCCTGCATGCTCCTTGAGCAAGGCTTCCAGGCGTTTGACCTGGTCGGCAGTGTTGCTCAGGGAAGCGCCTTCCGCCAGTTTCAGGTCAACCATCAACTCCAGGCGACCGGAAGCGGGAAAGAACTGTTGCGGCACAAATCGGAACAGCGCCACCGAGCCGATAAACAGCAGCAGGGTCAGGACAATCACTGTCTTGCGTCGACGCACACACCATTCAACCAAACGTCTTACGCGTTGGTAGAACGGCGTACCGTAAGGATCGGGGCCATCGGTGCCGTGTTTGGCCGCGTGAATTTTCGCCAGGTCCGGCAGGAGTTTTTCTCCCAGGTACGGCACAAACACCACCGCGGCGACCCACGAGGCCAGCAGAGCAATGGTCACCACCTGGAAGATCGAACGGGTGTATTCGCCGGTGCTCGATTGTGCGGTGGCAATCGGCAGGAAGCCCGCCGCCGTGATCAACGTGCCAGTCAGCATGGGGAACGCGGTGCTGGTCCAGGCAAAGCTGGCGGCCTTGATCCGGTCGTAACCCTGCTCCATTTTGATCGCCATCATTTCCACGGCGATGATGGCGTCGTCGACCAGCAACCCCAAGGCCAGCACCAACGCACCGAGGGAGATTTTGTGCAGGCCGATACCGAGGTAATACATGGTTGCAAAGGTCATCGCCAGCACCAGCGGAATCGCCAGGGCCACGACCATGCCGGTGCGCACCCCAAGTGAGAAAAAGCTCACCAGCAAGACAATGGCCAACGCCTCGGCCAATACTTGGACGAATTCACCGACACTGGTTTTCACTGCCGCCGGCTGGTCCGACACCTTGCGCAGTTCCATGCCAGCCGGAAGGTTCTTCTGCAGGCGTGCGAATTCGCCTTCGAGGGCCTTGCCCAATACCAGAATGTCGCCGCCATCACGCATGGCCACGGCCAGGCCGATGGCGTCCGCGCCCATATAACGCATGCGCGGTGCCGGTGGGTCGTTGAAGCCACGGTGGATGTCGGCCACGTCTCCAATGCGAAACGTGCGGTCACCCACGCGAATCGGGAAACTGCGGATCTCATCCACAGTTTTGAAGTTGCCTGACACGCGCAGTTGCACACGTTCGGTCGGGGTTTCAAAGAAGCCGGCCGTAGACACGGCGTTCTGCTCCTGCAATGCCTGCTGCACTGCCGCCAGGGGCAGGCCGAGGGTGGCCAGTTTGAGGTTGGACAGCTCGATCCAGATTTTCTCGTCCTGCAACCCCAGCAGCTCGACCTTGCCCACATCCGGCACACGTTGCAGTTGAATCTGGATGCGATCGGCGTAGTCCTTGAGCACGGCGTAATCGAAGCCATCGCCGGTCAGCGCGTAGATATTGCCGAAGGTGGTGCCGAATTCATCGTTGAAAAACGGCCCCTGAATGTCCGGCGGCAAGGTCTGGCGAATGTCACTGATCTTCTTGCGCACCTGGTACCACAGGTCCGGAATCTGCGCGGAGTGCATCGAGTCGCGGGCCACAAAGGTGACTTGCGACTCACCGGGCCGCGAGAAGGAAACGATGCGCTCGTAGTCGCCAGTCTCCATGAGTTTTTTCTCGATACGCTCGGTGACCTGGCGCGAGACTTCCTGGGCGGTGGCCCCGGGCCAATTGGTCTTGATGACCATGGCCTTGAACGTGAACGGTGGGTCTTCGCTTTGCCCCAGCTTGGTGTAGGACAGAGTGCCGACCACAGCCAGCAGGATCATCAGGAACAGTACGATCTGGCGATTACGCAACGCCCATTCGGAAAGATTGAAACCCATCGGGGACTACTCCTTGGCCGCCAGATTCACAACTCGGTTGGAGCGATCCACCGGGCGCACTTGCTGGCCCTCATGGAGCACATGCACGCCCGCTGCAATCACCCAATCGGTGGGGGCCAAGCCTTCGAGGACCGGCACGGTTTTCTCGCCAAAGGCACCAATGCGCACCGGTGTGCGTTTCAGCGTGTTGTCAGGTTGCACACGCCAAACGTAGGACGCGCCGTTCTCCGCACTCAGGGCAGACAGCGGTACCGACAGGGGAATTACGCCGTCAGCCTGTATGAAAACTCGGGCACTCTGGCCCAGTTCGGCCGGGACTTTGCCGCCCGTGAAGGCGACGCGGGCAGCGAAGGTGCGCGATTTAGGATCGGCTGCGGGCGACAACTCACGGATGCGCCCGGTAAAGCGTTGGTCTGGCTGGCTCCACAATTCCACCGACACCGGCTGGCCGATCTTGAACCGGCCGAAGCCTTGCTCGGGCAGGCTGATCAGCACTTCGCGCTCACCATCGGTGGCCAGGGTGAACACGGTTTGGCCGGCGGACACCACTTGGCCGACTTCCACCGCGCGCTTGGCGACGACACCGTCCTGGGGCGCGCGCAACACCGCATAGCCAGCCTGGTTGCTCGACACATCGAATTCGGCCTTGATCTGCTTCAGGCGCGCTTCACCGGATCGGTAAAGGTTTTCGGAATTGTCGTACTGCGAGCGGCTGACCATCTGACGGTCCATCAGGGTCTTGTAGCGGTCACGCTCGGCGCGCACCAGGCTCAGGTTGGCCTCGGCGGCGGCAACCTGGGCACGCGTCGCTTCGAGTTGCAGGCGCACATCCTGCGGGTCGAGCTCTGCCAGCGGCTGGTTAGCCTTGACCCGCTCGCCCTCCTCCACCAGCCGCTTGCTGACTTTACCGCCAATACGAAAGGCCAGGTCCGGCTCATAACGGGCACGTACTTCACCCGGATAGCTGTCCATTGCCTGGGCGGAAGGCTGCGGTTGCACCACCATCGCCGGGCGGGCAGTGGTTTGGGCCGCTTCTTCATGGCCGCAGGCGGCCAATAGGAAGACCAGGCTGACAGGCAACGCAAGGGGCAGGAAAGTGCTGCGCATGCTGAAGGACCTTTCGCAAATGGAGCTAGGAATAATTATACTGGCCAGTATGTTATTAATACCAAACTCACCAGTCCAGTATTAAAGGTGAAAATGTCCGACAATCGAGTGAACACCAATAGCCCCGGGCGTCCCAAGGACATGGCAAAACGCCAGGCAATTCTCGAAGCAGCTAAAATTCTGTTCTTGAGCAATGGCTACGCCAGCACCAGCATGGATGCCGTGGCCCTGGAGGCCGGCGTGTCAAAACTGACGGTCTACAGCCACTTCACCGACAAAGAGACCTTGTTCACCGCCGCCGTCGTGGCCAAGTGCGAGGAGCAATTGCCGGTGATGTACTTCGAATTGCCCGAAGGCATGCCGGTGGAGACTGTGTTGTTGAACATCGCGCGGGGGTTCCATCGGCTGATCAACAGCGAGGAGTCGGTGAACCTGCATCGCCTGATGATGACCACCGGCAATCAGGACGTGAAACTCTCGCAGATTTTCTTCGAAGCCGGTCCCATGCGCATGCTGCAGGGCATGGAGCGCCTGCTCAGCCGGATCGACCAGAGCGGCGCCCTGAGCATCGACAAACCGTTGACGGCGGCCGAGCATTTCTTTTGCCTGCTCAAGGGCACGGCGAATTTCTGCTTGCTGTATGGCTGCGGCGGGCCACTGAATGAGGAAGCCGCCGAAGCCCATGTGCAGGATGTGGTGGGTTTGTTTATGCGGGCCTATAGGGCCTGAAGTCTTGTGCCGCCCGTACTGGCGCTATCGCAGGCAAGCCAGCTCCCACCGGGGACCGTGTTCTCATGCTGGAATGCATTCTCCTGTGGGAGCCGGGCTTGCCTGCGATGAGCATAGGTATCTACACATTTTTTTACGGGTTGAGTGCTGTGGTTGTCGGGGGGGCGCTGAGTACATATCCGTTGTTTGGGTCACGGCTGACATGGGTTCCGCCCTTACGGCGGGTCACTTTTGGA
>NZ_JBKEZW010000030.1:0-729 GCF_053345295.1 Pseudomonas sp. M5A4_2d | reverse complement strand
TTACGGTTTGGTCGCCTTTGTACACATCATTTGGAGCTACAACCGAAACGGTGCCGCTCGACTGGTTCACACCGATAGTGATGGTCTGGCCGTTGTCCAAGGTCACGGTCAGCGGGTTGGTGATGTTAGTCACCGCGTTACCCGACTTGTCGACCAGCGACGCGGTGTAGACGATGTTGCCGCCTTCGCCGACGGTAGTAGTAGCGGTCAGAACCACATCAACTTTATCGATGGTGTCGTTGATCGTGGTGGTCGCGCCGTTGCCAGCAACTTCCAGCTTCTCGAAGTTACCGCCAGCAGCGTCAGTGATCTTGACCGTCTGAGTGCTCTTGTCGATGAACACGTCATCGCTAGGTGCTGGGACAGTCACAGTGCCGACGGTGTCGCCTGCCTTGATGGTAATGGTCGAGCCGTTATCGAGCTTCAGAGTGACGTCAGTGCCGGCCTTGTTGCTCAAGGTTGCGGTGTACGTAATCTGACCACCCTCGTTGACTGCGCTTGGCGCGGTCAAAGTGACGGTGGTGGTATCAGCGGTGCCCGGTGTGTCGGTCACGGTGGTGTTTACAGGTGTAGTACCCGGCACCAGGTTTTCGAAATGCTCGCCGCCGGTCACGCCTTTGATAGCGGTCGTTACGGTTTGGTCGCCTTTGTACACATCATTTGGAGCTACAACCGAAACGGTGCCGCTCGACTGGTTCACACCGATAGTGATGGTCTGGCCGTTGTCCA
>NZ_JBKEZW010000003.1:0-562983 GCF_053345295.1 Pseudomonas sp. M5A4_2d | reverse complement strand
TGAAGGGCGGCTAAGCTGTAAGCTCTTATCCAGTTAGGGGTTTATATGGCTCGCCGTCCTAGGGTTTTACTGCCGGATATCCCGTTGCATATTATTCAGCGGGGAAACAATCGGTCTGCGTGTTCTTACTCAGACGAAGACTACATTTTTTACATTGATACATTAGCCGTGCTTGCTGAATTGTATGGCTGTAAAGTTCACGCATTGTGCTTGATGACAAATCATGTTCATTTGTTGTTGACTCCCAGCTGCTGCGCAGGGGCTGGCTTGCTTATGAAGGGACTGGGGCAGCGCTACGTTCAATATGTCAATCGAACATATCAACGAACGGGCACGTTGTGGGAAGGCCGTTTCCGCTCCTGTTTGGTTCAACAAGACAACTATGTTTTAGCTTGCTATCGATATATCGAAATGAACCCGGTCAGAGCCGGTATGGTTGCTCATCCGGGCGACTATCGCTGGACCAGCTATAGGGCAAACGCATAGGGCGAGCTATCAGGCTTTATAAGTCCGCATGCTGTTTATAACGAATTCTGTAGCGGCACCGCGCAACGAGCCGAAGCTTACCGGTCTATATTCAATGATCGACTTTCACTTGGGCTGATAGAACAAATTCGATCTTCTATAAACGGTAATTACGTTTTGGGCGATCAGAAGTTTGCGTCCGAGATCGCGCAGGCATTAGGTAAAAGAGTTTCGCAGGGCGTGTCAGGACGCCCAAAAAAGTATGAGTTAAAAGAATAGTGGTCTGACCCCTATTTTCCCGCATTTAATAGAGCGAAAATGATCATGAATCACGTTTATATGCGACATAAAAACGATAGACGCTTGGTTCTGTTATGCGATAAAAATTACAATCCCATTTCAGAGGAATATATTGGTAAAAACGAACCAAGAAGCAAGGCTTTTTATGTTGGGTTTTGCGACGGGTTTATCGGGGTTTATTCCTCAGTTGAAGGGCCGGTTTTATTTATAAATGATTGCAAGTATTTATTTGCTGATCCCTCATGGAATATTCGGGTTCAAAGAAATTTAGGTGTAAATGAAGTTAGTTTCGTCGGTTTAGGTCAAAGCAGCCTTGTATTCGAATATTCAGCTGTGGAACTTGATCCAGTAGATCCATGGTCAGAGGAGAAATTCGATGATTTCTTCATCTGGCTAACAAATAAGAGGCACGATCAAGAATTTATCGAAATGTGGACAGAGAACGATTAGAGAATAGGGGTCAGACCACGGTTTTTGCTTTTTATAGTTCGGCGGAGTTGCTCTTTAAAAATATGATTTATTTTTTGTAATTATTCTATTTTGTTAGCCTGGTGATTTGAAGGAAAAAATCGGGTTCAAGCTACGGCTTTTTAATTTAAGAGGGAATAGGGAGCAGGCCATATTTTTTAAATCAAGTATTAATAGTGGTCTGACCCCTATCTTATGCTATTTTATGCCTATTTTATCGTGGTACCTCAGTTACGCTCATGAACTCTAAATATCCTAAAGCTCAAATTGCTGTGGATGGGGATCGTATTATCACGGTTGTTAATCCGGTAAAGAAAAAATGACGATAGATAATTTGATTGAGCATCTTGATAGATTTGTGAGTGGTTCTAATATTTCGGTTCAATGGGCAAAAGATACGGAAACCCTTCTGGATGAAATTGAAGAAAATGAAGGTTTTGGTAAGTTTGAAAATCTCTTTGATGAGCTGCAGGAAAAGCTCTCGCTTTATCGGCCTGGAGGCGGCGAGCATCTTATAGATGAGTTCGAAATGAAACTGTTTTGTGTAAGGGTTGTTTCAGCACTTTTAGAAGCGAGGTAGGCAATAGGGTCAGTCCGATATTGTCCTGCTGTAAAATGGTGCAAAAGGGCCGGGTTCTGCTGGTACGGGCACGACCGCGGGTAGTGATGTTGCAAGTACAACGCCTAAAGCTGGTGTTTTTTGGAATAAAACAACAGTTCTAGATAGGACTGTCTATCAAGGCAATAGGGGTCAGACCACGGTTTTTGCTTTTTATAGTTCGGCGGAGTTGCTCTTTAAAAACATGATTTATTTTTTGTAATTATTCCAATCTGTTGGCCTGTTGAAGGGCGGCTAAGCTGTAAGCTCTTTTTCAGTTAGGGGTTTATATGGCTCGCCGTCCTAGGGTTTTACTGCCGGATATCCCGTTGCATATTATACAGCGGGGAAACAATCAGTAGAGAAAGGGGAAGGATTTATTTAATTTTCCGAGCCCTTTGTTGCTTAAATAAATCTGTCCCCTTTTCGCCTATAACCGCTTGATATGTGAGCCTAGGAGTCGTCTTGAAAATACTTTTGTTGACCCTTTTTTCTGCTCTATTGCTGAGTGGCTGCGGCTCTGCGCGCTATGAGAAGCCTATCCCCTACGACCAGGCCACCACCGCACGTATCCGTCTTTTTGGGAATAACGGCTTGCCTGTCGCCATCAACCCCGGACAAGACTGCGCGTCGAGTAAAGAACCTCTTTTTGCCTACGGTTATACCGTTGCGGATAAGGTCAATTCCACCTTGGGGCAACACACCAAGCGAAGTGTCGGAATGCCCGCCTCCTGGAGGAGCGAGCACCTGAGCTATGGCGAGTCTTATGCCGAGTTTGTGATCCCTGCGGGTGTGCCGTCTGTGGTTGTGATGAAGATGGTTGCCGCCGAGGCGTCTTGTGTGCCTGATCCACGTGTATTTGTTCCTGAGGCGGGTAAAGATTATGAGGCGTACCTATACAGGCAAGACTGGCAGTGCGGTGGCGTGATTCGACTGCTCTCTGATCTGGAGACGCCTGGTGCTATCGCACACGTTCCGTCGAATAGTTGCGGGAGAAAATAAAGGTAACTGGCGGGCTGGGCCGGCAGCTGTTCATGCTTTTCGCGCAGCGCCAAGGTTGCATAGGCGACAGGCCACTTTTACTGCCCAGGCGTGGCCCGCACCTACTCACTGCCTCACCGTTAACAGGGCAACTCGTCAGCCGCCCTGTCGCGGTCAGTTGACGCTGTTAAGTCTGCGAATGATGACATCCAGCAAATCACACCCATCGCGCAGCGGTATAGCCAGTAGTTGAGCGAAGTCTTGAAGCACCACAGCATCACTGCTGAGTTGTTCGCGGAAGGCCAGGTTTTCCAGCAGTTGCGTGACGGCGCGAATCCGGTACGCGGCGGCGTCGTGGAGCACGTCGAGGGGCGCGCTGGTGTCGATAAGCAGAGCGGGGACGGTGCAGTCGTGGCCCGTTAGGGGCATGTATTGGTTCATTTTTCAGTACTCTGTTGGTGGATTAAGCCACCACGCATTCGTCGCCAAACGAATGGGTGGCAGCTGTACGCAGGTTGGCGAACCGGAACAGAGTAACCGGCAGACCCGAAGGTCTCCCGCGCACAGCCGCCATAACATGCACAGCTTTGCGGGTGCAAAAACACCTGCATGGAAGCGGGTTGCTTTTGCACTCTGTTGTCAGGTCGCCAAACCTGATCGCCATATGGGCGACGGGCCGGACTATAAGCCCCGCACCCAAACCCACGCAAGGCATCAACGCCCTGACTCAAACCCCTGCGTCCTATCCCCAACCCCCACCGACGCCAACGCTTCCCGCCGTCTGCTCACGGGTATTACGCAAATCCCCAGTCGTTTCGGGAAGCGTCCTACCGCAAAAGGAACCATTTCCCTCAAGCCCGGGTCTTTACCCCGCCCACCCGCAACCGGTCGGGCTGCATGGACTGCAGCGTTTTCAAAATACATTAAGGACTAATGTGAACCTCGCCTCCCCATTCCCTTTTCTGCCATCACTGGCTGCGGTGCGATTGCTCGCGCCTGTGGTTCAGCAAAGCGCCTTGAGGGAGTGCATTCGGATCATCTGATCCTTCGCTCAGCACACCTACGGCCGCCGGGCTTATTGGCGGCTTTTACTGTAGTTCATGGAGTTTGAAATGAAGCGTAAGCCGTTCCAGAAAACCCTGCTGGCCCTGATGGTCAGCGCAGGCGCCGCACAGGCCAGTGCTGTGGAATTTGATGTGAGTACCGGCCAGAACGCATGGTCGTACCAGAACTTCAACGAGACCGTGACGCTGGTGGGGACACGCAATATCGTCGCCACTGAGCGCAAGACCGACGGCGCCAGCGTGGCCGATACCAACATCCAGGGCGCGTTGATCAACTATGCCAATTTCAACCTGGATGGCAGCGGCCGCAATGTGCGCGGGTTTGTGGTGGATGGCGCGCTGGATTCAGACCTCAGGAACCGTGGCGGTTTCATCACCGGCGGTATCGTTCAGGCCGGCACCATCAATATGTACAACCAGATCTGGGCCGAAGGTTTTGAAGTGGGCGCGGCCATGGTCGGCGGTAATGTGGTCAACACCGGCACGATCATCGCTGTCGATGTACCGGGCTCCGGGCCGGAAAGCGACGCGGAAGGCATCTACCTCAATGGCACCACGGTTGCCGGTGATGTGATCAACTCGGGCCTGGTGGATATCACCTCGTACTACGGGTATGGGTTGATTCTGGATACCCACAACAATATCCCGGTGACGGTCGGCGGCAAGATTATCAACGCCGGGATTATTCGCGTCACGGGTGAAGAAGCGCTGGGCATGGTGATTGAGACCAAGACCAATGACCTGCGCATTGAGAACACGGGCCTGCTCTCGGTTACCGGTAATCAGTCACGGGCGGTGGCAATATACGAAGGCACTGTCGATTACCTGCAAAACACCGGCACCATCGAAGCCAAGGGCAGCAGCGCGACTGCTATCAACCTGCGCGGGGCGACCTTCACCACCGGCTCGCCGGTCGGTGCGCGGGGCATCATCAACCGGGGTGTGATCAGTGCCGACAGCACGGCGATCCTGGTGAACCCTGCCGAGCAGACCTCGCCCTTCGAGATCAACCAGCAAGCCGGGGAAATTCGCAGCCATTCCGGCATTGCGATTGACGGCGGCAACATGGCCTCGCTGATCTGGACCGGTGGCCGCATCCAGGGTGACGTGCTGGATGTCAGCTCGGTGAACATCGGCGGGCAAGCGGATTTCACCGGCCGCCGTATCAACGCGCCGGTGTCGGTTAACGCCGGTTCCCTGAACCTGTCGGCGCCCGGCACGGTGGTGAGCCGCGAGTTGTATGTGGGCAGCGGTGCGGGCGTGGATATGCGCCTGGGCAGCAACGTGGTGCCGACCACGCCTTACCTGACGGTCAACGGCGCTGCCACCTTTGCCCCGGGCTCGAACATCACGGTCAGCGCCAAACCCGGTGACTTCACCAGCACGCCTGCCGCCACGCAATACACGCTGTTGCAGGCCGGTAGCTTGCAGAATAACGGCCTGACGGTGGCCAGCGCGTCGTCGTTGCTCAATGTGCTCAGCTACTCGGCTGATGCGCAGACGGTCAAGGCCGTGGTGGGCGTGAAGAGCGATCAGCAAGTGCAAACCATGCTCGCCAGTGTGGGCACTGCCGAGCCGACCGTGGCGGCGGTCAACACCCTTAAAAACCGCGTGCTCGGCCAGTTGGACACCCAGGACGCGGTCTTCCAGTCGGTGGCCAATGCGCCCTCGGTGCAAGCGTTGGCGCAGGTTGGCGAACAGCTCAAGCCGGATGCCAACCGTGGCGCTTTGGATGTGGCGTTGTCGGGGCAAAGCGTGGTCAACGGCGCGATCTTCAACCGCCTTACCGACCAGCGCGAAAGCCGTCAAACCGGCGGCGTGTGGGTGCAGGGCCTGAGCAGCAACATGGACCAGGACGGGCGCGGCGGCGATAACGGTTACTCGGCCAACAGCAGCGGCATGGCGGTGGGTGTGGACGGTCGCTTGAACGACACCACCACCTTGGGCGTGGCCTACAGCTACCTCAATTCCAACATCCACTCCGACCTCGGTAACAAGACCGACGTCGAGGGCCACGCGCTGTCGCTGTATGGCAACTGGGCGCTGCAAAACTGGTTTGTCGACGGCAGCCTCAGCTACGGCCACAACGACAACGACAGCAAACGCCATGTGGCAGGCACCACGGCCAAGGGCAGTTACGACAGCAATGTGTTGGCAGCCAGCGTGATCGGCGGCTACAGCTTCAAGCCGTCGCAGGCGGTGGTGATCGAGCCGCGCGTGGCGGCGCGTTATGCCAACGTGCGCATGGATGGCTTCGACGAGAAAGGTTCGGCGGCTGCACTGAGCACCCGTTCGCAGCGTTATGAAGTGGGCGAATTGGGTGCCGGTCTTCGCCTGGCCGGCAACGTGCCGATGGGCGCGGGTAGCCTGCAACCGGAAGCGACCTTGATGGCGTACCACGACCTGATGGGTGATCGCGTGGCGCAAACTTCAAGCTTCGTGGCAGGCGGTACGGCGTTCACCACCACCGGCGCTTCGGTGGCACGTGACAGCTATGAAGCCAGTGTCGGGGTGAATTACCAGGTCTCGGATTTCACCGTGGGCGCCAGCTACACGCGTCAGGCGCGCAGCGGGTTTGATGCCGATGGGGTGATGCTAAAAGCGCGTTACGCGTTTTAAAAAACTGAGCGCCTGGCCAATGGGCCGGGCGCTTCATGTCCCTTTCTCCCATTACGGAGCAAAAACATTATGAGTGATTCACTCGCGGCTACCGGCACGTTCAACTTGGCCAGCCGCAGCAACCGACTCATGGGTTTCATGGTCGACATGGCCGTGGTTTTTTTCATTTTGCTGCTCAAATATCTAATGGTGTCGCTGGCCATGCGTTTCTATTCGACGTTCGGGCACATGTTTTTTCAGGTTATCGACGCCGTGTTAACGCTGTTGGCCTTCGGCTATTTTTTGTTTTGCGATGCTTTGCCCAAAGGTCAAAGTCTTGGCAAACGGCTGTTCAGCATGTCGGTGGTGGGATACCCCTACGCGACGAACTGCACGCCGTTCCAGTCGTTCCTGCGCAACGCGTGCAAAATGTTGTTCAGCCCACTGGATGGCTTTTTGGTGCTGTTTGGGCTGCGTCGTCGTTTGGGTGACATGTTGGCCAAGACAATCGTGATCAACGCCTGAGCACACGCGTTATCGCCAAACCCCTGTGGGAGCGGGCTTGCCCGCGATAGCGGTAGCCCAGTCGATACCTCAAGTGACTGACACACCGCCTTCGCGAGCAAGCCCGCTCCCACATTTGGATCTGCGTCTATCAGATTGGCCGCACTCTGCCCGCTACATAAGCCAATACCACAAGACCACCTAGCGCCGCCAAACCCCTGTGGGAGCGGGCTTGCTCGCGAAAGCGGTAGACCAGTCGATTTTTCCAGCGACTGACACACCGCCTTCGCGAGCAAGCCCGCTCCCACCTTTGGATCTGCGTCTATCAGATTGGCCGCGCTCTGCCCGCTACATAAGCCAGTACCACAAGAACAGCTAGCGCCGCCAAACCCCTGTGGGAACGGGCTTGCTCGCGAAAGCGGTAGACCAGTCGATACCTCAAGTGACTGACACACCGCCTTCGCGAGCAAGCCCGCTCCCACCTTTGGATCTGAGTCTGTCAGATGGCCGCACTTTGCCCGCTACATAAGCCAGTACCACAAGACCACCTAGCGCCGCCAAACCCCTGTGGGAGCGGGCTTGCTCGCGAAAGCGGTAGACCAGTCGATACCTCAAGTGACTGACACACCGCCTTCGCGAGCAAGCCCGCTCCCACTTTTGGATCTGAGTCTGTCAGATGGCCGCGCTTTGCCCGCTACATAAGCCAGTACCACAAGACCACCTAGCGCCGCCAAACCCCTGTGGGAGCGGGCTTGCCCGCGATAGCGGTAGACCAGTCGATACCTCAAGTGACTGACACACCGCCTTCGCGAGCAAGCCCGCTCCCACCTTTGGATCTGCGTCTGTCAGATGGCCGCACTTTGCCCGCTACATAAGCCAGTACCACAAGAACAGCTAGCACCGCCAAACCCCTGTGGGAGCGGGCTTGCTCGCGAAAGCGGTAGACCAGTCGATTTTTTCAGCGACTGACACACCGCCTTCGCGAGCAAGCCCGCTCCCACCTTTGGATCTGCGTCTGTCAGATTGGCCGCACTTTACTGGGCTCGGCCGCGGGGGCGCTGCATGTTGTTCGACCCGTTGCCCGCCGCAAAATGTCGGTGCACCTGGCTTGAGCTGTCGTTGGGGTGGGCGTTGCCGTTGGGCGGTGAATGTCTTCTTGGCAGCAAAACCGCTTGAGTACACAGGGCAACCCCGTAAAATGTTGCGGCATTAGCAACATGGCATTTTTCAAGGACGAATCAAGCAATGCGCATTTCTGCTTTTCTCCCAGTCACCTGCCTGATGGCGGGCTGCACTTTCCAGCCGGACCGCTCTGCGCCGGTCATCCTTGCCAAAACACCTACCTGCTGGCCCGACACGTTTGATGGTGAGGCGCTGGGCAAGATCGCGCGTTTTTTCAGAAAATTCTGATCGCCGACATATCGTAGTCAACGTACATAACAGTCCCTCCCGCTGGTTCATCTGCTGCAACCACGGACCTCTCACCCTAGGAGCACCCTGTGAAAACACTGTCCAAAATCCTGCTGTCGGGCGTTGCCGCCGCAGCGCTGCTGACCGTGGCCGGTTGCGCCACGGAGAGCAATCGCGCGATGCCGGTGGAACAAGTCGCCAGCGCCAGCGTGGCCTATTCCGGCGTACGTGTACCGATTGCCGTGGGCAAGTTCGATAACCGTTCCAGCTACATGCGCGGCATCTTCTCCGACGGCGTTGACCGCCTCGGTGGCCAGGCCAAGACCATCCTGATCACCCACTTGCAGCAGACCAACCGCTTCAGCGTGCTGGACCGCGACAACATGGGCGAAATTTCCCAGGAAGCCGCGATCAAAGGCACCATCCAGAAGCTGAAGGGCGCTGACTATGTGGTGACCGGCGACGTGACCGAGTTCGGCCGCAAAGAGACCGGCGACCGCCAGCTGTTCGGCATTCTCGGCCGTGGCAAAACCCAGGTGGCTTACGCCAAGGTCGCGCTGAATATCGTCAACATCAGCACGTCCGAAGTGGTGTATTCCACCCAGGGTGCCGGTGAGTACGCCCTGTCCAACCGTGAAATCGTCGGCTTCGGCGGCACCGCCAGCTACGACTCCACCCTCAATGGCAAGGTCCTGGACCTGGCCATGCGCGAAGCAATCAACCGCCTCGTCGACGGCATCAATGCCGGCGCCTGGAACCCGCGCAACTGATCAGCAGCACCTCAAGGAGCAGTACAAGGATGAGCAAGGCAGTTAAGTTGGCGCTGATGCTGACAGCAACCGCAACGGTCGCCGGGTGCCAGACGGCCCCCCAACCCCTGTATCAATGGGAAAGCTACCAGGCAGAGGTTTACGAGTACTTCAAGGGCGAGCCCAAGGAAGCACAGGTGGAAGCATTGGAGCGCGATCTGCAAAAGATCAACGCCAGTGGCCGCAAGGCGCCGCCGGGTTACCACGCGCACCTGGGCATGCTGTACCTGAGCATGGGCAAGGATGACCAGATGGTGCAGGAGTTTCGCACCGAGAAGGCACTGTTCCCCGAGTCGGCTTCGTACATGGACTTTCTGCTGAAAAACGCCAAAACCGGAGTCGCTGCCAAATGAGCCTGTTAAAACTCACCGGCGCCTTGCTCGCCCTGGCTTTGCTCGGCGGCTGCGCGGCGCCCAAGACCATTGATTACACGGCGTATAAACAGGCCCGGCCGAAGTCGATCCTGGTACTGCCGCCGATCAATGAATCGCCGGAAGTGCAGGCGTCCTACAGCCTGGTTTCGCAGGTTACCTATCCGTTGGCCGAAGCGGGCTACTACGTGTTGCCGATTGCCCTGGTGGACGAAACCTTCCGCCAGAACGGCCTGACCACCGCCAACGATATCCAGGGCGTGGCACCGGCCAAGCTGCATGACATTTTTGGTGCGGATGCGGCGTTGTACATCACCGTCAGCGAGTACGGCACCAAGTACATGCTGATCTCCAGCGACACCTCCGTGACGGCCTCGGCCAAGCTGGTAGACCTGCGCACCGGCACCACCTTGTGGACCGGTTCGGCACGTGCTTCCAGCGAGGAAGGCAACAACAACGGCGGCGGCCTGGTGGGCATGCTGATCTCGGCGGCGGTCAAGCAGGTGATCAACAGCTCTACCGATGCCGCGCACCCGATTGCCGGTATCGCCAGTGTGCGTTTGCTGTCGGCCGGGCAGCGTACGGGGATTTTGTATGGTCCGCGTAATCCCAAGTACGGTACCGACTGAGTCACCGGTGTGAGAAAAACCCGGCCATTACGGATGGCCGGGTTTTTTTATGCCTGTTTCTGCGGCTCTTTGCGGTGCTGCTGGATCAGCTCTGCGCGTGTCGCGGCACCTCTTGAGGTGTGGCTATTGCCCACCTGGCCGATGATCGAACCGTAGTGCAGCGCGATGATTTCGCCGGTGTCGGCGGAAATCAGCGGGGAACCGGACGTGCCCGGTATTTTGTAGGCGTCATGATAGAAGGCGCTTTGGGCGCCGCTGTCGGTGCTCCGCCCCAAAAGCGTGGTGGGCTTGCCTTCGGCGTTCAGGAAAGAAATACCGAGCCCTTGTTGGCCGTGGTTGGGCATAAAGATTTTTTGTCCGGCTTGGGCCTGCGGGTTATCGGCCAGTTTGAGTGGCGGGAATTGCTTGGCCAGCGTGTTGATCTGCGCCTGGGGCAGGTCGACCCGCAACTCGGCGTAATCCAAGTGTGCGTCGCTGCTGATAGCGCGGCTGTCCAGCGGCACCTTGCGTTCAACGCGCATGCGGCCGCTCTCATCTTCGGTGTAACCCAACCACAGTTCGAGCTTGCTGCCTTTGGCGAGTGCGTCGTGCACATGTTTGTTGGTCAATACGCTGGCGCCTGTGTCGATCAGTGAGCCGGTGCCCAAGGTGTTGTAATGAACCCGGTCGTAGCCCCATGAGTCGCGCACCACGGTCACCTCGCGAATGCTGCCCACCGCTTTGGCAGAGGTATACATGGGGGAGTTCTTGAGCGACTCACTGGACCAGTTCTGCAGGGAAAAGGGTGCGCGCTGCGGGGCGTTGGTTTTGCCTGTGGGCCCAGGGAGAGTGGGCAATGTTGAGGTGGCTGGCGGTGCTGGTGGCACCGAGCGGTGGACTGTTGAGCCGTTGACGATCACATCGCTGGCTTTGATTTTACCGCTGCTCCTGATGAACAGGTCGGCGTTGCCGTTGCCGTTCAAGTCGATGGACAGGCTGCTTTCCCGGGTGCTGGGGTTGTAGCCCAACACCGCTTCGCCCGCCCGGCCGCTAAAGCGTGCCACGAAGCGCAGGCTATCGACACGTGCCCCGCGCAATGCCCCGGACACATCGATCTTGTCCAGCCCGCTGCTGAAGTCGGTAAGCAGGTCGGAACGATCCTGGGTCGAGTCGCTGGCCTTGTCGTAGACAAACGTATCTGCCCCGGCTCCGCCGGTCAGGCGGTCGGCTCCTGCGCCACCTTTCAGGCGATTGTTCGCAGCGTTACCCGTCAACTGGTCATCTCCCGAGCCGCCGATGGCGTTCTCGATGGTCACGCCATTGGCGATGGAGACGTTGCCTTGCATGCCGCCGACATCAGAAAAGTGCTGGGCGTTGAGGTTGATGCGCTGGTTTTGGTGGAAGCCGGAAAAGTCCAGGGTGTCATTGCCGCCGCCGTCCCACACGCAGAATACGGGGGCATCATTTGAGGACCGGAGGCTGAACGCTTCGCGCCCGGCGTTGGCGTTGAAGCCGTAGGTTGTGTCGGTGTTGCGGGTTTTGTAATTGGCGCCATACAGTTTTTGCACGGCCGTGATGTCGTCCATCATTGGGGTGCTGGGGTAGTAGGTGCGCTGGTGCTTGGCGAAGTCATGGCCGAGATTGCCTTCCCACCAGTAGCTCATGATGCTGTAGGCGCGGGTGTCTTCGGCATACTTGGCATGGGTGGCGTAACTGGCACCGGCGCCATTGTAATTACCGGGATGCAGCAGGCCCAGGGTATGCCCGATTTCATGGTTCATGAGCCATTGCCCGAAATGGTCCTGGCTGGGTGGCCTTTCCTTGCCATCGGAAGCGATCCAGACCTGCGTGCCGTCGCTGTAGATGCCGGGGTAGGTGGCTTCTCCGGAAAAACTGAGTTGGGGATCGTTGCCTAATAACATCTTCCCTTCGGCGTTGGAGGCGTTTTGCGCAAAGGTGACATTGGCCACATCTGACCAATGCTGCATCGCACGGCTGGCGTCGTTTTTCTGGTCGGCGGTAAATGCATTGGCCCCCTTGGGCGAATTGAACGTTGCTGTCGACGGGGTAAAAAACTGGTAGGAAATGTGCGTAATACCGTCACGATTGAGGTCCTTCCAGCGGTAGCCCATTCGGGTGATTTGTGCTGCGGCCTGGTCTGTGTTGTAGGATTTCTTTTTATTGCCCGGGCTTGAAAGAGTGCTGGCCGGTTGGCTGTTCGGCTCGGCGGCCTGCGCATTCGAAAAAGCAGACGTGATAAGGGGCGGGTTTATTCTGACCATGGATTTTTACCTTCTGTCAGTCGCTGACGCTATCTACGAAGTCAGGCACTGCTTCAGACGTGAACGCTCAAGCAGCGCCTTTACCTGAAAGGTTATCTGGGGGTAATAAGGCCGGTGATATCGTGAGGCCTGATCAACTGGGTACTCTTCACCAGAAAGTCGGTTTGGCCATTTCCGGTAAGATCAATGGCCACAAAGTACCGCTGGCTATACGGGTTGAACCTCACCAAGGTGTCGCCCGCGCGCCCTGTGTAGGCGTTTACCAGTCGCAACTGAGTGCGGGTTTCTTTGCTCAAGCCCGTGAGGTCGATCTTGTCTCTGCCACTGACAAAATCGAGAATCAGGTCGGCCTTGGCCACGGTTGAGTCGCTCGCCTTGTCGTAGACAAAAACGTCCGCGCCACCGCCGCCTTTCAGAGTGTCTGCGCCGCCACCGCCCTTTAGCCGGTTGTTCGTGTTGTTGCCGATCAACGTGTCGTCATGGGCACCGCCAATGGCATTTTCGATGGTCACGCCTTTGGCGATGGAGACATTGCCTGTCATTCCGCCCACATCAGAGAGCGCTTCGGCGCTCAAGTTGAGGGTCTGCTTCTGGTCGAAGCCGGAACAGTCCAGCGTATCGTTGCCACCACCGTCCCATATGCAAAAGACCGGCGCGTCCCGTGACGACGTGAGGCTGTAATAGTCGCGATCGGTATTGGAGTTGAAGCCGTAAACGGTATTATCGCTCCGGGTCTTGTAGTTGGGGCCGTAGAGCGCCTGCACTGCCGCAATACCATGCAGCATCGGTGCAGCCGGATAGTGGGTCCATTCGCCGTTTTTCGAGAAGTTTTGACCGCTCCTGATCTCGGGGTTGTAACTCATCAGGCTGTAGGCTTGAGTGTCTTCAAGATAATGGCGCGCGGCGGGTTGTTGGCTGTAGTCCCCTGGATGATCCAGGCCCAGCGTATGACCAATTTCATGTGCCATGACCTGCCGGTCGTAGCGATCAGTGCTGGGTTGAGCGTGCCCTTTGTCCAGCCATGCCTCGCCACCTTTCTTGACGTTCCTGGGAAGCGGCAGGGACGCATAGGACTCGCCGTCACCTGCGTAAAGACCCAGGGTCAGTCGGCCTTCGGTACTGGAGCCGTTTTCCGAAAACGTGATGCGAGCAACGTCGGCCCAGGCTTGCATGGACATACGCGCCAGTTTCTTTTGTGCCTCACTTAATTCACTGGCCTCCTTGGGGACATTGCTGACCGCGCGCGGATTGCCGGGCGTGAAAAACGCGTAGGCAATATCAACGACGCCGTCGCGGTTGCGGTCTTGCCATTTAAACCCTCTTTCATGACTGGTACGCAGCAGTTGCCGGGCGGCTTGATCGGTGGTGTAGGACGCCAAGGCGGGGGCCTTTATGACATCGGGTGGTTGATTGGCGTGTACAACTGCACGTACCGGGTAAGACGGTTGACTAACTGGCAACATCTACTTGAATCCTTTTAATAGGCAAAGTGAAGCGTGAGCTTTAAGGCTCATGGGTGAGTGGAGTTGTTCAGGGGTTAATGTATTTAAAGGGGGCTGGTTTACCAGGCGCGTGAAAATGCGTTGGCCCGAACTGTGGTGCGTGTAGTTAAACCGATGATGTCTTCAGGTTTTATTATTTGAGTGCTTTTGACTAGAAAGTCTGTTCGACGATTACCCGTCACGTCCACGCCCACGAAGTATCGACCGCTGTGCGCGTTAAACCTGACCAGGGTGTCGCCAATTCGCCCTGTGTAGTGCTCGACAAGTTGAAGGGGTGTGCCGATGTTCTTTATCAAACCGGTGAGATTGATCTTGTCTTTGCCACTGACAAAATCGTTGATCAGATCAGCATTGTGATAGGTCGAGTCGCTGGCTTTTTCGTATGTGTGTGTACTCGAACGGTGGTGCGTGGGGGGAGTCAATGTGGAACGATTGCTTGGTGTCGCCGGCTGCTTATCCAGGGTTATGGTACTTGTGGACGCGATGATGTCCCCCGGTTTGACTTGCCCGTGGGCTCGGATCAGCAGGTCGGGTTTGCCGTCGCCTGTCATATCGATAGCCACGCTGGCGCTGCCACTTTGCTCGTTATAGGTGAGTACGGTCTCACCCGCTTTGCCGGTCATTTCGCTGACAAATGCCAGGCTGGCGACATTGGCGTGTTTCATAGCCGCGGACACATCGATTCTGTCGGTGCCACTGATGAAATCCATGAGGACGTCCGGGTTATCCGGCGTGGAATCGCTGGCCCTGTTGTAAACGAAGGTGTCTGCGCCGCCACCACCCCGCAGCCGGTCACCGCCTGCGCCGCCGGTGAGCCGATTGCCGGCGTCGTTACCGATCAGAGCGTCGTTGCCTGAACCGCCGATGGCATTTTCCAGGGTGACGCCCCGGGCGATGGAAACGTTGCCCTTGAGCCCGCCGACATCCGAGAACGAGCCGGCCTTCAGATTGATGGTCTGGTTTGCCGCGTAGCCAGAGACGTCCAGGGTGTCGATGCCACCGCCGTCCCAGATGCAGAACACCGCAGCGTCCCGGTTGGAGTTCAGGGTGTAGTAGTCCCGCTGGCTGTTGGAATTGAAGCCGTAGGTGGTGTTGTCCTGACGGATTTGACGATTGGCGCCATACAGTTTCTGGATCGCGGAAATGTCATCCATCATCGGAGCCGCAGGCGAGGTCCTGCCGTGGTTTTTGCCACTTTTTTCCGCGCCGAAATAGCTCATGACGGTATGGGCTTTCGAATCCTGCGCGTGATTCCATTGGCTTGCGGTCATGCTGCCATTGTAGTTGCCGCCATGTGACAGCCCCAGGGCGTGACCTGTTTCGTGAATCAAGTCGTTGGGGTTTACCCGCCTGGGGTTGTAAAGGGTCGAGCCTCCATCGGGATGGTTGCTTGGGTAATAGCCGACAGCGGTGGACACGCTATTTGATATACCAAATGACATTCTCCCCTCTGTTCGAGGCCCGTTTTCCTCGAAGACAAGATTGGACACATCGCTCCACGACTGCATGGCACGCCGCGCCTGCGCTTTCTGGCGCTCATCGAACTGTCCGAAACCCGTATTGAACGAGTAGGAAACAGAGGTTTTGCCGTCACCATTTCGGTCAACCCACTGGGTGTTTTCCCGCGTGAGGTTGTCGCTGGCCTGGCGTGCATCGAAAGAGCGTTTATTCAAGCTGGCCACATACGGGTCGTCGGGCCGCAATGTTGGGTCTTTGCCGTCCCAATTGCGCGTGGTGGGTGTGTCGGGTGTCGTGGGGTTGGTTGTAGGAGTTGGATCCAACGGGCGTCGTATGACGGGTTGAATAAATGGCCTTACGAAAGGATGCCGAAGGAAGGGCTGCACGAGTGGACGGAAGATCGGGTGGTTGAAAATCTGTTGAGTAAAGGGTCGAAGGATCGGCCCCAAGAAGTTTTCAGCGTAATTCGGTTGTTGCAGTAGAGGTGGCCTGAAGTCGATTCGCATGAGAACAATCCATTTTTTGTTGTGAGATGGATTCCTTTTTTATATGGAAAGTGCATGTCCGTTTGCTGGAAATACCTTCGCACTCTATAAATGAATTGCCAATGGGGTATATGTTTCTTGAGTGTGTTGGCTGTTCAGTGCGTCATGCTTTGTAATGGGGGTTGTGTTTATTATTTTTTAAACTCTGTGTGTGTGGCGCTGATTTTGAAAGCGTTGCTCATGGGTGTGAAAGCGTACATTTCAATTATGTTTAATATGTCTTCTTTGGTAATACAGAAATTTTTACAGTGTGAACGTTTTTGTTAAAGCATTTAGCGGTCAGCCAGTAGAACATCTTATTTAAGTGCTTCTATTCTCGAAGTTTCCCACAGGCTGGATGTTTTTTTGGACTTAGCCTTGCTGAATAAATGACAGCTCTCTGTGCTGTGATCTGACAACGGGCTTAGCGTGCACTGGGGGAGAGTGCTTGGCGAAGAAACTTCGAGCCTTAACCCGAACCCAGGGTGCTTTGCGTCTGAACCTATGAACGGACTATTCACTGTTGAGGTTCAGCGCCATGTCACAGGCTCCTTTATTACTGCGTCCCATCGGCTGCAGCATTGTCGTTACCGTGCTGGCGGCGCTCGTCGGCTGCGGGCTGTCATCGTCTCGAGAGGCTGCCAAGCCTGTCGCAGAAACGCCCGCAGCGCCTAGCCCTGAGGGGGCCTTGGCCAAGCGGGCGGCGGCCCCTGTGTTGATGGCCGCGCAAAGGGTCATGCATGACTCGGTGGTGTTGGCGTACCGGGACGCGCCTCGAGAGCAATACCAGAACCTGCCCGATAACCCGGTCTACAGCGTTGCACAAACCCCGGTGTCGACGTTCAGTGCAGACGTCGACACCGGCAGTTACGCCAACGTGAGGCGCTTCCTCAACCAAGGTAGCCTGCCGCCTGACGGCGCTGTGCGTCTGGAGGAAATGGTCAACTACTTCCCTTACAACTATGCACTGCCCACCGACGGCTCGCCCTTTGGCGTAACCACCGAAGTCGCCACGACGCCGTGGAACCCGCACACCCGATTGTTGCGCGTCGGCATCAAGGCGTCTGATCGCGCGGTGGCGGATCTGGCGCCGGCCAACCTGGTGTTTCTGGTGGATGTCTCCGGCTCCATGGATCGCCGCGAAGGTTTGCCACTGGTGAAAAGCACGCTGAAGCTGCTGGTGGATCAGCTGCGTGATCAGGACCGTGTGTCGCTGGTGGTCTATGCCGGTGAATCCCGTGTGGTCCTCGAACCGACCTCCGGCCGCGAAAAAACCACGATCCGCAACGCCATCGACCAACTCTCGGCGGGTGGTTCCACGGCGGGCGCATCCGGCATCGAACTGGCCTACCAGATGGCGCGCGCAGGTTTTATCGACAAGGGCATCAACCGCATCCTGCTGGCCACCGACGGTGACTTCAATGTGGGCATCAGCGACTTCGACAGCCTTAAGCAAATGGCCGTCGAACAGCGCAAAAGTGGTGTCTCCCTGACCACCCTGGGCTTTGGTGTGGATAACTACAACGAGCACCTGATGGAGCAATTGGCTGACGCAGGCGATGGCAACTATGCCTACATCGACAACCTGCGCGAAGCGCGCAAGGTGCTGGTGGATCAACTCGGCTCGACCCTGGCGGTGGTGGCGCGGGATGTGAAACTACAGGTGGAATTCAACCCGTCCCAAATCAGTGAGTACCGGCTGCTGGGCTACGAAAACCGTGCCTTGAAGCGCGAGGATTTTAACAACGACAAGGTCGACGCTGGTGAGATCGGCGCAGGGCATACGGTGACTGCGTTGTACGAAATTGTGCCGAAGGGCGAGCAGGGCTGGTTGGAGCCATTGCGTTACGCCACGGCCCCTGCGGTTGAAAACACGTCCGCTGAGTTGGCGCTGTTGCGCGTGCGCTACAAGCCTGCGGCAGGCGGTGCCAGCCAGTTGATTGAGCGGCCCATCCGCAACCAAACCACCCAGGCCAGCGACGATTTGCGCTTCGCCGCCGCCGTGGCCGCCTTCGCCCAACAGCTCAAGGGTGATGGCCGCTACACTGGCAGCATGCGTTTGGAGGACACCGCCGCACTGGCCCGCTCGGCGCGAGGGGATGACCCGTTCGGGCTGCGCAACGAGTTCGTGCAACTGGTGGAGTTGGCGCAGAGTCTCAAACACTGATCTTGGGCCCAATGAAGCGCCAGTGTGGGAGCCCGACTCCCACCATTGAAGGTTTTAACGTCTCAAAAGGAGTTCGCCACTTAACATGGTCGTTTCAGACGATTCACCCAGCGACGAATCGCTGCTGGCCCGTTACCGAACCGGTGACGCTGCTGCGTTCGAGGTCTTGTACGCGCGGCACCGCCAAGGTTTGTACCGGTTCCTTGTATCACTGAGCAACAAGGCCGAACTGGCTGAAGAGGTGTACCAGGAAACCTGGCTCAGCCTGATCCGCAGCAGCACCCAGCCACAAGGCCGAGCGAGCTTTCGTACATGGCTGTTCCAGATTGCCCGCAACCGCCTGATTGATCATTGGCGCAAGCACGGCGTGCACAACCCGTTGCACGACAGCTACGATGAGCAACTGCACGCCCAGGCCGACGACAGCGCCGGCCCTGAGCAGCAACTGAGCCTGAGCCGCGATCAGGCGCGCCTCGACGCCGCGTTGCAAGACTTGCCCGAAGACCAGCGCGAAGTCTTCCTGCTGCGCCTGCACGGCGACCTCGAAGTGCCGCAAATCGCCGCGCTCACCGGCGCCCCGCTGGAAACCGTAAAAAGCCGCCTGCGTTACGCCCAGCAGAAACTGCGCCGCCTGCTGGCCGAGGAGATACCCGCATGACTGACTCCCGACACCCCGAGGATTGCGACGACGTGTTGCTCCAGCACTTTCGTCAACACACCGCCGGCGAACCGCCTGCGTCCCTCGACGCCTTCATCCTCAACGCCGCCCGCCGTGAAGCCCCGGCACCGCAGCCGAGCCTGTGGCAACGCTGGCTGCACGCCTGCCAACGCCCGCGCTGGCAAATGGCATTTGCGACCGTCGCCGGTGTGGCACTGATGATCGGCGTGGTGATGCGCTCGCCCGTGCCACAACAGGAGGTGGCCACAACGACGTTCTCCGCGCCCCACCCAGAAGCAGCGCGCCCGGCGCCGCAAGCGTTTTCGGCCCCCGCGCCCGCGCCTATGGCCCGCATGGCCGCCGCACCGCCGGTTCAGGCTGAGGTCGCCGGCTCGATGGCCGATGCGCCGGCAGTGAAACTGAGCAAACGCGCGCCGGTAGCGTTGCCTTCGTTGGAGGAGGGGTTGCAGGAGATTGTGAACCTGCGCCTGGCCGGAGCAACCAGAGCGGCGGATGAGAAGCTGCTGGCGCTGCATGAACGCTTCCCCGAGGAAGACTTGCCGGCGCGGTTGGAGGCGTTGCAGAAACATTAAATCGCCGCTCACAAAAAAGCCCCAGGTCTTTCGACCTGGGGCTTTTTCATGCGTATCTGGTGCACCCGGCGGGATTCGAACCCACGACCCCTGCCTTCGGAGGGCAGTACTCTATCCAGCTGAGCTACGGATGCTTGTGCGGGCGACATCATACCCATGTCGACCTTGGGCGTCCATGCCGGTCTTTGGCCGTTTATGGGTAGGAATTTGCTGCACCGAGGCCCTGCGCCGGGAACCAGTGATCAATGCGTTGGAACCTGGCTGAATGACGCTGATCAGAAAGATTCGGCAAATGCGCCGTTTTCGTTCTTTTTTTCGAACAGACTATTGCCCTGTACCCCCATTGATCCTAGGATTCGTTTGAGATTTCAAACGCTCTGTCTCCCGTGCGCTTTTTCATTATTCCCGCGCGCTGGGGCTGATTTCCCTGACGGCAGCCCACAAGGCGCCTTTCAACAACTCTAATTCGCTCCGCGTGCGCGCGGTGCTGTTAAGGAAAGCCGACATGCAGCTCAAAGATACCCAGTTGTTCCGCCAACAAGCCTTTATCGATGGCGCTTGGGTCGATGCGGACAACGGTCAAACCATCAAGGTTAACAACCCTGCCACGGGCGAAATTCTCGGCACCGTGCCGAAGATGGGCGCCGCCGAAACTCGCCGCGCCATCGAAGCCGCCGACAAGGCCCTGCCGGCCTGGCGTGCACTCACCGCCAAAGACCGCGCCAACAAGCTGCGTCGTTGGTTTGAGCTGATCATCGAGAACCAGGAAGACCTGGCCCGCCTCATGACCCTGGAACAGGGTAAGCCGCTGGCCGAAGCCAAAGGCGAAATCGTCTACGCGGCCTCGTTCATCGAGTGGTTCGCCGAAGAAGCCAAGCGCGTCTACGGTGATGTCATTCCCGGCCACCAGCCGGATAAGCGCCTGATCGTAATCAAGCAGCCGATCGGCGTTACCGCCGCCATCACGCCGTGGAACTTCCCGGCCGCGATGATCACCCGCAAAGCCGGCCCGGCCCTGGCCGCCGGTTGCACCATGGTGCTCAAGCCTGCGTCGCAAACCCCGTTTTCGGCGTTCGCCCTGGCTGAACTGGCCCAGCGTGCCGGCATCCCTAAAGGCGTGTTCAGCGTGGTCTCCGGCAGCGCCGGCGATATCGGCAGCGAGCTGACCAGCAACCCGATCGTGCGTAAATTGTCCTTCACTGGCTCCACCGAAATCGGTCGCCAGCTGATGGCCGAGTGCGCCAAGGACATCAAGAAAGTCTCCCTGGAACTGGGCGGTAACGCGCCGTTCATCGTGTTCGACGACGCGGACCTGGATAAGGCCGTCGAAGGCGCGATCATTTCCAAGTACCGCAACAACGGCCAGACGTGCGTCTGCGCCAACCGCCTGTACATCCAGGATTCGGTGTACGACGCGTTCGCCGAAAAACTCAAGGTGGCCGTGGCCAAACTCAAGATCGGCAACGGTCTGGAAGAAGGCACCACCACTGGCCCGCTGATCGACGAAAAAGCCGTGGCCAAGGTTCAGGAGCACATTGCTGATGCCCTGAGCAAAGGCGCCAAGCTGCTGGCCGGTGGCAAGGTGATGGAAGGCAACTTCTTCGAACCGACTATTCTGGTGAATGTGCCGAAAGACGCGGCTGTGGCCAAGGAAGAAACCTTCGGTCCACTGGCACCGCTGTTCCGCTTCAAAGACGAAGCTGAAGTGATCGCGATGTCCAACGACACCGAGTTCGGCCTGGCGTCCTACTTCTATGCTCGCGACCTGGGCCGTGTGTTCCGTGTGGCTGAAGCCCTGGAATACGGCATGGTCGGCGTCAACACCGGGTTGATCTCCAACGAAGTGGCGCCGTTCGGCGGCATCAAGGCTTCGGGCCTGGGCCGTGAAGGCTCCAAGTACGGGATCGAGGATTACCTGGAAATCAAATACCTCTGCCTGGGCATCTAAGCGCTGTAAGGGATAGCCCGGCAAGAGATTGCAGTAAACGCAGAGGGCACGAGAGCGCTGACCCTTTGCGTGTTTCAAGACGTTATTCGTAGTGGCCGGGAAAGCTGTGGCAGTCGATCATCGCATGCTGCCGTAGTTGCCTCCCCGCCACGTATTCCTTGGACCCCGCCACCCGATGAGTGGCGAATGAGGACTTTATGAGCAAGACCAACGCCTCCCTGATGAAACGCCGCGAAGCCGCTGTACCACGCGGTGTTGGCCAGATTCACCCGATCTTCGCCGAGTCGGCAAAGAACGCCACCGTGACCGACGTTGAAGGTCGCGAGTTCATCGACTTCGCCGGCGGTATCGCCGTGCTGAACACCGGCCACGTGCACCCGAAAATCATCGCCGCCGTGACCGCGCAGTTGAACAAACTGACTCACACCTGCTTCCAGGTACTGGCCTACGAGCCTTACGTGGAACTGTGCGAAAAAGTCAACGCCAAGGTGCCTGGCGATTTCGCCAAGAAAACCCTGCTGGTCACCACCGGTTCCGAAGCCGTTGAAAACGCCGTGAAAATCGCCCGTGCCGCCACTGGCCGTGCCGGCGTGATCGCCTTCACCGGCGCCTACCACGGCCGCACCATGATGACCCTGGGCCTGACCGGTAAAGTCGTGCCTTACTCGGCCGGCATGGGCTTGATGCCCGGCGGTGTGTTCCGTGCGCTGTTCCCGAACGAACTGCACGGTGTGAGCGACGATGATTCCATCGCCAGCATCGAACGCATCTTCAAAAACGATGCCGAGCCGCGTGATATCGCGGCCATCATCATCGAGCCGGTGCAGGGCGAAGGCGGTTTCTACGTCGCGCCTAAGTCGTTCATGAAGCGCCTGCGCGAACTGTGCGACAAGCACGGCATCCTGCTGATCGCCGACGAAGTGCAAACCGGTGCCGGCCGTACCGGTACGTTCTTCGCCATGGAACAGATGGGCGTTGCTGCCGACCTGACCACCTTCGCCAAATCCATCGCCGGTGGCTTCCCGCTGGCCGGTGTGTGCGGCAAGGCTGAATACATGGACGCCATCGCCCCAGGTGGCCTGGGCGGCACTTATGCCGGTAGCCCGATCGCTTGCGCTGCTGCTTTGGCGGTGATGGAAGTGTTCGAAGAAGAGCACCTGCTGGACCGCTGCAAGGCTGTCGGCGAGCGCTTGGTGACCGGCCTCAAAGCCATTCAAGCCAAGTACCCGGTGATCGGTGAAGTGCGTGCCCTCGGCGCGATGATCGCGGTGGAGCTGTTCGTAGACGGCGACAGCCACAAGCCGAACGCCGCTGCTGTTGCCTCCGTGGTCGCCAAGGCGCGCGACAAGGGCCTGATCCTGCTGTCCTGCGGTACCTACGGCAACGTGTTGCGCGTACTGGTCCCGCTGACCTCGCCGGACGAGCAGTTGGACAAAGGCTTGGCGATCATCGAAGAGTGCTTCTCCGAGCTGTAAGCGGACCCTGACCTGATCGACAGAAAAAACCCGCCTCGGCGGGTTTTTTTGTGCCGGGTGCAGCACATTCAGGCCTTGTTCATTGTACGTAGGCAGCGTGATTGTCTAAGGTGCAGGCATTGCCGATGGAGCGTGCTGGATGACTGCTGTTGATTTACCGGCTGTACCCCGAGTGTTGATTGCCGAGGCGGACCCTTGGTCGCGGGATCTGCTCAAGCAAGTGTTGTTGAATGTGCGCTGCGACGCACGGCTGGATGTGTGTGCCGATGGGCAGCAAGCCGCCACGCTGCTGCAAGAAAAAGCCTACGACCTGATCCTGGCGGATTGGGAGCTGCCGGGCATCGATGGCCTGAGCCTGCTGCGCAACGTGCGCCAGAAGCGCCGCTCGCCCGCGCTGCCGTTTATTCTGCTGAGCAGTCGCAATGACAGTGCCAGCGTGCGTGAAGCCTTGCCCCTGGCGCCGACGGCGTACCTGACCAAACCCCTGAATATGGAAGGCCTGACCCAGCGGCTGCAAGACCTGCTGCTTAATGAAGGCGAAAGCGTGTATTGCGAAATTCCACCGCTGGCGCCGGGCGTGACTTTGCCGGTGTTCCTGGAGCGTCGCCGCGACGCCTGCGATGGCGCGCCGTTGCGGGTCGACGTGAAGGCTGCCGTGCAACAGAGCCTCGGGCCGGATGGCCTGGACCTCCAGCGCCTGGAAGACCGGGTGCGCCTGGACCCGCAAATCACCGCCGTGCTCATCGCCGCGGCCAACAGCGCCGGGCATCATGGCTCGCCGGTACAACACCTGCCGGGCGCGCTGCACAAGCTGGTGCCCGGGCAGAGCATGAACCTGATCCTGGGCCTGACCCTCAAGCACAACGTGGTATTGGGCGATCCGGCGCTAATGGACTACGCCGAGCGCCACTGGCAATTGTCCCAGGCCACTGCCGACTATGCCCGCCGCCTCGCGCGCATGCTGGATCTGGACCACGAGCGCTGTTACAGCGCCGCTATCCTGCATCGGCTGGGGGACTTGGCGCTGTTGCGCTGCCTGGAAGATTGGCGCCTGGGCGGTGGTGCATTGGATGATGAAGTGATTGGCGAATCCCTGTTCACCTTTGGCGCGGCCTATGGGTCGGCGTTGCGCACGCGTTGGCGCTTGCCGTTGGAGCTGCGTCAGTTGATCGCGGCGACCTATTCACTCGAAGGCGGGGTGTATTCGCGGGAGGCGCTGGTGGTGAACCTGGCCGCGCAAATGGCGCGCCTGACCGAGCATGAGGGGCTCGAAGAACTTGCCAAAGGCAAGACTGCGCGGTTGCTGAAAGTGGGATTGTCGGAGCTGATGCGGGTGCGTAAAGCCTGACAAAAATACACTGACCCCCGCATTTTGTTCAGTGCTAGCCCGCTATCACGCGGTTTTTGCCCTGGCGCTTTGCCTCGTACATGGCGGCATCGGCCCGCGCGAACAGGCTGTCCAGGGTTGAGTCGCCTTCGCGCAGGTTGGCCAGGCCCTGGCTGACGGTCACGGTAAACGCCCGGCCCTCATAGCTGAAACCCAATGCCTGGATTTCCTTGCCCAGGCGTTCAGCCACCTGCATCGCCATCTCCGGTGCGCAACCGGGCAACACCGCGGCGAATTCTTCGCCGCCAATACGCCCGAACAGATCGCCACGGCGCAATACACCTCGACCGCTCTCGGCGATACGCCGCAAGACCTGATCGCCCTCCAGGTGGCCGTAGCTGTCGTTGACGTCTTTGAAGTCATCGATGTCCAGCAACAGGAATGCCAGCGGCGCGCCCTGGGCGCAGGCGTTGTCGAAGGCTTGATTGGCACACTCGAAAAAATGCCTGCGGTTGCTGCTCTGGGTCAGCACGTCGGTGGTGGCCAGGCGGTGCAGCTCTAACGCCATCTGCTTCTTTTCGGTGATGTCCTCGGCCATGCCGACCACGATCTTCGGCTCTCCGGGCTCGACCTGCTGGTTGATATAACATTTGTCGCTCAGCCAACGAATTTGCCCGTCGGCAGTGATGATGCGGTACTCACGGTCCTCCACGGCACCGTGCTCCAGCACGCGAGCGAGACTGTATTCGGCATATTCGAGGTCTTCAGGGTGAATGCTGTTGCGCCATTCCCGGTAATCGGCCAACAGCAAACCTGCCGAGCGGCCGAACACCCGTTCGTAGGCCGGGCTCACGTACAGCACGCGACGTGTTTCCCAATCAATGGCCCACAGCACGGCATTCACACTGACCAGCAGTGAGCTCAGCAATTGCTCGCGCTCGCTCAACCGCTCGACTTCACCCTGGGCGTGCATCAGCGCCAACAGGGTTGCCGCCGCGGCTGGGCGAGGGGGCTCAGCAGTGGGGGCGTCGGGCAGGCAGGGCTTTTCGTGGACCATCGGTGCAACTCTCTCTGGGCGCGCCGCAGGATGGAACAGCGGTCACTACAAGGTTCACCATGATGGCGAAGTGTTCTTTGAGAGAGGGTAATTGCAGTGAAGTTCCGTGATCGTGACGGATTCGTGGTGCCCGGAAAATGGCGCCAGAAAGAGGGTATGTGGGAGGGCTGGCCCTCCCACAGTGCCGTCAGACCGCTGCAGGGCGCAGCGAATAGGTCTTCAGTTGGTGGGCGAAGTCACGCAGGGACTGGATGCCACTGGCTTCGGCCTCGTGCACCCATTCCTTGATCGCCGCCAGCATATCGTGGCCATTGGAACTGGTCTTCAGCCAGATCTGCTGCAACGCCAGGCGCTTTTCGTAGATCACCGTCAATGCATGGCTGTGTTCCAGCATGCTCTGGATACGCACGTGGTGGCGGTCATCCAGCAGGCTGGTCTCACGCGACAGCAGGCGCTTGGCACGGTGGAATTGGTGGCGGACCGAATGATCGACCTTCTCCAGCTCCTGCTTGACCAGCGGGCCGATCACCAACTTGCGGTATTGGGCCATGATCTGGAAGCGGTTGTTGAGGATCGCCATGGCGGTGTCCATGTCCAGGTTGCCTTTGCCCTCCACGCGGTGCGCGATTGGCGCGACGCGCTGCACCTTGGCCAGGCGCAGGAAGCTGAACACTTTGATCCACGCCCAGCCCAGGTCGAACTCCCACTTCTTGACCGACAGCTTGGCCGAGTTCGGGTAGGTATGGTGGTTGTTGTGCAGTTCTTCGCCACCGACGATGATGCCCCATGGCACCAGGTTGGTCGCCGCGTCGCGGCATTCGAAGTTGCGGTAGCCGATGGCATGCCCCAGGCCGTTGATGACGCCGGCGGCCCAGAACGGAATCCACATCATCTGGATCGCCCAGATGGTGATGCCGATGGTGCCGAACAGCAGCAGGTCGATCACGCCCATGATCGCCACGCCCAGCAGTGGGTAAGGCGTGTAGATTTTGCGCTCGATCCAGTCGTCCGGGCAGTTCTTGCCATAGATGCGCAGGGTCTCGGGGTTTTCCGCCTCGGCGCGGTACAGCTCGGCCCCCTTGCGCAGCACGGTGGACAGGCCTTTGATGACCGGGCTGTGCGGGTCGTCGACGGTTTCACATTTGGCGTGGTGTTTGCGGTGGATAGCGGTCCACTCGCGGGTGTTCTGTGCCGTGGTCAACCACAGCCAGAAGCGGAAGAAGTGTTTCAGGCCGGCATTGAGCTCCAGGGAGCGATGGGCTGAATAGCGGTGCAGATAAACCGTGACCCCAACGATGGTCACGTGGGTCATCAACAGAGTGACTGCCACCAGTTGCCAGGCTGACAGGTCAAGAAAACCGTTGTACCACATAGGCTGTATGGCCCTCAGATAAAGTAAAAAACAGCTCACGCATTATCACTAAGCCTACAGAGAAAACCAGCCGCCCTTTCAGATAGAAGTGACTGGATGTTTCTTATTCTATAATCCGCAGCCTTTGTGGGGCGATTTTGTTTTTTTGGTAAGGATTACTGACCCTATGCTGTTTTCATACCGAGGTGCCCTGCGTGTGGGGCTGGTATATCTGCTGGTTTCGATTGTGTGGCTCCAGCTCAGCCATCATCTATTGATCGACTTTCTCGATGACCCGCGGGAGTTGGTCCGCTGGCTTCAGCTGCGCGGCTATGTGTGGGTGGCCCTCAGTGCGTTGGTTATTTACCTGATTTGCGCCCGTTTTGCCCGCGCCCACCAGTTTCAGCAACCCCTGCAGGAAAACCGCGAGCGCCTGCGCCAGGCGGCCGCCGTGTTCGATTGCACGCGCGAAGGGGTGCTGGTCACCGACGCCCAAGGGCTGATTGTGCACGTCAACCGAGCGTTCATGGAGATCACCGGCTACCGCCGCGAAGACGTCATGGGCGAGCGGCCCAGCCTGTTCAAATCCGGGCGCCATTCGTCGAATTTTTATCAGCAGATGTTCCAGGTCCTGGAGCACGAGGGTGAGTGGAGCGGTGAAATCTGGAACCGGCGTAAAAGCGGTGAGATTTATCCCCAGTGGCAAACCATCCGTGTGATCCACGATGACCAAGGCCAGGTCAGCCATCACGTCGCGGTGTTTTCCGATATCAGCGCCATCAAGGACTCCGAGCACGAACTGGCGCACCTCGCCCATCACGACCCGCTGACCGACCTGCCCAACCGCCTGCTGTTTACCGACCGCGCCGAACAGGCGCTGGCCTCGGCGCAAGTGCACAAGCGCGGCTGCGCGTTGCTGTTGATGGACCTGGACCACTTCAAGATCATCAACGACAGCCTCGGCCATAACGTCGGTGATCAGTTGCTCAAGGCGGTGGGCGAGCGGCTAAAAGGCCTGTTTGGCCCCGGCGTGACGCTGGCGCGCCTGGGTGGGGACGAGTTCGCCGTGCTGGCCGAAAGTTGTCCACAGGTGATTCAGGCTGCCGCGATGGCGCAGCGCATGCTCGATGCGATGAAAGAACCGTTCGTGTTCGATGGCAACTCGTTGTTTATCAGCGCCAGCGTCGGCATCAGCCTGTTCCCCAGCGATGCCCTGAGCGCCCAACAGTTGCTGCGCAATGCCGACTCGGCGCTGTTCAAGGCCAAGAGTGCCGGCCGGGAAGGGTATGCGTTGTACACCGAAGAGCTGACCGCCCACGCGCAGAATCGCGTGGAAGTCGCCAGCGAACTGCGCCGCGCCCTCGAGCAGCAAGAGCTGCGTGTGTATTACCAGCCTGTGCATAACCTGCAAGACAGCCGCCTGATCGGCGTTGAAGCGCTGGTGCGCTGGCAACACCCGGAGCGCGGCCTGGTGCCGCCGGGCGAATTTATCCCCATCGCCGAGCGCACCGGGCTGATTGCCGACATCGACGCATGGGTGATGGACCAGGCCTGCCGCCAGATGTGCCAGTGGTTGGCCAATGGCGCGCCGCTGAGCTTTATTGCGGTGAATGTTTCCAGCCGTCTGTTCGCCCGACGCGAGCTGTACGAGCAGGTCGCGCAAGTGCTGCATGCCACTGGCCTTGATCCGGCGTTCCTGGAGCTGGAAGTCACCGAAAGCGCGGTGATGGATGACCCCGAAGTGGCCCTTGAGCAACTGCATCGCCTGCGTGAACTGGGCTTGCGCCTGGCCATTGATGACTTCGGCACCGGCTATTCATCGCTGCTGCGCCTCAAGCGCTTGCCGGTGCAGAAGCTCAAGATCGACCAGGGTTTTGTCGCCGGTGTGCCGTGGGATGAAGACGACGCCGCCATCGTGCGCGTGGTGATCGCCCTGGCGAAAAGCATGGGCATGCAGGTGCAGGCCGAAGGCATCGAGCAGGTTGAGCAGGCGCGGTTTCTGTCGGAGCAGGAGTGCGATATGGGGCAGGGTTATTGGTTCGGGCGGCCGATGCCGGCAAATGAAATTGATTGGGAGCGTGCGCCAGCTATCAGGACTTGAAATACAGTCAAAATGTGGGAGCGGGCTTGCTCGCGAAAGCGGTCTGTCAGAAACAGGTGTATTAACTGATTCTCCGCATTCGCGAGCAAGCCCGCTCCCACCTTTGGATTTCGGCATGGCTTATTTTCAGTGTCGCACGCATAAAAAACCTCGCAACCCCACGTCCTGCCAGAAAATTCTTTCTGGTTATATAAACATTCTTAAATAGTATTTTTAAGAATATCCGCGCTTATCTACTATCGCCCTCACGCCGCAAGCAGTGCCGCCACTGCCAGGCACTATTCTTTTCAGGAGCGAGACCATGAGCGCATCTCTACGTAGCGTCGACGGCCAGGACGAAGCAGCCATTTTGCGCGAGATCCAGAGCGCTTTGCGCGACCTGCGGTTTGGCGCGGTGGAAATCACTGTGCATAACGCCCAAGTGGTACAGATCGAACGCAAAGAAAAATTCCGTTTGCAGAACCCGGGTAACAAACCGAGCTAAGCAAAAACGGCGATAGACCCGCAATTATAAGAAAAAGCCAACACCCAGAATTTCAGGAGCCTTCTATGTCGTCGATTCGCCGTTATGCCCTGGCCGCACTGGCCAGTGCCGTGTTTGCCGGTTCCGCTGTTGCCAAGGACTACGAGTTGCTGAACGTCTCGTATGACCCTACCCGTGAGCTGTACCAGGACTACAACGCTGAATTCACCAGCTTCTGGAAGAAAGAGCACCCGGGTGACAACGTCAAGATCCAGCAATCCCACGGTGGTTCCGGCAAACAAGGCCGTGCGGTGATCGACGGCCTGCGCGCCGACGTCGTGACCCTGGCCCTGGCCGGCGACATCGACGAAATCGCAAAGCTGGGCAAGACCCTGCCGGAAAACTGGCAAACCCGTTTGCCGGACGCCAGCACCCCGTACACCTCGACCATCGTGTTCCTGGTGCGCAAGGGCAACCCTAAAGGCATCAAGGACTGGGGCGACCTGATCAAGAAAGACGTTTCGGTCATTACCCCGAACCCGAAAACCTCCGGCGGTGCCCGCTGGAACTTCCTCGCCGCCTGGGCCTATGGCCTCAAAGCCGGCGGTAGCGAAGCCAAGGCCCAGGAATACGTTCAAGCGCTGTTCAAGCATGTGCCGATCCTCGACACCGGCGCTCGTGGCTCGACCATTACCTTCGTCAACAACGGTCAGGGCGACGTGTTGCTGGCCTGGGAAAATGAGGCATTCCTGGCCCTGAAAGAAGACGGTGGCGCCGACAAGTTCGACATCGTCGTGCCATCCCTGTCGATTCTTGCGGAGCCGCCGGTGGCCGTGGTTGACAAGAACGCCGAGAAAAAGGGCAATACCGAGATTGCCACTGAATACCTCAAGCACCTGTACAGCCCGGCTGGCCAGGAGATTGCGGCGAAGAACTTCTACCGCCCACGCGATGAGAAAGTCGCCGCCAAATACGCCCAGCAGTTCCCGAAACTGGACCTGGTGACTATCGACAAAGACTTCGGCGGCTGGAAAACTGCCCAACCGAAATTCTTCAATGACGGTGGCGTGTTCGACCAGATTTACACGGCGCAGTAAGCCAAAGTACCTGTAGGAGCCCGCTTCTCTCTGTGAGCTGGCTTGTGTGGGAGCCGGGCTTGCCCGCGATAGCATCACCGCAGTGTGGCTGACACACCGAGGTGGCTGCATCGCGGGCAAGCCCGGCTCCCACATAAACCAGCTCCCACAGAGGAGCGCGCTCCTACAGTGGTTTCTACCTTTTAACCAAGGACTCTTATGTCGCGTCGTATTTCCCCCGTCATACCCGGCTTCGGGCTGACGCTGGGCTACACCGTGGTGTACCTCAGCCTGATCGTACTCATCCCCCTTGCGGCGATGTTTGTGCACGCCGCTCAACTCACCTGGGATCAGTTCTGGGCCATTATTTCCGCACCACGCGTGCTGGCGGCGTTGAAACTGAGCTTCAGCACCGCGTTGTACGCCGCGCTGATCAACGGCGTAATCGGTACGCTGCTGGCCTGGGTGCTGGTGCGTTACACCTTCCCCGGCCGCAAGATCATCGATGCGATGATCGATCTGCCGTTTGCCCTGCCCACCGCCGTGGCCGGTATCGCGCTGACCGCGCTGTACACGCCGACCGGCCTGGTCGGTCAGTTCGCGGCCGACCTGGGCTTCAAGATTGCCTACAGCCCCTTGGGCATCACCCTGGCGCTGACCTTTGTCACGCTGCCCTTCGTGGTGCGTACGGTGCAGCCGGTGCTCGCCGATATCCCCCGGGAAATCGAAGAAGCCGCTGCCTGCCTGGGCGCCAAGCCATTGCAGGTGTTCCGCTACATTCTCGTGCCCGCATTGCTGCCCGCCTGGCTGACCGGCTTCGCGCTGGCGTTTGCCCGTGGCGTGGGTGAGTACGGCTCGGTGATCTTCATCGCCGGCAACATGCCGATGAAAACCGAGATCCTGCCGCTGCTGATCATGGTCAAGCTCGACCAATACGACTACCGCGGCGCCACCTCCATTGGCGTGCTGATGCTGGTGGTTTCCTTTGTCCTGCTGCTGCTGATCAACTTGTTGCAGCGGCGCATCGAACGTCCATAAGGAGGCGCGGAACATGTCCCAATCGTCTATTTCCGCCGCGTCCTCGGCCAACGCTGCCCGTCGTGGCAGCGCGGTGTCCCGGCGCATCCTGATCAGCCTGGGCTGGCTGGTGTTCTTCCTGTTCCTGCTGCTGCCGCTGTTTATCGTGGTGTCCCAGGGCTTGAAGAACGGCCTCGGCGCATTCTTCACCGCAATCCTTGAACCCGACGCGCTGTCGGCGCTGAAGCTCACGGTGATCGCCGTGGTAATTTCGGTGCCGCTCAACGTTGTATTCGGGGTCAGCGCCGCCTGGTGCGTGAGCAAGTACTCGTTCCGTGGCAAGAGCATCCTGGTCACGCTGATCGACCTGCCGTTCTCGGTGTCGCCGGTGATTGCGGGCCTGGTCTATGTGCTGATGTTCGGCGCCCAGGGCTTCTTCGGCCCGTGGCTGCAGGATCATGACATCCAGATCGTGTTCGCCTTGCCGGGCATTGTGCTGGCGACCATTTTCGTGACGGTGCCGTTCGTGGCCCGTGAACTGATCCCGCTGATGCAGGAGCAGGGCACCCAGGAAGAAGAGGCCGCGCGCCTGCTCGGTGCGAATGGCTGGCAGATGTTCTGGCATGTGACCGTACCGAACATCAAATGGGGCCTGATCTACGGCGTGGTGCTGTGTACTGCGCGGGCCATGGGTGAGTTCGGCGCGGTGTCGGTGGTGTCCGGCCACATTCGCGGCGTCACCAACACCCTGCCGCTGCACGTCGAGATCCTCTACAACGAATACAACCATGTCGCCGCGTTTGCCGTCGCGAGCCTGTTGCTGATCCTGGCGCTCTTCATCCTGCTGCTCAAGCAGTGGAGCGAGAACCGTATCAACCGCCTGCGCAAAAGCGCCGGTGAGGAATAAGTCATGTCGATTGAAGTCCGTAATGTCAGCAAGAATTTCAACGCCTTCAAGGCCCTGAACAGCATCAATCTGGACATCCAGAGTGGCGAGCTGGTGGCGTTGCTGGGCCCGTCCGGCTGCGGCAAGACCACCTTGCTGCGCATCATCGCCGGGCTGGAAACCCCGGATGACGGCAGCATTGTGTTCCACGGTGAAGACGTGTCCGGCCATGACGTGCGGGATCGCAACGTCGGTTTTGTGTTCCAGCACTACGCGTTGTTCCGCCACATGACAGTGTTCGACAACGTCGCCTTCGGCCTGCGCATGAAGCCGAAAAACCAGCGCCCGAGCGAAAGCCAGATCGCGGTCAAGGTTCACGAACTGCTGAACATGGTGCAGCTCGATTGGTTGTCTGATCGCTATCCGGAGCAACTCTCCGGTGGCCAGCGCCAGCGTATCGCCCTGGCCCGTGCGCTGGCGGTGGAGCCCAAAGTCTTGCTGCTGGACGAACCGTTCGGCGCCCTCGACGCCAAGGTCCGTAAAGAACTGCGCCGCTGGCTGGCGCGCCTGCACGAAGACATCAACCTGACGTCGGTGTTTGTGACGCACGACCAGGAAGAGGCGATGGAAGTCGCCGACCGTATCGTGGTGATGAACAAGGGCGTGATCGAGCAGATCGGCTCACCGGGCGACGTCTACGAAAACCCGGCCAGCGATTTTGTGTACCACTTCCTCGGCGACTCCAACCGCCTGCACCTGGGTGAGGACAAGCACGTGCTGTTCCGCCCGCACGAAGTGTCGCTGTCGCGCCATGAGCTGGAAGACCACCATGCGGCTGAAGTGCGCGATATTCGTCCGCTGGGTGCGACTACACGGGTGACGTTGAAGGTGGAAGGCCAGAGCGAGCTGATTGAAGCTGAAGTGGTGAAAGACCACGACAGCCTCACCGGCCTGGCCCGTGGCGAGACGCTGTTCTTCAAACCCAAGGTCTGGCAAAAAGCCTAAGCCTACTGCAATACCCATGTGGGAGCGGGCTTGCTCGCGAATGCAGAGTGTCAGTCAACAGATATACCGACTGATACGCCGCTTTCGCGAGCAAGCCCGCTCCCACATTTAGACCTTGCTCGGCTTTAGATCACGGCGTTCCACCGGCCCAGACCGCTGCTCTATCTGCTGCTTCAGCTCATCCCGCAACCCCACCATAAACGCCAGCTCCGCCACCACAAACAATGGCCCGACGATCAGCCCCGACACGTCATCCACAAACGCCGGCTTCTTGCCTTCGTAATAGTGGCCGACAAACTGAATCACCCAGCCCACCACAAACATCCCGATGCCGCTGCTGAGCCAGACCATCGTGCTCTGTGCGGCCAGCACGTGCCCGGCCCACACCGACAAGCCCATCAACACCGTCATCAGCACGCCCAGCGCGAGCTCCAGACGCAGGTAAAACCACGCTGAAAACAGCGCAAGCATGACGGCAGGCGAGAGCCAGAGCCCGCCCACTGACCCTTCGGGGCGTGACAGCAGCACGGCGACCGCCACGACAATCAGTGGAATGCCGATGAAGTGGCTGGCGATATTGCGGGGGTCGCGATGGTAGGCGGCGTATTGACTGAGATGGTCGACGAGGCTTTTCATTATTGTTCCTCCTGTAGGATGTTTGATCATGCCCTGTCAGCCGGCGACTGACTGTCAGCTGGGCGACAATCTTCGGAGTTGTCATGGACACAGAGAAATGGCACGCGCAGTTGGCCACGGGCCATTGGTTCAGCCACCTGCCGGGTTCTTTTCAGCATAGCCTGCTAGCCCATGCCCGGCAGCGGCAGCTGGCGGCGGGGCAATACCTGTTCAAACGCGGCGACCCGCCGTGTGGCCTGTACGCGGTGCTCGACGGCACGCTGCGCATCAGCGCCGTGAATGAGCACGGCAAGGAAGCGGTATTGAGCCAGGTCGAGCTGCCTTACTGGTTCGGCGAAATCTGCCTGTTCGACGGCCTGCCGCGTACCCATGACGCCTGCGCGGTCGGGCCGTGCACGCTGTTGCAGGTGCCGCAACGGGCGCTGCTGAACATCCTGGATGAAACCCCGCAATACTGGCGCGACCTCGCCTTGCTGATGAGCCAGAAACTGCGCCTGAGTTTCATTGGCCTCGAACACCTCAGCCTGATGCCTGCTTCCGTTCGATTGGCCCACCGCTTATTGATGATTGTTGAGGGTTACGGTGATATCCAACCCTCCAGACGCAGTGTGCAACTGCCCCAGGAAGACCTGGCGGCGATGTTGAGCCTGTCGCGCCAGACCACCAACGCTTTGCTCAAGGACCTGCAAGCCCAGGGCATCGTGCGCCTGGGCTATGGCGAGATCGAAATCCTTGATGCCCAGCGACTGCGTGAGGCGGCGCACACGCCAGGGTGTTAGCCTGCAAGCCTGATTAATCGAGGTGTGTTATGCGTGTGCTGTTAGTGGAACATGAATCCGAAGAAGCACAGCGGATGGCCCAGGGCTTGAACGAAGCGGGCTACACCGTGGAGGTCGCAGCCAATGGCATGGCGGCGTTGCGTTTCGTGGAAAGCACCGAGTACGACCTGGTCATTCTGGATGTGATGCTGCCGGGCCTGAATGCCTGGAAGTTGCAGCAGGCGATTCGGTTGAAGGGCGAGACGCCGATGTTGTTCTTGACCACGCCGGGCGGGATTGAAGACCGACTGCGTGGCCTGGAACTGCATGAAGATGATTATTTGCTCAAACCGTTCGATGCCAAGGCGTTGGTGGCGCGGGTAAGGAAGTTATTGCGCCGTGATCGTGGGCGCTGACTGATCCAGTTAATGGGTTGCCGGGGCTATCGCCATCGCGGGCAAGCCCGCTCCCACATTTGGCTGGGTTCACACATCAAAATGTGGGAGGGGGCTTGCTCCCGAAGGGGCCCTCACAGTCACCAAAATCTCCCTGCCGCCATCGCAGGCAAGCCAGCTCCCACATTTGACTGGGTTCACACATCAAAGTGTGGGAGGGGGCTTGCTCCCGAAGGGGCCCTCACAGTCACCCAAAATCTCCCTACCGCCATCACAGGCAAGCCAGCTCCCACATTTGACTGGGTTCACACATCAAAATGTGGGAGGGGGCTTGCTCCCGAAGGGGCCCTCACAGTCACCAAAATCTCCCTGCCGCCATCGCAGGCAAGCCAGCTCCCACATTTGACGGGGTTCACACATCAAAATGTGGGAGGGGGCTTGCTCCCGAAGGGGCCCTCACAGTCACCAAAATCTCCCTGCCGCCATCGCAGGCAAGCCAGCTCACACATTTGACTGGGTTCACACATCAAAATGTGGGAGGGGGCTTGCTCCCGAAGAGGCCCTCACAGTCACCAAAAATCTCCCTGCCGCCATCGCAGGCAAGCCAGCGTGAACACAGTCAACCTGTGGGAGCCGGGCTTGCCCGCGATGAGGCCCTCACAACCGCTACACATTCCGCTACCGCAACCCATCGCGAAACTGCCCCGGTGTCATCCCCGTCCAGCGCTTGAACGCCCGATTGAAACTGCTGGTATCGGCAAAACCCAGCAAATGGCTGATCTCGGCCAACGAACACTGCGGGTCCCGCAGGTGCAGCAGCGCCAGGTTCTCGCGGCACTCATTGAGCAGCGCATCAAACCGACAGCCTTCATCCGCCAGATGCCGCTGCAAACTGCGCAGGCTCAGGTGCAGCGCCTGGGCGATCCGCTCGGCACTTGGCTCGCCCTCCGGCAATTGCGCCTCAATGGCCGCGCGCACCTTGCGCTCCCAGGTCAGCGGTTGTAACTGGGCAAGCGTGCGTTTGAGCACCGTTTCATTGTGTTCGGCCAACTCGGGGTTGGCGTCATCCAGATGGCTGTCGAAGTCCCTTGCGGCAAACTCCAGGCGGTCTTCCTCAGCGCCAAAAAACACCGGCGCGCGAAAGACCGTGTGCCACGGCTTGGCGTCAGCCGGCTCCGGCCGTCGCAGGTGCACCGCCAGCGGCGCATACTCCCGGCCCAGTCGATTACGGCAGGTGCGCACATAGATCGCCGCAAATGCATCAATCGCTTCCAGTGCCGGCGCCGGGCTGCCCGGTGGCTGCAGCAGGCGAAAGTGGTAGCGTTCGCCCTCTCGGCTAAGCTCCAGCGTCAGGGCATCACTGACCACCTGGTGATAACGCACGATCCGCTCGAACACCTCGCGCAAGCTGCCGCTGGCCACCAAGGCATAACCCAGCGCATGAAAGGTCGTGGGGCTGACAAACCGCGACACCCGCAACCCGATCGCGGGATCGCCGCTGGCCTGCACTGCCAGTTCCCACAAGCGCGTGGTCGCCGACAGCGGATAACGCGCGTTGGGGTCGTCCATCTGCTGTGGGTCGAGCCCGGCCTGGGCGCACAGCGCGGCGCTGTCGAGGTCCAGGGCATCGAGCTGTTTGCGCAGGGCGCGGGTCCAGCTGGCGAGCGAAGTGGGTTCGGTCATGGCGATTGGCGCTTGCGGTCAACAGGTTGGCGTGTGGGGCTGATGCCCTGGCGCACCGCTTGGGCCAGGATGCATCTATCAATAAACAAGAGGATGGAAGCATGGACGGTACTTCTGCAAGTCCCCAGCAGATGAATGCGCAACAGCGTTCAGCGCATATTCGCGAAGTGGTGCTCGCCGAAGGCGCCAGATTGCGCCAGCAGCACCCCTGGCTGCAGCATCAGGACGCGCTGGGCGCGGGCATCCTGGCCTTCGCCTTGCTCGGCATGCTCGGCTCGGCGGCGCTCTATATCACTGGGCATATGGCCTGGTGGGTATGCCTGCTGCTCAATGCCTTCCTCGCCTCGCTGACCCACGAACTGGAACACGACCTGATCCACAGCATGTACTTTCGCAAGCAACGCCTGCCGCACAACCTGATGATGGGCCTGGTGTGGCTGGCGCGGCCGAGTACGATCAACCCGTGGATACGCCGCCACCTGCACCTTAATCACCACAAGGTTTCCGGGACCGAAACCGATATGGAGGAGCGCGCCATCACCAATGGCGAGCCGTGGGGTTTTGCGCGGTTGCTGATGGTGGGGGATAACGTGATGTCGGCGTTTATCCGCATGCTGCGTGCGAAAACCTGGAGCCACAAACTCAAGATCCTCAAGCGCTCGCTGCTGGTGTACGCGCCATTGGCGCTGCTGCATTGGGGCGCGTGGTATGTGTTCCTCGGCTTCCATGCCGCCAATGGCGTTACCAGCCTGATGGGCGTGCCGGTCGAGTGGTCAGCCAACACCTTGCAGATGATGCAGGTGATCGACATCGCCGCCGTGGTGATCATCGGCCCCAACGTGCTGCGCACCTTTTGCCTGCATTTTGTCAGCTCCAACATGCACTACTACGGCGATGTGGAGCTGGGCAATGTGATCCAGCAGACCCAGGTATTGAACCCGTGGTGGATGTGGCCGCTGCAGGCGTTTTGTTTCAACTTCGGCAGCACCCATGGCATCCATCATTTTGTGGTGAAGGAACCGTTCTACATCCGCCAGATGACGGCCAAGGTGGCGCACAAGGTCATGGCCGACATGGGCGTGCGCTTCAATGATTTTGGGACGTTTTTGCGGGCCAATCGGCTCGGCTTTCCACCGCCAGCAGGGTTTCGATCAGCGCCTTCGCCGCAGGCGACAAACGAACCCCAGCGCGGCTGACCACGCCGCAGTGGTTGTTCAAACTGCCCAAGGTGTGAGGTAGGTTGCGCCAGTGCAGCACCACTAGCTCACCGCTGAGGAACGCGTCGACGAAGGCTTCTTCAGCCCCCAAGCCAATGGCGTCTGACTGCCGCACGATGGTGGCCAGCGCGGGAAACTGCTCAAGCTCGACAGCGGGCGCAAAGTCGATGCGCCCGCTGAGGTTGGCCAGCAATTTTCGAATGCCGGGCGGCATCAATGGCGCGGCCAGCGGGTAGCCGAACAGGTCATTGGTGGAGAGGCTGTCCTTGGCCAGCAGCGGGTGCCCGGCGCGGCAGAAAAATACCGTGCGCCGTGGGGTAAGGGCCTGGGTCTGAAAATTCGGATCGGCTTCAAAGTGACGCACATCGGCGATAAAGAATTCGATCTCTTCCCGGCTCAGGCTGCGCCCCAGTTTTTCCCAGTTATCCACCTGCAAGGCGGTGTGGACCTTGGGGTAGGTCGTAATAAAACGGGCTATCGCCAGGGGCACCAGGTTGACCGCCGCCACGGCGTCACTGCCAAATCGTACCTCGCCAGCGTCGAGCTTGGTCATGCGCGTGACTTCATGGCTCAGCAACGCCGCACCTTGCACCAGGCCCAGGGCGTGCTGCAGCACCACCTGGCCTTCGGGGGTAGGGCGCAGGTCCTTATTGGCGCGGTCCACCAGTACGCAGCCGAACTCCTGCTCCAAACCCTGGATGCTGCGGCTGAAGGCTGGCTGGGTAATGCCCATGGCGTCGGCGGCGCGCACGAAACTGCGGTACTTGTTCAGCGCAATGAAGTAGCGCAGTTGGCGGAGATCCATAGGGGCCCGGCGTCCGAAAGGAGAACCCGGATTTTAAGGGGCGCGCTTATTCCGTCAACGAAGTGTGTTTGTTTTATCTAGACCTTAAATGCATATCTATAGAGCAGGCACCGTGCGATAGGTGGCTGGGCTGAACACCCGCGTCACCAGCAACATCGCCACCACCGTCACTGTCAGCACCACCCAGGCGCTGACAAAATTGCCGGTAAGTTCACGCAGCCAGCCGGTCAGCCACGGCGAAATCGCGTTGATCAAAAAACCTACGCCTTGCACGAAAGCCGCCAGTTGCCCGGCTTGGCGCGGGTCGCGGTGGTGGTCCAGGGTCAGCAGCAGGCTCAGGGCAAAACACGCGCCCAGGCCGAAACCGCACAAGGCCACCCACAGGTGGGGATACTCCTGCGGCGCGATGATCAGGCCGAGGTAGCCGATGGTTTGCGCCAAAAGGCTGATGCCCAACAAGGGCCGACGGTCGATACCGCGTTGCGCCAGCACCGGCATCAGCAGCGCGGCGATCACCTGGAAGATGGTCATGAAGGCCAGCAACGAGCCACTCGGCAATACGCCCCAGCCCAGTTGCTGATAGTACGCAGGCAACCACGCCACCATGCTCATATAGCCGCAATTGACCAAACCGAAGTACAGCGCCAACAGCCAGGCCCGCCGGTTGCGCAGGCCCTTGAACGCGGGTGCTGCCTGCGGGTTTCTCGCCGCGCCCAACGGCAACCACGCCCATAGCAATAACGCCCCCAGCGCCGGCAACAGCCACACACCCAACCCCGCCTGCCATTGCTGGAAATGTGTGGCCACTACCGGGCTGAGCAACGCTGCCAGGCCGCCACCGGCCATCAGCGAAGCGGAATACACGCCCATCGCCACCGGCACGCGGTGGTGAAATTCGCGCTTGATCATCGCCGGCACCAACGCCTGGATCAGCGCCACACCGGCGCCACCGAGCAATGCCGTGACCAGCAACGCCGACGCCTGGCCCATCAGCCAACGCGCCAGGCATGCCAGCAGAATCATCATTAAACCCAGGGCAATGCCACGCCGTTCGCCGAGTCGTGCCTCCACACGCACGCCGACCAGCGCCACCAGGCCCATGCACACCACCGGCAGGCTGGTGAGCAACGCACTGCTCTGGAAACTCAGGCCGGTGGCCTGGCGAATCTCGCCGAGCAAGGGGCTGATGGAACTGAGGATTGGCCGCAGGTTAAGCCCGAGCACCACCAGCAGGCCCCAGCCGGCAAAGGATTTATTCAGGGTCATGCAGGGCTTTCCATCGCTGATAGAGCGCGGTCATGGCGGCGTCGGGCAGGTGTTGGATCGGCAGGCGCTGTTCGCTCAACGGCAGGCCGACCTGTTGCCCAATCACCGCCGTCGACAGGCCGAACGGTTCGGCCATTGCGTTGCTGGCAGCAAACACCACGCGCTCTACGCCGCACAGGTACATGGCGCTCAAGCACATCGGGCATGGCTGGCCGCTCGCGTATATCACACAGCCGTCCAGGTGCGCGCCCACGCGTTGACTGGCCGCGCGAATCGCCAGCAGCTCGGCGTGGGCGGTGGGGTCCTGGGTCAGGTGGATCTCATTCACGGCTTCCACCAGCACCTCGCCATTGAGTGTCAGCACGGCGCCAAACGGTCGGCCACCTTCGGCCACGTTGGCGCTGGCCAGGGCTATGGCGCGTTGCAGGTGCTGATGATCGTCGGTCATTGCGGTCCCTCTGGGCAGAATGGAAGGTGAAGTATGGTGAGCTGCCGGAGTATTCTGAAATTAAATATAACCATGCCAACCAGTGGCAAATGGAATGGTGACGCGCCATGTTCGACCCCGTGTTGTTACGCAGTTTTGTTGCCGTGGTGGACTGCGGCAACTTCACCCGCGCTGCCGAGCGCCTGCACTTGACCCAATCCACCGTGAGCCAGCAGATCCGTCGCCTGGAAGATGCCGTGGCGTGCCAGTTGCTGGACCGCGACCAACGCCGCGTGGTGGCCACCGCCGAGGGCGAGCGCCTGCTGGCCTATGCGCGGCGCATTCTGGCACTGCATGAAGAGGCTGCCGACGTGTTGATCAGCCAGCAAAGCGACGGGGTGTTGCGCCTCGGGGTGCCGGAGGACTTTGCCGCCGAGCGCCTGATGCCGTTGCTGTCGGCGTTCGTGGTGGCCTTCCCGCGAGTGCGCCTGGAGGTGACCAGTGGTCTGGGCCCGGAGTTGCAACGGCAGTACCGCGCGGGTGAATTCGACGTGTTGCTGGTCAAGCAGATGGGTGACAGCGATGACTGCCTGGCTTCATGGCCGGAACCGTTGTGCTGGGTGGACAGCCGCACCGCGCCGTCCTTGGGGCGCGACCCGCTGCCCCTGGTGGCGTTTCCAGTGGGCGGTTTGTACCGCAATGAAATGCTCCACCACCTGGAAGTCGGCGGCTGGCGTTGGCGCATCGGCTATTCCAGCGCCAGCCTGGCCAGTGTGTGTTCGGCCGTGGCAGCGGGGTTGGGTATCAGCCTGTTGCCGCAACGGGTGGTGCAGCCTGGCCATTTAATACTTGGCAATGAAAGTGGTTTGCCGAAGGTGCAGGGTGTGCGTCTGGCGCTGTATGGCCGCAGTGGTTTGGGGGCGGCCGGGCAGGCATTGCAGGACCAATTGCTCGATTTGTGTACAAATAACCCGCACTGAACCATGCCTTCACTGAATATTTTGCATGCCTTAAAAGCATGGGAAAACAGCCCCTTCGCGCCAGCCCGCGAGGGGCGGGGTTCTGGCATTTCCAAACGATGCTTTTATGCAATTTAGATCTATCTATAACTTTAAAGATTACTTTAAGAGATAAGCGTCTAACCCCGATGATTCAGCCCTCGACGGCCGCTTTGGCAGGCCCGTCGGTTTTTTGGTGTGAAAACCGTAGGGAGTGAATCAATGGGCAATGTCCAGACCGCCGCCAGTGCACGTGAGGCGCAATGGCGCCAGGCACCGGGTGGTGAGTTGGTCGACCTTGGCCGACCGCACCGCGCGCCGTTGGGGCAATTGCGCTTGCAGAAAACCCCCAGGCGCTTCTCGAGTCGTCGCGAAGGGGTTCTACTCGGGTTGCTGGTGTTGGCCCTGCACGGTGCGGTGATCTATTGGGTCAGCCAGAAGCCCACGCCGGTATTGCCGATTGTGCCGCCGGAAATCCCGCCGATGACCATCGAATTTTCCCAGCCGGCGCCGCCGGTGGTTGAACCGCCACCGCCTGTGCCGCCACCGCCACCGCCCTTAGTCGAGCCACCGCCGCCGTTAGTGGATGAGCTGGCCGCCAAGCCGGCGCCGCCCAAACCGGTGCTTAAACCGAAACCCAAGCCAGTGCCAAAGCCTGAGCCCAAGCCCGTACCCAAAGCGGTTGAGCCGCCGGCCGTGCCACCGACGCCCGCGCCTCCAGCGCCTCCCGCACCGGCTGCTGCGCCGGCACCGGTGACACCCGCTTCGGCCAACGCCGCGTACCTGAAGAACCCGGCGCCGGAGTATCCGTCGCTGGCCCAGCGTCGCGGTTGGGAAGGCACGGTGTTGTTGCGGGTGCACGTGTTGGCCAGCGGTAAGCCGGGCGAGATCCAGATCCAGAAAAGCAGCGGTCGCCAACCACTCGACGACGCCGCCCTGACGGCGGTGAAGCGTTGGAGCTTCGTGCCGGCCAAGCAAGGCGATGTGGCTCAGGACGGCTGGGTCAGCGTGCCGATCGATTTCAAGATTCACTAACTATTCGGCTGCGGTGTGTTGGACACGTCGCGACCTGCACAGAGGGAAAACATCATGGCATTGGCATCTCCCGTTGAATCCATCGAAAGCGCGGTGATCTGGCTGCTGGTGGCCTTTTCGGTCGCCACCTGGGGCTTTGCCCTGCTCAAGGGCGTGCAGTTCGGTCGCCTCAAGGCGCAGGATCGCAAATTCCATAATCAGTTCTGGGCGGCGTCGAGTCTCGACTCTGCCGCCGAACTGGCCGAAATCCAACCCGGCGCCGCGGCCCGTGTGGCCCAGGCCGGTTATGCCGCGATCCAGGTCGGTGACGCGCCACACGCTGCGGACTTGAGCCAGGCCATCAACCACCAGGACCGTCTCGAGCGTGCTCTGCGCCAGCAAATCGTACGGGAGCGTCGCTCCCTGGAAACCGGCCTGGCCGTGGTCGCGAGTATCGGCAGCACCTCGCCGTTTATCGGTCTGTTCGGCACTGTGTGGGGGATCATGGAAGCGCTGAAGGGGATCAGCGCCGCCGGTTCCGCCAGCCTGGAAACCGTGGCCGGCCCGATTGGTGCGGCGCTGGTTGCCACCGGCGTCGGTATCGCCGTCGCCGTGCCGGCAGTGTTGGTCTACAACTACTTCCTGCGCCGCCTGAAGCTGACGGCGGCCGACCTGGATGACTTTGCCCACGACTTTTACAGCCTGGCGCAGAAGAACTCCTTCCGCGTGCTGTTGCACCCTGCGCTGACCAAAAGCGCGGCCGGTAACCCGCAAAAAGTGAAGGAGGCGTCCTGAGATGGCCTTCTCCACGCAAGACAGTGATGAGGTGCTGAGCGAAATCAACGTAACGCCGCTGGTGGACGTGATGCTGGTGCTGCTGGTGGTGTTTATCGTCACTGCGCCGCTGCTGACCAATGCGATTCCGATCAACCTGCCCAAGACCCAGGCCGTGGCCCCGGTGGAGCAGAAAGACCCGCTGGTGGTGAGCATCGACGGCGCCGGCAAACTGTTTATCAACAAGGACGAAATCCAGCCGGACCTGCTGGAATTCAACCTGCAGGCGGCCAAGGCCAAGGACCCCGATGTGCGGGTGCAACTGCAGGCGGACGATGGCGTGAACTATGGCGAAGTGGCGCGAGCCATGGCGTCTATCGAACGCGCGGGGATTACCAAGCTGTCGGTGATTACCGCCCGTTAGTTTCAAAAGTCTCGACAATTTTTGGGCCGTCTCCTTGGCAGGGTGCGGCCTTTTTTTTGCCTGGAATTTACCCAACACCGAAAGTCTCACTGAGTAACCCGATCAATGTGGGAGCTGGCAAGCCAGCTCCCACATTTCGATCCTTTTTGAATTTGATATTTTGGTTATTAATAAATAGCTTCTTATTCCTTAACGAATATAAACCGCGTCCCTATACTGGTCAGCAACGTTAAACGCTGCAGGAGGGCACACCCATGCACAGCGAGTTGATTCGTTATCTGATCGTGCCGGGCTGGCAAGGATCGCCAGAAGATCATTGGCAAAGTCATTGGCAAAACAGCCTGCCCAACAGTGCGCGTGTGGAGCAGGCCGATTGGCTGACGCCGCGTCGCGAAGACTGGGTGGCCGCGCTGGCCGAGGCCATTGCCGCCGACAGCACCCCCGTAATCCTGATCGCCCATAGCCTGGGCTGCATCACCGTCGCCCATTGGGCGGCCACTGCGCCGGTGCATTTTTTGCGTCAGGTGCGTGGCGCCTTGTTGGTGGCCCCGGCGGATGTCGAACGTCCGGCCTGTTCACCGGCCTTGCGCAACTTCGCGCCGATCCCGACCGACCTGTTGCCGTTTCCCAGCCAGGTGGTCAGTTCCGACAACGACAGTGCCGTCAGCGCCCCCAGGGCTCTGGAGCTGGCACGTCACTGGGGCGCCGAAGCCGGCATTCTGTCCGGTGCCGGGCATATCAATGTGAAGTCCGGCCACCAGCGTTGGGAGCAGGGTTTCGCCTATTTGTATCGCCTCCAGAGCCGCCTCGAGCATCACGCCCGGCGCACTGCCTGATCTTTTTTCAACGCCCCGTCCCTGAGTGGATTTGGGGCGGGAGCCTGCCATGAGTCATGAAACCTTCGGCCAGCCACTGCTGACCTTCCCCGACGCCGAAAAGAGCCCGCTGAGCATTCGCGCCAAGGCATTGGTGTTCGTCGACCCCCGTTCGCGGCAACTGCGCGAAGAGTTGGAAAGCCTCGCGCCGCGTGCCTTGCCCGTACTGATTCGTGGCGAGACCGGTAGCGGTAAAGAGCTGTTGGCGCGGCATATCCACCGGGGCAGCGACCGCGCCGGGCTGTTTGTTTCGGTCAATTGCGGCGCGATCAGCCCTACCTATGCCGACGCCGAACTGTTCGGCTATGCCGCCGGCAGCCACAGCGGCGCGGCCAGCAGTCGGGCGGGGTGGTTTGGTTCGGCCAACGGCGGCACCTTGTATCTGGACGAGATCGGCGACTTACCGCTGCCGATCCAGGTGAAATTGCTCGCTGCCCTGGAGAACCATGAGGTCACCCGTGTCGGCGCCCACCAGCCCAGCCCGGTGGATGTGCGGCTGGTCGCAGCTACCAGCATCGACCTGGCCCAGGCCGTGGCCGCCGGGAAATTTCATGAGCGTTTGTTCCACTACTTGAGCGAGGGCCAACTCGACCTGCCGGCTTTGCGCGAGCGTGTTGGCGACATTCTGTCCTTGGCCGAATACTTCCTCGGCATCTACAGCCAGCGCCTTGACCTGCCGGTGCCGCTGATCAGCGACGCCGCCCAACGCGTGCTGGAACACCACAGTTGGCCGGGCAACACCCGCGAGCTGGAAAACGTTATTCACTTCGCGCTGCTGGTGAGCAGTGGCGATGAAATTTTGCCCGAGCATCTGAATTTGCCGGTGGCGGGCTCTCCGTTGGAGCAGTTGCAACGAATTTTCGCCAGCGCCAGCCCCGCTGAGCAACAAACCTTGCTCAAATTCCTACATGAACAAAATGGAATATCAACGTGAATAAAAGATATTGTTCGGGAATAAAAAATCTAGGTATTGTCCATCCCACGCCGCGATAGCACTTCGCTGGCACACCACAAAAAAACGGTCGTCAGAGACGCCCCGGAATTTCGATAAGGACACTGCATGAAAAAGGTTCTGTTGTTTACCGCACTGGCGGCTGCCCTGACTGCAAGCTTCGCCCAGGCCAACGAGAAACTGGTCGTTGCCGCCACCCCGATCCCGCACGCCGAGATCCTTGAGCTGGTCAAGCCGACCCTGGCCAAAGAAGGCGTGGACCTGGAGATCAAGGTTTTCACTGACTATGTACAACCCAATACACAGGTTGCCGAGAAGCGCCTGGACGCCAACTACTTCCAGACCCTGCCGTACCTGGAAAACTTCAACAAGGGCAAGGGCACCAACCTGGTCACTGTGATTGGCGTGCACGTTGAACCCATCGGCGGTTACTCGAAGAAGATCAAGAATATTTCCGAGCTTAAAGACGGCGCTACCGTGGCCATCCCGAACGAAGGCTCCAACAGTGGTCGCGCCCTGCTGCTGCTGCAAAAGAACGGTCTGATTACGCTGAAAGACCCGACCAATGCACTGTCCACGCCTAAAGACATCGCTTCGAACCCAAAACACCTGAAATTCAAAGAGCTGGAATCGGCCCTGCTGCCACGCGTGCTGGACCAGGTTGACCTGGACGTGATCAACACCAACTACGCCCTGGAAGCTGGCCTGAACCCGGCGAAAGACGCGCTGATCATCGAAGATGCCAAGTCGCCTTACGTGAACTTCCTGGTCGCACGTCCGGACAACAAGGACAGCGACGCTATCCAGAAACTGGCCAAGGCGCTGACCAGCCCGGAAGTCAAAGCCTTCATCGAGAAGAAGTACAACGGCGCGGTAGTGCCTGCGTTCTGATGTAAACAAAACCCCCTTCAAGGTTTGAACGCCGACGGCTTCTACAGCGTCGGCGTTTTTTTATTGGCCTGGAAATACGGGCAAGAACTGTGGGAGCTGGCTTGCCTGCGATAGCGGTCTGTCAGTTACAGATGCTCTGTCTGATACACCGCATTCGCGAGCAAGCCCGCTCCCACATTGGACCTTCAGCGTTTCAGAGCACGCGGCTATTGATCGCCCTGCGCAACGCCACCAACCACTTCACCAGCTCCTGCGGATCCATCGGTTTCACTTCGTTCATTGCTCATTCCCTCGAAAAAACAGCCTTCCCTCGACCCGAAGACCATAGCCGCCACCGGCCAAACCCGCGAATCCGGTGGTTATCTTTTTGGGTGATATCAATATGCTATTTAGGTATTTAAATTTTGCTTTTTATACCTTTAAAGTTCGCGCTACCCGACGTTACCCACGCCGGAACGGACTGCGCTCGCTGCATTACCCTTGCAGCGTCATGGACTCACAATGACTTTCGATTTCGCTTTTATCCTCAGCACCTTGCCGGCGTTTCTCAACGCCGTGGGGGTGACGCTGCAAGTGGGCTTGATCGCCATTGCCACCTCCTTGCTGGTGGCGCTGATCAACGCCGCGCTGCTGGTGTTTCGCACGCCTTACCTGTCACGCCTGGTGGCGCTGTATGTGGAGTTGGCGCGTAACACGCCGCTGCTCATCCAACTGTTTTTTGTGTACTTCGCCTTGCCCGCCCTGGGTTTCAATATTTCCGGGTTCTGGGCGGCCATTATCACCATGACCTTCCTCGGCGGCGCCTACCTCACCGAAGTGCTGCGCGCCGGTGTGGAAGCCGTGCCGCTGGCGCAGATCGAGTCGGGCAAATCCATCGGCCTGTCCGACTGGCAACTGCTGCGCCATGTGATCCTGCCCCAGGCTGGCATTCTCAGCCTGCCGGCGCTGTTCGCCAATTTCATCTTCCTGCTCAAGGAGACCACCGTGGTGTCTGCCGTGGCGGTGCCGGAGATTCTCTACACCACCAAGAGTTACATCGCGCTCTACTACAAGACCTACGAAATGCTCGCCGTGCTGACGCTGATTTGCGTGCTGTTGTTCTTGCCGCTGTCGCTGCTGCTCAGCCGCCTGGAAAGGAGGCTCCAGCATGGCCAGTTCGGGTCTTGAGCTGTTGTGGGTGTCGTTGCCGCAACTGGGCAAGGGCGCTGCGCAAACCCTGTCGATTTCTTTTTTGAGCATCGTTTTCAGCACCGTCGGTGGCGTGCTGTACGGCGTGTTACGCACGCTGAATAACCAGCTGATCAACCTCGTGCTGCGGGTTTACCTGGAACTGTTCCGGGCGATTCCGGTGCTGGTGTGGTTGTACCTGTTGTTTTTCGGCCTGCCGATTTTCTTCGGCCTGAGCATCCCGAGCTTCTGGTGCGCGGTGCTGGTGCTGTCGCTATGGGGCGCCAGCGAGGTCGGCGAAGTGGTGCGCGGCGCGTTGCATTCGCTGCCGCGTGGCCAGCGTGAAGCCGGCTTGTCGATTGGGTTATCCGACCCGCAGCTGTATGGCTATGTCCTGTTGCCCCAGGCTCTCAAGCGCATGACGCCGCCGACCATCAACGTCTACACGCGGATCATCAAGACCAGTTCCCTGGCCGTGCTGATCGGTGTGGTGGATGTGATCAAGGTCGGTCAGCAAATCATCGAGCGCACCTATGAGTCGGTACTGATCTACGGCGTGCTGTTCCTGTTTTTCTTCTTTATCTGCTACCCGTTGTCGGCCGCCTCCAAGGTGCTGGAACGGCGCTGGGCCCAAGCATGAGCGCATTGATCGAGTTCCAGGGTTTCAACAAATTCTTCGGCGAGCAGCAAGTGCTCAAAGGCATCGACTTGAGGGTACAAAGCGGCGAAGTGGTGGTGATCCTCGGTCCCAGCGGCTGCGGTAAAAGCACTTTGTTGCGCTGCCTTAACGGCCTTGAAGTGGCGCACAGCGGCAGCCTGCGCTTTGCCGGCAAGGAGCTGTTGGACAAACACACGGACTGGCGCCAAGTGCGCCAGGACGTAGGCATGGTGTTCCAGAGCTACCATTTGTTCCCGCACATGAGCGTGCTCGACAACATCCTGCTCGGCCCGCTGAAAGTGCAAAAACGCGACCCGCGCGAAGCCCGCGAGCAGGCAGAAAAACTGCTGGAGCGCGTGGGCCTGGCCGACAAGCGCGATGCCTATCCGCGTCAGCTTTCCGGTGGCCAGCAACAACGCATCGCCATCGTCCGCTCGTTGTGCATGAACCCCCAGGTCATGCTGTTTGACGAAGTCACCGCCGCCCTCGACCCAGAGATGGTCAAGGAGGTGCTGGAGGTGATCCAGGGCCTGGCCCGCGATGGCATGACCCTGCTGATCGTCACCCACGAAATGGCCTTCGCCCGCGCCGTCGCCGACCGCGTGGTGTTTATGGAGGCCGGTCGCATCCTCGAACAAAACACCCCCGAGGAATTCTTTACGAACCCGCAAACCGCACGCGCGCAGCAGTTCCTGGAGAAGTTCTCCTTTGTTTCAACACTGCCCAAAAAGACCAAGGAACTGGAGCTGATATGAAAACTGCCAAGTTATTACTGCCACTGCTCGCCGTCGCATTGCTGGCCGGCTGCGATAAGAAGGCCGAAGCGCCCGCGAAACCCGCCGCCGCTGTGAGCTACATCGACAAGATCAAGGCGCGCGACAAGCTGATCGTCGGCGTGTTTACCGACAAGCCGCCGTTCGGCTTTGTGAACGAAGCCGGTCGCTACGTCGGCTTCGATACCGACATCGGCCGCCAATTCGCCAAAGACCTGCTGGGCGATGAAAACAAAGTCGAATTCGTCGCCGTCGAGCCGGCCAGCCGTATACCGTTTCTGCAAAGTGACAAAGTCGACCTGATCCTCGCCAACATGACCGTGACCCCGGAGCGCAAGGAAGCGGTGGACTTCACCAACCCCAACCTGAAAGTCGCGGTACAGGCGCTGGTGCCGCAGGACAGCTCGGTGAAAAGCCTGGATGACCTGGCCACCCGCACCACCATCGTCACCACCGGCACCACTGCCGATATCTGGCTGACCAAGAACCACCCGGACTGGAAACTGCTCAAGTTCGAGAAAAACTCCGAGTCACTGCAAGCGTTGTCGGCCGGTCGTGGTGACGCGTATGCACAGGACAACCTGGTGCTGTTCAGCTGGGCCAAGCAGAACCCGGGCTACCGCGTACTGGAACAGAAACTCGGTGATGAAGCGCCGATTGCGCCAGCGGTGAAGAAGGGCAATGTCGAACTGCGTGACTGGGTGAATACCGAGTTGGCGAAGTTGGGTGAAGAGAAGTTTTTGCTCAAGCTGTATGACCAATACGTGCGTAAAGAGCTGAGCGATGACACCAAGCCTGAGAGTGTGATTGTTGAAGGCGGGAAGTGGCAGGGTTGATCCTTCGCGGACGGTTACACCGCTATCGCAGGCAAGCCCGCTCCCCCAGGGGTTTGGCGGCGCTAGGTGGTCTTGTGGTACTGGCTTATGTAGCGGGCAGAGCGCGGCCAATCTGACAGACGCAGATCCAAAGGTGGGAGCGGGCTTGCTCGCGAAGGCGGTGTGTCAGTCGCTGGAAAAATCGACTGGTCTACCGCTATCGCGAGCAAGCCCGCTCCCACAGGGGTTTGGCGGCGCTAACTGTTCTTTTGGTACTGGCTTATGTAGCGGGCAGAGCCCGGCCAATCTGATAGACGCAGATCCAAAGGTGGGAGCGGGCTTGCTCGCGAAGGCGGTGTGTCAGTCACTGGAAAAATCGACTGGTCTACCGCTATCGCGAGCAAGCCCGCTCCCACAGGGGTTTGGCGGCGCTAGGTGGTCTTGTGGTATTGGCTTATGTAGCGGGCAGAGCCCGGCCAATCTGATAGACGCAGATCCAAAGGTGGGAGCGGGCTTGCTCGCGAAGGCGGTGTGCCAGTCGCTGGAAAAATCGACTGGTCTACCGCTATCGCGAGCAAGCCCGCTCCCACAGGGGTTTGGCGGCGCTAGGTGGTCTTGTGGTATTGGCTTATGTAGCGGGCAGAGCGCGGCCAATCTGACAGACGCAGATCCAAATGTGGGAGCGGGCTTGCCCGCGATGAGGTCGCCACAGTCACCATTTATTCCGGCCAATGCCACGCCGGCGCATCCAAAATCCCTTGCCCCACAATCCGCGTCTCGCCCAGCACCTTCTCCAGCACAATCGAATTACACCCGTCATCCTGCTGCAACGCCGCAATCAGCCGGCTGGCATGGGACACCACCCACACCTGGCACTGCTGTGACGCCTGGATAATCAAGCGCGCCAGCGCCGGCAGCAAATCCGGGTGCAGGCTGGTTTCCGGCTCGTTCAGCACCATCATCGTGGGCGGCCGAGGTGTCAGCAGCGCCGCGACCAGCAGCAGATAACGCAAGGTGCCGTCCGACAACTCCGCGGCCGACAGCGGCCGCAGCAAACCTTCCTGATAAAACTCAAGCGCGAAACGCCCGCCTTGCAGCGGTTGGATATTCAAGCGCGCACCGGGGAACGCATCGCTCACCGCGCGCTGCAACGCCTCGGGGTCGCCAATCTCGCGGATGGTCTGCAACGCGGCGGCCAGGTCGCGCCCGTCGTGATGCAACACCGGCGTGCGCGTGCCCAGTTGTGGCTGGCGCACGGGCGCATCCACATCGCTGCGAAAGTGATCATAAAAACGCCAGCCCCGGATGCTTTCGCGCAGCAGCAACACCTCCGGCGAGCCGCGCAGGCTGCCGACCTGGTCGAACAGGCTGTGGTAATTCGGCGTGTGCTGAGCCAACACATCCCAGGCACGCCCCTCGCGTGCGCGCACCATCGGCCCGGAACGCTGCACCAGCAGGCTGGCCGGGCGGTAGATGTGGCCAGCCCAGATGCATTCCTTCTTCACTTCCGGGTCCAGCGAAAAATACGACTGGGTTTTTTCCGGCAGACCCAGGGAGATCGCATAGCTGAAGTCCTCCCCGGCAAACCCCAGGCGCAGGCGTTTGACGCCTTGGCGCACCATGGGCTCTACTGGCACCTCGCCATTGCGCATGCGCCGGCTGATGGTTTCCGGCCCGGCCCAGAAGGTCGAATCCAACCCGCCTTCACGGGCCAGCGCATTGATCACCCCGCCTTGGGCGGTTTCCGCCAGTAGCCGTAGCGCGCGATACAGGTTGGACTTACCGCTGCCATTGGGGCCGGTGACCAGATTCAGTCGGTCCAGGGGCACCACCAACTTATTGATTGAGCGATAATTGGCTACTGCGAGGGTTTTCAGCATGTGCATTCAGTCTGCATGGGAACCCTTGGAGTATGGGTTCCTCCCTGCAGATAAGGAACCCTGATCTAAGCTCACAGTCGCATACAAATTGGCACATCGCGTCACGCAAAAGGAGCCTGCATGGGCGGTCGCACTTCAAGAGTTGTACTCAGCCTTGGCCTGTTGGCGCTGCTGAGCGGCTGTGGTCAGGAAAAGACCGAACCCAAGGCGCATTCACGGGTATTTGTGCAGACCGTCCAGTCGGCGGATTTTGCCGCGGCGGTCACGCTGACCGGTGACATCCAGGCCCGCGTACAAACCGATTTGTCCTTTCGCGTGGGTGGCAAGATCATCCAGCGCATGGTCGACGTGGGCGACCGCGTGACTGCCAAGCAAGTGCTGGCCAAGCTTGATCCCAAGGATTTGCAGACCCACGTCGATTCCGCCCAGGCCCAGGTCGTGGCCGAACAGGCGCGGGTCAAGCAAACCGCCGCCGCCTTCGTGCGCCAGGAAAAGCTGTTGCCCAAGGGCTACACCAGCCGCAGCGAATACGACGCCGCCCAGGCCGCGCTGCGCAGCAGCCAAAGCGCGCTGGCGGCGGCGCAAGCCCAACTGGCCAACGCTCGCGAGCAACTCGGCTATAGCGCGTTGATCGCCGATGCCCCCGGCGTGATTACCGCGCGCCAGGCCGAGGTCGGCCAGGTGGTGCAGGCCACCGTGCCGATTTTCAGCCTGGCCCGTGACGGTGAGCGCGATGCGGTGTTCAACGTGTATGAGTCCTTGCTGGTGGAGCCGCCGCCCGACGCGCCGATTACCGTCAGCCTCCTGGATAACCCAAGCGTCAAGGCAGTGGGTAAAGTCCGTGAAGTCACGCCCGCGGTGGCAGCCAATACCGGCACCGTGCAAGTCAAGATTGCCCTGCAGGACCTGCCCAAAGGCATGCAGCTGGGTTCGGTGGTGAGCGCCACCGCGAATGGCCCGGCCAAGGCCAGTATCGAGCTGCCCTGGTCTGCGTTGACCAAAGACCTCAACCAGCCCGCCGTGTGGCTTATCGATGGCGACGGCAAGGCGCAGTTGCACAAGGTCAGCGTGGCGCGTTACCTGACCGGCAAAGTGATCATTGGCGAGGGCCTTAAAGGCGGCGAAAAAGTCGTGGTGGCCGGTGGGCAATTGCTGCACCCCGGCATGCTTGTCGAGATCGCCCAGCCAGGAGCCCAGCCATGAAGCGATTGATGGCTCTACTCGCCGCCAGCCTGTTGCTGGTCGCCTGCTCCAAGAAAGAACCGCCGCCCGAGCCCGTGCGCCCGGTGTTATCGATGGAAGTGAAAGCCGAAGACCAGGAAAACCTTGGCCGCTTCGCCGGTACGATCCAGGCCCGTTATGAAAGCAATCTGGGGTTCCGCGTGCCCGGTCGTATTGCCCGTCGCGCCGTGGATGTGGGCGCCGAGGTGGAGAAGGGCGCCTTGCTCGCCGTTCTCGACCCCACCGACCAGCAGAACCAGTTGCGCGCCGCCCAAGGCGACCTCGCCCGTGTGCAGGCGCAATTTATCAATGCCCAGGCCAACGCCCGCCGCCAACAGGCGTTGTTCAACCGTGGCGTCGGCGCCCAGGCCCAGTTGGACGTGGCCCAGACCGACCTTAAAACCACCCAGGCCACCCTCGATCAAGCCAAGGCCTCGGTCAACCAGGCCAAAGACCAGCTCAATTACGCCGAACTGCGCACTGACCACGCCGGTATTGTCACCGCGTGGAATGCCGAGGCCGGCCAAGTGGTCAGCGCCGGTCAGCAAGTGGTGACCCTGGCCCGCCCGGATATCAAGGAAGCGGTGATCGACCTGCCCGCCGGCCTTGCCGAGCGCTTGCCCGCCGATGTGGTGTTTCTGGTCGCCGGGCAACTCGACCCAAGCGTCAACACCACCGCCATCGTGCGCGAGATCGAGCCCCAGGCCCAAAGCGCCACGCGCACCCGGCGCGCACGCCTGACCCTGGCCGAGACGCCGCCTGCGTTTCGCCTGGGCACCGCGATCAGCGTGACCTTGAGCACTGCCATTGCGCCACGTATCGAAGTGCCCGTCAGCGCTTTGCAGGAAGTCGACGGCAAAACCCGCATCTGGCTGCTCGACACCCAACGCCAGACCGTGCAACCGCGTGACGTCACCGTGATCAGCCGCGACGCCGCCAGCGCCTTGCTCAATGGCGGCGTCAAACCCGGCGAACGCATCGTCACCGCCGGTGTGAACAGCCTGAAACCCGGGCAAAAAGTCAAAATCGACGAGGACAGCCCGCGATGAAAGGGAGCTTCAACTTATCCGACTGGGCCCTCAAGCATCAGTCCTTCGTCTGGTACCTGATGTTCGTCGCGCTGCTGATGGGCGTGTTCTCGTACATGAACCTTGGCCGTGAGGAAGACCCGTCGTTCACCATCAAGACCATGGTGATCCAGACCCGCTGGCCCGGCGCGACCCAGGAAGAAACCCTCAAGCAGGTCACCGACCGCATCGAGAAAAAACTCGAAGAGCTCGACTCCCTCGACTACGTGAAAAGCTACACACGTCCGGGCGAATCCACGGTATTCGTGTTCCTCAAGGACACCACCAGCGCCAAGGCCATCCCGGATATCTGGTACCAGGTGCGCAAGAAGATCGACGATATTCGCGGCACGTTCCCGCAGGGTTTGCAGGGGCCGTCGTTCAACGATGAGTTCGGTGACGTGTTTGGTTCGGTGTATGCCTTTACCGGCGACGGCCTGTCGATGCGCCAGTTGCGCGATTACGTGGAACAGGTGCGTGCCGAGATCCGTTCGGTGCCGGGGTTGGGCAAGGTCGAGATGATCGGCCAGCAGGACGAAGTGATTTACCTGAATTTCTCCACGCGCAAACTCGCGGCACTGGGGATTGATCAGCGCCAGGTCGTGCAAAGCCTGCAATCACAGAACGCCGTGACCCCCGCCGGGGTCATCGAGGCCGGGCCGGAGCGGATTTCTGTGCGCACTTCCGGGCAATTCGCCTCGGAGAAAGATTTGGCCAACGTCAACCTGCGGCTCAATGACCGCTTCTACCGTTTGGCGGACATTGCCGACATCAGCCGTGGCTATGTCGACCCGGCGCGGCCGATGTTCCGCTTTAACGGCAAGCCGGCGATCGGCTTGGCCATCGCCATGCAGAAGGGCGGCAATATCCAGTCGTTCGGCAAGGCCCTGCACACGCGCATGGATGAGCTGACCGCCGACCTGCCGGTGGGCGTCGGCGTGCACAAAGTGTCCGACCAGGCGGAAGTGGTCGAGGAGGCTGTCGGCGGCTTTACCAGCGCATTGTTTGAAGCGGTCATCATCGTCTTGGTGGTGAGCTTTATCAGCCTCGGTATGCGTGCCGGGTTGGTGGTGGCGTGCTCGATCCCGTTGGTGCTGGCGCTGGTGTTCGTGTTTATGGAGTACAGCGGCATCACCATGCAGCGGGTGTCGCTGGGCGCGTTGATCATCGCCCTTGGCCTGCTGGTGGACGATGCGATGATCACCGTGGAGATGATGATCACGCGCCTGGAGAAAGGCGAAACCAAGGAGCAGGCGGCGACGTACGCCTACACCTCGACGGCCTTCCCGATGCTCACCGGCACCTTGGTCACCGTGGCCGGTTTCGTGCCGATCGGCCTCAATGCCAGTTCGGCGGGCGAGTACACCTTCACCCTGTTTGCGGTGATTGCCGTGGCGATGCTGGTGTCGTGGGTGGTGGCGGTGCTGTTTGCACCGGTGATTGGGGTGCATATCCTCAGTGCCAATGTGAAACCGCATAACGCCGAGCCTGGGCGCATCGGCCGCGCTTTCAATGGCGGCATGCTGTGGGCGATGCGCAACCGCTGGTGGGCCATCGGCATCACCGTAGGGCTGTTTGTGGCGTCGGTGTTCTCCATGCAGTTTGTGCAGAACCAGTTTTTCCCGTCGTCGGACCGCCCGGAAATCCTCGTCGACCTCAACCTACCGCAAAACGCCTCGATCAACGAAACGCGCAAAGCGGTCGACCGCCTGGAAGCCATCATCAAGGATGACCCGGACATTGCCCGCTGGAGCACCTATATCGGCCAGGGCGCGATTCGTTTCTACCTGCCCCTCGACCAGCAATTGGAAAACCCGTACTACGCCCAGTTGGTCATCGTCAGCAAAGGCCTGGAGGAGCGCGGCGCCTTGATCGCGCGCCTGCAAAAGCGCCTGCGTGATGACTTTGTCGGCATCTCCAGTTATGTGCAGCCGCTGGAAATGGGCCCACCCGTGGGGCGGCCGATTCAGTATCGGGTCTCCGGTAAAGACATTGACCAGGTGCGCAAACACGCCATCGAGCTGGCAACGTTGCTGGATCAGAACACCCACTTGGGCGAGATCATCTACGACTGGAACGAGCCGGGCAAAGTGCTGCGCGTGGACATCGCCCAGGACAAGGCGCGGCAACTGGGGCTGTCGTCGGAAGACGTGGCGCAGTTGATGAACAGCGTGGTCAGCGGCGCCTCGGTCACCCAGGTGCACGACGATATCTACCTGATCAACGTGGTCGGCCGCGCCGAAGATGCGGAACGCGGCACGCCGGAAACCTTGCAGAACCTGCAGATCGTCACGCCCAACGGCACCTCGATTCCACTGCTGGCCTTTGCCACCGTGCGCTATGAGCTTGAACAACCGTTGGTATGGCGCCGCGACCGCAAGCCGACGATCACGATCAAGGCATCGGTGCGCGATGAGATGCAGCCGACCGACCTGGTCAAACAGCTGGCGCCGACGATCGAGAAATTCAGCGCCGGTTTACCGGTGGGTTACAAGGTCGCCACCGGCGGCACTGTGGAAGAAAGCGGCAAGGCCCAGGGCCCGATTGCCAAAGTGGTGCCGTTGATGCTGTTTTTGATGGCCACCTTCCTGATGATCCAGTTGCACAGCGTGCAGAAGATGTTCCTGGTGGCGAGTGTCGCGCCGCTCGGCCTGATTGGTGTGGTGCTGGCACTGATCCCCACGGGCACGCCCATGGGGTTTGTGGCGATCCTCGGCATCCTCGCGCTGATCGGCATCATCATCCGCAACTCGGTGATTCTGGTGACGCAGATCGACGCCTACGAGCGCGACGGCTACACGCCGTGGGATGCGGTGGTGGAAGCCACCGAGCACCGTCGCCGACCGATCCTGCTGACTGCGGCGGCGGCGAGTCTGGGCATGATCCCGATTGCGCGGGAAGTGTTCTGGGGGCCGATGGCGTACGCGATGATTGGCGGCATCATTATCGCCACGTTGCTGACGTTGCTGTTCCTGCCGGCGCTTTACGTGGCCTGGTACAAAATTCGCGAGCCGAAAGACCATCAGGCCTGACCATCGGGGCCTTCCTGCGAGGGTGTAGGAAGGCTCCTGGAAACACTTTCCCTACATTTGCCCGGCGCCAAGTGTTTTACCCTTCGGGCCTGATCCCGTTTGGAAGACCTGTGCCATGCGCCCTCTTGTGTTGGTTTGTTGCCTGTTGCTGTCTCCGCTGACGTTCGCGGGTACGGTGCTGGAAAACGCCCTGTGGCGCGTGGAACTCGACCCCGCCACGTTGGCGCTGCGCGTTACGCCGGCGGGTGAGGCGCTTGTGCAAGCCTCCAGCGGCGTGGCGGCGCATGTTGTCAGCGATATGCAGGCAGAGGCTGAACAGGCCACCTGGCAATGGGACAGCGGCGCCTATCGTCTGACGGCTCGCCTTGAGCAGCGTGACCTTGCCTTGACCATCAGCGCCCGCGAGCCGGGTGAATTGCCCCTGCTGCGCCAACCCGCCGAGGCCATGGGCCAAGGGTTGATGTGGCCCTTGGCCGAAGGGCACTACGTGCCGGCGGGTAACCCCGTCTGGAACGCGTTTTTGCTCGAACAGGGTGAACTCAACACCACGCAGGATCTGAGCCTGCCGTTATGGGGCGTGGATCACGGGCGCTTCACGCTGAGCTGGTTGCTGACCAACCCCTATAACAATCGCCTGTTGTGGCAAGCCGACGGAAAGGGCCTGGCGCTGCTGGCATCCCATGCATTCACGGCACTGGACCCCACCGCGCCGATGACCCTGCGCCTGCACCTGGGCGACGCCGACCCATTGGCCGGTGCCAAGCGCTATCGCCAGTGGCTGGTGGAGCAGGGGCGTTATGAACCGTTGACGGACAAGCTGCGGCAAACGCCTGAAGCGCAAAAGCTGCTGGGGGCCAGCCATGTCTATCTGTGGGGTAATGAGCTGTTGGGGGCGGATGATGTGCGTGATTGGCCGCTGCTGGTGAAAGTGCTGCGCGGCCACGAACTTAAGGGCTTGCTGGATAAAGAGACCACGCAAGTGCTGGCGCAGTCCGCTGCGTTGGATCGCTATCAAAAGACGGTGCTGTTGCGTGGCCTCAACGCGGCAATCAATAAAAAGGCCCGGCAAACCTGGCAGGCTACCGAGGAGCCGGACATGCTCAAGCTCGCTGATGGCTATGGCGCACTGCGCCGTGAGCTGGCGACGGCGTTCAGCGGCGCGCTGCGTGACGGCCCTGAAACCTGGGGCAGCACGCTCTCGGCCAAGACCTTGAAGTCGCTGCAAGACGCTGGGCTCCCACGCCTGCTGCTGGCCTTGGGCGACGGTTGGGAAGGTGGCCTGTGGCATCCCGAAGCGATTCAGGCGGGCGTCAACGCCGGTTACCTCATGGCACCGTACGATTCCTATGAAACGGCGTTATCCACCACGGAAAACCCGGACTGGACCACCGCCCACCTGGGCAGCAAGGCTTACCGCGACTGTGCCATCGTGTTGAAGGACGGCAAGCTCAAGACCGGCTTCCAGCAATCGGGCCACTACACCGATCCGCGCTGCGTACGGCCGTTGCTGGAAGCCCGAGTGAAGGCCGTGCACGCCAAGGCAGGTTTCAACGCCTGGTTCCTTGATGCCTATGCCACCAGCATGGTCTTCGATAGCTATCGTAACGGCGCCCCAATGACCCAGGCGCAAAACGCCGAGGGCAATATCGACGCGTCTCGCTGGATCAACACCGCGCTCAAGCTGCCCGCCGGCTCCGAAGACGGCAACGCAATCACGGCCCAGGGCATCCTGTTCGCCCATGGGATGCAGACACCCGTGATCGGCTGGGGTGACCACGCGATGACTCAGGACAAGCAGTCGCCCTATTACGTGGGCAACTGGTACCCGCCGGAGCAACCCGCGGTGTTCTTCAAGTCCGTGCCGTTGAAGGAGCCGTTTCGTACGGTGTACTTCGAGCCGACGATGCGTTTGCCGTTGTATCAGGCGGTGTTCCACGGTTCGGTCATCACCACCCACCACTGGCTGTTCGATAGCCTGAAGCTGAGCAATGTGCGGGCTGCAAACGAGCTGACTCAACTGCTGTACAACGTGCCGCCGCTGTATCACCTGAGCGCGGCGACGCTTAAGGAGCGGCTGCCGGTGATCCAGCGTCAGGACCGGTTTTTCCGGCCATTGCATCAGCGCCTGGCGACTCAGGCGATGACCGATTTCCGCTGGCTGACGGCGGACAAGCAGGTGCAGCAGACCACGTTTGCCGATGGCACGCGGTTAGTGGTGAATTTTGCTGCCGAGGAGAACCAGGGCTACCCCGCACGCAGTGTGACGGCAATGGTGGTGGGGGAAAAACCGGTGGTGTATCAGGTGCAGTAGCGCTGCAGGTCAAACCGCTATTGCAGGCAAGCCAGCTCCCACAGGGGAATGCATTTCAAAATGTGGGAGCGGGCTTGCTCGCGAAGGCGTCAGCCCAGGCAACAAAAATCTATAATTTGCGCCACACGCTCGCCAGCCAAGGCTGCTGCTCCCGGGGCAACCCGCCTGGCCGGTAGTAATGCTCCAGCTCCACAAACCTGGCCGCCGTCAGCAAACCTTGCCATGCCTCCAGGTCATGGTAAGACCCGTACCGAGGCCCATTCCAGCCTTCCTGGTTTTCACCGCGAGGGTTGGAGCTGAACAGCACGCCGCCCTGTTTCAAGGCGCCATGCAGCTGTTTGAGAATGCGCGGTAATTCCTGCTTGGGAATATGAAACAACACCGCATTGGCAAACACCCCATCAAATCGCCCGGCAGGCAAATCCAGCTTCAGGAAATCCTGTTGCAACACCTCACAACCACTGTCTTCGCGGGCCATCTGCGCAAAACGTTCGGAGCCATCAAGCCCCACTGCAATGTGCCCCATGCGTGTAAACGTCTGCAGATCCCGCCCCGGCCCGCAGCCGAAATCCAGCAGGGTAAACGGTGGCGTGCCCAGGATATGCCGCAGCAAGGCGTCGATGTTCTGGCTCACATCGTGATCGCGGGTGCCTTCACGGAAGTCTTCGGCCACCTGGTTGTAGTGGCCGAGCGTGGTGGATGTGATCTGGTCGAGGTCGTCGGGCTTAAGGGTCATGACGGGGTATACCGGGTACTGAGATAGCCCGACTATACCTCACCGCTTGTTGAGCACCCGCGCCAGGCGATCGCCACCCAGCTGAATCACGGCCACCAGAATCACCAGCAGCACGATCACCGTCAGCATGATCTGCGTATCAAACCGCTGGTAGCCATAGCGGTAGGCAATATCACCCAGGCCGCCTGCGCCGATTGCGCCAGCCATGGCCGAGGAGTTGATCATCGTCACCAGCGTAATCGTAAATCCGCCGACGATTCCCGGCAGCGCTTCCGGCAACAGCACGTGCCAGATGATGTGCCAGCGTCGGCAGCCCATGGCTTGTGCGGCTTCGATCAAACCGTGGTCGACTTCACGCAAACTGACCTCGGCGATTCGTGCAAAGAATGGCGTGGCGGCGATGGTCAGCGGCACCACGGCCGCCCATACACCATAGGTGGTGCCGACGATCAGCCGGGTAAACGGGATCAGCGCCACCATCAGGATCAAAAACGGAATGGAGCGGAACAGATTGACGAACGCCCCCAGCACGCGGTTCAGCGCGGGTGCCTGGTAGAGCCCGCCCTTATCGCTGGTGACCAGAAACACCGCCAGCGGAATGCCCACCAGCAACGCAATCAGTGACGACACGCCGACCATCAACAAGGTATCGATGGCGCCCTGCAATAAACGATCAAACCACATAGCCCAGCACCTCCACCTGTTGCGCCCAACGCCCGGCGCGATTGCGCAGTTCTTCGGCGTTGTGGGGCGAGCCATTCACCGCCAGCAGCAACTGCCCCAGGGCATGGCCCTGAATTCGTTCGACACCGCCTTGCAGCAAGCGCACGCGCCCGCCGAGGGCGTTGAACAACGCGGCCAGGTCGGGTTCGTCGCTGGCGCTGCCGGTGAACTGCAAGCGCAGCACCAGTGCCGCGTCGGCGGATGTCCGGGTGAGCTGCAAGCGGCTTTGCAGCTCATCCGGCAGCCCGTGTTGCAACGGTGCCAGCAGGGTTTTGCTGACCTCGTGCTGCGGGTTGCCGAACACTTGCCACACCGGGCCTTGCTCCACGATGCGGCCGTGTTCCAGCACCACCACGCGGTCGCAGATTTCGCGAATCACCGCCATTTCATGGGTGATCAACACAATGGTCAGCCCCAGGCGCCGGTTGATTTCACGCAGCAGGCCGAGGATCGATTGCGTGGTTTCCGGGTCGAGCGCCGAGGTGGCTTCGTCGCACAGCAGAATCTGCGGGTCGTGCACCAGCGAGCGGGCGATGCCCACGCGCTGTTTCTGCCCGCCGGAGAGCTGCGCCGGGTAGGCCTTGTGCTTGTCCTTGAGGCCCACCAGTTCCAGCAGCTCACGGACCTTTTGCTCGCGTTGCAGCTTGGGCACACCGGCCACTTTCAGCGGCAACTCGACGTTCTGCCACACGGTCTTGGCCGACATCAGGTTGAAGTGCTGGAAGATCATGCCGATACGCCGACGCAACGCCACCAGACGGTCTTCGTCGTACTCGCCGATGTCCACCTGATCAATCAGCACCCGGCCGCTGCTGGGTTGCTCCAGGCGATTGATGGTGCGGATCAGCGAGGACTTGCCGGCGCCGCTGCGGCCGATGATGCCGAACACTTCACCGCGCTGGATCGCCAGATCGATGCCTTGCAAGGCATGCACGGTGCCGTCATAGGTTTTGCCCAGGTTGATAAAACGCACATGGGCGCGGTTCAAGTCGGGGTGCAGTTCTGTCTGCTCGGCGTCCCTGGGCGGTAAACCCAGGTCGCGCAGTTGCGTGTTGGCGGCGCTCATATTCAGCCTTCCCAGCCGACTTGGTAGAGCTTGCCGAGGGATTTATCCAGGGCTGCGCGCACCACCGGCGAGTGCTGGTAGATGTCGACGAACTTGATCACACGCGGATCGGTTTTGCTCTTGGGCTGGACGACAAACTGGATCACGTATTCCGGGTGGTCGAGGCCGTCGAACAGCAGCGCCGACTCGGCATCGAAGGTCTTGGACAAGCGGATATACGCCGGATAACCCTGCACCAGATCGGCGTCGTCATAGGCGCGCACCAGTTGCACAGCTTCTACCTGCAGGATTTTGATCTTCTTCGGGTTGGCGATGATGTCTTCTTCGGTGGCCTTATAGCCCACACCCGGCTTCAGCGTGATCAAGCCGGCCTTGGCCAGCAGTTGCAGGCCGCGACCACTGTTGATCGGGTCGTTGGCAATCGCCACGCTGGCCCCTTGGGGCAGGTCGTTAAAGCTTTTGTACTTCTTCGAGTACAGCCCGACGTTGTTGATGATGCCTGGCGCATACGGCTCCAGCTTGAAGCCGGCGGCGGCCTTGGCGTTTTCCAGGAACGGAATGTGTTGGAAGTAGTTCACGTCGATATCGCCGGCGGCCAGGCTGACGTTGGGAGCGATCCAGTCGGTGAATTCCACCAGCTCGACTTTCAGGCCTTGCTTGCCGGCTTCTGCCACGGCGGCTTCCAGCGGGATCGCGAACGCGGCGGTGGTGCCGACTTTCAGCGGCGCATCGGCAGCAAACACCGCCGAGCTGAATAAACCGAGGGCCAGGGCCAGTGCTTTGACTGGGTGAGTGAGCAATGTCTTTTTCATGATCGGTTTCCAGTCATAAGATATTCGGTCAAACAATGAGGTTCTAATGTGGGAGCGGGCTTGCTCGCGAAAGCGGTGTGTCAGCAAACGAATCGGGTGACTGATTCACCGCATTCGCGAGCAAGCCCGCTCCCACACTTCTAATTCAGTGTCGGTAGGTGGAACCGGTGTGTTGTTCGGGTAACCGTGCAGTGCCCTGGAAGACTTTTTCGCGCAAGGTGCCGGTCTCGTAAGCGGTCTTGTACGAGCCGCGCCGCTGCAACTCCGGCACCACCAGGTCGATAAAGTCGACATAGCTTTCCGGCGTCACAATGCGCGTCAGGTTGAAGCCATCCAGCCCGGTCTCGCTGATCCAGGATTCCAGCTCATCAGCCACGTGCTCGGGCGAGCCGACCAAGGTGATGTAGCGGCCGCCGAGGGCGTGTTGCTCGAGCAATTTGCGCCGGGTCCAGTCGTTGTTCTGCAGGTTCTTGGTGGCCGACTGAATCGCGTTGCTTTTCACGTACTGGATCGGTTCATCGATCTCGTATTGGGAAAAATCAATCGCCGTCGACGCCGAAAAATGCGCCACGCCGGCTTCAGGGCTGGCGTAGCTCAGGTACTCGGCGTGCTTGGCCCAGGCCAGCTCTTGCGTGGTGCCAACAATCACGTTGAGGCCCATGAACACCTTGATGTCATCCGGGTTGCGTCCGGCTTCGACGGCGCTGGCGCGTACCTTGTCCACCTGGACCTTGGTCGCCGCCTTGTTCTGCCCGCTGATGAACACGCACTCGGCATGTCGCCCGGCGAACAGCAGGCCACGGTCCGAACTGCCGGCCTGGAACAGCACCGGCGTGCGTTGTGGCGACGGCTCGCACAGGTGATAACCCTCCACCTGATAGAACTCGCCATGGTGCTCGACCTTGTGCACCTTGCCCGGCTGCGCGTAGACCCGTTGCTGCGGATCATTGATGACCGCGTCGTCTTCCCAGCTGCCTTCCCAGAGTTTGTACAGCACCTCCAGGTATTCGTCGGCCTGGTCGTAGCGCCGGTCATGCTCGACCTGTTCCGTGAGGCCCATGGCCTTGGCAGCGCTGTCGAGGTAACCGGTGACGATGTTCCAGCCGACCCGGCCACGGCTCAGGTGATCGAGCGTGGACATGCGCCGGGCGAACAGGTACGGCGGCTCGTAGGTGAGGTTGGCGGTGAGGCCGAAGCCGAGGTTTTGGGTCACCGCCGCCATGGCCGAGACCAGCAGCAGCGGGTCGTTGACCGGCAGTTGGATCGACTCCTTGAGCGGCACGTCGATAGAGTTTTGGTAAACGTCGTACACGCCGACGATGTCGGCGATGAACAGGCCGTCGAACAGCCCGCGCTCCAGGGTCTGCGCCAGTTCGGTCCAGTATTCGACGGTTTTATACTGCGTCGAGGTGTCCCGTGGATGCGTCCACAGGCCGTGGTTGATATGCCCGATGCAGTTCATGTTGAAAGCATTGAGCAGGATTTTTTTCTTTGTTTTTACCGGCAGGCTCATCAGATGGTCCCCCGCAGTGGCGGGTTTTCATCGTTGAGGTAGTAATTGCCCACCGCGTGGTACTTCCAGCGCACCGGGTCATGCAGGGTGTGCACGCGGGCGTTGCGCCAGTGGCGGTCGAGGCCGTGTTCGGCCAGGGTCGCCTGGCTGCCGGCCAACTCGAACAGGGTGCTGCCGGCGGCCAGGGAAATTTCCGTGCTCAGGGCGCGCACTTCGGCGACGGCGATGGAGGCCGCCGCGACGTTCTCGGCAGTGCTGTCGGCCTGGGCGCGGTCGAGAACTTCGCCTGAGCGCTCCAGCAAGGCTTCGGTGGCGTGCAGGCGAATGCTCAGGTGGCCGAAGCTCTTCAGGGTGAGCGGGTCTTCGGTGGCCTTGTCGTTGCCGGCGTCGATCCACGGGCGGGTCTTGGTGCGCACAAAGTGCAGCGCATCTTCGAAAGCGGCGCGCGCGATGCCGGTGTCGATGGCGGCGTGAAGAATCTGTGCCAGTGGGCCGACGGTGGTCGGGCGCTCGAAAGCGCTCTGGAACGGGATCACGTCCTGGGCGGCGACCCACACGTTATCGAACACGACGGAGCCGCTGCCGGTGGTGCGCTGGCCGAAGCCACTCCAGTCGTCAATCACCGTCAGGCCTTCGCTGTCGCGGGGCACAAACGCCAGTTGCTGCACGCCGTGCTCATCCACCACCGACGTCGGGATGCGTTGGGCGTAGATTGCGCCGGTGGCGTAGAACTTGCGGCCGCTGATGCGAAAACCGTCGCCGTCGCGGGTGATAGAGGTCACGCGGTCGTGAGCGGTCTTTGTGCCCAGCTCCGCCAGGGCGTTGCCGAAACGCTGGCCGGCGAGCACTTCGGCGTACAGGCGTTGCTGCTGCGCGGGGCTGCCGTTGACGCGCAGCACTTCAAGGGCATAGAAATGGTTTTGCGGGATCTGGCCCAATGAAGCGTCGGCTTGGGCGATCAGCGCAATGACCTTGGCCAGGGTGACATTGGAGACGCCGGCACCGCCGTGTTCCTTCGGCACGCTGATGCCCCACAGGCCGGAGCGGGAGAACACGTCCAGTTCGGGCAAGGGCAGGCGGCGCTCACGGTCGCGCTGGGCGCTGTCGCGGCGGAAGTCTTCCGCAAGGTCGCTGGCGACAATGAGGGCTTGTTCGTCGCTGGTGATAACCGCGACGTTTGTAGAGAAAGTCATAGGTGTTCTCCAGAAGCTCGTGGAAAAGTGTTCTGGTCGGTTAAATCCAGGAGTGACGAGCAGGTAAGGTGCCGTTCAAGCGATAGGCGCCGATGGCGTGATACTTCCAACGCACCGGGTCGTGCAGGGTATGCACGCGGGCGTTGCGCCAGTGGCGGTCGAGGTTGAATTCGGCGAGGGTGGCGCGGCTGCCGGCCAGCTCGAAGAGCTTTTCGCTGACCAGCAGCGACACTTCGGTGGTCAGCACTTTCGCCTCGGCCACGGCAATCGATGCCCTGGCGGCGGATTGCGCGGTGATTGGCGCCGCGCTGACCTCGTCCAGCACCTTGCCGGCCTTGCGCAGCAGTGCTTCGGCGGCGTGCAGTTCGATTTTCAGCTTGCCGATATCGGCAATCACATACAGGTCATCGCTGGCGCGCTCGACCTTGGCGTCGATCCACGGGCGCGAGCGTTCACGCACGAAGGCGATGGTGTCGTCGAGGGCGCCCCGGGCGATGCCGGCGTCGATGGCGGCCTGGATCAGTTGCGAGATGGCGCCCTGAATGTTTGGGCTTTCGCCCAGACGCCAGTTTTCAATCACCAGCTCTGCGTCCACCGACACGCGATCAAGCAGCACCGTGCCGCTGGCCGTGGTGCGTTGGCCAAAGCCCGACCAGTCATCGACGATGCGCAGCCCTTCAGTGCCACGGCGTACAAATGCCATGACCTGTTTGCCGTCATCATTCAACGCCTTTACTGCGACCCAATGGGCGAACAAAGCGCCGGTGGAGTAGAACTTCTGGCCGCTGACCACGTAGCCGTCGCCTTCGGCGGTGAGGCGCGCTTTTAGCTCCAGTGTGTTTTTGGTGCCGCGTTCCGGGCCGCCATTGCCGATGCGCCAACCGTCGAGGACGCTTTGGAACAGCTGCTTTTTCTGGCGTTCGGTGGCAGTGCCCTGCAACAGGTACAGGATGCCGAAATGGTTCTGTGGAATCTGCCCGAGGGCCGGGTCCGCCGCGCTGATGATCGCGAAGACTTCAGCCAGGGTAACGAACGATACCTGCGGGCCGCCGTATTCACGGGGAATGGAAATACTGCCGAGCCCGCTGCGGGTGAACTGCTCGAGCTGCGCCCATGGCAGCTTGCGCTGCTGGTCGCGCTTGGCCGCTTGCAGGCGCGCAGCCTGGGCCAGCTCAAACGCGGCGCTCAACGCCTCGGCGTCGTTGCGCAGCACAGCGGCCGGCAACAGCAATGGGGCTACGTCCAGATCACTCTGGGGGGGTGTTAGAGCCAAGTTAGACATCAGCGCCGCTCCTTGGCTGCACGTAATGCCCTGGCGTTATGCACCGGGGTAATTCTGACCATACCGACCTCGCATTCAATGAAATAAAAACAGAAAAATCAGAGATGTCCGGTGGTCCGGTGCATATACCCTAAGCGTGTTAAATTTTTTAATAAACTAACTTTTAGGAATATGCATAGAAGGGCTGTCACCCAGGCTCGCAGGGAGAACCGGGCTGGCGCGGTTGATAAGTCGACGCGGCCCTGGCCGGGCGGGTCGGCGCCTGTGGCACGCCGGCGGCGATGTTCAAGGTGCGCACCGGTGCCCAGCGCGAATTATTGCCGACGCGATCGAGAATGCAGTACGTCACGTCCAGGCGGCTGTCGTCGCCCGCGTCGACAATCACCACCGAAGGCACCCACACCTGTACCGGCAGGCCGACGCCTTCGGCCTGGATTTGCGGCAGGTCGAGGCGCGCGTCACCCCAGCGCAAGGTAATGGCGTCGCCCGTGGCCATGTTCAGGTAAGGCTCGATGGTCAGCGGGATACCTCGTCGTACCTGGCTGCTGTTGACGCCGTGACGTCGGATGGTTTCGGGCAGGCACACGGGGGCGAGGTTCTGGTTTTCGTCGCCCGAGAGCGCGGACGGCAGGCCACCCGGATAGCAGGTCTTCACCCCCACCTGGGTGATGGCCGAGCGTGCCGGGCCGTGGCCGACGTGCAGGACCTGATAGTGAACCCGTGCCGCGCCATCCTGGATAAAACTTTCCGGGACGCGCAGGCGGGTCGATGTGCCGACCTTGCACGCGGTAATCCGACGCGAGTCGGCGAAGCAGTTGTTCCAGAACAGTTCGATCAGGTCGCCTTCCTCCATGCCGGGGAAGGGCGCGATATCTACCTGCAAGTGGGCGGCGGCGAGGGCGTTGATGCCGTGCCGATTAGCCTGGGGCAGGGTCGGGGCGGCGAGCAGGGTTTGGGTTGCGGTGCGCGTCATACGTAATCTCCTTGATGCAGCCAGCAGCAATCGTTCCGGCACCCGTGGCGCGGTTGTGCGCAGGGTGCCGAAAGGAACGATTCAGTGAATAGCCGGGATAGGATCCAATCCTCTGGGCGCTAGATAAGAGGGTTGGCCAGCGGCCGTCAATGGCGGCAAAGGGCTAAACGGCGGGTTGGCGCAGATTCAGAACAAGCTGACGGGGAGGGGGATTTTAAGCAGGGTGTCGCGGGGACTTTTACTGATTGGAATGAGGATTTTATGTAGGAACACTGTCATGTGGGAACGGGCTTGCCTGCGATGCAGGCACCCTGATTTATCCGTCATACCGCGGTGATGCTGTCGCAGGCAAGCCAGCCCCCACACGGACTGTCAGTGGGCTAAAAATTTGCTCAGGAACTGCTTGGTCCGTTCTTCCTTGGGGTTGGCAAACAATGCCTTGGCTTCGCCCTGTTCCACGATCACGCCTTTGTCGAAGAAGATCACCCGGTTGGCCACATCCCGGGCGAAGCTCATTTCGTGGGTGACAATGACCATGGTGCGGTTTTCTTCGGCGAGGCTGCGGATGGTCGCCAGCACTTCGCCGACCAGCTCCGGGTCGAGGGCCGAGGTGGGTTCGTCAAACAGAATCACCTCCGGCTCCATGGCCAATGCACGGGCAATCGCTACGCGCTGTTGCTGGCCACCGGACAAGCGGCGCGGGTACGCATCTTCCTTGCCCGCCAGGCCGACCCTGGCCAGCAGCTTGCGGCCCAATGCGATCGCCGCTTCGCGCGGCATCTTCTTGACCACGATCGGGCCTTCGATGACGTTTTCCAGCGCGGTGCGGTGGGGGAACAGGTTGAAGTTCTGGAACACAAAACCCACGTGCTGGCGCAAACGCCGCACCAGGCCTTGTTGCTGGTTAAGCGGTTTGCTGCTGTCGATCTCGATGTCACCCACCTTGATGCGACCACTGGTGGGTTCTTCGAGGAAATTCAGGCAGCGCAGGAAGGTGGTTTTACCGGAACCGCTGGGGCCAATGATGGCGACGACTTCGCCTTCCTTGACCTCAAGGTCGATCCCGTTGAGCACCACCTGACCCTTGAATTGTTTGGTCAGTTTTTCAACCACGATCATGCTTCAAGACTCCAGGTCATGCCGGTTGACCCGGTCTTCCAGGCGATTTTGAAAATGCGCCAGGATGCTTGCCAGGATCCAGTAGATCAGGGCGGCGGAGAGGTACATGGTGAAGATTTCGAAGGTGCGCGCAGACACCAACTGAGCCTGGCGGAACAGCTCGGGCACCTGGATGGTGGCGGCCAGCGCCGTGTCCTTGACCAGCGAAATAAAGCTGTTGCCCAGCGGCGGCAACGCCGTGCGCATGGCCTGCGGCAGGATGGCCCGGCGCAGTGTCTGCGCGCGGGTCATGCCGATACTGGCAGCCGCTTCCCACTGGCCGCGCTCGATGGAGCTGATCGCGGCGCGCAGGATTTCACAGGCGTAGGCGGCCATGTTCAGCGAAAAGCCGATCATGGCGGCCGGGATCGGATCCAGCTCGATGCCCACTTGCGGTAAGCCGTAGTAGATCAGGAACAGCTGCACCAGCAAGGGCGTGCCGCGAAAGAACGACACGTAGACACGGGCAGTCCAGCTCAATAGCTTGAAGCGCGACAAGCGCATCAAGGCCAGGCCGAAGCCCAGCAGCAAGCCGAAAAACATTCCGCCGAGGCTAAGAATCACCGTGTAATACGCGCCCTTGAGCAGAAAGGGCGCGGAGTCCAGCGCGAGTTGGAAACCTGCTTCCATTATTGAGTGACGTCAGCGTTGAAGTATTTCTCGGACAGCTTCTTCAAGGTGCCGTCGGCGCGCAGCTTGTCGAGAGCCTTGTTCACGGCGTCGAGCAGTTCAGGCTCGCCTTTGCGCAGGGCAATACCGGCTTCCTGACGGGAGAAGGCATCGCCAGCAGCGGCAGTGTCCGGGGCTTTTTTGGCGTATTCCAGGGCTGCCAGGCGGTCAATCAGGATGGCGTCGATGCGGCCGATGCGCAGGTCCTGGAACTTGGTTGGGTCATCGTTGTAAGTCTTGATGATGGCTTTGGGTTGGTTGTCCTTGAGCCATTGCTCGTAGTTGGTGCCCAGGCCTACACCGACTTTCTTGCCGGCCAGGTCGTCGGCGGTTTTGATGGTGTCGACGTTTTTCTTCAGCACCAGCGCCTGGATACCGGAAACGGTGTAGGGCTTGGAGAAGTCATACTTTTTCTTGCGCTCTTCGGAGATGGTCACCTGGTTGACCACGGCGTCCAGGCGCTTGGATTCCAGGGCGGCGAGGATGCCGTCCCACGGCGTGGCTTGCAGCTTGACCTTGACGCCCAGCTCCTTGGCCAGCGCTTCGGACAGCTCGACTTCGAAACCGCTGAGCTTGCCGCTTTCATCGACAAAGCTGAAAGGCGGGTAGGTGCCTTCCAGGCCGATCTTGATCTCGCCCGCCTTCTTGATGGTGTCCAGTTGCTCGCCGGCAACTGCCTGGCCCAACCAACCGGCCCCAAGCGTCAGGCCCAATGTGCCAACCAGCAATGTGCGACGCAATACAGAAATAGTCATGAAGAGCCTCTGTGTTTTTATGTTGAGCGAAGCAGGTGACGCGGTAGTCGTATCCTGCCTTAAAGCGCGAAGCGCGTCTTCGCCTTCGGCGCGACTATAAAGCGAGTTTTTAAGACTTGAAAATAATATAAATATAATTTGTTATTCTTTTTTGGAATATCACACTGATCTAATGTGGGAGCGGGCTTGCTCGCGAATACAGTGTGTCAGTCACCGGAAGAGTTGGCTGATCGTGCGCTTTCGCGAGCAAGCCCGCTCCCACATTTTTACCTGTGTTTGTTCCATTAAAAGGCCGCGCCATAGGCAAACAACGCCGGCGCCCCACCGGTATGCAGGAAAATAATCGGACCGTCCTCAAACCGCTGGCGCCCGATACCATCGAGCAAGCCGGCCATGGCCTTGCCCGTGTAGACCGGGTCCAGCAGCAGGCCTTCCTGGCTGGCCAATAGCTTGACCGCGGCCAGGGTGCCGGCGTTCGGTTCGCCGTAGCGCGGGCCGAAATATTCGTCCCACAGAATGACTTTGAATGCTTCGGGGATTTCCATGCCGAGCAACTCGGCGGTGCGTTCGGCCAGGCCTTGTACTTTCGGGCGCTGGGCTTCATCGGTGCGTGACACGGTGACGCCGATGACCGGCAAATTCGGCAGCACTTCACTCAATGCCAGCGCCAGGCCGCTGTGGGTACCCGCGCTGCCCGAGGCCAGCACCACGGCGGAGAATTTAATCCCGCTGTCTTCGATCTGTCCGGCCAGCTCCAGCCCGGCGCGCACATAACCCAAGGCACCCAGGGCATTGGAGCCGCCGATCGGCACCAGGTACGGCTTCTTGCCGTTGCTGCGCAGGCGGTCGGCGAGGGCGTTGAGCTGGTCGTCGACGTTGTCGAGGTTCTCGACCAATTCGACGTTGGCGTCGAACAGTTCCAGCAGCAGGCGGTTGCCGTTGCCCAGGTAATTGGGGTCTTCGGTGCCGGTGGGGTTTTCCAGCAGTGCAACGCAACCCAGGCCGAGCTTGGCGGCCAGCGCGGCGGTTTGGCGTACATGGTTGGACTGAATGGCACCGGCGGTCACCAGTGTGTCGGCACCCTGCGCGAGGGCATCGGCCGCCAGGTATTCAAGTTTGCGCAGCTTGTTGCCGCCCATGGCCAGCGGCGTGGTGTCATCGCGTTTGACGTAGATATCCCTGCCCAGCCAGGCCGACAGCCGCTCGAGTTTTTCCAGGGCAGTGGCGCCGCCCAGCAGTTCCAGGCGGTTAAAACGGTCGAGCTGTTGTTTGATCATGGCTACGCACAGTGGCTAAGTGATGGGGCGACTATAGGCAGGCACTTTTCAACGGGCAACCCGTCAATCGCTTATGTCGGTTAGTTCTTAGTATCACACCATTGGTTCTTAAGGGCGGCCAGGGTCCATACCGTAAAGTGATGGCCATATCGTCAGGAGTGAATACCGTGAGTGAGCGTTCCAGTCATTGGCAATTGCAGACCATCGTCGGCCAGCTGCGCAGCGCCCGGGACCAGTGGCGCACGCGCAATGGCCGCTTGAGTGGCGAGCATGGCGGCCGCGAGTTGCCGTCCCGCGAGGCGGTGGCGCAGATTCTCGAAGCGCTGTGCGGTGCGTTGTTTCCAATGCGCCTGGGGCCGGTGGACCTGCGTGAAGAAAGTGAAGATTTTTACGTCGGCCATACCCTCGACGTCGCCTTGAATGCCTTGCTCGGCCAGGCGCGCCTGGAGCTGCGTTATGCCGCCCGCCAAGGCGGCCAAGACGATGGCGAAGTCGACGCACTGGCCATCCGCCTGATCCAGGATTTCGCCCTGGCCTTGCCATCCCTGCGCAGCCTGTTGGACACCGACGTGCTGGCCGCCTATCACGGCGACCCGGCCGCGCGCAGTGTGGATGAAGTGCTGCTGTGCTATCCGGGGATTCTGGCGGTGATTCACCATCGCCTGGCGCACCATTTGTATCGCGCCGGGTTGCCGTTGTTGGCGCGGATCAGCGCGGAGATTGCTCACTCGGCGACCGGCATCGACATTCACCCGGGCGCGCAGATTGGCCCGAGTTTCTTTATCGACCACGGCACAGGCGTGGTGATTGGCGAAACCGCGATCATCGGCGAGCGCGTGCGTATCTACCAGGCCGTGACGTTGGGCGCCAAGCGCTTCCCGGCGGATGAGGATGGGCAATTGCAGAAGGGCCTTCCACGCCATCCGATTGTTGAGGACGATGTGGTGATCTATGCCGGGGCGACGATCCTGGGGCGCATCACCATCGGCAAGGGCTCGACGATTGGCGGCAATGTGTGGCTGACCCGCAGCGTGCCGGCGGGGGCGAACATTACGCAGGCGAATCTGCAGCATGAGGATGGGGCGCAGAAGTAGCGACTGAGCCAGAGTTTGTCACTGAACCCCTGTGGGAGCTGGCTTGCCTGCGATGGCGGTATGTCTGACCACCGCTATTGCAGGCAAGCCAGCTCCCACAGTGGACTGCATTCCAGCTTTGGGTAGATTTTCACTCAATGATCGCTGAACGTTTTGCCATCACCAGCCGTCATACCAATCCTTGAGCTAGTGTAGGAACTATCTACCGCTCAGCCTTGCGATTAGTCCAAAACCGCCTATCCATGTTTAACTTGAATGTTCGTTCAAGTTAAACCCGGTGGTTCGCTGCCCGCTCACAACAGGAGGCTTACCTTTGCTGAGTCCGTTATTTACAGCCACATCCCACACCTTCGGGGTGCATCGTTCATGAGTGCATCGTCCACCCCACCCAGCGGCCTGGTGCGCATGAATGCGCCCGTTTTCTACTTTGCCGCAAGCTTCATCCTGCTGTTCGGCATCACTGTCATCGCTATCCCGCAACAGGCCGGTGCCTGGCTGCTGGCGGCGCAAAACTGGGCGGCCAATACGGTCGGCTGGTACTACATGCTGGCGATGACCCTGTATCTGGTCTTCGTGGTGGTCACCGCGCTATCAGGCTACGGCAAGATAAAACTCGGTGCCGACCACGACGAGCCCGAATTCAGTTACCTGTCCTGGGCCGGCATGCTGTTTGCCGCCGGGATCAGCATCACGCTGTTTTTCTTTTGCGTCTCGGAGCCGCTGACGCACCTGGTGCAACCGCCCCAGGGCGCACCGATGAACGCCGACGCCGCCCGCCAGGCCATGCAGATCCTGTTTCTGCACTGGGGCCTGCATGGTTGGGGCGTGTTCGCCTTTGTCGGCATGGCCCTGGCGTATTTCGCCTACCGGCATAACCTGCCGCTGGCGCTACGCTCGGCGCTGTACCCGCTGATCGGCAAGCGCATCAATGGCCCCATCGGTTACGCGGTGGATGGCTTCGGCATCATCGCCACGGTGTTCGGCCTGGGTGCCGACATGGGCTTTGGTGTGCTGCACCTCAACTCAGGCCTCGACTACCTGTTCGGCGTTGCCCACACCCAGTGGATTCAGGTCGGCCTGATTACCTTGATGATGGGCGCGGCGATCCTCGTGGCCGTGGCCGGTGTCGACAAGGGTGTGCGGGTGATGTCCGACATCAACATGCTGCTGGCCTGTGCGCTGCTGCTGTTTGTGTTGTTCGCCGGGCCCACCCAGCACTTGCTCAACACCCTGATCCAGAACATCGGTGACTACCTCGGCGCGTTGCCGACCAAGAGCTTCGATGTGTACGCCTACGACAAACCCAGTGACTGGCTGGGCGGTTGGACGGTGTTCTACTGGGCCTGGTGGATTGCATGGTCGCCATTCGTGGGCCTGTTTATCGCGCGCATTTCCCGCGGCCGTACCATCCGCGAATTCGTGTTTGGCGTACTGCTGATTCCGCTGGGCTTTACCCTGGCGTGGATGTCGATCTTCGGCAACAGCGCCATCGACCAGGTACTCAACCACGGGTTGACCGCCCTCGGCCAGTCGGCCATCGACGACCCGTCGATGAGCCTCTACTTGTTGCTGGAAACCTATCCGTGGAGCAAGACCGTGATCGCCGTCACGGTGTTTATCAGCTTCGTGTTCTTCGTCACCTCGGCCGACTCCGGCACCGTGGTGCTGTCGACCCTGTCGTCCAAAGGCGGCAACGCCGATGAAGACGGGCCGAAGTGGCTGCGTGTGTTCTGGGGCGCAATGACCGCGCTGGTCACCAGTGCCTTGCTGTTTGCCGGCAGTATCGACTCGCTGAAATCCGCAGTGGTACTGACCTCGTTGCCGTTCTCGCTGATCCTGCTGTTGATGATGTGGGGGCTGCACAAGGCTTTTCATCTCGAATCGCAGAAGCAGATTGCTCAGTTGCATTCGTTGGCACCCGTATCGGCCTCACGCAAGGGCCGAGGCGGCTGGCGCCAGCGTTTGAGCCAGGCCGTGCACTTCCCTTCGCGGGATGAGGTGTACCGCTTTCTTGAATCAACGGTGCGCCCGGCGATCGAGGAAGTGACGGCGGTATTTGTCGAGAAAGGCTTGAACGTGGTCACTCAGCCTGACCCGTCCAATGACAGTGTCAGCCTGGAAATCGGCCATGGCGAGGAGCACCCGTTCGTCTACCAGGTGCAGATGCGCGGCTACTTCACGCCGTCGTTTGCCCGGGGTGGCATGGGGTCGAAAGAGATCAACAACCGTCGCTATTACCGGGCGGAAGTGCATCTGAGTGAGGGCAGCCAGGACTACGACCTGGTGGGCTACACCAAGGAGCAGATCATTAACGACATCCTCGACCAGTACGAGCGACACCTGCAGTTTTTGCACTTGGTGCGCTAGTCCCCTGTGGGAGTGCGCTAATCCCCTGTGGGGGCGGGCTTGTCCGCGATCGCATCAGCTCGGTGTTTGAGATACACCGAGTTGCCTGCCTCGCGGGCAAGCCCGCTCCCGCAAAAAAGCCCGCAAAGCCCCGTCCCACGGGGCTTTCTTAAATTTAATTTCATTGGTGAACACCGCGTTTTGACGCGGAACTGTCATCTGGCCACTGCGTAATTGTGTGAAGCGTTTGACGCTTTCATTTCAGAACAGTGACGGAGACCGGTAACAATGAAGACGTTAATAAGCCCTATGGTGGGTGCCGCCATGGCGAGCTTTATGCTGTCCGCCCATGCCGATTTTATCGACGACAGCCACGCCGATGTGACCTTGCTCAACCGCTACCTCAACCAGCAGGGGCGTGATGTGGTGAACAGCAGCGCCAAGGCCCACAGCGTGCGCGATTGGGGCCAGGGTTTCGAGTTCAACTTCAAGTCCGGCTACACCGAAGGCCCGGTAGGTTTTGGCCTGGACCTGCAAGCGTTCTACGGTTTGAAACTGGATTCCGGTGGCGACCTGAATGACAAGGACCACCAGGGCCGCTACCCCGGCAGCATGTTCCCGCTGGATGACGGCAAGTCGGCCGACCAGTTCGGCGTGCTGAGCCCAACATTCAAAATGCGCTTCGCCAAAGATGAACTGCGCCTCGGCACGCTCTACGGCAACAACCCGGTATTGGCCAACACCGACGGCCGCCTTTACCAGCAGACCAACACCGGTGTGCAACTGGTCTCCAAGGACCTCAGCGACTTCACCTTCACCGGCGGCGATATCTTCAAGACCAAGATCCGCAACGAAACCGGCGACCAGGGGATGATTACCGCAGGTGGCACCAAAGAGAGCGATCGCTTCTTGTTCGGTGGTGCCGATTACACCGGTATACAGAACACCACTGTCAGCCTGTGGTACTCCAACCTTGAGGATTACTACCAGCAGTTCTTCCTCGGCGCCAAGCGTCATGACGCCTTGTCCGTGGGCGCGATCGACACCGACGTGCGCGTGTTCCGCAGCCTGGGTGTGGGGGCTAACGCCGATGGCGATAAAGACTTTGCCGGTGCTGGCCTCTACGGTGATGGCACCAGCAAAGGCCGCATCAACCAAACCACCGCCAGCTTGCTTGAGAGTTACAGCCTGGACGGCCACACCATCGGCCTCGGTATCCAGAAAAACAGCGGCGACAGCGACTTCCCTTACCTCGACGCCGGCCTGAACAGCGGTGACGCACGCCAAGGCCCGGGTTCAGGTGCCGACACCCCGGCGCTGACCAACATGCAGTTGAACAAATTCCAGCACGCCGGCGAACGCACCTGGCTGGCTCAGTACAAATATGACTTCGGCAAGCTCGGCCTCACCGGCCTGACCTTCTCCGCCGCCTACGCCCATGGCGATGACATCCGCACGGCCCAGGGCGATACCAGCGAATGGGAACGCAACATTGCCGTGGCTTACCAAGTACCGACCGGCACCCTCAAAGGCCTGGGCGTGACCTGGAAAAACGCGCATGCGAGTCCGGACATTACCGGTGCTACCGTGCAAGATGAAAACCGCTTCTATGTCAGCTATGTCGTTCCACTCTGGTAGGAAATTGCTGTAAAACGGAAGGGCAGACTTAAGCGATTCAGCTGCTTAAAAGGCCTGGGAATATCGTTATTCCTGGGCCTTATTTGTCCCAAGTTCAAGAGAGGATTCGATGACTTATATTGCTGCCGAAAACCGCTATGAATCTATTCCGTATCGCCGCGTAGGCCGCAGTGGATTGGTGCTGCCTGCACTGTCCCTGGGGCTGTGGCACAACTTTGGCGACAGCACCCCGATCGACACCCAGCGCGCCTTGCTGCGCACCGCGTTCGACCTGGGTATCAACCACTTCGACCTGGCCAACAACTACGGCCCGCCCTATGGCAGCGCCGAGATCAACTTCGGCCGTTTGCTGCGCGAAGACTTCAAGCATTACCGCGACGAACTGATCATCTCCAGCAAAGCTGGTTGGGACATGTGGCCCGGCCCCTACGGCCAGGGCGGCGGTTCGCGCAAATACGTGCTGGCGAGCCTGGATCAGAGCCTGCAGCGTCTGGGCGTTGACTACGTGGATATTTTTTACTCGCACCGTTTCGACGCCGACACCCCGCTGGAAGAAACTGCCAGCGCCCTGGCCACGGCCGTGCAACAAGGCAAGGCGTTGTACATCGGTATCTCGTCTTATTCCGGCGTTAAAACCCGCGAAATCGCGGCGCTGCTCAAAGAGTGGAAAGTACCGTTGCTGATCCACCAGCCGGCGTACAACCTGCTCAACCGCTGGGTGGAAAAAGACCTGCTGGACACCACCGAAGAACTTGGCGCCGGGGTGATTGCATTCACGCCGCTGGCCCAGGGTTTGCTGACCGACAAGTACCTCAACGGCGTACCGGCGGATGCGCGGGTCAATCGCCCGGGTGGCGGCTCGTTGCAGGCCAAGCACTTGTCCGAAGCCAACATCGCCCACGTGCGCGCGCTGAATGAAATCGCCAAGCGCCGTGGCCAGAGCCTGGCGCAATTGGCGCTGGCCTGGACCCTGCGTGACCCACGGGTGACCAGTGCGCTGATCGGTGCGAGCCGGCCAGAGCAAATCATTGAAAACGTCGGGGCGCTGAAGAACTTGAGCTTCAGTGCCGAAGAACTGGCGGAGATTGATCGGTTTGCGCTGGAAGGCGGGATTAACCTTTGGGAAAAGCCATCCACCGCTGAATAAACTGGCATAACCCGGTCACTGTGGGAGCGGTAAAGCCTGGCTTCCACAGTGGCCTGAATTGCCAAATTTATTCGCCACGCTGTAAATCAAATGTGGGAGCGGGCTTGCTCGCGAATGCGGTGTATCAGTCAGTACATAGGCGACTGGCCCACCGCATTCGCGAGCAAGCCCGCTCCCACATTTTTGATCTTCTGTATGGCGAAATCAGCCGGTGTGCGCGGTTCCTGTGGGAGCCGGGCTTGCCCGCGATGGCGGTGTGTCAGTCGATGAATGTGTTGGCTGACCCGGCGCTATCGCAGGCAAGCCAGCCCACACATTTTGATCTTCAGTGATGCTGATGGCGTGCTTGGCTTAGAACGGCACATCGCCCAGAATCGTCGCCCGATGCATCACCCGCCGCTGCGGCCGGTAGTCATCCACCGCGTAATGCTGGGTCACGCGGTTATCCCAGAAGGCCACGTCATTCTCCTGCCAGCGCCACCGAATGGTGAATTCCGGCCGTGTTGCGTGGGCGAACAGCAGTTTCAAAATCGCCTCGCTTTCCGCCGGTTCCAGCTCGTTGATCCGGGTGGTAAACCCATCACTGACAAACAGCGACTTACGCCCGCTCACCGGGTGTGTACGCACCACCGGGTGCGACAGCGGCGGGTTCTTCTTGCGGGTTGCTTCCCAGCGCGCCAAGTCTTCGGCCGTATTGCCAAAGCGTTCCAGCGGGAAGGATTTAGTGAAATCGTGAGTGGCCGTCAGGCCATCGAGCAGGCGCTTGAGCGGTGCCGACAACGCCTCGTACGCCGCAATGCCACTGGCCCACAACGTGTCGCCGCCAAACGCCGGCAGCAGCTTGGCGCTGAGCACCGCACCGAGGGCAGGGGTGGGCAGGAAGGTCACGTCGGTATGCCACACGGCGTTGTCACGCACATCGGTCACCGCGGTGTCGAGGATCAGCACTTCGGGCTGTTCCGGCACGTTGGGGTAGATCGGGTGAATATGCAGGTCACCAAAATTGGCCGCGAAGCGTGCCTGTTGCTGCGGCGTGATGGCTTGGTCGCGGAAGAACAGCACCGAGTGGGTAAGCAACGCCTGTTCGATGGCGTTGCGCTGTTCAATATTCAGCGGCTGGGTGATATCGACGCCACTGATCTGGGCGCCCAGGGCGGTGCTTAATGGGGTAACGGTCAGGCTGCTCATGCTGTTCTCACTCAGTGTGCCTGGCCATGCCAAGGCACCCATTTGCGTTGCAGGGCACGCAGGCCCATTTCCATGGCGAAGGCGATCAGGGCGATCACCAGAATCCCCAGCACCACCACGTCAGTGACCAGAAACTGTGCCGCCGACTGCACCATAAAGCCCAAACCGCTGGTGGCGGCGATCAGCTCGGCGGCGACCAGCGTCGACCAGCCCACACCCAGGCCGATGCGCACACCGGTGAGGATGTCGGGCAGGGCGCTCGGCAGGATCACATGGCGAATCAACTGGGCACGGGTCGCACCCAACGACTGCGCGGCACGCAGCTTGGCCGGGTCGACCGTGCGCACGCCGGTCGCGGTGGCGATGGCGATGGGCGCGAAGATCGCCAGGTAAATCAGCAGCACCTTGGACAGTTCGCCGATGCCGCACCAGATCACAATCAACGGCAAGTAGGCCAACGGCGGAATCGGCCGGTAGAACTCGATCAATGGGTCGAGAATGCCGCGGGCAATACGGTTGGAGCCGATGGCAATGCCGACCGGTACGGCGGTCAGCACCGCAAAGCCCAGGCCCAGGCCGATACGGCTCAAGCTCGCGCCCAGGTGCTGCCACAATGTGGAGTCCATGTAGCCCGTGGTCGCCAGCAGCCAGCCTTTTTGCAGCACGGCAGACGGTGGTGGCAGGAACAAGGGTTCGATCAAACCGGTAGCGGTCACGGCCCACCAGATCGCCAGCAAGGCGACCAGCGTCAGCACACTGATCCAACGCGTGCTCAGGCTGCGGCGTACCGGGATAACCGCGTGAGCCACGGGCTTCGCGGCCGTGGCGGGGAGTTCGTAGCTGCTCATGCGGACACCTGCCGTTGGGAGAACACTTTGCCCAGCACGTGCTCACGGGTTTCGATAAAGCGCGGGTCGGACTTGATCGCCCGGGCCGATTCACCGGCGGCGTAGCGTTGGCCGAAGTCCAGGTGCAGGCGTTCGACGATCTGGCCCGGGTTGGGCGCCAACAGGATCAAATCGGTGGCGAGAAAGACCGCTTCTTCGATGTCGTGAGTAATCAGGAATACCGGTTTGGCCGTGCGCCGCCAGACTTGCAGCAGCAATTCCTGCATCTGTTCGCGCGTGAAGGCATCCAGCGCGCCGAAGGGTTCATCCATCAGCAACACGCGAGGGTCGGCCGCCAGGGCGCGGGCCAGGCCCACACGCTGCTTCTGGCCGCCGGAGAGTTGCCAGATGCGGCGGCTGTCGAAACCGGCCAGGTCGACCAGGGCGAGCATTTCCCGCGCGCGCACTTCACGTTGCGCCTTGGGTACGCCGGCCAGTTCGAGGCCGAAGCCAACGTTGGCCAGCACGTCCTGCCACGGCAGCAGGGCGTCGTCCTGGAACACTACGCCACGTTCGGCGCTGGGGCCTTTGACTGGCACGCCATCGAGGGTGATGCGCCCGGCAGAAGGTTCGACGAAACCGGCAATCAGGTTCAACAGCGAGGTCTTGCCACTGCCGGACGGCCCGAGAGCCACCAGCAATTGCTGGGGCCCAAGGTCGAGTGAGATGTCAGACAGTACCGGTTCTGTGGCGCCTGGGTACTGTGCGCTGATGCGCTCCAGTTGTAGCAAGGCCATCGCAATGAACTCCCGAATCAGTTAGTGATGAACTTGGCGCTGATGTAAGGCGCGTAGTCCGGCAGCACGGCATCGACCTTGCCTTGTTCCTTGAGGAACGCGGCGGTATCGGTCACCGCTTTGGTGGTCGGTGCGCCCAGCAGCGTCACCTGGTCAGCGGCCAGCGGGTAAACGTTGCCTTGCAGCAGCAGCGGGATATCGCTGGCCTTGGCGCCGGAGAGCTTCACCAGTTTGTCGACGTTGCCTGTGTCGGCGAGCCAGGCTTGTGGGTCTTTGCGATACGCGGCGTAGGCATCCAACGTGACTTTGGCGAAGGCGCTGACGATTTCCGGGTGTTTCTCGGCGAAGTCTTTACGCACGATCCACGCATCGAAGGTCGGTGCGCCGAACTTGGCCAGTTCGCCGGAGGTGATCAGCACCTTGCCGTTTTCCTTTGCCACGCCCAGGGCGGGGTCCCAAACGTAGGTCGCGTCGATATCACCACGCTTCCAGGCGGCGATGATCGCCGGTGGCGCGAGGTTGAGGATCGTGACTTTCGACGGGTCGATGTTCCAGTGCTTCAGCGCGGCCAACAGGCTGTAGTGGCCGGTGGATACGAACGGCACGGCGATTTTTTTGCCGACCAGGTCCTGCGGGCTGTTGATCCCCGAACCATTGCGCGCCACCAGGGCTTCGGCGCCGCCGATCTGGGTGGCCACGAGGAAGGTTTCCACCGGTACTTTGCGGGTGACGGCAGCGGTCAGCGGGCTGGAACCGAGGTAGCCGATCTGCACGTCGCCGGAGGCGATGGCGGCGATGATGTCGGCGCCATTGTCGAATTTGCGCCAGTCGATCTTGGCGTGGGTGGCTTTTTCATACGCGCCGTCGGCCTGGGCGACTTTGGCCGGGTCCACGGTGGTCTGGTAGGCGATGGTCACATCCGCCGCCTGTGCAAACAGGCTGGCACCGGCCAGGGACAACGCCGCCAGGAGGCGGAGAGGGAAATGCAGTTTCAAGGGGAAGCTCCTCAATCAGGCGGCCGAGGGTCGGCGAGTGAGGAGACTAAATGATCTAAGAATCCGAAAATAAATAACATTTTCGAATTAGCTTATGAGGAGAAAGGTGAAAGACGGTCTTCAGTCAAAAGCGGGCAAATGTGGGAGGGGGCTTGCTCCCGATGGCGGTGGGCCAGTCAATGATAGGTGACTGATAATCCGCTATCGGGAGCAAGCCCCTCCCACATAAAGCCCATTCCCATGAGGAATTGAGCTCGGCTTTTTAGTTGCTGATCGCCAGGATGCTCGCCTGGTACGACCCGACAAACACATCAAAGTCGCCCACTTCGTTCTGCTCCAGTTCCGCTTGTTGCGCCAGCGACGTGCGCGCCAGTTCCTCAAAACGTGCCTGCTCTGCAGCCGGCAACGGCTCTTTACGGAAGTACTCGGCATGCACTTCGCTTTGGTGCAGGGAGAACTGCGCAAAACTCTCTTTGCGCTCGGCCATCGCCGCCAGTACCTGGGCCGATGGCGTCAGAGAAGGGTCTTTGACCTTCGCCAACTGAGCGTCCAGTGCCTGGCTGTGTTCCTGGATACCGTGGCTCTCGTCAAGCAACGCGGCCAACGGCGCAATCTGCTCCAGCAGCTCCGTGGCCCATTCCTTCATGTCCACGGGCTGGCCCTGACGCTGCAACTGCAGGCCTGGGCGGCGACCTTCCTTGACCACATTGAGGAAGTTGGAGGTGGCATTGCCGCACTCGTTGTTGGCGAACAGCGGGCTGTCGTTCAACGCGCAGTACAGCAGGAACGCGTCGAGGAAGCGCGATTCCGGCAGGTCGATACCCATCGGCAGGAACGGGTTGATGTCCAGACAACGCACTTCGATGTACTGAATGCCACGGGCCATCAGCGCCTGGATCGGCCGTTCGCCGGTGTAGGTCACGCGCTTGGGGCGAATGTTGGAGTAGTACTCGTTTTCGATCTGCAGGATGTTGGTGTTGAGCTGAACCCACTCACCGTCCTTATGGGTGCCGACTTCGACGTAAGGTGCGTAGGGCGTTGCCACCGCTTCACGCAGGCTGTCGGTGTAGCTGCTCAGATCGTTGTAGCACGGCGTCAGGCCCGCCTGGGCGTTGCTCTGATAACCCAGGTCGCTCATGCGCAGGCTGGTGGCGTAGGGCAGGTACAGCGTGTCGGCGTCCAACGCCTCCAACTGGTGCGAGCGACCGCGCAGGAAGCCGGCGTCCAGTGCCGGTGAGGCACCAAACAGGTACATCAACAGCCAGCTGTAGCGACGGAAGTTACGGATCAGCGCGATATACGCGGTGGACTGGTAGTCGCGGTCGGTGCCGACGAAACCTTCTGTCTCCTTGAGCAACGGCCACAACTGTTCCGGCAGGGAAAAGTTGTAGTGGATGCCGGCGATGCACTGCATGGTCTTGCCGTAACGCAGGGCCAGGCCCTTGCGGTACACGTACTTGAGTTGTCCGATATTCGAGGTGCCGTAGTAGGCAATCGGAATATCTTCCTCGGCCGGCAACGGGCACGGCATCGAAGGGCTCCACAGGTACTCGTTGCCGAGTTTGCTGTAGGCAAAACGATGGATCTTGTCCAGGCTGCTCAGGGTATCGGCCGGGTTGGGCAGGGCGGGAGTGATGAACTCCAGCAGCGATTCCGAGTAGTCGGTGGTGATCAATTCGTTGGTCAACGCAGCGCCCAGGGCTTCAGGGTGCGGCGTTTGCGCCAGGCGACCCTCATCCGTGACGCGCAGGCATTCGCGCTCGATGCCGTGCAAGCACTGCTCTAGCAGGGAGAGGTGTTCGCGCTTGCCGAGCAAGGCCAGGCGGCGGTTGAGAAGTTCGCTCAAGTTGGATTCCTTCACGCGTCAGTCGCCCCAATATGGGGGTGGGCAGGACGGTCTACAAGGGTGAAGTTAAAACTGGCGTTATCGCCTGGTTTTGAGTCGATTTGACCCGCTTTGAAAAAGCCTACTTCACTCCATGAATTGGGCTATAGCGCAGCAAGAAAATTCCGACGCTGTTGTCGCAGCGCCGAAATTAACTCAAATCGAGGGCGGGGAGCTAGAGGACAGCGAAGGTGCCTTGTGCTTTTGCGACCAGTTTGTCGTCCTGGTACACGTCCGCCTCGACCACCAACGTGCGTCGACCGGCGTGAATCACCCGGCTGGTGCACAGCACGTCGCCGTCAGACACGGCGCGGATGTAGTTGATTTTGCACTCGATGGTTGCACTCTGCTGGTCGAAACCATGGGAACTGGAGCAGGCCAGCCCCATGGTGATATCGACCAAACTGAAAATCGCCCCGCCATGGAGCTTGCCCGCGCGGTTGCGCAGGTGCGGCTCCAGGGTCAGGGCCACCTCGGCAACGCCTTCTTCAAGGCGTTGCAGGCGGCAGCCGATCAGCTCGCTGAAGGCGCTCTGGGTCAAACCGGCTGGAATTTCCATCAACGTTTCTTCAACTGCTTGGCATTGGCGAACAGCGACGCCATGGCGTTGTTGCTCGGCGCGGCCGTGGCGGTTTCCTTGCGCGGCGCGTTGTTCTGCGACGGGCGCGGCGCCGAGCCTGGGCGTGCACCACGGGCGCCGTCGATTTTCTCGCCGGGGGTGTCGCTCATGCGCATCGACAGGCCGACGCGTTTGCGTGGGATATCGACTTCCATGACCTTGACCTTCACCACGTCACCGGCTTTCACCGCTTCGCGAGGGTCCTTGATGAACTTCTCCGAAAGCGCAGAGATATGCACCAAACCGTCCTGATGCACGCCGATGTCCACAAAGGCACCGAAGTTGGTCACGTTGGTCACCACACCTTCGAGGATCATGCCCAGTTGCAAGTCCTTGAGGTCTTCGACGCCGTCCTGGAACTCGGCCGTCTTGAACCCGGGACGCGGGTCGCGGCCTGGTTTTTCCAGCTCTTGCAGAATGTCGGTGATGGTCGGCACGCCGAACGTTTCGTCGGTGTACTTCTTCGGGTCCAGGCGCTTGAGGAACGCGGCGTCGCCGATCAGCGAGCGGATGTCGCGGTCGGTCTCGGCGGCAATGCGCTGCACCAGCGGGTAGGCTTCCGGGTGAACTGCGGAGGCATCCAGCGGGTTATCGCCGTTCATCACGCGTAGGAAGCCAGCGGCCTGTTCAAAGGTTTTTTCACCCAGGCGTGCGACTTTTTTCAGTGCCGCACGGGTTTTGAACGCGCCATTCTCGTCGCGGTGGGTGACGATGTTCTGCGCCAGGGTGGTGTTGAGGCCGGAGATGCGCGCCAGCAGCGCCACGGAGGCAGTGTTCACGTCCACGCCCACGGCGTTTACGCAGTCTTCCACCACCGCATCCAGGCCGCGTGCCAGTTTCAGCTGCGACACGTCGTGCTGGTATTGGCCGACACCAATGGATTTAGGGTCGATTTTCACCAACTCGGCCAGCGGGTCTTGCAGGCGGCGAGCAATGGAAACCGCGCCACGGATCGATACGTCGAGGTCCGGGAATTCCTTGGAGGCCAGCTCCGAGGCCGAGTACACCGAAGCGCCGGCCTCGGAGACCATGACTTTGGTCATCTTCATGGCTGGGTATTTTTTGATCAGCTCGGCGGCCAGCTTGTCGGTTTCACGGCTGGCGGTGCCGTTGCCGATGGCGATCAGGTCCACGGCGTGCTTGGCGCACAGCGCGGCCAGGATCGCCAGGGTCTGGTCCCACTTGTTGTGCGGCACATGCGGGTACACGGTGGCGTGGTCCAGCAGCTTGCCCGTGGCGTCGACCACGGCAACCTTGCAACCGGTGCGCAGGCCCGGGTCGAGGCCCAGTGTGGCGCGCGGGCCGGCTGGCGCGGCCAGCAACAGGTCATGCAGGTTGTGGGCGAAGACGTTGATCGCCTCGGTTTCGGCGCCGTCGCGCAGCTCGCCGAGCAGGTCGGTTTCCAGGTGGGTGTAGAGCTTGACCTTCCAGGTCCAGCGCACGACTTCACCGAGCCACTTGTCCGCAGGACGGTTCTGATTCTGGATGCCGAATTGTTGACCGATCATGCCTTCGCACGGGTGCATGGTGCCCGGCAGCTCGTCGCCGACTTTCAGCGCGGAACTGAGAATGCCTTCGTTGCGACCACGGAAAATGGCGAGTGCACGGTGGGACGGCATACTTTTCAGCGGTTCATCGTGTTCGAAGTAATCGCGGAACTTGGCGCCTTCTTCCTCTTTGCCGGCGATGACGCGGGCGCTGAGGATGGCTTCCTGCTTGAGGTAGGAGCGCAGTTTTTCCAGCAGGCTGGCGTTTTCGGCGAAACGCTCCATGAGGATATATTTGGCGCCTTCGAGGGCAGCCTTGACATCAGCGACACCTTTTTCGGCGTCGATAAAGCGTGCGGCTTCGGTTTCCGGGGTCAGCGACGGGTCGTTGAACAGGCCGTCAGCCAGGTCGCCCAGGCCGGCTTCCAGGGCGATCTGGCCCTTGGTGCGGCGTTTCTGTTTGTACGGCAGGTAAAGGTCTTCGAGGCGAGTCTTGGTGTCGGCGAGCTTGATGTCGCGTTCCAATTGCGGCGTCAACTTGCCCTGCTCCTCGATGCTGGCGAGGATGCTGATGCGCCGTTCGTCGAGTTCTCGCAGGTAACGCAGGCGCTCTTCCAGGTGACGCAATTGGATGTCGTCGAGGCTGCCGGTCACTTCTTTACGGTAGCGGGCGATGAAAGGCACTGTGGAGCCTTCATCCAGTAGAGCGACGGCCGCTTCGACCTGTTGTGGGCGTACACCGAGTTCCTCGGCAATGCGGCTGTTGATGCTGTCCATAAAACCACCTGAAATTCTGAAAGCAGCTCGCAGGCCCGGAAAACAAGGCGTTGCGAGGCTGGTTGAGCGGCCCTACCGGCGCCGCTGCCTGGGTCGATAGGCTGCCTATTGACCCGCGAAATCGGGAAATTGCTGCCCGCCGCTGAAAAAACTGCTGAGGCAGTAAACAGTAAAGTCTGACAGTGCCCTGCACGAAGGCGCCGCATTATAACCAGCGTTCTGCCCTTGGGGGGTACTGCGCCAGTGGTTGTAGGACGCGGGTTCGCTGGCGGTGGAGGAAAAATCTGCTAACAATGCACACGGTGCGTATAACGGCAGCTACGCCATAATGCGCGCCGAGATAAGAGGAGCATCTAATGAGCAGCACTGCACAAACTGCTGAAGGCGAAAAAATTCTCATCGTTGACGACGATCCGGGGCTGAGCAGCCTGCTGGAGCGTTTTTTCAACTCCAAGGGCTACCGTGCACGCGCGGTGCCGAATACCGAGCAGATGGACCGCCTGTTGGGGCGCGAAGTATTCAATCTGGTCGTGCTCGACCTGATGTTGCCCGGCGAAGACGGCCTCACCGCCTGCAAACGCCTGCGCGGCGCGAACAACCAGATTCCAATCATCATGCTTACCGCCAAGGGCGATGAGCTGAGCCGCATCAAGGGCCTTGAACTGGGTGCTGATGACTACCTGGCCAAGCCGTTCAACCCTGATGAGTTGATGGCCCGGGTCAAAGCCGTACTCCGTCGCCAGGCAGCTCCGGTTCCGGGTGCGCCGGGCAGCGAAGACGAAAGCGTCACTTTTGGCGACTACGAACTGTCGCTGGCGACTCGTGAGCTCAAGCGTGGCGAAGAAGTGCACATGCTCACCACCGGCGAATTCGCTGTGCTCAAGGCCCTGGTGATGAATGCTCGCCAGCCGCTGACCCGCGACAAGCTGATGAACCTGGCCCGTGGCCGGGAATGGGACGCCCTGGAGCGCTCCATCGACGTGCAGATATCCCGTCTGCGCCGAATGATCGAGCCGGACCCGTCCAAGCCGCGGTACATCCAGACGGTGTGGGGCGTGGGTTATGTGTTTGTGCCGGATGGCACTGCAACCAAGTGACCGATGATTTGCAGGGGCGGGCATCCTGGCGTTTGACTCCATGAGGGTCGACGGGATGCCCGGCGTCTGCAATTCTGCGAGCGCCGCTCGTTCTTGCAAGGTGTCTAGCTGTCTCCTATGAAAACCCCGCTGTGGTTCCCGCAAAGTTTCTTTTCCCGCACCCTTTGGCTGGTGCTGATCGTCGTTCTGTTTTCCAAGGCGCTGACGCTGGTTTATCTGTTGATGAACGAAGACGTGCTGGTCGATCGACAATACAGCCACGGTGTTGCCCTGACACTGCGCGCCTATTGGGCTGCCGACCCCGAGAACCGCGAGAAGATCGCCAAGGCTGCCACCTTGGTTCGCGTCGCCGGAGCAGGTGTGCCGGAAGGCGAGCAGCATTGGCCCTACAGTGAGATTTACCAACGCCAGATGCAGGCCGAACTGGGTGAAGACACCGAAGTGCGGCTGCGTATGCATGTGTCACCCGCGTTATGGGTGCGTGCGCCAAGCCTGGGGCAGGATTGGCTGAAAGTGCCGCTGTACCCGCATCCGCTGCGAGGGCAGAAGATCTGGAACGTGCTCGGCTGGTTCCTGGCGATCGGCTTGCTTTCAACGGCGTCCGCGTGGATTTTTGTGCGCCAGCTCAACCAACCCCTCAAACGCCTGGTATTTGCCGCCCGCCAACTGGGACAAGGGCGTAGCGTGCGCCTGCCGATCAGCGACACGCCCAGTGAGATGACCGAGGTGTACGGCGCCTTCAACCAGATGGCGGAAGATGTCGAACAGGCCGGTCGCGAACGCGAGCTGATGCTGGCGGGAGTGTCCCATGACCTGCGCACACCGCTGACGCGCTTGCGCCTGTCCCTGGAGTTGATGGGCAATCATTCCGACCTGACCGATGACATGGTGCGCGATATCGAGGACATGGACGCGATTCTTGACCAGTTCCTCGCGTTTATCCGTGATGGCCGTGATGAGGTGGTCGAAGAGGTCGACCTGACGGAACTGGTGCGTGAAGTGGTGGCGCCCTACAACCAGAACGGCGAGCAGGTGCGCATGCGCCTGGAGCCGATCCAGCCGTTTGCGTTGCGTCGCATATCCATGAAGCGTCTGCTGAACAACTTGATCGGCAACGCTTTGCATCACGCAGGTTCGGATGTCGAAGTGGCCGCGTATGTGTCCGGCGACAGCACCGCGCCTTATGTGGTGTTGAGTGTGATGGACCGAGGTACGGGTATCGACCCCGCGGAACTGGAAGGTATTTTCAACCCGTTCACCCGTGGCGACCGTGCCCGGGGTGGTAAAGGTACGGGGTTGGGGTTGGCGATTGTGCGTCGGATTGCTTCGATGCATGGCGGCAATGTTGAGTTGCGCAACCGGGAAGAGGGTGGCCTGGAGGCGCGGGTGCGGTTGCCGCTTGGCCTGATGCTGCCAAGAGACGCGGTCTGACAAACAACTCAAATCAAATGTGGGAGCTGGCTAGCCAGCTCCCACATTGTTTTTAGACGGGTGCCAAAGCGTGCTGCCTATCAGCCCTTGCCCTTGGTCCTGGTCATATTCGGCCCACCACTCTTCTCCAGATGCTGAATGATGATCCCCGCCACATCCTTCCCGGTGGTGGTCTCGATCCCTTCCAGGCCCGGCGATGAATTCACTTCCATCACCAATGGCCCGTGGTTGGAACGCAAAATATCCACACCCGCTACGCTCAACCCCATCACCTTGGCTGCCCGCAGCGCAGTCATACGTTCTTCCGGGGTGATCTTGATCAGGCTGGCACTGCCGCCACGGTGCAGGTTGGAACGGAATTCCCCTGGCTTGGCCTGGCGTTTCATCGCCGCAATCACCTTGTCGCCCACCACGAAGCAACGGATATCCGCACCGCCGGCTTCCTTGATGTATTCCTGCACCATGATGTTCTGTTTGAGGCCCATGAACGCCTCGATCACCGACTCGGCTGCGGTTGCGGTTTCGCACAGCACCACGCCGATGCCCTGGGTGCCTTCGAGCACCTTGATCACCAGTGGCGCGCCGTTGACCATTTCGATCAGGTCGGGGATGTCATCGGGGGAGTGGGCAAAACCGGTCACCGGCAGGCCGATCCCGCGACGTGACAGCAACTGCAGCGAGCGCAGCTTGTCCCGCGAGCGGGCGATGGCCACCGATTCATTGAGGGGCGAGACCCCCATCATTTCGAACTGGCGCAACACCGCGCAGCCATAGAACGTCACTGAGGCGCCGATCCGTGGGATCACCGCATCGAAGCCTTCCAGCGGCTTGCCCCGGTAGTGGATCTGCGGCTTGTGGCTGGCAATGTTCATATAGGCACGTAACGTGTCGATCACCACCATTTCATGGCCACGTTCGGTGCCGGCCTCGACCAGGCGGCGGGTGGAATACAGACGCGGGTTTCGCGACAGCACAGCAATCTTCATGCAGCACCTGGGGCAGAAATAGTAGAGACCGGGAACACCGGCTTGTCTTGAACGTACTTGACGCCGGGATTGACCACCAGATGGCCGTCAATCAACGCCTTGGAGCCCAGCAGCAGGCGGTAACGCATGGCCTTGCGGCAGGCGAGGGTGAACTCCACCCGCCACACCCGATCACCCATCGCCAGGGTGGTGCTGATCACATAGCGCACCTGCGCGTGGCCGTTGGAGCTCTTGATGGTTTTCATCGTCACCAGCGGCGCCTCGCAACGGCGGTGACGCAGTTGCACCACGCTGCCCAAGTGCGCGGTAAAGCGCACCCACTTCTCTCCGTCGCGCTCAAACGGCTCGATCTCGGTCGCGTGCAGGCTCGAGGTGCTGGCACCGGTGTCGATCTTCGCGCGCAGGCCAGCCACTCCCAGGTCGGGAAGCGCCACCCACTCACGCAGACCGACAACGGTCAAATGGTCAAATGTCTTCAATATGGGTAACCGGTCAGTTCGCCCAGGCCTGGGGTGAAACCTCGGCCAGGGCTTTGAATGCAGGCTTGGCGAACCAATAACCCTGCATCAGAAATATTCCGCAGTCGGACAGGAAGTCACGCTCGCCGGCACTTTCGATACCTTCGGCAATGACAGTAACGCCCAACTGCTCACAGATTGTGACAATCCCCTGGACGATTACCTGGCGGACACGATCCTGGTCGACATCGCGAATCAGCGCCATGTCGAGTTTGATCAAGTCAGGTTGGAAATCAGCCAGCAGGTTCAGCCCCGAATAGCCCGCGCCGAAATCGTCGATGGCGGTCTTGAAGCCGAATTCGCGGTATTCACGCAGAATATTGGTCAAATGGCGATAGTTATCTACATGCTCGCTTTCCAGTGTTTCGAAAATCAGCTGGTTCACTGGGAAATTATGCGCGCGGGCCGCCTCAAGGGTGCTGCGAATGCACAGCTCCGGCCGGTAAACGGCATTGGGCATGAAATTGATCGAAAGATTGGTTTGCATCCCCAAGGCGGAGGCGCCGGCGATCGCCTGGGTGCGGCAGCGTTGGTCGAAGCGATAACGGTTGCTTGCGTTGACCTGACTCAGCACTGACAACGCCCCTTCGCCGCTGGTACCTCGCACTAAGGCTTCGTGGGCGAAGATCGAATGATCCCGAAGGTCTACGATAGGCTGATAGGCGAACGAAAAATCAAACCCCAAGGGTTCGCTTTGCTGGCAGCCTACGCAACCTTGGTTGGGCGAGGTGAGTGAAGTGGGAAAGTCGGTCACGGCGTATCCTCGCAAAAACAGGGTTGGTGCCTGGCGTATCTTAGGCGAGCGTTGGGGTTTATGCGTCGAAGGACTTCAACGGTAAAGTTGCGACATTTTTCAGAGCGAGGAATTCAAGTGGCTCAAAAGCAGGAAGAGGAAGAAAAGGTCCGTTTGGACAAGTGGCTGTGGGCCGCGCGTTTCTTTAAAACCCGTGCCTTGGCCAAGGCCGCCATTGAGAGTGGCAAGGTGCACCATCGCGGTGAACGCTGCAAGCCGGGCAAGGAACCGCGCGTCGGTGATGAACTGCAGATTCGTGTGGGCTTTGATGAAAAGACCGTCGTGGTGCAGGCGCTTTCCGTCGTGCGCCGTGGAGCACCCGAAGCGCAGGCGCTGTACACCGAAACCGAAGCCAGCATCGCCAAGCGCGAGAATGCAGCGGCCATGCGCAAGGCGGGGGCTACCGGCATGACCACGGATGGCAAACCGAGCAAGAAGCAGCGTCGCGATTTGTTCAAGTTTCGCGGCAGCGGCAATGATGATTGATAGTGCAAATCTCCAGCAACATGGCGATCAAACGGGGGCGCTGGCTTGCCTGCGATAGCATCAGGTCAGCCAGTCTCCCAGTCACTGACTCGCCGCTATCGCCGGCAAGCCAGCTCCTACCTGAATCGACTGCTTCAGGCGGCTGTGCGTATGACGCTCAATCGCCCGACTACTGGCAGCTTACCCAGCAACCCGAAGATCGGTGCCGTCAGCCGCAACAAAGCGTCCGATACCTTCGCTGCAAACGGCGTGTAATACCCCCAGCCCAGCGCCAACAACGCCAGTAGCACTCCGCCGATGTAATCGTCCTGTCCCCAATGCGCGCCCGCCACCAATCGCGGCATCATGAACAACAGCGCCAGGCCCCAGATCACCAGCACCTGGCCGATGCGCTTGGCAAACACCGTCATGAACAGGCCCCAGATCAACAACACCGAAGCATGATCGCCCGGGAAGCTCTGGCTGGAACGGTCCTTCAACTCCCAGGTTTTCTCCAGGCCGGGGAAATAGTCACTCATATGAACCGCGCCAGCGATCACCATCGACGGGCTGCTGTGCTGCCAGCCCATCTGCGCCACCAGTTTGGAAAAGAGCATGCGGATAAACAGCAACAGCAGCAAAATACCGAAAAAGCCAAAAAATGCCTGGCGTACTTGAACGGCCTTGAACACCCAGTCACCGCGTATCAGCAGCATCAGCAAAATCACCCCGACTACCGCGTCGAATGGCCGCAAACTGGCAACAGCCCACACATGCAACCACACTGAATTGCTTGCCAGCGGGTCGTTGAACAGATGAAACAGCCATTCGTCGAATACCACACACAGCATCTGCCCCGTGGGCCACAGCCAAAAACACAGCAGCCCGATAGCGAGTAGATTGCAAAAGGCCCATCCCCCGAGGTTCCACTTGGCTTGGAACAAACCCGGATTGTTCATAAACTGTCCCTCACTGCTCTAGAAATCCGCACCAAAATGGTGCTAAAGCGTTTAATTCTATAAACCTTGTAATCAATTTGTCATCAATTCAGATACCAGACCTATGACTGATCTACCGGATACCGACTTCACCCAACGCTTCATCTTCGACGAGAACGACGCCCGCGGCGAACTGGTCTCGCTGGAGCGCAGCTATGCCGAAGTCCTTGCCAAGCACCCCTATCCGGAGCCGGTCGCGCAACTGCTCGGAGAGTTGATGGCGGCGGCGTCGCTGCTGGTGGGCACCATGAAGTTCGACGGTTTGCTGATTCTGCAGGCCCGCTCCGAAGGCCCGGTGCCGATGCTGATGATCGAATGTTCCAGCGAGCGTGAAATCCGTGGCCTGGCCCGTTACGACGCCGACCTGATCGCGCCGGACGCCACCCTGTCCGACCTGATGGCCAACGGCGTGCTGGCGATCACCGTTGACCCGACGGAAGGCCAGCGTTACCAGGGCATTGTCGACCTCGACGGCGAGACCCTGTCGGACTGCTTCACCAACTATTTTGTGATGTCCCAGCAAGTCGGCACCAAGTTCTGGCTCAATGCCGACGGCAAGCGCGCCCGTGGCCTGTTGCTGCAGCAACTGCCCGCCGACCGCATCAAGGACGACGACGAGCGCACCGACAGCTGGCGCAAGCTGACCGCCCTGGCCGGTACCCTGACCGCTGAAGAGCTGCTGGGCCTGGACAACGAAACCATCCTGCACCGCCTTTACCACGAAGAGGCCGTGCGCCTGTTCGACGCACAGGGCCTGCGCTTCCGTTGCAGTTGCTCCCGTGAGCGCTCGGCCAATGCCTTGGTCAGCCTGGGCCTGGAAGATGCGCAGAATCTGGTAGTGGAGCACGGCGGCAATATCGAGATCGACTGCCAGTTCTGCAACCAGCGCTACCTGTTCGATGCCGCCGATGTAGCCCAATTATTCGCTGGCGCAGGCATCGATACCCCTTCTGACACCCGCCACTAAAACGTTTAAGCACAGGTAAATCACCTGACAAACGCCGGATTAGCGCAGTTCTGACGGGAGGGCCCTACTTTTTTTGGGCTTTTCTGGCATAATCCGGGCCACTTTTTTCGCGGTAGTAGTGCGCAACTTTCTACTACAAAACGTTTGGAGCACTCGGCCATAGGCCGACGGGGAACCTCATGACGCAAGCCAATAACGCCGTATACACCGATCTGAGTGTTGACGATCTGGTTAAAGAAGCCCTGCAGCGCGGTGAAGGCGTGCTTGCCGATACTGGCGCGCTGGTCGTAGAAACCGGTCACCGTACCGGCCGTTCTCCGGTCGACCGTTTCATCGTGGAAGAGCCTTCCACCCAGGACGCAATCGCCTGGGGCCCGATCAACCGCAAGTTCCCGGCCGACAAGTTCGATGCCCTGTGGGCTCGCGTCGAGGCTTTCAACAACGCGCAAGAGCATTTCGTTTCCCACGTTCACGTAGGGGCTGCAGAAGACCACTACCTGGCCGTGAAAATGACCACCCAGACTGCCTGGCAGAACCTGTTCGGTCGTTGCCTGTTCATCAACCCAGCCCAGTACAACCCGGCGGGTCGTGACGAGTGGCAAGTGCTTAACGTGGCCAACTTCGAGTGCGTGCCAGAGCGTGACGGCACCAACTCCGACGGTTGCGTCATCCTCAACTTCGCCCAGAAGAAAGTGCTGATCGCCGGCATGCGTTACGCCGGTGAAATGAAAAAAGCCATGTTCTCGGTGCAGAACTTCCTGCTGCCGGCCGCCGACGTGCTGCCAATGCACTGCGCCGCCAACATCGGCGAAGCAGGCGACGTGACCCTGTTCTTCGGTCTGTCGGGCACCGGTAAAACTACCCTGTCGGCCGACGAAAGCCGTTACCTGATCGGTGACGACGAACACGGCTGGGGCGAAGGCGTAGTGTTCAACATCGAAGGCGGTTGCTATGCCAAGTGCATCGACCTCTCCGAGAAGAACGAGCCCGTCATCTGGAAAGCCATCAAGCACGGCGCCGTGCTGGAAAACGTGGTGATCGACGATGCCAAGCACGCCGACTACACCGATGTCAGCCTGACCCAGAACAGCCGCGCCGCCTACCCGCTGGAACACGTTGCCAAGCGTTCCGAGAAGAACCTGGGCGGCGAGCCAAACGCAGTCATCTTCCTGACCTGCGACCTGACTGGCGTACTGCCCCCAGTGTCGATCCTCAGCGAAGAACAAGCGGCCTACCACTTCCTGTCCGGCTACACCGCACTGGTGGGCTCGACTGAAATGGGTTCCGGCAGCGGCATCAAGTCGACCTTCTCCACCTGCTTCGGCGCGCCGTTCTTCCCACGCCCAGCTGGCGAATACGCTGAGCTGCTGATCAAGCGCATCCGCGGCTTCGGCTCCAAGGTCTACCTGGTCAACACCGGCTGGACCGGCGGTGGCTACGGCGTCGGCAAGCGCTTCAACATCCCGACCACTCGCGGCGTTATCGCAGCGATCCAGAGCGGCGCGTTGATCGGTGCTGAAACCGAACACCTCGACACCATCAACCTCGACGTGCCATTGACGGTGCCGGGCGTTGAGACTGGCCTGTTGAACCCACGCAACACCTGGGTCGACAAAGCGGCCTACGACGAAGCGGCGAAAGCCCTGGCGGGTCTGTTCACCGAGAACTTCAAGAAGTTTGACGTGAGCGATGCGATCAAGGCGGCTGGGCCTAAGTTGTAAGGTTCGGTTGTTGTAAAAAAGCCGCCCCTCGTGGGCGGCTTTTTTGTGCGCAAGCGTTAGTCGGCGATGTGCAAAACCACCGCACCGACCAGCACTAACACTACCCCCAAGACCTGCACCGCCGACAACCGCTCCTTGAAAAACACAAACCCCAGCATCGCCGCGATCCCGCCCGACAGCGTGCTGATCACCGTCACCACCGACACCGACCCGGCCATCGCCCCCCACGAAAATGCCGAGAACCCGCCCAGGTTCATCAAACTCGCACCGGTCAAGGTGGCGCAGTTTTTCAGTGGCGGAATCTTCAGGCCGTCCTTGATCTTCAGCACCATCACCACCAGTACGCACAGGCCCACCAGGTAACCCAGCCACAACATGGTAACCGGCCCCAGCGCGGGCAGCGTGTAGCGGCCCTGCAGCCAGAAACTGGTGCCGTACAGCGTTGCTGCAAGCATGGCGTAGGCGATGGACTGGCGTGGGTTGTTGTGGGGCACGCCGTTGTCCTTGTGAAGGCTGGAGAGGATCACGCCGATGACGCACAGGCCGATGCAACCGAGCTGGATCAGGCTGATGTGTTCGCCGCTGGCCCAGGACAGTAGCGTAGTGACCACGCCGTAAGAGGTCACCAGGGGCGCGACGATGGCGGCTTTGCCCAGGGCGAAGGCCTTGGACAGCGCAAGGGCCCCGGAGACGGTGAGCAGTGCGGCGGTAATGCCCATGAGCCAGACGCTCAACGGGGCATTCAGGGATTTGAAAAGGAACGCCGGGAAGATGACCAGCAGCACGGTCATGATCAAAAAGCCGAGGGCCTGGCCGAAGTACACCGCGCGTTTAACGCCCACGGCGCGGGCATTGAGACCCACGAGAAAATCCGTGCCGCCCCAGAGCAGGGCGGCCAGCAGGCCCATTATTACGTCCATGTAAGGTCCTCGTTATGTAAACGATTCGCCAGGTTAGCGCATAACCCATGTGGGAGCGGGCTTGCTCGCGAAAGCGGTGTGTCAGGCAGAGTATTTCTCACTGATCCACCGCTTTCGCGAGCAAGCCCGCTCCCACATTTGACGCTCAGCGTTCTTGGGTTCAGCTGAGGTTTTCCAGGGTTTGCGTGTCCCAGCTGTGAGTTTTGATGGCCAGGTAGAGCATGCCAATAGTCAGTGGCACCTTATCGCCACGCCCTTTGGCGCGGTGCTTCAAGAACACATCAAACACCGGCGGCTGGAAGTAACGATAAGCGTCGTAGTCGCCCAGGTCGACCGCAAAATCCTGCTCCAACGCCTCCATGAATTGCTTGGCCTCGGCGCGGTCGCAGCCAAGGTCGAAGTTGATTGAGGTGTCGAGGCGAAGGGTCTTGTGTTTCGGCAGGCCGATTTCTTCGTGCAGCAATTGCAGAAGCTGCTGCATCGCGGGGTCTTCGGGGAAGTTGGGGGCCAGGTTCATGGTGGGCGCACGCGGGAGTGGGTGAGGGAGAGGGTTGCGTTTTAGTCGGTATTTGTTGCGGGTGATGAAGAGTGCCAAGCCTATCAAGAATACGAAGATAGGGAGGAAGGGCATTCTGAGGATTACTGCCACGTAGGGTAATAAGAACGTCAATGCTGGGCCGGTTACGAGGCATGTGACTGCAAGGCGTTTTCTCAGAATAGCGTCAGTGATTTGGTAATGCAGTACAAGGTAAAAACCGAAGAAACAGGCTATTTGCAGGACGATATTCATGACGCTTGAAATCTCCTTGCTTCGAGTGCCTGTGTGTTCCAGCGTTTGGCTTTGACGGCTTGGTAGAGCATGTCAATAATGATGTTTTTGGTGATTAGACCCACTGTGACGCCGACAACGCGTGCTACAGGTTTCGAAAGCGGGTGAATGGGAACGCTGAAGGCCCCAGCCAACAGTAAGGTGACGATGGACCCGCGCTCGTTGAGCAGATCAGCTTGTTGTCGGCTCAGTGGCTTGGAGATCGCGACTGTCATCTTGCAAGGCAAATCACGGGCGAACATCTTTTCGTAGAGATCCACCAGTCGATAGCGCACTTCGTTTGCCGAAGTACCCGCTTCTAACAAACACAGGTTTGCCAAAGCGTGCTTGTGGGTGGGTAAAACGGTAAGGCGAATCACTGTGAGGGTGACGCCGTAGTGGCCGATGTATTGAGTCCTTTCGAGGTTCACGGATTTTTGCCGGGGCAGTTGAGAGGGCGCTAGTTTCGGTCATGCGAAGGGGGGTTATGTAGAGGGCGGAGCAGTTGTTTTAAGCAGTTTAGGAAGAGGACTACGCTGTATTTAGCGGCTTCCCACAGGGCTGTCCGACATTTTCGGTTTGACAGTGATTTCTTGGTCAACACCCATCCAATGTGGGAGTCGGGCTCGCCCGCGATTGCGGTGTGTCAGGTGCAGAAATATAGCCTGATATACCGCTATCGCAGGCAAGCCAGCTCCCACAGGTTTAGCTCAGTGGCTGACTTGTTTGTGGTGGGTTATCGGCTGCCGGTTGCAGTTGAACGTGTTGCGCCGCTTCCAGCAGATCACAGCCATCCTGCACGAGCAGGTACAAGGCGTTAATGATGTGGGAAATATCGTTGAGGTCAGCGTGTTCGTAGGTCAGGCAGGTGAAGGTTTCCAGTAAGTCGGTGGCAGCGCGGATGCGCTGGTGTGCGGCGGACTGGATGTCCTCAGCGGTGGCTTCTGTGTCGATGACGAGAGGGTGGGTGTCGGTGAAATTGGTGCGTAGCTGACGATAGCGGTCCATCGTTTCAGGTATTTGCATTTGAAGGTACTCGGTTTGCTGTTAGGTAACCGACATCACCGTGGCCAAACGGTGGGTGGCGGACTGTGCGCGGGTTGGCCAGCCGGAAACAGCACTCCGACACGTCCGAAGACGTCCCACACACAGCCGCCATAGCAGTGCATTACGAGACGATAGACGTTCGCAAGGCAGGTAGTGGCACTTATGTGTGCTGTTTTCGAGTGACCAAACCCGATCGCTGAATTGGCAGCGATGGGCCAAACCTTAGAAGTGAGCGTTATTTCGAGCAATAAACAGATGGTTTAACAGGTGGTGATTCGATCAAGCACTGACTGGTTTACTGATACACCGCTCAAAAATCGCCTCCAGCCCCCGATAATCACACGCCACCGCATCAATGTTCGCCGGTATCCACGCCGCGTGTTTCACCAGCCACCAGTTCACTGAAAAACCGGCATTCACAATGATCTGCTCGAATAAAATCCGCTGCGCCCGGCCGTTGCCTTCACGAAAAGGGTGGATGACATTGAGGTCGCCATAAGCCTCGGCAATCAACTGCACCAGTTCGGCCTGGCTCGCACCGACATACCAGTTGGCCTGTTCCATGGACTGGATGATTTTCGTCGCTTCCGGCGGGATGCGTTCCGGGGTGCAGAACAGGGTGTCGCCTTTCTGGATGTTGACGCTGCGCAGCTCACCGGCCCAGTCGTAGATATCGCCGAACAGGGTGCGGTGTATGTGTTGCAGCCGGCTGAGATCGTAGGGCGGTGGAAAGAGCGGGAGGCTGCCTACAGCGATTTCAGATAATTCGCGCTCGGCTTGATGCAGGAGTGATTCGTCGCGCAAATCGAGGCGGTTGCGCAGGATGCTGCTATCGGGATAGCAGTATGGGTCCTGGCCCACCCCATATTTGTCGAGCATCAGTGTGGGGTTTTGCGGTACTTGGCAAGAACGGCTTCGCGGGTCGGCAAGGGTTTGTCGACGTCGGCCGGTTGGGTGTCGAACCCTTCCAGGCGCAGGCTGGCCAGATAATTGGAACGGCGGATCTTGTGGTAGTGATCCTGTTTTTGCTCAAACGTCGGTTCGCTCATTGCAGCGTACTCCTGGGTCGCAATGTTCAATTGTAGCGCAATGCTTGCGGGGGCAGGCGAGATAAAAACCACGTCACATTCCGCACAAAAAAAACGCCAACCCACCGAATTCAGCGTATGTTGCACCGCAAAATCTTGTCGGGCGATTCCGCCCACCACTTAAAGGGAGTTAAGCATGGGTTTGCTTCGTGTCGCCTCGGCGATGTCATTGTGTGCGGTGGCTTTTTCGATCCAGGCCGAACAGTTGCCGATCGAGGTGCTGAGTGCGGTGGTCAAGGACCAGAAAATCGCCGACGCCGAAGTGCTGCTGCAACGCAATGGCGCACAAAACGTGGTGGGCCGCACCAACGCTCAAGGCCAGGTGACCCTCACCAGCGAAGCCGCCGATGATGCCAGCAATCTGCTGATCATCAAAAAGCCCGGCTATTCCAACCTGGTGGTGAAGTGCCCTTGCAAAGGCATGACGTACGCCATCAGCCCGGTGATGGAAAACCTCGACGGCCTGCGCGTCGTGCTGACCTGGGGTAAAACCCCGGAAGACCTCGACTCCCACATGATTTTCCCGGGCAACAACATCTTCTTCGGCAACCAGAAAGGCACCGACGCCGAGCTGGATGTGGATGACACCGACAGCTATGGCCCGGAAACCATCACCCTGCAGAAAAAGCACTACGGCGAAAGCTACGTCTACGCCGTGCATGACTTCACCAACAGCGGCAATCCAGGCTCGCGCCAGCTGTCCAACAGCGAGGCCAAGGTGTTTGTCTACATGGGTCAATCCTTGGTGCGCACTTATTACGTGCCGAAGAACCGCAGCGGTAACCTGTGGACCGTGTTCCGCATGACCGGCAGTGGTGACTTCCAGGACATCAACAATTTCAGCGGTGTGACGGTTGATGCCCCGAACGTGCTCAATGAAGTGAAGGGGTTGCTGGATGACAGCGTGGCGGTCACGGCGGTAGCTGTCAGCTCTTCCGCACAGACCGATGCGAAGCGTCTGAACGTGCAAGGTGAAGCGGCTTACCAGGCCGGTAACCTCGACCAGGCGATTGACCTGTTCCGTCAGGCCATCGATCTGGACAATGGTTTCGGGAAGGCCTACGGCAACCTCGGCCTGGCGTATCAGAAAGCCGGCAACACCGCCGAGTCGATCTGGGCCAACCGTAAGGCGATCGCCCTGGCGACCGGCGCGAACGCAGCGACCGTACGGGCAGGCGCCTACTACAACATTGCGCGGATCTACGAAGCAGCGGGGCAGTTCTCGGATGCCTTGCGTCACTACCAGTTGGCGAAAGAACAAAAGGCCAACCCGGTGTATGACACAGCGATTGAGCGCGTGCAGAACCGCTGATTCAGCCGTAGCGCAGGTCTAAAAGTGTGGGAGCGGGCTTGCCCGCGATGGCAGTGGTTCAGTTGATACTTATGTCGACTGACACACCGCCATCGCAGGCAAGCCAGCTCCCACATTTGGTTTGTATTCTTCTCACAAAATCGAGTTAACACTCCCACTTCGGCCCTAGGCCATGCCTCAGCCTGTGTATCATCCTGTCTCTTTTTTCCTTGCGACCTTTCTCGATTCGCTGAACACGCTGGTCTATGGTTTGGGCTCGTTCAGCGGTCAATGGAGTGACAGCTTATGCACGACACCCTCCAACAGGTCTTTGGTTATCCACAGTTTCGTTTGGGCCAGGAAGCAGCGGTCAGTGCGGTGCTGGCCGGTCGTTCGGCGGCGGCAATCTTCCCCACTGGCTCGGGCAAGTCCCTGTGTTATCAGCTGTCGGCGGTTTTGTTGCCGCACCTGACGTTGGTGGTGTCGCCGCTGTTGGCGTTGATGCAGGACCAATTGGGCTTCTTGAAACGCCACGGCATTTCAGCCGGCAGTATCGATTCGGCCCAGAGCCGCGATGACGCCAATGACGTGATGGCCCGCGCACGTTCGGGCGAGCTGAAAATCCTGATGATTTCCGTGGAGCGTTTGAAGAACGAGCGTTTCCGTCATTTCCTGCAAAGCGTGCAGATCTCCTTGCTGGTGGTGGACGAGGCGCACTGTATTTCCGAATGGGGTCATAACTTTCGCCCGGACTATTTGAAGCTGCCGGACTACCAGCGCCAGTTCAATATTCCGCAGGCCCTGCTGCTGACAGCCACGGCCACGCCCCAGGTGATTGCCGACATGCAGGCGAAGTTCGCCATTGCGCCGGACGATGTCATCACCACGGGCTTCTACCGGCCCAACCTCAACTTGCTGGTGGAGCCGGTTGCCGGTGTGGATAAGCGTCGGCGCCTGGTCGCCTGGATGAGCGAGCGAGCCAATCAACCGAGCATCGTTTACGTCACCCTGCAAAAAACCGCCGAGCAGATTGCCGAACACCTGAACCGCAATGGCATCCAGGCCGAGGCCTATCACGCCGGCTTGGCCCACGATAAACGTGAGGGTATCCAGCAACGCTTTATGGGCGGGCGCTCCAATTGCATCGTTGCCACCATCGCGTTTGGCATGGGCATCGACAAGAGTGACATCCGCAACGTGGTGCATTTCGACCTGCCCAAGTCCATCGAGAACTACAGCCAGGAGATCGGCCGCGCAGGGCGTGATGGGCAGCCGTCCGACTGCCTGGTGTTGGCCAACCGCGACAGCCTCAATGTGCTGGAAAACTTTGTCTACGGCGACACACCTGAGCAGGCGGGCATTTGCCGTGTGCTGGAGGAGTTGCAGGCGGCGCGGGGCGATGGGCAATGGGAGTTCTTGCTGAGGTCGCTGTCGGACCACAGCAACATCCGCGAGCTGCCGCTCAAGACGCTGCTGGTGCAGTTGGAGCTCAAGGGCGTGATCGCGCCGCGCTACGCGTTTTACGCCGAATACCGTTTCAAATACCTGATCGAGCCCGAGGCCTTGTTGGCGCGTTTTTCGGGTGAACGGCAGCAGTTTGTCGCGGCGATTATCCAGGTGTGTAATCGCGCCAGGACCTGGGCGACTGTGGATTTCGACGCGCTGTATCAGCAGCACAATGCTGAGCGCAGCCGTGTAGTGAAGGCGCTGGATTACTTCCAGGAACAGGGCTTGATCGAGCTGGAAAGCAAGCAGATGACTGAGGTCTACAGCTTGCTGAATACCGACTTCGATCCGCAGGCATTGAGCGAAGAGTTATACACAGGCTTCAAGCATCACGAGGTGACGGAGGTGGCGCGGATACACGCCATGCTCGAGCTTTTTGCAACCGAGCATTGCCTCGGACAGCGTTTGGCCAAGTACTTTGGCGATGAAAATGCCCCCCTGCGGTGTGGGCATTGTTCAGTGTGCCACGGCCACGTAGCCCACTTGCCTGCACCGCCGAGTTTGCCGCTGCTTGTGGATAAAAACTTCATGGGCCTGTGCGGCGATTTTATCCACAGGCATCATGAATACACCGGGCAACTGCCGGGTGCGGAGCGGCTGACACGGTTCCTGGGGGGTATCAGCGTGCCGTTGTTTACCAAGCTGAAGGCGCGGGGGATTCCCGGTTTTGCTGCGCTGGAAGACTACCCCTACGCCGAGGTGCGTGAGTGGGCAGAGGCGCAGTTGCAGCTACTCTGAGTTCTGGGTCGGGAGGTCGCGTTTTCCCAGTTCAGTGGCAGACTCTGCCGACAGCGATGCCCTGCCAGCAGATGAGAAGGTTTGATGCACCATTTCTTCTGCAAAGGGATTGCCCATGGCTTTTAATTTCTACCGTGCCATTGCTCACGGGGTCTTATCGCTCGCTGGCATGTTGATTGCCCACAGTGCGGCGGCGTCCGTCACGTCGTTGAGCGTCAATGACTGTCGGCGGATGGAGCAACGCCACACCATCACCGCGTCCAATCCGTTGCCTTGCGAACGTCTGGCGCGGGTCACGTTCAGCTACCTGGACTTTGACGGTGTGCTGCATCACAACGGGCAGATCGTGGTGATGGATGCCATTGCCCCGCACGTGGAGGCGATCTTCAGGCAATTGCTGCAACGCCGGTTCCCGGTGCATCAGGCGCTTGTGCTGGAAACCTACCGCGGTAACGACAAGATTTCGATGGCTCGCAACAACACCAGCGGTTTTAACGGTCGACAGGTCAGCGGTGCCTCGGGGTGGTCGCTGCATGCCTATGGCGCTGCGCTTGATCTCAACCCACTGCAAAACCCGTTCGTGCTGTTTGGGCGTAACCCGCGGGGTGAAGTTACTGGGAAGGCCACTATTGAACCCAAGGCGAGCGCTGTGACGGCCGTCAATCGTATGGAGGCTCGCCCTGGCAAGGCTGCGCGCCCTGGTCGTGCAGAAGAGGTGATTGACCTGTTCGCCGAACACGGGTTTTTGACGTGGGGCGGTTATTGGGATTTTCCGTTGGACTACCAACACTTCCAGATCGGTCGACGGTCATTTGTGGAGTATCTGGCGCGCGTCACACCGCAGCAGGCCAGCGCTGCAATCGAGACGTATATCAATACCTATCGCGAGTGCCTGCAGCAGTCGGTCGAGGCGGATAACGCGCTCAAGCGTATGGTGTGCGTCCAGGAAACGGTGGAGCAAAGTCCAAGGTAGGCTTGCGTGTAAGGCCCGAACCGATTATCAAGGAGCCTCTTCTTGCACGGGCCTTACCGATGATCAACGCCATGCCGCAACGCGCCGATTACCGTCACTTCCAGCCGATCATCACGCGTTGGCACGACAACGACGTGTATGGCCATGTGAATAACGTCACCTACTACAGCTTCTTCGACACGGCGGTGAATACCTACTTGATCGAACACGGTGGGTTGGACATTCATGACGGTGAGGTGGTGGGTTTTGTGGTGAGTTCGGCGTGTGATTATTTCGCGTCGATCGCCTTTCCAGACCGCATAGAGATTGGCCTGCGGGTGGGCAAGCTGGGTAACAGCTCGGTGCAGTATGAGTTGGCGGTGTTCAAGGCAGGCGAAGAGGAAGCCTGTGCGGCAGGGCGCTTTGTGCATGTGTTTGTGGATCGGGCGTCGAACCAGCCGGTGGCGATTCCGGGGATGTTGCGCGAGGCGTTGCAGCGGTTGGTGGCCTGACACCGCCATTGTGCTCAATGGTGATTAAATGTGGGAGCGGGCTTGCCAGCGATGGCGGCGGGTCAGGTTGAGATGTGTCGCCTGACGCTGTGCTATCGCGGGCAAGCCCGCTCCCACATGGGCCTGCAGTTGTCTTTAGACTGCGGGCTTACCGATCACGGTAATGATGTTTGTTCTTGCGATGCCCATAAGCATGGCCGCGGCCGCGATGGTCGTCACGGTCATAACGACGGTTGTCCCGCCCGCGATAACGACGGTCTTCGTCATCGCTCTTGTTGCCCATGTAGTTGCCCAGCGCGCCGCCCGCACCACCGCCGGCGGCTGCGCCGATCAGGCTGCCCGTGCTGCCGCCCATGCTGCGGCCCACCACGTTGCCACCGGCAGCGCCCAAGGCACCACCGATAGCGGCTTCGCCACGGCTGCGTTTGTCGGCACCCACTGCACTGCCACCCGCGCCACCCAGGGCTGCGCCGATGGCCGAGCCGGTGTTACCACCCATCTGCTGGCCGACAACTGAACCTAAAACCCCGCCCAATGCGCCGCCCACACCGGCTTCGGTGGTGCCACCGGCCATGGCTGCGCCACTGACCAGGCCAAGGGACAACAAGAGAATCGAGGAGAACTTCATAGAGAAACCTCAGGAGGATGACGGCGCGATCCTGAGGTTGTATCGAGACGCTGACAATCGAAAACCGACCAGTGGTACAGGTTGTATACAATTTGCTAAGTTGCTGTTTTGTATGGGGAACTTAAGTGGTTTTCGCGAGTCTTTAACTACTTCGGAACGGCCGCTTTTATGCAAGAGCGGCCTTTTTTGTGCCTCGCAAAAAGTATGTGTGACGGCTTGCTGGTTGTGGCGAACCCGCTCGCCACAACCAGCCAGCACAGCACAACAATCCCAATCAGGCCGAGCGCGCCATGATCAAACCGGTCGCACTCGCCGCTTCCAATCGAATCGCCACGAATTTCGACGTCGGTGTATGGCTGCCATCCCCGGTGCTTTCCAGTGGCACCAGCGGGTTCACTTCCGGGTAGTAGGCGGCAGCCTGGCCTGCCGGGATATCGAATGCCAGCAAGGTGAAGCCTTTCACGCGGCGCTCACGGCCGTCCTCCCAAAGCGACACGATGTCGGCCTTCTGCCCCGGCTTGAAGCCGAGGCGGATGATGTCGGCCTCGTTGACGAACAACACGTCACGCTGGCCCTTGACCCCACGGTAGCGGTCGTCCAGGCCATAAATGGTGGTGTTGTACTGATCGTGGGAGCGCATCGATTGCATGATCAGGTCCGGCACCCGGCCCGTGGCGTGGGTGCGTTCGTGGATCAGGTCTTTGGGCAGCACGTTCGGGCGGAAGTTGGCGCGGCCCGAAGGTGTGTTCCAGCGGCGTGCGCCGGCGGAGTTGCCCAGGTAGAAGCCGCCCGGGTGTTTGATCTTCTCGTTAAAGTCTTTGAAGCCTGGGATGGTGTCGGCGATCAGGTCGCGGATGCGCCCGTAGTCGGCCACCAGCCAGTTCCAGTCCACCGGTTTGCTGCCCAGGGTCGCGGCGGCGATGCCCGCGAGGATGGCAGGCTCGGACTTCATCAGCTTCGACAGGGGTTGCAGTTGGCCATTTGAGCCGTGAACCATGCTGAACGAGTCTTCCACGGTGACGGCTTGCGGGCCATCGGCCTGGATATCAATGTCGGTACGGCCCAGGCACGGCAGGATCAGCGCGTCTTTGCCGTGCATCAGGTGGCTGCGGTTGAGCTTGGTGCTGATCTGCACGGTCAGGTCGCAGCTGCGCAGCGCTTCGAAGGTGCGCGGGCTGTCCGGCGTGGCTTGGGCAAAATTGCCGCCCAGGCCGATAAACACCTTGGAGCGGCCTTCGAGCATGGCGTGGATCGCTTCCACCACGTTGTGGCCATTGTGGCGGGGCACCTGGAACTGGAAGCGACGCTCCAGCGAATCAAGGAATGCCACAGGTGGGCGTTCGTTGATGCCCATGGTGCGGTCGCCCTGCACGTTACTGTGGCCGCGCACCGGGCACAGGCCTGCGCCTGGGCGGCCGATGTTGCCGCGCAGCAGCATCAGGTTGGCGATTTCCTGGATGGTCGGCACCGAGTGGCGGTGCTGGGTGATGCCCATCGCCCAGCACATGATCACGTTCTTGCCTTTGGCGTACATGCGCGCCGCTTGCTCAAGCTCAACCAGGGTCAGGCCGGACTGCGCGACGATCTCATCCCACGAGGTGTCGTCGATCTGGCCGAGGTAATCCAGCACATTGGCCGTGTGTTCGTTGAGGAAGTCGTGGTCGAACACAGCTTCTTTGCCTTCGGCCTGGGCCTGGCGCTCCCACAGCAGCAGGAACTTGGCCATGCCGCGCAGGATGGCCATGTCGCCACCCAGGGCTGGGCGGAAGTAAGCGGTGTTGGTCGGCTTGTCGCCGTTGGTGAGCATTTCCAGCGGGTGTTGTGGGTGTTGGAAGCGTTCCAGCCCGCGCTCTTTGAGTGGGTTGATGCACACCACCTGGGCCCCACGTTTCACCGCTTCACGCAGCGGCTCGAGCATGCGCGGGTGGTTAGTCCCGGGGTTCTGGCCCCAGACGAAAATCGCATCGGCATGTTCGAAGTCATCAAAGGTCACGGTGCCTTTGCCGACGCCCACGCTTTGCGCCAGGGCCACGCCGCTGGCCTCGTGACACATGTTCGAACAATCCGGGAAGTTGTTGGTGCCGTAGGCGCGCACAAACAGCTGATACAGGTACGCCGCTTCGTTGCTGGCGCGGCCCGAGGTGTAGAACTCGGCCATGTCCGGGCTGGGCAAGGCGTTGAGATGTTTGCCGACCAGGTCGAATGCCGCTTCCCAACTGATCGGCGTATAGCGATCGGTCTCGGCGTCATAGCGCATCGGTTCGGTCAGGCGGCCCTGGTACTCCAGCCAATAGTCGCTCTGCTCCAGCAGCGCAGTGACGCTGTGCTTGGCGAAGAAGGCAGCATCCACACGGCGTTTGGTGGCTTCCCAGTTGACCGCCTTGGCGCCGTTTTCGCAGAATTTGACCACCCCGCTTTCTGGCGAGTCGCCCCACGCGCAGCCCGGGCAGTCAAAGCCGCCGTTCTGGTTGGTCTTGAGCATCATGCGCAGGTTTTTCAGCGCGTTGTCGCTGGTCAGCCAGGCCTGCGCCACGCTGATCAGTGCGCCCCAGCCGCCGGCCGGGCCTTTGTAGGGCTTGTAGCGTGGCTTCGGGGTTTCGTCGGCTTGGTGGTGCAGGCTCATGGCTGGTTCTCCATCGCAGGGCTGTAGACCCGCGGCGCACTTTTCTGCGGCAGGTGGATGAGATTGAGGTTGTGGCGGCGGGCCCATTGCACGGCCAGGCCGGTAGGCGACGACAGGCTGACCAGGGTCTGGATGCCTGCGCGCAAAACTTTCTGGATCAGTTCGAGGCTGCAGCGGCTGGTAACGATTGCCAGGCTGCCGTCGGTCGGAATCTTTTGGCGGATCAGTGCGCCGATCAACTTGTCGAGGGCGTTATGCCGGCCGATGTCTTCGCGGCCTATCAGCAACTCGCCCTGGTTGTTCATAAATACCGCCGCATGCACCGCGCCGCTGTACTGGCCCAAGGGCTGGAACGCGCTGATGCGCTGGCGCAGGCCGTCGAGCCATGCGGCGGGCGGCAACGGTGCGCCGGGCAGCACCTGAAGGTCTGGCAACGCTTGTTCCACCGCCTCCACACCGCACAAACCACAGCCACTGGTGCCTGCCAACTGGCGGCGTTGCTGCTTGAGATTCCAGAAGGCACGGCTGGAGATCTGAACCTGGGCGTATTGGGCAGAACCCGAACCGCTGAGTTTCAGGTCATAAATGTCGCTAACGTCGGCAATAATGCCGCTACCAATACTGAAGCCGACGATGAAGTCTTCCAGATCCGTCGGCGTCACCAGCATCACGGCTTGGCTGATGTCGTTATAGACAATCGCTAACGCCACTTCTTCCGCCAATGCAGTGCTGGCGACTTCAGTGTGTTCCAGGTTGCAAAACTGGTAGCTCTGACTGGCGGCGGGCGCGGGCGTTTCAGGGGCGGGCGCCGCGCAGACTGGGCGCTTGGCTTCCATGGGGCAGTACCACCGGGGGATTGATCAGTGTTTAGACTAGGCGCGACAAAGGGTCGCGTCTAATTGCCAGTACTGATCTACCGATAGATGGCGTCGATCAAGGTTCGATTTGCGATTTTTGAAACAGCGCGAAACAGGCTTCGGCCAGTGCGGAGCGGGGTGCGCTACGGCGCATGATCAGCCCCAGTCGCGCCAGGGTGTGAGCATCTTCAATCGGTTGCAGGCGCAGGTGTTCGGTCAGGGCGTCGAGGCCACCGTCCAGCGGCATCACGGCGCAACACAGGCCGCCGTGCACGGCTTGTAACAATTGGTGCACCGCATCGGTTTGTAACAAAGGCTGCGGGTTAAGCCCACGGCTGTGGAAGTTGTGGTCGATTGACTGACGAAAGTGCATGCCGCTGGTGAGCATGCCCAACGGCAATTCAATCAGTGCTTCCCAACTCAACGGCCTGTCGCCGAAGCTGAAAAACCGTTGGTCGTAGAGCAGGCCCATGCGGGTTTCGCCCAGTGCCAGCGAGTCGAAGCGCTCGTTGTCGAGGCGCTCCAGATACGACACACCGAGGTCCAGGCGATTGCTCGCCAGCTGTTCGAGGATTTGTTCGGAGCTTAATGCCGAGAGCTCAAAGCGCAGGTTCGGGTGTTCTTTGTGCAGTTGCTGCATCAACGCCAGGGGATCGAAGCTCGACAGCGGCACCACACCCAGGCGCAACGTACCCACGAGATTGCCGCGACAGGCCGCCGCTTCCGCCTGCAAGCCGTCATAGGCCGCCAGCACGGTGCGTGCCCATGCCAGGACGCGCTCGCCCGGCGCGGTGAAGCCTTCGAAGCGCTGGCCACGGTTGACCAGTTGCAAGTCCAGTTCTTCTTCGAGGTTGCGCAGGCGCATCGACAGGGTCGGCTGGGTGATATGGCAACGCGCGGCCGCCTGGCCAAAGTGCCGGGTCTCGTCGAGGGCGATGAGGAATTTCAACTGTTTGATGTCCATCTTCGCTCCGGGCTTATACCAATGGCGTGGGATTCTAGCGCGTTTGGGTCTTTGGTCGGCTGGAACCCAAGTCTGCGGGATTGGTCTAGTCTTTGGCATCTGGAAATCAAACCCAAGGAGAGCACACCATGAGTCTTTTTAGTTTCGTGAAAGAAGCAGGCGAAAAGCTGATCGATCTGTTGACGCCGGGTAACGCTAACGCCAGCGATGAGTTGAAAAAACATATCGAAGCAGTAGGGCTGGGTAACCCTAACGTTCATGCCACCGTGGACGGTGACAAGGTGACGATCACGGGTGAAGTCGCCAGCCAGGAAGAGAAAGAAAAAATCCTTCTGGCGGCGGGCAATATTGCCGGTGTAGCCACTGTAGATGACCAGATTACCGTCTCCGGCCCTGTCGTCGCCGCCGCCCGTTTTGTGGTGGTGAAAAAGGGCGACACCCTGAGTGCGATTTCCCTGGCGGTGTATGGCAACGCCAACCAGTACAACAAAATCTTCGAGGCCAACAAGCCGCTGCTCAAAGATGTGAACAAAATTTACCCAGGGCAGACGCTGCGTATTCCTGAGTAACACTCGGCACAAAAATGTGGGAGCGGGCTTGCTCGCGAATGCGGTGGATCAGTCAACACATCCAGTGGCTGGCACACTGCTTTCGCGAGCAAGCCCGCTCCCACATTGATTACAGTCCGACAATGAGGTCCCGGTAATCTTCTACCGCCGCAAACTCCGCAGTATCCTTCGGCCCTTTCTGACTGTCCGGCTCTTTCACCGCCAGCAGATGCCCCACGCCAAAATCCCGGGCACTGCGCAGGATCGGCAAGGTGTCATCGATAAACAGGCTGCGGGCCGGGTCAAAGTGGATATCGGCTTGCAGGGCATCCCAGAACTGCAGGTTTTCCTTGGGGAAACCGTAGTCGTGAGAGCTGATCAACCGCTCGAAATACGGCGCCAGCTCAATGCGTTCCAGTTTCAATGACAGCGAGTCACGATGCGCATTGGTGATCAGGATGACGCGTTTGCCGGCCCGTTTGACCGCTGCCAGAAACGTATCCGCATCCGCGCGCAGGGCGATCAGGTGGGCGGTTTCCAGCTTGAGCTCGCGCACCGGGATCTTCAGCTCCGTGCTCCAGAAATCCAGGCAATACCATTGCAACTGTCCGGCGTTACGCTCGAACAGTGGCTGCAACTCCATCTCGGCCATGGCCCGGGTCACGCCGTGCAGCTCGGCATAGCGCTGGGGCAGGTGCTCCATCCAGAAGTGGTTGTCGTAATGCAGGTCAAGCAAGGTGCCGTCCATGTCCAGCAGGACGGTGTCGATGGCGTGCCAGGGCAAAGAGGGCATGGGGCGTTCTCATGTAAGTAAAGATATCCGACACAGACAATCGGAAAAGCCACGGTATAGTAACCCGATCACGCCAAGGAGCCGCTTATGCGCCAGAAACCCACCGTACTCGCCCGCGAAATAGTCGCCAGTAGCCGTTTGTTCCGCGTGGAGGAAGTGCAACTGCGCTTTTCCAATGGCGTTGAACGAACCTACGAGCGCCTGGTAGGCCGCGGTGCCGGCTACGGCGCGGTGATGATCGTGGCGATGATCGACGAGGACCATGCGTTACTGGTGGAAGAATACTGCGGTGGCACCGACGAATATGAGTTGTCGTTACCCAAAGGGTTGATCGAACCCGGCGAAGACGTGCTGGCGGCAGCCGACCGTGAACTCAAGGAAGAAGCTGGCTATGGCGCGCGACAGTTGGAGCACATTACCGAGCTGTCGTTGTCGCCTGGCTATATGAGCCAGAAAATCCAGGTGGTGCTGGCCACTGAACTGTATGAAGAGCGCCTGGAAGGCGATGAGCCTGAGCCGATGCGTGTGGACAGGGTCAACCTGCGCGAGTTGTCGCAACTGGCGCAAAACGAGCAGTTCAGCGAAGGCCGCGCCCTGGCCGCACTGTATCTGGTACGAGACCTGTTGACCCAGCGTGGAGCGTTTACCGCATGAGCGAACTGTTTTTAGGCCACCCGTATATTGCCCCTGTGATTGAGCTGGCTCGCCAGGCGGGTGAAGTGATTCTGCCGTTTTGGCGCGCCGATGTGGCCGTTACCGCCAAGTCGGACGATTCGCCGGTGACGGCGGCGGACCTGGCGGCTCACCACCTGATCCTGGCGGGCCTTACCGCGCTCGACCCGAGCATTCCGGTGCTGTCCGAAGAAGATGCTGATATCGACCAGAGCGTGCGTGCCGGCTGGCAGCGCTGGTGGTTGGTGGACCCGTTGGATGGCACCAAGGAATTTATTTCCGGCAGCGAAGAGTTCACCGTCAATATTGCGTTGATTGAGCAAGGCCGTGTGGTATTCGGTGTGGTGTCGATGCCGACCAGTGGCCGTTGCTACTTCGGTGGTGCCGGGCTGGGGGCGTGGCGCTCCGATGTGAATGACGCGCCCAAGCAGATTCAGGTGCGTGAGGCACCGGCGGCGGGCGAATCATTTACCGTGGTCGCCAGCCGGCGCCATTCCAGCCCTGAACAGGAACGCCTGCTCGACGGTTTGAGTGAAGGGCTTGGGGCATTGAAACTGGCGAATATCGGCAGCTCGCTGAAGTTCTGTCTGCTGGCCGAGGGCAGCGCCGATTGCTACCCGCGCCTGGCGCCAACATCGCAATGGGACACCGCTGCGGCCCAGGGCGTACTGGAAGGCGCAGGGGGCGAGGTGCTGGAATTGAGCGGCGAGCCGTTCAGTTATCCGGCACGGGCCTCGTTGTTGAACCCGTTCTTTTTGGCGTTGCCGGCGAAGGCTGCGTGGCGCGAGCGATTGCTGACCCTGGCGCGTTCTTAAGGCCTCAAAAAATCAAAATGTGGGAGCTGGCTTGCCTGCGATAAGGGTCTGACAGTCACCGCTTCAGTGACTGATCTACCGCTATCGCAGGCAAGCCAGCTCCCACAGTTGTTTTGTGTTGTGGCTTCTAGCGGTGCAGGACGTATTGGCCGGTGAAGGACACGGCCTGTTCTGCACTGCCTTCGTTGACGATCCACGTCTCCAGCGTCAACCGCGCCCGGCCATAGCGCTTGTACGTCGCCAAAAACCGCTTCCACACCTTTTCTTCCGGTGCCGGGCACACCACCGTTGCATCCCGCGTGACCGGCAGCGGGTAACTGATCTGCCCTTCCTGAATCACGATATGCCCGTCTTCAATGCCTTCTTCGCGCAGTTTCAAGTGCAGCCAGCCCCAACCCGCCAGCACGGCGCCGCAATAAAGGCTGCCGCCGAACATCGTGCTCTTGTGGTTGATATTGGCCTGCAAGGGCAGGTGCAGCTGCAGTTGGTCGTGTTGCCAATCGAGCACCTTGAGGCCCATCTCCCGGGTGAGGGGGATGTCGTGATGAAGGATGGATTCCAGGTAACGGCTGTCGCGGCTCATGATGGCCTCTTGGCGAGTGGGCAGGGTTATTCGTCGTCAGCGTTGTGGCTGGCGCTGTCGGCGAAGTTCAGGCCGTGTTTGCGCAGTTTGTCGTGCAGGGTCTTGCGCGGCACGCCGAGGGCTTCGGCGAGGCTGCGGACCGAACTGTGGGGGCGGGTCAGTTCGGCGGCGATCAGGCTTTTTTCGAACTGTTCGACCTGTTCGCTCAAGCCGCCGGGTGTGGACGTCAGGACGCCGGTGGCGGGATTGTCCGCCGTGGCATCGAGTGCCAACTCCAGCCCCAAGGCGAAGCGCTCCGCCGCATTTTGCAGTTCGCGCACATTGCCCGGCCAGCTGTGACGCAACAGCAGCGCCCGTTGGCCCGGTTGCAGCTCGTGCAGCGGCAGGCCGTGGCGGCTGCTGGCTTCGTCGGCAAAGTGCTGGAACAACATCAGTGCATCTTCACCGCGCTCGCGCAGCGGCGGAATGCGCAGCGGCGCGACGTTGAGGCGGTAATACAAGTCGGCCCGGAAGCGGCCCTGGTCGGCGGCCTGGCGCAGGTCTTCCTTGGTGGCCGCGATAATGCGGATATCCAGCGGGATCAGCTGATTGCCACCCAGGCGCTCAACCACGCGCTCCTGCAACAGGCGCAGCAGTTTGACCTGTACATCCAGGCTCATGCTTTCGATTTCATCGAGGAACAGTGTGCCGCCGTTGGCGAATTCAAACTTGCCGATACGGCGTTTCTGCGCGCCCGTAAAAGCGCCGGGCTCATGGCCGAACAGCTCGCTTTCGACTACTGATTCGGCCAGGGCACCGGCGTTGATCGCCACAAACGGTCCGCTACGCCGGCTCGACAGGTCGTGCAGCGCGCGGGCCACTACTTCTTTGCCGGCCCCGGTTTCGCCGAGGATCAGCACGTCGGCACGGGTCGCTGCGAGGGCGCCGATCTGCTCGCGCAGACGCAGCATCTGCGGTGAGTGCCCGACCAGGCGCGTACTCAGTTGCTGGCGATCACTGAGAGCCAGGCGCAGGCTGCGGTTGTCCAGCACCAGACGGCGCAGGGCCAGGGCGCGGCGGACGCTGTCGAGCAGGGCGTCGCTGGCGAACGGTTTTTCGAGAAAGTCATACGCGCCGGCGCGCATGGCTTGCACCGCCAACGGCACATCACCGTGGCCGGTAATCAACAACACCGGCAGTTCAGGGTCCTGGCCATGCAGTTCGGCGAGCAGCTCCAGGCCGTCCATGCCGGGCATGCGGATATCGCTGACCACCACGCCCGGCCAGTCGCGGGACAGGCGCGCGGTGAGGCCGGTGGCTTCGCCCAGGGTCAGGACCTTCAGCCCGGCCAGGTCCAGGGTCTGGCACAGGGCCTGACGCAGGTGGGGATCGTCGTCGATCAGCACCACCTGAATCTGGTTATCGATACTCATACACTGCGGTCCTCGGACGGTTGCAGACTGACGCCCGGCGAGCCGGCACGCAATTTCAAGGTTAACAGTGCGCCGCCTTCCTTGTGGTTGGCGAACAGCAGTTCACCGCCAAAGGCACGCATCAAGGTGTCACAGATCGCCAGGCCCAACCCCAGGCCCTGGGTGCGGGTCTTGGTGGTGTAGAACGGTTCACTGGCCCGGCCCAGGGCTTCCATGCAAAAGCCCGGGCCATTGTCGCGAATGTACAGGTTGACGCCCTGTTCGGTGGTTTGGGCACTCAACCAGAGTTTGCGCGGCGGGCCTTTTTCGGTCAGGGCGTCAAGGGCGTTGGCCAGCAGGTTGCCGAGTACCTGGCGCAGACGCGTTTCCCCGGCTTGCACCCATAGGGTGGCTTCCGGCAAGTCACGGATCAGCTCGACCTCCATCGACCGCCGCCGCTTGGCCAGTAACGCCAGCGCGTCATCCAGTGCCGGTTGCAAGGCCACGCTTTCCGGGGCGTGGCGGTCGCGTCGGGCGAATGCGCGCAGGTGGGCGATGATCGAGGCCATGCGCCCCGTCAGTTCGCTGATCAGTTTGAGGTTGCCCCGTGCGTCGTTGGTGCGTTCATGGTCGAGCAGGATCTCGGCGTTTTCCGCGTAGCTGCGAATCGCCGCGAGGGGCTGATTGAGTTCGTGGCTGATACTCGCCGACATGGTCCCCAGCGCCGACAGTTTACCGGCCTGCACCAGGTCATCCTGGGCGCGAACCAGTTCCTGCTGGGCGTGCTCACGCTCGAGCACTTCCTGTTTGAGGCGCCGGTTCAGACCTTCCAGGTCGCTGGTGCGCTCCACCACACGGGCTTCCAACTCGCGTCGGGCCTTGGCTTCGAACGCGATGCGCTCCAGGTAATGCCGACGGCGCTGCATCATCAAACCCAGCAACAGCATTAGCACCAGTAACGCGGCGCCACCGACGGCCACCACGGTGCGCACCGGGCGATTGATCAATGAGCGCGGCGCGAGAATTTCCACGGTCCATCCGGTTTCGGCGATGGCCGTGGATTGGCGCAGCCACGCTGTGGGACTCAGCGCCAGCGGCTGCGGGTCGCGCGTCGGGTAGGGCTGGATCGCAATGATCGCCTGGCGTTCCTCGGCGGTCAGCGGACGGGTGGCGCGGAATCGCCATTGCGGGCGCGAAGTGAGGATCACCACGCCGTTGTGGTCGGTCACCAGCAGTTGTTCTGGCGTGTTGCCCCACAGGCTTTCGGTGTGGTCCAGGTCAACCTTGACCACCAGCACGCCGATGATTTTATCGCCATCGTGAACGGCGGCAGCGAAGAAGTAGCCGCGCTTGGCCGAGGTGGTGCCCAGGCCGAAAAACCGCCCCAGGTGCCCGGCCATGGCTTCGCTGAAATAGGGACGAAACGAGAAGTTGCGGCCGACAAAGCTGTCCTGTTTATCCCAGTTAGAGGCGGCGAGGGTTTTGCCGGTGGTGTCCATCAGGTACATCACTTCCACACCGGCCTGGGCGGCGACGTCCTTGAGCAGCCGGTTGGCGTTGGTCAAGTTGGTGCTGACGTGGGGCGCATCCAGCACGGTACGCAGGGCGGGCAGGTCACCGAGGATTTGCGGCAGCACCTCATAGCGGTGCAGGGTGCCGAGCAGGTTGGCGACGTACAGATCGAGGGTCTGGCGGTTTTGCCCGGCCAGTTCACTGCGGTAATACCGCTCGGCCAAATGTTCCAGCGGCCACAGCAGCGGCGCGAGGCACAACGCCAACAACGCAAGGCTGCGCCAGCGGGGTCTTCGCGGAAGGGGTGGTGTCATGGGAGTCATGCGCCTGTGGGTACAGGCGCATTATGCCTAGGGCTGTCGTGCAAGACACTCGCCGGTCAAGGAAACACGTCGGCCTCTGCCAGGCGTTTGCCGTTTTGATCCTTGGCGGACAAGGTCGGAGCCCCGTCCAGCAGCCAGTCGATATTGAGCTGCGGGTCGTCCCAACGGATACAACGCTCTGCAGAGGGCGTGTAGTAATCCGTGGTTTTGTAGAGGAACTCGGCGTGGTCGCTGAGCACTACAAAACCGTGGGCAAACCCGGGTGGAATCCACAGCTGGCGGTTGTTTTCGGCGGACAAGCGCACGCTGGTCCATTTGCCGAAATCAGGCGAGCTGCGGCGGATATCCACCGCCACATCCAGGACCTCACCGGCAGTCACACGTACCAGTTTCCCCTGCGTATTTTCGATCTGATAGTGCAAGCCGCGCAGCACGCCCTTTTGCGAACGGGAGTGGTTGTCCTGCACAAACTCCAACTGCAGGCCTGTGGCTTGAGCAAAAGCCTTGGCGTTGAAGCTCTCATAAAAAAAGCCGCGCTCATCGCCAAACACCTTCGGTTCGAGGATCAACACATCGGGCAGCTCAGTCGCGATTACATTCATTGGGTTTGCCTCGCCGAGGTGAACAGGTCGTGTGATCAGATCCTTATGCGATCAGATCTTTTGCGTCGGTATTGCCGAGTCGCTCACCTTGATAACTACCGTCCTGGACCCTGCGGCACCAGTCGAGGTTATCGAGATACCACTGCACGGTCTTGCGCAGGCCGGTTTCAAAGGTTTCTTCAGGGACCCAGCCCAAGTCGGCTTCGATCTTGCTCGCATCGATCGCGTAGCGCTGGTCGTGGCCCGGACGGTCCTTGACGAAGGTGATCAGGTCGGTGAATTTTTCTACGCCGGCGGGGCGGTGTGGCGCCAGTTCTTCCAGCAGGCCACAGATGCCGCGTACCACGTCGATGTTCTTCTGCTCGTTGTGACCGCCGATGTTGTAGGTTTCGCCGACTTCACCCTCGGTCACGACTTTGAGCAGTGCACGCGCGTGATCTTCGACGAACAGCCAGTCGCGCACCTGCAAACCGTCGCCATAGACCGGCAGTGGCTTGCCTGCGAGGGCATTGAGGATGACCAGCGGGATCAACTTCTCGGGGAAGTGGAACGGCCCGTAGTTATTCGAGCAGTTGGTCAGCAGCACCGGCAGGCCATAGGTGCGCTGCCAGGCGCGGACCAGGTGGTCGGAGGCCGCTTTGCTGGCCGAATACGGGGAGCTTGGCGCGTAAGGAGTGGTTTCGGTGAACAGGTCGTCCACACCGTGGAGGTCGCCATACACTTCGTCGGTGGAGATGTGGTGGAAGCGGAACGCGCTCTTGGCCGGTTCGGCCAGCGTTTGCCAATAGGCGCGCGTGGCTTCCAGCAGGCTGTAGGTGCCGACGATGTTGGTCTGGATAAAGTCCGACGGGCCGTCAATGGAACGGTCGACGTGCGACTCGGCTGCCAGGTGCATGATCGCCTGGGGCTCAAAGCGTGCCAGCACGGCGCTGACGGTGGCCTGGTCGATGATATCGGCTTGCACGAACTCATAGCGGCTGTTGGACGCGATGCTGGTCAGCGACTCCAGGTTGCCGGCATAGGTGAGTTTGTCCAGGTTGAGCACTTCGTGCTCAGTGTGTTGAATCAGGTGGCGAATCAGTGCAGAACCGATAAACCCGGCACCGCCGGTGATGAGAATGCGCATGTCAGAGAGCCTTTTCCTTAGACGGTCATTAAGCGAGAGCATAGCTTGAGTTGTGAGACCGGGCGGCGCAAGCGTGGTGTGTGCTGGGGGTTGCCATACTGACCGGGTTAATGGCGATATAGACGCTCAAAAAAACCGAGGTCGTCACATGTTGCTCGCCACGTTGATCCATCGCGCCAATTTGCCCTGCCCGCAAGTGGGTCCTGATCAAGCAGCACAGTTGCTCGAGCACCATTACGGCCTCACCGGCACGTTGCACGCACTGGGCAGCCAGCAAGACCTCAACTACAGGGTCGACAGTGATCGCGGCCGGTTTGTGCTCAAGATCTGCCGGGGCGATTACGCTGCGGTTGAGTTGCAGGCACAGCACGCGGCGCTCAATGAGCTGCAGGCCAATGCGTACGTGCAGGTGCCCAACGTTATCAAGGCGCTCACCGGTGATGAGTTGCTCACCCTGGCGATAGCGGGGCAAACCCTGCACGTGCGGCTGTTGGATTACATCGACGGCCAACCCTTGACCCATCTGCCTCATCTGGGGCGCGAGGTGATCGCAGGCTTCGGCGCCCTGTGCGGGCGGATGAGCCTGGCGCTGGCCCCGTTCACACATCCGGGCCTTGATCGCACCCTGCAATGGGACCCACGCCACGCACGGGGACTGATCGCCCACCTGCTGGCGACACTGGAAAACCTGCCCCACCGCATGACGTTGGAACAGGTGGCCGTGGAGGTGGAACACCGCATGCTGCCCTTGGTGGATCATTTGCCATGGCAAGCGGTGCACATGGACATCACCGATGACAATGTCGTCTGGCAGCGCGATGCCCAGCGGCAGTGGCAGGTCCAGGGGGTCATTGATTTCGGCGATCTGGTGCACACCTGGCGCATAGCCGACCTGTCCGTGACCTGCGCGGCCTTGCTGCACCATGCCGAAGGCGATCCTTTTGCCATCCTGCCGGCGATCCAGGCGTATTACGCGGTGACGCCGTTGCAGCGTGAGGAATTGCAGGCGTTGTGGCCGTTGATTGTCGCCCGCGCGGCGGTGCTGGTGCTCAGCAGCGAACAACAGCAGCGTCTGGACCCGGACAACACGTACTTATTGAAAAACGCCGAACACGAGTGGGAAATCTTCCATGTGGCGACGTCGGTGCCGTTTGAGTTGATGGAAGCCGCCATTCTGCGTTGCGTCGGTGAGGCGTTGATGCCGTTGGCCAGTCAGGACTTCGCACCGTTATTGCCGGGCCTCGTGGGGCGTGAGTTCGCGCTGATCGACCTGGGCGTGCTCAGCCCGCATTTCGAGGCCGGCAATTGGGAATTGCCCGGCGTCGACCGTCGGCTGTTGGATGAAGCGGCGGCGGTGCATGGGTTGGCCGCCAGTCGGTACGGGCAATATCGGCTGTCACGTACCCGTGCCGACAGTGCCGTCGAACCGGACACTTTCCCCCTCCACGTGGAGCTGCACCTTCCCCATGGTTGCGTGTTGGAAGCGCCCTTTGGTGGGACGTTGCGCCAGGGCGATGACGGTGTGCTGTGTTTGCATAGCGCTCCGTTGAGCTTGCGCTTAGGGGGTGTGGAGACCGCGTTGAAACCGGGTTCAGCAGTGGTAAAAGGGCAAATCCTCGGCGAGGTCCACGCGCCGCTCACCGTGCAGTTATGCCGCGCCGACCTTGAGCCGCCGTTGTTCTGCACGCCGTCCCGAGCCCTGGCTTGGCAGGCAATCTGCCCGTCGCCGGCCACGCTGCTGGGGCTGGCCTGTGATGCGGAACCCGAGTTGGACGCCGAGGCCTTGCTGGCTCGACGTGACGCCAGTTTCGCCCGCTCGCAGAAGCACTATTACGTTGACCCGCCGCGCATCGAACGTGGCTGGCGCAACCATCTGATCGACATGCAGGGCCGCTCTTACCTGGACATGCTCAACAACGTCGCGGTGTTGGGCCATGGCCACCCACGCATGGCGGCGGAGGCGGCGCGGCAATGGTCATTGCTCAACACCAACTCGCGTTTCCACTATGCGGCAATTGCCGAGTTTTCCGAACGGTTGCTGGCGTTGGCGCCGGAGGGCATGGACCGGGTGTTTCTGGTCAACAGCGGCACCGAGGCCAATGACCTGGCGATACGCCTGGCCTGGGCCTACAGCGGCGGGCGCGACATGCTCAGCGTGCTGGAGGCCTACCACGGTTGGTCGGTGGCGGCGGACGCGGTGTCCACGTCGATTGCCGATAACCCTCAGGCACTCAGTAGCCGTCCTGACTGGGTGCACCCGGTGACCGCGCCCAATACCTATCGCGGCGAGTTCCGTGGGCAGGACAGTGCGCCGGATTACGTAAGAAGTGTGGAACACAACTTGGCGAAAATCGCCGCGAGCAAACGCCAATTGGCAGGCTTTATCTGCGAGCCGGTGTATGGCAACGCCGGTGGCATCTCGTTGCCGCCGGGCTATCTGCAGCAGGTGTACGCGTTGGTGCGTGCCCAAGGCGGCGTGTGCATCGCCGATGAAGTGCAGGTGGGCTACGGCCGCATGGGGCATTTCTTCTGGGGCTTTGAAGAGCAAGGCGTGGTGCCGGACATCATCACCATGGCCAAGGGCATGGGGAACGGCCAGCCGCTGGGCGCGGTGATTACCCGGCGGGACATCGCCGAGGCGCTGGAGGCCGAAGGGTATTTCTTCTCATCGTCGGGCGGCAGCCCGGTCAGTTGCCGGATCGGCATGGCCGTGTTGGACGTGATGGAGGAGGAAAAACTGTGGGAAAACGCCCAAGTGGTAGGTGGGCATTTCAAGGCGCGCCTGCAAGCCTTGATTGATCGTCATCCTTTGGTGGGGGCCGTTCACGGTTCCGGCTTTTACCTGGGCCTGGAGTTGGTGCGTGATCGGCACACCCTGGAACCCGCCACAGAAGAAACCGCGTTGTTGTGTGAGCGTCTGCGCGTGTTGGGTATTTTCATGCAGCCGACGGGCGATTATCTCAACATTCTGAAGATCAAGCCGCCGATGGTGACTTCTAAACGCAGCGTGGACTTCTTTGTCGACATGCTGTCGAAGGCGCTGGACGAGCAATTGTAATTAATCGATTGTTATCGGCTAATTATTGTAATGTTTGTCGTCTATGATTTTTTGTTGCTTCTAAAGCCGATTTTTATCCGTTATAAAGTCGGCCTTCACCCCATTCGGAGTCCTGATCGCCATGACCACCCTGCACAGCACACCTCGCGCCGATGGCTTCTACATGCCCGCCGAATGGGCGCCGCAAACCCAAACCTGGATGATTTGGCCGCAGCGTCCGGACAACTGGCGCCTGGGTGGCAAGCCGGCGCAGGCAGCTCATGTGGCGGTGGCCAAGGCTATCGCGCGCTTTGAGCCGGTGACGGTCGCCGTTTCTGCCGACCAGTATGAAAACGCTCGCGCGCGTTTGGATGTGCCCAATATCCGCGTGGTGGAAATGTCCAACGACGATGCGTGGGTACGCGACACCGGCCCTACGTTCGTCATCAACCACAGCGGCGAAGTGCGCGGTGTGAACTGGGATTTCAATGCCTGGGGCGGCTTCGACGGCGGCCTGTATGCGCCGTGGAATCGCGATGCGCAGGTGGGCGGCAAGATCCTCGAGATCGAGCGCGCGCCGCGTTACCGCACCGAAGGTTTCGTGCTGGAAGGTGGTTCGATCCATGTCGACGGTGAAGGCACGCTGATCACCACCGAAGAATGCCTGCTGAACCGCAATCGCAACCCACACCTGGATCGTGCGGCGATCGAAGCGGTGCTGAGCGACAACCTGGCTGTGGATAAGATCATCTGGTTGCCGGACGGCCTGTTCAACGACGAAACCGACGGCCATGTGGATAACTTCTGCTGCTACGTGCGCCCGGGCGAAGTGCTGCTGGCCTGGACCGATGACCCGCAAGACCCGAACTACGCGCGCTGCCACGCAGCCATGGACGTGCTGCAAAGCAGCACCGATGCCCAGGGCCGCTCGTTCACAGTGCATAAAATGCCGATTCCGGGGCCGCTGTATGCCACCGAGGAAGAATGCGCGGGTGTGGACCCGGTTGACGGCAGCCAGGAACGAAATCCGACCGTGCGGTTGGCGGGTTCCTACGTGAACTTCCTGATCGTCAACGGCGGCATCATCGCGCCGAGCTTCGACGACCCGCTGGACAGCCAGGCCAAGGACATTCTGCAAAACCTGTTCCCGCAGCACGAAGTGGTGATGGTGCCGGGCCGCGAACTGTTACTGGGCGGCGGAAATATTCATTGCCTGACCCAACAACAGCCAGCGCCGCACAAAAACTGAGTGCAGTTGTAACAGTGTCTGAGTGATAACACGGCGCTGCCTGTTTATAGCGCTCACAGCAAGCCCGCGGCCCCGTTAGGTTGCGGGCTTTTTTGTTTCCGAATGCCTATAAACACGGGACATTGGCATAGCTCTTGTATCGGTGTTGTCACGGTGAACCAAGGGGATGACTGCGCAGTTCTGTCATAAACCTTGAGTAAGTTAGCCGCTCACGCAGTAGGAGAGAGCGCTGAAATGAATGCCGATATGAACCTGATCTACACGCGCCCGTTCCACCCCACGCGGGTCGACGGTAAGGCGATCCATGCGTTGGCGCTCTGGTTGAAGGCAAACGGCTCGCGACAGGTGAGGCAACCTGACTTGCGCAGCGTGATGAGTGAACGTTACCCGGTGGGGTTGTTCAGTGAGGATGAAGTGCGCGCGTTATGCGAGCTGATGCAAAACTGAAGTGCCCGCAGATCAGTGTGGGAGCGGGCTTGCTCGCGAAAGCGGTGTATCAGCAACACATTCGGTGACTGACACTGCGCTTTCGCGAGCAAGCCCGCTCCCACATTTGCATCGAGAACGTCTTAAAAACTGTAGGTGCCTGTTACTACCAGGCTACGCGGCTCGCCCGGTTGAATCTGCGCCGCACTGGTGGCCGAGGCGTAGTAGTTTTTGTCGGCAATGTTGTTCAGCGCCGCCCGCACATCCCATTCCTTCTGACGGAACCCGGCCAACGCGTCCCACCGGCCATAGCCGGGCAGCACCACGGTGTTGAGGTTGTCGGCATAACGGTCGCCTACGAGGGTCAGACCGGTTTCTGCGTACCAGCCCATTTCCGGTTTCCAGGTGATAAACAGGCTGGCATTGCGCTTGGCCACATCGCTGATGCGCTTGCCTTCAAAGCCGTTGTTGTCCTTCTCGACCTTGGCGTCCTGCAAGCCCACGCCACCGCGCACATACCAATTGCCGACGACCTTGCCGGTGGCCGTCAACTCCACGCCGCGTGAACGTTGCTCGCCGGTGAGCAGGGTGATAGTGCGGTCCAGCGGGTCGCTGGTGCGGCGGTTGTAGAGTTCCAGTTCGTACAGGGCCAGGGTGGTGCTCAGGCGGTCGTCGAGCCAGTCGCTTTTTACGCCGATTTCCTTTTGCTTGGTCAGCTCGGGGCTCAGGTCGTTGACGCTGCCTGCGGCATTCGGGGTGATACCGATCAAGCCGCCACCCGCCGGCGAGAAGGTCTTGCTCCACGAGGCGTAGAACGAGTGATGTTCCAGTGGCGTCCACACCAGACCGATTCGCGGGCTGGTGCTGTGGCTCTCGACGTCTTGCCGGACGTTGAGCAGCTTATTGGTAGTGTCCACTTCGAAGTGGTCGTAACGCAGGCCGGCCAGCACTTGCCATTGATCGTTGAGGCGCAGTTGATCCTGCACGTACAGCGCGCGACTTTCGACTTCGGTGTGGTTGTTACTTGAAAGACTCATCCGCCCGGTGTGGCTGAGGTGGCGGTCGGGCTGGTCGAGGTCCAGGCTGGGTACGGCCTGGCCGCCGCGGTTGACGGCAGTGGCGCTGTACAACTTCGGGTTGCGGCGCTGGCTGCCCAACTCAAGGCCGGTGAGCAGGCGATGTTCCAGGCCAAAGGTGTCGAAACCGCCTTCCAGCTCAAGGTTATTGAAAACGTTGCGGGTGGTCAGGTCCTGCTGCCAGCGCTGGCGCGTGACGTTGTTGGTTTTGGCGTCATAGCCGGTCTGGTAGGTGTTGTCGAAATCGCTGTCGAGCTTGAACACGCCGAGGGTATGGCGCAGTTGCCAGTTGCTGTTGAGTTCGTAGGCCAGCTTGGAGCGCAGGGACTGGGATTTGTCGTCGATGTAGTCGCGGCTGTCAAAGTAAGTGGTGCTGCGGCTCACCTGCGCCGGGCGCCCGCCAACCCCTGGAATGCCGCGATCCGGCGTACGGTTGTAGCGGCTGTATTCGTATTGCACCAACCAATTCAAGTCAGGCGTCAGTTGCCAGCTCATGGACGGCGCAAACAGCTGGCGGTTGCCACTCACGCCGTCGCGGAAGCTGTTGTTGTCCTGGTTGCCCATGTTCAGGCGCAGGCTGATGTCGTCGCTAGGGTCGGTGCTGAGGTCGGCGTACAGGCTGCGCAAATCATGGCTGCCGCCTTGGGCTTCGATGCTGGACTTCTGCCCGGCTTGGGGCAGTTTGCTCACGCGGTTGACGATCCCGCCCTGGCCGCCTCGCCCGTAAAGCACGGCTGCCGGGCCTTTGAGCACTTCGATGCGCTCGATGTTATGCAGGTCGCGCACGTACTGGCTGTCGTCGCGTATGCCGTCCAGGTAGAAGTCATTGCTCGAGTCGAAACCGCGGATACGCAGGCTGTCGAACCGTGTGTCGGCACCGCTGCTCACGTTGGGCATGCCGCTCAATGCCTGGCCCAGGTCGTTGGTGCCGTAGGCGCGCAGGCTTTCGGTTTTGACCGAATCGATTGCCTGGGGCACGTAGCGCACCGAGGTGGCGGTGCGGGTGGCGGTGTTGGTCTCCTTGACGCGTGGGTCGTCTTCGTCAGCTTCGGCGCTGACCGAAGTTTCGGGCAAGACGGTGGCAGCACAGGCAAAACCGGCAGACAGCAGGACAGAGAGCCCAAGGGTGATGGGCGTCAGGCGAGAGGCAGGCATGGAGAAATGCATCCAAAAAGGGCGGGAGAAAAATGTGCGCAAATGGTAATGCTTTGCATTTGCGCGCGTTATGTATTCCCAAAGATTCAGGCTGCTAAAAGTGTTACACGATATGTTTTGTTGACGAGTCGGATGGTTTTTCGGGCTTGGGTGAAGGCTCTGGAATGCGCCGCTTAGACTTTTTTCGCCTAAATACAGACGATTCACGAAATTGACACATAGTTCAACGCGCGCATACGATTGCGCCCAACGCCTGTGGCTAACCGCCATAACTCATCCAATAAAAAAAGGCCCGCGGCAGTTCAGTCGTCCGCGGGCCTTCTTTTTTCTGGAGAAAGTCGACACCAGAAAAGCAACACGGAGCCTGGTGTCTCAGCGCGTACTCAACCAGTAATAAGGAATATAAGAAATGTTGAAGCAACGGATGGGTCTGATCGCTCTGGGGATTTTGAGCGCATCTCAGGCAATGGCTAGCGACCAGGAGCAATCCAAGGGTTTTGTAGACGACAGCCACCTGAACATCGCAGTACGCAACGCTTACATCAGCCGTGACTACAAAAACGGCAAGCAAGACAAAGCCGAATGGGGCCAGGGCTTCATCGGCAAGTTCGAGTCCGGCTTCACCCAAGGCACTGTCGGCGTGGGTGTGGACGTGATCGGCCAATACGCGCTGCGCCTGGACGGTGGCAAAGGCCGCAGCGGCGCGGGCGGTATCGACTTCTTCAAGCAAGGTGACAGCGGCGAAGCCGCCAACGACCTGGCCAAGGGCGGCGCAGCCGTCAAGGCGCGCATCTCCAACACCGTGATCAAATACGGTCAGCAGATGCCAGCTGTTCCGGTCCTGGAATACGACAACTCGCGTTTGCTGTCGGAAACCTTCGAGGGCACCTCGATCGTGTCCAAAGAAATTGCCGGTCTGCAACTGGACGCGGGTCACTTCACCAAGGAAGCTCGCAAGAGCGCCGAAGGCGGCGACAGCGGCCGCCTGAAAAGCATCGACTACATCGGTGGTAGCTACAAATTCACCGAAAGCCTGTCCGCCGCGCTGTATGCGTCCGACATGCAAGACGTGCTGAAGAAGCAATACGTCAACGTCAACTACGTGCTGGCGCTGCCAGAGAAGCAATCGTTGACCTTTGACTTCAACGGCTACAAAACCAAGCTGGACCGCAGCTTCGCCCTGGAAAACCAAGGTGACGCGGACGCTCGCGACAACAAAATCTGGAGCCTGGGCGCTACCTGGGCTGTTGGCCCGCACAGCTTCACCGTCGCTCACCAGCGCAGCACCGGCGACACCGGCTACCTGTACGGCGGCTACCGCAACGCTGGCGGCATTGGCGATGGCGGCAACACCATCCTGCTGGCCAACTCCTACTGGTCCGACTTCAACGGTAAAGACGAGCGCTCCTGGCAAGCAGGCTACGGCCTGGACTTCAGTGCCTTCGGCGTACCTGGCCTGACCTACAACATCGCTTACGTGCGCGGCACCAACATTGACGACGGTTCCAACCGCGGCAGTGGCACCGAGCGTGAAATCTTCAACCAGTTCAAATACGTCGTTCAGAGCGGCCCGGCCAAAGACCTGAGCCTGCGCGCTCGTGCGTCCTGGTTGCGCGTCTCCAGCAACGCCAGCAACTACAACGTAGGCGGTAACGAAATCCGTCTGTTCGCCGACTACCCGATCAACGTTTTCTAATTGATCGCACGTCGCGCCTGATGCCAGGCGATAAAAAACCCCGACTGGTTCGGGGTTTTTTTATGCGCGCCTGCAGGCCTCTAACGTGTTACATCGCAGTATTAATGAATTACTCCGTGCCACCTCTATCTCCTTCAGTCGCACGCCTAAATTAGCCCCACTCGCCAGCCCATCATCCCGATGGCCGACCACTGGAGCCACTGGCATGCCCTTTGTCAGCCTGCGCATCACCCGTGACGGCGTTACCCCGGAACAAAAAGCTCAGGTCATCGCCGAATTCACCGAAACCCTCTAACGGGTCCTCAACAAACGTCCCGAGGGGAGGAGTCAGGAAAATGGATTGGTTGTTTTTTAGCCCGTTCAAGCGGTACAGATAGGCTGCTGTTGAAATTATTATTTTTATGGACGCGCCATAATTATTGGCCAGCCATAATTTTGCATAAAAGCTGAGGTGCTGGTGGAAGGAGTCAGCTGAGGGGGCTGCTGCCGTCTATTTCATAAGGTGACGTGGGTGCACAGTAACCGTCCAGCGAAGTCACCTATCCGCGGTTTCGTGATTGGCGCAATCGGGGGATCTTCGAGCAGATTCTGCCGCATAGGTGGCAACCGGCCTAATCATGCAAGGAGTAATGCCTGGGCACATACGCTTTCGGGGATTTGCTTTGTGCTCAGTCGAAAGATCGCGGGATGGGGCGGGGACGTATCCTTCGACTGGAATCAGTAACCACTTTCTCAAGCGATACGTGTTATTCAAACTTCATTTTCAGAGCTGTGCCATTCGTTATCTTGCAGGTGCCGACGCCGGTGTCTGCGGGCATTTCATGAGCGCAGGTGGCTGAAGGAAAACCGCCGTATCGTTACGCGCTTCGACAAGCTCGAGAAAAGTTTTGCGGCGATGGTCTTATTGGCCTGTGTCATGCTGTATTTGCGACATTCATTGCGTACAGAGCCTAGTATTGAAGCGGCCTCTACTCTTTGCTTCAAAGCTATGGCGAGACAAGAAAAGCAACCCTGGCTACCCTATCTATTCGGTTACGGCAGCATTGAAAATATCCCGTCGCTAGAGTCGAAAAACCTCTGGCGTGTTTCCCGAGTGCTGTGAATTTCCGTTTTACAATATGAGCTTTGATGCCAAATGAAATTACTGCTTCATCCCGCCAGAGCTGTCGCCCTGGTGTTCCTAGCAGCGATATTCGCCGGAACCTTCATTCTGATGCAGCCGATCTCCCAGGCCGAGGGGGTCGCCGCCCCTTGGGTGACGGCCTTCTTTACGGCGGTATCGGCCGTCTGCGTGACCGGATTGGTGGTGGTGGATACCGGCACGTACTGGTCGACCTTCGGCCAGTCGGTGATTCTGCTTCTGTTCCAGCTCGGCGGCTTCGGCATCATGACGGTGGCGACCTTGCTCGGCTTGATGGTTAACAGTCGATTGCGCCTGCGTACCAAAATGGCTGCACAGTTGGAGTCGCGCTCATTGGGAGTAGGTGACATTGCCAGCGTGGCCAAGTTGGTGCTGGTGGTGACGTTTACCCTGGAGCTCATCATCGCCTTGTGGCTCACCCTCAGATTGCATGGCGCCTATGGCCAGCCCTGGGCCGATGCTGCGTGGAGTGGTCTATTTCATGCTGTATCGGCATTCAATAACGCAGGTTTCTCGATTTATCCCGACAGCCTGATGCACTTCGCCACGGATGCCTGGATTCTGTCGCCCATCATGGCTGCGATCATTATCGGTGGCATTGGCTTCCCCGTTCTGTATGACCTACGCAGCAGGTTCAACCATCCCCGTCGTTGGTCGCTGCATACCAAGCTTACGTTGTCTGGTACGGCGATCCTGTTAGTGGTCGGTTTTTTCACGCTGCTGCTGTTCGAGTGGGACAATTCCACCACACTCGGCCCAATGGCCATGACCGATAAAGCCTTGTCGGCGGCATTTGCTTCAGTTTCCGCGCGTACCGCCGGGTTCAATTCGATCGATATTGGGGCTCTGACCCCCGAAAGCTGGGCTGTGCATTACTTTCTGATGTTCGTCGGCGGCGGCAGTGCAGGCACTGCGGGCGGGGTTAAAGTCGGTACTGTCGCGATCCTCGCCTTACTGGTGATTGCCGAAATTCGTGGGCACAGTGACTGCGAGGCATTTGGCCGGCGAGTCGGCGCCCCGGCCCAGCGTCAAGCCATCACCGTGCTCGTTCTGAGCAGCGCCATGATCGTACTGGCGACTCTCTTTATCCTGCGTGAAACAACGTTGCCCACCGACAAGGTCATATTCGAAGTCATCTCGGCGTTCGGCACCGTTGGCCTGTCCACCGGTATCACCGCCGATTTGCCCACATCGGGCCAACTGGTGTTGACGCTGCTGATGTACGCCGGACGGGTGGGCACTATCACGTTGGCGGCTTCACTGGCCTTGGGCGAGCACCGCATGCCTTATCGTTACCCGGAGGAACATCCAATTGTTGGCTAATTTTCTATTTTCAGAGAAGTTTTCATTTGCCAAGGGCGACAGCGTGGTGGTGATCGGCCTGGGTCGCTTCGGCGGCTCGGTGGCCCAATCGCTGATGCGGTTGGGCCACGACGTGATGGGCATCGACCGTGACGCCGCACCTGTCCATGAGTGGGCCGACCTCCTGACTCATGCGGTGCAGGCAGATTCCACGAACCTGCAGGTGTTGCGCCAATTGGGAGTTGCTGACTTCGCCCACGCCATTGTGGGAATCGGCACCGACTTGGCCGCGAGTTTGCTGACCATCATGACGCTGACCGAACTGGGGATCCCGGATATCTGGATAAAGGCCCGGACAGGCGAGCACGGGCAGATAGCCCAGCGCATCGGCGCCCATCACGTCGTCTATCCGGAGAAGGAAATGGGCGAACGTGTCGCTCACCTCATAACCGGGCGGATGATTGATTTTATTGAGTTCGACGACGGTTTTGCCATCGCCAAGATTCATTCTCCACTGTCGTGCCACAACAGCACGCTGGCCGACGGGCAAATCCGCGAAAAATTTGGGGTGACCGTCGTGGGGTTGAAGCGCACCAATCAAGACTTCCAGCATGCCACCCCTAGCACCCTGATCCGGCCTGGTGATCTGCTAATCGTGTCCGGGCCGACCCATCTGATCCAGAAATTTGCGGGAGGCTAGACATAGCCAGTGAGCAACAATTGGCCGATTCTGCTGAAAAAGTCGGATTCTCAGTGGGCTTGGGTTCAGGCTGTTGGCGCTGATTGAAAACTGCCCCCCAACACTCTCAATTTCGTACAGCCACTGGACGCAACGCAGGGCCTGCTCGGCGAGCTGGCTCTTATTAGTAGCGCGCAATTCGAAGAATTTGCGCCGGGCCTGGGCCAGGCAGCCAAGCTCGGTCGCGCCGAGTTCGAAGCTGGCCTTGTAACCGCTAAAATCGTCGCAGACCAACTTACCTTTCCAGCCTTGCGGGAAGTTATGAGAATGAAATCGGGCTCATACCACTATTTCCACGGTATACGCTGTGTACAAGATCTGCAGCCGTCAGGCTCCAGAGGGAGAGGGGTCAATAGCGGATAGGGGACGCGGGAGGGATGTGTCGAAGCACTGCAGAAGATTACAGGCGCCCAGAAACAACAAAGCCCTCACATTGCTGTGAGGGCTTCGTCTTATATGGTGCCGGCACCAGGAGTCGAACCCGGGACCTACTGATTACAAGTCAGTTGCTCTACCAACTGAGCTATACCGGCGTGTTAGGGCGACGATTATAGCGATTGGCAAGCTTCTGTAAACCCCTGAATTCTGACTATTTTTGCAGAAACCAAGGTTTTTTTGCGATGGCTGCGTTTTCGTCGTCTCTGGAGCTGCAAATCAGCTTCAATTCCCTCCCCGTAACGGTCGGTAAATTCCATGTACGCCAACACCTGCGTCGGACCCTTCGAGTCCGGATACGTCACCGCGCATTCACCACGCCGCATCCCGGCGGGGTCCACAGGGTTGGAGAATACGCGTTGCGTATCCGGCTTGTGGCTTACGTCCGCAGGGTTAGTGTCGTGAGGTGGGTGTTTTGGCTCGTTGTGTAAGCGTGTAGATATATGTGTGTGCTGATACGAAGTCGGTTTGAGCGATACCCACCTGTCTCTCGATCACGAAAAAATCAGCAAGGTTTGTCTAAAAAAGGCTTATGAGTAGGCTAGCGTATTGTTGTAGAAGTGAATATTCAAAAAAAACGACAAGCCATAAAAATGACGCCATGCCGCTTATCTGAAAGGATTCTGATACAAGCACCAAAACACTGACACTATCATTGTGATATCACACAATGCCGCCCTTGTTTGATCAGCAGTTCAAAAGGGGAGCAGTCAGTGGGGCGTGCAGATCACCTTTCAAAACCATACACCGCGCCCGCTGTGCCCGATTTGCGCGAGCCGCGGTTGGCTGAGCCCCTGCAGCGTTTGCTGGATCACTTGAACCGAGGAGGAGCAGAGTCTCTTCACCCGACTGAGGTGTTGGACGGTTCACCTGCCGCTGTTTATTCAGATGGGTCTGCGCCGAAGGTGGTGGTGGTGGTTTCTGCGACAGGCGGCGTGGGCCGCAGCACGCTGGCTGCTGCACTTGCCAATGGTCTGCAACGCCAGGGGCACCCGGCGCTGGCGTTGGATCTGGACCCGCAGAACGCGCTGCTTCATCACTTGTGCCCAGGGTTTGATCTGCCGGGCCTTGGCGCAACCAGCCTGCTTAACCAGACCTGGCAAGCCTTGCCCAAACGAGGTTTTGCCGGGTGCCGTCTGGTGACCTTCGGGAAGACCAATGCTGTGCAGCAACAGAGCCTGAACCGCTGGCTGGGGCAGGACCTCGAGTTTCTTGGCAAGCGCTTGGCTGGGCTTGGGCTGAATGGCGAGGACACGGTGGTCATCGACGTCCCTGCTGGCAACACGGTGTATCTGACCCAGGCGATGTCCGTGGCGGATACGGTGCTGGTGGTGGTTCAGCCGGATGCGGTTTCGTTTCGTGGTTTGGCCAGGATGGACGAGGTGCTCGCGCCGTATCTTGCGAACGCATCGTCACTTCAACGGTTTTACGTGATCAACCAGGTCGACGGCGACCATGCTTTCAGCCAGGACATGGCAGGTGTCTTCACGTTACACCTGGGCGATGCCGTGTTGGGAACCGTGCGGCGTGACTTAGCGTTCAGTGAGGCGCAGGCCTATGGGCGAGACCCGCTCGACCCTGCGATCAACAGCGTCGGTTGCCAGGATGTAAATGCGTTGTGCCGTGCCTTGAGTGCGCGCATGCAGTTAGCAAGTGCCGGCCATTAAATTGACTATTTACCGTCTGTCTAAAAAACAATCACTGAAAACATCAAAATAATGACACTTTGTTGCTCCTGTCACAGAATGCGACAACTGGGACGCCTACAAGAAGACCTGCGGTAAGTGCTGCTTGCCGACCTTTCACGTCTTTAAGCTGCGTCGTGAGGAGCAGGCTATGAGCCTTAGCGAAGAACTGTTGGCATTGTTCGGCAAAAACGTGACCCATGATGCCCAAGGCATTAATGCGCGCATGCACTTCTTTGGCAGCGTGCCTGCTAATGAAACCACCTCTGCCCAATCCCAATTGACTGATATTGCAGCGCTGCGCCCCAAAGTGGTGGCGTTGGTGTCGATGAATGGCGGTGTCGGCCGTAGCACCCTGGCCACGGCCTTGAGCAGTGGTTTACAGCGCCACGGCGAGTCGGTGGTGGCGCTGGATCTTGACCCGCAAAACGCCTTGCACCATCACTTCGGCGTCAGTGCCACATTGCCCGGTATCGGCCGCACCAGCCTGGAGCATGGGCAATGGAGCCCGTTACAGCAGATTGGCTTCGCCGGTTGCCAGGTGATTACCTTTGGCGATATCGACATTGAGCAGCAGGAAAACCTCGAGCGTTGGCTCAAGCACGAGCCTGCCTGGCTGGCGCAGCGGCTCGCGTCGCTGGGCCTGAGCGAGCGGCAGACGGTGATTATCGATACGCCCGCCGGCAATAACGTCTACTTCCATCAAGCGCTGAACGTTGCCGATGTGGTGTTGGTGATCACGCAAGCCGACGCCGCATGCCTTGGTACGCTCGACCATTTCGACGTACTGCTCGCGCCGCACCTTGAGGGTGAGCGCCCGCCAGTTGTGCATGTGGTGGTCAACCAAGTGGATGAGAGCAGTGCATTCAGTCTGGATATGGTTGAAGCGTTCAAGCAGCGGTTGGGGAAAGCGCCGCTGGAGATTCATCGCGACATGGCCATCAATGAAGCCTTGGCGTTTGCAACTGACCCGTTGGATACCGTGGCAAAAAGGCTGTTCACTGACGATCTGAATGAGATTTGCCGGTTGTTGAAGGCCCCGAAAAAAACGGCCTAAAGTGCTGTTTATTCGCTTGACGCTAAATGCTTATGCACAATCGGTTGGTTGCTGCTGCCACGAAACAGCGATTTTGTGGCGCTGTTCTCAATGCGCTGCAACTGCCTGTTTTGTGTGCGTTTTATTTTGTGAACAAAAAATGACCAGGGTGGCTTTTGGTCTGTAGCACTGATAGCTACAGCCTCTGTGAATAAACTATCAACAGAGTTATCCACAGGTCGCGTGTAGGAAAAATTGCTCCCTAATCGCGCTCAGCCAGCACCATCAAGTTGCGCGGGGTCAGTGTGGGTTCGCAGAAGCTGCCTACCTCGACTTTGTAGCCTTGGTCCGCCAGGAAAAGTGCCCGGTCCAGCACCAGCCACATTTCCAGGGGCCGCCGAAACAGCGCTCGTACCAACTCCAGGTTTCGCACGTGCGCCAAGCGGCGCCAGCCGTGCGCCTCAAGCGTTACCCAATCCTGTTCGCCTGTGGCAAAACCCTTGAGGCCTGCCAGCTCCCGGCAATAGTCGGCAAAGGGTTTGTCCAGCCAGTGGGCGGGCAGGGAGGGCGTGGCCAGGTATTCGTCACGGCCGCGTAACTGCCTTTGCAACTGATCAAAGCCCAGGCGCCGGGCCATGGAGGTGTCGCGTTGCTGGCGTACACGGTTGCCGGCGGTGACGGTTTCGCTCAGCGGCAGCCCCAGATCATCGACCGATAGTTGCAGCCGTGACGCACGCCCAACCCTCGATAACGCTTGATAGTGGTCAGCGCTGATGCGGTTGTAACAGCAAGGCGCCAGCGCCAGTTGCTTGCAGCCCGCTGCGCTGGCCAGTTGCAGCAGGCGCACGTGCAGGTCGCCGCAGGCATGCAGGGCGACGGGTGTGTGGTCGGCGCTGATCGACACAGGCGCCATCACGTCTTGCAGGCGATGGGTAGCGGGCAGGCCGTGATGGTCGCTCAAGGCCTGGCCCGAGGCGATCAGGGCCGGGTCGTATTCGAGGCAGGTCAGGTGTTGGCCGGCTTGCAGCAAGCGGCGGCCGAGGTGGCCTTTGCCGGCGCACCAGTCCAGCCAATGGGTGGGTGTTTCGGCGAAATTAAGTGCGGTGCCGAAGGCTTCAATTTGCTGCCACTTGCGGCCAGGTACGTCGACGTTCAGGCGATGGCGAGCGGGTGCAAGCGCGTGTGTCGGTAACCTGTCCACAGCACTGAGCTGCAACGCCTGCGCAGCCAATTGTGCAAAGGGGGCGGGCGCCGGCAGGTCATGGGGGTGGTTGTGACAGCTTTCAGCCTCGGCCAAAGAGCGTTGGCGCAGCCACTGGGCCAGCTCGGGATGTTGGGTTTCCCAGGGTAACTGCAGGTGCGTAAAGGGCCGTGGTCGCCACAGCCCTTGGTGCTCGATCAGAAACGCATCCAGCGCTTCAAAGCGCGCTTCAGCGTCCCTGGCAGGCATCGACGCGCAGCCAGCGTTCGAGCAGTTTAAAGCCGCGCACCAGGATGTAGGCCATCAGCAGATAGAACAGCCCGGCGGCGAAGAAGATCTCCACCGGCAGGTAGGTGCGCGCGATGATGGTCCGCGCCATGCCGGTCAGTTCCAGCAAGGTCACCGTACTGGCCAGGGCGCTGGCCTTAAGCATCAGGATCACTTCATTGCTGTACGCCGGCAGGCCGATACGCGAAGCACGCGGCAGGATGATGTAGAACAGCGTTTTGGGCTTGGACATGCCCAGGGCACGCGCCGCTTCGATTTCACCCGGTGGAATGGCCTGGATCGCGCCGCGCAGAATCTCGGCGATATAGGCGGCCGTGTGCAGGGTCATGGTGGCGGTGGCGCACCAGAACGGATCGCGCAGGTAGGGCCACATGAAGCTCTCACGCACGGCATCGAACTGCGCCAGGCCGTAATAGACCAGGAACAACTGCACCAGCAGCGGCGTGCCACGGAAGAAGAAAATGTAGGCGTAGGGCAGGGCGCTCACGTACCAGCGGCGCGAGGAGCGGGCGATACCGAGCGGGATAGCCAGCAGCAGGCCGGCGATTACCGCGATGGCGACCAGCTCCAGAGTCAGGGTCGCACCCTGGGCCAGTTTGGGCAGCCACTTGATGATCACGGCCCAGTTCAGGCCCAGGTCGAAGTGCGACAGCCAGCTGTAGTCACCGCTCATTGGGTGCTCCTTGCAAAGCCGCGGGCGGCACGTTTTTCCAGGAAGTGCATGCCGGTCATGGCCAGCACGGTCAGGCCCAGGTACATGAACGCCGCGACCATAAAGAAGGTGAACGGCTGCTTGGTCACGGTCACGCCGATCTGCGCATGGCGCATGATTTCTTCCAGCCCGATCACCGACACCAGTGCGGTATCTTTCATCAAAATCATAAACAGGTTGCCCAACCCCGGCAGGGCGATGCGCCACATCTGCGGCATGATCAACCGGGTGAAAATCCGAAACTTCGACAGCCCCAGCGCCACACCGGCTTCGCGGTGGCCTTTGGGGATGGCGAGGATCGCGCCACGAAACACTTCGGTGGCGTAGGCGCCAAAGCACAGCCCCAGGGCGATAACCCCGGCAGCAAAGGCACTGAGCGAAAGGTCGGGGTTACCGAAAAACTCGCCGAGGGCACGCATCAGGTTGACCGTGCCGAAGTAAATCAGCAGCACCCACAGCAGCTCGGGAATGCCACGAACGATGGTCGAGTAAGCACCGCCAAGCCATTGCAACGGCTTGTAGGGGGACGTCTTGGCCAAGGCGCCGGCAAGGCCCAGCACCAGCCCCAGGCACAAGGCCGTGAGCGCCAGTTTGACGGTCATCAGCGCGCCGGCGGCGAGGGCCGGGCCGAATCCGTAGAGATCGAAATTCATGGTGTTTTCATATCGCGGCAGGCATTGCTAAAAGCCGGCGCGCTCAAGCGAGCGCGTCGGTCAGGCCGTTCAGATCATTCGATGCTGAACGGGAAGTACTTGTCGTTGATCTTCTTGTAGGTGCCGTCTGCCTTGATCTCTGCCAGGGCTTTGTTCAGGCGCTCGCGCAGTGGGTCGCCCTTGCGTACGGCGATACCGATCTTGTCGCTTTCTACAACCGGGTCGCCTTTGAATTCATAGGCCGAACCGTCTTTGCTCTTGAGCCATTCGTACTGCACGTACTTGTCGGCGAGGATACCGTCGAGGCGGCCGGACGTCAGGTCGAGGTAGGCGTTTTCCTGGGTGTCGTAGAGCTTGGCCTCGGTGTCCGGCAGCTTGTCTTCCAGGTAAGTACCGGCCAACGTCGCGCGCTGGGCGCCGATGATCTTGCCCTTCAGGTAAGCCGCGTCGGTCTTGAAGTCCGCAGTGGCTTTAGGTGCGATGAATTGCAGCTTGTTGGAGTAGTACGGGTCGGTGAAGTCGACAGCCTGCTTGCGTTCATCGGTGATGGACAGCGAGGACACCAGGAAGTCGAACTTCTTGGCGTTCAGGGCTGGGATGATGCCGTCCCAGTCAGACACATACACTTCGCACTTTTCGACTTTCATCTTGGCGCACAGGGCGTCACCGATGTCTTTGTCGAAGCCGACGACGTTACCGCTGGCGTCTTTATTGTTGAAGGGCGGGTAGGCCGCCTCGATCCCCATTTTCAAGGTTTCTGCCATGGCCGTGGCGCTGAACGCCATCGAAACGGCCGCGGCCAGAAGGAATTTTTTATAGTTCTGCATGCATGTTGCTCCGTTAGCGGTTGCTGGACATGAATTGTTTGCAGCGCGCCGAAAGCGGGTTTTCAAACACCTGCTGTGGCGATCCTTGCTCTTCGACCAGGCCCTGGTGCAGGAACACCACTTCACTGGAAACCTGACGGGCGAAGCCCATTTCATGGGTGACCAGCAGCATGGTGCGGCCTTCTTCGGCCAGCGCGCGGATCACATTAAGTACTTCCTGGACCATTTCCGGGTCAAGCGCCGATGTCGGCTCATCGAACAGGATGACCTTGGGCTGCATCGCCAGGGTGCGTGCAATGGCCGCCCGTTGCTGCTGGCCGCCGGACAGTTGCGCAGGGTACGCGTGGCGTTTATCGCTGATGCCGACCTTGGCCAGCAGGGCTTCGGCCACTTCTATCGCTTCGGCCTTGCTCTGGCCAAGCACACGGCGGGGCGCCTCGATGATGTTGTCGAGGATGCTCATGTGCGGCCACAGGTTAAAGTTTTGAAACACAAAACCGATTTCGCTACGCAGGCGGTTGATCTGCTTGCCGTCGGCGGCCATCAGCTCGCCGTTCTTTGCAGCCTTGAGCTTGAGCTCCTCACCGGCGACCAGGATCTGACCCTGGTGCGGGTTTTCCAGCAGGTTGATGCAGCGCAGGAATGTGGACTTGCCGGAACCGGAGGAACCCAGGATCGAGATCACGTCGCCGTCGCGAGCGGTCAGCGAGATACCTTTAAGTACCTCCAGCTCACCATAGCGTTTGTGCAAGTTGCGGATTTCAAGCGCGGGCGCGGCCTGGGCCATGTGCGGTCCTCATTGTGTTCATTGCGTTCTTGCTGTTGGGCCGCCTTCCTGGCGAGGCGCCAAGCTAGCATAGCGTTCGGATGGCAGCCAACAGCGCTACGGACGGTTAACGGGTGGTGTGCGGCAGGGTGTCGCATCGGCACAGCAGCGTGTCGCGCCATCAACAACCTAACAGACGTTTGAACCCGATAAATCCACAGGCTTCGCGTAAAAAAGGGCGCGATGGTGCCAGCTTTGGCCGGGTGTTGGAAGGGTTAACCGGGCAAACGGTCCATATCAGCCCCCTAATGGGGCGTCACGCACTTTTCGTGTGTGTTTTTGGTGCGCGCAGGCGTCTTGAAAGTGAGTCGCTCGGTAACGCTATAGCGGAATGCCATTGTTCTCAATGACTTGCGACGGCTGATCAATTGTCCTACAGCCCGCGTCAATCGCGACCTTGTAACATTTTGGCGCAAATCTTGCGTAAAAAATAAAGAACGCCCCGTTGGTTTCTTTTCACGAGAAAGATCGCAGGTCGGGCGGACCGTTTTCGCAATTCCTCGCAAAGGTGTGTCAATGAGTAGTACGCAAAGCTCCAATGACCTCGAACAGGGGCTCAAACCGCGTCACGTCACCATGCTGTCGATTGCCGGCGTTATTGGTGCCGGTTTGTTTGTCGGCTCCGGCCACGCGATTGCTGCCGCCGGCCCTGCAGTGCTGCTGGCCTACGCGGCTGCCGGTACGCTGGTGGTGTTGGTGATGCGCATGCTCGCCGAAATGGCCGTGGCCTCGCCGGACACCGGTTCGTTCTCCACCTACGCTGACCGCGCGATCGGTCACTGGGCCGGCTTCACCATCGGCTGGTTGTACTGGTGGTTCTGGGTGCTGGTGATTCCGTTGGAAGCCAACGCGGCGGCGACCATCCTCCATGCCTGGTTCCCCAATGTGGCGATCTGGGCGTTTACCTTGATCATCACCTTGCTGCTGACGGCGACTAACCTGTTCAGCGTGAAACATTATGGTGAGTTCGAGTTCTGGTTTGCCCTGATCAAAGTCGTGGCGATTGTTGGCTTTGTGATCCTTGGTCTGGCTGCCATTTTCGGCTTCCTGCCGACCAGCCAGGTCAGCGGCGTTTCGCACCTGTTTGACACCCAGGGCTTCATGCCGAACGGCATGGGCGCGGTGTTGGCGGCAATCCTGACCACCATGTTCTCCTTCATGGGCACCGAGATCGTCACCATCGCAGCAGCGGAATCGAAGAACCCGGGCCAGCAAATCACCAAGGCCACCAACTCGGTGATCTGGCGGATCGGTTTGTTCTACCTGCTGTCGATCTTCATCGTTGTGTCCCTGGTGCCATGGAATGATCCGACCCTGGCGGCCGTAGGTTCCTACCAGACCGTGCTGGAACGCATGGGCATTCCAAACGCCAAGTTGATCGTTGACCTGGTGGTGTTGGTTGCCGTGACCAGTTGCCTCAACTCGGCGCTGTACACCGCGTCGCGCATGTTGTTCTCCCTGGGTCGTCGCGGTGATGCACCGGCTGTGGCCAAGCGCACCAACAAGAGCGGCACGCCTTACTGGGCGGTGATGTTGTCGACTGGCGCGGCGTTCCTGGCGGTATTCGCCAACTACGTGGCCCCGGCGGCGGTGTTCGAATTCCTGTTGGCCAGTTCCGGCGCTATTGCGTTGCTGGTGTACCTGGTGATTGCCGTGTCGCAACTGCGCATGCGCCAGAAGCGCACGGCAGCGGGCGAGAAGATTGTCTTCAAGATGTGGCTGTTCCCCGGCCTGACCTACGCGGTGATGGTGTTCATCGTGGGTACGCTGACTATCATGCTGTTCCAGGAAGCACACCGGGTCGAGATCATTGCGACCGGGATCCTGAGCTTGCTGGTGGTGTTGGCGGGGTTGTATGTGTCGAGCCGTCGCAAGGCTCAAAGGGCAGGCGCTGCGGTACTCAATTGACGTGACGGCGTGCTGCTTCCGGAGCACGCCATCAACCATGTGGGAGCGGGGCTTGCCCGCGATGACGGACTGACAATTGAGATCTTCTTCGACTGACACGCCGCAATCGCGGGCAAGCCCGCTCCCACATTTGGTTTTGTATCAGTCCTGGGCGCCAATCAGCGCTTGGGACGCGGCAACATAATCGGCCTGGAATTGCGGCGACTCGACCCACGCCAGTGCCGCGGCTTCATCCTCGGTATCCGTCGCCCATTGCCGATACTCGATCAGCGCCGCCAGAATAAAGTCGGTCGCCTCTTCCTCACCTTCCTGCTCCAGCACCACCGCCAACAACGGGTGCGCCAGGAACACCGCACACAGTGCCTGCTGGCTGGTCTCGCCTGCGGTGCGCATTTCGACAAACAACTCGGTTAAATCCACTGACTCAAGGTCAATACGGCTGTCGTCGCCTGCGAACGCATCCGGCTTGGTCGCAACGGCGCGCTGCGTACGGTTTTGCTTGGCCTTGGCCTTGGCCCGGTGGGCACGTTTTTGCTGCTTGTTCGGCGAGGCCATGGGCTCAACGTCCTTGGGGTCTGGATCTGGGTGGCGTATTGAAGCGCAGGTTGGTGCAAATCCCAAGGGTTTCTAGACGCGCTGTCCGGGTGTGCCTTGCGCCAGCGCGCCGTGTTGCAGCCACTTCAGCGCAATTGGCCACAGCCGGTCCTGATAGTCGCTGCGGAAGAAGGCGAAATGCCCGACAGCTGTTTCGCCAATATCTTCGGGAGCAATCCGCAGATGAGTGCGCTCGCTGCTATCGAAATAGCGCAGCAACCGCTCGATGGCCTCTACCGTGCCAAACGGGTCGTCGGTGATGCTGATGGCCAGCAGTTGCGCCTTCACCCGGGTGAAGGGCAACTCACCCAAGGTGCGCCCGCTGGGACGCGTCTCGTACCTGGGCGTTGGCGTGCCCCAGTCGCGCACCACACCGGCCGGCGTATCTTCCAGCCAGCCCAGGCGTTTGCCGGGGAAGTACCCGCACAGCGCCGTCACCAAGGGCATTACCACATGCCACTTGCCAAACATGCGCCAGCGCCCGCCCGCCGCGTAATCGCGCCAGTACGCAAACTGCGCGCCGACCGTCACGACTCGCCGAATCACCGCGCCTGACGCCCCCAGCCCCGCCGCGCAGCCACCAAAACTGTGGCCGATCACATCAATCGGCTGCCCCGGAAACTCCCGTTGTGCGCGCTGCAACATCGCTTCGAAATCCAGCGCGCCCCAATCCGACCACGACGCCTTGAAACCGCGCAACGAGCCATTGCGGGATTCGCCGATGCCACGGTAGTCGTACGTAATGACGTCGAAGCCGTTGGCGAACAGATAGTCGGCGAAGCGTGAGTAGTGGCGGCAGCGTACCGAGGTGGCGGCGTTGATGATGACGACCGGGCGTGTCGGGTCGGGTCTGCTAGGGCGCCAGGTGAAGCCGCTGAGAGGGTAGCCGTCGGCAGCCGACTCGCGGAAGGCTTCTGGGGCAGCTCGGGTGGGCAGGTTCATCGGTCGGCTCGATCCTTGCGCTTTTGGGTGTGGGCTTGGGAGCCACGCGCTTTTATAAGCATTTGAAACTAACAAATTTAGCGCGGCATGAGCGCAGGAAATTTTCGATGCTCGACCTTGGCGCCCTGTGTGCTTAGGCTTGCGGTCTATTGATCAGCCAGAGTCAGCCCATGACCCGCGACACCCTCGAGCACAACCAGATCCCTGTCTACTTTGCCGCCGTCTTGCTGGCGGCTGCATTCGGTGTGCTCGCGCCTTTGTCGGCCCAGGGACTCGGCGTGCTGGTCACGCCCGCCATCGCTGTGCTGATGTACGCCATGTTTCTGCAAATTCCATTTCTGGATCTGCGCCAGGGCCTGGGCAACAAGCGCTTTATATCGGCCTTGCTGTTGGCCAATTTCATTCTGGTGCCGTTGCTGGTGTGGGCGTTGACCCGTGGTCTGGTAGAGCGCCCGGCGTTGCTGGTGGGCGCGTTACTGGTGTTGCTGACGCCATGTATCGACTACGTGGTGGTGTTTACCCATATCGGCAAGGGCGATTCGCGGCTGATGCTGGCGGCGACGCCAGTGCTGTTGTTGCTGCAGTTGGTGTTGTTGCCGGTGTACCTGAGTTTCATGCTGGGCGCGCAGTCCGCCGTGGTGGTGGCGACCGGGCCGTTTGTCGAGGCGTTCTTGTGGTTGATCGTGCTGCCGATGGTCCTGGCGGTGCTGACGACTTCTCTGGCGCGGCGTTCAAGCGCCATCAACCTGTGGAGCAATGCCTGGGCCTGGCTGCCGGTGCCGGCGATGGCGCTGGTGCTGTTTGTGGTCATCGGCTCGCAGATCACCTCGGTGGTGCGCGATATCGCGTTGTTGTTGCCGGTGATTCCGGTCTACGTAGGCTTCCTGTTGCTGGCGCCATTGATGGGCGCGTTGGCTGCGCGGCTGTTCGCCTTGCCCGCCGTCACGGCGCGGGCGGTCACGTTCAGTGCGTCGACCCGCAACTCCCTGGTGGTATTGCCGCTGGCGCTGGCCTTGCCCGAAGACGTGCGCGGGCTGGCCGCGACGGCGGTGATTCTGCAAACCCTGCTTGAGCTGGTGGGCGAGCTACTCTACATCCGGCTGATTCCCGCGCTGGTATGGCGCGCCGGTCGATAGATCCATAAATATTCGGGTTTGTTCAGGCGCTATTCAGGGGCAGAGTCGGCACCATGGAGTTGGCGCACCCTACCTGAAAGGACATTCAATGGATCACCGCAGTCGTTTTCGCCTGGAGTCCCTGGGCATTTTTCTGATCGCTTTATTGCTGTTTACGTTGGGTGTCTGGGACGAACAACCCCAAGGATTTGACGGGCGCTGGGCGCTGTTCATGCAGGAAATGTTTCGCCATGGCGCGAGTCTTTTCCCTACCACCTATGGCCAGCCGTATCCCGACTACCCGGGTACCGCCACCTTCTTCAGTTTCGTATTTGCTCGAATATTCGGTGCGCCGAACCATCTCGCTAATGTGCTGCCGACGGCGCTGGCTTCGGCGGGCGTGATCGCCCTGATCTATCGCCTGTTGGCGCCGTCCAGCCGGCCCTGGGCGTTGCTGACGGTGTTGCTCACGTTGCTCACCACCCAACTGCTCGATAAGTCGCGTTCGGTGTGCCTGGACCTGATGGTTGCGCTGCTATGCGTGGGCAGTTTCTACCTGCTGCACACAGGTGAACGCCTGGGGTCGCGCGTCAGGCAGTTGGCCGTATTCCCATTGTTTGTCCTGGCCTTTGCGATTCGCGGGCCATTGGGGCTGATCGAGGTCTGTGGTGTGGTATGCGTGTATTGGGCGCTGGGCCGGCCGGGGGAGCGGGTCAAGCAGGTGCTGATCCACGGTTTTGTGGGGTTGGCGCTGCTCGTGGCCTGTTGGTGGGTGTTGATGAAGCTGGCGCGGTTCAGTGGTGGCGATGCTTTTGCCGATGACGTGTTCAGGATGCAAGTCAGCGGGCGGCTCGATGAGAGTGGTGAGCCGTTCTATTTCTACTTCAAGCTGAGTCTGTACCGTTACTTCCCGGTGGTGCCGCTGGCGCTGGCTGCCTTGATTGCGCTGCGCCATCGTTGGTCTGAGCGGTGGGTCAATGACGACGTACAGTTGGTGGTGCGGCTGGGGGCGTGCGGCTTGATGATTTTGCTCGGGCTGTCGGTGCCGCACTTCAAGCGCGCTTACTACATTCTGCCGATGGTACCGATGTTTGCCGCTGTCGCCGCCTATGGGCTGCTCCAGGCGCAAGGCTGGCTTGTCGGCGTGCGCCGCTGCTACGAAGGGCTTGTCGCGGCGCTGCCGGCGTTGTGCGTGGTTGTGCTGTTTGTGTGTCGGTACAGTTGGCAAAAACGCGGTTACTGGCCTGACGTTTCGTTGCCGCTGTTGATTGGCGGGTTGGTGATGCTGCAAGTGGCGGCGTTGGTTGCCTGGCGTCGGTCAGTGCGCTTGGTCTGGCTCAGCCTGATTGCACTGGTAGCGCAGTGGTTGCTGCTGGTGGTGGTGATAGAGCCGTCCAAGGACCTGCAGTTCGACACTCACAATTTCGTCAGCCAAGTGGAGACGCTTCGTGCGTCGCAGCCGGGGCCTTTGGTGTTTGTCGACCTCGGCCGCGACACGTGGGCGATACGCTACATGATGAACCTTACGCACGACGAGCAGCCGTTGTTCGTGGCAGGCAACGAGCCTGAGAAGCTGCTGACCTTGCCCCGGCCATCCTGGGTGATCGTGCCGCGCAAAGAGGCTGTGCTGCTCAAGGGCACGCCGATGCAGCAGCAGACGCCAGATTTCGAAGGGCGCTTGAACGACAACCCGCTGATGGTGTTTTTACTGAAGTAAGGCAGGTGATCCAGTGCAGGCTATTTGCACTGGTACCCCTCAGGCATCGTGACGGTGTAGTTGCGGTGCACGCGGTCCTGGAAATTCAGGTTCTGCAAGCCTTGCTCCACCAGGAAGGTTTCGATCTTGGCGGCCTGGCAGTCTTCGTTGTAGGACATCGCCCGGAGCAGGTACACCGCGCGCCTGCTCACTTCATCCCGCGCAGTGGCGGTGAACGTGGTGAGCGTGGTGTAGCCGGTTCGCTCGGAGGTCCCTACCGGGCCATAGGTGGTGTTGGGCTTGCTGGTGCAGGTCAACTGGTCTTCTTTTTTCTTGTTTTTCTTGCACTGGGTGGTCGTGGTGGTTGGCACCTGACCGTAGTCGGTGGCGGTGTAACGGTAAGTGACCTGCCGGCTGTCGACATCAAGGGTGATGGTCATTTTGATCGGTGCATGGTTCTTGGGTAGGGTCGTGTCGGTAAACACCTCCCGAAAGCCCTGGTCCTTCATGGCATTGACCATGTCCCGCAAGTAGTAGCGGGCATTCAGCGTGCTTTGCGCACTGCCGCCCACGGACGTCGTCACCAGTACCGTTGCCTGTCGATCAAAGTGATAGTCCGGATCAGGTGTCGCGTCGATCGAGACGTCCATTTGGGTGGCGCATCCACTGAGCAGCGCCGTCAGCAGCAAAAGCGCGCAGAACAAGTACCGGGTCATCAAATAACTACCTTGCAACAGAAAATTCAGTAACAGCTAAACGAATGAGCCTTGCGATAAATAACCCCCAGGCAGGGATAGGGGTGAGCGTCGCCCGGCAACCACTAAATCGCAGGCAATAAAAAACCCCAAGGAATCATCTTCGCTTGGGGTTTTTCGGTATTAGTGGTGCCCAGAGACGGAATCGAACCGCCGACACGGGGATTTTCAATCCCCTGCTCTACCGACTGAGCTATCTGGGCAACGGGGCGCATTAAACTGGTTTTTCAGGGGGTCGTCAAGCAAGTTTTCAAAAAATATTTAATTATTACCGTCGCTTACGTGCCGACCCCGGGTTTTGATCAATTATTGAGCAGGCGGCACGTAACCGTCGGCCTTGGCGTAATCCTCGCCGGAAAAGAACTTATCCATTTCGCCAGCCAGGTATTTGCGATCTTCGCCGTTCATCATGTTCAGGCGTTTTTCGTTGATCAGCAGAGTCTGGTGTTTCAGCCAGTCGCCCCAGGCTTGGGCGGAGACGTGGTCGAAAATGTCCTGACCCTTGGCACCCGGGTACGGAGGGCGTTCGAGGCCTGGCAATTCTTCTTTGTACTTGCGGCACATGATGGTGCGGGTCATGACAGAACTCCTGCGTTCAATACTTCAGCCGCGCGCTTCAGCAGTTTTTTAACCGGGGCGGCAAGGCCCAGGCGCGGCGGGGTGGCGAGGTTATACCAGAGCCAGTCGGCCTCGGCCACGTGATGGGCGGATTCCTCGACCTGCACCAGCCAGGGTTCAATGGCCAGCTGGAAGTGGCTGAAGGTGTGGATCAGCCCCGGCAGTGCCTGTGGGTTGCCCAGCGCCAGTGAGTGCTGGTTGGCCAGGTGTTCCAGGTCTTCGAGGTCATCCAGTTCCGGCAAACTCCACAAACCGCCCCAGAGGCCCGTGGACGGGCGGCGGTAAAGCAGAATTGCACCCTCGGCATTGGCCAGCATCGGCATCAGCGTGCGCTTCTGCGGGATGGTTTTGCGCGGTTTGGGGATCGGGTAGCGCGTCTCCAGGCCGAGCATGTGGGCTTCACAGCCCTTTTCCAGTGGGCACAGCAGGCAGCTCGGCTTGCTGCGGGTGCAGAGCGTGGCGCCCATGTCCATCATCGCCTGGGTGTAGGCGTTGACGCGATCGTGTGGCGTGAAGCGCTCAGCGGTCGCCCAGAGCTGCTTGGCGACCTTGGGTTCGCCTGGGTAGCCCTCTTGCGCGGTAAAGCGCGCGAGCACGCGCTTGACGTTGCCATCGAGGATCGGCGCACGCAGGCCCATGCTCAGGCTGGCGATCGCTCCGGCAGTGGACAGGCCGATCCCGGGCAATTCGGTGAGCTTCTCGACATCCCTTGGAAACTCGCCACCGTACTCGGCGACGACAATCCTGGCGGTCTTCTGCAGGTTGCGTGCGCGGGTGTAGTAACCCAGGCCGGTCCACAGGTGCAGCACTTCGTCTTCCGGCGCGGCAGCCAGCGCTTCGACCGTCGGCAACGAGGCCATGAAGCGGTCGAAGTAGTTGAGCACAGTGCTGACCTGAGTCTGTTGCAGCATGATCTCCGAGACCCACACCCGGTAAGGCGTGATGCCCTGTTGCCAGGGCAGGTCATGGCGACCGTGGCGGTCGTACCAATCCAGCACCGCCTGTGAAAACTGCTCGTTTCTCATCGTTTGAACAGGCCCTTCAGAGCGTCTTTCAACTGTGGGTTGACCTTGTCGAGCTTCTCTTCAAGCTTTTCGCTTAGCTTGTTGCCAGCCGCTTTTATGGCGACCTGCGTCAAGCCATCCTTGTCCAGGCGGCAGGCCTTGGCGCCCAGTTCCAGCGGGCCGCGGCAGCGCAGCGGCACTTCGATGCCCTGGAAGTTGCTGCCGACCTGGCAGGCCGGGTCCGGCACGTCGCGCTGGTCGCCTTCGACGATGATGCCGACGCGGTAGTCCATGCCCAGCACGCGCAGGTCGACGTCACCGTTGCCGTTGACGGTCAGGCCGGGGATGCGCACTTTGAGGTCGGGGTTACTGGCCACGCCGTTACGGAAGATCAGGTTGCCGCGCAGTTCCTGGAACGGCGTGTCCTTGCCCTGTGGCGTGGTGCTCAAGGTCTTGCGGTTGAGCAGGGCAATGCCGGTGCACAGCTGTTGTTCAATGTTGGCGTTGAGCAGCGCGCCGTTATTGATCACAAAACTGGCGGTGCCATTGAGGCTGTCGATCAGCGCCTTTTGGCTGTTGCCACGGCCGGTGAGGTTGCTGTCGAGGGTGATTTGGCCTTTCACCGGCGGGTTTTGCCCCTGGGCTTGCAGGATGCGCTCAACCGGTACCTGTTTGATGTGGGTTTGCAGCGCCAACACCGGGATGTCCTGGCGCACATCGAGTGTGCCGTTGGCCTGGAAGGTGCCGTTGTAGAGGCCACCACTCAGGGTGTCGAGCTTGAGCTGACCATCGATGCCGGAGGCTTTGAGCCCTGCATTCTGGATCGGCAGCTTGCTCAGGGTCAGTTGGCCAAAGGCCAGGTCGGCGTTCACGTCCAGGGTGCGCAGGCGGGTCAATGGCAGCAGCTTGTCGGTGCTCCACGCGCCTTTGGTCGGTGCTTCCGGCAGCGGTGTGGTACCGCCGGCGGCCATGGCGCCGACTTCGCTGTTCTGTACTTCGGCCTGGCGTGCTGCGGTCGCCCCTTTGGCGGATTCGGACTTGGCCGGCAAGTAGTTGTCGGCGTTGAACGTGTCGCCCTTGAGCTGTACGCGCAGGGATTGCTTGGCGAAGTCATCTACCGCAATGCGACCGGTGAAGGTGCTGGCGTCGAGTTTCAGGTTCAAGTCTTCCAGGGCCACGCTGGTGGGCGAGCCCTTGAGACGGCTGACCAATTCGACCTTGCTCAGGCTGCCCTCGGCCATGGCCGGCAGCGGATGGCCGACGCTGTCGAGGAACTTGGCCAGGTCAAACTGGGCAATGGACAAGGCGCCGCTGAGTTGCGGGGTTTTGTCCAGGTTGTTGACCTTCAGTTCGCCCAGGGCGCGCAGCTGGTTGGCGGAGAGTTTCAGGTTGGTCCATTCGGCGACGTTGGCCGCCAGGTCCACCAGTAATTGGCCCTGGGTGGAGAAGGTCACGGTCTTGCCTTGCAGCGGCTCGCCGGTGGCTTCGCCGCTGAGCTTCATGTCTTCGAACTGGTAGCGCTTGAGGGCGTTCTGGATGCGCAAGTTACCGTTGAGCTCGGTCTTGACGCGCAACAGCGGCTGGTTGCTGCCCAGGAAGGCGGTGAGTTTGAGCGGAATGCTCGCACCTTCGTGCACGGCGCCGGCGCTCAGCTGGATACTTTCGGCGCTGTACTGTTTGCCGGTCTGCTCATCGTTGTATTCAACGCGGGCGTTGTTGATGGTCAGGCTGTCGATGTCCAGGCGGATCGGCTTTGGCGGTTTTTCCGGTTCCGGTTCGGCCGGCGTTTGCACGGGGGCGGGAGCTGGCGCATCGGCGCTGGCGACAGGCACGTTCTTGCCGATGTCTTCCCAGTTGCCATGACCCTGCTTGTCGCGGTTGAGGCGCAGGTTCAGGCCTTCGACACGCACATCGCTCATCTGCACTTCGCGGCGCAGCAGCGGCAGCACGCGCACCGACAGGCCGAGCATTTGCAGGTCGGCGAACGGTTGGGTGGGGTTGGTCAGGGTCGCCACGCTGGCTTCGTGCAGTTCCAGGCCTAGCCAGGGGAACAGGCTCCAGCCGATATCGCCATTGAGCGTCAGCTCGATGTGGGCCTTGTCGCGGGCAATCTGGCGAATCTCGTCTTTGTAATCGTTGGGATCGAAGAGGTGGGTCAGGGCAAAGCCCAGGGCCACAATGATCAGCAACAGCCCGAGAAGTACCAGACCCAGGATTTTGCCGAACGCTTTCATGGGCGAGTCCTTGTATGTCGATTTCAAAATTTAGCCGCAGAGTATAACGCCCGAAGGCTTACGTCAGTTCACGCATCGTTACATTGTATCTGGCGTCGGCAAAATCGGATTTTGTCGCTGAACAGACCAGATCGCGTGAAAAAGGTGATGTCAGTTTGGTTTTTCTGTCACCCACTGGTGCTAATCTTCGTAGGTTCGTCTGTCGTCTGCGACACAGCGTCGCGCTCAAAAGGAGCTTTACTCAACAACAACGGCCAACGCTCTGCGTGCAAGGCCGAGGGAGAGAGCGCCTGACGGACACATACTAATAACTGGGGGAAACACCAATGAGCACTAGCACTGCGGCGAGCAGTCATGCCGCACAGCCTGCGTTCCTGTCCAAGGAACGCATTATCGCCAAGCCGGGGTTCAACCGCTGGCTGGTTCCACCGGCCGCCCTGGCCATCCACCTGTGCATCGGCATGGCCTACGGGTTCTCGGTGTTCTGGCTGCCACTGTCCAAGGCGCTGGGTATCACCGCACCGGTCGCCTGTGCGCCGGACATGAGTTTCATCGCGCAAGTCTTCTCTTCCCAATGCGACTGGCCCATCTCCATGCTGGGCTGGATCTACACCCTGTTCTTCATCTTCCTGGGCTGCTCGGCAGCGATCTGGGGCGGTTGGCTTGAGCATGCCGGGCCACGCAAGGCCGGCGTTGTTTCGGCGCTGTGCTGGTGCGGCGGCCTGCTGATCTCGGCGTTGGGTGTCTACACCCACCAGATCTGGCTGATGTGGATCGGCTCCGGCGTGATTGGCGGTATCGGTCTGGGCCTGGGCTATATCTCGCCTGTATCGACCCTGATCAAGTGGTTCCCGGACAAGCGCGGCATGGCCACCGGCATGGCGATCATGGGCTTTGGCGGCGGCGCGATGGTGGGTGCACCGTTGGCCGCAGCGCTGATGGGCCACTTCGCCTCGCCAACCAGCGTGGGCGTGTGGCAGAGCTTCGTGGTCATGGCTGCGATCTACTTCGTGTTCATGATCGGCGGCGCATTGTCGTATCGCGTTCCGCCAACTGGCTGGAAGCCTGAGGGCTGGACTGCCCCGGCGAAAAAGGCCAGCAATGCGATGATTACCCATCGTCACGTTCACGTGAGTGTGGCGTGGAAAACCCCGCAATTCCGTTTGGTATGGCTGGTGCTGTGCCTGAACGTGTCCGCCGGTATCGGTATTCTCGGCATGGCTTCGCCACTGCTTCAGGAAGTGTTCGGTGGCAAGTTGTTGGGCAATGGGCTGACGTTCGGTCAGCTGGATGCCGGGCAGTTGGCGTCGATCGCCGCCATCGCTGCGGGTTTTACGGGGTTGTTGAGCCTGTTCAACATTGGTGGCCGGTTCTTCTGGGCGTCGTTCTCCGACTACCTGGGCCGTAAAAATACCTACTTCGTGTTCTTCGCCCTGGGCTTTGCCCTGTACGCGCTGATTCCGAACCTCGGTCACCTGGGCAACGTAGCGCTGTTCGTGGCGGCGTTCTGCATCATCCTCTCGATGTACGGCGGTGGTTTTGCGACCGTCCCGGCTTACCTGGCCGACCTGTTCGGCACCCAGATGGTCGGTGCGATCCACGGTCGTCTGCTGACCGCATGGGCTGCGGCGGGCGTGTTGGGCCCGGTGCTGGTGAACTACCTGCGTGAGTATCAGCTGAGCATCGGCGTTGAACGCGCTGCTGCCTACGACATCACCTTGTACATCCTCGCGGGCCTGTTGGTGCTGGGTTTCATCTGCAACCTGCTGGTGCGCCCGGTGGCCGACAAGTACTTCATGACTGACGCAGAGCTGGCGGCCGAACAGGCGCTGGGCCATGACAAAGGGGCTGACGCCAGCACTTCGCTGGAGTGGAAAGCGTCGTCTGGCAGCGTGCCGCTAGCAGTTGCGGCGTGGTTGGTCGTGGGTGTTCCGTTGGCGTGGGGTGTGTGGGTGACCCTGCAAAAGACGGCGGTACTGTTCCACTGATAGCCGGTTTCCCGGTGCCCTCTCATGCAAGGTGAGTGGGCGTCGGGCAACTAGTCCTGCTTCTTGTCAGGCAAGGTCCTGGCTGAAGCACCGCGCCATGGAATGCGTTGAAACCATGGGCGCGGCACCGGATGAACAATCACCCGCAAGGCACGTGCATAGTCCATGACCAGGCCGGGTGTCCACGCCATGGTCATGGCGCGCTTGCGCACTTGCGCGGCAATCCACAACTCAGGCATGAGCAAGGTCTGCAGGACCGAGCGCCAGCGCCGGGACCGTTCCGACAACACGCCATCCATCGATGCTTCCAACGCAAAGGCCACGCTGCTGGAACAGTTGCGGTAGGTCAGGTTGTAGGTGGCCTGTTGGCGATAGTTATTCGAGAACTCGATCAGCGCTTTGCGGCTGTACTGGTGAAAAATAATCTTGCGGTCCGAGTCGCACCAGTTGGCCACTTCAGTGGCGTAGTCCGGCTGGAATGTGCCTGGCACGTCGTTATTGCGCGTGGCCTTGAGGATGCGGAAGAACTCGGCCGGTGAGCGATCGATGTCCGCCACCGGGTACAGGCTCAGGTACACCGAGGGCGACAGCTCAAGCGCTGCGTGCCCGGTTGAAATCACGCCTTGTGCATCCACCGCCGCAATGTAGCGATTGATGATCGGGCGAGGGATCGTCGTTGCGCCGGCGGTGCCTTCCGGCGTCCAGATATGCACGATCAATGGGTCCTGCAAGTCAGGCTCTTGCTCCAGGCGCGGCTCCATTGGTTTTTGCGGTGGCAGCTTCTTGAAGTCTGACAGTAAATCCCTTGGTACAAGCAGCTCAAACGTTGAAGTGCCGTTGCGCAATCGCCTCACGCGATGCGCAATGCGCACCGTGTTGAAACCGCTGACGATCATCAATGCACCGAGGAAAAACGACACCGTTGCACTGAGGGCGATGGGATAAGGACTGACCAGCAACCCCGCGAACGCCAACTGAGCGCCGCCGCTGATCAACGACGATCGCCAGTGCGGGAACCTGACGACCCAGGCCGAGCTAATGGTCAGCAAGCCGATCACGAAGTAGGTCAGGCCAAAGATGATCGCCAGCAACAGGTGGCTATAGACATTGTTCGCGAGAATCAACACGGCGACGAAGAAGAAAATGCCACCCTTGAAATACAGCACGGCCCGCTGAGCGCCTACGCCGCTGGCAGCCACGCTGAGGGTGACAATGCTTTCCAGCAGCAACATCAAACCGAATGCGCGCATCGGAAAGTACAGTGCACCGTCCAGGCCGTCGTACATCACGCCCAGGCCCAGCGAGCCCCACAGGATACCCACCAGGCCGAGAATCCAGAATTTGGATCGCACGAACTCAACGCCGAACAGCAGTAAAGCAATCTGAATCATTAAGTACCCCTACAGGGAAAAGCAGGCTGTCACAGGCGAAGGTTCAGGAGTAGCGGCCGCTTTGCCAGTTGCCGACAATCACTTGGCCATGGGCATCACGCAGGGCGCCGGGGCTTTGGTCATACAGGGTCAGCCATTCACCATTGCCCTTGTCGATGCGAAAGGCCAATGACGCGGCGCGGGTATGGGTTTCCGGCGACCAGTGGCGTTTGAGTCTGTCGCGGTCCTCTGGGTGTACACGCTCCAGGACCTGCTGCACGGTGCGCAGGGGCTGGGCACTCACGTCCAGCAGCGTTTCGAGGTTGTCGTCCCAGAGAATTTCCCCGGTTCCCGGGTGCAGTTGGTACATCACACCGCTGCCCGCCAAGCGCCCGGTTTCCAGGTCGTAAGGTTGAGCGGATTGCCTCATCAAGCGTATTACCAACACCAGTAATGCCGTGATGGACAGGTAGCTTTGCGCAAGCAGCAAGGGCTCGCCTTCCAGCAGGCCGTGCACATAAAACGGCCCGGTCTTCTGGTCGGTGAAATTGACCACGATACCGCCCAGCACCAGTAGCGCGATCGAGCCGCCAGGGCTGCGCCACGTTATGCAAACGGCGAGGGTAAGGGCGATGGGCAGGCAGGCCAGGATGAAATACGCCGCTGCGCCCGCGTCGGAGCCCAGCCTGTTGATGAGCCAGAGCGGGGTCGCCCCGAAAACGTACCAGGTGTTCAATGCCAGCAGCAGCAACCATACCCCGCCGGCCAGTCTCGTGCGCGTGCGAGCAGGAAAGTCGCGCAGGTTGCTGTTCAGTACATTCATCACCACGACGGTTGAGAAGAACACGCCGCTCATGCCGGACATCCAGTTGGTCATGAACGTGTGCGGTGATACTTCCCCGGCCAGCATCAGCCAGCCTTTCCTGATCAATGCCAGGACGCAGCAAACGCCCACGGTGGCCAGCAACCACAGCAAAATGGCATGCAGTTCGTCGCCGCGCCGAGCGAAGCGCCGAACCAGCCAGGCAATCGCAACAGAGCCTGCCAGTGCCATCGCTGAAAGCGCCACGGCGGCCGGCAGATGTTGCCAGCCATGCTCATCCAGCAGCACCCGTGCGACCAGAAACACCGCAAACAACATCGGCCAGTGAGCGCGTCGCGAGCTGAGGAACGCCGACACGGAAATACCCGCCGGGAACCAGATAATCGCCATCTGCGAGACGGGATCTTCGAAGGCCAGCGACATGACGCCGGTCACGTAGTAGGTCACCGCCCACAGGAGGAGGACGCCGCTGCGCTGTAAGACTGTCGGTATCGTCATTGTTGAATATTCATTAGGTTTTAAACATTGCGCTCATATTACCGCGAAGCCGCCGGGGGCATCGGGTAAATGCGCTGAGCGCACCATCCTGGGGCGGCCACTTGTATGCACATGTCTATCCTCGACACTCCATCAGTCTTATGCCCTTCGATGTTTCTGTTTGGCGCCCGCGCCCCTATAATGGCTGCCTTTTTCGCCCAATGATTTTGCGGAGCTGGTGATGGCCGAACGTAAGGCGTCCGTCGAGCGCGACACTCTGGAAACCCAGATCAAAGCCTCGATTAACCTGGATGGCACCGGAAAGGCCCGATTTGATATCGGTGTACCTTTTCTTGAGCACATGCTGGACCAGATCGCCCGTCATGGGCTGATCGACCTGGATATCGTCAGCAAGGGCGACCTGCATATCGACGACCACCACACGGTGGAAGACGTAGGCATCACCCTCGGCCAGGCGTTTGCCAAGGCCATCGGCGACAAAAAAGGCATCCGTCGCTACGGCCACGCCTATGTCCCGCTGGACGAAGCGCTGTCGCGTGTGGTCATCGACTTCTCCGGCCGCCCAGGCCTGCAGATGCACGTACCCTACACCCGCGCCACCGTGGGCGGCTTCGACGTCGACCTGTTCCAGGAATTCTTCCAGGGCTTCGTCAACCACGCACTGGTCAGCCTGCACATCGACAACCTGCGCGGCACCAACACCCACCACCAGATCGAAACCGTGTTCAAGGCTTTCGGCCGCGCGCTGCGCATGGCTGTAGAGCTCGATGACCGCATGGCCGGTCAGATGCCCTCGACCAAAGGCGTTCTGTAATGCAGACGGTCGCGGTTATCGACTACGGCATGGGTAACCTGCACTCGGTGGCCAAGGCCCTCGAGCACGTAGGTGCCGGCAAGGTGCTGATCACCAGCGATGCCAGCGTGATTCGCGAAGCCGACCGGGTGGTGTTTCCGGGCGTCGGCGCGATTCGCGATTGCATGGCCGAGATCCGCCGCTTGGGCTTTGACAGCCTGGTGCGCGAAGTCAGCCAGGACCGGCCGTTCCTCGGCATCTGCGTAGGCATGCAAGCCCTGCTCGACAGCAGTGAAGAGAACGGCGGCGTTGACTGCATCGGCCTGTTTCCCGGCCAGGTGAAGTTCTTCGGCAAGGACCTGCATGAAGACGGCGAGCATTTGAAAGTCCCGCACATGGGCTGGAACGAAGTGCGCCGCACCGTGGACCACCCGCTGTGGCACGAAATCCCGGACATGGCGCGTTTTTACTTTGTGCACAGTTACTACATCGCCGCCGGTAACCCGCGCCAGGTGGTGGGTGGCGGGCACTACGGCGTCGACTTCGCCGCGGCGCTGGCCGAAGGTTCGCGCTTTGCCGTGCAGTTCCACCCGGAGAAGAGCCATACCCATGGCCTGCAATTGCTGCAGAACTTCGCCGCGTGGGATGGCCGCTGGTAAATGGCCAAGCAGCCCAAGGTGCCGATCTTGAACCTCACGCCCGAGCAGGAGCGTGAGGCTACCTTCAAGATCAAGCGTTTCATGGAGGACCGTTTCGAGCTCAAGCTGGGCTCGTTCGAGGTCGCCGAGCTTCTTGAACTGTTCACCACCGAAGTTGCGCCGCACTATTACAACAGGGCGATTTTCGACACGCAGACGCTCCTTAAAGAAAGGTTCGAAAGCATCGAAAGCGACCTGTGGTCGCTTGAGAAACCCTGATTTCCCAAGCATTGCTGAATATCGAATAAGGTTTGCCAGATGCTGATTATCCCCGCTATCGATCTCAAGGACGGCGCTTGTGTCCGCCTGCGCCAAGGCCGCATGGAAGATTCCACCGTGTTCTCCGATGACCCGGTGAGCATGGCTGCCAAATGGGTGGAAGGGGGCTGCCGTCGTCTGCATCTGGTGGACTTGAACGGCGCCTTCGAAGGCCAGCCGGTCAATGGCGAAGTGGTCACTGCCATCGCCAAGCGCTACCCGAACCTGCCAATCCAGATCGGTGGCGGTATCCGCTCCCTGGAAACCATCGAGCACTACGTCAAGGCCGGCGTGAGCTACGTGATCATCGGCACCAAGGCCGTGAAAGACCCGGCGTTCGTCGCTGAGGCCTGCCGCGCGTTCCCGGGTAAAGTGATCGTGGGCCTGGACGCTAAAGACGGTTTCGTCGCCACCGACGGCTGGGCTGAAATCAGCACTGTCCAGGTGATCGACCTGGCCAAGCAGTTCGAAGCTGACGGCGTGTCCGCCATCGTTTATACCGATATCGCCAAAGACGGCATGATGCAGGGCTGCAACGTACCGTTCACGGCTGCGTTGGCTGCGGCCACCAGGATTCCGGTTATCGCTTCCGGTGGCATTCACAACCTGGGCGACATCAAGTCGTTGCTGGACGCCAAGGCCCCCGGCATCATCGGCGCCATCACCGGCCGAGCAATCTACGAAGGCACCCTGGACGTCGCCGAAGCCCAGGCCTACTGCGACGCCTACAACGGCTGAGGACTGACCATGGCGCTGGCCAAACGAATCATCCCTTGCCTTGACGTCGACAACGGTCGCGTGGTCAAGGGCGTCAAGTTCGAGAACATCCGCGATGCAGGCGACCCGGTGGAAATCGCCCGTCGTTATGATGAGCAAGGTGCCGACGAGATTACCTTTCTCGACATCACCGCCAGCGTCGACGGTCGCGACACCACGCTGCATACCGTCGAGCGCATGGCCAGCCAGGTGTTTATCCCACTGACCGTCGGCGGTGGCGTGCGCACCGTGCAAGACATCCGCAACCTGCTCAACGCCGGCGCGGACAAGGTCTCGATCAACACCGCTGCCGTGTTCAACCCGGAGTTCGTCGGCGAGGCCGCGCAGCACTTCGGCTCGCAGTGCATCGTGGTCGCTATCGACGCCAAGAAAGTCTCTGGCCCGGGCGAAACCCCGCGCTGGGAGATTTTCACCCATGGCGGTCGCAAGCCGACCGGCCTGGACGCGGTGGAATGGGCGATGAAGATGGAAGGTCTGGGCGCGGGTGAGATCCTGCTGACCAGCATGGACCAGGACGGCATGAAAAACGGCTTCGACCTGGGTGTGACCCGCGCCATCAGTGATGCACTGAGTATCCCGGTGATCGCGTCCGGCGGCGTCGGCAACCTGCAGCACCTGGCCGACGGCGTGATCGAAGGTCACGCCAGCGCGGTGCTGGCAGCGAGCATTTTCCACTTTGGCGAATACACCGTTCCCGAGGCCAAGGCCTACATGGCGGCGCGCGGTATCGTCGTTCGCTAAACGCTGCTGGACACCATGGCAGGCGCGCGGCACTCTCTGAGCTTGCCATGGATTCCGGTAGCCTTCATGTTCAAGACCCTGCTGCTCGCTCTCGCCAGTACCTCCGTGCTCATCGCCGGTGCTGCCCACGCCGAAGAACCGTCCGACGCCTCCCTGGTGTTGCTGACGGAAAATTTCCCGCCTTACAACATGGCGAAAAACGGCAAGAACTTCGCCAAAGACGAGAACATCGAAGGCATCGCTGTGGACGTGGTGCGGGAGACCTTCAAGCGTGCCGGCATTTCCTACAACCTCACCCTGCGCTTTCCTTGGGAGCGAATCTACAAACTCGCCCTGGAAAAGCCTGGCTACGGCGTCTTCGTCATGGCCCGCCTACCGGACCGGGAAGCCCTGTTCAAATGGGTCGGCCCTATCGGCCCGGACGATTGGGTGATGCTGGCCAAAGCCGACAGCAAGATTCAACTGGACGACCTCGAGCACGCGCGCCGCTACAAGATCGGCGCATACAAGGGCGATGCCATTGCCGAGTCCCTGGAAAAGCAGGGCCTCAACCCACTGGTGGTGTTACGCGACCAGGACAACGCGAAAAAGCTCATGGACGGCCAGATCGACCTGTGGGCCACCGGCGACCCGGCCGGGCGTTATTTGGCGCGCCAGGTGGGTGTGACGGGGTTGAAGACGGTCCTGCGCTTCAACAGCGCCCAGCTCTACCTCGCATTGAACAAGGACGTACCGGACGAGTTGGTGGCCAAGCTTCAGGCCGCGCTGGACCAACTGCGTAAAGACGGCGTGGTGGATGAGATCATGGCCCGTTACCTGTAACTGGCAGGAGGCAACTGTGGGAGCTGGCTTGCCTGCGATAGCGGTCTTTCAGTGACAAATATGCCAGCTGACCCACCGCTTTCGCGAGCAAGCCCGCTCCCACAGGTTTGACTGCATTCCAAATACAGCCCTGTCGTGCACGGCAATCAGCAGGATGGCCATGCGACGGTCGTCGGCCTCTGGATACACACGGTCAAAAAATGTGGGAGCTGGCTTGCCTGCGATAGCGGTCTTTCAGTGACAAATATGCCAGCTGACCCACCGCCATCGCAGGCAAGCCAGCTCCCACAGGTTTGACTGCATTTCAAATACAGTCCTGTCGTGCACAGCAATCAGCAGGATGGCCATGCGACGGTCGTCGGCAGCTGGATACACACGGTCAAAAATGTGGAAGCTGGCTTGCCTGCGATAGCGGTCTTTCAGTGACAAATATGCCAACTGACCCACCGCCATCGCAGGCAAGCCAGCTCCCACAGGTTTGACCGCATTCCAAATACAGCCCTGTCGTGTACGGCAATCAGCAGGATGGCCATGCGACGGTCGTCGCCTCTGGATACACACGGGTCAAAAATGTGGGAGCTGGCTTGCCTGCGATAGCGGTCTTTCAGTGATAAATATGCCAGCTGACCCACCGCTTTCGCGAGCAAGCCCGCTCCCACAGGTTTGACTGCATTCCAAATACAGCCCTGTCGTGCACAGCAATCAGCAGGATGGCCATGCGACGGTCGTCGCCTCTGGATACACACGGGTCAAAAATGTGGGAGCTGGCTTGCCAGCGATAGCGGTCTTTCAGTGACAAATATGCCGGCTGACCCACCGCCATCGCAGGCAAGCCAGCTCCCACAGGTTTGACTGCATTTCAAATACAGCCCTGTCGTGCACAGCAATCAGCAGGATGGCCATGCGACGGTCGTCAGCCTCTGGATGCACAAGGTAAAAATGTGGGAGCGGGCTTGCTCGCGAAAGCGCTGTGTCAGTCACTAAATCTGCTGACTGATGCACCGCTTTCGCGAGCAAGCCCGCTCCCACTTTGGTTCTTCGCCGTCGTATCTAGCGGTAGATGCCGTTTTTGCCGTGGGCACTCATGGCCTGGTTGCTGCGTACGCTGATCATCAACTTGATATCAATCCAGTCGACGCCTTGGGCCTTGAGCTTGGGCAACTCGCGCTCAAGCACGGCCAGGGTCTGTGGATAAGGATGGCCGATCATCACCGCTGAACCCTGTTTATGCGCCAGCTTGATCGCGGTTTGCAGCTGTGTGGTAATCGCCGCTTCAGTGCGTTCGTCATCAAGGAATACGTCCCGCGAGACATGGGCCAGGCCGATCTTCTGGGCTTCGGCGGCCGCGACGGTTTGTGCGCTGGTGCGGCTGTCGACAAAGAACTTGTTACGCCGTTGCAGCTCGGCCATCAGCCAGGCCATGGCGGCCGGCTGGGCGGTCATGCGGCTGCCCATGTGGTTGTTGATGCCGGCGGTGTAAGGCACGGCCTTGAAGGCGGCGTCCAGGCGTTTGCCGAGTTCTTCGATGGGCAGGTCGGGGTGCCATGCGAACGGGCCGGTGGCCGGGTCCATCGGCATGTGCAGGATCACGATTTTGCCGGCCTTGTGCGCCTCGCGAGCGAATTCGGCGGCGTGGGGGGTGTCGGGCATGATCGCCGTGGTCACCGGCCCGGGCAGGGCGAGCACGCGACGATCCCGGGGCAGGTTTTGCCCCAGGTCGTCGATGATGAGGGTCAGGTAGGCTTTGCGAGGCTCTTCGGCCGGAGTCGCATGGGCGACTCCGGCCAGGCTGCACAGCACAGCGATGATCAGGGCAAAACGCATATCAACGGCTGCGCGTAATGCTCAGGCCTTTAAGCAGGCTCAGTGCCTGGGCCAGTTGGTAATCATCGTCCTGTGGCATCGGCTTGGCTTTGGCGCCGCTGCCGGTCGGCTGATCGGCGCCGCCGTTGCCATTGCCCAGGTGACCTTGCAGGTCCGCCTCTTTGTAGTACTCGCTGTCGATCTCGTTGGTGATCTTGGCTTTGCGTACTTCGATGTCCGGCACAATGCCCTGGGCCTGGATCGAGCGACCGTTCGGCGTGTAGTACAGCGCCGTGGTGATCTTCAATGCGCGATCGTTGTTCAGCGGCAATACGGTTTGCACCGAGCCTTTGCCGAAACTGGTGGTGCCCATCAGCACGCCGCGCTTCTGGTCTTGCAGGGCGCCGGCGACGATTTCCGACGCCGAGGCGCTGCCGCCGTTGATCAGCACAGCCAGCGGCACGTTTTCGCTGAGGTCATTGCCGGTGGCCGAGAAGCGCAGTTCGGAGTTGGCGATACGGCCCTTGGTGTAGACGATCAGGCCTTTGGTGATGAAGTGGTCGACCACTTCCACCGCAGACTGCAGCACGCCGCCCGGGTTGTTACGCAGGTCGAGCACGATGCCGTTGAGCTTCTTGCCGTTGTCTTTACGCAGCTTGGCCAGGGCCTTGGCCACTTCGTCGCCGGTCTTGACCTGAAACTGGGTGATACGGATGTAGCCGTAGCCCGACTCCAGCAGCTGGCTCTTCACGCTTTTGACCGTGATGGTCGCGCGGGCCAGGGTCACGTCAAACGGGTTGCCGCCATCGCGCACCAGGGTCAGGGTGATTTTCTGGCCGAGCTTGCCGCGCATCTTGTCAACGGCTTCGGTCATGCTCTGGCCACGGGTCGGCTGACCGTTGATCTTCACGATCAAGTCGCCGGCCTGGATGCCGGCCTTGGACGCCGGAGTATCGTCGATCGGCGAGACCACTTTGATCTGGCCGTCTTCAGAGCCGACTTCGATGCCCAGGCCACCGAACTCACCGCTGGTGCTTTCCTGCAGCTCGGCGAAATCTTCCGGGCCCAGGTAAGCGGAGTGCGGGTCGAGGTTGCTGAGCATGCCCTTGATGGCATTTTCCAGCAGGGTCTTGTCGTCTACGGGTTCGACATAGGCTGCCTTGATCCGGTCCATGACCTCGGCAAAGGTGCGCAGCTCGTCCAGCGGCAGCGGCGCCTTGGTGGTCGCGGCTGTGGCAGCTTGTGCAGCCGGTGCAGCCTGGTCGGCAAAAGCCAGAGGCGCGCCGATCACCAGGGCGATCGTCAGGGCCAGCGAAGTGAGGCGGGACAAATGCAGCATGTCGAACGAACTCCTAATGTAGATGCGGCCCTATCCTTGGGAACGGCACCATTGTGCAGGGTCGCTCGGGCGGCCCTGCTGACGAATAGCGAAGTACAGCGCCGGAGTGTCCTGGCCGCCACTGTTACCGACAGTGGAGATGGATTCACCGGCTTTTACAACATCACCTGCCGACTTGAGTAAAGTCTGATTGTGGCCGTAAAGGCTCAAATAGCCATTACCGTGGTCAAGAATCACCAGCAAACCGGCGCCTCGCAACCAATCGGCAAACACCACACGCCCACCGTGGACGGCGTGGACCTGGCTACCGGCGGCAGCGCTGATCATCACGCCATCCCACTTGGCGCGGGTGTCATCGCCACGGGTTTCACCGAAGCGTGCCAGTAGTCGACCATCAACAGGCCATGGAAGTTTTCCACGGGCTGAAGCAAAAGGTCCGCCGAAAGACTCGCCGCTGCTGGAAACCACTGGGCCAGGGGCTGCATGCGCCGGTTTACGCGGCGCTGGCGCGTCGCTCGTGGCGGCCAGCTCGGCCTCACGCTGGCGCTTTTTTTCCGCTTCCTGCTGGGCAATCAGCGCTTTTTGCCGCGCTTCTTCGGCCTCACGTGCCTGACGGGCCAGGGTTTCTTCGATGGTTTTGAGGACTTTGCCCAGGTCGGCCTGGTCTTGCTCGCGGGCTTGCAGCTTGGCGTCGCGGGCTTTTACGTCGTCATTGAGCTTGGCCAGTGCCTGCTGGCGTTCCTTGCGCACTTTGTCCAACTGATCGCGCTGGGTATCGAGGGCGGTCTTCTGGTCGAGCAATTGCGACTGCTGGTCGGCTATTTCCTGCTCGACGTTGGCCAGTTGCCGTAGGGTTTCGTTAAAACCCTTCAATTGCGCCAGGCGTGCCTTGCTCAGGTAGTCGTAATAGGTGAGTGTGCGCGCGAATTTTTCCGGGTTCTGCTGGTTGAGCAGCAGCTTGAGGTATTCCTGGCGGCCGCTCTGGTAAGCGGCGCGGGCCTGGATCGCGATCAGGCGTTGCTGTTCAACGCGTGCGCTCTGGAGTTTTTTTTTCTCAGCGTCGAGTCGCTCCAGTTCCGACTCGCTCTTCTTTAATTCTTTTTGTAGCTCCTGGACCTGCTTCTCCAGCTTGCCCATCTCGGTTTCCGTGCCGCGCAGGTCTTTCTGCACCCCGGATTTCTCTTCCTGGAGCTTGCCGAGCAGCTTTTTAAGCTCGGTAATGTCCTGACGCGTAGCGTCCAACTGTTGTTGGGTTTGTGCGCGCTCATCGGCAAACGCCGGTTGGAGCAGGCAGACTAGAGCGAGGGTAATCAAGGCGCGAAGCATAGAGGCGGGCGACACCAGGCAAAGGGACGGCCTAGTATGCCCGCCAAGCGCCGCAAAAAAAACGCCCAATTCGGGCTGGAAGGCAAGATAGGTGCCGAGTGGCGGGCGTATGGCAAAAAGACATCTGCCAAACGCTGGAGATCAAATGTGGGAGGGGGCTTGCTCCCGAAGGCGGTGAGTCAGTCAATTAGATGATCGACTGATCCACCGCTTTCGGGAGCAACCCCCCTCCCACAAGGTTTTGCGATGTGTTTTAAAGTCAGACCAGGATTGAGGTGCCGGTCATCTCTTTCGGCTTCTCCAGCCCCATGAGCATCAACATGGTTGGCGCCACATCTGCCAGCACGCCGCCGTGCCGCACGTTGAAGTCGCGCTTGCCAACGTAGATGAACGGCACCGGCTCGGTGGTGTGGGCGGTATGGGCCTGGCCGGTGGATTCGTCGGACATCTGCTCGCAGTTGCCGTGGTCGGCGGTGATCAGTGCCTCGCCGCCGACTTTCTCCAGGGCGTCGACGATACGGCCGACGCACAGGTCCAGGCATTCCACTGCTTTTACAGCCGCTTGCAGATTGCCACTGTGGCCGACCATGTCGCCGTTGGCGTAGTTGACCACGATCACGTCGTAACGCTGGTGTTCGATGGCATCGACGATCTTGTCGGTGACTTCCGGCGCGCTCATTTCCGGCTGCAGGTCGTAGGTGGCGACTTTTGGCGATGGGATCAGGATGCGCTCTTCGCCCGGGAACGGTTCTTCACGGCCGCCGGAGAAGAAGAAGGTCACGTGGGCGTATTTCTCGGTTTCGGCGATGCGCAGCTGGGTCTTGCCGTTTTTCGCCAGGTAATCGCCCAGCACGTTTTCCAGGCTGCCCGGGGCAAAAGCCGCCGGGGCCGGGATATTGGCGGCGTATTGGGTGAGCATGACGAACTCGACCTTCGGCTGGCGGGCGCGCTCGAAGTCTTTGAAGCCGGCATCGACGAACACGTGGCTCAGTTCGCGGGCGCGGTCGGCGCGGAAGTTCATGAACACCACGGCATCGCCGTCTTCGACCTTGACCGGCTCGCCGAGGGTGGTGGCTTTGACGAACTCATCGCTCTCGCCACGCGCGTAGGCGGCTTCCAGGCCTTCCTGGGCGGTGGCGGCGTTGAATTCGGCCTGGCCGTCGACGATCAGGTTGTAAGCCTGGGAGACGCGGTCCCAACGGTTGTCGCGGTCCATGGCGAAGTAACGGCCCACCAGGCTGGCGATACGGCCCTTGCCGAGTGCGGCGAAGGTGGCGTCGAGCAGTTCGATGGACGATTGCGCGCTTTTGGGCGGGGTGTCGCGGCCGTCGAGGAAGGCGTGCAGGTAAATCTTGTCGGCGCCGCGCTTGAAGGCCAGCTCGGCCATGGCGACCAGGTGGTCCTGGTGGCTGTGAACGCCGCCGTCGGACAACAGGCCCATGAAGTGCACGGCCTTGCCGGCTGCGACTGCCTTATCCACCGCCGCGCAGATGGTCGGGTTCTCGAAGAACTCGCCGTCGCGGATCGATTTGGTCACGCGTGTGAAGTCTTGGTATACCACTCGTCCGGCGCCGAGGTTCATGTGGCCGACTTCCGAGTTACCCATCTGGCCGTCCGGCAGACCCACGTCCATGCCGGAACCGGAGATCAGGCCGTTGGGTACAGTGGCGGTCAGGCGGTCCAGTACCGGCTTGTTGGCCGAGTACACGGCGTTGTCGTGGTGGCTTTCACTGTGTCCGAAGCCATCGAGAATTATCAGGACCAAAGGTTTAGGCGTAGTAGTCATAGATCCTCTCGCGGCGGTAATAAAGGAAGGCAATCTAAAAGGGAGTAGCAGTTTAAAGCGAAGTTCCGACCACGTCACCGCTTTACGGGGGTTGGCCGCCCCTGACGGCTGTGTATACTTACCGCCATTTTAACGCCCTGGAACCTCCTTGATGGTTGATCACCTGATTGCATTTGCCACTGCCCACTACCTGCTCGCGGGTGCCTTCGTCATCCTGCTGGCGCTGCTGATCGCTCATGAAATGAGCCGCGGTGGCCGCAGCCTGAGCACGTCGGAGCTGACCGCGCTGGTCAACAAGGATGAGGCCGTTGTCGTGGATATTCGCCCGGTCAAGGATTTCGCTGCCGGTCATATCGTCGGCGCACTGAACATTCCACAGGACAAGCTGATCGCACGCCTGGCCGAGCTGGAAAAATACAAAGCCAAGACCATTATCCTGGTCGACGCCCAAGGCCAGCACGCCGGCACCCACGCCCGCGAGATGCTCAAGGCCGGTTTCACCGCCGCCAAACTGTCCGGCGGTATCGGCAGCTGGAAGGCCGATAACCTGCCGCTGGTGAAGTGATATGAGCCAGGTTGTCGTGTATTCCAGCGATTATTGCCCCTACTGCATTCGGGCCAAGGCCCTGCTTGAGAAAAAGGGCATTGCCTTCGAAGAGATCAAGGTCGACGGCAAGCCGCAGGTGCGCGCCGAGATGACCAAAAAAGCGGGACGCACGTCCGTGCCGCAGATCTGGATCGGCGACAAGCATGTCGGTGGGTGCGATGACCTGTTCGCTCTGGAGCGCGCCGGTAAACTCGATGCGCTGCTGCTCGTCTGACTCCAAAACCCTAAAAGACCCCAAGATCAAGAAGGATCTGCGATGACTGACCAACAGAACACCGAAGCAGCGCAAGAGCAAGGCCCACAATTCTCGCTGCAGCGGATCTACGTGCGTGACCTGTCGTTCGAAGCGCCGAAAAGCCCGGCCATCTTCCGTCAGGAATGGACGCCAAGCGTTGCGCTGGACCTGAACACCCGTCAAAAGGCACTGGAAGGCGACTTCCACGAAGTCGTGCTGACCCTGTCGGTCACCGTCAAGAACGGCGAAGAAGTCGCTTTCATCGCTGAAGTGCAACAGGCCGGTATCTTCCTGATCCAGGGCCTGGACGAAGCGTCCATGAGCCACACCCTGGGTGCGTTCTGCCCGAACATCCTGTTCCCGTATGCCCGTGAGACCCTGGACAGCCTGGTCACCCGTGGCTCGTTCCCTGCGCTGATGCTGGCTCCGGTGAACTTCGATGCCCTGTACGCTCAAGAGCTGCAGCGCATGCAACAGGAAGGTTCGTCGACCGTTCAATAAGTCGATGCGCTAAAAATGTGGGAGGGGGCTTGCCCCCGATTGCGGTGTGTCAGCTGAATAGGTGTTGGCTGACCCACTGCTATCGGGGGCAAGCCCCCTCCCACATTTGTTATGCGGTGTTATTTGAAACCGAGCTGGCGCCAGCCTTCGTAGACGGCAACAGCCACGGTGTTGGACAGGTTCAAGCTGCGGCAGCCCTCGCGCATCGGCAAGCGCAGGCGATGGCCCTCGGGCAGTGCGTCGAGCACCTCGGCCGGCAGGCCTCGGCTTTCCGGGCCGAACAGGAAGGCGTCGCCTTCGGCAAAGCTGGCATCGTGAAATGGCCGCGAACCCTTGGTGGTGAACGCGAACAGCCGTGGGTGGCCCAGGCTTTCCAGGCAGCTTGCGAGGTCGGCGTGGCGCTTGAGAGTGGCGTACTCGTGGTAGTCCAGCCCGGCGCGGCGCAGGCGCTTGTCGTCCATGTCGAAGCCCAGGGGCTCGATCAAATGCAGGTGGCAGCCACTGTTGGCGCACAGCCTGATAACGTTGCCGGTATTCGGCGGAATTTCTGGTTGAAAAAGGATGACGTGAAACATGCACGGCTCCGAAGGCAAAGATGCGCTGCATTCTACCCCCGAAGATGACCCAAGACCGAAGCTATTGCCGAAGGTCATGGGCTCATTGGTGATTGTCGGTTTGATGATCGGCCTGATGATCGGCCGCCTGACCACCCCGGACCCGGTTGAGTTGCAGCAGGTAGAGACAGCTGCGGACAGCGTGGTGGTGTGGTTCAACAGCGAGCCCAAGCTGCACGGCGAACATATCGAAGGCACCGTGGCGCTGCTGTTCGACGCGCAAGGCAAGGCCGCCAGCGGGCAACTCAAGGTCAATGACAACGATGTGAATTGGCGCATCCGCAAGACCGATGGCGGCTTGCTGCTGAACCTGGTGGCGGCTCGGCCGTTGCGCGGGGAGTGGAAAGGCGAGAAGGCCGAGGGCCGCTGGCGGTTGGAGATCCTTCTCCGAGAGCAATAAAAGAGGGAATTCCCGGCCTGCCTGTACCAAGGTTCCCAAAACGGGCTGGGGCTATGGGCGCTGCGCCGCATAAGCCCCGGGTGTAAAGAAGGGAGTTCCCGGCCTGCCTGTACCAGGGCTCCCAAAACGGGGTGAGGCCGCAAAGGGCTTCGGTGTTAAAGAGGGAATCCCCGGCCTGCCTGTACCGAGGTTCCCGAAACGGGTGTGGGGCACGACGCAGTTCGCATCAAGCACCCCGGGTGTAAAGAGGGGATTCTCGGCCTGCCTGTACCAAGGTCCCCGAAACTGGGTTATGTAAGGGTTGTTGCAGGGCGCGTGCCAGAGTTTGCAATGTGTGCCAAAAAAAATTGCCAGAATGCGCAAAGCCCCGGGATACGGGGCTTTGGTGTTTTTGCGATTTGATTTTTTCTTGATTCGGCGGGTGTTTCAGGTTGGCTGGATGTGCGCGATGCTAGTTCATGGTGCATTGAAGCGGTGCACAGTCCTGGAACTTTGTGGAGATCCAAATGTGGGAGCGGGCTTGCTCGCGAAGGCGTTGTGTCAGCCACCGAATAAGTTGACTGATCCACCGCCTTCGCGAGCAAGCCCGCTCCCACATGGGTTCTTCAGTGGATTCGGGATTCAGCCCTCATCACCCTCATCATCATCCCCGCCATCCACCTTCATCCCCAGCTCCTTGATCTTGCGCGTCAGGGTATTGCGGCCCCAGCCGAGCAGCACAGCGGCGTCGCGGCGGCGGCCGGCGGTGTGCTTCAAGGCGGTTTCGATCATGATTCGCTCGAAGGCCGGTACGGCGCTGTCCAGCAGGTTCGACTGGCCGCGTGCCAGGGCCTGGTCGGCCCATTGGCGCAGCGCCTGCTCCCAGTTGGTCACCGGTGCGGAGTCCTGCGGCAAACTCAACAGCTCCGGCGGCAGGTCGCTGATATGCACCTCACGCCCGGACGCCATTACCGTGATCCAGCGGCAGGTGTTCTCCAGCTGGCGCACGTTGCCCGGCCATGGCAGGTTCTTCAGGTATTCCTCGGTCTCGCTTTTGAGCAGCTTCGGCTCGACGGCCAACTCTTGGGCGGCGCGGCTGAGGAAGTGGCGGGCGAGGGTCGGGATGTCTTCGCGGCGGTCCGACATGCGTGGGATATGAATACGGATCACGTTCAGACGGTGGAACAAGTCCTCACGGAATTTGCCCGCGTGCACCAGGGTTTCGAGGTTCTGGTGCGTCGCCGCGATGATGCGCACGTCGACCTTGACCGGCGTGTGCCCGCCAACGCGGTAGAACTCGCCGTCGGCCAATACGCGCAGCAAGCGGGTTTGGGTGTCGGCCGGCATATCACCGATTTCATCGAGGAACAGCGTGCCGCCGTCCGCCTGTTCAAAGCGGCCACGCCGCAGGTTGGCGGCGCCGGTGAACGCGCCTTTCTCATGGCCGAACAGCTCGGACTCCATCAAGTCCTTGGGAATCGCCGCCATGTTCAGCGCGATAAACGGCGAGGCCGCCCGCGGGCTGTGACGGTGCAGTGCATGAGCCACAAGCTCTTTACCGGTACCCGACTCGCCGTTGATCAACACGGTGATGTTGGAGTGGCTCAAGCGCCCGATAGCGCGAAACACTTCCTGCATCGCCGGCGCTTCGCCGATGATTTCCGGGGTGCGGGTCAGGGCGGGTGGGGCTTCCTGGTTCTGCTGTTCCTGGGCGTGCTGGTTGGCGCGCTTGACCAGCGCCACCGCCTCGTCCACGTCGAAAGGCTTGGGCAGGTACTCAAAGGCGCCGCCCTGATAAGACGCGACAGCGCTGTCCAGGTCCGAGTGGGCGGTCATGATGATCACCGGCAGGCGCGGGTGCTGCTCGCGGATGCGCGCCAGCAAGTCCAGGCCACTGGCGCCGGGCATGCGGATGTCGGAGATGATCACGTCCGGCTGTTGACGCGCCAGGCGGCTCATCACCCCGTCGGCGCTGTCGAAGCTTTGGGTGGTCATGCCTTCCTGTTGCAAGGCTTTCTCGAGGACCCAGCGGATAGAACGGTCGTCATCGACGATCCAGACGGTTTCACTACGGCTCATGTCGATGGGGCTCCTTGTTCCAGAGGCAGAAAGATCGAGAACGTGGTGTGGCCAGGATGGCTTTCACATTCGATCAAACCCTGGTGCTGGCTGATGATGTTCTGGGTAATGGCCAGGCCCAGCCCGGTACCGTCCGGGCGGCCGCTGACCATGGGAAAGAAGATGGTTTCCTGCAATTCCGCAGGTATGCCCGGGCCGTTGTCGATGATCTCGACTTTGGTCACCAGGCGATGGCGCACATGGCCGATCGTGAACTGGCGCAGGGCGCGGGTGCGCAGGCTGATGCGGCCCAGGCGCAGCTCGTTCTGGCTGCTGATGGCCTGCATGGCGTTGCGCACGATATTGAGCACCGCCTGGATCATCTGCTCGCGGTCGATCAATACATCGGGAATGCTCGGGTCGTAGTCGCGTACGAGGGTGATGCAGCCCTGGCTTTCGGCTTCCACCAACTGGCAAACGCGCTCCAGCACCTCGTGCACGTTGGTCATGGCCAACGATGGCAACTTGTTGGAGCCGAGCATGCGGTCCACCAGGTTACGCAGGCGGTCGGCTTCCTCGATGATGACGTTGGTGTAGTCCTTGAGGTGCTCCTCCGGCAGTTCGCGCGCGAGCAGTTGCGCCGCGCCGCGAATCCCGCCCAGCGGGTTCTTGATTTCATGGGCCAGGCCGCGCACCAGCATCTTGCTGGTTTCCTGCTTGGACAGCTGCGCTTCTTCTTTGGTGATGCGCAGCAAGCGGTCGCGGGGGTGCACTTCGAGCAACAGCAACGTCGCGCCGTTGCTCAGGATCGGGGTCACGGCGTAGTCGACGGTCAGCGTCTGGCCGGTGAGGGCGGTGAGCATCGCTTCACGCTTGGTGAACGGGTGTGCCTGTTCCACCGCCTGGCGCAACGAGCTCAAGGCTTCGGCCGACTCGGTGAACAATTCGCTGATGAACTGCCCATGGCTGCGCTGGCCACTGATGGCCAGGAGCATCTCCGCCGCCGGGTTCATGTACTCAAGACGCAGGTCGTCATTGAGCAGAATGGTCGCGGTGGTCAGGTTGTCGAGTAACAAACGGTGCAGTGCATCGCTAATGGTCATCAGGACCTCTTTTGGAGCAAGGCGCGGGCTTGAGGCACACGCTGATACAAGGAAAATGCAAAAACCAAACCAAGGCTCCGAAAAGAAGCGTTAAAGCCCTGAAATAGGCGTTTAAGGCGCGAAACTGTGGCGTTCTGCCAGCTTGTTCGGGAAGAATCGAACCAAAATGGGCTGGCCAGGTGGGAAGCGTGCAGGCTATCGCACCAATATAGTGCGGTTTTGTGAAAGTTGTTCAGGAAGGCTTGGAAGGCGCAACTGAATGCACCGAGTCCAAATGTGGGAGCGGGCTTGCTCGCGAAGGCGGTGTTTCAGTTAATGCATCAGATGACTGACACACCGCCTTCGCGAGCAAGCCCGCTCCCACAATTTTGATTGGGTTTCAGGCCTCAACCTTTGTAGATGCACAGCTCGGCCGTGGCGCGAATCATCGCCAGCTGGCGCGTCGGGTCATTCAACGGCTCATGGATGGCTGTGGTCAGCCACTGCGGGCACTGTGGGTCGGTGCGCTGGGGGGTAAAGTCAGCCAGTTGCTGGAGCAGGCGTTTTTGCAGTTGGTCCAGTTGCGGGCGAATTTGCTTTACCAGGTCTGGGCGCGGGTCGTCGGGCGCTTTGCCTTGGAACTGCCAGTCGGATAGATGGGTGTATTGCACCAACTTATTGGCTTCGATCTGTGCCGAGAAAAATTGCTCGGCGGCGGCGGGGTCCAGTTTGTAAGTAGGCGCCTGGGCGACGACGCTGGCGATCACTTCCTGTTCGCGCTTCTTGTCCTCTACGGGCTTGTGGCTGTCCCATTTGCTCAGGGCAACCTGGTCGGCGATCTCCAGGCGTTCGGCGATGCTGTTGAGCAGAGGCTCCAGGGTGGGCGGCGCGGCGCTGGCTGTGGCGCAGGCGAACAACAGGGCGAATGCAAGTTTATGTTTCAACGTAGATCTCCTTGTGGGAGCGGGCTTGCTCGCGAAGGCGGTGTGTCAGTCACCCGATGCATTAACTGATACACCGCCTTCGCGAGCAAGCCCGCTCCCACATTTTGATTGGGTTTGCAGATTTCTGGCAGTGTCAGCCAGAGGCTACCTTAGCTTGCGTGCTTGCCTACAGGTGAGCCAGAATCCGCCGGCTTGTACGGCTGGCTTGTCGTCTCTAAGGTTGCTCGGTCGCTGCTCATCAGCGATCAGGTTTAGTAGCCTGGATTCGAATTGTAGGTCGTGCATTCTCCATCAATCAGATTTCCCGAATCTGTGCTTGATGGTGGCTGTGCGCAGGGCATCCTCGGATGCGCCGGGCTTCTACATTCACCGGTCTACTAACCTGCGCGCAGCCGCCACCCTTTCGTTTAGTAGCGAAGCGAAGGCGGCCTCATTTGAGGAATGTAGAAAATGTTCAAACCAACTCCAAATCCACCTCCATCCGTCTTCACCGTCGATCCCGGCAGCGACGACGAGTCCCTGCTGGTCAACAGCTTCGAAGCCTTCTCCTCAGTCAGCACCTTGTTGCTTGATTTGTCAGAGGCGCTGGAAGGCAAACACCGCGATACCGTACTGGCGATTCATCAGCTCAGTGCTCTCGGCACCTTGATGGTTGGAAAAATGCTCGACCGCCACGCCCCGGCTCGCTAAACGCCAGGCAAAAAAAAGACCTCCCGAAGGAGGTCTTTTCGTCACGCCACGTTAAGCGGCGCTGCCGGATCAGCAGCTGTAGTACAGCTCGTATTCCAGTGGGTGTACGAAGGTGCGTACTTTGATTTCTTCTTCGCTTTTCAGCTCGATGTAGGCATCGATGAAGTCGTCGCTGAATACGCCGCCTTTGGTCAGGAACGCACGGCCCTTGTCCAGCTCTTCCAGGGCTTCTTTCAGGCTGCCGCACACTTGTGGGATCTCTTTGGCCTCTTCAGGCGGCAGGTCGTACAAGTTTTTGTCGGCGGCGTCGCCAGGGTGGATCTTGTTCTGGATACCGTCCAGGCCAGCCATGACCAGGGCCGCGAAGGCCAGGTACGGGTTGGCTGCCGGGTCCGGGAAGCGAGCTTCGATACGGCGAGCGCGCGGGCTGGACACGTAAGGAATACGGATCGAGGCGGAGCGGTTACGAGCCGAGTAGGCCAGCATTACCGGTGCTTCGAAACCTGGGACCAGACGCTTGTAGGAGTTGGTCGACGGGTTGGTGAAGCCGTTCAGGGCCTTACCGTGCTTGATGATACCGCCGATGAAGTACAGGGCAGTGTCGGACAGGCCGGCATAACCTTCGCCAGCGAAGGTGTTCTTGCCATCTTTAGCGATGGACAGGTGAACGTGCATACCCGAACCGTTATCGCCATACAGCGGCTTAGGCATGAAAGTAGCGGTACGGCCGTAGGCATCAGCCACGTTGTGTACGCAGTACTTCAGGGTCTGAACTTCGTCAGCCTTGGCAACCAGGGTGTTGAACTTCACACCGATTTCGTTCTGGCCGGCAGTCGCCACTTCGTGGTGGTGAACTTCGATGACCAGGCCCATTTCTTCCATGGCGTTGCACATGGAGGTACGGATTTCGTGGTCGTGGTCGAACGGCGGAACCGGGAAGTAGCCACCTTTGATACCTGGACGGTGGCCTTTGTTGCCGCCTTCGATGTCCTGGTCGGACATCCACGAACCCTGTTCGGAGAAGATTTTGAACATGGAGCCGGAGATGTCGGACTTGAACTTGACCGAATCAAAGATGAAGAATTCTGGCTCCGGGCCTACGAATACGGTGTCGCCGATACCGGTCGACTTCAGGTATTCCTCGGCGCGCTTGGCGATCGCACGTGGGTCGCGGTCGTAGCCTTGCATGGTCGAAGGCTCGATCACGTCGCAGACGATGATCAGGGTTGGGTCTTCGGTGAACGGGTCGAGAACGGCAGTGCTGTCGTCCGGCATCAGGATCATGTCGGAAGCTTCGATGCCTTTCCAGCCGGCAATGGAGGAACCGTCGAACATTTTGCCTTCTTCGAAGAAAGCATCATCCAGCGCGTCGCGAGCCGGCATGGTCACGTGGTGCTGAGTACCTTTAGTGTCCGTGAAGCGCAGATCAATCCATTTAACGTCATGATCTTTGATGAGTTGAACCGACTTCGACATGGTGTCCTCCGGGTGGCTTCGGGCTGGATAGTGGAGTTAGCCCTTAGAATGTGGGTGATGCCGGCGCGAATACTCGACCAAGGCAACCTGTCTCACAAGAGAGCAAATTGCATGCCAGTGCGCCAACATGGCCTTTTTGCCTCAAAATCGCCCCTATAACGGTGCAATCCGCTGAAACGGAATAAATCACGCACTGCAATGTAGCGCTAATTCACATAAATGACCCGTTTTGGTGCGTGCTGCGTGTGATGCATATTAACTGGTTAAACCTTGAGCGATTTCCGCTATAATCCGCGCCCCCCTTTTTCAGCAGGCCCGGCGCGCGCTGTTTCCATGAAATTAATCGTTAAAGTGTTCCCTGAAATCACCATCAAAAGCCGACCGGTACGGATGCGTTTCATCCGTCAGTTGGCCAAGAACATCCGTGCCGTGCTCCGTGACCTGGACCCGGCTGTGGTGGTGAATGGCGTGTGGGACAACCTCGAGCTGGAAACCCGTATCACCGATGCCAAAGCCTTGAAGGACATGACCGAGCGCCTGAGCTGCATGCCGGGCATCGCGCATTTCCTGCAGGTGGATGAGTACCCGCTGGGCGACTTCGACGACATCACCGAGAAGTGCAAACAGCACTTTGGCAATGAGCTTGAAGGCAAGATTTTTTCGGTGCGCTGCAAGCGCGCTGGCAAGCACACCTTCAGCTCCATGGACGTCGAGAAATACGTCGGCAGCAAGCTGCGTCGCGAGTGTGGCGCCGCCGGAATTTCCCTGAAAGCGCCGCAAATTGAAGTGCGCATGGAAATTCGCGACCAACGGTTGTTTGTGATTCACAGCCAGCACAACAGCATCGGCGGCTACCCGCTGGGTGCCCTGGAACAGACCCTGGTGCTCATGTCCGGCGGTTTCGATTCCACGGTAGCGGCCTACCAGATCATGCGCCGCGGCCTGATGAGCCACTTCTGCTTCTTTAATCTGGGCGGGCGTGCACATGAATTGGGCGTGATGGAAGTCGCGCACTTTATCTGGAAGAAGTACGGCAGCTCCCAACGCGTGCTATTTGTAAGCGTGCCGTTCGAGGAAGTGCTGGGCGAAATTCTCGGCAAAGTCGATAACAGTCATATGGGCGTAGTATTGAAGCGTATGATGTTGCGCGCTGCGTCCCGAATCGCCGATCAGTTGCAGATCGACGCGTTGGTGACCGGTGAAGCGATCTCCCAGGTCTCCAGCCAGACGCTGCCGAACCTGTCGCTGATCGACTGCGTGACCGAGAAGCTGGTGCTGCGCCCGCTGATTGCCAGTCACAAGCAGGACATCATCGACCTGGCCGAAGAAATCGGCACGGCGGATTTCGCCAAGCACATGCCTGAATATTGCGGGGTCATCTCGGTGAACCCCAAGACCCACGCCAAGCGCAACCGCGTGGAGTACGAAGAACAACAGTTTGACATAGCGATTCTGGAGCGTGCGCTCGAGAACGCTAAAATGGTCCCGATCGATCGCGTAATCGAAGAATTGGGCCAAGACGTGCAAATCGAAGAAGTCAGCGAAGCCCTGGCCGGCCAGATTATCGTCGACATCCGTCACCCGGATGCCGCCGAAGATGAGCCGCTGGAAATCGCTGGCATCGACGTGCAAACGCTGCCGTTCTACGCATTGAACGCGCGTTTCAAGGAACTGGATAACAGCCGTCAGTACCTGCTGTATTGCGACAAAGGCGTGATGAGTCGCCTGCATGCCCACCATTTGCTCAGTGAGGGGCATGCCAATGTGCGCGTTTATCGACCGAGCTAAGAGCCCGGGGCTGTTTGCCTGTGGCCTGCGTCACCGGCCCCCCGACTCTGCCGTCAAGCTGTAACGGCAAGGCCTGACTCTACTGTTAATCGCTGCCACGACCTGTCAGCACACCGAATCCTCTGATCGAGATACACAAGTGATCGAAAATCTACGTAACATCGCCATCATTGCTCACGTTGACCATGGTAAAACCACCCTGGTAGACAAACTCTTGCGTCAATCCGGCACCCTGGAGCGCAACGAGCTCAACGACGAGCGCGTGATGGACTCCAACGACCAGGAGAAAGAGCGCGGTATTACCATTCTGGCGAAAAACACCGCCATCAACTGGAACGGCTACCACATCAACATCGTGGACACCCCGGGCCACGCCGACTTCGGCGGCGAAGTTGAACGCGTAATGTCGATGGTTGACTCCGTTCTGCTGCTGGTTGACGCTCAAGACGGCCCTATGCCGCAAACCCGTTTCGTGACCAAGAAGGCTTTCGAAGCCGGCCTGCGTCCGATCGTGTGCATCAACAAGGTTGACCGTCCAGGCGCACGTCCGGACTGGGTTCTGGACCAGATTTTCGACCTGTTCGACAACCTGGGTGCAACCGAAGAGCAGCTTGATTTCCAAGTGATCTACGCCTCTGCCCTGAACGGTATTGCCGGTCTGGAACACACCGCCATGGCGGAAGACATGACCCCGCTGTACCAAGCGATCGTTGACCACGTTCCACCACCGAAGGTTGACCGTGAAGGCCCGTTCCAGATGCAAATCTCGGCACTGGACTACAACAGCTTCCTGGGTGTTATCGGCGTTGGCCGTATCGCTCGTGGTAGCGTCAAGCCGAACACCCCGGTTGTGGCTATCGGTGCTGACGGCAAGAAGCGTAACGGTCGTATCCTGAAGCTGATGGGTCACCACGGTCTGCACCGTATTGACGTTGAAGAAGCTTTCGCAGGCGACATCGTGTGCGTAAGCGGTATGGACTCGCTGTTCATCTCCGACACCCTGTGCCAGCCGGACACTGTCGAGGCGATGAAGCCTCTGACCGTTGACGAGCCAACCGTTTCCATGACCTTCCAGGTAAACGACTCGCCTTTCTGCGGTAAAGAAGGCAAGTTCGTGACTTCCCGTAACATCAAGGAACGTCTGGACAAAGAGCTGCTGTACAACGTTGCTCTGCGCGTTGAAGAAGGCGACTCGGCTGACAAGTTCAAGGTTTCCGGCCGTGGTGAGCTGCACCTCTCGGTACTGATCGAAACCATGCGTCGCGAAGGCTTCGAAATGGGCGTTGGTCGTCCAGAAGTGATCATCCGTACTGTTGACGGCGTGAAGCAGGAACCGTTCGAAAACGTCACCATCGACACCCCTGAAGAATCCCAGGGCAAGGTCATGGAAGAGATGGGCCTGCGTAAGGGCGACCTGACCAACATGGTGCCGGATGGCAAAGGCCGTGTGCGTCTGGAATACAACATCCCTGCTCGTGGTCTGATCGGTTTCCGTAACCAGTTCCTGACCCTGACCAACGGTGCTGGCATCCTGACCTCGATCTTCGATCGCTACGACACCATGAAGTCCGGCGACATGTCCGGCCGTCAGAACGGTGTTCTGGTATCGGTAGAAACCGGCAAGGCGCTGACCTACTCCCTGGAAACTCTCCAGGCGCGTGGCAAGCTGTTCGTTGAACACGGTCAAGAGATCTACAACGGTCAGATCGTTGGTCTGAACAGCCGTGACAACGACATGGGCGTCAACCCAACCAAAGGCAAGAAGCTCGACAACATGCGTGCTTCGGGTAAAGACGAAACCATCGCTCTGGTTCCACCTGTTCGCTTCACTTTGGAACAGGCTCTGGAATTCATCCAGGACGACGAGCTGTGCGAAGTGACACCTAAGTCGATCCGCCTGCGTAAGAAGATCCTGGACGAAGGCGAGCGTACCCGCGCTGCCAAGAAAGCCAAGAACTGAGTTAACTCAGGCTGAATGAAAAACGCCCCCGGTTGAAAGGCCGGGGGCGTTTTTTTATGCCTGCAGAATGTGCAGTGATTGTGCCGGCCCCTTCGCGAGCAAGCCCGCTCCCACATTCGACCGCGTTTTCTCAGGAAGAATGGGGTCAAGTGTGGGAGCGGGCTTGCTCGCGAAAGCGGTCGCTCAAGCAATACAAATGTCGGATCAGAACTTGTCGAGCGTCTTGAACGTGGTTTCGCGCACCACTTCCTTCGGCTTGTACGCACAATACCCCGGGCGCGGGCCGATTTTCGGGTGGTTGCGGCAGGTATCCGGGCGCTTGTCATAAATAGTGCAGAAGCGCGTCTTACGATCCAGGTACAGGCAATCGTTGTTGCTCATGCGCTGCAGGGTAAAAATCTCGGATTTGGAGTTGTAGCGCTCGACGATGCCTTCTTTCTGCAAACGCTTGGCGATGTTCTTCGGCGGGTCGCCGCGTTCGAACTCATCGACGATGCCAATGCGGATCAGGTCCTTGATCTTCACCTCAACCGGCAGCGTGCAACAGCTGGACACGCAGCCACCGCACATGTGGGCGGAATATTTCTGCCAAGTCTCGAGACGGTCGAGTTCCGCGGCGGCGATCAGTTGAGGCTTCATCAGGGTTCCAAGGTGGGGCGCTATCTGGGCGCGCGATAATACCGGGATTGATGATTTTTTGAACAGTATTTTGCGGTTTTCAGCCCGAAGGCTGCTCAACCACCGATCGGGCACGACCCCTGCATCAATTTCCCGCAAAGGTGAATGAGTTAAAAAACTGCCGAACGAGCACGTTCACCGTCTGTCAGACCGACTAGGCTCTAGCAACTCCTTCAATCTCGCCCGAGGTCGCACCGATGTCTCAGGAACCGCTTGCACGAGAAGCAGAGGTAGCCGCATTCCGCGATGCTGTCTTGACCAAACTCACTTACGCGGTGGGTAAAGACCCCGACCACGCCTTCGACCACGACTGGTTTGAAGCCATTGCCCTGGCCGCCCGCGACCAGATGGTCGACCACTGGATGGACCATACGCGACGTATTTACCGCAAAGGCCAGAAGCGGGTTTATTACCTCTCCCTGGAATTCCTCATCGGCCGCTTGCTCTATGACAGCCTGAGCAACCTCGGCGTGTTGGAGATTGCGCGCGAAGCCCTGTCCGAACTGGGCGTCGACCTGGAACGCATCCGCCTGCTGGAGCCCGATGCGGCGCTCGGCAACGGCGGCCTTGGCCGCTTGGCGGCCTGCTTTATGGAAAGCATGTCCACCTTGGGCATTGCCGGCCACGGTTACGGCATTCGCTATGAGCACGGCTTATTCCGCCAGGCGATTGTGGATGGCTGGCAACAGGAGCAGACCGAGCGCTGGCTGGACTTCGGCAACCCGTGGGAGTTTGAGCGGGCCGAAGTGATTTACCCGATCGGTTTTGGCGGCAGCGTCGAAACCCTGCCGGACGCCTCCGGCAAGCTCATCCAGGTGTGGACGCCCAACGAAACCGTGCGCGCCGTTGCTTATGACACCCCGGTGGTCGGCTGGCGCGGCGCCAGCGTGAACACCCTGCGTCTGTGGCGTGCACGGGCCGTGGAGGACCTGCACCTGGAGCGTTTCAACGCCGGTGACCACTTGGGCGCCGTCGCCGAAGTGGCCCGCGCCGAAAGCATCTCGCGTGTGCTTTACCCGGCCGACAGCACCGAAGCAGGGCAGGAACTGCGCCTGCGCCAGGAATACTTCTTCGTTTCCGCATCGCTGCAAGACTTGTTGCGCCGCCACAAAAACATGCACGGCTCGGTGCTCAGCCTGGGCGAGCACGCTGCCATCCAGCTCAATGACACCCACCCATCCATCGCCGTGGCCGAGCTGATGCGCCAGTTGGTGGACCTGCACGACATCCCGTGGGAAGCCGCGTGGGACGTGACGGTTGAAACGCTTTCCTACACCAACCACACCTTATTGCCGGAGGCGTTGGAAACCTGGCCTGTCGGCCTGATGGAACGCATGCTGCCGCGGCACATGCAAATCATCTACCTGATCAACGCCCAGCATATTGACTCGCTGCGGGCCAAGGGCATCCACGATTTCGACGTGCTGCGCGCGGTGTCGCTGATCGAAGAAGACAACGGCCGCCGCGTGCGCATGGGTAACCTGGCGTTCCTCGGCTCACATAGCGTCAACGGCGTGTCCGGTTTGCATACCCAACTGATGCGCAGCACGGTGTTCTCCGAACTGCACAAGCTGTACCCGGAGCGCATCAATAACAAAACCAACGGCATCACCTTCCGCCGCTGGCTGTACCAGGCCAACCCCAAGCTTACCGAGATGCTGGTGGAAGCCTTGGGCCCGGACATTCTCGACACCATGGAAACACGCCTGACGGAGCTGGAAACCTTCGCCGAGAAGCAGGTTTTCCGCAAAGCCTTCGCCGAACAACGCCTGCACAGCAAGCGCGCACTGGCCGAGATCATCCACGAGCGCCTGGGCATTTCGGTGAACCCGGCGGCGATGTTCGATGTGCAGGTCAAGCGGATCCACGAGTACAAACGCCAACTGCTGAACCTGCTGCACACCGTGGCCTTGTACCAGGCAATCCGCGCCGAGCCGGGCACCGATTGGGTGCCCCGCGTGAAAATCTTCGCGGGCAAGGCGGCCGCGAGTTATCACCAGGCCAAGTTGATCATCAAGCTGACCAATGACATCGCCCGCACCGTGAACAACGACCCCACCGTGCGCGGTTTGCTCAAGGTAGTGTTCTTGCCCAACTACAACGTCAGCCTGGCGGAAAGCATCATTCCGGCGGCGGACTTGTCGGAGCAGATTTCCACCGCCGGTTTTGAAGCCTCGGGCACCAGTAACATGAAGTTCGGCCTCAATGGCGCGCTGACCATCGGCACCATGGACGGCGCTAACGTGGAGATGCACGAGCGCGTGGGCGCCGAGCATATGTTTATCTTCGGCCTCAGCGCCGAACAAGTGGAAGCCCGCAAGTACGCCGGTGAATTCCACGCCGGGCCGGAAGTGGCAGCCTCCCATCGTCTCAACGATGTGTTGCAAGCGATCCGCGGCGGGGTGTTCTCGCCGGATGATCCGGGCCGTTATGTGGGCTTGATTGACGGCCTGATCGACTACGACCGCTTCCTGGTGTGTGCCGACTTCGACTCCTACTGGGACGCCCAGGCGCGTGTCGAGGCGCATTGGCACGACTCGAAGGCGTGGTGGCGTTCGGCGGTGCTCAATACGGCGCGCATGGGCTGGTTCTCGTCGGACCGGACGATCCGCGAATACGCCACCGAGATCTGGAAAGCGCTCGACTAAGTAACGCAGTAAAAAGTGTGGGAGCGGGCTTGCTCGCGAATGCGGAGGGTCAGTTAACAAATATGTCGACTGGCACCCCGCTTTCGCGAGCAAGCCCGCTCCCACATTAGCCCCGCGTCGATATACTAGGCCCCGGTTTGCCCGCCTCGGGCTGCTTAGGGATATCGACCATGCAATGGATTTTCATGCTGATTGGCCTGGTGCTCGGCTGGACACTCGATGAGTCGTTCACCGATGCCGGCTTCGGTGCGCTGCTGGGGTTGGGCATTGGCCAGGCGATTCGTCTGTCGAGGCTGTCCGCCCAAGCAGACCAGCAAGCGCGTCAGTTAGAGACCACGTCGAAGGCGTTGAACGCGCTGGAGCAGCGCCTGGCGCAGCTGGAAACGCCCGAACCTGCGCCACTGGCGCGCAGTGTGTTTGTCGAAACCCCCATTCCCGAATCGCCTATCCCTGAGCCGAAGGTCGCGGCCAAGGCGCCCGATCTCGTCTGGGAGTTGCCCGCCGAACTGGCGCCTGTCGCCGTGATGGCCGAGGCCAGCCAGCCACTGCCGGCTGACGTCTGGGCCCCAGCGCCGACGCCGCAACCTGAAGCACCTGCCATTCCCCGAGGCCCCAACCTGATCGAACGGGCCATCAGTGGCGCGCGCGATTGGCTGTTTGGCGGTAACACCGTGCTGCGCGTCGGCGTCGTGCTTCTATTTCTCGGCCTGGCCTTTCTGTTGCGCTACGCCACCGAAGGCGTGGTGGTGCCGATCGAGCTGCGTTACGCCGGCGTTGCCGCCGCCGCCATCGGCCTGCTTGGCCTGGGCTGGTGGCTGCGGCTGCGTAACAGCAATTACGGCTTGATGCTGCAAGGCACCGGCATTGCCGTGTTGTACCTGACCGTGTTCGCGGCGATGCGCCTGCACCCGTTGATCGACCCAGGCGCGGCACTTGGCCTGCTGGTGGCGGTCACGGTGTTCTCGGCGATCCTGGCGATCACCCAGGACGCCCTCGGCCTGGCCTGCGCGGCAGCGTTGGGTGGTTTTGCCGCGCCGATCCTGACCTCTACCGGCGCCGGTAACCATGTGGCGCTGTTCAGCTACTTCGCACTGCTCAACGCCGGCATCCTCGCCATCGCCTGGTTCAAGGCCTGGCGCTTGCTCAACCTGATCGGCTTTGTCGGCACCTTCGGCATCGGTTTCGCCTGGGGCATGCGTTCCTACACACCGGAACTGCTGTGGAGCACCGAGCCGTTTCTGATTGTGTTTTTCCTGATGTACCTGGCCATCGGCTTGTTGTTCGCTCGGCGAAAATTGCAGGAGATGAGCGACGCGCCTGAGGACGACAGCCGTGACGCACTGCTGCGCTGGTCGGCGGCCAAGGGCGATTATGTCGACGGCAGCATGCTGTTCGGCCCGCCGCTGGTGGGCTTTGGCTTGCAGTTCGCGCTGGTGCAGCACCTGGACTTTGCCGCCGCGTTCAGTGCGTTGGGCCTGGGAATTATCTACATGGGCCTGGCCCGGTTGTTGAGTGGTGGGCGCGCCTTGTTGCTGGCGGAAACCTGCCTGGCGCTGGGTGTGATCTTTGCCAGCCTGGCGATTCCCCTGGGCCTCGATGCGCGCTGGACGGCTGCCGCGTGGGCGGTGGAGGGCGCCGGGATCTTCTGGCTTGGCTTGCGTCAGCAGCGGCCGTTGGCGCGGGCATTTGGGCTGTTGTTGCAGTTGGGGTCGGCGCTGGCGTTCCTCAGCGAGCTGCGCGTTGGCGCACAGACCTTGCTCGACGGTGCGCCGTTGGGTGCGCTGCTGCTGGGCGGGGCATTGCTGTTCAGCTTCGCTCAGTTGCGCAAGGCGCCGACTGAACAGGCTGCGGATTGGGAGCGCAAAGGCCTGCCCGTGCTGGCAAGCCTGGGCCTGACCTTTTTGTACCTGCTCGCGCCGTTGCTGTTACTGACCCAAGGCACCGCCATCAGTTGGGCAATAGCCGGTCTGGTCACTCTGTTTATCGGCCTGCGCATCGGCTCGCGTACCTTCCTGTTTACCGCCTTCGCCGTGCAATTGCTTGGCGGGGCGTTGTTCCTGCTGCGCTTGCAAGGCGGCGACGGGGCGGCGGTCTTCAGTGCGGGTTGGGCCGGCTTGTTGACGGCCTCGCTGATCGGCCTCGCCTTGATCGGCGGCATGCTGCTGGCGGCGCGCGACGACATGGTGCGCAGCGATGTGCGGCTGCTGCGTGGCCTGTCAGTGGTGTTGCTCGCAGGTTTGGTGCTGATCAATCTCGCCGTGCTGTTTGTACTGCCTTGGGAAAGTGCCAGCGGCGTATGGGCGGCCAGTGGCTTGTTGATCATCTGGCTGAGCCTGTACCTGCAACAGCGTGTCAGCTTTGTGTTTGGATTGCTGCTGCAATTGATCGGCGGCGGCTCGTTCCTGTTGGCGGCGCCGCAGTTGCTCGGGCCGTTGAGCAGCGAGGGCTTGCGCCCCTTGGCGCACAGCGGTTTCTGGACGCCGATGGTGCTGGGCTTGGCCGCGATGGTGGGCGCCTGGCGCTTGCAGCGTGAGCCGCATGCGCCGGTGTTTGCTGTGTTGAAGCTGCAACGCCTGTCCGACCTGCTGCTGGTGTGGGGCGCGGCCTGGTGGACGCTGGCGCTGATCGGTGAAGTGTTGCGGTTTATCCCGCAGGAGCTGCAGGGGCCATTTTTGCTCGGCATCGCGGCGGTGAGCGTGGCGATCTGGGCAGTGCTGGCCGAACGTTTGCGCTGGGCGTCGCTGGGCATGCTGTGCGCCTTGCTGATGCCGGCGGCGGGCGTGGTGTTGCTGGTGTCTGCCCATGACTACTACCACCCGGCGGCGCAGTACGGCTGGCTGGCTTGGTTGGCGGTGTTCGTTGTGCATTTCATCGCGCTGCGCCGTTTGGCTGCACGGGTGCCGGGCAACGTGTTGAGCATCGCTCACGTGCTCGGCTGCTGGATGTTGATCGGCGTGTTGGCGCTGGAGCTGCGTTACGGCCTGCTGTTGCTGTCGAGCGAGTACAACGCCTGGCGCTGGTTGGGTTGGGCGATTCTGCCGAGCCTGTACCTGGTGCTGGCGGCTGCGCCGCGCAGCTGGCCGTGGCCGGTGTCGGCGTATCCGCGTGAATACCGCGTGCTGGCCGCGTTGCCGCTGGCGGGATTGATGCTCGGCTGGTTCTGGCTGGCAAATATCTTCAGTGACGGTACGGCCAGACCGCTGCCGTATGTACCGCTGCTCAACCCGCTGGATCTGGGCCTGCTGTTTGCACTGCTGGGTGTGTATTTATGGTCGCGCAGCGTGGCGCCGCAACGCGGGCCGCGTACTGAGCTGATCGCCCAAGGTGTCGCGGGTATTTCGCTGTTTGCCTTCTTTACGGCATTGGTGATGCGTACTGCCCACCATTGGGCTGGCGTGCCCTTCCAGCTGGATGCATTGCTGGAATCGATGTTGGTCCAGGCCGGTCTGTCGATCGTCTGGACCTTGGTCGCTCTCGGCCTGATGATCGGCGGCCATCTGCGCCATCGTCGCGAAGTGTGGCTGATCGGCGCGGCGCTGATTGCGGTGGTGGTCGCCAAGCTGTTCTTTGTCGAACTGAGCAACCGTGGCGGGCTGGCGCGGATCGTGTCGTTTATCGGTGTGGGCGGATTGTTGCTGGTGGTGGGCTACTTTGCGCCGCTGCCGCCCAAGCGCGCCGAACCGGTGTTGGAAACTGAAGGAGCATCCTCTTGATCGGTAAGTTGAGCGTAATCGCGGTGGGCGTGTGTACGACGTTGTCGGTGTGGGCCCAGGAAACGCCCGCCGACTTCACCACGCACGTGCCGCTGGCTGTGAGCGGCAACGGCCCCTGGTATCGCCTGGAGCTGCCATTGGCGGTGCAATTGAGCGCGCGCCAGGCTGATCTCAGTGATGTGCGGGTGTTCAATGCCGCCGGTGAGCCCCAAGCCTATGCGCTGTCGCGTCAATCGGCGCAGCGTACTGAAAGCCGCGATGTGGCTGACGTGAAGTGGTTCCCGCTGTACGCCGCCGACACCCGTGAGAACGTGCCGGACGTGGTGATGAAATCCACCGCCGAAGGCACGTTGTTGGAAGTCCGCCCAGCCAAGGCGGGCAAAGAAGTGCTGCGTGGCTGGGTGCTGGATGCCAGCGCGATCAAGGCGCCGTTGCAGCAACTGAGCCTGGACTGGAGCCGCGAGCAGGATGGCTTCCAGCGTTTCAGCATTGAAGCCAGTGATGACTTGCAGCACTGGCAGTCGTGGGGCGATGGGCAGGTGGCACGCCTGTCGTTTGCCGATGAGCGCGTCGAACAGCATGACGTCAGCCTGCCGGGGCAGTCGGCGCGTTACCTGCGTTTGGTGTGGCAGGGCCAGGTCGCGCCGACGCTGACCTCGGCCAAGCTTGTGAGCGCCACAAGCAGCAGCTTGCCGCTGCCGTTGGTGTGGTCACAGCCCTTGTCGGGGACGCGGCTCAAGGCGGGCGAATACAGCTGGCAGCTGCCGACGGGGCTGCATGTCGAGCGCTTGCGCATTGAGTTGAAGCAGCCCAATACGCTGGCGCCGGTAACGTTGGCGGGGCGCCGTGACGCCAATCAAGCCTGGCAGCCGCTGAGCAATGGTTTGTTGTACCGCCTGACCCAAAACGGCCAGGACGTGGTGCAGGACGAATTGCAGCTGCCTGGCCAGGCCGTGGCCGAGCTAAAACTGCAGGTGGATGAGCGCGGCGGCGGCTTGGGCATCGAAGCCCCGGCTTTGCGCTTTGCTGTGCGCGCCACCCAGTTGGTATTCCTGGCGCGGGGTGAACCGCCGTTCACCCTGGCGTTGGGTAATGGCTCAGTCAAGGCAGCGAACCTGCCGTTGTCGACCCTGATCCCCGACTACAGCGCCGAGCGCCTCAAGACGTTGGGTCAGGCCACGGTCACAGGAGAGGTGGTGGTCAAACCCCTCGCCGTTGCCCCATTGCCCGAAATGGGCACCGACTGGAAGAAACTTGGCCTGTGGGCCGTGCTCCTGCTGGGTGTGGCGGCACTGGGGGCGATGGCCTACAGTTTGTTGCGCACGCCAGCGGGCAAACCGTGAACTCTATTGGAGTTAAATCCTCTGATTAGAGGAAATACGCCTCGACTCGCGTTAAACTGCGCGGGTTTATAAGCCCCCCATTCTCCGGAGCCTTACATGTCCCGCGTTACCCTGAGTCGCTATTTGATCGAGCAGACCCGCAGCAACAACACGCCTGCCGATCTGCGCTTCCTTATCGAAGTGGTGGCGCGTGCTTGCAAGGAAATCAGCCACGCCGTGTCCAAAGGCGCACTGGGTGGTGTCCTGGGCAGCATGGGCACTGAAAACGTTCAAGGCGAAGTGCAGAAGAAGCTCGACGTCATCTCCAACGAGATCCTGCTCGAAGCCAACGAATGGGGCGGTCACCTGGCCGGCATGGCGTCCGAAGAAATGGACAATGCCTACCAGATCCCGGGCAAGTACCCGAAAGGCGCGTACCTGCTGGTATTCGACCCACTGGACGGTTCGTCCAACATCGACATCAACGCGCCGGTCGGCACCATCTTCTCGGTACTGCGTTGCCCGAACGAATACCTGAGCCAGAACGAAGCCCTGAACGAAAAGGCCTTCCTGCAGCCAGGCACCGAGCAGGTCGCTGCCGGTTATGCGATCTACGGCCCACAGACCATGCTGGTGCTGACCCTGGGCGACGGCGTCAAAGGCTTTACCCTGGACCGTGAAATGGGCAGCTTCGTGCTGACCCACGAAGACATCACTATTCCTGCCTCCACCCAGGAATTTGCGATCAACATGTCCAACCAGCGCCACTGGGAAGAGCCGGTGACTCGCTACGTCGGCGAGTTGATGGCAGGTGAGGAAGGCCCGTTGAAGAAGAACTTCAACATGCGCTGGGTCGCCGCGATGGTGGCCGACGTGCACCGTATCCTGACCCGTGGCGGCCTGTTCATGTACCCACGTGACAGCCGCGAGCCCTCCAAGCCTGGCAAACTGCGCTTGATGTACGAAGCCAACCCGATGTCGTTCCTGGTTGAGCAAGCGGGCGGCGCGTCCACCGACGGCCACCAGCGCATCCTCGACATCCAGCCTGAAGGCCTGCACCAGCGTGTGGCGGTGTTCCTGGGTTCGAAGGAAGAGGTTGAGCGTGTGACCGGTTACCACAAGAAGTAAAACCTTGCGGTAATTAAAAAGCCCCGAAACGTTTCAGCGTTTTCGGGGCTTTTTTGTTTTCGCTCGTCGGGAACCAGACACCCCTTTTCCCTTCTAAGCTTCTGGCAGATACCCCAGCTGCTTCGTCTCTTCAGGAGCTTTTCCATGTCTTTACGCCGTCTCGCCTTGCTGGCTTTTTGCGTGCTGTTAGCCGCTTGCAGCAAGGTCAATCAAGAAAATTACGCGAAGCTGTCGGCTGGCATGGCCAAGGCCGAGGTTGAGTCGTTGCTGGGCAAGCCGACCGATTGTTCCGGCGCACTGGGTATGTCCAGTTGCACGTGGGGCGATAAAAACAGCTTTATCAGCGTGCAGTACGCCGGTGACAAAGTTCTGATGTTTTCCGGGCAAGGCCTGAAGTAAACCGGGGCGCGAGCCTGCGGGAGAAGAAGAATGATCCGTTTTGTTTTGTTTCTTTGCGCCAGCCTGTTTTTGGCGGGCTGCGCCAGCCATTCTGGCGATGATCTGCAACCCAAGACAGCGAGCAACGTCAACCTGAAGCGTTACCAGGGGACCTGGTACGAATTGGCCCGATTGCCGATGTATTTCCAGCGTAACTGTGCGCAGTCCGAAGCCCGCTACAGCCTGCTGCCGGATGGCGACATGTCGGTGTTCAACCGCTGCCTGACGCCTGAGTGGAAGTGGGAAGAAGCCAAGGGCACGGCCACGCCGCAAGTGCCCGGCAAGACCGACAAGCTCTGGGTGGAATTCAATAACTGGTTCACGGCGCTGCTGCCGGGCGTCGCCAAGGGCGATTACTGGGTGCTGTACGTCAGTGATGACTACAAGACCGCCATCGTCGGCAGCCCTAGCCGGCGCTACATGTGGATCTTGTCGCGTACGCCGACGGTCAGCGCCGACACCCGCGAAGACCTGCTGAGCAGGGCGCGGCAGCAAGGGTATGACACCACGCGGTTGATCTGGCGTACGTCGGACAAGCAGATGGCGAAGACTTCGCAGTAAACCTGGACCATCGCCAATCAAAATGTGGGAGCGGGCTTGCTCGCGAATACGGAGTGTCAGTCGACAGATGTAATGACTGATACACCGCATTCGCGAGCAAGCCCGCTCCCACATTTGTTTTGCATTGTTTGTTAGCCCAGCATATCCCTCAGCACTTGCGTGAAGGCGCGGCTGCTTTCCTCTTCACCGGCATGATGCCCGTCCCTTACGACCCACTTCCCGTTCACCAGCACATCGCGCACTTGCCGATCACCACCGGCGAACAGCCAGCGATTGAGAATGCCGTCCTCCGTCGCCGTTGCCAGGTACGGGTCGTTGCCATCCAACACCAGCCAGTCCGCGCGTTTGCCCACTTCCAAGCGGCCAATCGTCTGGCCCAGCGCCTGGGCGCCACCGTCCAATGCAGCATCAAACAGTGTGCGACCGACCATTGGCTGATCACTGCGGTACAAGCGGTTACGCCGCTGGTCGCGCAGGCGCTGGCCGTATTCCAGCCAGCGCAACTCTTCCACCACGCTGAGTGACACATGGCTGTCGGAGCCAATGCCCATGCGTCCGCCTTGGGCGAGGAAATCCACCGCCGGGAAAATCCCGTCGCCCAGGTTGGCTTCGGTGGTCAGGCACAGGCCAGCAATTGCGCGGCTCTTGGCCATGCGCGTGACTTCGTCAGGATCAGCGTGGGTGGCGTGCACCAGGCACCAGCGCTCATCGACTGCAACGTTGTCATACAGCCATTGCAGCGGGCGTTTGCCACTCCAGGCCAGGCAGTCATCGACTTCTTTTTGTTGCTCGGCGATGTGGATGTGCACCGGGCAAGCCTTGTCACTGGCGGCCAGCACTTCATTGATTTGCTGCGGCGTGACGGCGCGCAATGAGTGGAAGCACAGGCCCAACTGCTGCGCCGGTTGTGCGGCAAGCATCGGCTTGAGGCGTGCTTGCAGGTCCAGATAATTTTCGGTGCTGTTGATAAAGCGTCGCTGGCCTTCGTTCGGCGCCTGGCCACCAAACCCGGCGTGGGTGTAGAGCACGGGCAGCAAGGTCAAGCCAATCCCACTGCTGGCGGCCGCCTGGCTGATTTGCCGCGACAGCTCCGCACGGTCGGCATACGGCTGGCCGCTGACGTCGTGATGCACGTAGTGAAATTCCGCCACCGAGGTGTAACCGGCCTTGAGCATCTCGATATACAACTGGCGGGCGATGACCTGCAGTTGCTCCGGGCTGATCTTGCCGACCATGCGGTACATCAAATCGCGCCAGGTCCAGAAGCTGTCATTCGGGTTGCCGGCCACTTCGGCCAAACCTGCCATTGCACGCTGGAAGGCGTGGGAATGCAGGTTTGGCATGCCCGCCAACACCGGACCTCTAAGCCGTTCGGCGCCGTCTGCACTGGCGTTGGGCTCAACGTGGGTCAGCAAGCCATCGGCACTGACTTCAAAGCGTACATCGTTGGCCCATCCATTAGGCAGCAGCGCGCGTTCGGCAAAGAAAGCGGACATGATCAAGGCACCCCGGTCGTGTGTTTATTTGTATATACATATACAGACGTTTGCCTGCTCGGTAAACTCCGGCAATCTATGCATCTTTTCCCCCTGCAAGGATTCCCTGTGCCGACTCCGCCCGCCAAGTCTTCGCTGGCTGCCCACATGGACGAAAGTCCGGCGCCCTTGTATGCCCGCGTCAAACAGATGATCAGCCAGCAAATCCTCAACGGCAACTGGCCGCCCCATTACCGCGTGCCGTCGGAGAGCGAGCTGGTCAGCCAACTGGGCTTCAGCCGCATGACCATCAACCGCGCGCTGCGCGAACTCACCGCTGAAGGGTTGCTGGTGCGCATGCAAGGCGTCGGTACCTTCGTCGCCGAACCCAAGAGCCAGTCGGCGCTGTTTGAAGTGCACAACATTGCCGATGAGATCGCCTCCCGCGGTCATCGGCATACCTGCCAGGTCATTCACCTGTGCGAAGAGGCCGCAGGCTCCGAGCGCGCCGTCGCCCTGGAAATGCGCGAAGGCGGGCGGGTGTTCCACTCGTTGATCGTGCACTTCGAGAACGACATTCCTGTGCAAATCGAAGACCGTTTCGTCAACGCCCTGGTGGCGCCGGACTACTTGCAGCAGGATTTCACCCAGCAAACGCCTTACGCCTATTTGAACCAGGTTGCGCCGCTGACCGAAGGCGAGCACGTGGTCGAAGCGATCCTTGCCGATGCCGAAGAGTGCAAGTTGCTGCAGATCGAGCCCAGCGAGCCGTGCCTGTTGATCCGCCGACGCACCTGGTCCGGTCGCCAGCCGGTGACCGCCGCGCGTTTGATCCACCCCGGTTCCCGTCATAGCCTGGAAGGACGTTTCAGTAAATGAGTGCAGTGAAAGTCTGGCGCGCCACCGATTACATCCGCATGCCATGGAAAAACGGCGGCGGCAGTACCGAAGAAATTACCCGTGACGCAGGCACAGGCCTGGATGGCTTTGGCTGGCGCCTGTCGATTGCCGATATCGGTGAGTCGGGTGGGTTTTCCACCTTCGCTGGCTACCAGCGCATCATCACCGTGATCAAGGGTGCGGGCATGGTGCTGACCGTGGATGGCGAGGAACAGCGCGGCCTGTTACCGCTACAGCCCTTTGCGTTCAGTGGTGAAAGCGAGGTTTCCTGCCGGTTGATCACCGGGCCGATCCGGGATTTCAACCTGATTTATTCGCCGCAGCGTTACCACGCACGCTTGCAGTGGATGGATGGTGTGCAGCGTTTTTTCAGTACGGCGCAGACCGTGCTGGTGTTCAGCGTCGCGGATGAAGTGAAGGTGCTGGATCAAAAGCTGGGTCATCACGACTGCCTGCAAATCGACGGTAACACCGACCTGCTGGACCTCTCGGTTACCGGCCGCTGCTGCGTCATCGAACTGACCGCACTCGGTTAAAAACTGTGGGAGCTGGCTTGCCTGCGATGGCGGTGTATCAGTACTGGATGTGCTGGCTGACACACCGTCATCGCAGACAAGCCCGCTCCCACATTTGTTTCTGTGTTGTTCAAGGGATCTGTTTCCGGCCAGCGCACCAATTTGTTACCGAATGCCCCAGCGTGGCGCAAAGCCACGCTGTTATGAACAATCTCCCTCGCTGCAAAACTCCTCCGCAAGAAATTTCACCAAGCCTCCAGGCCTTAATTTCCAAGGCTTTCACGCACCTTCCCAAAAAATCTCACGCCTTCGCTAAGAAAGTTGGCCGCTTGATTGCATATGCTTGTATGTACAAGTAAAGATGTGTGCGTAAGACTCTCCTTCGCACCATCAATGTTCGCGCATCGATCGCCGAGGAGTCTTAGCAGTGACCAAGCCTACAAAATACCGTGACGTCGAAATCCGCGCCGCCCGCGGTAACAAGCTCACCGCCAAAAGCTGGCTGACTGAAGCGCCGCTGCGCATGCTGATGAACAACCTCGACCCGCAAGTGGCCGAGAACCCGAAAGAACTGGTGGTATACGGCGGTATCGGCCGTGCGGCGCGTAACTGGGAGTGCTACGACCAGATCGTCGAGAGCCTCACCAATTTGAATGACGACGAGACCCTGCTGGTGCAATCCGGCAAGCCGGTCGGCGTGTTCAAGACCCACAGCAACGCTCCGCGCGTACTGATCGCCAACTCCAACCTGGTACCGCACTGGGCCAGCTGGGAACACTTTAACGAGCTGGATGCCAAGGGCCTGGCCATGTACGGCCAGATGACTGCAGGCAGCTGGATCTACATCGGCAGCCAGGGCATCGTCCAGGGTACCTACGAAACCTTCGTCGAAGCCGGTCGCCAGCATTACAACAGCGACCTGACCGGCCGCTGGGTACTCACCGCCGGCCTCGGCGGCATGGGCGGCGCCCAGCCGCTGGCTGCAACCCTGGCCGGGGCGTGCTCGCTGAACATCGAGTGCCAGCAGGTCAGCATCGATTTCCGCTTGAGCAGCCGTTATGTCGACGAACAAGCCACCGACCTCGACGACGCCCTGGCCCGCATCGCCAAATACACCCAGGAAGGCAAGGCCATCTCCATCGCCCTGCTGGGTAACGCGGCGGAAATTCTGCCGGAGCTGGTCAAGCGTGGCGTGCGCCCGGACATGGTCACCGACCAGACCAGCGCTCACGACCCACTCAACGGCTACCTGCCGGCCGGCTGGACATGGGACGAATACCGCGCCCGCGCCAAAACCGAACCGGCTGCCGTGATCAAGGCCGCCAAGCAGTCGATGGCCGTGCACGTCAAAGCCATGCTGGAATTCCAGAAGCAAGGCATCCCGACCTTCGACTACGGCAACAACATCCGCCAGATGGCGCAAGAAGAAGGCGTGCAAGACGCCTTCGCCTTCCCAGGCTTCGTACCGGCCTACATCCGCCCACTGTTCTGCCGTGGCATCGGCCCGTTCCGCTGGGCGGCGCTGTCCGGCGACCCGCAGGACATCTACAAGACCGACGCCAAAGTCAAAGAGCTGATCCCCGACGACGCGCACCTGCACAACTGGCTGGACATGGCGCGCGAGCGCATCAGCTTCCAGGGCCTGCCGGCACGTATCTGCTGGGTAGGCCTGGGCCAGCGCGCCAAGCTGGGCCTGGCGTTCAACGAAATGGTGCGCAGCGGCGAGCTGTCGGCACCGGTCGTGATCGGCCGTGACCACCTCGACTCCGGCTCGGTCGCCAGCCCGAACCGCGAAACCGAAGCCATGCAGGACGGTTCCGACGCTGTGTCCGACTGGCCACTGCTCAACGCCTTGCTCAACACCGCCAGCGGCGCGACCTGGGTTTCGCTGCACCACGGCGGCGGCGTGGGCATGGGCTTCTCCCAGCACTCCGGCATGGTAATCGTCTGCGACGGTACCGATGAAGCCGCCGAGCGGATCGCCCGCGTACTGCACAACGACCCGGCCACCGGAGTGATGCGTCACGCAGACGCCGGTTACCAGATCGCAATCGACTGCGCCAAAGAGCAGGGCCTCGATCTTCCGATGATCAAGTAATGCAAGGTGGGAGCGGGCTTGCTCGCGAATGCGGTGTGCCAGTCACCGTAATCGTTAGCTGACCCTCCGCTTTCGCGAGCAAGCCCGCTCCCACATTTGATCTGTGTTGCAAACAAAAACAATCCATCAGAGGTTGAACACACATGGCTGCAAATGACGCACGTGCAAGCACCACCCCGTTGATCGAAAGGCGTTCGATCGACTACATCCCGGAAGCGGAAAGACACGGTCGTCTGTTCAGTCAGTTCACCCTATGGATGGGTGCCAACCTGCAAATCACCGCGATTGTCACCGGGGCCCTGGCCGTGGTGCTGGGCGGTGATGTGTTCTGGTCGTTGATCGGTCTGTTGATCGGCCAATTGATCGGTGGCGGTGTCATGGCGTTGCATGCGGCGCAAGGGCCGAAGCTTGGCCTGCCGCAGATGATTTCCAGCCGGGTACAGTTCGGTGTTTATGGCGCGGCCATCCCGATCGTGCTGGTCTGTTTGATGTACCTCGGCTTTACCGCGACCGGCACCGTACTGTCCGGCCAAGCGCTGGGCCAGTTGTTTGGCGTCAGCGACAGCGTCGGTATCCTTATTTTCGCCAGTGTCATTGTGCTGGTCACGGTGCTCGGTTACCGGGTGATCCATTGGATCGGTCGCGTCGCCAGCGTCATCGGTGTGGTTGCCTTCGTCTACCTGTTCAGCCGCCTGATCAGCCAGACCGACGTTGGCGCACTCCTGCAAATCCGTCACTTCAGTTGGAGCAGTTTTTTGCTGGCGGTGTCGCTCGCGGCCTCCTGGCAGATCGCTTTCGGCCCTTACGTGGCGGACTATTCACGTTACTTGCCGAGCAAGACGTCTTCGCTGAAAACCTTTCTCGCCGCTGGCGCGGGTTCGGTCATTGGTGCACAGGTAGCGATGATCCTCGGCGTGTTTGCCGCGGCCATGTCCAACGGGCAATTCGCAGGTCACGAAGTGGCTTACATCGTTGGTTTGAGTGGTACGGGTGCCACGGCTGCGCTGCTGTACTTCAGCATCGCTTTCGGCAAGGTCACCATCTCTACGCTGAACTCCTACGGCAGTTTCATGTGCATCGCGACCATCATCAGCGGCTTTCGGGGTCGCCTGGAGGTCACGCGTCTGCAACGCCTGGTCTTCGTGCTGGTCATTGTCGGTACTGCGACCCTGATCGCGTTGCTCGGCCAGCACTCGTTCCTCGGTGCTTTCAAGTCTTTCATCCTGTTCCTGCTGGCGTTCTTTACGCCCTGGAGTGCGATCAACCTGGTGGATTACTACTGCATCACCCGCGAGCGCTATGACGTGCCGGCGCTGGCCGACCCGAACGGTCGCTACGGTCGCTGGAACCTGCTCGGTATCAGCGTCTATGTCTTCGGCGTGCTGGTGCAATTGCCATTCATCTCCACCAAGTTCTACACCGGCCCGCTGGTGGCCGCGCTGGGTGATGTGGATATTTCCTGGATCATCGGTCTGGTACTTCCCGCTGCCCTCTATTACGTCTGTGCGAAAAAGTGGCACAGCGCAATCCCTGAACGACTGATCCTGCCGCGAGAGCAGGGCGCTGCACCAACGATAAACGGGCTGGCCGCACAAGCCTGATGGGACGTGGACAGGGCAGGACGCCTACTGACTGCCGTAATCCATTTCAAGATTGGGAGCGTCACAACAATGAAGATGAATAAAACCCTGCTGGCATCACTGTTTTCTGCAGGCTTGCTGGCTAGCGCCGGCGCCCAGGCGGCCGGCTGGTGCGAATCCGGCAAACCGGTGAAATTCGCCGGCCTGAACTGGGAAAGCGGCATGTTGCTCACCGACATCCTGCAAACCGTGCTGGAAAAAGGCTACGACTGCAAAACCGACAGCCTGCCGGGCAACTCCATCACCATGGAAAACGCCCTGAGCAGCAACGACATCCAGGTGTTTGCCGAAGAGTGGGTCGGCCGCAGCGAAGTCTGGAACAAGGCCGAGAAGGCCGGCAAAGTCGTCGGCGTCGGTGCCCCGGTTGTCGGTGCTGTCGAAGGCTGGTACGTGCCGCGTTACGTGATTGAAGGCGACGCCAAGCGCAAGCTGGAACCCAAGGCGCCGGACCTGAAAAACATCGCCGACCTGGCCAAATACGCCTCGGTGTTCAAGGACCAGGAAGAGCCATCCAAGGGCCGCTTCTACAACTGCCCGGCCGGCTGGACCTGTGAGCTGGACAACAGCGAAATGCTCAAGAGCTATGGCCTGGAAAGCACCTACACCAACTTCCGCCCAGGCACCGGCCCGGCGCTGGATGCGGCGGTGCTGTCGAGCTACAAGCGTGGCGAGCCGATCCTGTTCTACTACTGGTCACCCACCCCGCTGATGGGCCAGGTTGATCTGGTCAAGCTGGAAGAAAAACCCGGTGTGGATAAAACCGTGAGCATCAAGGTGGGCTTGTCCAAGACCTTCCACGAGCAAGCGCCGGAGCTGGTGGCCGTGCTGGAGAAGGTCAACCTGCCCATCGAGCTGCTGAACCAGAACCTGGGCCGCATGGCCAAAGAGCGAATTGAGTCGCCAAAACTGGCGAAAATTTTCCTCAAGGAACATCCTGAAGTCTGGCACGCATGGGTGAGCGACGACGCAGCCAAGAAAATCGACGCGGCCTTGTAGGTTGAGCGTTCCCGGTTGCCCTCACAGGCAACCGGGCGCCCGGCCACAACCCACTGGATCGAGAGCACGCTATGTTTCCTGAGAGTTTTACGTTTTCCATCGCCGACTGGGTCAACGGTTGGGTGGACTCGCTGGTCACCAACTACGGCGATGTGTTCCGGCACATCTCCGATACCCTGCTGTGGGCCATCGTCAACCTGGAAGGGTTGCTGCGCGCTGCGCCCTGGTGGCTGATGCTGGCCATCGTCGGCGGGATCGCCTGGCACGCCACTCGCAAGGTGGTGACCACGGCGGTCATCGTCGGGTTGCTGTTCCTGGTGGGCGCGGTGGGCCTGTGGGACAAGCTGATGCAAACGCTCGCACTGATGATGGTCGCCACGGTGATCTCGGTGCTGATCGGCATTCCGCTGGGCATTTTGTCGGCACGCAGCAATCGCCTGCGTTCGGTGCTGATGCCGCTGCTCGACATCATGCAAACCATGCCCAGCTTCGTGTACCTGATTCCGGTGCTGATGCTGTTCGGCCTCGGCAAGGTGCCGGCGATTTTCGCCACGGTGATCTACGCCGCGCCACCGCTGATTCGCCTGACGGATTTGGGCATTCGCCAAGTCGATGGCGAAGTCATGGAAGCCATCAATGCCTTCGGTGCCAACCGCTGGCAGCAACTGTTCGGCGTGCAACTGCCGCTGGCGCTGCCGAGCATCATGGCCGGGATCAACCAGACCACCATGATGGCGCTGTCGATGGTGGTGATCGCCTCGATGATCGGTGCCCGTGGCCTGGGTGAAGACGTCCTCGTCGGCATCCAGACCCTTAACGTTGGCCGTGGCCTCGAAGCCGGGCTGGCTATCGTGATTCTTGCAGTGGTCATCGACCGCATTACCCAGGCCTATGGTCGTCCACGGCATGAGGCGAACAAATGACTACTGTCAGCAAAATTGAAGTCAAGAACGTCTTCAAGATCTTCGGCAACCGCTCCAAGGAAGCACTGGCGCTGGTTGGCCAGGGCAAGACCAAGGACCAGGTGCTGGCCGAGACCGGCTGCGTGGTCGGCGTGAACGACCTGTCCCTGAGCATCGGCACCGGCGAGATCTTTGTGATCATGGGCTTGTCGGGCTCCGGCAAATCCACACTGGTGCGCCACTTCAACCGCCTGATCGACCCCACCAGCGGCGCGATCCTGGTGGACGGCGAAGACATCCTGCAACTGGACATGGAAGCCCTGCGCCAATTCCGTCGGCACAAGATCAGCATGGTGTTCCAGAGCTTCGGCCTGCTGCCCCACAAGAGTGTGCTCGACAACGTCGCCTACGGCTTGAAAGTGCGTGGCGAAACCAAGCAGGTCTGCGCCGAACGCGCGCTGCACTGGATCGAAACCGTGGGCCTCAAAGGCTACGAAAACAAATACCCGCACCAGCTTTCCGGCGGCATGCGCCAGCGTGTGGGCCTGGCCCGCGCCTTGGCGGCTGACACCGACATCATCCTGATGGACGAAGCCTTCAGTGCGCTCGACCCGCTGATCCGCGCCGAGATGCAGGACCAGTTGCTGGAGCTGCAAAAGACTTTGCACAAGACCATCGTGTTCATTACCCACGACCTCGACGAAGCCGTGCGTATCGGCAACCGCATTGCGATCCTCAAGGACGGCAAGCTGATCCAGGTCGGCACGCCGCGCGAGATTCTGCATTCGCCGGCGGATGAGTATGTGGACCGGTTTGTTCAGCGGCGGGCGGCGGTGGTCTGATCCGGATTTTGAGGTGAGCCGGCTGGCCTCTTCGCGAGCAAGCCCGCTCCCACATTTGGAATGCGTTCCCCTGTGGGAGCGGGCTTGCCCGCGAAGAGGCCGGTAAGGCTGCACAAGAATTGAAGAAGGTATGAAGATGTCCCAGGCAGCAAAAATCATCATCGCCGACGCCCCGATGCGCTGGCAGGACGTGGTCGCCGTGGCTCGTCACGGCGCAGTGCTCGAACTCTCGGGCCACGCCTGGGCGCGCATCGACAATGCCCAGGCCATCGTGCAGCGCATCGTCACCAGCGGTGAACGCGCCTATGGCGTGAACACCGGCCTGGGCGCGCTGTGCAATGTGTCGCTCAAGGGCGAGCAACTCAGCCAGCTGTCGCGCAATACCTTGCTGAGCCACGCTTGTGGCGTTGGCCCGGTGCTCAGCGACGAGCAGACCCGCGCGATTATTTGCGCGGCCATCATCAACTACAGCCACGGCAAATCCGGCCTGCATCCGCAGGTGGTGCATTCGTTGCTGGCACTGCTTAACCACGGCATCACACCGCAAGTGCCGTCCCAGGGTTCGGTGGGTTACCTGACCCACATGGCCCACGTCGGCGTGGCCTTGCTCGGCGTTGGTAATGTGAGCTACCAGGGCCGCGTCGTCCCGGCGCAACAGGCCCTGAGCGCAGAAGGTTTGCAGCCGGTGGTACTCGGCGCCAAGGACGGCCTGTGCCTGGTCAACGGCACGCCGTGCATGACCGGCCTCAGCTGCCTGGCCCTGGCCGATGCGCATCATTTGCTGCAATGGGCCGACGTAATCGGCGCCATGAGCTTCGAGGCCCAGCGTGGCCAGATCGACGCGTTTGACGAAGCCATCATCGCCCTCAAGCCGCACCCGGGCATGCAACACGTGGGTATCAACCTGCGCGCCTTGCTCGACGGCAGTGAAGTGATCGCCAGCAGCAAGGGTATTCGCACTCAGGATGCCTTGAGCATCCGCTCGATCCCTCAGATTCACGGCGCGGCGCGTGACCAGGTTGAACACGCCACGCGCCAGATCGAGACCGAACTCAACAGCGCCACCGACAACCCGCTGGTGCTCGGCACCCCGGACAACTACCGCGTGGTGTCCCAGGCCAACCCGCATGGGCAGTCCGTGGCGTTGGCGGCCGACATGCTCGCCATCGCCATGGCCGAAATCGGCTCCGTGGCCGAACGCCGCCTGGACCGCCTGATCAACCCGCATGTCAGCGGCTTGCCGGCGTTCCTGGTCAGCAACCCCGGGGTCAACTCCGGGATGATGATCGTGCAGTACGTCGCGGCGTCCTTGTGTGGGCAAAACCGCCAACTGGCGCAACCGGCGGTGCTCGACAACTTCGTTACCTCGGGCCTGCAGGAAGACCATCTGAGCATGGGCACCAATGCCGCGCTCAAGCTGCATCAGCTGTTGGCCAACGTCACCCAGATCCTCGCTATCGAGTACCTGCTGGCGGCCCAGGCGTTCGAGTTTCTCAAGGACCAGCGTTTCGGCGCAGGCACTGACAGCGCCTGGCGCCTGCTGCGTGAAAAGGTCCCGCCGTACGAACAGGACCGCTGGCTGGCGCCGGACATCGCGAGCGCCGCCGCGCTGCTCAACGACACCGCTTTGCTGCACCACGTATTACCGAATTTGCACTGAACACTTATTTAAAAGAAGTATTCAACAGAAGTATTCACAAGAACAATTCACAAGGAGTATGAATGTGACTGCGCTAAATCTGATTCCAGGCCAACTGAGTCTCGCCCAACTGCGGGCCATCTACCAGCAGCCGGTAACCCTCAGTCTGGATGACAGCGCCACGGCGCAGATCGAAGCGAGTGTTGCCTGCGTGGAGCAGATTCTCGCCGAGAATCGCACCGCCTACGGCATCAACACCGGTTTCGGCCTGCTGGCCTCGACCCGCATCGCCAGCGAAGACCTGGAAAACCTCCAGCGTTCGCTGGTGCTGTCCCACGCCGCCGGCGTCGGTGAGCCGATCAGCGATGCGCTGGTGCGGCTGGTCATGGTGCTCAAGGTCAACAGCCTGAGCCGTGGCTTCTCCGGGATTCGCCGCCAGGTGATCGACGCGCTGATCGCGTTGATCAACGCCGAGGTGTACCCACATATCCCGCTCAAAGGTTCGGTCGGTGCATCCGGTGACCTGGCGCCATTGGCGCACATGTCGCTGGTGCTGCTGGGCGAAGGCAAGGCGCGCTACAAAGGCGAATGGCTGGAAGCTACCGAAGCGCTGAAAGTCGCCGGCCTGGCGCCGCTGACCCTTGCCGCCAAGGAAGGCCTGGCGCTGCTCAATGGCACCCAGGTGTCCACCGCGTACGCCCTGCGTGGCCTGTTCGAAGGCGAAGATTTGTTCGCCGGCGCACTCGCGTGTGGTGGCCTGACCGTGGAAGCCGTGCTGGGCTCGCGCTCGCCGTTCGACGCACGTATTCACGCGGCGCGTGGCCAACGTGGGCAGATCGATTCGGCTGCGGCCTATCGCGACCTGCTGGGCGAAAGCAGCCAGGTCTCCCAGTCGCACCAGAACTGCGACAAGGTGCAAGACCCGTACTCCCTGCGCTGCCAGCCGCAAGTGATGGGCGCCTGTCTGACTCAATTCCGCCAGGCCGCCGAAGTGCTGGTGGTGGAAGCCAACGCCGTGTCGGATAACCCGCTGGTGTTCGCAGCCGAAGGCGACGTGATCTCCGGCGGTAACTTCCACGCCGAACCGGTGGCCATGGCCGCGGATAACATGGCGCTGGCCATCGCTGAAATCGGCTCCCTGAGCGAGCGTCGTATCTCGCTGATGATGGACAAGCACATGTCGCAACTGCCGCCGTTCCTGGTGGGCAATGGCGGGGTGAACTCCGGCTTCATGATCGCCCAGGTGACGGCGGCAGCACTGGCCAGCGAGAACAAGGCGCTGTCCCATCCGCATAGCGTCGACAGCTTGCCGACATCGGCCAACCAGGAAGACCACGTGTCCATGGCCCCGGCTGCGGGCAAGCGTCTGTGGGAAATGGCTGAGAACACCCGTGGCATCCTCGCCGTTGAATGGCTGGCTGCCTGCCAGGGCCTGGACCTGCGCGACGGCCTGAAGACTTCGCCGAAGCTGGAAAAAGCCCGTGACATCCTGCGCGCCAAAGTCGGGTTCTATGACAAGGACCGCTTCTTTGCCCCGGACATCATCGCCGCCACGGAGCTGCTCGCCAGCCGCTGCCTGAATGAGCTGGTGCCGGTCAAGTTGCTGCCAAGCCTCTAAGCTCGCCGCTGTCCAATGTGGGAGCTGTCGAGCCCCAGCGAGGCTGCGAAGGCGTCGGCACAGGCAACATTTTTGTTGCCTGACACACCGCCTTCGCAGCCTCGCTAAAGCTCGACAGCTCCCACATTTAATTTGCGATAGCTTTGAATTTTCTCGGGATAAAAATAACTAGGGAAGAGAAATGCACCAGCAAGAAAAGGGTTTGAAACGCGGGCTCAGCGCCCGACATATTCGCTTCATGGCACTCGGTTCTGCGATCGGCACCGGGTTGTTCTATGGCTCCGCCTCGGCCATCCAGATGGCGGGCCCCGCCGTCCTGCTGGCCTACCTGATTGGCGGTGCCGCCGTCTTCATGGTGATGCGCGCCCTCGGCGAAATGGCCGTGCATAATCCGGTGTCCGGCTCTTTCGGCCAATACGCCAGTACCTACCTGGGTCCCATGGCCGGGTTTATCCTCGGCTGGACCTACGCGTTTGAAATGATCATCGTCTGCCTCGCCGACGTCACCGCCTTCGGCATTTACATGGGCTTCTGGTTTCCTGAAGTCGCGCGTTGGGTGTGGGTGCTCGGCATCGTGTTTTTGATCGGCGGCCTGAACCTGTGCAGCGTCAAAGTGTTTGGCGAGATGGAGTTCTGGCTGTCGCTGCTCAAGGTTGGCGCCATCGTGGCGATGATTCTCGGCGGCTTCGGCATCATGCTGTTCGGCATCCACTCGGCGGGTGAGACTCAAGCCAGTGGCCTCAGCAACCTTTGGGCCCACGGCGGCTTCATGCCTAATGGCATCGGCGGCTTGATCGCCTCGTTTGCGGTGGTGATGTTTGCCTTCGGCGGCATCGAAATCATCGGCATCACCGCCGGTGAAGCCAAGGACCCGCAACGCGTTATCCCCAAGGCGATCAACGCGGTGCCGCTGCGCATCCTGTTGTTCTACGTGCTGACCCTGTTTGTGCTGATGGCGATTTACCCGTGGCCGCAGATCGGCAGCCAGGGCAGCCCGTTCGTACAGATCTTCAGCAACTTAGGGATAGGCTCGGCAGCGACCATCCTCAACATCGTGGTGATCTCGGCGGCGGTCTCGGCCATCAACAGTGACATCTTCGGCGCCGGCCGCATGATGTACGGCCTGGCCCAGCAAGGCCACGCGCCCAAGGGCTTTGCTCAGTTGTCCAAGCAAGGCGTGCCCTGGATGACCGTGGTGGTGATGGGCGCGGCGCTGCTTGGCGGCGTAGTGCTCAACTATCTGATCCCGGAAAACGTGTTCCTGCTGATCGCCTCGATTGCCACCTTCGCCACGGTGTGGGTGTGGTTGATGATTTTGTTCACTCAGGTCGCGATGCGCCGTTCGATGACCAAGGCGCAGGTCGCCGAGCTGAAATTCCCGGTACCGTTCTGGCCCTACGCGCCAGCGGCCGCCATTGTGTTCATGCTGTTCGTGTTTGGCGTGCTGGGTTACTTCCCGGACACCCAGGCCGCTTTGCTGGTCGGCGCCGTCTGGATCGTGCTGCTGGTGCTCGCCTACCTGCTGTGGGTCAAGCCCGCCGCAGGGCAAGCGGCCAAGGTCCATTACGACTCGGCTTTGTCTCATCGATAACTTAGGGAGGCGTTGATGAAAACGCTTTGGCAACACTGCCACGTCGCAACCATGGCCCATGGCAAATACTCGATCATCGAGGATGCCGCCATGGTCACAGCGGGTTCGCTCATTGAGTGGATCGGCCCCCGCAGCCAGGCGCCAGCGGCGGATTACGCCCAGGTGCATGACCTGCAAGGCGCGTGGGTCACCCCCGGGCTGATCGACTGCCACACCCACACGGTGTTCGGTGGCAATCGCAGCGGCGAATTCGAGCAGCGCCTGGAAGGCGTGAGCTACGCCGAAATCGCCGCCAAGGGTGGCGGTATTGCCAGCACCGTGCGCGCCACCCGTGCCGCCACTGAAGATGAACTGTTCACCAGCGCTCATAAGCGCCTGCGCAGTCTGCTGCGCGACGGCGTGACCACGGTGGAGATCAAATCCGGCTACGGCCTGGACCTGGCCAGCGAGCGCAAATTGCTGCGGGTGATTCGTCGCCTCGGCGAAGCGCTGCCGGTCAGCGTGCGTGCCACGTGCCTGGCGGCCCATGCGATGCCGCCGGAGTACAAGGATCGCGCGGATGATTACATCGACCACATCTGCACCGAGATGCTGCCGGCCCTGGCAGCGGAGGGACTGGTGGACGCGGTGGATGCGTTCTGCGAATACCTGGCGTTTTCCCCGGAACAGGTGGAGCGGGTGTTTAAAGTCGCCCAGCAACTTGGCCTGCCGGTGAAGCTGCACGCCGAACAACTGTCGTCGCTGCACGGCTCCAGCCTGGCCGCGCGTTACCACGCGTTGTCGGCGGACCATCTGGAATTCATGACCGAAGAAGATGCCATCGCCATGGCCGCTTCCGGCACCGTCGCGGTGCTGTTGCCGGGCGCGTTCTACTTCCTGCGCGAAACCCAGTTGCCGCCGATGGAGGCCTTGCGCAAACACGGCGTGAAGATCGCCATCGCCAGCGACCTCAACCCCGGCACCTCACCGGCGTTGTCGGTGCGCCTGATGCTGAACATGGCCTGCACCCTGTTCCGTATGACCCCGGAAGAAGCCCTGGCAGGCGCCACGCAACATGCGGCCACCGCGCTGGGCATGGGCGAGACCCATGGTTCGCTGGAGGTGGGCAAGGTCGCCGACTTTGTCGCCTGGCAGATTGATCGTCCCGCCGACCTGGCCTATTGGCTGGGCGGGGAGCTGGATAAACGCGTCGTGCGCCACGGCGTCGATGTCACTGTTTAAGGCTGCCTTTGTGAACGAGGAGTACCGCTGTGGATAAGGTTCTGAACTTCAAACAAGGCCGCGTGCCGCTGCTGATCAGCATGCCTCACGCCGGCCTGCGCCTGACGCCCGCGGTGGAGGCCGGGTTGATCCCCGAGGCGCAAAGCCTGCCGGACACTGACTGGCACATCCCCACGTTGTATGACTTTGCCGAGGAGCTGGGCGCCAGCACCTTGTCGGCCGAGTACTCGCGGTTTGTCATCGACCTGAACCGGCCTTCGGACGACAAGCCGTTGTACGCCGGTGCCACCACCGGGCTGTACCCGGCGACGTTGTTCGACGGGGTGCCGTTGTTCCGCGAAGGCCTGGAGCCGTCCCCAGAGGAACGCGCCACCTACCTGCAAAAGATCTGGGGCCCGTACCACCGCGCCCTGCAAGAAGAACTGGCGCGGCTCAAGGCTGAGTTTGGCTATGCATTGCTGTTTGATGCGCACTCGATTCGTTCGGTGATCCCGCACCTGTTCGACGGCAAGCTGCCGGACTTCAACCTTGGCACCTTCAATGGCGCTGCCTGTGACCCTGAACTGGCGAGCCAGTTGGAAGCCATCTGTGCCGATCATCCGCAGTACACCCACGTGCTGAACGGGCGCTTCAAGGGTGGGCATATCACCCGGCACTACGGCGACCCGGCGCAGGATATCCATGCTGTGCAATTGGAGTTGTGCCAGAGCGCGTATATGGAAGAGTTCGAGCCGTTTCGTTATCGGCCTGATCTGGCCGAGCCGACGCGGGTGGTGTTGAAGCAATTGCTGGAAGGGTTCCTGAACTGGGGGCAAAAGCACTACCGGTAATTTTCGGTGCTGCTGAAATAGCGTTCGCGAGCAAGTCGAACCGTCGCACCGCCGCTCCCACATTTTGATCGCATTCTCATGTTGGAACTCAATCAAGTGTGGGAGCGGGCTTGCCCGCGATGGCGGCCTCACGGTCGCCTCAGTGCAACTGCCGGTCGCCACAGGTCGTGTTAACAGAGGTCCCGCTGGGTAAGGTTGTGAGTAGGGCGCGCCAGACGCCACTCCCTACAATAAAACCTGCCGAGTGAGACCTCTTTCATGAAAAGACCGTTCAACCGTTACCTGTTGACCCTCATCGGCGCCGCACTCCTGAGTGCACAAGCCATGGCCGCTGAACCGGCCTCCTGCAAAGCCGTGCGCATGGGCGTGGTCAGTTGGACCGACGTGATCGCGACCTCGGGCATGGCCGACGTGCTGCTCAACGGCCTGGGCTACGACAGCAAGCAGACCAGTGCAGTGCAGCAGATCATCTTTGCCGGCATCCGCGACAAGCGCCTGGATATCTTCCTCGGCTACTGGAAACCGGCGATGGACAACAATATCGCGCCGTTCCTGGCCGCCAAGCAGGTCAAGGTCTTCGACACGCCCAGCCTCTCTGACGCCCAGGCCACCCTGGCCGTGCCGCAATACGTGGCCGATGCCGGGTTGAAAACCTTTGCCGACATTGCCCGCTTCAAGGATAAATTGGGCGGCAAGATCTACGGTATCGAGCCCGGCAGCGGTGCCAATACCGATATCCAGAAAATGATCGACACCAACCACTTCGGCCTCGGCGACTTCAAGCTGGTCGCCTCTGGTGAGGCGGGCATGCTGGCGGCGGTGCAGCGTGCGGTGAATCGCAAGGAGTTCGTGGTGTTCGTCGGCTGGACCCCGCACCCGATGAACATCAATATGAAAATGGCCTACCTCACCGGCAGTGAAGATGTGTTTGGCGCTGATGAAGGTCGCGCGACCGTCTCTACCGTCACCGCGCCGGACTTCGCCGAGCGCTGCCCCAACGCCAACCGCTTGTTGGGGAACTTGACCTTCACCGCGGCCCAGGAAAGCCAGTTGATGGTGCCGATCATGGAGCGCCAGTCGCCGCAGGATGTGGCCAGGCAATGGCTGCGTGATCACCCCGAGGATTTGCAGCGCTGGTTGGCCGGGGTTACGGCGTTTGATGGCAGCGATGGCGTGGCGGCCGTACACGACAGCCTCAAACCCTGAACCTTACGCGCCAGACCTAATAATAGAGCGCAAATGTGGGAGCCGGGCTTGCCCGCGATGGCGGAGTCTCAGGCAGTGAACGGGTGGCTGACACACCGCTATCGCAGGTAAGCCAGCTCCCACATTTGATTTCATCGCCAGGGATATTTGCGTGCGCCAGGCAGCTTACCTGGCGACTGACCCACCGCTTTCGCGAGCAAGCCCGCTCCCACATTTGGATCACCATCGTTTGGGATATTTGCGCATGTATCCGATTTCTCCGCAGCTTGCAGCCTTCGTCACACAGACCGAATCCTTCAGCAGCGACGACTCATCGCTGGTGGGGTTGCGCCGGAATTACGACCGGATGTGCCAGGCATTCACCCCGCCGAAGCCGGAAGGGCTGCAAGTCTGGGACTATTCTCTCGGCGGTGTGAGCGTGCGCAGCTATCTTCCCACCACACCCACCCCGCCAGAGGGCTGGCCGTGCCTGCTCTATATGCACGGCGGCGGCTGGGTGGTCGGTGGGCTGGATTCCCATGACTTCATTAGCTTCGAGCTGGCAGATGCGTTGCAGGTGCTGGTGATCGCCATCGATTATCGCCTGGCCCCCGAACACCCGTTCCCGGCGGCTTACGAGGATTGCCGCGCGGTGTGGCAGGCGATCCAGGCAGGCGAGGGGCCGCACGCCATTAACCTGCAGCGCCTGGTAGTGGTGGGCGACAGCGCGGGTGGCAACCTGGCTGCGGCGTTGTGCCTGGGCTTGCGCGATGACGGCCAGCCGCTGCCTCTGGCTCAAGTGCTGATTTATCCGGGGTTGGGCGGCGCGTCTGATTTGCCGTCGCGCCGTGATTGCATGGACGCGCCTTTGCTCAGCACCGCCGACACCGACTGCTACCTGGCGCTCTACCTGCTGGGCGCCGGCAATCTGTCGGCCTATGCCATGCCACTGCTGGCCGAGAATTTCAGCGGTTTGCCCAAGGCATTGATCGCCGTGGCCCAGTTCGACCCGCTGCGCGATGACGGCGTGCTCTACGCCGAACGCCTGCAAGCGGCGGGCGTGTCCGCCGTGCTGTATCCGGGCAAGGGTCTGGTCCACGGCTGCTTGCGCGCGCGCGGCCAAGTGCCGGAGGTGGATCAACTGTACGACTATCTGCTGCATTACCTGAGGAGCGAAGGGCTGACACAGGTCTAAGCGCTCAAGGACATGCTCATTGCACAATTCGGGTTTATGATGCCAGACGGCAAAAAATAATAGACGTCCCCCCAGGGATGAACCCGACACCCTACGGAGCGCGCAATGCAGACTTGGTACCCGCAGATCAAACCCTACGCCCGGCACGATCTGGCAGTCGATGACACCCACACGCTGTATGTCGATGAAAGTGGCTCCCCCGAAGGCTTGCCCGTCGTCTTCATTCATGGAGGTCCTGGCTCCGGTTGCGACGCCCAGAGCCGCTGCTACTTTGATCCGAACCTTTACCGCATCGTTACCTTTGACCAGCGTGGCTGCGGGCGCTCCACCCCTCGCGCGAGCCTGGAAAACAACACCACCTGGGACTTGGTCGCCGACCTTGAGCGCATCCGCGAGCACCTGGGCATCGAAAAATGGGTGCTGTTCGGCGGCTCCTGGGGTTCGACCCTTTCCCTGGCCTACGCACAAACCCATCCTGAGCGTGTGCATGGCTTGATCCTGCGCGGCATCTTCCTGGCTCGCCCGCAAGACATCCACTGGTTCTACCAGGAAGGTGCGAGCCGCATGTTCCCCGATTACTGGCAGGACTACCTTGCACCGATCCCGGCGGATGAGCGCCACAACATGGTTGCGGCCTACCATAAGCGTCTGACCGGCAACGACCAGATCGCCCAGATGCACGCCGCCAAAGCCTGGTCCGGCTGGGAAGGCCGTATGCTGGGCCTGTGCCCGAGCCCGCAGCATGTCGAGCGTTTTTCCGAGCCGCAGCGCGCGCTGTCCATTGCGCGTATCGAGTGCCACTACTTCACTAACGACTCCTTCCTGGAGCCGAACCAGCTGATTCGCGACATGCACAAGATCGCCCATCTGCCTGGCGTAATCATTCATGGCCGCTACGATATGATCTGCCCGCTGGACAATGCCTGGGAGCTGCATCAGGCGTGGCCCAACAGTGAGCTGCAAGTGATCCGCGAAGCGGGCCATGCCGCGTCCGAACCCGGCATTACCGATGCGTTGGTGCGCGCGACCGGCGAGATGGCACGTCGCCTGCTTGATCTGCCGCCAGAAGAAGCATGAAGGGCCTGTTGCAGCGGGTGCGTGGCGCCCGGGTCGAGGTTGCGGGCGAAGTCGTAGGGGCAATTGACCAGGGTTTGTTGGTGCTGGTAGCCGTCGAACCTTCAGATACGCCCGAGAGCGCCGACAAACTGTTGCACAAGCTGCTTAACTACCGGGTATTCAGCGATGACGAGGGCAAAATGAACTTGTCCTTGAAGGATATCGGTGGCGGTTTGTTGCTGGTGTCGCAGTTCACCCTGGCGGCGGATACCAAAAGCGGGCTGCGGCCGAGCTTCTCCACGGCGGCCCCTCCGGCACTCGGAGCAGCGCTTTTTGAACACTTGTTGTTACAAGCGCAACAATTGCATGGCAAGGTGGCGTCAGGGCGTTTTGGTGCGGATATGCAGGTGCATTTGGTCAATGATGGCCCTGTGACCTTCCTCTTACAGACATGAATGTATTAAAAACGACTTTAATGCCTAAAAACGCAGGGTTTCGCTACAAATACTTCGTTGTCCCTGATGCGTTGTTTCGCGGGCTACTAGATAATCGCGCGCTACGGGGATCAGCGTTGTTTGGTCCATTTTTGACTTAGGTAGAGACTTGTCCGGCGACCATTGGGGAATCATTTTGACCCAGGGGAGTCGGAACAATGCTCGCCAACCTGGCATATAGATAGCTGGCCGTTGGTTTTTTGATCTGTTTTCGGCGAGGGTTGCTCGTGATTGTTAGTCCCTGTAATGCACCAAAATTGTCTGCCAAACGGTTACGAAACGCACTGGTAACGGGCTCTGCCCTGTTTTGCCTGTTCGGCGCGGGTCAACTGTGGGCATTCAGTCTGGATGATGTGTCGGCCAAGGCAAAAGAGCTGGCCGGGCAGAAATACGAAGCTCCGCGCAGCAATCTGCCGAACGAATTTCGCGAAATGAAATTCGCCGACTATCAGAAGATTCGTTTCCGTAACGAAAAAGCCGAATGGGCCGACCAGAACACGCCGTTCAAACTGTCCTTCTATCACCAGGGCATGCACTTCGACACGCCGGTGAAAATCAACGAAGTGACCACCGACAGCGTTCATGAAATCAAATACGACCCGACTCGTTTCGATTTCGGCGACGTGAAATATGATCCAAAGTCCACCGAACAACTGGGTTACGCCGGTTTCCGTGTGCTTTACCCGATCAACAAAGACGACAAGCAAGACGAAATCATGACCATGCTCGGCGCCAGCTACTTCCGCGTCGTCGGCAAAGGCCAGTCCTATGGCCTTTCCGCCCGTGGCATGGCGATCGACACTGCGTTGCCGTCCGGTGAAGAGTTCCCGCGTTTCACCGAGTTCTGGATCGAGCGTCCAAAACCGGGTGAAAAACAGCTGGTGATCTTCGCCCTGCTGGATTCGCCACGCGCGACCGGCGCCTATCGCCTGACCCTGCGCCCTGGCACCGACACTGTTGTCGACGTCAAATCGCAGATGTTCCTGCGCGACAAGGTCACCAAACTGGGCATTGCCCCGTTGACCAGCATGTACCTGTTCGGCGCCAACCAGCCGTCGAAAGTGCTTAATTACCGTCGTGAACTGCACGACTCCAGCGGTCTGTCGATCCATGCCGGCAACGGCGAGTGGATCTGGCGCCCACTGAACAACCCTAAACACCTGTCTGTCAGTAACTTCAGCGTCGAGAACCCGCGCGGCTTCGGCTTGCTGCAACGTGGCCGCGACTTCAGCCACTACGAAGACCTGGACGACAACTACGACAAGCGCCCAAGCGCCTGGATCGAGCCTGAAGGCGACTGGGGCAAGGGTTCCGTCGACCTGGTAGAGATTCCGACCGCCGACGAAACCAACGACAACATCGTTGCGTTCTGGAGCCCGGCCGAGCTGCCGAAAGTCGGCGAGCCGCTGGACGTCAGCTACCGCCTGCACTGGACCATGGACGAAAAAGCCCTGCACCCGGCCGACAGCGCCTGGGTCAAGCAAACCCTGCGTTCCACGGGTGACGTGAAGCAATCCAACCTGATCCGTCAGCCTGACGGCAGCGTGGCTTACCTGGTGGACTTCGAGGGCCCGGCCCTGAAGAACCTGCCTGCGGATGCCCCGGTTCGCAGCCAGGTGAGTGTTGGCGACAACGCCGAAATCGTTGAAAACAGTGTGCGCTACAACGAGCACACCAAAGGCTGGCGCCTGACCCTGCGCATGAAGATCAAGGACGCAGGCAAGCCGACCGAAATGCGTGCCGCACTGGTTGAGGACATCGTGAAACCTGAGCCTGAGAAGGTCTCGACCCAAGTGCTCAAAGCCGACAAGCTTTTGGCCAAGCAACACGAGAAACAGGCCAAGAAAGAAGCTAAAGAAGCTAAAGACGCGAAAGACAAGGAAGCTAAGCAGCCAGACGCTGCCTCAGCCACTCCACTCTCTAACCCAGATCAGGCCAAGACAGAACATGTCCTGACCGAGACCTGGAGCTATCAGTTGCCTGCCGATGAGTAATTCTCAAGTTACGCCCGAGACTCTGTCCGAGTACCTGGCGCACCTCCCGATGACCGCAGAGCAGCGCGCCGAACTGGCGGGCTGCACTTCCTTCAGCGAGCTGCACCAACGTTTGTCGTCCGCAACTTTTGACGCACCTTCCGACGCTGCCCAAGCGTCGGTTGGCCGTCGGCTGACCCTCAACACCGCTGAAGAGCTGCAAGATGCGGAAATGCTGGCGCTCGACGCCAGTGGCCGTGTTTGCCTGAAAGCCACGCCGCCGATCCGTCGGACCAAAGTGGTGCCCGAGCCTTGGCGTACCAACATCCTGGTGCGCGGTTGGCGCCGGATGACCGGTCGCACCAACCCTCCGGCCCCGCCGAAGGACGAGCGTGTATTGCCAGCGGCTCGCTGGCGTACCGTGGGTTCGATCCGTCGCTATATCTTGCTGGTGCTGATGCTCGGCCAGACCATCGTCGCCGGCTGGTACATGAAAGGCATCATGCCGTACCAGGGCTGGTCGCTGGTCGACTTCGACGAGGTTCGCAATCAGACCCTGCTGCAAACCGCCACCCAGGTCCTGCCTTACGCCCTGCAAACCAGCATCCTGATCATGTTCGGGATTTTGTTCTGCTGGGTTTCGGCCGGTTTCTGGACCGCGCTGATGGGCTTTCTCGAATTGCTCACCGGTCACGATAAATACCGGATCTCCGGTAAAAGTGCCGGGGACGAGCCGATTCCGAAAGATGCCCGTACAGCGTTGGTGATGCCGATCTGCAACGAAGACGTGCCCCGGGTATTTGCCGGTCTGCGCGCGACGTTTGAATCGGTAGCCGCCACGGGCGACCTGGATCGCTTCGATTTCTTCGTCCTCAGTGACAGTAACGAAGCCGACATCTGCATCGCCGAACAGCAAGCCTGGCTCGACGTGTGCCGCGAAGCGGGTGGTTTCGGCAAGATCTTCTATCGCCGTCGTCGCCGTCGCGTAAAGCGCAAGAGCGGCAACCTCGACGACTTCTGCCGTCGCTGGGGCGGTGACTATAAATACATGGTGGTGCTCGACGCCGACAGCGTGATGAGCGGAGAATGCCTGACCAGCCTGGTGCGGCTGATGGAAGCCACGCCGGATGCCGGGATTATCCAGACCGCGCCACGTGCGTCGGGCATGGACACCCTGTATGCGCGCATGCAGCAATTCGCCACTCGCGTGTACGGCCCGCTGTTTACGGCAGGCCTGCACTTCTGGCAGTTGGGTGAGTCGCACTACTGGGGCCACAACGCCATTATCCGCATGAAACCCTTTATCGAGCACTGCGCCCTCGCGCCGTTGCCTGGTAAAGGTGCGTTTGCCGGTGCGATTCTTTCCCACGACTTCGTTGAAGCAGCGCTGATGCGCCGTGCCGGTTGGGGCGTGTGGATTGCCTACGACCTGCCGGGCAGCTATGAAGAGCTGCCGCCGAACCTGCTGGATGAACTCAAGCGTGACCGTCGCTGGTGCCACGGTAACCTGATGAACTTCCGCCTGTTCCTGGTAAAAGGCATGCACCCGGTGCACCGCGCGGTGTTCCTGACCGGCGTGATGTCCTACCTGTCGGCGCCGCTGTGGTTCTTCTTCCTGGTGTTGTCGACGGCGTTGCTGGCGGTGAACACCCTGATGGAGCCGCAGTACTTCATGGCGCCACGCCAGTTGTACCCGCTGTGGCCGCAATGGCATCCGGACAAGGCGGTGGCGCTGTTCTCCACCACCATTGTGCTGCTGTTCCTGCCTAAATTGCTGAGCATCATCCTGATCTGGGCCAAGGGCGCGAAAGAGTTCGGTGGCAAGTTCAAGGTGACCTTGTCGATGCTTCTGGAGATGCTGTTCTCCATGCTGCTGGCGCCGGTGCGGATGATCTTCCACACCCGTTTCGTGCTCGCCGCGTTCCTCGGCTGGGCTGCAACCTGGAACTCGCCGCAGCGTGACGACGATTCCACGCCATGGAGCGAGGCCGTCAAGCGCCACGGTCCACAAACCCTGCTCGGCTTCCTGTGGGCGCTGTTGGTGGTGTGGTTGAACCCAAGCTTCTTGTGGTGGCTGATCCCGATCGTGGGTTCGCTGATGCTGTCGATTCCAGTGTCGGTGATTTCCAGCCGGGTCAAGCTGGGCCTCAAGTCCCGCGACGAGAGCCTGTTCCTGATCCCCGAGGAATACAATCCGCCGCAAGCCCTGTTGTCGACCGAGAAGTACACCCACGAAAACCGTTGGCACGCCCTCAATGACGGGTTTGTGCGTTCGGTGGTCGACCCGCAGCAAAACGCCTTGGCCTGCGCCCTGGCGACCTCGCGTCACCGTGAGGCGGAGCCGATCGAGCACCTGCGTCAGGAGCGTGTCCGCCACGCGTTGAAAGTCGGCCCTGCCGGCCTCAACAACGGCGAGCGCCTGGCGCTGCTCAGTGACCCGGTGGCCCTGGCTCGTCTGCACCAGCAGGTGTGGAGCGAAGGCCACGCCGAGTGGCTCGGCGCTTGGCGTGAATCGATCAAGGCTGATCCGCACGCGCCATTGCTGCCGCTGCAACCGCTGTCGTCCCAGGCCCAACTGGCCTGATTCAGACGCCCCCGAGGGCTCACCTCGGGGGTGTTCGAAGCGCTGGTCCTACAGCGTTTCACGCTTCTTCCTCTTAGCCCTAACCCCTTGTTATTTCGAAACAAAAGACCTTTGTTCGAGACGTATTGTCGTGCCTTTTGCTGGGGTAGCATCGCCCCCCACATTGACGAGGCCGCAGGGGGATTCATGATCAAAAGGTATTGTTCGGCGTGGCTGATCGGCGTTGTCGCATTGGCTTATGCCGGCTGGGTGAATGCCGGCATCCTAGATGATGCCGTTCGGCGTGGAGTGCTTAAAGTCGGCACCACGCCCACCTACGTGCCCTTTCAAATGATGGACAAGCAGGGGCGCATCGTAGGCTTTGAGATCGACCTGCTCCAGGCGATGAGCCATGCCTTGGGCGTCGAGCTGGAACTGGTGGCGGTGCCCTATACCGAGTTGTTGCCGGGGCTGATGGCGAAAAAGTTTGATCTGATTGGCAGCGGTATGACGGTGACCCAGGAGCGCAACCTCAAGCTGAATTTCAGCGACTCCTTTATCGTGGTGGGCCAGACCGTACTGCTGCATCCGAGCCTTGCCGGCAAGGTTTCCAGCATAGAAGACCTGGATGAGGCGGGTTATCGGATCGTCGCCATTGAAGGAACCACGGGGGAAGCCGCGGCGCAACGTTTTCTGGGCGCCGCTCGCCTGCGCAGTTTCGCCACCCCGGAAGAAGGCGTGCGGCAGGTGGTGGAGGGCAAGGCCGATGCTTTCATTCATGACGCACCCTACAACCTGATTGCGATGGCCAGGCCGGAAAACCACACACTTTTTGCACTTGAGCAGCCGTTTACCTTTGAGCCCCTGGCATTCGGCCTGAAGAAAGGTGATTACGACAGCCTTAACTGGATCAATCATTTCCTCAATCAAATAGCGCAGGATGGCACCTACGATCGGCTCCATGACAAGTGGTTCAAGGACACCGCCTGGGTCGGGGAGATGGACTGATCGTCATAACTGCTTACACATCAATCAGTTGCCGATCCTCTCTGCAGACGTGTCTATCCCCCGTGTTTCGCTGCACCGTTGTGGGGCTTTTCCGACATACGCCGATAACATTTACCCGTGAAACCTTTGTGACGGGGAGCGAGTGGGTTAGGATCGCACCCCGAAATGGTGCAGCCCTTTTGCGCGCCGACCTTACAAGAAATCGTTCAGGGGACTTGATGATGAAAAAGTATCTTTCGAGGCTGATGCTCGGCGTCACCGCGCTGGTCGCCGTCACTGCAGCGCACGCTGGCGCCATCGACGATGCGGTCAAGCGCGGCACGCTGAAGGTCGGCATGGACCCGACCTACATGCCGTTCGAAATGACAGACAAGCGCGGTGAAATCATCGGTTTCGAAGTCGACATCCTCAAGGCCATGGCCAAGTCCATGGGCGTCAAACTGGAGCTGGTGTCCACCGGTTATGACGGCATCATCCCTGCGTTCCTGACCGGCAAGTTCGACATGATCGGCAGCGGCATGACCCTGACCCAGGAACGTAACCTGCGCCTGAACTTCAGCGAACCCTTCATCGTGGTTGGCCAGACGTTGCTGATTCGCAAAGACCTGGAAGGCACCATCAAGTCCTACAAAGACCTGAACGACGAGAAATACCGCCTGACCTCCAAGCTCGGCACCACGGGTGAGATGATCGCCAAAAAGATGATTTCCAAAGCCAAGTACCACGGCTATGACAATGAGCAGGAAGGCGTGCTGGACGTCGTCAACGGCAAGGCCGATGCCTTCGTGTATGACGCTCCGTACAACGTGGTTGCCGAGAAAAAAGTCGGCAACGGCAAGCTGGTGTTCCTGGACGAGCCCTTCACCTTCGAACCGTTGGCATTCGGCCTGAAAAAAGGCGATTACGACAGCCTCAACTACATCAACAACTTCCTGCACCAGATCCGTAACGATGGCACCTACGATCGTATCCATGACAAGTGGTTCAAGAGCTCCGAGTGGCTCAAGGACATGGAATAAGCCAGTCTGAATACCGAGTCGCGCCTTTCGCGAGCAAGCCCGCTCCCACACTTGACCGAGTTCCAACATGAGAATGCGGTCAAAATGTGGAAGCGGGCTTGCTCGCGAAAGCGGCCTGACAGGCGACATCAATCCCGGAAGCTGAAATGAAACAGAAAAAAGCCCAATGGCCCTGGCACCTGCTGACCGTGGTCGTGCTGGTTGGCCTGGCTGGCGCGTTGTACTACGCCACCTCGCTGATGTCCTACGAATGGCGCTGGAACCGCGTACCGCAGTACTTCGCCTATCAGGCCGAAACCTCCCAGCGTGCAGCCGACATCTCCACCGTCATTGAACTGGTGCGCAAAGGCGACGTAGCCGAAGTGACCCTGCGCAATGATGCCGGTGCCGAACAAAAGCTGACGGTTGCCGACAATAGCCTGCAAGTGGCGCGCGGCGACGACGTGGCCGAAGGCGATGTTATCGGCGTAACCCGGCATTGGGCGCTTGGCCCGCTGATGTGGGGCTTGTGGACCACCTTGTGGCTGTCGGTCATCTCCGGAATTCTGGGGCTGGTGATTGGCCTGGCAACCGGCTTGTGCCGTCTGTCCAGCAACCCGACCTTGCGCGATCTATCGACGATCTACGTCGAACTGGTGCGCGGCACGCCGCTATTGGTGCAAATCTTTATTTTCTATTTCTTCATCGGAACGGTGCTCAACCTGTCCCGGGAATTCGCCGGGATCGCCGCGTTGTCGCTGTTCACCGGCGCGTATGTGGCGGAAATTGTCCGCGCCGGCGTGCAGTCCATCACCCGTGGCCAGAACGAAGCCGCACGGTCCCTGGGGTTGAGTGCCAGCCAGTCGATGCGCCACGTGGTGTTGCCGCAAGCGTTCAAGCGCGTGTTGCCGCCGCTGGCCGGGCAATTTATCAGCCTGGTGAAAGACACGTCCCTGGTGTCGGTGATCGCGATTACCGAGTTGCTCAAAAGTGGTCGTGAAGTCATCACCACGTCGTTTTCGCCGTTTGAAATCCTGTTCTGTGTGGCAGGCCTGTACCTGCTGATCAACCTGCCGCTGTCGAAAATGGCCAGCCGGCTTGAGCGGAGGCTCGCGCAAAGTGATTGAAGTCCGCGATCTGGTAAAAGTCTTCGACACCCGTGGTCAGGTGGTGCGCGCGGTGGACCACGTCACCACCCAAGTCGCCAAGGGTGAAGTGCTGGTGGTGATCGGCCCTTCGGGTTCGGGCAAATCCACCTTTCTGCGCTGTCTTAACGGGTTGGAGGAGTTTGACGCAGGCTCGGTGAGCATCGACGGCCTGCAACTGGCCGACCCGAAGACTGACGTGAACGCCTATCGCCGCGAAGTCGGCATGGTGTTCCAGCACTTCAACCTGTTCCCCCACATGACCGTGCTGGAAAACCTGTGCCTGGCGCAAAAAGTCGTGCGCAAGCGCGGCAAGCAAGAGCGTGAAGCCAAGGCGTTGGCGCTGCTGGAAAAAGTCGGCATTGCGCAAAAGGCCAACGAGTTCCCCTCACGGTTGTCCGGTGGCCAGCAACAGCGGGTGGCGATCGCCCGCGCGTTGGCCATGGAGCCCAAGGTGATGCTGTTTGATGAACCCACCTCGGCGCTGGACCCGGAAATGGTCGGCGAAGTGCTGGACGTGATGAAGACTCTGGCGCTGGAAGGCATGACCATGGTCTGCGTCACCCACGAGATGGGTTTTGCCCGCGAAGTGGCGGACCGGGTGCTGTTCTTCGACCACGGCAAGTTGCTGGAAGATGCGGCCCCGGCCGAGTTCTTCGATGCGCCGAAAGACCCACGGGCCCAGGCCTTCCTGCGTCAGGTGCTATAACGGTTCTACACCGTGAACTTGCCCACCCAGCCTTGCAAATCCGAGCCCAGGCGCGCCAGTTCGACACTGGCCGCTGCGGTCTCCTGACTGGCGGTCGAGGTCTGTTCCGACACATCCTTGACCTTCAGCACGCTGCGATTGATCTCTTCCGCAACCGCCGTTTGCTCCTCGGCAGCGGCGGCAATCTGGGGGTTCATCTCCTGGATCACGGAGACCGTGCGGGTGATATTGGCCAGGGCGTCCCCCGCGCGGCGGGTTAGTTGCACGCTGTTATCGGTGAGGCTGCGACTGTTGTCCATGATGTCGGCGACCCGCTGTGTGCCCCGTTGCAGGCTGCCGATCAGCTCTTCAATTTCCTCGGCCGACTGCTGGGTGCGTTGCGCCAGGCTGCGTACCTCATCGGCAACTACCGCAAAACCTCTACCGGCTTCACCGGCGCGAGCGGCTTCGATGGCGGCGTTGAGGGCCAGCAAGTTGGTTTGTTCCGAGACCGACTTGATCACCTCCAGCACACTGCCGATCTTCTGGCTTTCCTGCCGCAGCCCTTGCATGGCCTGGCTTGAGTGAGCCATCTCTTGGGCCAGGTGCTCGATCTGAGCAATCGCCTCGGCCACCACCTGGTCGCCCGCGCTTGCCTGTTGATCGGCTTCGATGGCGGCGTTCGAGGCTTGCTCGGCGTGGCGTGCAACTTCCTGGGAGGTGGCGAGCATTTCATTCATGGCCGTGGCCACCTGTTCGGTTTCCTGTTTCTGCTCTTCGACGCCGACGCGCGAGTGTTCGGTCACGCTGGACAACTGCTCGGCAGCGCTGGCGATCTGTCGCGCGCTATCGCCGATGCCGCCGACCAAGCCGCGCAGGTTGACCGTCATTTGTCCGATGCTGCGTTGCAGCTGCCCCAGTTCATCCCGGCGAGTGGTTGTGATGTCCTGGCTCAGATCGCCCTGGGCGACTCGATTGGCCGCCAACAGCGCGTGTTGCAACGGTTTGACGATCTGCACGGCGATCAGCCAAGCGGCCAGTGCACCCACTAACAGCGCCGCTACGGTGACATTGAGCAGTAAGGTGCGAGCGATACCAGCTTCTTGGTCGCGTTTGGCGGTTTGGTCCTGGCTCAACTGGTCGCTTTCCGAGAGCAACTGATCCAGCCATTGCTCAAGCTGGTTCTGGGTGGTCTCGGTGTTGAGCTGTGCGTCCTTGAGCCGCGCCAGTTGCGTGCGATAGTCGAGCAACGTGCTCTTTAGCGCGACGTTGTTAACGGGCAGTGTCATCACGGCGGCCTCTGCACGGTCAAGCGCCTGGATCGATTCATCGACGCCTTTGGCGTAACTGTCCAACGAAGCCGAAGCCCAGGCAGGATTGCGCGCGCGATCTTCGGCTTGCTCCATGGCTTGACGCAGTTGTTCTACGGCATCGAGGGCTTTTTCGTCGTCCTGATTGGGCAGGTCACTGGACAACTGCGCCAGGGCATCGCTGGCCTGTACTGCGCCAAGTTTGAGCTGTTCCAGCGCGGTTTCGCGCAGCTTGATCAAGTTTTCCAGGCCACCCAAGGCTGTTTTGAAACTGGTCGCAAAGCGGCGGCTTTGTTGCACCTGCTGTTGATTGACCGGATCGGAAAAAAGCGGTGACACCGTCGTCAGCAGACCGTCGATTTTTTCGATGTGAAAACCAATCTTGACCAGGCTCGCCGGGTCGCTGAGGGTTCGGTAAACGATACGATCGGCGCGCAGCTCTTCGCCGACGACAGCCAGTTGCGAGAGGATGGTCAGCTTCTGAGAGCGTGCGAGCGAGGCGTTCAACGCCTGCCAGCCCGTGGACGCGATAACCAGGCTAAGACAGAGCACCAGGCCAAAGCCCAGGGCAAGTTTGAGTGTGATGCCGAGATTGCCTAACAGGCGGATCAGTGGACGAATCATGGTAAACCTCCAACGAATCAAAAGGAGCGTTTCGACGGTCCGGCTGACATGGGCCAGGGAAGTTGAAACGCTACTTTTATTCGGCGCCAGGTGTGTAATCCACGACCTGAAAAACGCGTAGGAAATTTCACAAGCTGTGAGGGCGACGGCCATGATGGCCGTCGCGACGGGATCAAACCTTGAAGCGGCCGACCAGGGTTTGCAGGTAAATCCCCAGGCGCGCCAGTTCCGCACTGGATGCAGCTGTTTCCTCACTGGCCGAAGAGGTTTGTTCAGAGACATCACGCACATTCAGCACGCTGCGGTTGATCTCTTCGGCCACGGCGCTTTGTTGCTCGGCGGCGGTGGCAATCTGCGAGTTCATCGCCTGAATGGTCGAGACCGTGCGGGTGATATTGCCCAGTGCGTTGCCGGCTCGACGAGTCAGTTCGACGCTGCTGTCGGTGAGGCCACGGCTGTTGTCCATGATGGTGGCTACCTGCTGGGTGCCGCTTTGCAGGCCGACGATCAGCTCTTCGATCTCTTCGGTGGACTTCTGGGTGCGCTGGGCCAGGCTGCGCACCTCATCGGCCACCACCGCGAAGCCGCGGCCGGCTTCACCGGCACGCGCCGCTTCAATCGCGGCGTTGAGTGCCAACAAGTTGGTTTGCTGGGCCACCGATTTGATCACGTCGAGCACGCTGCCGATCTTGTCGCTTTCGCGTTTCAGATGGCCCATGGCCTCGGTGGAATTGCCGACCTCGGTGGCCAAACGCTCGATCTGGGCGATGGCTTCACCGACCACCTTGTCACCCTCGCGGGCCTGCTGATCAGCGGCGACAGCGGCTTCCGAGGCTTCCTCGGCGTTGCGCGCCACTTCCTGCACGGTCGCAGCCATTTCATTCATGGCGGTGGCGACCTGGTCGGTCTCGATCTTCTGGCTGTTGACCCCGGCGCTGGTCTGCTCGGTCACGGCGGACAGTTGCTCGGCGGCGCTGGCGATCTGGGTGACGCCGTCGCTGATGCCGCCGATCAATTCGCGCAGGCCGACCGTCATGCTTTGCATGGCGCGTTGCAGTTGGCCCAGTTCGTCCTGACGCGCGGAGTTCAGGTTGTGGCTCAGGTCGCCGGAGGCTACGCGTTCAGCGACATTGAGGGTCTGGTTCAGCGGAATGACGATCTGACGGGTGATGGCCCAGGCGGCGACCATGCCGAAGATCAGCGCCAGCACGGTGGCCAGCAGCAGCAGTTGTTTGGCGTGTGCGGCGTCGGCATCGCGCACGGCGGTTTGCGAGGTGGTGAGTTTCTCACTGTGGCCCAGCAGAATATCGCCTTGGGCGGTCATGATTTTCAGGGCAGCAGCGCTGGCGACCTGGGAGTCGCGGTATTGGCTGACGGCGGCGCGGTAGGCTTGCAGCGAGACGCCGGCCTCTTGCAGATTGGCCTGAAACTGGGCCGGCAATTGGCCTTGGAGTTCGGTGATTTTCTTCAGGGCGTTGTCGATAGCGTCCAGGGCAGGCTGTTCGGCCTCCGTCTTACCGCTGTAGGTGTAGCCGCGAACCTGGAAGCGTGATTGCTGGATCAGCTTGCTCAGGTCGACCACGCTGTTGAACTGCGTGACGCTATCGCCTTGCAGCAAGGCGGCTTCGATCTCGTTGATCTTGGCCACGGCGTTGTCGGCGGTGTCGCCGAGCTTGCTGCGGGCGCCTTCACGCTTCAGTCCCGCCTGCACCATGGTGGTGAAGGCCTTTTTGTATTGGTTCAAGGCGTCCAGCTGTTGTTCTACCAGGGCCTTGTCATCGGGTTGCTCGATCAGGGCTTGCGCGGTTTTCAGGCCGTTGTCCAGCTGTGTGAGCAGGCCGTTGACCGCATCCGTGCCCTGTTCGCCGCGACGCATTTCAAAGTCCAGGCGCGCCAGGCGCAGGTCTTTGGTCAGGCCGTTGAGGCTGGAAATGAAGCCCAGTTTGTCGCCGCGACTGATCACATCACCCAGGCCGGTCCAACCGGTGAAGGTGGTCAACAGCGTCAGGACCAACACCAGGCCAAAGCCAATGCTCAGCTTGCGATTGACGCTCACATTCCCCAGTTTTTCGGCTAACCAACGATACATACGGCGAACTCCCTTTGAACAAGGCTTGGACTTATTCAGAGGCTATCGGCCGTGTAGGAAGATTCTGTAGCGACGCCAATCCACTGTGGGAGCGGGCTTGCTCGCGATAGCGGTGTACCAGTGGCAGATAGGCTGACTGATCCACCGTTATCGCGGGCAAGCCCGCGCCCACAGGGTTTGGCGTTGTTAGAACAGGCGGGCGAGCAGGGCGGTGACGGCGGTTTCTACGCGCAGGATTCGTGCGCCTAGTTGCACCGGTTGCAAGCCAGCCTTGGCCAGCAGGTCCACTTCGTAAGGAATCCAGCCACCTTCCGGGCCGATGGCCAGGGTCACAGGCGTATTCAGCCCACGGGGGCAGGCCGGGTAATCGCCGGGATGGCCGATCAGGCCGAGGGTGCCTTCGGTCATGGCCGGCAGGCGATCTTCGACAAACGGTTTGAAGCGTTTTTCGATAACGATTTCGGGCAGGACGGTGTCCCGTGCCTGTTCCAGGCCGAGGATCAGTTGCTCGCGAATCGCCTCAGGCTCCAGAAACGGGGTTTGCCAGAAGCTCTTTTCAACCCGGTAACTGTTGACCAATACCACCTTCGGTACGCCCATCGCCGCCACGGTTTGCAGCACCCGGCGCAGCATCTTGGGGCGTGGCAGGGCGAGCAGCAGGGTCAGGGGCAGTTTGGTCGGCGGCGGTTGGTCGAAGCTGACTTGCAGCTCTGCTTCCAGGGCTTCCAGGCGCAGCAGTTGCGCATTGCCCATCAGCCCGCCGATACGGCCCACGCGCAGGTTGTCGCCCACCGCAGCGCGGTGGACTTCCTGCATGTGCACCAGGCGCCGATCACGCAATATCACCCGGTCGGCCGCTATAAAGTCGGCCTCTTCAAGCAGCAGCAGGTTCACGGCTGCGTCGCTGGCGGCTGGTCGTCGTCGGCGGGTTGGTCATCCGGGTGGTCGCCACGCTTGCTGATCAGGCTGCCAAACAGGATGCCGATTTCGAACAACATCCACATCGGCACAGCCAGCAGGGTCTGCGAGAAGATGTCCGGCGGCGTGAGGATCATGCCGACCACGAAGCAGCCGATGATGACGTACGGGCGGACTTTCTTCAGGTATTTGACGTCGACCACACCAATCCACACCAGCAGCACCACGGCCACCGGGATTTCGAAGGCCACGCCGAAGGCGAAGAACAGCGTCATCACAAAGTCGAGGTAGCTGGTGATGTCGGTCATCATCTCCACGCCGGCCGGGGTGGCGGCGGCGAAGAATTTGAAGATCAGCGGGAACACCAGGAAGTAGGCGAAGGCCATGCCGGTGTAGAACAGCAGGATGCTCGACACCAGCAACGGCACCGCGATGCGCTTCTCGTGCTTGTACAGGCCCGGTGCGATAAAGCCCCAGATCTGATGCAGGATCACCGGGATCGCCAGGAACAGCGAGACCATCATGGTCAGCTTCAACGGCGTCAGGAACGGCGACGACACGTCGGTGGCGATCATCGTCGCGCCGGCCGGCAGGTACTGGCGCAGCGGCGTGGAGACGAAGGTATAGATTTGCTGGGTGAAGGCGAACAGCCCGGCAAAGATGATGAAGATGGCCGCTACGCAACGCAGCAGGCGGGTACGCAGCTCGGTGAGGTGCGAGACCAGCGGCATGTGATGGTCGTCTTCCGGTTTATCAGCGCTCATGGGGCTCGCGGCGGCAATGTAGGGTCATGGGGAGCGGGCGACGCAACGGGCGTCGGCGCTGGCTCGGTCGGGGTGTGAGCGGGCGGCGCGGGGGTGTGTTCCACCACCGGTGCAACGTCGGCCACGGGCGGTGGTGCGATGCTGTGCTCGGCCGGTTTGGGCGGCTCTTGCACCGGCGACAAAATCTTCCGCGCTTCCTGCTCCAACGACAGAATATGTTCGTTGTGCAGTTGGCGGCGGATCTCGTCGGCGCCGATTTCCCGTTCAACTTCCTGTTTGATGGCGTTGAAACTGCGTTTCAGGCGCCCGATCCAAAGGCCGGCCGTGCGTGCGGCACCGGGCAGGCGTTCCGGCCCCAGTACCAGCAGGGCCACGAGGCCGACGAGGAGCAGTTCAGAGAAGCTGATACCAAACATTAGTCAGTGCTCACGAGTCTTTGCGGGTCGGCTCTTCGACTTTTTCAGCCTGCACGTCGAAGGTACGACGCTCGGTGATCGGCTGGGTCGCCTGCGGGTGCACAGGCTGGGCCGGAGGTACCGGGTTGACCACCGGGTCGACGGGCTTTTCATCATCGTTCATGGCTTTGCGAAAGCCCTTGATCGACTCGCCCACGTCGGTGCCCAGGTTCTTGAGTTTCTTGGTGCCGAATACCAGAACGACCACCACGAGAATGACGATCCAGTGTTTCCAGTCAAAAATGCCCATGCTGCAATTCCTCTGTAAAAGTTATTCAGGCGGACGGGCGCGAGGCCTTTTCGACGTGCCCGGACAAGCCGAAGCGACGGTCCAGTTCATCCAGCACGGCCTGCGGATGCTGCCCCAGTTGGGCGAGCATGACCAGACTGTGGAACCATAAGTCAGCGGTTTCGTAGATCACATCGCTGCAATCACCGCTGATCTGCGCGTCTTTGGCGGCGATGATCGTCTCGATGGATTCTTCGCCAAGTTTTTCCAGAATCTTGTTCAGGCCCTTGTGGTACAGGCTGGCGACATAGGAGCTGTCGGCATCCGCGCCTTTGCGGTCTTCCAGCACCTGGGCCACACGGTTCAGGGTATCGCTCATGTTCAGTGTCCTGCCGAGTAAATGGCGTGCGGGTCTTTGAGCACCGGTTCCACAACCTTCCATTCGCCATTCTCGAACACGCGATAGAAGCAGCTGTGCCGGCCGGTGTGGCAGGCGATGTCGCCGATTTGCTCGACCTTGAGGATCACCACGTCGGCGTCGCAGTCGATGCGCATCTCGTGCAGGGTCTGCACGTGCCCGGACTCTTCGCCCTTGCGCCACAGTTTGCCACGCGAACGTGACCAGTAAATGGCGCGCTGCTCAGTGGCGGTGAGGCTCAGGGCCTCGCGGTTCATCCAGGCCATCATCAGTACGCGCCCGGTCTTGTAGTCCTGGGCAATGGCCGGCACCAGGCCGTCACTGTCCCACTTGATCTCGTCCAGCCAGTCTTTCATGTTCGGCTCCGGCAATTTGCGACAGTGTATAACCGGATGGGTTATCGACGCACGATCAGATAAACACCCACGGCGACCATGATGCCCGCCGGCCAATGCCCCAGTTGGTTCAGCGGCCCGCCAATGGCCAGCATCACGCCGCCGACCAGGTGCGCGGCACCCAGCAGGCGCAGGAACCAGTCGTCCTTGCGCGTTTGCCATGGCGGTGCGGGGTCTTTGGCATGGGGCTGAGACATCCGTTCCAGCAGGTCGCGGGTCATGTTGGCCAGGTGCGGCAGTTGCTCCACTTGGCTTTGCAGGTTGCCCAGCAGGGTTTTCGGGCTGACGCGCTCGCGCATCCAGCGTTCGAGGAACGGCTGCGCGGTATTCCACAGGTCGAGGTCCGGGTACAACTGACGGCCCAGGCCTTCGATGTTGAGCAGGGTTTTTTGCAGCAAGACCAGCTGCGGCTGCACTTCCATATTGAAGCGGCGCGCGGTCTGGAACAGGCGCATCAGCACCTGGCCGAATGAAATATCTTTTAACGGTTTTTCAAAGATTGGCTCGCACACCGTGCGGATCGCTGCTTCGAATTCGTTGAGCTTGGTTTCCGCCGGCACCCAGCCCGAATCAATGTGCAATTGCGCCACGCGGCGATAGTCACGCTTGAAGAAGGCGAACAGGTTACGCGCCAGGTAATCCTGGTCTTCCGGGGTTAGGCTGCCGACGATGCCGCAGTCGATCGCAATGTACTGCGGGCTCCACGGGTTCACGGTGCTGACGAAGATGTTGCCCGGGTGCATGTCGGCGTGGAAGAAACTGTCGCGGAACACCTGGGTGAAGAAGATCTCTACACCGCGTTCGGCGAGCATCTTCATGTCGGTGCGCTGGTCGGCCAGGGTGGCGAGGTCGGTGACCTGCACGCCGTAGATGCGCTCCATCACCAGCACTTTAGGGCGGCACCAGTCCCAATACACCTGAGGCACGTACAGCAGCGATGAGCCTTCGAAGTTGCGCTTGAGCTGGCTGGCGTTGGCGGCTTCGCGTAGCAGGTCGAGTTCGTCGTAGATGGTTTTTTCGTAGTCGGCGACCACGTCCACCGGGTGCAGCAGGCGCGCATCGGCAGAGAAGCGTTCGGCGGCCCGGGCCAAGATGAACAGCCACGCCAGGTCCTGACCGATGATCGGCTTGAGGCCTGGGCGAATCACCTTCACCACCACTTCTTCGCCGGTCTTGAGCTGCGCTGCGTGCACTTGTGCGACCGAGGCCGAGGCCAGCGGCTCGACGTCGAAGCGGCTGAACACTTCGCTGATTTTCTTGCCCAGCTGTTCTTCGATCAGCTTCATCGATTGCTGGGAGTCGAAGGGCGGTACGCGGTCCTGCAACAGCATCAGTTCGTCGGCGATATCTTCCGGTAGCAGGTCGCGCCGGGTGGAGAGGATCTGCCCGAATTTGATAAAGATCGGCCCCAGGTCCTGCAACGCCAGGCGCAGGCGCGCGCCACGGCTCAGCTCCAGCGGTTTGCGCGGGAACCAGCGCCACGGCAGTACGTAGCGCACCGCCAGCAGAAACCATGGCAATGGCAGGGCGAACAGCAGGTCATCGAGGCGGTAGCGGATTACGACGCGCTGGATACGAAACAAACGGCGGACGGCGAGCAGCTTCATGCGTTATCGCTTGGATCAAGGGACCGGCTCAGGCGCTCGAAGCGCGCCTCAAGGCGTTCCAGGTCGATTTTGGCCTTGTCGAGTTCGCGAAAGCGCGCTTGCGCTTCGCGTTCTCCGACCAGGGTGCGCGATTCTTCGCTCAGGTATTCGGCGAGGTTCTGGTTGAGGCTGGCGAACCCCTGCTGGTACCAGCGCGCGCGGCTGCGCAGGTGCCCGCTGATCAGTTGGGTGGCGACGGGGCCGATCCAGCGCGACAGCTCGTATTCCCAATCCAGTTCCAGGTCTTGCAGTACGGCGGCCAGGTCCATCAGCACCGCGCTGTCGCCTTCCAGCTCCACTTCAGGGCTGTGCAGGATGGCGGTTTTATTGCGGCTCAGCACCAGGTGCAACAGGCTCGACGCCGGCGCACGCAGGGTGCAGTCGGCTTCGGCGGCCCAATCACTGGCGAGCAGCAGGCCTTCATCGCTGGGCAGGATAAACAGCTGCACGGCAGGGCTGCGGCAATCTACGGCAATGATTTTGCCGTTCAAGTGCGCGAGCCGCGCCAGGGCGGTGCTGTCCAGGCGCAGTACACGGTTAAGGCCGTGTTCAACGCTGGCGAGAAGACCGGCGAACAGCATCAGGGCTTGATACCGCGGTGCAGGGCGACGATACCCGAGGTCATGTTGTGGTAAGTCACGCGGTCGAAACCGGCCTCCACCATCATCGACTTCAGGGTTTCCTGGTCGGGGTGCATGCGGATCGATTCGGCCAGGTAGCGGTAGCTTTCGGCGTCATTGGTGATCAGCTTACCCATCAGCGGCATGAAGGCGAACGAGTAAGTGTCGTAGACCTTGGACATCAGCGCGTTGGTCGGCTTGGAGAACTCCAGCACCAGCAGGCGGCCGCCCGGCTTGAGTACGCGCAGCATCGAGCGGATCGCGTCCTCTTTATGGGTCACGTTGCGCAGGCCGAAGGCGATGGTCACGCAGTCGAAATGGTTGTCCGGGAACGGCAGTTTTTCCGCATCGGCCTGGACGAACTCGATATTGCCGGCCACACCTTTATCCAGCAGGCGATCACGGCCAACCTTGAGCATCGAGCCATTGATGTCCGCCAGCACGACCTGGCCGGTAGGGCCGACGAGCTTGGAGAACTTGGCCGCCAGGTCACCCGTACCGCCGGCGATATCCAGCACGCGGTTGCCGGTGCGTACGCCCGACAGTTCGATGGTGAAGCGTTTCCACAGGCGGTGCATGCCGCCCGACAGCACGTCGTTCATCAGGTCGTACTTGGCGGCTACAGAGTGGAACACCTCAGCGACTTTTTCCGCTTTCTGGCTTTCCGGGACGTTCTTGAAGCCGAAGTGAGTGGTGGGTTCGGCATCGCTGCCTTTGCGCTGATCAGTCATATCGCTGTCACCAAAAGAGAATGCGGGACATGATAATCCCCAAGGCCTGCTTTGTCTTGGCAAGGCTGAAGGTAAGATAGACGGTCACCGAGACCTTTTGCCGCATGGCAGGTGTTCCAGTCGCTATAAAGAGGAGTCATAGCAATGGCCCGTATTACCGTTGAACGTGCACACACCCTGGGTAAGGACGGCGCGCGCGCGAAGGCCGAGAAGTTGGCGAACAAACTCAAGGAGCAATACGGCCTGGAGCCGTCGTGGTCCGGCGATACCTTGAACCTCAAGCGTTCGGGGGTTAAAGGCACCGTGCTGGTTGCGGAGGATTCGTTGCGCATTGATGTGGAACTGGGACTGTTGATGTCGGCCATGAGTGGCACTATCAAGTCTGAAATCGAGAAAGCCCTGGATAAGGCATTGGCCTGAGCGCTGCGTTCTTAGGGTGCCGATTCTAATTTTTCACCCTACTTTGTGCCCAAGCCCTCAACTCCTGCGGGCCGTTCCTCGACCCTAATCTGCGTGAGGTGCACCATGGCCAAAGTTATTTTGAAGAAAAAAATCGACGTTCAGTCTACCGCCCTGAGTGACGTTAAAAGCTATGCCCGCAAGATCTGGCTGGCGGGCCTTGGTGCCTATGCCAAGGTCGGCAGCGAGGGTACCGAGTACTTCAAAGAGCTGGTTAAGACCGGTCAACATGTTGAAAGCAAAGGCAAAAAAGTTGTGGTTGAACAACTTGATGCCGCCAACAGTCAGATTGACCAAGTAAAGAGTAATGTCTCAAGCGTCAAAGGCCTGGTTGAAGTTCAACTGGATAAAGTTGAAAAAGCTTTTGACACGCGTGTTGCAAGTGCCTTGAATCGGATCGGCATTGCGTCTAAACATGACGTTGAGACACTCTCTGCTAAGCTCGAAGAGCTGACGGCATTGCTAGAACGTGTCGCGCGTAAACACTAAGGAGACATCGGGATGGCTGTTAAAAAGACGACTCAGAAAGAAGGCAGCTCGTGGATCGGGGAAGTTGAAAAATATTCCCGTAAAATCTGGCTTGCTGGTTTAGGCGTGTACTCGAAGGTTAGCAGTGACGGCGGCAAATACTTCGAGACTTTGGTCAAGGACGGCGAGAAGGCCGAGAAGTTGACCAAGAGCACAGTCGGTAAAAAAGTAGAGGCGGCAAAAGCGAGCGCCGGTTCTGCCAAATCAAGTATTTCGGATACATGGGGCAAGTTGGAAGAGACTTTCGACAAGCGTCTCAACAGTGCTATTTCGCGATTGGGCGTGCCCAGCAAAGCGGAGTTGAAAACGCTGCACGGCAAGGTCGATACCCTGACCAAGCAAATCGAAAAGCTCACCGGCGCTAAAGTAGCCCCGGCTAAAACCGCCGCGGCTAAACCCGCTGCCAAGCCTGCCGCCAAAACCGCCGCCGCCAAACCGGCTGTGAAAACAGCGGCCAAGCCTCTGGTTAAAGCGGCTGCCAAGCCGGCTGCCAAACCTGCGGCTAAAGCGGCTGCCAAGCCCGCGGCGAAAACCGCTGCTGCCAAACCGGCCGCCAAGTCTGCGGCTAAGCCAGTGGCCGCTAAAGCAGCTGCCAAGCCAGCGGCTAATCCTGCAGCCAAGGCGGTCGCAAAACCCGCCGCGAAGCCAGCAGCTAAAACCGCAGCGGCAAAACCAGCTGCCAAGCCTGCTGCAGCAAAAGCTGCAACGGCAAAGCCTGTGGCTGCCAAGCCAGCGGCAAAACCAGCCGCCGCCAAGAAGCCCGCTGTAGCGAAAAAGCCAGCAGCGCCAAAGCCTGCCGTCGCGGCCAAGCCTGCAACGCCAGCACCAACCGCTTCGACAGCCAACTCGGTCTCCGCGCCGACGCACGCTGCTACTGCCCCGACTGTAACGCCGGCAACCCCGACGCCATCCAGTCAGTCCTGATTTTTTCAGGGCACAAAAAAACGCCCGGCCTGCGAAGGTCGGGCGTTTTTTTGCGACTTTATGAACACCTCAAATCCAGTGTGGGAGCGGGCTTGCCCGCGATGGCGCAGTGTCAGTCACATTGAAATTGGCTGATCCACCGCTATCGCGGGCAAGCCCGCTCCCACATGTTCAATCCAGATCATCCAAGTATTTCAGTGCGAACTTCTCGGTCGCCTGTCGCGCCGGCAACAACAGATGCGGCGCCACCAGCATCATGATCTGGTACACCACCACCCGCACCTCGCCCTCACGGTCCAGAATCCGCTGGTAATCCAGCGAAAACAGCAAGGTCATGGTGATTTGCTCCACCAGTTGCCCCAGCGCCTGGGTATCACTGACCAACTGCCCCGCCGCCTTGAGTCGCGCCAGTAATGAAGCCAATGTTCGCTTGAGCGCCGTCAGCAAATTACGAATGCCCTTGGCCAGCTTCGGCAGGCGCCCTGCAAGGTTCGACAGGTCCTGAAACAGAAACCGGTAATGGGCCATGCGCTCGACGATCAGGTGCAGGAATAACCAATAGTCCTCGGCCCTCAACTGCGCATCTGCCGGTGGGTCGAGCAGCGGTGCCAGTTCGTTCTGAAAACGCTCGAACAGCCCGAGCACCAACGGTTCCTTGCCATGGAAATGGTAGTAGAGGTTGCCGGGGCTGATCCCCATTTCATTGGCCACCTCCATGGTCGACACGTTCGGTTCGCCCTTGTGGTTGAACAACAGCAGGGCACATTCAAGGATACGGTCGCGGGTCTTCATCCAGTCTTCTTAATGTGATCGTTGAGCTCAGCGCACTCGCACATAAGTGCCGGGCGCCGCTTCCATCGGTGGGTAATTCTGGTTGCCCAGGGCGGTCAGGGTTTCGCGTTGTACGCCGGAGCGTTGTTGAATCCACTCCAGCCACTGCGGCCACCAGCTGCCTTCGACGTGGTTGGCGTCGTAGTACCAGGCGCGTGGGTCGCTGCTCAGCTTGGGGTTTTCGACGTAGTTGGCCTTGGGGTTGCCCGGTGGGTTGAGGATGCTCTGGATATGCCCGCTGTTGGACAGTACGAAGCGTCGCTCGCCGCCCAGCAATTGTGTGGAGCGATACACCGCGTCCCACGGTGTGATGTGGTCGTTGATCCCGGCCACGCTGAAGCTGTCCACCGTGACCTTCTGCAAATCGATAGGTGTGCCGCACACTTCCAGGCCGCCTGGATGGCTTAACGGGTTGTGCTTGAAGAAGTCCAGCAAATCGCCATGCAGCGCGGCGGGCAGCCGCGTGTTGTCGTTGTTCCAGTACAGGATGTCGAACGCTGGCGGTTCCTTGCCCAGCAGGTAGTTGTTGATCCAGTAGTTCCAGATCAAGTCGTTGGGGCGCATCCAGGCAAACACCTTGGCCATGTCGCGACCGTCCAGCACACCTTGCTGGTAGGAGCGGCGCTTGGCGGCTTCCAGGGTTTGTTCATCGGCGAACAGCGTGGCGGGGCTGTCGATCTGGCTGTCCAGCAGGCTCACCAGGTAACTGGCGCTGGAAATGCGCCGCAGCTGGCGCTTGGCTTGCAGGTGGCCCTGCAGCGCGGCGATGGTCAGGCCGCCGGCGCAAGCCCCCATCAGGTTGACCTCGCGGGCGCCAGTGATCGCCCGGCACACATTCAATGCTTCTTCCAGCGCCGCTACGTAGGTGGACAGGCCCCATTCGCGGTGACGCACATCCGGGTTGCGCCAGCTGACCATAAAGGTCTGCAGGCCGTTTTTCAGGGCGTACTGCACAAAGCTGTTGGCCGGGCTGAGGTCGAAAATGTAGTACTTGTTGATTTGCGGCGGCACGATCAGCAGGGGCTTGGCGTACTGTTTTTCGCTCATCGGCTTGTATTGGATCAGCTCCAAGAGCTCGTTGCGAAACACCACTGAGCCCGGGGTGGTGGCGACGGTCTTGCCCACTTCAAACGCGTGTTTGCTGACCTGACTTGGCAGGCCATTGTTGTGCAGCAAGTCGTTAAACAGATTGCTCGCGCCGCGCACCACACTGTTGCCGCCTGAGTTGAGCAACTCCTTGATGGCCAGTGGGTTGAGCAGCGTATTGGAGGGCGAGACAGCATCGTTGAGCAAGGCGAAGGCGAAGTGCGCGCGGGCTCGGTCATCCGCGCTCAAGGCGCTGTCATCGATCCAGTGGCGGGTCTGTTTCTGCCAGCTCAAATAGGCTTGCAGGCTGCGTCGATACAGCGGGTTGAGCTTCCAGGTGGGGTCGATAAAGCGCGCGTCGTTAGGGTTGGGCTCGTGCACGGTTTCGCCCAGTAAGACGCGGCCCAGCTGACCGCCCAGTGCCAGCGCATGACGCGCGGTATGCACCGGGTTGCGCAAGCCGTGAGCTGCAACGCTGCGCAGAGTCGCCAGCAGATCCCGTCCCCTGAGGCCGGTAATCGCATTTTGCGCATTGATGAACGCGGCAGGGATGGGCGCCGGGTTCGTCACGGGTCTTTCTCGCATGAGCCAACACTCCTTCGTCAAGGCAACAACAGGCACGCCAATTCAGAACCATAGTCGGTTCTCGGCAAGTTGCGCGGCGGTGCAGTCCTTACACCGCCGGTCGCGGGTGAATCACAGCCCGCAGGCGCTCCTCCTCGAGAAACTTCATGATGATCGGCGCCACGGCTTCGGCCCGGGTGATCAGGAACAAGTGGCCGTCATCGATGATGTGCAACTGTGCGTTGGGAATGCGCCAGGCGAGCATGCGCATGTTGATCAGCGGGATCAGCGGGTCGTCGTCCCCCGCCAGTACCAGGGTGGGTTGGCGGATTTTGTGCAGCCAGTGAATGCTGGTCCAGCCCAGCCCCGCGAACAGCTGCCAGTAGTAACCCAGCTTGCCGGCCGAGCGCACTTTGCTGGCGTGCTCGGCGGCCAGTTTTGAATCGCGGCGGAACGAACCGCCATAAATCATTGGCGCAATGCGCACCACATGGGACGGCTGGATATAACGCCGGGGGCTGGCCATGAGCCACAGTACCTTCGGCTTGCCCGGCACCATGAATGCACCGGCAGCGGTGGCCGCGAGGATCAGTTTTTTGCAGCGCTCCGGGTAGTCATACGCAAACTGTTGCGCCAGTGCCCCGCCCCAGGAAACACCCACCGCATTCACCTGGCCATAGTCCAGGTAATCGAGCATGCGCGCGGTAAGTTTGGCTAATCCGGGAAATCGATAGGGCCGTTTGGGCGTCGAGGAGCCGCCCACGCCCGGCACATCGAAGGCGATCACTTCCAGGTCCGGGTCCAGCGCCTGGACAAATGGAAACACCAGCTCAAGGTTGGCGCCGATGCCGTTGAAGATCAGCAGCGGCGTCAAGTGAGGCTTGCCCGGGCGCACCGCCGTGCGGATGGTCTGGCCATCCAGGTCGATGGTACGGAAGATGAACGGTTGCGGCATGCTCAAGCCCTGTGGAGTGTTACAGCTGGAATGCAGTCATTGTGGGAGCGGGCTTGCTCGCGAAAGCGGTGTATCAGTATCAGATGTGCTGGCTGGCACACCGCATTCGCGAGCAAGCCCGCTCCCACGTTTGATCCCATTTCAATCCCAAATATGTGTGTTGTTATCTTTCATGCACATAAGTACCCGGCGCAGCCTCAGCTGCGGCATAGGCTTTGTTACCCAAACTTGCAGGTGCTTTCTTCATTTTTCCCGCCCGCTCTGCCTGCCATGCCTGCCAGTGCAGCCACCAGGAATCGGTGTGCTTGGTCGCATTTTCCTGCCACTCCAGCGCCTTGCCCGCCAGCCCATCGCTGGTCTGATAACGCGCCTTGGGGTTGCCAGGCGGGTTGAGGATGCTCTGGATATGCCCGCTGCTGGACAACACAAACTCGACCTTGCCACCAAACAGTTGCGCCGACTTGTAGCAGGACTGCCATGGCGTGATGTGGTCGTTGGTGCCGGCCAGGGAGTAGATGTCGGCGGTGACCTGCTTGAGGTCGATCGGCGTGCCGCACACTTCCAGGGCGTTGGCGCGCACCAGCGGGTTGTTCTTGAACAGCTCGATCAAGTCGCCATGGAAGGCAGCCGGCAAGCGCGTGGTGTCGTTGTTCCAGAACAGGATATCGAACACCGGCGGCTCGTTGCCCAGCAGGTAGTTATTGACCCAGTAGTTCCAGATCAGGTCGTTGGGGCGCATCCAGGCAAACACTTTGGCCATGTCGCGGCCTTCCAGCACTCCGGCCTGGTAGGAGTGGCGCTTGGCCGCCTCCAGGGTCTGTTCGTCGACGAACAGCGCCACCTGGGTGTCGAGGGTCGTGTCCAGCACGCTCACCAGCAGGGTGAGGGCGTTGACCTTCTTTTCTCCCAGCGCGGCGTAGTGGCCCAGCAGCGCAGTGCAGGTGATGCCGCCGGAGCAGGCGCCGAGCATGTTGATGTCTTTGCTGCCGGTAATCGCCGTGACCACATCGACCGCTTCCTTGAGCGCCTCGATATAGGTCGACAGGCCCCACTCGCGCTGGGCCTTGGTCGGGTTGCGCCAACTGACGATAAACGTCTGCAGGCCATTACGCAGGCAGAAGCGCGCCAGGCTCTTCTCCGGGCTCAGGTCGAACACATAGAATTTGTTGATCTGCGGCGGCACCACCAGCAGTGGGCGCTCGTGTACCTGTTCGGTGATGGGCTTGTACTGGATCAGCTCCAGTACATCGTTGCGAAAGACTACCGCGCCTTCGGTGGTGCCCAGGGTCTTGCCCACTTCAAAGGCACCCATGTTGACCTGGCTCGGCATGCCGCCGTTGTGCACCATGTCCTTGGCCAGATGGGACAGGCCATCGAGCAGGCTTTTACCGCCGGTTTCAAAGAAGCGTTTGACCGCCGCCGGGTTGGCCGCACTGTTGGTGGGGGCCATGGCTTCGGTCATCAGGTTGATCACGAAGTGGCCGCGGCTGATGTCCTGTTCCGACAGGTTGCTGTCGCCGATCCAGTCGTGCAGTTCCTTGCGCCACGCCAGGTAGGTTTGCAGGTAACGTTTATAGAGCGGGTTCTGGCTCCAGGCCGGGTCGTGGAAGCGGCGGTCGTCGCTTTCGGGCACCAGCGCGGATTTGCCGAACATCACATTCTTCAATTCGATGCCAAAGTGGGCGACGTGCTTGACGCTGTGCAGCGGTTGCTTGATGGCTTGGGTCAGCACCATCTTCGCCGAGGCTAATAAGTCCTTTTTGCGTAACGCGATGATCGGGTTCAGCCCCAGGGTGTTTTCCGAGGCCTGGCGTTTCAAGTCATCGTTATTCTTGTTACTCATCTACGACGCTCCATTGTCCGAAAGACGAGTACCGGCGATTGCTGCGCACCCAATTTCGATACACGACACCAGCCTGGTACTGCGACTCGGGTGACCGTAAATACCGCATCGTTAAATGCAGGGAACTTGCCAGTTCCATTGGTTACCCGAGTTTAATTTTTTTCGCAAGCGGGCCAATCGTTGGCCACGCGACAGGGCATTCAAGCAGATGAAATTAGAAAATGCCCTCTAAAGAGCAAGAAGCCTGGGCTAGAGCATCAGCCGCACGACCGACTCACTCGGATCGCGGGTTTTACCGGCGGCTTTGAGTTCAGCAAGATAGTCGGCCCACAGCGCTTCCTGGCGTACGGCCAGTTGGTAGAGGTAGTCCCAGGTGAACAGTCCGCTGTCATGTCCGTCGTCGAAGGTCAATTTCAGTGCGTACTGACCGGCCGGTTCTATCTTGATCAACCGGACGTTGAGTTTGCCGAATTGCAGGATGGGTTTGCCGTGGCCCTGGACCTCGGCGGAAGGCGAGTGGGTGCGCAGCAGTTCGGCGGGGAGCTGGTAGACCTCGTCGGGCCCGTAGGTGAGGCCGAGGGTGTTGGAGGTTTTGTGCAGGTTTACAGCGGTAGGGAATTTCGACATTAGCGATGATCCTGAAGGAACCGGCTCAAAATGTGGGAGCGGGCTTGCTCGCGAATACGGAGTGTCAGTCAGCAGATCTGATACTGAGACACCGTATTCGCGAGCAGGCCCGCTCCCACAGTAAAGCAAAGCGGTCCTGAGTGAGGCTTACAGGATATAACGAGACAGGTCTTCGTTCTGCGCCAATTCGCCCAGGTGGCTGTTGACGTACTCAGCGTCGATCTTGATCGCTTCGCCATTCTGCAAGCCTGCCATGTCGCCGGCGCTGAAGGACACTTCCTCCAGCAAGCGCTCAAGCAGGGTATGCAGGCGACGGGCACCGATGTTCTCGGTCTTCTCGTTGACCTGCCAGGCGATCTCCGCCAGGCGCTTGATGCCGTCCGGCAGGAACTCGATGGCCAGGCCTTCGGTTTTCAGCAGCTCACGGTATTGCTCGGTGAGCGAAGCGTGTGGCTCGCTGAGGATACGTTCGAAGTCGCCCGGGGTCAGCGCCTTGAGTTCCACGCGAATCGGCAGGCGGCCTTGCAGCTCCGGCACCAGGTCGCTTGGCTTGCTCAGGTGGAATGCACCCGAGGCGATGAACAGGATGTGGTCGGTCTTGACCATGCCCAGCTTGGTGTTCACGGTGCAGCCTTCGATCAGCGGCAACAGGTCGCGTTGTACGCCTTCGCGCGAGACATCGACGCCACCGGAGTTGCCGCGCTTGGCCACTTTGTCGATCTCGTCGATAAACACGATGCCGTGTTGCTCGACCGCTTCCAGGGCCTTGGCCTTGAGTTCTTCCTCATTGACCAGGCGCCCGGCTTCTTCGTCGCGCACCAGCTTCAGCGCTTCCTTCACCTTGAGCTTGCGGCTTTTCTTCTTGCCCTTGCCCATGTTGGCGAAAAGGTTCTGCAACTGGCTGGTCATTTCTTCCATGCCAGGCGGTGCGGAGATATCGACGCCGGACACTTCGGCGACTTCGATCTCGATTTCCTTGTCGTCCAGTTGGCCTTCACGCAGGCGCTTGCGGAACAGCTGGCGGGTATTGGAATCCGAGGCCGGTGCGGCGTCTTCGTTGAAACCCATGCGTGCCGGCGGCAGCAAGGCATCGAGGATGCGTTCTTCGGCGGCGTCTTCGGCGCGATGGCTGACCTTGGTCATTTCCTGTTCGCGCAGCAATTTCAGCGCGGCGTCGGCCAGGTCACGAATGATCGACTCAACGTCGCGGCCCACATAGCCCACTTCGGTGAACTTGGTGGCTTCGACCTTGATGAACGGGGCGTTGGCCAGTTTGGCCAGGCGCCGGGCGATTTCGGTTTTACCGACGCCGGTCGGCCCGATCATCAGGATGTTCTTCGGCGTTACTTCAACGCGCAGTTCTTCGGGCAGTTGCATCCGGCGCCAGCGGTTACGCAGCGCAATGGCAACGGCGCGCTTGGCATCGTCCTGGCCGATGATATGGCGATTAAGTTCATGGACGATTTCGCGGGGAGTCATGGACATAGTGTTTGGCGGCCTCAAGCGGGAATAAGCCTACGGCTTATTCGGCGAGGTCCTGCTCCTCAATGGTGAAGTTGTGGTTGGTGAACACGCAGATATCGCCGGCGATGCCCAAGGCGGTCTCGACGATTTCACGGGCCGACAGGTCGGTTTTCTTCAGCAAGGCGCTGGCTGCCGCTTGGGCGTAGCCACCGCCGGAACCCATGGCGATCAGGCCATGTTCAGGCTCAACCACATCGCCGTTACCGGTGATGATCAAGGACGCGTCTTTGTTGGCGACTGCCAGCATGGCTTCCAGGCGGCTGAGGGTACGGTCGGTGCGCCATTCTTTGGCGAGTTCGACAGCGGCGCGAACGAGGTGGCCCTGGTGTTTTTCCAGTTGCCCTTCAAAACGCTCGAAAAGGGTGAAGGCGTCGGCGGTGGCGCCGGCAAAGCCTGCGAGCACTTGGCCGTGGTACAGGCGACGCACTTTTTTGGCGTTGCCTTTCATCACGGTGTTGCCAAGGGAAACCTGGCCGTCGCCGCCCATGACGACTTTGCCGTGGCGACGTACTGAAACGATGGTGGTCAAGGGGGAGTCTCCACGCAGCGGGGCGAAAATGCCCTGATGGAAACTCATATGGGGGTGGAGGGAGGGATTTCAACCGTAGGGGGTTATGGCGGACGAGTGGTGTTTATGGGTCCGACACACGTTTGAGCGCGCCCAAAAACCAAATGTGGGAGCGGGCTTGCTCGCGAATACGGTATGTCAGTCGCCGGAAATAGTGACTGATCTACCGCATTCGCGAGCAAGCCCGCTCCCACATGGGGCCTACTGTGTTCTCAGAATCAGCGGCTCTGGCGTTGTTGTAACAACAGGTTACTAAAGCCGGCTCCCGCCAATTGTTTCTGCGCCACGGTCAGCTGTTCGCGGTTGCTGAACGGCCCGACCAGTACGCGATACCAGGTCGCGTCCTTCACTGTGCCGGACTCCACCGTCACCGCTTGGCCCAACAGAATGATCTGAGCCCGCACGCGATCCGCATCCGCCTGTTTCGGGAACGAGCCCGCTTGCAGGAAGAACTTGGTCACCGGCGCAGCCTTGGTGGTCGCGACGGGCGGCGGCGGTGGCGGGGTGATGCCGGCCAGCGCGGCCTGGGCACGCGCCGTGTCGATTTTCGCGGCTTCCGCTGGGGTCACCGGCGTGGTCGGCACTTGCGGCGTCGGCAGGGTTTTCTCCGGCACGGCGTCGGGCGGCACGATCACTTCCGATTCCGGCAGCAGCGTATAGAAGTCGTATTTCGGCTTCACCGGTGCTGTAGGGCTAGGCGCAGTTTTGTTGGCTTCGGCCATTTTTGTGGCCTTCTGCTGCTCTTGCTTGACGCGTTTGACGTCGTCGCCCTTGCCGGGCTCCAGCTTCATCAGAATCACCACAAACGCGCCGACCGCCAGGCCGATAGCCATCCATAGCCAGCCCGGAATAGGTTTCTTCGCCGGTGCCTGATAGCGGCTGGCGCCGCGCTTGGGTGCAGGTTTTTTCTTGGCAGCCAACTTACATACGCTCCAGAGTTTCCAGGCCTAACAGTTCCAGGCCTTGCTTGAGGGTCCGTCCAGCCAATGCGGCGAGGCGCAGGCGACTTTGCTTTTGGGCTTCGTCGTCGGCAGTGAGAATCGGGCAGTTCTCGTAGAAGCTGGAGAACAGGCCGGCGACTTCGTACAAATAGGTGCAGAGGATATGCGGCGTGCCTTTCTCGCCGACGCTGTTCAGCACTTCGCCGAATTGCGCCAGTTTGGCAGCCAGTTCCTGTTCATGCGGCGCTTCAAGATTGATCTGGCCTTCAACTTCGCTGAAGTCCTTGCCCAACTTGCGGAACACACCGGCCACGCGGGTGTAGGCATACAGCAGGTACGGCGCGGTATTGCCTTCGAAGTTCAGCATCAGCTCGAAGTTGAAGCTGTAGTCGCTGGTGCGGTGCTTGGACAGGTCGGCGTATTTCACCGCGCCAATGCCCACCACACGGGCGATGTTGCGCAACTCGGCTTCGGCCAGCTCCGGGTTCTTTTCTTTCACCAGGTTGTAGGCACGCTCCTGGGCTTCGTTCAGCAGGTCGATCAGCTTCACGGTGCCGCCGTCACGGGTCTTGAACGGGCGGCCGTCGGCGCCGTTCATGGTGCCGAAACCCATATGCTCCATGTGCATCGGGTGGGTGACGAAGCCCGCGCGACGTGCCACTTCAAACACCTGCTGGAAGTGCAGGGCCTGGCGCTGGTCGACAAAATACAGGGCGCGGTCGGCTTTCAGCACGCCGCTGCGGTAGCGCACGGCCGCCAGGTCAGTGGTGGCGTAGAGGTAGCCGCCATCGGCCTTGACGATGATCACCGGCAGCGGCTCGCCGTCGGCCGTCTTGAATTCTTCGAGGAACACGCACTGCGCGCCGTTGCTCTCAACCAGCAGGCCCTTGGCCTTGAGGTCGTTGACCACGTTGATCAGGTCATCGTTGTAGGCGCTTTCGCCCATCACGTCGGCCATGGTCAGTTTCACGTTGAGCAGTTCGTAGATTTCCTGGCAGTGCGACAGCGAGATCTCACGGAAGCGGCCCCACAGTTCCAGGCATTCCTTGTCACCGGCTTGCAGCTTGACCACCAGGCCACGGGCGCGGTCGGCGAACTCTTCGGATTCGTCGAAGCGCTTCTTTGCGGCGCGGTAGAAGTTTTCCAGGTCCGACAGCTCGTTGCTGGTAATCGGGTTTTCCTGCAGGTACGCCATCAGCATGCCGAACTGCGTGCCCCAGTCGCCCACGTGGTTCTGGCGGATCACGTCGTCGCCCAGGAACTCCAGCACGCGCGCCACGCCGTCGCCAATGATGGTCGAGCGCAAATGGCCGACGTGCATCTCTTTGGCCAGGTTCGGTGCCGACAGGTCGATGGCCACGCGCTGCAACGGGCCGGCCTTGCGCACGCCAATGCTGGCGTCGGCCAGGGCCGCGTCCAGGCGCGAAGCCAGGGCCTGGGTGTTCTGGAAGAAGTTGATGAAGCCAGGGCCGGCGATTTCAGCCTTGGTGACACTCTCGTCAACCGGCAGCGCGGCGATGATTTTTTCCGCCAGGTCGCGTGGCTTCATGCCGGCAGGCTTGGACAGCATCATCGCGATGTTGCTGGCGAAGTCGCCGTGGGTCTTGTCGCGGGTGTTTTCCACCTGGATCGCCGGCGTCAGGCCTTCAGGCAACACACCTTCGTTGACGAGTTGGGTGAGGGCTTGTTGGATCAGCTGGCGAATGGTGTCTTTCATGGTGTTCTCTTTCGACCGCAAGCGGCGGCGCGCGATGCGCAGGTGGAAAAACTGGGCATTATCCGTGGCGAGGGCGGGCTTGCCAACCGTTCAGACGGGTTGGTAGACCTGCGGGCCTCATCGCGGGCAAGCCCGCGCCCACATTTAAGGGTATTCACATTTCAAAATGTGGGAGCTGGCTTGCCTGCGATAGCGATTTTGCAGTCAATACAAATCTACCGGGTCCACATCCAACGACCATCGCACTTGGCGGCCACTGGGCATTTGCTCCAGGGCAAGCAACCAGCTACTTAACAACCGATGCAGCGGTGCGCGGGACGATGCCTGCAAGAGTAGCTGAGCACGGTAGCGCCCGGCACGACGTTCCATGGGGGCGGGCACCGGGCCGAGCAATTCGATGCCGGTCAGACCCAGTTCGCCCAGCAAACGTTCGGCGGCACTGCACGCCTCATCCAGAAAACTTTCCGCCTGCCCCGGTTTATGTGCTTCAGCCCGCAGCAGGGCCAGATGAGAGAAGGGCGGCAGGCCGGCGGAGCGGCGTTCGCTCAGCGCTTGTTCGGCAAAGGCAAAGTAGCCTTGTTCGGTCAGCTGTATCAGTAGCGGGTGGTCGGCCAGGTGAGTTTGGATAATGACTTTGCCCGGCTCTTCGGCGCGCCCGGCACGGCCTGCGACCTGCACGATCAACTGCGCCATGCGCTCGCTGGCGCGGAAGTCCCCGGAGAACAAGCCACCGTCGGCATCCAGGATCGACACCAGCGTGACGCGTGGAAAGTGATGCCCTTTGGCAAGCATCTGCGTGCCGACCAGAATGCACGGCTGGCCTTTCTGGATGGTGGCAAACAGCTGGTTCATCGCGTCTTTGCGCGAGGTGCTGTCGCGGTCGACCCGCAGCACCGGGTAATCCGGGAACAGGATGCCCAAGCGCTCTTCGGCGCGCTCGGTGCCCGCGCCTACCGGGCGCAGGTCGACTTTGCCGCATTGCGGGCAGTGGCGCGGCACACGCTCTACATGGCCGCAGTGGTGGCAGCGCAACTCGCCGTAGCGTTGGTGCACGGTCATGCGCGCATCGCAGCGCTCGCACTCTGACATCCAGCCGCAGTCGTGGCACAACAGCGTCGGCGCAAAACCCCGGCGGTTGAGAAACACCAGCACTTGCTGGCCGGCGGCAAGGGTCTGGCCGATGGCTTGTTGCATCGGCCCGGAAATCCCACTGTCCAGCGGGCGACTTTTTACATCCAGGCGCAGGAAGCGTGGTTGCTTGGCGCCACCTGCCCGCTCATTCAAGCGCAGGAGCCCATAGCGGCCGGTGTAGGCGTTGTGCAGGCTTTCCAGCGAGGGCGTGGCGGAGCCCAGCACAATCGGGATGTTTTCCTGGCGTGCGCGCACCAGCGCCAGGTCACGGGCGTGGTAGCGCAGGCCTTCCTGCTGTTTATAGGAGCCGTCGTGCTCCTCGTCGATGATGATCAGCCCGGGGTTTTTCATGGGCGTGAACAGGGCCGAGCGGGTGCCGATAATAATGTCGGCCTCGCCGTCCCGCGCCGCCAGCCATGACTCCAAACGCTCACGGTCGTTGACCGCCGAGTGCACCAGGGCGATGCGTGCGTTAAAGCGTTGTTCGAAGCGCGCCAGGGTTTGCGGGCCCAGGTTGATCTCGGGGATCAACACCAACGCCTGTTTACCGGCCTGCAGGGTTTCGCGGATCAGTTGCAAATACACTTCGGTCTTGCCGCTGCCGGTGACGCCGGCCAACAGAAACGCATGAAAGCAGTCGAAACCGGCGCGAATGGCTTCATACGCCGCGCGCTGCTCGGGGTTCAGCGGCAGTTCGGGCTGGGCCAGCCAGTGTTCGTGGCGCGGGTCCGGCGCGTGCTTGCGGATTTCCACCTGCACCAGACCCTTGGCCAACAGCAGGTCGAGGCTGTCCTTGCTCAGCATCAGTTTGCTTAACAGCTGATGGGCCACGCCGTGTGGGTGTTGGGCGAGGGTCGCCAGGGCCTCACGTTGGCGCGGCGCGCGGGCGATGCGTGGGTCATCGAGGCGCGCACCGGGCACCATCGACCAAAAGCGTTCCTGGCGCGCTTCGGCCAGTTCGCCCTGGCGCAACAGCACCGGCAGCGCCCAGCTCAGCGTGTCGCCCAGGCTGTGCTGGTAATACTGGGCTGTCCACAAGCACAGTTTGAACAAGGCGGGCGGCAGCGGTGGTGTGGCGTCGAGAATAGCCAGTGCCGGCTTGAGCTTGTCGGCGGGCACTTCGCTGTGATCGGCGACTTCGATCAGGATGCCGATCATTTCCCGACGACCAAACGGCACGCGCACGCGCATGCCTGGCTGCAACTGTGCCCGCAGCACGCCAGCCGGGGCCCGGTAGTCGAACAGGCGGCGCAGGGGCGAGGGCAGGGCTAGGCGCAAAATGGCGTCGGGCACGCGGGGGTCTCATATAAAGGCAGGCGGTGGCGCAGGGGCGGGAGCCTAGCAGACCTGCTGTGGGGGTGTCCCGCGTTGTTCGGAATACGGCAGCTCAACTGTGGGGGCCGGGCTTGCCCGCGATGGTGGCTTGTCAGTCGCTAGATGGGGTGCCTGAGATATCGCTATCGCGGGCAAGCCCAGCTCCCACATGGACGCTGGTGTGTTGGGTTTTTCTGATGAAAGGGGCTTTTATGTGGGTAAACCACGGGAAGCGCTGCTTGCGCGTTTAAAAAGGTCTGGTAGAATCCGCGGCCTAATTACGTGCGGTATTCGACAATAGTGTCGAGTGGCGGCACGCTAGCCCGAGGAAGTCACCATGAAAGCCGATATCCATCCAGCGTACGAAACCATCGAAGTAACCTGCAGCTGCGGCAACAAGTTCGAAACGCGTTCGAACCTGTGCAAGCCACTGGGTACTGACGTATGCAACGAGTGCCACCCGTTCTACACCGGTAAGCAGAAAACTCTGGACACCGGCGGCCGTGTACAGCGCTTCGCAGATCGCTTTGGTACTTTCGGCAAGAAGCCTGCTGCTACTCCAGCAGAGTAAGGCTCAAAAGCCCTCTGGGTTTTTGCCAGCTGTTGAAAAAGGCGTCCCTTGTGGACGCCTTTTTTGTGCCTGTGATTTGACAGTGCCGCTAAAAAACGACGCTCGAATAAAAAATTGTAGACATTTTTTATGTCAATTGTGAACAGTTGAGCCCTTGTATCCCGTGGCTCTTGGCCGAAAGTCGTAGCGCAGGGCCCTTGACACCTGTGACTGCCCAGTCTTGTAGGGACTTTGCGACACGCGTATCCTCGGCGGTCCGTCGACCAACAGTAAAAGCGGAATGCCGATATGTCTGATTTGAAAACTGCCGCTCTCGAATATCATGCCCATCCTCGTCCAGGAAAGCTGAGTGTAGAGCTCACCAAAGCCACTGCCACCGCCCGCGACCTGTCGCTGGCCTACAGCCCTGGCGTTGCCGAGCCCGTACGTGAAATCGCCCGCGACCCCGAACTGGCGTACAAGTACACCGGCAAAGGCAACCTGGTTGCAGTGATTTCCGATGGCACCGCGATTCTCGGCCTGGGTAACCTCGGCCCATTGGCTTCCAAGCCAGTCATGGAAGGTAAGGGCGTGCTGTTCAAGCGCTTTGCCGGCATCGACGTTTTCGACATCGAAGTCGATTCCGAGAGCCCGCAGGCTTTCATCGACACCGTTAAGCGCATTTCCATCACCTTCGGTGGCATCAACCTGGAAGACATCAAGGCACCTGAGTGCTTCGAGATCGAAAAGGCCCTGATCGAACAGTGCGACATTCCGGTATTCCACGATGACCAGCACGGCACCGCGATCGTTACTGCGGCCGGCATGATCAACGCCCTGGAAATCGCTGGCAAAACTCTGGCTGACGCTCAGATCGTCTGCCTGGGCGCTGGTGCTGCGGCCATCTCCTGCATGAAGTTGCTGGTGAGCATGGGCGCCAAGCTGGAAAACATCTTCATGGTCGACAGCAAGGGCGTTGTTCAGTCCGAGCGTACCGACCTGAACCAGTACAAGGCGATGTTTGCCCACGCCACTGACAAGCGCACCCTGGCTGACGCCTTGAACGGTGCAGACGTGTTCGTTGGCCTGTCCGGCCCGAACCTGCTGAGCGCTGAAGGCCTGAAGTCCATGGCGGCCAACCCGATCGTGTTCGCCTGCTCCAACCCAGACCCGGAAATCTCCCCGGAACTGGCGCACGCTACCCGTAACGACGTGATCATGGCCACCGGCCGTTCGGACTACCCGAACCAGGTCAATAACGTACTGGGTTTCCCGTTCATCTTCCGTGGTGCCCTGGACGTTCGCGCCAAGCGCATCAACGAAGAGATGAAAGTAGCTGCCGCCAACGCCCTGCGTGAACTGGCCAAGCTGCCGGTACCTCAGGACGTATGCGATGCCTACGGTGGTGCCCCGCTGGCGTTCGGCCGTGAGTACATCATTCCGAAACCAATGGATAAGCGCCTGATCACCCTGATCTCCGATGCCGTGGCTAAAGCTGCCATCGAGACTGGTGTGGCCACCCTGCCGTATCCGAAGCACTACCCACTGCAAAGCGTGGATGATGTGTTCAACGGCTAAGCTGTTGTAACGCTACAACAAAAAGCCCCGGCTCTCACGAGTCGGGGCTTTTTTGTGGCGATTCGCTTGGGCCTAGTGGCGCTCCAAGGGTGGGAGCGGGCTTGCTCGCGAACGCGGTGGGTCAGTCGCCAGGTTCATTGACTGACACTCCGCTTTCTCGAGTAAGCCCGCTCCTGCATTGGATCTGCGTTCAGGCGCAGACCGAGTTAGAAGAGATCGATCGGCGCCGCCTCATCCGCCGGCAGCGGGCTGCCCGGTGCGGTGCCGTTACCCAGCTCGTTGACCGACGGCGGCGTGTCTTCACTCTTGAACAACTCGAAGTACGCATTTGGCGTGCTTGGCGAAGCCGCACGGCCACTCACCGGATCAATCCGCAGGCTGAGAATGCCTTCCGGCTCAGGCTGGGTGTGCAGCGGCTTGTCTTTCAAGGCCGCGCCCATGTAACTCATCCAGATCGGCAGGGCGACGGTGCCGCCAAACTCGCGACGACCGAGGCTTTCCGGTTGGTCATAACCAGTCCATACGGTGGTCACGTAATCACCGTTGTAGCCGGAGAACCAGGCGTCCTTGGACTCGTTGGTGGTACCGGTCTTGCCGGCGATGTCTGCACGGCCCAAGGCCAGGGCGCGACGGCCGGTACCCTTCTTGATGACGTCTTCCAGGATGCTGTTGAGGATATAGGTGGTACGGCCATCCACGACACGTTCAGCAACCGCAGGTGTTTGTGGCTCGGTTGGCGCAGGGGCGTTTGCGGCTGGCGCTGCACCGGGTGTTGGCTCAATGGTGATGCCGCCGTTGCTGGGTGCGGCGATGCCATCGGGTGCTGCAACACCGTTGACCACATCACCTGGCACGCGTGGCGGGTTGGCGGTGAACAGTGTGTCGCCATTGCGACTCTCGATCTTGTCGATCAGGTACGGCGTGATCTTGTAGCCGCCGTTGGCAAACGTGCTCCAGCCTGTGGCGATTTCCATCGGCGTGAGGGTCGCGGTGCCGAGGGCCAGGGACAGGTTGGGTGGCAGGTCCGACTTGTTGAAGCCGAAGCGCGTCATGTAGTCGATAGTCTTGCCAACGCCCATCGCCTGCAGCAGGCGGATCGACACCAGGTTACGCGACTTGTACAGCGCCTCGCGAATACGGATAGGGCCGAGGAACGTGTTGGTGTCGTTCTTCGGGCGCCAGACCTTGTCCAGGTACTCGTCGACAAACACGATCGGCGCGTCGTTGACCAGGCTGGCGGCGGTGTAGCCATTGTCCAGTGCGGCGCTGTAGACGAACGGCTTGAAACTCGAGCCCGGCTGGCGCTTGGCCTGGGTGGCGCGGTTGTAGTTGCTTTGTTCGAAGGCAAAGCCACCGACCAGGGCGCGGATCGCACCGTTCTGTGGGTCAAGAGACACCAGGGCGCCTTGAGCCACAGGGACTTGGCTGAATTTCAGGCTGTCGTCTTTCTGGCGTTTTACGCGGATCAGGTCACCCACCTGCGCGACATCCGCCGGCTGCTTGGGCATCGGGCCCATGCTGTTGGTGTTCAGGAAGGGGCGCGCCCACTTCATGCTGTCCCACGACACATGGCCTTCACCGGTGCGGGTCAGTACTTGCACGCCATCTTTCGTCACTTGGGTGACGATGGCCGGTTCCAGGCCGCTGATTGGGCGCTGTTTGCTCAGTTCGGTGGTCCAGGCGCTCAGGGTTTTGCCGGGCAGGCGTGATTCGGGGCCGCGATAGCCGTGGCGCTGGTCATAGGTGACGAGGCCGTCATGGACTGAGTTGTTGGCGATGTCCTGCAGGTTGCTCGGAACGGTCGTGGTCACGCGGAAGCCTTCGGTGTAGGCCTCGCTGCCATAACGACCGACCATTTCGGCGCGCGCCATTTCAGCAATGTACGGTGCATTCACTTCCGGTGTCGGCACGTGGTAGCTGGCATTCAACGGCTCGGCTACGGCGCTTTCATAGGCGGCCTGGTCGATCTTGCCCAGCTTGTACATACGCCCCAGGATCCAGTCGCGACGCTCTTTGCTGCGCGCAGGGTTGGCCAGTGGGTTAAAGCGTGACGGGGCCTTGGGCAGGCCGGCAATCATTGCCATCTGCGCCAGGCTGGCGTCACGAATCGACTTGCCATAGTAAACCTGGGACGCCGCCTCGATCCCGTAGGCGCGGTTGCCCAGGTAGATCTTGTTGACGTACAGCTCAAGGATTTCGTCCTTGGTCAGCTGACGTTCGATCTGCAATGCCAGCAGGATTTCAGTGGCTTTACGCGAAAAGCTGCGCTCGCTGGTGAGGAAGAAGTTCTTCGCCACCTGCATGGTGATGGTGCTGCCGCCGGACTGAATGTGTCCGCTTTTTACCAGTTGTGTGGCTGCACGCACCAGGCTGCTGGGGTCGACGCCGTAGTGATTGGCGAAATTATCGTCTTCAGCCGACAGCAGCGCGTTGATGAAATTGGGTGGAATGTCGGCGAAACGGATCGGTGTGCGGCGCATTTCGCCGAACTCCGCGATCAGTTTTTCATCGCTGCTGTAAACCCGCAAAGGAATCTGCAACTGGATACTTCTGAGCGCCTCTACGGAAGGCAAACCCGGACTAAGGTAGAGGTAGGCACCGCTGAGTACGAGCAGCAGCCCGCAGACGATCGCGACAATGGAGTACCCGAAAAACTTCAGCAGACGAATCAAGGCTTTTGGATTTCCAGAGAAAAGAATGAGTTAGGCGTCGGGGCATGCATGGCAAACGATGGATCGACCCGAGCTGCAAATAAAAAGCGGGAAAAAACGCTGGGCATTAAAGCATTTTCGGCTTGGGGCGTCATTCGTACCCGTTAAACAAGTCGACCGAATGCATGATACCCGGCCGCAATCAGGCGGTATGACAGGCAAAGTTTTGGGGAGTTTTATGAGAAAGGGATTTTTCAGGCGAAAAGCCAGCACCCTGCTGGGCGTCGACATCAATGACACAGGCATCAAGCTGATTGAGCTGGGCTATTCAGTCGGTGGTTACAGTGTTCAGTCTTATGTTACGCAGGGGCTGCCTGCCAATGCCGTAGTCGATGGCACGTTGTTGGACCTCGAGGCGATAGCGCGGACGTTGCAGCAGGCGTTATCTCGGTTGCATACGTCCGCCCGGCAGGCAGCTGTGGCAGTCTCGGGCCCATCGGTCATCACACGGGTGATTGAAATGGACGCGGGGCTCAGTGACGAGGAAATGGTCTGGAAGATCCAAATGGAGGCCGACCAGTACATTCCTTACCCGTTGGACGATGTCGCCATTGATTTTCAGGTCCGTGGCCCTTCGCCCCAGGGCTCGGCGCGGGTCGAAGTGTTTCTGGCAGCCTGCCTCAAGGAGCAGGTCGAGGCCCGCAAAGCGGTTTTGGCCCTGGCCGGGTTGGCGGCACGGGTGGTGGATGTCGAAGGGTTTGCATTGGAGCGCGCTTGCAGTCAGGATTTCGCCAGCTTCACGCCGGGCTATCGCGTTGATGGCGCACAGTGGGCCGTGGATGCGCATGGGATGGGAGTTGCTTGCGGGTTGGCCCTGAGGAGTTTCGCTGGATGACACGAATCAATCTTTTGCCTTGGCGCCAGGCGCTGGCGGAGCGGCGGCGCAAATACTTCCTGATATTTCTGCTGGCGTTCGCCGGTGTGGCGCTCGCGGCGGTTTGGCTGGCGGACCAGGTCATCGATCAGGCTATAGACCGTCAGGTGACGCGCAACAATCACCTGACCAAAGAAGTCGCCGTTCAGGACTCCCGCATCAAGACCATCGACGACTTACAGGAGCAAAGCCAGCAACTGGCTGCGCGCATGAAGGTCGTGCAGGACCTGCACGAATCCCGCTCGGCCAGCGCCCAGCTATTGGACCAGTTGGCCCGTGCGGTGCCGGATGGGGTGCATCTTCACGAGGTTGTAGCCAAGGGCAACACCGTGAGTGTCAGCGGCAGTGCCGAATCCAGCCAGGATATCGCCCAACTGATGCGCCGCCTGGAGGCGTCTGAAGGTGCTCACGCCACTCGCCTGCAACATGTGCGTGCGGAGGCGCAAGGTGGTGGCAACGCCTTTCAATTGATGGTGCGCCAGGGGGAATCCACCGAGGCCCAGCCATGAGCCTGCCCAGGCTCGACTTTTCCACGCTCGCTTACAACGCTGCTAAATGGCCCCTGCCGGGCAAGGTTCTGCTGGGCTGCGCGCTGGCAGGTCTGGTGTGGGTGGTGGGCAATGGTTGGCTGCTGGCCCCGGCAAGCGAGCGGCTGCACACGTTGGAAGCGCAGGCAGTGGCGCTGCAACAGGAGCTCACGCAAAAGGCTGGCTTGGCAGACAGTCTTGAGGAACGTGCCCGTCAGGGGCAGGTGATGCAGGAGGCGGTTGGCGGGCTTTTACGCCAATTGCCCGGCGAGTCGGATATGCCTGGTCTACTCGAAGCCATTGCTCGGCTGGCGGCGGCCAACGGTGTGGTGGTCGAGGGCGTCACGGTCTTGGACGAACTGTCTCTGCCGCTCTACATCGAGGAGCCTGTGCAGGTTGGGGTGTTTGGCGCCTATCACGACCTGGCGATGTTCGTGAGTGCCTTGGGCGGGCTGTCGCAGATGGTCACGGTGCACGATGTTGCGCTTCGGTCTGATGGGCCGTTACTGCGCCTTGAGCTGCTGGCCAAGGCTTATCGCGGCAGGTTGCCTGGCGGCAAGCCTGAGCGCGTTGTCGAGCCGGTGGCGCGATTTGTCTACGATGCGACCTCTCTGCGTGATCCGTTCCAGCCGCCCACCTCGCAGGCCTATCACGCGGCAGGCCAGCCGGCACGTGCCCCGGACTTGGCCCGTAAACGTGGAGTGTTGGAAGGTCTGGCCCTCGATCAAGTCGAAATGGTCGGCACCTTGTCCCGCGGCATGCAAACCTTCGTCCTGCTGCGCGCAGCATCGGCAGTGCACCGGCTGGCGGTTGGCGATTACCTGGGGCCCAACCACGGCCGGGTCACGGCCATTCATGCAGGTCACATTGAACTGGCCGAGCTGTTCCCGGATGAGCAGGGCGCATGGCTGGAGCGCTCCCGAACCCTCGTGTTAACTATCAACTCATAACGGAATCCAACAATGAAAAGGACTTTCTCGTCCTTCGGTGTGGCGCTATGGATAGCGTTCACGGCACCGATGGCATTTGCTGTGCCCAATCGCCTGGACCTGATCCAGCTGCCACCTCCCGGCAGCTCTGCGGTGAGTACCCCCTATTCCGGTGACAAGCTGAACCTCAACTTCCAGAACATCGATTTGCGCGCTGTATTGCAGCAGATTGCGGATGTCGCCGGGCTTAATCTGGTGGCCAGCGACGATGTGCAAGGCTCCATCACCCTGCGGCTCAAGGAGGTGCCCTGGGATCAGGCACTGGACCTGGTGTTGCAAGCCAAGGGGTTGGACAAGCGGGTGAAGGCCGGTGTGTTACTGGTGGCGCCGGCCGAAGAGTTGGCCGCCCGCGAACTGCTGACCCTGGAGTCGCGCAAGCAAATGGCCGAGTTGGCGCCCCTGCGCCGGGAACTGTTGCAGGTCAATTACGCCAAGGCGGCGGACCTGGCCAAATTGTTCCAATCGGTCACCAGCCTTGAAGGCATCCCCGATGAACGCGGTTCGGTAGCCGTGGATGATCGCACCAATAACATTATTGCCTACCAGACCGGCGAACGGCTCGAAGAGCTGCGGCGGATCGTGGCGCAGCTGGATGTCCCGGTGCGCCAGGTGATGATCGAGGCGCGGATCGTTGAAGCCAATGTCGATTACGACAAAAGCCTTGGCGTGCGCTGGGGTGGGCGCCTGAACCGTGGCAAGTGGGGGGCGGGCGGTATCAACAAACCTTCGGCCGAGGGTGCTGAACCGCCGGAAAACCCACCCAGCTCGCCGTTTGTCGACATGGGTTCGCTCACGGGTACTTCAGGCCTGGGGATCGCTTATATCACCGACAACCTGTTGCTGGATCTTGAGCTGACGGCCATGGAGAAAACCGGCAACGGTGAAATCGTCTCGCAGCCCAAGGTGGTCACCTCCGACAAGGAAACCGCGCGCATCCTCAAGGGCACCGAGATCCCCTATCAGGAATCCACCTCGCGCGGTGCTACATCGGTGTCGTTCAAGGAAGCCTCGCTGTCGCTGGAGGTGACGCCGCAAATCACCCCGGATGGCTGGGTGGTCATGGAGGTCAAGGTCACCAAGGACGAGCCCGACTATCTGAACAAGCTCAATGACGTACCGCCGATCAAGAAAAACGAAGTCAATGCCAAGGTGCTGGTCAAGGATGGCGAGACCATCGTCATCGGTGGCGTTTTCTCCAATACCCAAAGCAAAGTGGTAGATAAAGTGCCATTTTTGGGCGATGTGCCGTATCTTGGCCGCCTTTTCCGGCGCGATGTGCTGGCGGAAAGAAAATCCGAGCTGCTGGTATTCCTGACTCCGCGTATTATGAATAACCAGGCGATTGCTGTGAGTCGTTGATTCTGTGCGAAATTTGATTCTTGTAGGACCGATGGGGGCTGGAAAAAGCACCATCGGCCGTTTGCTGGCCAAAGAGCTGCGCCTGCCGTTCAAAGATTCCGACAAGGAAATTGAATTGCGCACGGGTGCCAATATCCCATGGATCTTCGATAAGGAAGGCGAGCTGGGCTTTCGCGACCGCGAGCAGGCGATGATTGCCGAACTGTGCGGCTGCGATGGCGTGGTATTGGCCACCGGCGGCGGCGCCGTCATGCGCGATGAAAACCGCCGGGCACTGCATGCCGGTGGTCGCGTGGTCTATCTGCATGCATCGGTCGAGCAGCAGGTGGGCCGCACCGCTCGCGATCGCAACCGCCCATTGTTGCGCACGGCCGACCCGGCAAAAACGTTGCGGGATTTGCTGACGTTGCGCGATCCGCTTTATCGGGAAATCGCCGATCTGGTGGTGGAAACCGATGAGCGGCCGCCACGAATGGTCGTTCTCGACATTCTTGAGCGCTTGCAGCAGTTGCCGCCCCGTTAAAGGCAGGTCCGAAATGCGCTATTCTCGGCGGCACGTCATTACCCTTCCAGGTGTGGCGTAGAGCCATCGGGCGACGTCAGATCTGAGCGTTGCCGATCGTACATATATCTTCACGCGGGGACACATGCAGACACTTAAGGTCGATCTAGGCGAGCGCAGCTACCCAATCCATATTGGCGAAGGTTTGTTGGACCTGCCCGAATTGCTCGCTCCGCATATTGCCGGGCGGCAAGTGGCGATCATCTCCAACGAAACGGTCGCGCCGCTGTATCTTGAGCGTCTGAGCCGCAGCCTCGCGGCGTATTCGGTGATCTCAGTGATCTTGCCTGACGGCGAAGCCCACAAGAACTGGGAAACCCTGCAACTGATCTTTGATGGCCTGCTGACTGCGCGCCATGACCGTCGTACCACCGTGGTCGCCTTGGGCGGCGGTGTGATTGGCGACATGGCCGGTTTTGCGGCAGCCTGTTACCAGCGCGGCGTGGACTTTATCCAGGTGCCGACCACCCTGCTTTCCCAGGTCGATTCGTCGGTGGGCGGCAAGACCGGCATCAACCACCCGCTGGGCAAGAACATGGTCGGCGCGTTCTATCAGCCCAACGTGGTGCTGATCGACACCGCGACCCTCAACACCCTGCCGCCGCGCGAGTTGTCGGCGGGGTTGGCGGAAGTCATCAAGTACGGGCTGATCTGCGACGAACCGTTCCTGACCTGGCTCGAAGAACATATGGATGCCCTGCGCGCGCTGGACCAAGTGGCGCTGACGGAAGCTATTTCCCGCTCCTGCGCGGCCAAGGCGCTGGTGGTGAATGCCGACGAACGGGAGTCCGGTGTGCGGGCCACTTTGAACCTGGGCCACACCTTCGGCCATGCGATCGAAACGCACATGGGCTATGGTGTGTGGTTGCATGGGGAAGCCGTCGCGGCTGGCACAGTGATGGCATTGGAGATGTCGCAACGCCTGGGCTGGATCAGTGCTCAGGAGCGGGATCGGGGTATACGCCTGTTCCAGCGCGCCGGCTTGCCGGTCGTTCCACCGTTGGAGATGACCGAGGCGGATTTCCTCGAACATATGGCAATAGACAAGAAAGTGATCGACGGTCGCCTGCGACTGGTGTTGCTGCGCCACATGGGCGAAGCGGTAGTGACCGACGATTATCCGAAAGAGATTTTACAGGCCACGCTGGGAGCGGATTACCGCGCCCTGGCCCAGCTTAAAGGTTAATAAGATCCCGATGACTAGTTTGCATGCCGACGAGGCGTTCCTCGGCCATTACCAGTTAAGCCATGACCCTTTTGCTCCGCGGGTGCCTGGTTTCAAATTTTTCCCTGCCCAGCGCAAGCCGGTGCTCGGTCAGTTGCACCATCTGGCGCGCTACAGCCAATTGCTGCTGGTTGTGACCGGCCCGTTGGGCAGTGGCAAGACCCTGCTGCGCCAGGCGCTGGTTGCCAGTACCAACAAGCAGTCGGTACAGAGCGTGGTGGTATCGGCCCGTGGTGCCGGTGATGCGGCTGGCGTGCTGCGCCAGGTGGCCCAGGCGCTGAACGTTTCCAATGCCGAGCCAAACGCGATTCTCAAGCAAGTGGTGCAACTGGGCCTCACCGGGCAAGAAGTCTACCTGCTGGTGGATGACGCCGAGCAACTCGACGAGTCCGCCCTGGAAGCGCTGTTGGCGCTGGCGGCGGGCACGCCCGAAGGTCGCCCGCACGTATTCCTGTTTGGCGAGTCGTCGTTGATCGCCGATCTGGAGCAGATCAGTGGCGACCAGGAGCTGTTTCACGTCATCGAATTGCAACCGTACGAAGAGGAAGAAACCCGCGAATACCTGGCTCAACGCCTCGAAGGCGCCGGGGCCGGTATCGAACTTTTCTCCGCTTCGCAGATCTCTGATATTCACGAAAGCTCCGACGGCTGGCCTGGCACCATCAACCAGGTTGCCCGGGATGCCTTGATCGAAGCCATGATTGCAAGCCGCTCTGCGGTTAAGCGTCCAAAGATGGGGTTTACTATGCCTAAGAAGCACGTATTGGCTATTTCCGCCGTTGTCGTGGTCGCTGTTGCCGCCGCCTGGTTGATTCCGGGCCGCAGCAAGGCACCCGCCACCGCCGGTGCGCCAACCGAACAGGCGCAGTTGCCACTGGGCAAACCCACGCCAAATGTTGAATTCGCCAACTCCGGCCAGCCGACCAACCTGCCGATGGTGGGTCAGCCGGTAATGCGCGGCCCGCTGGCCGAAGCAGCCGGTGGCATCTCCGAAGGCGACGACGGTGTGCCGGTGGAAGGCTCCAGCGCCACGCCGCCAACCGTGACCACTACCGCGCCGCCTGCGGGCGTACCCGCCGGCCCGGCAGCCACTCCAGCGGCCAAGCCGACCCCGGCACCGACCGTCGCCACTGCCAAGCCAGCTCCGGTTGCCAAGCCTGTCGCGCCTGCGCCAGTGGCTAAACCGGCACCCGCCGCCAAACCTGCGGAAAAACCTGCCGCCGTTGCCAAAGCAGCTGCCCCTGCCGCCGCCGGTAGCAGTTGGTACACCAGTCAGCCGGCCGGCCACTTCGTGGTGCAGATCCTCGGCACCAGTTCCGAAGCCAATGCTCAGGCCTTCGTGAAGGAGCAGGGCGGCGAGTACCGTTATTTCAAGAAAGTGCTCAACGGCAAGCCTCTCTACGTGATCACTTACGGCAGCTTCCCAAGCCGTGCAGCAGCTGATTCCGCTATCAAAGCCTTGCCAGCGAAGGTTCAGGCTGGTAAACCTTGGCCTCGCACTGTTGCCAGCGTTCAACAAGAACTCGCAACAACTCGCTGAAGATTCGGCGGCCTTACCCAGGCCGCCTCTCCCGGCACCTCAAAAAAATCCGCAAGTGCGTGCTGCCCTCAAGGCCGCGCGCTTTGTGGTGTCTGCGTCACAGTGGCTTTTGAGTCGTAGCGGTCAGAATTAAAAAAGTTTTGACTAGCACAGCATATCGCTTTAAACCTTTCATAAATGCGACATAGATTTGCGACATTTCGTCGCTAAATTTGTGAGCGTTCGTGTCGGTGTGTACAATGACCTCCCTTTTGCCCCCGCAAAGCTGGCGTACGTTCGGCGTGGAAGGTAACGGGTTGAATTGAAAAGAAATTTGCCTCGGTAACAGAGGCAGCCTGGTGAGAAAGTGTCTATGAAAGCAGGTCTGTACCAACCCGATGAATTCAAGGATAACTGCGGTTTCGGCCTGATAGCCCACATGCAGGGCGAGCCCAGTCATACCCTTTTGCAAACGGCCATCGAGGCCCTGACCTGCATGACCCACCGCGGTGGGATCAACGCCGACGGCAAAACCGGTGACGGTTGCGGCTTGCTGATTCAAAAGCCCGACCAGTTCCTGCGCGCTGTCGCAAAAGAACAATTTGCTGTCGACCTGCCCAAGCAGTACGCCGTGGGCATGGTGTTCTTCAACCAGGACCCGGTCAAAGCCGAAGCCGCGCGCGAGAACATGAACCGCGAGATCGTCGCTGCCGGCCTGCAGCTGGTCGGCTGGCGCAAAGTGCCGATCGACACCAGTGTGCTCGGCCGCCTGGCCCTGGAGCGCCTGCCTCAGATCGAGCAAGTGTTCATCGCCGGCGATGGCCTGAGCGATCAGGACATGGCGATCAAGCTGTTCACCTCGCGTCGTCGCTCGTCGGTGTCCAACGCCGCCGATACTGACCACTACATCTGCAGCTTTTCGCACAAGACCATCATTTATAAAGGCCTGATGATGCCGGCGGATTTGACCGCCTTCTATCCAGACCTGAGCGATGAGCGCCTGCAAACCGCAATCTGCGTGTTCCACCAGCGCTTCTCCACCAACACCCTGCCGAAATGGCCGCTGGCTCAGCCATTCCGCTTCCTCGCCCACAACGGCGAGATCAACACCATCACCGGCAACCGCAACTGGGCTGTGGCCCGTCGCACCAAGTTCGCCAACGACTTGATGGACCTCGAAGAGCTCGGCCCGCTGGTCAACCGCGTGGGTTCCGACTCCTCCAGCATGGACAACATGCTCGAGCTGATGGTCACCGGCGGCATCGACCTGTTCCGTGGCGTGCGCATGATCATTCCGCCAGCGTGGCAGAACGTCGAAACCATGGACCCGGATCTGCGTGCGTTCTACGAGTACAACTCGATGCACATGGAGCCGTGGGACGGCCCGGCCGGCGTGGTCATGACCGACGGCCGCTACGCGGTGTGCCTGCTCGACCGTAACGGTCTGCGCCCGGCGCGTTGGGTCACCACGACCAACGGTTTCATCACCCTCGCGTCGGAAATCGGCGTATGGGACTACAAGCCTGAAGATGTCATCGCCAAAGGCCGTGTCGGCCCTGGCCAGATCCTGGCCGTGGACACCGAAACCGGGCAGATCCTCGACACCGATGCCATCGACAACCGCTTGAAGTCGCGTCACCCGTACAAGCAATGGCTGCGCAAGAACGCCCTGCGCATCCAGGCGACCATGGAAGACAACGACCACGGTTCGGCTTTCTATGACGTCGACCAGCTCAAGCAGTACATGAAGATGTATCAGGTCACGTTCGAGGAGCGTGACCAGGTGCTGCGTCCGCTCGGCGAGCAAGGCTACGAGGCCGTCGGCTCCATGGGCGATGACACGCCAATGGCCGTGCTGTCCCAGCGCGTGCGCACTCCGTACGACTATTTCCGCCAGCAGTTCGCCCAGGTGACCAACCCACCGATCGACCCGCTGCGCGAAGCCATCGTGATGTCGCTGGAAGTGTGCCTCGGTGCCGAGCGCAACATCTTCCAGGAATCGCCTGAGCACGCTTCCCGCGTGATTCTCAGTTCGCCGGTTGTTTCCCCGGCTAAATGGCGCTCGTTGATGACCCTGGAGCGCCCAGGCTTCGACCGCCAGATCATCGACCTGAACTACGACGAGAGCCTCGGCCTTGAAGCCGCTGTGCGCAACGTCGCCGATCAGGCCGAAGAAGCTGTGCGCGCCGGTCGTACCCAGATCGTGCTGACCGACCGCCACATCGCGCCAGGCAAACTGCCGATCCACGCGTCGCTGGCCACTGGCGCGGTGCACCACCGCTTGACCGAAAAAGGCCTGCGCTGCGACTCCAACATCCTCGTCGAAACCGCCACTGCCCGCGACCCGCATCACTTTGCGGTGTTGATCGGTTTCGGCGCCTCGGCGGTGTACCCGTTCCTTGCGTACGAAGTGTTGGGCGACCTGATCCGCACCGGTGAAGTGCTGGGCGACCTCTATGAGGTCTTCAAGAACTACCGCAAGGGCATCACCAAGGGCCTGTTGAAGATCCTGTCGAAGATGGGCATCTCTACCGTCACCTCGTACCGTGGCGCTCAATTGTTCGAAGCCATCGGCTTGTCCGAAGAAGTCTGCGACCTGAGTTTCCGGGGTGTGCCGAGCCGCATCAAGGGCGCGCGTTTCGTCGACATCGAAGCCGAACAGAAAGCCCTGGCGGCCGAAGCCTGGAGCGCGCGCAAGCCGATCCAGCAAGGCGGCCTGCTCAAGTTCGTCCACGGTGGCGAATACCATGCGTACAACCCCGACGTGGTCAGCACCCTGCAAGCTGCTGTGCAGCAGGGCGACTACGCCAAGTTCAAGCAATACACCGCGCTGGTGGATAACCGCCCGGTGTCGATGATCCGCGATATGTTCAAGGTGAAAACCCTGGACACGCCGCTCGCAATCAGCGAAATCGAACCACTGGAATCGATCCTCAAGCGTTTCGACTCCGCCGGTATCTCCCTGGGCGCCTTGTCGCCTGAGGCCCACGAAGCCCTGGCCGAAGCCATGAACCGCCTGGGTGCGCGTTCCAACTCCGGCGAAGGCGGTGAAGACCCGGCGCGCTACGGCACCATCAAGAGCTCGAAAATCAAGCAGGTGGCGACTGGCCGTTTCGGTGTAACCCCGGAATACCTGGTCAACGCCGAAGTGCTGCAGATCAAAGTCGCCCAGGGTGCCAAGCCCGGTGAGGGCGGCCAGCTGCCAGGCGGCAAGGTCAACGGCCTGATCGCCAAGCTGCGTTATGCAGTGCCGGGTGTGACGCTGATTTCGCCGCCGCCGCACCACGACATCTACTCCATCGAGGATTTGTCGCAGCTGATTTTCGACTTGAAACAAGTCAACCCACAGGCCCTGGTCTCGGTGAAGCTGGTCGCAGAAGCTGGCGTCGGCACTATCGCCGCCGGTGTGGCCAAGGCTTATGCCGACCTGATCACTATCTCCGGCTACGACGGCGGCACCGGCGCATCGCCGCTGACCTCCATCAAGTACGCCGGCGCGCCGTGGGAACTGGGCCTGGCTGAAACTCACCAGACCCTGCGCGGCAACGACCTGCGCGGCAAAGTGCGGGTGCAGACCGACGGTGGCCTGAAAACCGGCCTCGACGTGATCAAGGCCGCGATCCTCGGCGCCGAAAGCTTCGGCTTCGGTACTGCGCCAATGATCGCCCTGGGCTGCAAATACCTGCGCATCTGCCACCTGAACAACTGCGCCACCGGCGTCGCGACCCAGAACGAGAAGCTGCGCAAAGACCACTACATCGGCACCGTCGACATGGTGGTGAATTTCTTCACCTACGTCGCCGAAGAAACCCGTGAGTGGCTGGCCAAGCTGGGTGTGCGTTCGCTGGAAGAGTTGATCGGGCGTACCGATTTGCTCGACATCCTCGAAGGCCAGACCGCCAAGCAACGACACCTGGACCTGACGCCGCTGTTGGGCAGCGACCATATCCCGGCAGACAAGCCACAATTCTGCCAGGTGGAGCGCAACCCGCCGTTCGACAAAGGCCTGCTGGCCGAGAAGATGGTCGAAATGGCCAGCTCCTCGATCAACGACGCCAGCGGTGGCGACTTCGCCCTGGATATCTGCAACTGCGACCGTTCCATCGGCGCACGCATCTCCGGTGAAATCGCGCGCAAGCACGGCAACCAGGGCATGGCCAAGGCGCCTATCACCTTCCGTTTCAACGGTACTGCGGGCCAGAGCTTCGGCGTGTGGAACGCCGGTGGCCTGCACATGTACCTGGAAGGTGACGCCAACGACTACGTGGGTAAGGGCATGACCGGCGGCAAGCTGGTGATCGTTCCGCCTAAAGGCAGCATCTACAAGACCCAGGACAGTGCCATCATCGGCAACACCTGCTTGTACGGCGCTACCGGCGGCAAGCTGTTCGCCGCGGGTACTGCCGGTGAGCGTTTCGCCGTGCGTAACTCCGGTGCCCACACCGTGGTGGAAGGCACGGGCGATCACTGCTGTGAGTACATGACCGGTGGTTTTGTCGCGGTATTGGGCAAGACCGGTTACAACTTCGGTTCGGGCATGACCGGCGGTTTCGCCTACGTGCTGGACCAGGACAACACCTTCGTCGACAAGGTCAACCACGAGTTGGTCGAGATCCAGCGGATCAGCGGCGAAGCCATGGAGTCCTACCGGAACCACTTGCAGCACGTGCTGGACGAGTACGTCGAGGAGACCGGCAGCGAATGGGGCCGCAACCTCGCCGAAAACCTCGATGATTACCTGCGTCGTTTCTGGCTGGTCAAGCCCAAGGCTGCCAACCTGAAATCGTTGCTTTCCAGCATCCGTGCCAACCCGCAGTGATATGCGCCTGAAGAGTTTGATGAGGTTTTAACATGGCTGAACGTCTGAATAACGACTTCCAGTTCATCGATGTCGGGCGCAAAGATCCGAAGAAGAAACTGTTGCGTCAACGCAAGAAAGAGTTCGTGGAAATCTACGAACCCTTCAAACCCCAGCACTCGGCCGACCAGGCCCACCGCTGCCTGGGGTGCGGTAACCCGTATTGCGAATGGAAGTGCCCGGTGCACAACTTCATTCCCAACTGGCTCAAGTTGGTGGCCGAGGGCAACATCCTCGCCGCCGCCGAGCTGTCGCACCAGACCAACACCTTGCCGGAAGTCTGCGGCCGGGTGTGCCCGCAAGACCGTCTGTGCGAGGGTGCGTGCACCCTTAACGACGGCTTCGGCGCGGTGACCATCGGTTCGGTGGAGAAGTACATCACCGACACCGCGTTCGCCATGGGCTGGCGCCCGGACATGTCCAAGGTCAAGCCGACCGGCAAGCGCGTCGCGATCATCGGCGCAGGCCCGGCGGGCCTGGGCTGTGCCGACGTGCTGGTGCGTGGCGGCGTGACCCCGGTGGTGTTCGACAAGAACCCGGAAATCGGCGGCCTGCTGACCTTCGGCATCCCCGAGTTCAAGCTGGAAAAAACCGTACTGAGCAACCGTCGTGAAGTGTTCACCGGCATGGGCATCGAGTTCCGCCTGAACACCGAGATCGGCAAAGACATCACCATGGAGCAACTGCTCGCCGAATACGATGCCGTGTTCATGGGCATGGGCACCTACACCTACATGAAGGGCGGCTTTGCCGGTGAAGACTTGCCGGGCGTTTACGATGCTTTGGATTTCCTGATCGCCAACGTCAATCGCAACCTGGGCTTTGAAAAGTCGCCGGAAGATTTCGTCGACATGAAAGGCAAGAAGGTTGTGGTGCTCGGCGGTGGCGACACCGCGATGGACTGCAACCGCACCTCGATCCGCCAGGGCGCCAAATCGGTGACCTGTGCGTATCGTCGTGATGAAGCCAACATGCCGGGCTCGCGTAAAGAGGTGAAGAACGCTAAGGAAGAAGGCGTGAAATTCCTCTACAACCGCCAGCCGATCGCTATCGTCGGTGAAGACCGCGTCGAAGGCGTGAAGGTGGTCGAGACCCGTCTCGGCGAGCCGGATGCCCGTGGCCGTCGCAGCCCCGAGCCGATCCCGGGTTCCGAAGAGATCATCCCGGCCGACGCCGTGGTCATCGCTTTCGGCTTTCGCCCGAGCCCGGCGCCGTGGTTCGAGCAGTTCGAGATCCAGACCGACAGCCAGGGCCGCGTTGTAGCCCCGGAACAAGGTCAGTACAAACACCAGACCAGCAACCCGAAAATCTTCGCCGGTGGCGATATGGTGCGCGGGTCTGACCTGGTGGTGACGGCGATCTTCGAAGGCCGCAATGCCGCTGAAGGGATCCTGGACTACCTGCAAGTCTGACTCCGATCCCCAGTTGAAATGGGATCAAAATGTGGGAGCGGGCTTGCTCGCGAATGCGGTGTATCAGTCACCAGATGTGTTGGCTGACCCACCGTTTTCGCGAGCAAGCCCGCTCCCACATTTGTTTTGCGGCGCTCTTATGTCCGCGACAAATTGACCCGATAGACAAAAGGCACGGCTCACTCCGTGCCTTTTGCGTCGCGCTCTGAGAAAATGCCCGCACTTTTTTTGCGGATGCCGACATGACTGCCCTCAAGAACGACCGTTTCCTTCGTGCCCTGCTCAAGCAACCCGTAGACGTCACGCCCGTATGGATGATGCGTCAAGCCGGTCGCTACCTGCCGGAATACCGCGCCAGTCGCGCCCACGCCGGCGACTTCATGAGCCTGTGCATGAACCCGGAGTTCGCTTGCGAAGTCACGATGCAGCCGCTGGACCGCTACCCACAACTGGATGCGGCCATCCTCTTCTCCGATATCCTCACCATCCCTGACGCCATGGGCCAAGGCCTGTACTTCGAAACCGGCGAAGGCCCGCGTTTCAAGAAAGTCGTCAGCACCCTGGCCGATATCGAAGCCCTGCCGATCCCTGATCCGCACAAAGACCTCGGCTATGTGATGGATGCTGTCAGCACCATCCGCCGTGAGCTCAACGGCCGCGTGCCGCTGATCGGCTTCTCCGGCAGCCCATGGACCCTGGCCACCTACATGGTCGAAGGCGGCTCGTCGAAAGACTTCCGCAAGACCAAGGCCATGCTCTACGACAACCCGCAAGCCATGCACCTGCTGCTCGACAAGCTGGCGCAGTCGGTCACCAGCTACCTCAACGGCCAGATCATGGCCGGTGCGCAAGCGGTGCAGATCTTCGACACGTGGGGCGGCAACTTGTCGGCGGCGGCGTACCAGGAATTCTCCCTGGCCTACATGCGCAAGATCGTCAGCGGCCTGATCCGCGAGCACGAAGGCCGCAAAGTGCCGGTCATCCTGTTCACCAAAGGTGGCGGCCTGTGGCTGGAAAGCATCGCCGAGGCCGGTGCCGATGCCCTGGGCCTGGACTGGACCTGCGACATTGGCGAAGCCCGTCAGCGCGTGGGCAACCGCGTTGCGCTGCAAGGCAACATGGACCCCACCGTGCTGTACGCCAAGCCGGAAGCGATCCGCACTGAAGTCGGCCGCATCCTGTCCAGCTACGGCAAGGGCAGCGGGCACGTGTTCAACCTCGGCCATGGCATCACGCCGGAAGTGAACCCGGAACACGCCGGCGCGTTCCTGCGCGCGGTGCATGAGCTGTCGGCGCAGTACCACGAGTAAACGCAAAACAAATGTGGGAGCGGGCTTGCTCGCGAATGCGGAGTGTCAGTCGATAAATTCGTCACTGAAGCACCGCCTTCGCGAGCAAGCCCGCTCCCACATAAAGCAGGACCGCGTCAGGCCTTTACATTCCCCAGCGGCGGCAACTTCGCCAGCTTCAGCGCCACCAACAGCGCGCCAACCAGCAGCGCCACGATAAAGCCACCAATCCCATTCCACCCGGCAAAGTGCCAGAAGAACCCGCCCGCCGTACCGGCAATACTCGAGCCTGCGTAGTAGCAGAACAGGTACAACGACGACGCCTGCCCCTTGGCTTTCACTGCACGCCGGCCGATCCAGCTGCTGGCCACCGAGTGGGCGCCGAAGAAGCCGAAGGTGAAGATCAGCATGCCCGGCACCACCAGCCACAGCGGGGTGAACAGGGTCAGGGCCATGCCGGCGAGCATCAGCACGATGGTGCCCCACAGCACGCGGCGACGGCCGAGGCGATCCGCCAGGGAGCCGATTTTCGCCGAGCTGTAGATGCCCGACAAATACACCAGCGACAGCAGGCCAACCACGGCCTGGCTCAATTCATAGGGCGAGGCCAGCAGGCGATAGCCGATGTAGTTGAACATCGTCACGAACGCGCCCATCAGCAGGAAGGCTTCGAGGAACAACCACGGCAGGCCCGCGTCCTTGAAGTGCATGACGAAGCCGTCGACCAGGCTGCGCGGCTTGAGACTGCTGGCGCGGAAGTTGCGCGATTCGGGGAGGATTTTCCAGAACACGGTGGCCGCGATCAGCGCCAGGGCGCCGATGATCAGCATTGCAGTGTGCCAGCTGACGAAGTCGATCAACACGCCGATGATCAAGCGCCCACTCATGCCGCCAATCGCGTTGCCGCCGATATACAAGCCCATCGCGAGGCCGATGTGTTGCGGGTGGATCTCTTCGCTCAGGTAGGTCATCGCCACGGCGGCCAGGCCGCTCAATGACAGGCCCACCAGCGCACGCATCAGCAGAATCCCTTCCCACGTTGGCATCAAGCCGCTGGCAATGGTGGCCAGTGCCGCGCAGAACAGCGCGGCGACCATCACCGGTTTGCGCCCCAAGGTGTCGGAAATCGGGCCGGTGATCAGTAAGCCCAAGGCGAGCATCGCCGTTGCTACAGAGAGAATCAGGCTGCTTTGCGCGGCATTGATGGAGAACTCGTGAGACAGCGCCGGCATCATCGGCTGCACGCAATACAGCAGGGCAAAGGTCGCAAACCCGCCGGAGAACAGCGCCAGCACCGTGCGCATGAACATCGGCGTGCCTTTTTCGATGAACGTCTCGTTGAGCTGGGCCACCACCTCATCCAGGGCGGTAGGCGGGACTTCTTGAGCAAAGGGAGCGACAGCAGATTTCACGGGGACCTCGGCGAGGGAAAGCCTGCCAGGACTGGCAATGCGAAAAAGAATATAGCTGCCTAATGATTCTTTCCAATATATTGTTCGACCTGTTTGATAGCTTTTACGACCTAATGAGGCTTGCATGGAATTGCGTCACCTGCGGTACTTCATCGCCGTCGCCGAAGAACTGCATTTCGGCCGTGCCGCGCAGGTGCTGGGCATCTCGCAACCGCCGCTGAGCCAGCAGATTCAGGCGCTGGAACAAGAGGTGGGCGCGCGCTTGTTTGAGCGGACCAATCGTCGTGTCGAGCTGAGCGAGGCGGGGCGGTTGTTCCTGCACGAGGCGCGATTGGTGCTGGCGCAGGTCGATAAAGCCGCCGATGTGGCGCGCCGCGCGCAGTTGGGCGAGCTTGGGGAGTTGAAGATCGGCTTCACTTCGTCGGCGCCGTTCAACGCCAGCATCCCGCAGGCGATTTTTGCATTTCGCCAGGCCTTCCCGGCGGTGCACCTGAGTTTGCAGGAAATGAGCAGCACCGAAGTGGCCGAGTCGCTGGTGGATGAGTCGATTCAGGTGGGGCTGATGCGCCCGTTGCCGTTGCCGGACTCGTTGAGTGTCATCGAGCTGATGCGTGAGCCCCTGGTCGCCGTACTGAACGCCGGCCATCCCTTGGTGGAAGGCAGCGAGCGCGGCTTGTACCTGGCGCAGCTGGCTGAAGAACCGTTCGTGTTTTTCCCTCGCAGCTACGGCAGCGGCCTCTACGCACAATTGCTCAACCTGGCGCGTGATGCTGGCTTCAGCCCGCACTTCGCCCAGGAAGCGGGGGAGGCGATGACCATCATTGGGCTGGTGGCGGCGGGGTTGGGGGTGTCGGTGCTGCCGGCGTCGTACCAGCGCATACGCATTGATGGCGTGGTGTATCGCACCTTGCTCGATCAGGAAGCGGTGACGGCCGTGTGGCTGGTGCAACGCAAAGGCGCGCAAACCCCTATGGCCAGGGCGTTTGTGGAACTTCTGACGCGCAAGGCGGCGATGTAGGGACTGTCACCTATCAGGTAACGCAACCGGCTTAGTCATTCGCAAGAATAAAGCGGCGGTGCGCAGTGCGCTGGGGTTGCGATGAAGTGGATCAGAGATGAGCGGCGCTTTGCCACCGATTGCAGGCGAGCTGTTTTCAGGCAGACTGGCCGAGTTCCCGAAAGGGGCTTGTGAGACTCTGAGGATCCTGGGCATCCACCCATCGCAGAGCCAGGCAGGACGCGGCGATGACAAGCCAACCTGTTTGTGAAGAGGGCGCCGAAAGGCGCCCTTTGTCGTTTCTGCAGAATCGGAAAACTTCAGTTCTGCTTCGAAGCCCCCGGCTGCTCAAGCACTTGCGGCGCCGACCCCGGCACATTCGCACCACGGCTCTGCAAGCCCGCCATGATGTCGCGGTCGAGCATGCTCACCCAGCGGTTGTAGTTGCGATGGATCTTGCCGTCCTTGTAGCCCAGGTCGCGGCTGTCGCGGTAGGTGATGGCGTAGCTGTTGCGGGTGTAGCGAATGTCGATGGCCGCGTAATACTGGTTACGCACAGTGATTTCGGCCTGCACCAGTTGCGGGCCGAAACGTTGCACGGTCCACTCGCGTTTTTGCAGGGCTGCGACGATCACCTGTTTCATGGTTTCTTCGCTGACCTGGGTCGCGGCTGGCAGGTCGTGCTGTGTGTTCAGTACCGGCTTGCTGGTGCAGCCGGCGGTGCTCAGCAGGGCCAGGGTGATCAGGGTGGCGCGTAGCAAGGAAGACATTCCGTTTTCTCCAATCGATTAAAAAATTCAGGACCAGCGGCGGAAGATCAGCGAGGTGTTGACGCCGCCAAACGCAAAGTTGTTGTTCATCACGTAGTCGTGGTGCATCTCGCGAAAACCACCTTGCAGGTAATCCAGCTGGCCGCATTGCGGGTCGACGGTATCCAGGTTGAAGGTGTGTACGTACTGGTCGCGGTTCATCATTTCGATGCTGAACCAGGACTCCAGCGCCCCGCACGCGCCCAAGGTGTGGCCGAGGAAGCTTTTCTGCGAACTGATCGGCATACGGCTGCCGAACAAGCTGCTTGTTGCCAACGTCTCGGCGATATCGCCTTGATCGGTCGCGGTGCCATGGCCGTTGACGTAGCCGATGGCGGACGGCTCCAGCCCGGCATCTTCCAGGGCCAGCTCCATCGCGCGGCGCATGGTTTTCTGCTCCGGGCGGGTGGTGTGCTGGCCGTCGGCGTTGCTGCCGAAACCGACAATCTCGGCATGGATATGCGCGCCACGCGCGAGGGCGTGTTCCAGTTCTTCCAGCACCAGCATGCCGCCGCCTTCGCCTATCACCAGGCCATCACGGCCGCTGTCATAAGGGCGCGGGCTGGTTTGTGGGGCATCGTTTTTCAGGCTGGTAGCGTAGAGCGCGTCGAACACCATGGCTTCGGTGGGGCACAACTCTTCGGCGCCGCCCGCGAGCATCAACGGCAAGCGGCCGAACTTGATGGCCTCATAGGCATAGCCGATGCCCTGGCTGCCGCTGGTGCAGGCGCTGGACGTGGGAATCAAGCGCCCGGTGAGGCCAAAAAAGATGCTGATATTCGCCGCCGTAGTGTGCGGCATCATGCGCACATAAGAGTTGGCGTTCAGCCCTTCGGCCACCGAATTCAGCAGCATATTGCCGAACGCCTTGATCTCGTCGGTGCTGCCGGTGGACGAGCCGCAGGCCACGCCCATGCGCCCGTCCTTGATCGACTCGTCGCCGAGCAAACCGGCGTCCTGCAATGCCTGCTCCGCCGCCCACACCGCCAGGCGCGACACACGGCCCATGCTGCGCAGTTGCTTGCGTGTCCAGTGGGCGGGCACCACGAAATCGTCGATCGGCCCGGCCAGGCGCGTGTTCAATTCGGTGAAACGGTCCCACTCGTCCATGCGCCGAATGCCGCTGCGGTTGGCGCGAAAGTTGGCGGCGATGGTGTCCCAGTCGCTGCCCAGGGAGGTCATGCCGGCCATGCCGGTGACGACGACGCGTTTCATCAGCACAGGCCTCCATTCACGGCCAGGACCTGGCGGGTGATATAGCCGGCTTCGGCCGACATCAGGAAATTCACTGCGCCGGCGACTTCTTCCGGGGTGCCCATGCGCTGCGCAGGGATCATCTTCATCAGTTCTTCCACCGGCACGTTTTCATCGAGCATAGCGGTGTCGATCAAGCCGGGAGCCACACAGTTGACGGTGATCTTGCGCTTGCCCAGCTCGATGGCCAGGGCTTTGGCCGCACCAATCAAGCCGGCTTTCGAGGCGCTGTAGTTGACCTGGCCACGGTTGCCGATGAGCCCGGAAACCGAGGTAATGCAGACGATACGGCCCGCCGCGCGACGACGAATCATCGGCATCATCACCGGGTGCAAAACGTTATAGAAGCCATCCAGGTTGGTACGCATCACCACGTCCCAATCGTCTTCGGACAAGGCCGGGAACGCGCCGTCGCGGGTCAGGCCGGCATTGAGCACCACGCCGTAATAGGCGCCCTGTTGTTCCACATCGGCTTCAAGGATGGCTTTGCAACTGGCGCGGTCCGCCACATCAAATTGCAGCACCCGCGCGTTGCGGCCCAGGGCTTCGATCTCGACCTTCACCGCGTCGGCTTCAACGCGACCACTGCGGCAATGCAGCACGATGTCATGCCCGGCCTGGGCCAGGCGCAGGGCAATGGCGCGACCGATGCCACGGCTGGAGCCGGTGACCAGTACGGATTCAGTCATGGCGTTTCGTCCTTCGATTCATCTAAATAGTTGGCCGCCTGGGGCGGTCGAAATACGTTCAAGCGCGCGCTGGCCTGGATACCGTCGCCGGTGAGGTGGCATTCGAACACACCCATGCCGTTGTCGTCTTCCAGGGAGCGCAGGCCATGGATGCGCAGTTCGGCGCCGGCTGGGAAGCATTCCACGTTGCACTCGAACTTACGTGTGCCCAACAGGAAACCCAGTTCCACGGCTTCGCCTTTTTGGCGGGCGCGGCAACCGGCATAGGCGGCGACACTTTGCGCCATCAGCTCGATACCGACCCAGGCCGGCAGGCTGCCGTCCGGGCGGTTGAACAGGCCACCGGGCTTGACGGTGGTGCGGGTGTGAACTTGCTCTTCATCGAACGACAGCACCTGGTCGATCAGGATCATGTCGCCCGCGTGAGGCAGCAGTTCGGCGAGTGGCCAATCGATCATGGGGCCTCTCCGATAATCAGGCTGACGTTGTTGCCACCGAAGGCAAACGAGTTGCTCATCAGGCAGCGTTTTTTCAAGGTGTCGCCAGTGTGCGCCCATTGCAACGCGGGCAACGCCGGGTCGGCCTGGCCGTCCCACACGTGCGGCGGCACCCGGCCATGGGTCAGGCTCAGCCAGCAGAACGCCGCTTCCAGCGCGCCGGCCGCACCGAGGGTGTGGCCGCTCATGGGTTTGGTCGATGAGCAGGCAACACCATCGGGGAACAGGCTGGCGACAGCGAGGCTTTCCATAGCGTCGTTATGATGGGTCGCGGTGCCATGCAGGTTCAGGTAACCGATCTGCTCGGGCGCCAGTTTCGCGCTGGCCAAGGCCTTGCGCATGGCCAGCAGTGCGCCTTTGCCGGTGGGCTCGGGGGCGGAGATATGGTGCGCGTCGCAACTGGCACCGCTGCCCAGCAAGGCAATGGGCGCGGGCGCTTTGGTCATCAGAAACAGCACCGCTGCTTCGCCGATATTGATGCCATTGCGGTTCACCGAAAATGGATTGCAGCGTTCACTGGAGACGGCTTCAAGTGAGCTAAAACCGTTAAGCGTCAGCTTGCACAGGCTGTCGACACCGCCGCAGATCACCGCGTCGCACGCGCCCAGGTCCAGCAGGCGCTGGGCACTCATCAGCGCGCGGGCGCTGGAAGTGCAGGCGGTGGAAATCACATAAGCCGGGCCGCTCAATTGCAGCCAGTCGGCCAGGAAGTTCGCCGGGGCGCTGAGTTCCTGTTGCTGGTAGTCGTAGTCGCCGGGGAACTGCTGGTCGCGCAGGTAGTGCGCGATGCCACGGCTGGCTTCGTCGATGCCCGAGGTGCTGGTGCCAAGCACCACGCCGACGCGGGAGGCACCGTAGGTGTGGATCGCCTGGCGGATCTCAACCTCGATCTGCAACGCCGCTTCCAGCAGCAACTGGTTATTGCGGCTGCTTTGCTGGTTCAACTCAGCCGGGATACTCGCCAGTTCGCCATGCACACCCGCCACCGGCACCACACGCTCCGGCACCCAACCACTTTCGGCGCGCATGCCGGAACAGTCGCCGGCAAACAAGCTGCGGCTGACCTCGGACGGGTCGCGGCCCAGGGCGCAGATTACGCCGAGCGCGTTGAGATAAGCCGTCATCGGGCGACCCCAAGCGGCGTGATGCGGTAGCTCAAGGGTTGGCCCGTCATGTTCACGCTAAACACCTCGGAAGACTGGTACACGATTTGCCAGTGGCCCGGCAGCGTGCGTGTGAGGTCCCTCGCCTGGGCACTCGGGTAAAGCGTGTGCACGTCATCCGCCGAGGTCAGGGCAAACAGCAAGGCGGCAAACAGCTCGCGCGCCTGGGGATTGGGCGGCAGCAAGCCATCGGCCTGCCACTCGCCATTGATCAGCTTTTGCCGGGCCTGGGGAATGCCCAGCGGGTCCATCATCGACCAGCGAAGGGCAGCGCCTTCGCGCTGGATCACCAGCAGCCAGTCCTGGCTCTGGCCGCCCGCCCGGCGCTGCACGTGCAATTGCATGGGCAAGCTCAACACCGGCGTTCTCTCCGGAAGCGGGGGCTGGCTGGCGCAGGCGCTCAGCAGCAACAGGCAACCGATCAACAGCATGCGGATCATGCTGTGGCGCTCACTAAAGGTTTGCGTGCGACGCAGTTGACCAGGGTTTCTTCGCGCTGGCCCACCGGCGGCGGGTTACGCAGGCCCCAGCGCTCGAGCAGGCCAAAATCGCTCGAACGGCTCCACCACAAATACGGGTAGGAAACGTTCTGCGGGCTAAATTCAAAGCCCTGCTCGCGGAGCATCTCCAGGTATTCTTCGGCGCTTTTCTGTACGTGCATCGGGTGGCGGAACAACCAGCGAATTACCCAGGTGTCGATATACGCTTCGGTGGATTCGGCAAACAGCAAATAGCCGCCCGGCTTGAGCACGCGGTAGAACTCCTTCAGCGCGCGATGCTGTTCGACCAGATGGTGGAACGTCTGGTGGCAGAACAGGATATCGACGCTTTCGTCCGGTACCTCCAGGGTGGCGCAGTCGCTGCCGATCAACTCGATGGCCAGGCCTTGGCGTGCGGCTTCGGCCTTGCTCAGCTCCAGGCTGTGGAGGTCGGCATCCAGGCCGATCAGGCGCTTGGGCGCAAATGCGTGCTGCAACAGCTTGAAGGATTTGCCCTGGCCACACCCGGCGTCCAGCAACACTGGCGCCACGGGGAGCGGCTCGCTGAACAGGCCGCGCAGGTCGTTGATCGCTACGCGCAATACGTGGTGCTGCCACGTATGGCTGCGCAGGAACCAGAAGCCGAATTTGGTTTCTTCGACGTAGTTCTTACTTAAATACTGGCTGCTCATACCGGCTCACTCGCACAAATCTCCGACAGCATCCGCAACCGCCGCTTGGGCTCGCTGACAAACGGGTTGCGCTCATCCCACGCGTAACCGGCGAGGATTGCGCTGATCATCCGGCGAATCTCCGGCGAACTGCCCGGGTGGAAAATGACGTCCTGGAAGGTCCCGGCGTACCAGCCTTCGACGTAGCAGCGGAAGGTGTCGACACCGCGTTTCAGCGGTTCGGCAAACTCGGTTTGCCAGTCCACTGTTTCGCCCTTGAGTTGGCGATGCAGCAGCCCGGCGGCCAAGCTCGCCGAACGCATGGCGATGGTCACGCCAGAGGAGAACACCGGGTCGAGGAATTCCGCCGCATTGCCCAGCAGCGCAAAGCCCGGGCCGTGCAGGGTTTTGACGTTGGCCGAGTAGCCGCCGATGGTGCGCGCAGGCGTGTCCCAGACGGCGTTTTGCAGCACGCCGGACAGGCTTGGGGTTTCGTCGATAAACCCGCGCAGGCAGGCGTCGAGGTCGCCGTCGCGGCCGTCGAAATGCGTTTTGGCCGCGACCACACCCACCGAGCAACGGCCGTTGCTGAACGGGATGGTCCAGAACCAGATATCACGCTGGGTTGGGTGGGTGGTGACAAGAATTTTGCTGCGGTCGAAGCCAGGGTGGGCGATGTGGTCTTCAACGTGGGTGAACACCGCCTGGCGCACCGGGAAATTCGACGGTGCTTCAAGGTCCAGCAGGCGCGGCAGCACACGGCCGTAACCGCTGGCGTCGAGCACGAACTTGGCCTTGAGGTGGTATTCGCTGCCGTTCTCGCGGCGCACATGCAGGTAGCGGCTTTCGCCGGCGAAATCCACGCCGACGATGGTTTCGCCGTAGCGAATTTCCACGCCTTGCAAGGCGGCCTGGTCAGCCAGCAATTTGTCGAATTCGCCCCGCTGCACCTGGAAGGTGGTGGGCTTGCCGTTGCTGAACGTGTCACCGAAATCAAACGCGCTGTAGCGCTCGCCCCAGGCGAATGCGGCCCCGGTTTTTACCTGGAAACCCGCGGCCTGCACGGCGTCGAGCATGCCGGCTTCTTCGATAAAGTCGATGCAGTGCGACAACAGGCTTTCGCCAATCGAGAAGCGTGGGAAATGCTGGCGCTCGATAATCAATACATCATGCCCGTTGCGCTTTAACAGCGCAGCGGCGATAGCACCGGACGGGCCGGCACCGATCACCACCACCTGGCGACGTTCCATTTCAACTGTGGGCACGAGGGCTCCTTGCCACTTTGGCGATAATCACATTCATAAGGCGTGCTTCTGATGGCCGGCCCAAGGCGCCAGCATAAAGCTGAAAGCCAGGCCCAGGCTGACCGACAGGCCGAAATTACTCACGGCCGGTGTACTCGACACGGCCAACAGGCCAAACGACAACCAGGTCGTCAGCGCCGCCAGCAGCGTACCTAAAAGACTCACGGCGGCGCCGCCGATCTGCTCACGCATCAAGATCGCGTAGTCGACACTGATGGCGGTGACCAATAGCAGGCCGAACAGGCTGAACAGCGTCAACGGCTGGCCCAGCCAGCCCAGGCTCGCCAGGCTGCACAGCGCCGCGAGCAGTGGCAGGGCGACGATGCGCAAGGCACCACCAAAGCCGAACGGCAGGATCAGCAACACTACGATCAGCACGCATGACATCAATTTCAGTTCAGCCGCGCTGATCTGCGTGTCGGCGAACACCCGGTTCAAATCCCCCAGGCGATCCACCAGTTGCACGCCGGGCAAGTCCAGCGCCTGCACCCGCAGCAGCGCCGGGTTGTTCAAGCCTTGCAAGCTGACCATCGCGGCCACGCCGCCGTCTACCGGGCCGAGCCACAGCGTGCGCCACGGTTCTGCCAACGGCCCCACCAGCGCAGCGTCGATGTCTTCGGTGGGCAGTGCTTTCAGTTGCGCGACTTCAGCGTGCAGGGCGCTGGCGGGAACGCCGAGGTCCAGCAGCGGCTGCCAGTGTTGCGGGAGTTGGTCCAGCGCATCACGCAGTTGTTGCTGCTCGGCAGGCTGGCTGACCAGTTGGTTGAGCGCCAGGTAGCCTTGCAGCTTGTTCATGTTCACCAGTTGGTCCAGGCGTTTGCCCAAGCCGGCCTGGCGTTCCAGCAACTGTTGCTGGTTGTCTGCACGCACCAGGAAGAACTGGCTGGTGGGCTGGAACCCGGTGATGCGCGCCACGGCCTGGGCCTCTTGCAGCAGTTGCGGCGGGGCACCGATCCATTGGCGGATGTCGTTTTTGCTGTTCAGTTGCCACAGGCCACCGGCACAAAACACCAGCACCCACGCCAGCAAAAACGGGCTCGGTATGCGCTTGATCAAGGACGCGCGCAACAGCCACAGGCATTCGGCAATGCGCAGCGGCCATTGCGCCGGGCGCAGTTCGAGGCCCTTGAGCAGCGCGGGCAACAGGCACACGGCCGAGAGGTAGGCACCGACTAAGCCGGCAGCCGAGAACACCGCGATTTGCGTCAGCGCCGGAAAGGGCGTCCAGGCCAGCGCCAGGTAGCCGATGCAACTGGTCGCCAGGCTCAGGCTCAGCCCCGGCAGGGTCAGGCGCAAGGCCGGCCAACTGCGCCACGGCTGCAGGCTCCAGCTTTTCGACAGGTAGTGCAGCGGGTAATCCACCGCCACGCCGATCAAGCTGGAGCCGAGTACCAGTGTCATTACATGCATATGGCCGAACAGCGCCACACAGGCCACCGCGCCAAACAGCATGCCGACCAGCACCGGCACAAAGGCCAGCAGCACGCGCCAGCGGCGGAACGCCAAGAGCAACAGCAGCAGAATGCCAAGGGTCGCGCCACCGCCGACCCAGGTAATTTCGCGGGTGGCCTGCTGCTGCCCGTTGGCCGCATAGAGCAAGCCGCTGGCGGCGAGCAATTGCGCGCCTTGCTCGCTGGCCTGCGCGCGGCTGGCCTTGAGCAAATCCGCCACTTGCAGCGGCAGTTTCATATCAAAGGCATTGCCGGTGGTGCGCGCACGCAGCAGCACCCAGCTTTTGCCATCGGCGTCGGCAATCAACGCGCCGCTGCCGATATCCAGTTGTACCGAACCGTGTTGCGGCTGGCTGTTCTGGATGCGCCCGGTGAGGCCAAGCCAGTCGTCCTGGCTCGGCACCAGGCTGAACCCGGTGAAAGGGTCGAACAGCGCTTGCACGCGTTGCTGGATAAACGCGTCGGGGTGCTCGATCAGTTGTTCGCGGTCTTTGGCCGAGAGCATCGCCAGTCGCCCGCGCAGCAATTGCTCACGCAGCGCCGGCAAGTCGGCTTGCAGGTTCCACTGCACCTTTTCAAACAGGCCGCTGGCTTGCCAACGCTCGCCCAGTTGTTGTGCCACGGCCACCGCTTGCTGGCGGTCGGTATGCCCCACCAGCACCAGCATTTCGCGGTTCAAGGGCTCTTGCATGCGCTGCTCGGCTTTCAGCTCGAGGGCGTCCGGCGTGTTGCCGGGCACCAGCTCCATCAAGTTGGCCGACAGCGGCGCGCCATGCCGCCATTGCCAGCCGGCCAGGGCCAGCACGGCCACCAGCAGGATCAGGAACAGGCGCGGCAGCAGGCGCTCACTGGGCAAAGTCGTGTTGCTCCGATTCGCTCAACGGCTGGCTGGCTGAGCTGTCCTGCATGCGCAGCACGGTGCTGTCGCCTTGGGTTTCCAGCAATTCGATGGTGTTAACCAGCTCGCCACCGTCGATATTGATCTGGGTGAAGACCTGCTTGAGCAGCAGTGAACGTGGGGTCAGCGTCAGCTTCCACTGGTTGGCTGCGCCTTGCAGTTGCAGTTCGAAGTCGCGCTGCAAGCCGCTGCTGTCGCCCTGGAGCACGGCGAGGAACAGGCGATTCTGCTCGGCGCCGGCGCTCTTGTTCGGCAGCAGTTGCCAGCCGTTGGCGTCACGTCGGGCAATGCCCTGGGCGCTGATGCGGTAATCCTGTTGCAGCGGGGTTTTCAGCAACCAGAGCAGGCCGTGGTCTTTGGCGAGCACGAAGGAGCCCTTGCTGACCAGTGGCTGGGGCAGGGCGCGCAGGTGTTTTTCCTGGATAAAGCTGCCGTGGATCACGGACGGTTTTGCCAACTGATCGCTTAGCTGCTGCAGGTCGAAGGCGTGGGCGCTGAGACTGAGCAACAATCCGGCCCCTGTGGGAGCGAGCTTGCTCGCGAAGAACCTGAGGGCGCTGCGCAGTGTCAGGCGCCCGGCGTTATCGTTAACGTCCATCGCGGGCAAGCCCGCTCCCACAGGAGGTCTCATTTCAGGGCCCTTTCGACGGCGTCGGTGAATGGTTTGGGCGAGGCCAATTGCATCTCGCGGCTGGCAATTTCCACCGCGACTTGCACGGTGCTTGCACGGGTCAGGCGTTCGCCGCTGGCGAGGTCGGTGATCAGGTAGTTGACCTTCAAACGGTTCTCCCATTCCACCAGGCTGGCGCGCACATTGATCGTCTGGCCAAAGGTGGCGCCGCGCACGTAGCGCAGCTGCATGTCGATCACCGGCCAGGCGTAACCCGACTCGAGCATCGCCGTGTAGTTGTGGCCGATCATGTCCAGCAGCGCGCAGCGCGCCACTTCCAGGTACTTCACGTAATGCCCGTGCCACACCACATTCATGGTGTCGATATCGAAAAACGGCACGAGGATCTCGGTGTCGCAATGCAACACGCCCTGGCTACGCATGCAGCCTCCAGTGTTGCTCGGCAATACGTTTAAGGCACAGGCGCAGTTCGCCTTCCAGTGCACGGTCTTCGATGACCGGCGGGAAGTCCTTGGCCAGTTCTTCATGCATGGCGGCCAAGGCAGGCGGCAGCGCGCGTGCATCGTCAGCCTGGGCGCGCAGCCACACGCCCTGATTGGCGGCAAGCAGCGTCGCGGCGGCGACCTGCTCGGTCAGCTCCAGCACGCGGATTGCATCGCGGGCGGCGATGGTGCCCATGCTCACCTTGTCCTGGTTATGGCACTCGGTAGAGCGCGAGAACACGCTGGCCGGCATAGTGTTTTTCAGCGCTTCGGCGGTCCAGGCGCTGGTGCCGATCTGCACAGCCTTGAAACCGTGATTGATCATCGCGCGGTCGGCCGTGGCACCGGACAGGTTGCTCGGCAGGCCGTGGTTGTAACGCACGTCCACCAGCAGTGCGAGCTGGCGGTCGAGCAGGTCGGCAACGTTGGCCACCAGGGTCTTGAGGCTGTCCATGGCGAAGGCGATATGCCCGCCGTAGAAGTGCCCGCCGTGCAGCACGCGTTCTTCTTCGGCGTCGATGATCGGGTTGTCGTTGGCGCTGTTCAGTTCGATTTCGATAAACGAGCGCAGCCAGTTCAGGCTGTCGGCCAGCACGCCAAGCACGTGGGGCGCGCAGCGCAACGAATAACGATCCTGCAGGCGGTGCAGCGGCGCGGTCGGCGCATCAATCGCCAGGTCCTTGCGCAACCAGGCGGCGACTTGCATCTGCCCCGGGTGCGGCTTGGCGGCGAACAGGCGCTCGTCGAAGTGTTCCGGGTTGCCTTGCAGCGCCACCACGTTCAACGCGGTGATGCGTGTGGCCAGTTGCAGCAGGTAGTCGGCACGGGCGAAGGCCAGGCAGGCGAGGCCGGTCATTACGGCGGTGCCGTTCATCAATGCCAGGGCTTCCTTGGGGCGCAATACCAGCGGCTCCCAGCCCAATTCGCGGTGTACGTCAGCGGCCTGGCGACGTTCACCTCGGAACATCACTTCGCGCTCGCCGGACAGGGTCGCGGCGACGTAGGACAGCGGGGTCAGATCACCGCTGGCGCCCACCGAGCCTTCTTCCGGGATCAGCGGCAGTACGTCGTGTTCAAGGAATGCGTGCAGACGCTCCAGCAACTCCACACGCACACCGGAAACACCGTGGCATAACGACTGTAAACGTGCCGCCAGCACGGCTCGCGTGGCTTGGGCGTCCAGTAACTTGCCCAGCCCGCAACCGTGGAATGTGTAGAGGTGACGCGGCAAAGCCTCGACATGCTGCAACGGCACCGCCACCACGCAGGAGTCGCCGTAGCCGGTGGTCACGCCGTAGATCACGCCTTCCTTGTCCAGCAACGAGTCGAGAAACTGCGCGCCCTTGGCAATGCGCTGGCGATAGGCGGCATCATCCTGCAATTGCGTGGGCACCTGACGGTTAGCCAGGGCCAATACGTCTTCAATGCGCAAAGCGTGTTCGCCAAAGGTTACCGGCTCAAGATGCGTCGTCATCGGTCTTCCAGAAAGGGTAAAAGTTGAACCACTGTTGGGGCGCTTCCAGGCAGAACTGGCCCAGGCGCGCGGCGTAGCGCGCGGTCCACAGGGCAATCACCTGCTCGCGGGTGCTGCGCTTCCATTCGATCAATAGGGTGAACGGCTCGATGGTCAGGCGATAGCGGCCGTTGTGTTTCAGGCACATCAGCAGGTTGACCGGGCATTTCAACAGGCCGGCCAGCAGCCACGGGCCTTGGGGGAACGCGGCGTCATGGCCGAGAAAATCCACGCGGACCTTGCGCCCACCGTGCAGCGGCACGCGGTCGCCGGCAATCGCCAGCCACTCGCCGTCGTCCAGGCGCTGGCTGAGCAGCAGCATGGTCGCGGGGTCCAGCTCGCTGACCTGGATCAGGCGCAAATGGGTTGCCCCGGCTTCGCCCAGCAGACGGTTGAAGCGTTCTGCGTGCTTGGTGTGCACCAGCACGTTCATGGTGACTTGTTCACCGATCTCGGCCAGCGCACGGCACACTTCGAGGTTGCCCAGGTGCGCGCCCACGAGCATCTGCCCGCGCTCGCCGCGCAGTTGCCCACGCAATTGCGCGGGGTCGTTGATTTCAATCTGTTCGATGCGCAGCTTGCCATTCCACAAGTCGAGCTTGTCGAGCAAGGAGTCGGCGAACGCCATGAACTGCCCGAATACACGTTTGTGGGTGGGCCGCAACGCATCGCGCCCGCTCCAGTCGGCCAGGCGCTGCTGGTATTCCCAGGCACTCTGACGTGCCGTGCGGCCGAACAGGAAGAAGTACAGCACGATGCCGTACAGCACCGGGCTTAACAGGCGGCGGCCGAGCACCTTGGCGGCGACGGCGGTGAGTTTCATCAGCCAGAAGCTGCCACGCTCTTCACGGTCGGCCCAGTGTTTGCTGCTGTCGCTCATGCCTGCCACCGTCGCCACAGGATCATCGGCGCGCGCACCAGCATGCCGAAGAACAGCCGCGTGTGCATGGCTGAGATACGTACGTTGTCGCGGAACAGGCGAAAGTGCGACAAGCCGTCGGCGGGGTAATGCACTTTGGTCGGCAGCCAGCGCATCGGCTGGTTGCGCCAGGCCAGGCGCACCAGGATGTCCGAGTCGAAATCCATGCGCGTACCGATGTAGGCCGAGTCCATCAACGCCAGGGTGGGCGCCAGCGGGTACACGCGAAAGCCGCACATCGAGTCGCGAATCTGCAGCGACAAGGTATTGATCCACACCCATACGTGGGTCAGGTAACGTGCGTACAGGCGGCCCTTGGGCACGCTCTCGTCGTATTCCGGATAGCCGCAGATCACGGCGTCCGGGTGCATGCGGGAGGTGTCGAGGAAGCACTCGACTTCGCGCAGGTCGTGCTGGCCGTCGGCATCCACTTGCAGGGCGTGCGTGAAGCCCAGGCGCGCAGCTTCGCGGAAACCGGCCATGACCGCGCCGCCCTTGCCTTGATTGTTCGGCAGGGTCAGCAAGGTGACGTTTTCAAGCGTCGCCAATTGCGCCAATACCGCTGCGCAGGCCGGGCTGCTGCCGTCGTCGATCAGCAGGCACGGCAGGCCGCTGTTCAACAGGCTGTGAACCACGGCGGGTACGGCGGCTTCATGGTTGTAGACCGGGATCAGGGCGCAGGGGTTATGCATGCGCGGTCACCAGTTGAATCCGGCCGCTGGAGCAGGCTGCGACGCCGTTGCGGTAGGCGAAGTACAGCTTGCCGCGTTCCGGGTCGAAGCGCAGGTGTAACTCAACTTGATCGCCGGGGCGCACCAGTTGCTGGAACTTGAGCACTTCCATGCCGGCAAAGGTGGCGGGCAGGTCGAGCAGTTGCTGGCCGAGGTTGAACGCCCACTCCACTTGCACCACGCCTGGCAGCACCGGTGTGACGGGGAAGTGGCCGCTGAAGTAGGCCAGGTCCGGCGGAATGTTCAGATGCACGGTCCATTCGCCATTGGCTTGGACTTGCTCCAGCACTTCCGGCGCTTTTGGCCGTGGCGCCAGCAGCAGCGCGGCGACGTCGGCCTGGGGCAGTTTGCCTTGGGCATTGAGCGGCAACTGGCGCAGCAAACGCCAGCGGCGGGGCAGGGCCAGCGCTTCGCAATGTTGGCTCAGGTGCTGGCGCAAGGTTTGAGTGACGGTGCGGCGGCCCTGGTTGCGCAGGGCATGCAAGCCTTCGGCACTGAGCACCACCAGCGCGCCGAGTGATGCGCGGTTTTCCTGCACCACGCCCAGCCGGGTGTCGGCGACCCAGTCATGGGCCATCAGCGCCTGTTCCAGCATGGGCAGCGAGATGCGTTTTTCTTCCAGTTTGACGATACGGTCCAGACGCCCCAGCAGCTCGAAACGGCCATCGGAATGGATGCGCGCAGCGTCGGCAGTTTGTTCGATATGCCCGGCGGGCAGGTACGGTGAGGCGATGCGCAGGGCGCCGTCGGCGTCCTGGCTCAGTTGCACGTCGGCAAACGGCTGCCAGGGTTGTGCACCCTGGCGCCAGGCGATGCCGCCGGTTTCGGAGCTGCCGAGGATTTCCGTCGGCCATTGCTGCAAGCGGTCGTACAGACTGCCGGCAGCCTCCACGGGCAACGCGCCGCCAGAAGAGAAGACACGCGACACCTGGCTCAGCGCGGGCCAGTCGAGGTTATCGCCCATGCGCTTGAGCAACGCCGGGCTGGCGACCCAGGCGAACTGTGGGTGCTCACGGCTGGCGCGCTGCATGTCTTCGGGGAAGGCCAGTTGTTTGCGCACAAAGGTGCGACCGGCGCACAGCGGCCACAGCACGCGGAACAGCAAGCCGTAAATGTGCTGGGTGGCGACGCTGCCGATGATGCAGGCGTCTTTGAGGTCCGCGCCCCACAGGTCTTCCAGGGCCTCGACTTCATTGGCCAGCTGGCGCAGGGTCTTGTCGATACGCTTGGGCTCGCCGCTTGAGCCAGAGGTGCACAGGCTGAGCTGGCAAGTATCCAGGTCGAGCGCGGCAGGGCTCAATGGCACTTGATACAACGCATCGAGATCGGCGGCGTCAACCAGCCAGGCGTCTACGGCACCGTCCCAGCGTTGGCGGGTCTGGGGTTGCAGGTCGGCGGGCAGCAGCACGCTGACCCCGGCTCGCCACGCGCCCAGCAGGGCAATCGCCAGATGGCCGGCATCTTCAAGGTGCACCGCCAAACGCTGGATACCCCGCGCTTGCAGGCCCGCCGCCAGGCTCAGGGATTGGGCCCACAGTTGGGCGTGATTCATCGCAGGTTCGGTGGTGACCGACCGTTGTTCCAGCGGCTCAAGCAGCAAGTGCTCAAGTTTCAACCCATTCATACGCGGCCTCGAACCCTTTGTCGTACCAGCCATTCCACGGCAAACAACAGCCCCATCAGCCCGTAGGCGATCAGCCCGTTGTACAACGTCCACCAGCTCAGCGGCGCCCACAGGGTGAGGGCGGCGGCGAGCAGGCCATTACACAGAAAAAACACACTCCATACCACGGTGACCCGGCGGGTATACACAACCGCTTCAGGCGGCAGCTGCGGCTCGGTCATGCGCGCCAGGCGTTCGACCATCGGCGGGCCATATTTCAGGCTCAGGCCAAACAGCGCCAGCATGAACGCGCTGACCAGGCTCGGGTACCAGCGCAGCAGGCGCGGGTTGTCGAACCAGGCCAGCAGCAGGCAGAACAGGATCACCGCCACGGCCATCCAGCGGCTGCCGGGGCGGCGCGCTCCGGTCAGCGCACGCAACAGCCACAGGCTGCCCAGCAGCAGGCCGAATTGCCACGGCGCAAAGTGTTCGGTGCCGTAATACACCGCAAAGGGGTACAGCAGCCCCGCCAGCAACAGGCCAAGGCCGATCAGGCGTCTCATGCGGCTGGACTGACCAGACGGTACACCGCCTCAACCACGTCATCGACGGTGCGCACCGCCTTGAATTCTTCGGCGGCGATCTTCTTGCCGGTCTGGCGCTTGATATGGTCGATCAGGTCCACGGCATCGATGCTGTCGATTTCCAGGTCCTGGTAGAGGTTCGCGTCGAGGGTGACGCGTTCCGGCGGCAATTCAAACAGTTCCACCATGGCGTTGCGCAGGGTGTTGAAAATATCGTCACGAGTTTGCATGGTCCGGTCTCAAGCTGCCTGTCTGGCCGTGACGAACGCCGCAAGGCTGGCCACGTTGGTGAAGTGATTGCGGGTGTCCTTGGCGTCGGCATCGATCTTGATGCCGTACTTTTTCTGAATCGCCAGGCCCAATTCCAGGGCGTCGACTGAATCCAGGCCCAGGCCTTCGCCGAACAGGGTTTGTTCGCTGCCGATGTCGTCGACGCTGATGTCTTCCAGGCCCAGGGCCTCGATGATCAGTGTCTTTATGTCGTGCTCAAGGCTGTGTTGGTCGCTCATCTTCGGCGAGCTCCTTAATGAAATAGTCATGCAGGTAATCGTTGAGCTTGCGTGAAGCCTGGGGCGCAGGCCCAAGTGCGGCAAACGCTTGTGGTTCTATATCGGCACCCACCCGCAAACTGAAGTGCACGCGGCATTTGGGGATGCGATACCAGGGTTCGGCCTTGGTCAGGGTGCTGGGGCTGACCTTGATCACCACGGGGGTGATGATTGTCGCACCGCGCAGCGCAATGGCGGCGCCCCCGCGATGAAAGGCGGGCACCGCGCCGGGTGAAGTGCGGGTGCCTTCGGGAAAGATGATCAGTGTCTGGCCTTCGCGCAGGGCATCGGCGGCGGCATCAAGCATTTCGGCGCTGCCGTCGTTGCTGATATAGCTGGCATCACGCACCGGCCCACGGGTAAAGGGGTTTTGCCACAGGCTCTGCTTGACCACGCAGTTGGCCTGGCGCACCAGGCCGATCAAAAACACCACGTCGATCAGCGACGGGTGGTTGGCAATGATCATCTGGCCGGGGCGCCCGAGTTTTTCCGCGCCTTCGACGCTGTACGTCAGCACGCCGGCGCGTTGCATCAGGCGAATAAAGAACCAGAACAGCTTGCTGATGGTGTGACGGGCACGGCGCTGGTGTTTTTCAGCGCTGCCCGGCAGGCAGCCGAGCAAAGGAAAAACCAGCAGACGCAGGCACAGCCCGCCGACGCCGAACAGGAAGAAGCTGGCGGCGGTGGCGAACAGGCGCCAGTAATAGGCGTCCCGTGGCTTGTCGGTCATGGCTGGCGTTGCCAGTTCCATACGCGGTTCTTCCAGGCATGTTGGCAGGCGGCCCGTTCAGTGAGCAGGGTGCGCAGCAGGTTCAGGGCATGAGGCCACTGGTTTTGAGTGAGTTGGACAGCGCCGCTGTTTAGTTCCAATCGCCACTCGTCGCCCGGTGTCAGCAGCAGGCCGAGTGCATAGGGGAAGGGCACGTCAACGATCCAGCTGGCGTAGGCCTCGGGCGGTTGTTCTTCGGTAATCACCAGCAATACTGCGGGGGCGCCTTCGTTGAGCAGCGCGGCCGCTTCGAGCATGCCGTGTTCCAGTCCATCGCCGGCAGCGGCGAGGGCGGTCATTTCGCTGGTTTCATTGCGCAGGATCGACCACAGGCCAATCACCGCGTTATGCACCGACAGGCTGAACTGGGTGGGCGACAGCGGCTGCTCGTTGGCCAGGTCGCTGAGGATGTCGAGGGTGCGCGGGGTTTCGCCGTGCCGGGAGATAAACACCAGCGGCAGGTCTTGCAGGCCCTCGGCCAGCGGCCAGCCCACGCTGAACGCCATGCGCGCCAGTCGGCTCAGGCGGCGGCGCTGCATGGCGGGCAGGAATGACACATCGGGGGACGCATCGCTTGCGGGCAGCATCACGGGCGCCTGGCACCAGGCGTGCCAGTCGTGCGCAGTCTCCAGGCCAGGAGCCCAGGCGCGCCATTGGGCGATATTGAAAGTGATCACTGAGAAGTTATCCCGCCCCTGCGGGCTTCCATGTGCGGCCGTTGGCCCCGAATACCGGGACAGGGAACAATGACCGAATGGCGCGCATTATCCCGGTGCTGCGGGGTTCTAGCAAACTTTGGTAAATAATTGTTCACGGCTTATTACAATTTTCTGGAAAGGATTTACACATTGTCCTTTACCTCAGGCCAACAGGATTGTCGGACTATTCCTTTTAATGTGTCGGGGGGCGGGAGAATCTGACCGCCGTGATGCGGCAGTGCATGGATGAACGAGGTAGCTAACAGGCGCTTTTGCCCTCTACACTCGGACATTCATTGATACACGGAGGTTTTTCCATGCGGCGTGTGGTGTTCAATCAGAAAGGTGGCGTTGGCAAGTCCAGCATCGCCTGCAACCTGGCGGCGGTGAGCGCCAGTGAAGGCTATCGAACCCTGTTGGTGGACCTCGATGCACAGGCCAACTCAACCCAGTACCTCACTGGGCTGACCGGCGACGATATCCCGATGGGCATTGCCGAATTCTTCAAGCAAACCCTGTCTTCCGGGCCGTTTTCGAAGAAAAATCGGGTGGATATCTACGAAACGCCGTTCGATAACCTGCATGTCATCACCGCGACCGCCGAGCTGGCGGACCTGCAGCCCAAGCTTGAGGCCAAGCACAAGATCAATAAGTTGCGAAAGCTGCTGGATGAGCTGAGCGAGGATTACGACCGGATTTACCTCGATACGCCGCCAGCCCTGAATTTTTATGCGGTTTCGGCGCTGATTGCCGCTGATCGAGTGCTAATCCCCTTTGATTGCGACAGCTTCTCGCGCCAGGCGCTGTACGGCTTGCTGGCGGAAATCGAAGAATTGAAGGAAGACCACAATGAAGGCCTGGAAGTGGAAGGCATCGTGGTCAACCAGTTCCAGGCCCGTGCGAGCCTGCCGCAGCAGATGCTCGATGAGCTGATTGCCGAAGGCCTGCCGGTGCTGCCGGTGTACCTGGCCAGCTCCGTGCGCATGCGCGAGTCGCACCAGGAGAACAAGCCGCTGATCCACCTCGACCCACGGCACAAGTTGACGCAACAGTTTGTGGAGTTGCATAACTTGCTGGAAAACGCCTGATCCTTGCCGTCACCGCATAACCTGTGGGAGCTGGCTTGCCCGCGATACAGGCGACCCGGTCTGTCAGGCACACCGAGGCGATGCCATCGCAGGCAAGCCAGCTCCCACATTTGTTTTTGCATTCCTGTAGGGGATTTGGATGGGGCCCACAGAGGCTGTAGGAAGGGTCTGGCAAACGGGGTTGTGCCTTGTATCGTTGCCTACAGGTAAGCCAGAATCCGCCGGCTTGTGCGTCTGGATGGGCGTCTCTAAGGTTCTCGGACCGCTGAATGTTCAGTGGTCGGGTTTAGTAGCCCGAAGAACGGCGTAAAGTGCACGAGCTTCATCTAGCAGACTTTTGTCTGTGTTTGATGGTGGCTGTGCGTAGGGCATCTTCGGGTGCGCCGGCTTTGCGTTGTTCCCCGGTCTACTAACCTGCGCACAGCTGCCACCCTCGTTTAGTAGCGAGGTAAGGGCGGCCCACTCCGGGAATAACGATGAAAACCAGTCATCTTTACAGCATTACCCCCAACCTCTCCACAGAAGCCCTCGTGCTCAACAGCTACGAGACCTTCTCTTCCGTTCGAACCCTATTGCTCAACCTGTCCAACGATCTCACCGGCGAACACCGCGACGTCGCCCTGGCTATCCATCAATTAAGCGAACTCGGCGTACAACTCGTAGGCCAGATGATGGACCGCGAATCCCCCGTAGCCTTAAGGTAAAACGCGGACAAAAATGTGGGAGGGGGCTTGCTCCCGATAGCGGTGTGCCAGTCACTGCATACATTGACTGACCCACTGCCATCGGGAGCAAGCCCCCTCCCACATTGGTCGCGGTGCTCGCAAAATCCGAATTACACGCCCTGGCTACGCAACCAGCTCATCAACTGCGGCAACGGAAAAGCCCCACTCTGGCGCGCCACTTCGCGGCCGTTCTTGAACAGAATCAAACTGGGGATCGAACGAATCCCCAACTGCGCCGAGAGCTGCTGATTGGCTTCGCTGTCCAGCTTGGCCAAGCGACATTTACCTTCCAACTGAGCGGCTGCCTGTTCAAACACCGGCGCAAAAGACTTACACGGCCCACACCACTCGGCCCACACGTCCACCAGCAGCGGCAGGTCGCCCTTGATCTGGCTGGCGTAGTCACCTTGTTTCAGCTCAAAAGGCTTGTTGAGCAAAACGGGTTGCTTACAGCGCCCGCATTTAGGGGAATCGCTCAGGCGTTCGCTGGGGATACGGTTGAGGCCGTTGCAATGCGGGCAGGGGATGACAAGAGGTTCGGACATGGTGGGCTCCTTGGATATGGCCAATGGAGTGAATTTGGAGTCAGCGCCCGGGTTTATCAAGGCGTGGAGCAAATGACTTATCCCCTCACAGTTTGCCGATGCTGATGTGAGGCCGCCTGTCTACGCTGTCGGAGCTTGTTCTGTTTTGCGCCATCTGTCTGTTTGCGAATATAGCAAATTGCGATAGTTCGGATTCGGGTTTAACCTTCATGGCACGATGCGATAAGGATGTTGCATGCGAGTGATCAGCGAGAAAAGGATTTGGGAGGCAAAGGAAAAATGGCCGCGTTCAGCAAGTGCTTTAGATGAGTGGTACCGCCGGATTAAACGCAACAGCCCGGCTGACTTCGCTTCTATGAAAGGCATTTTTCCCGCAACAGATAAAGTTGGGCAGCTCCATGTGTTCGACATTGGGGGAAACAAGCTGAGGCTAATCGCTTTCGTGCGGTACCAAAAGCAACGAATTTACATCAAGTATCTGCTAGATCACCGCGCCTATGAACAGGACAACTGGAAGGAGAAAATCAGATGAGCGCACTCATTCGGCTCGCTGCTGAACATTGGCAATTTGTTTCACCATTGCTGCGCAAGCCTAAAAATGAGGCGGATTACGACGTACTGGTGACTGCTCTCGACGAACTGCTGGACCTGATCGGTGAGGATGAATCAAATCCTCTGATGAGCTTGGTGGATATTCTCGGTGATTGGATTGAAGCCTACGACCTTGAGCATCGCCCGATGCCCGTCGCCAGTGGTGTGGACGTGCTGCGCGCAATGATGCGCGAGCACGGTTTGAAACAGAGTGATTTGCCAGGTGTAGGCACGCAGTCGGTCGTTTCGGAAGTCCTGAGCGGTAAGCGCAAGCTCAATCTGCGGCAGATTAGATGGCTGGCCGACCGATTTGGGGTGTCAGTGGAAACCTTTATCTAGGGGTTTTATGACGAACAACTAATCTCCAAATGCTTGCCCCAATCCGGCGGCCGCTGGGCGTATTGCTCCATCCCCGGCTGTTCTTCGAACGGTTTGCTCAGCACTTCATGCAGCCGCCTGACTTCGCTGTAATCGCCTGACTCGGCGGCGGTGATGGCGTTCTGCGCCAGATAGTTGCGCAGGATGTACAGCGGGTTGACTGCATGCATCCGCTCGCGGCGCCGCTCCTCACTGTCATCGCCGTCGCGTGCAACACGGGCCATGTACAGCTCTGCCCACGCATCAAACCCGGCCAAATCGACAAAGTCATCACGCAGCCGCGCCACAGCCAACGCCGCCGACTCATCGCCCAGGCGCCGGAAGAACAGCGTGTAGTCCACGCCGCTGTTCTGCATCAGTTTCAGCAAGCGCTCCACCAGCTTCTGGTCATCCTCTTCGGCAGTGGTGAGCCCCAACCGGCGGCGCATCAAGTCCAGGTAGTGCGCCTGATACAGCGGCAGGTACAGGCCAAGCGCTTCCTTCAAGGCGTCGACGCTGATAAACGGCGTGAGTGCCTGGGCCAGCGCACTCAGGTTCCACTGCCCGATCGGCACCTGGTTGCTGAAGGAGTAACGCCCTTCATGATCGGAATGGTTGCAGATGAAGTGCGCATCAAAGTCGTCGAGAAACGCAAACGGCCCGAAGTCGAAGGTGATGCCCAGGATCGACATGTTGTCGGTGTTCATCACGCCGTGGCAGAAGCCATAGGCTTGCCATTTGGCGATCATCTCTGCATTGCGCTCGACGATTTCGCGGAACATTGCCAGGTAGGGCTCGGGCTGTTCGCGGCACTCGGGGTAGTGCAGGTTCAACACGTGTTCGGCCAGTTCTGCCTGCTGTTCGGGCTTTTTGGTGTAGTAGAAATATTCGAAATGCCCGAAGCGAATATGGCTGTGAGCCAGGCGCAACACCATGGCGCCACGTTCCTGTTTCTCGCGCCATACCGGGGTGCTGGAGCCGACCACGCACAACGCGCGGCTGCTGGGGATGCCCAGTGCGTGCAGGGCTTCGGAAGCGAGAAATTCACGAATCGAAGAACGCAGCACCGCGCGACCATCGCCCATGCGCGAGTAAGGCGTCATCCCGGCGCCTTTGAGGTGCAAGTCCCAATGCTCGCCAGCCGCGTTGTACACCTCACCCAGCAACAACCCACGGCCATCACCCAGTTGCGGTGTGTAGCCGCCGAACTGATGCCCGGAATAGACCATCGCCCGTGGTTCCGCTTCGGCCCACAGCTTGTGCCCGCTGAAAAGCTCAGCGAACACCGGCGTTTCGGCCACCGCCGGGTCGAGGTCAAGCAGTGCCATGGCGGCACTGCTCGCCACGACAAGGCGCGGCTCGTCGAGGGGTTCGGGCAGTACGTGGGTTGAGAACGCGTCGCCCAGGCGTGCGAAGCGGTTGTCGAAGGTCAGTTCGTCGAGGGCTTTCACCGGCCATCTCCAGCAGAATGTCCGAGCATTCTGCTGGGGATAGACGCGTTAGTCGAGTTTGCTCGGCGGCGGCTCTTGCGCACCGCCGTCGTTGGCGGGCTTGGCCGGGGTGTCGACTTCTACCAGTTTGTATTCCTGGCCGTGGAGATTTTTGAGGTAGACCTCCATCTGACGGAACGAGATGTTGATGTGGTGGTTCTTGAACTCACGGTTGATAAAGCGGTTTACCTCGTCGATTACCGGGTTGCGGTCACCCAGGTCGCGCACGTGCATGCGCAGTTCGTGGTCGAGGGTGCTTTCGCCGAAGTTGAGGAAGTACACGTGGGGTTCCGGCTCTTTCAGCACGCGGGGGTTTTCCCTGGCGGCCTTGAGCAACAGATCCTTCACCAGATCCAGGTCTGAACCGTAGTCCACGCCCAGTTTCAGCGTGACGCGGGTGATGGTGTCGGTCAGCGACCAGTTGATCAGTTGCCCGGTGATGAAGGTTTTGTTCGGGACAATGATGTCTTTGCGGTCGAAGTCGGTGATGGTAGTGGCACGGATGCGGATCTTGCTGACCGTGCCCGACAGGTTGCCGATGGTGATGGTGTCGCCGATGCGCACTGGGCGTTCGAACAGGATCATGATGCCGGAGATAAAGTTGGCGAAGATCTCCTGCATCCCGAAGCCCAACCCCACCGACAGTGCCGCCACCAGCCATTGCAACTTGTCCCAGCTCACGCCGAGGGTAGACAGCGTGGAGACGAAACCCACGCCTGCAATCACATACGACAGCAAGGTGGTTGTGGCGTAGGCGCTGCCTTGGGCCAGATCCAGCTTGGACAGCACCAGCACCTCGAGCAAACCGGGCAGGTTGCGCGCCAGGGCAAAGGTGATGCTGATGATGATCGACGCCCCGAGCAAGTCGCCGATGCTGATCGGCACCATGCTGATATTGGCGCCGGTGCCGCTGGTGTATTCGTAGAGGGTGACGTTGTCCAGGTAGGAGAACACGGTGATCAGGTCTTTCCACACCCAATACAGCGCAGCGATAAAACCGCCGAGCAGGGCCAGGCGAATCAGGCGCATGGACTGTTCGTTGACTTGCTCGATGTCCAGGGTAGGTTCTTCTATCACCGCTTCGCCGTCACCGGCTTCCTTGGCGGCCTGGCGTTTGGCCAGGGCGCGCGCATAGGCCAGGCGCCGTGCGGCCACTCCCAGGCCGCGCACGAAGGTGGCCTCTATGACCAGCCAGAACATCAGCAGGTACAAGGTGTTGATCAAGCGGTCGCTGAGCTTGAGCGCGGTGTAGTAGTAGCCAAAGCACACCGCGATAAACAGGGCGATGGGCAGGGCGGTAAACATCAAGCCTACGGCTTTACGAAACAGCGAGGCTTTTTCGTGGGTCGGGCTGTTCAACAGCAGGCGGCCCAGCAGCCAGGCCATCAGCGCGTAGCAGGTCAGCACCACGCCGATGCCCAGCACGTCGTCGGCCAGCGCTGCCGGCTGGTGCTCGGCGATCGCCACCACCGCCACCAGGGCCAGCACCACCAGCCCGAGCTTGCGTACCCATCCCTGCAGAAAGTGGACCTGAGGCCGTTCCCAACGGAAGTGCAACTCTGCCACGCCGCCCGGGGCGAGGATTCGGTAAGCGGTGTAGAACACCAGCCATGCCTGGGCGATCTGCAACAAGGCAGCGCCCAGGTTGGCGTTTTGCCCACGGGCGTCAATTTGCAATGCGTAGCCGCACAGCGCCAGGCCCAGGGACACCGGCATCGCCAGCAGGATATTGATCAAAATCGCCTGCGGTGTGTGCCACTGGCTGTCGCGTTTGAAGTGGCCGATGTCCAGGTGCACCTTGTTCAGGCGCTGGTACAAGGCTTTGCGCCGCCACAACAGCGCGCCGATCAATAGCAGTAACGGCAGGAACAGCAGTGGGCGCTGGGTCAGGCCGTCATACAGTTCGCTGACGCTGGAAGCCCAGGGCAGGGTGGTGACTTGCTTGCTCAGGTGGTCCGGTACGGTTTCCAGCCACTCGGTGTCCAGCGGCTTGTTGCTGGGGATCCAGAACATTTGCTCGTCGAGGGTCGCACGCAGGTTAGTGGCGGTGCTGAGCAGTTGTTTCTGGTTCAGTTGCAGGGTGATCGATTCGTTCAGCAGCGCGCTCAGCTCACGGCTCAGGCGCTCCAGCAGGTCGCTGCGGGTGATTGCCAGCTCCAGCAGGGTACGTCGCAGTTGCGGCGTTACGTCGTCGGGTGGCTGGTTGGCGAGCAGGTTATCCACATACGTGCTGGGGGTGCTGATCAGCTCGCGCTGCTGGTTGACCTCGAACTGGTACAGGCGAATGTTGGCGATATCGTCTGCCAGGTTGCGATCCACGGTGAGGCGTGGTAGCGCCTGTTTTTGTTTATAGAGAATCTTGGAGAGCAGCAGGCTGCCCTTGAGCACGTTGATCTGTTCGTCCAGCGCCGAGTCGCTTTGGGTCACGGTGTCCAGTTGCTGCTTGGTCTGCAGGTTTTTCTGGGTCAGGTCGTTGAGGCGGTCGGTGCTTTTGAGCAGGTAGTCGGAGAGCTTCAGGTTGGCTGCGCTCTCCGTGGCCAACAGGCTGCTGCCGCCGGCTTTCTGCGCTTCGATGGATTGTTGGGTAACGGTCTGCTGGGACTGGGCCAGGCGTTTCTGGTTGATCAGGGTTTGCAGGTCCTGGATCTCTTGTTCCAGGCGCGCGGTTTTTTCCACCACCAGATCGTGCTGGCTGTTACCCAGGTCTTGCAGTTGGCTGTTGCCGGCCAGTTCCTGGCGGCGCAGCGGGATCAGGGCATTGAGGGCCGCGAGTTCGGCGTTCAGCTGGTTGCGCTGGTCGCCGCTGAGCGTCTTGCCGTTGTCTTTGCCGGCCTTGAGGATCGAGTTGATCTGCTGGATGCGCGTCTGGCTGCTGCTGATTTCAGTCTGGGCGCGCTCGGGCCGGGTCTGGGCGGCGATGGTCAGGCTGTTGGCCTCGGCCAGCTCTTTTTGCAGGTCGCCTTGCTGGGTGGTGCGCTGCACCAGCAATTGCTCGAGCTGCGGCACCGGCAGGGTGGCGTAGCGTTGGGCCACCGGGATGATTTTGGTGGCCTTGAGCCGCACCAATTCACGCTGGTTGTCGGTGGTCTGGCGCGGGGCGGCTTCCAGCTGGCGTTTGAGGTCGGCGAGGCGCTGCTCGTAATCCTGCTTGTTGCCCAGGTAGGTCAAGGTCTGTTGCAGGATTGTTTGCAGCGCCTTCATGTCGGCATCGGGCAGCTTGCGGTCGGGCAGCTTGTCCAGGGTTTGCTGGATGGCGTCGGCGCTGGGCGGGTCGGCGGCGTAAACGCTGCCGACACAAAGGGTCAGGCCCAGCAGGGCAGTGGCTATAAAGGTGCGCAGAGTTGTCATGGATACCGGTCGAGCAAGGTAAAGAAGGTGGTGGCGTGGCGCCATAGCCCCGCAGTTTAGAGGAAGAGTCCAGGGCCTGGACGACTTCCTTCGGGGAATTTGACGCCGACTTTTCCAATCTTGTTCCCGTCCATGACTGCGACGGTCCACAGGGTGTTGTTCCATTCCACTTGGTCGCCCACAACCGGCGCGCCGCCGACTTTCTGAGTGATGAAGCGGCTCAATGGCATATCCGGGTCGATGCCCTCGAGCTTGAGGCCGTACAGGGCGGAGACCGCGCCCAACTGGGCGTCGCCTTCGAGCACAAAATCGCCGAAGAAACGCAGGTCGAGGCCGCGTTGCGGTGCCTGGCTGAACAACTTGCCCAGGGCCGGGAGGTTGTGTTCGTGGCCGATCACACAGAGCAAATCGTCGACTTCCAGCACCGTACTACCCGACGGGTGGAGCAGTTGCTGGCCGCGGAACAGGGCGGCGATGCGTGTGCCCTCGGGCATTTTCAGCTCGCGCAGGGCCGCGCCGATGCACCACTTCTCCGCGCCCAGGCGGTAGACGAACAGCTCCCACTCGCTGGTAACGTGCACTTCGAGGGCCGCGCGGGAAATCGGCGCAGGTTCCGGCGGCACGGTGACTTTCAGCAGCTTGGCCACCCAGGGCAGGCTTGTGCCCTGCACCAGCAACGACACCAGCACGATAAAGAACGCCAGGTTGAAATACAGCTGCGCGTGAGGCAGGCCGGCCATCAACGGAAACACCGCCAGGATGATCGGTACCGCGCCGCGCAGGCCGACCCAGGCGATAAAGGCTTTTTCGCGACCGTGGAACGCTTTGAACGGCAGCAGGCCGACCATCACCGACAGCGGCCGCGCAAACAGGATCATCCACAGCGCCAGGCCCAATGCTGGCAGGGCAATCGGCAGCAAGTCATGGGGCGTGACCAGCAGGCCCAGCACCAAAAACATGCCGATCTGTGCCAGCCAGGCCATGCCGTCGAGCATGTGCAAAATGCCGTGACGGCTACGCACCGGGCGGTTGCCGATGACCAAGCCGCACAGGTACACGGCGAGGAAACCGCTGCCGTGCAGGGCGTTGGTCAAGGCAAACACCAGCAGGCCACCGGCGATCACCAGAATCGGGTACAGGCCGGTGGCCAGGTTGATGCGGTTGACCATTTGCAGCATCAGCCAGCCGCCGCCCAGGCCAACAATACCGCCGATGCCGAATTCACGGATCAGGTGGCCCAACAGGCTCCAGTGCAGGCCGGTTTGGCCGCTGGCCAGCATGTCGATCAGGGTAACGGTGAGGAACACGGCCATTGGGTCGTTGCTGCCGGATTCGATTTCCAGGCTGGCGCTGACCCGTTCGTTCAGGCCCTTGCCGCCCAGCAGCGAGAACACTGCCGCGGCGTCCGTCGAGCCGACGATGGCGCCGATCAACAAGCCTTGAATGATATTAAGGTTGAACAGCCAGGCCGCAGCCATCCCGGTGAGGCCGGTGGTAATCAACACCCCCACCGTGGCCAGCGATAATGCCGGCCAGAGTGCCACGCGGAAACTCGCCACCCGTGTGCGCAAGCCGCCGTCGAGCAGGATCACTGCCAGCGCAAGGTTGCCCACCAGGTAGGCGGTCGGGTAGTTATCGAAAATGATGCCGCCGCCGTCGACGCCGGCGGCCATGCCTACGGCCAGGATGATCACCAGAATCGGGATGCCCAGGCGTGACGAAAGAGAACTTACCAGAATGCTCGCACCCACCAGCAACGCGCCGATCAAGAACAGGCTGTTGATGGTCGTCGCATTCAAAGGCAGTACTCCAGAACTGGGAAGACGGGCGCGAACTGACCATGCAGTCTGCGTGCCAGCGATTCTAACCTGTTGAATTGCAGTGCTGTCAAAAAGCTTTCGCGGGCCTGCACCCATCCAATGTGGGAGCTGGCTTGCCTGCGATGCGGGCAACCCGGTAAGCCAGGTTCACCGAGCCGATGCTATCGCAGGCAAGCCAGCTCCCACAGGAATCGACTTCGCCAGGCAGGTTATGGGTTACAGCCTGAAGCGTCCCACCATCCCATTCAAATCCACCGCCAATCGCGACAGCTCACTGCTCGCCGCACTCGTCTGGCTGGCGCCGGTCGCTGACTGCACCGACAGATCGCGGATATTCACCAGATTACGGTCCACTTCCCGCGCTACCTGTGCCTGCTCTTCCGCCGCGCTGGCGATGACCAGGTTGCGCTCGTTGATTTCGACGATCGCGGTGTTGATGGTGTCCAGCGACATCCCGGCGCCTTTGGCGATATTCAACGTCGATTCCGCGCGCTCGGTGCTGTTACGCATCGAATCCACCGCATGCTCGGTGCCGGCTTGAATGCTGCCGATCATCCGCTCGATCTCGCTGGTGGACTGCTGGGTGCGATGGGCCAAGGCCCGCACCTCATCCGCCACCACGGCAAACCCACGGCCGGCTTCACCGGCACGCGCGGCTTCAATCGCAGCGTTCAGCGCCAGCAGGTTGGTCTGGTCAGCCAGGCCGCGAATCACGTCCAGCACCTTGCCGATATCCCGCGATTCATTGGCCAGGTCGCCAATCAAGGTGGCCGTGGCTTGCACGTCGCCGCTCATGCGCTCGATGGCGCTGACAGTTTCCTGCACCAGATCACGGCCATCACCGGCAGAAGTGGTCGCATTGCGCGACGCTTCGGAAGTGCTCACCGCATTGCGTGCGACTTCTTCGACGGCGCTGGTCATCTCGTTGACGGCGGTGGCGGCTTGTTCGATTTCATTGTTTTGCTGGGTCAGGCCGCGTGCACTTTCGTCGGTGACGGCGTTCAGCTCTTCCGCTGCCGACGCAAGCTGGGTGGCGGAACCGGCGATGCGTTGCAGGGTGTCGCGCAGCTTGTCTTGCATCTTGGCCATGGCGGCCAGCAGGCGGCCGGCTTCGTCGTTGCCGTCGACCTTGATCGGGCGCGTCAGGTTGCCTTCGGCCACTTCTTCGGCGGCTTCCAGGGCCTGGGCGATTGGCAGGGTGATGCTGCGGGTGAGCAGCCACGCGAACAACAGGGTCAGCGCCGTGGCAATGATCAACAGTCCCACCACCAGCTCAAAGGCCATGTCGTACTGGTCTTTGGCTTGCTGGTTGGTGGCGTTGGCCATCTTGTTGTTGATGTCGAGCAGGCGCGTCAGCACCGTGTTGACCTGCTCGGAGTTGCTCAGCAACTCGGTGTTGAGCAAGGCCCGCAGCTCGTCGATCTGGTTGGCGCGAGACAAGCTCTTCATGCGCTCCTCGATCTGATGGTACTGGCTGAGCAAGCGCACGTATTCGTCATAGGCGGCCCGCTCTTCGCCGCTTTCGATGAGTTTTTCGTAGACGCCCTGGGCGCTGCGGATCTGCTGGTTGCGCAGTTCAAACGCCTCAAGGGTCTTTTGCTGCACGTCCGGCTCGCGGTTGGTCAGCAGGCGATACGACAACACCCGCAGGCGCAGAGTCAGCTGGGTGAACTCGTCGAGGGCGCGAATGCTTGGCACGCTGGACAGGGTGATGTCTTCGGTGGCTGCGCGAATCTTGCTCATTTGGTTCAGGGCGAACACACCGAGAAACAACATGAGTGCGCCAATAAACGCGAAGCCAAGAAAGGCCCTCGGCGCGATATTCATATTACGAAGAGACATGCTGGAATCCTGGGGAGAAGCGCGATCCGTGCGGCCGTGAGACGGGGTGTGTATGAGCTATCGGCCATGCGACTAAAGTCTTAAGGGGGCGCGCGCTTTTGTCGCATCTGACGAGCAGTTGCGCGGATTCAGGAACCAGATCGGGTAAATGCAGTCACTAAGGCTCGAAAGTGCGGCCCGGCCCTTAAAAAACGGGCTGCGCGCCGGGGATAACCCTGGCATCCGAGGTGAATTTTCTTTATCGTCACCGCCCTTTGAAAATGCCCGAGAAATCAAAATGTTAGAAGCATCCCTCAGCCAATTGGAACAACTGGTCAGCGACCTAGTACAGCAGAATCAGGACCTACTGGGCAGCAACGAATTCCTCAAAGCGGAACTGGCCCGCGCCAAGGATGAAAATGACAGCCTGCAACTGAACCTGATGGAGCAGGAAGAAAAGCACGGCGCCACCGCCGCTCGCATCCAAGCGTTGGTTGAGCGTGTTAGCGCAGGGCCTGTCGGCGCATGAATGAAGGGATAAAGGTCGTTTCGATTCTCGGAGAGGATTACTCGATCAAGGCGCCGGACGGGGAAGATCAAACCCTGATGCACGCCGTGACCATGCTCAAGGCGTCCCTGGCCACCACCAAGAAAAAGTACCCGACCCTGATCGGTGACAAATTATTGGTACTGGCCGCACTGAACCTGTGCGCCGAGCAGATCGAAATGAAAAAGCACCACCAGCAGGAACTCGACCGTTACCAAGAGCAAGTCAGCGCCACGGTCGATGTGATTTCCAAGGCGATCGGAACGCCTTAGAACCACTCATCCTGCATCCCCAGGCACGTGTCATCGCGTGCCTCCAGAATCGCCAGTTCATGATGGCAGCTCGGCACTTCCCAGGTCAGGAAGTACCGAGCGGCCTGGAGCTTGCCTTTATAGAAGGCGACATCGGCCGCATTGCCCCTGGCCAACCCTTCCTCGGCGCGAATCGCCTGCTCCAGCCAGCGCCAGCCAATCACCGTGTGCCCGAATACCTTCAAGTACAACGCCGAATTCGCCAGGCTGCTGTTGACCTTGCCTTGGGCCAGATCGGTCAGCAGGCCAATCGTCACGCTTTGCAGGCGTGCCACCAGGTGTTCCAGGGGTTCTCGCAATGCCGTCAGTGATGAGTGTTCCTGAGCGCGCGCGGCGGTTTCGGCGATCAGGCGGATCAGTTGTTTCAACCCCGCACCGCCGTTTTGCGCGAGTTTACGCCCAAGCAAATCCAGCGACTGAATGCCGTGGGTACCTTCATGGATCGGGTTCAGGCGGTTGTCGCGGTAGTATTGCTCCACCGGGTATTCGCGGGTGTAGCCATGGCCGCCGAGAATCTGGATCGCCAGTTCATTGGCCTTGAGGCAGAACTCCGACGGCCAGGACTTGACGATGGGCGTGAGCAAATCGAGCAATTCGTGGGCGTGCTTGCGCTCGGCATCGGTGGCCAGCGTGGTGGTATCGTCGAACAGGCGCGCTGCATACAAGCCGAGGTCGAAGGCGCCTTCCACATAGGCCTTCTGGGTCAGCAGCATGCGCTTGATATCGGCGTGCTGAATGATCGAGACCGGCGCGGTGCTGGGGTCTTTGCTGTCGGGCAGGCGCCCTTGCGGACGTTCGCGAGCGTACTCCAGCGAGTAGAGGTAGCCGGCGTAACCCAGCATCACCGCGCCCATGCCTACGCCGATGCGCGCCTCGTTCATCATTTGGAACATACAGCTCAGGCCCTGATGCGGTTTGCCCACCAGATAGCCGACACAGTTGCCGTTATCGCCGAAGTTCAGTGCCGTGGACGTTGTACCGCGCCAGCCCATCTTGTGGAACAGCCCGGCCAGCAGCACGTCGTTGCGTGCGCCCAGACTGCCATCGTCGTTGACCAGGAATTTGGGCACGATAAACAGCGAAATGCCCTTCACTCCGGCCGGTGCATCCGGCAACTTGGCCAGCACCATGTGCACGATGTTTTCCGACAGCGGGTGATCGCCACCGGAGATGAAAATTTTATTGCCCTTGAGCCGATAACTGCCGTCAGCAGCGGGCTCGGCGCGTGTACGAATATCCGACAGCGACGAGCCGGCATGCGGCTCGGTGAGGGCCATGGTGCCGAAGAAACGGCCGTCGATCATCGGTTGCAGGAAGCGCTGATGCTGTTCCTCGGTGCCGAAGCTTTCGATCAGGTTGGCGGCGCCCATGGTCAGGAACGGGTAGGACGTGGAGGCGGCGTTGGCAGACTGGAAGTGCGCGAAACAGGCCTGGGACAGCAACGTTGGCAGTTGCATGCCACCGGCTTCAAAACTGCGGGCGGCGTTCAGAAATCCGGCTTCAAGGAACGCGTCCACGGCGGGTTTCACTTCCGGGATCAGGATCGCCTTGCCGTCTTCATAGCGCGGCTCGTTTTCGTCGTTCTTGCGGTTGTGCGGCGCGAAAAACTTCTCGGCAATGCTGCGCGCGGTGCTGATGGCGGCATCAAAGGTTTCACGGTTGTGTTCGGCAAACCGCTCGCGCTGAGTCAGGCCCTCGGCATCGAGGACTTCGTACAGCTCGAAAGCCAGATTGCGGGAACTGAGCAGCGTCTCGGACATGGCGGCTTACCTGTAGGGGAATAGGCCTGAGTCTAAGTGTGCGAATGGAGGCTGGATAGCAAGATTGATTTGCGTGATGGAAGGGCAGAACGAGAGAAGGGCATTGCGAGCGCGGTCAATGTGGGAGCGGGCTTGCTCGCGAATGCGGAGTGTCAGTCACCCAATGTACTGACTGATTTACCGTATCCGCGAGCAAGCCCGCTCCCACATTAGTTAGCCGATGGTCATCAGGCTGGCGTTACCACCCGCTGCAGCGGTGTTAACGCTCAACGCGCGCTCGATCACCAGGCGCTCAAGGCCTATCGTGGTTTCACCCTGCGACAAACCATGCACCCCGACAATCGCCCCGCCACGCTGGGCCACTTGCTGGCAAACAGCGCGCAGTTGGTCGGAATCGCCGTGGTGCAAGACGGCATCGAACACCACCTCGTCCTTGGTCCAATCAGCAACGCGCTTGATCTTCGCCTGAATCTCCCTTGGCAGGCGTGTGAACAAGGCCTTGGTCAGGTCGGTTTCCGGCCATACCGCCGAACCGCCGACGGCCAATACCGCCGCCAGTTGCGTCAGCAGGTCACCTTCCACTTCCGCCAGGCACAACACGTGCTCGCGGGGCAGGATGGCGTAGCTGTTGCGCTCGCCGGTCGGGCCGGCCAGTTGGCGGGTGATACCGCTTTGCGATTGCGCGGCGAACTGGCTGCACAGGGCGCTCAGGTCGCTGAACTGGTTGCTGTCGGCCCAGGTTTTCAGGGCGGTCAGCGGTTGGCTCATGGCATCGCGCAGACGCACGTCCGGTGCGGCCAGCTTGTCGCCACGCACGAAGGATTGCTCGATCGCATCGGTAGGACGTGTCGACAGCAGGCGGTACAGGTACAACGGCCCACCGGCTTTCGGGCCAGTGCCCGACAGGCCTTCGCCGCCGAATGGCTGCACGCCGACCACGGCGCCGACAATGTTGCGGTTCACGTAGACGTTACCGGCATGTACGTTGTCGATCACCTTGGCGATGGTCTCGTCGATGCGAGTGTGCACGCCCAGGGTCAGGCCGTAGCCGGACGCGTTGATCTGCGCGATGAGCTGGTCGATCTCTTTGCGCTTGTAACGCACCACGTGCAGCACCGGGCCGAAGATCTCCCGTTGCAGTTCGTCGAAGCTTTCCAGCTCGATCAGGGTCGGCATCACGAAAGTGCCGCGCTTGATCTCTTCGCCGTCGGCAATCGCCACTTGGTACACGGCGCGGCCTTTGTCACGCATGGCCTGGATGTGTTTCTCGATGCCGGCCTTGGCTTCGGCGTCGATCACCGGGCCGATGTCCACCGACAGGCGTTCCGGGTTGCCCAGGCGGCATTCAGCCATGGCGCCCTTGAGCATTTCGATGACACGGTCTGCCGAATCTTCCTGCAAACACAGTACACGCAGGGCCGAGCAACGCTGGCCGGCGCTGTCGAAGGCCGAGGACACGACGTCGATCACCACTTGTTCGGTCAGTGCCGAAGAGTCGACGATCATCGCGTTCTGGCCACCGGTTTCGGCGATCAGCGGAATCGGACGGCCCTGGGTATCCAGGCGACCGGCGACGCTGCGTTGCAGCAGGCGCGCCACTTCGGTGGAGCCGGTGAACATCACGCCTTTGACGCGATCATCACCCACCAGGCGCGCGCCGACGGTTTCGCCCTGGCCCGGCAGCAGTTGCAGCACGCCTTCCGGAATGCCGGCTTCGAGCAAAATACGCACGGCCTGGGCGGCCACCAGTGGTGTTTGCTCGGCAGGCTTGGCCAATACCGGGTTACCGGCCGCCAGTGCTGCAGCGACTTGGCCACTGAAAATCGCCAGCGGGAAGTTCCACGGACTGATGCAGACCACCGGGCCCAATGGGCGGTGGGCGTCGTTGGTGAAATCGTTACGGGCCTGCACCGCGTAGTAGCGCAGGAAGTCCACGGCTTCACGCACTTCGGCAATGGCGTTGGCAAAGGTCTTACCGGCTTCGCGAGCCAGCAGGCCCATCAGCGGCTGTATCTCGCCTTCCATCAAGTCGGCGGCGCGCTCCAGGATCGCGGCGCGTTCGGCGGGCGGGGTGGCCTGCCAGATCGGACCGGCGTTGATGGCGCACTGGATGGCGTTGTCGACGTCTTCGACGGTGGCTTCCTGTACATGGCCGACCACATCGCGCAAGTCGGATGGGTTCAGCACAGGGGCGGCGGCTTCATTGCTGGACGCGCAACCGAGCATCGGCGCGGCCTTCCAGTCGTTGTGGGCCGTGGCCAGCAAGGCGCAAGACAGCGACGCCAAGCGGTGTTCGTTGGCCAGGTCGATACCGGCCGAGTTGGCGCGGTCGCTGCCATACAGGTCGCGCGGCAATGGAATACGCGGGTGCGGCAGGCCGAAGCCGCCTTCCAGCGTCGCCATTTGCTCGATGTTGGCCACTGGATCGGCCACCAGCTCCTGAATCGAGATGGTGTGGTCGGCAATCCGGTTGACGAACGAGGTGTTGGCGCCGTTTTCCAGCAGGCGCCGCACCAGGTAGGCCAGCAGTGTTTCGTGGGTGCCGACCGGTGCGTACACGCGGCACGGACGGTTCAGCTTGCCATCGGAAACCTTGCCTACAACCTGCTCGTACAGCGGTTCACCCATGCCGTGCAGGCACTGGAACTCGTACTGGCCGGGGTAATAGTTCTGACCGGCGATATGGTAGATGGCCGACAGCGTGTGGGCGTTGTGCGTAGCGAATTGCGGGTAGATGACTTCCGGTACCGACAGCAGTTTGCGTGCACAGGCGATGTAGGAAACGTCGGTGTACACCTTGCGGGTATAGACCGGGTAGCCCTCCAGGCCTTCAACCTGGGCGCGCTTGATTTCGCTGTCCCAGTACGCGCCTTTCACCAGGCGGATCATCAGGCGATGGCGGCTGCGGCGCGCCAGGTCGATGACGTAGTCGATCACATACGGGCATCGCTTCTGGTAAGCCTGGATCACGAAACCGATGCCGTTCCAGCCGGTCAGTTGCGGCTCGAAGCACAGGCGTTCCAGCAGGTCCAGCGACAGCTCAAGGCGGTCGGCTTCTTCGGCGTCGATGTTCAGGCCGATGTCATATTGCTTGGCCAGCAAGGTCAGTGACAGCAGGCGCGGGTACAGCTCATCCATCACGCGCTCGTATTGCGCACGGCTGTAACGCGGGTGCAGTGCCGATAGCTTGATAGAGATGCCCGGGCCTTCATAAATCCCACGGCCGTGTGAGGCTTTGCCGATGGAATGAATGGCTTGCTCGTACGAGGCCAGGTACTTCTGGGCATCGTGTTCGGTCAGCGCGGCTTCACCGAGCATGTCGTAGGAGTAGCGAAAACCCTTGGCTTCGAACTTGCTCGCATTGGCCAGGGCTTCGGCGATGGTTTCGCCGGTGACGAACTGCTCGCCCATCAGGCGCATGGCCATGTCGACGCCCTTGCGGATCATCGGCTCGCCGCTCTTGCCGATAATACGGCTCAGGGACGAGGTCAAACCCGCTTCATTGTGGGTGGCGACCAGTTTACCGGTCAGCAGCAGGCCCCAGGTGGCGGCATTGACGAACAGCGACGGGCTGTTGCCCAGGTGCGGCTGCCAGTTGCCGGTGCTGATTTTGTCGCGGATCAGCGCATCGCGGGTGCCTTTGTCCGGGATACGCAGCAGCGCTTCGGCCAGGCACATCAGGGCCACGCCTTCCTGGGACGACAGGGAAAATTCTTGCAGCAGACCCTGAACAATACCGGCACGGCCGCCGGCACTCTTCTGATTGCGCAGTTTTTCGGCAATCGAGGCGGCCAGCTTGTTGGTGGCTTCGGCCATTGCCTGCGGCAGGCGTGCCTGCTCGATCAGCATCGGCACCACTTCCGGCTCAGGGCGGCGGTAAGCGGCGGTGATCGAGGCGCGTAGTACCGATTGCGGCAGGATGCTCTCGGCGAACTCCAGGAAGCACTGGTGGGCGTGGTCGGGCTGGATTTCACCAGCATCATCAGCGTCCTTACTGCCCAAACCATTGAGTTCGTTCAGGGTTGCACCACCCTCGAGTTTCTCCAGGTAATTGAAAATCGCCTGCTTGATCAGCCAGTGCGGCGTGCGATCAATGGAGGTCGCGGCCGCCTTCAGGCGTTCGCGGGTCGGGTCGTCGAGTTTGACCCCAAGGGTGGTCGTTGCCATCTTTTTATCCTCATGGGTGCCACTACCGAGTGGCATCTGCTGGCGGCAAGATTAGCTTTGCCCAACAAGAGGTGCAACCGGGTGCAACCCTTTTGTTCAGGAAATTTTCGACGGTTCACAGGAAAAAATCCGGCCTTCAACCGAATCGGCTTCACCTTGGTGCATTTGCTTCTGAGATCGGCTGTTCTTGCTCCGAAAAGGAGCAAAAAAGGAGGGTTTTCGACGAATCACGCTAAGGTGCAACTTATTCTCAAGAAACTGGTTGCACCTTATTTGCTTTGTTGAATAGCATTCGCGGCCAAGGTGCAACCACCTTCAAGGTTCGGTTCATCGGCTGGCGGCTTTCCTGGGGAAACGTCAGTCATAAATGCGCGGCAACCAGTTACGTTTACTCACTGAGCCAGTGGGTGGCGTCTGACAGACCGTCGCTACATAAAAACAAAGCCAGGGCGTCACTCTTATGAGCGTTAGTAATCCTACCCTGATCACGTTCGTGATCTACATCGCAGCAATGGTGCTGATCGGCTTCATGGCCTATCGCTCCACCAACAACCTTTCCGATTACATCCTCGGCGGTCGCAGCCTCGGTAGCGTGGTCACAGCCTTGTCGGCCGGTGCTTCCGATATGAGCGGCTGGTTGTTGATGGGCCTGCCGGGCGCGATCTACATGTCCGGCCTGTCGGAAAGCTGGATCGCCATCGGCCTGATCGTTGGTGCCTACCTGAACTGGTTGTTCGTGGCCGGCCGCCTGCGAGTGCAGACCGAGCACAACGGTGACGCCCTGACGCTGCCTGATTACTTCTCCAGCCGCTTCGAAGACAAAAGCGGCCTGCTGCGGATCATCTCTGCGGTGGTGATTCTGGTGTTCTTCACCATCTATTGTGCCTCCGGCATCGTGGCCGGTGCCCGCCTGTTTGAAAGCACGTTCGGCATGTCCTACGAGACGGCGCTGTGGGCCGGCGCTGCGGCGACGATTGCCTACACCTTCGTGGGTGGTTTCCTTGCCGTCAGCTGGACCGATACCGTCCAAGCCACGCTGATGATCTTCGCCCTGATCCTGACGCCGATCATCGTGCTGCTGGCTACCGGCGGCATCGACACCACGTTCCTGGCGATCGAAGCCAAGAATCCGGACAACTTCAACATGCTGAAAAACACCTCGTTCATCGGCATCATCTCGCTGATGGGCTGGGGCTTGGGTTACTTCGGCCAGCCGCACATCCTCGCGCGCTTCATGGCGGCGGATTCGGTGAAGTCGATTGCCAAGGCGCGCCGTATTTCCATGACCTGGATGATCCTGTGCCTGGGCGGCACCGTGGCGGTGGGCTTCTTCGGCATCGCTTACTTCTCGGCGCACCCTGAAGTGGCGGGGCCGGTCAACGAGAACCACGAACGTGTGTTCATTGAACTGGCCAAGCTGCTGTTCAACCCGTGGATCGCTGGCGTGCTGTTGTCGGCCATTCTGGCGGCCGTCATGAGTACCCTGAGCTGCCAGTTGCTGGTGTGCTCCAGCGCCTTGACCGAAGACTTCTACAAAACCTTCCTGCGCAAAAACGCTTCCCAGGTTGAACTGGTGTGGGTCGGCCGTGCCATGGTGCTGTTGGTTGCCCTGATTGCTATCGTTATGGCCGCCAACCCGGACAACCGTGTACTGGGTCTGGTGAGCTACGCCTGGGCCGGTTTCGGCGCTGCGTTTGGTCCTGTGGTACTGATTTCGGTGATCTGGAAAGGCATGACCCGCAACGGCGCATTGGCGGGCATTCTGGTGGGCGCGATCACTGTGATCGTGTGGAAGCATTTCAACCTGCTGGGCCTGTACGAAATCATCCCGGGCTTTATCTTCGCCAGCTTGGCGATCTACGTCGTGAGCAAGCTGGGCGCACCGACTGCGGGTATGGTTGAGCGTTTTGATGCTGCGGAAAAAGACTACAACCTCAACAAGTAATTTTTCGGGCGTTTAGCGCCAGATGAGCTGAAAAAAGGCCCGCCATCCGTAGGATGCGGGCCTTTTTTTGCGTGCGATTTACGTCCGCCGCAAGAACATTCGGACGTGTGCGTGTAGGGCTTTACTGATTTTCCCAGGACGTGCTCAGCCGGGCGCAGCAGTGGTGCAGAATCTGGCGCCTACCCTTCGCAGAGAAACACCGGATGTTCGCTCCTGCCAATCAAAGTGCCTTTAACCTAACCCTGAGTGGGGTTGCGTGCGACCTTAAAGTCTTTAGCTTCAAAGGTCAGGAGGCGCTCAGCCAGCCCTATCGTTTTGAGCTTGAGTTGGTCAGCGAGCAACCCGATATCGACCTGGAAAGCATGCTGCATCGCCAGATATATCTGGGTTTTGATGAACAGGGCCATGGCGTTCACGGCCTGGTTTATCGGGTGGCCCAGGGCGATTCCGGACGACGTCTTACGCGCTACCAGATCAGTCTTGTGCCGCAATTGGCGTACCTGATGCACAGCAGCCATCAGCGTATTTTCCAGCACAAGACGGTGCCGCAGATTGTTGCGCTGGTGCTGGTGGGGCAGGGGATTCAGGGCGACCGCTTCGAGTTTCGGCTGAGCGGTCACTACCCGGAGCGTGAGTATTGTGTGCAGTTCGGTGAGACCGATCTGGCGTTCATTCAGCGCCTGTGTGCCGAGCTGGGGATTCACTATCACTTCCAGCATTCGCCCGAGGGGCACGTGCTGGTGTTCGGCGATGACCAGACAGTGTTTGCCCAGGCTGACCAGCCCACCCCGTATACACCCGGTTCCGGAATGGTGGCGGGCGCCCCGGCGATCAAACGGTTTGCGGTGCAATTGGAAACCCGCACGACGTCAGTGAGCCTGCGCGATTACGATTTCCGCAAGCCACGCCTGGCGTTGGAGAGCGAAGTCGCCGGCGAGGCGTTTCCCACGCTGGAGGAGCAAACCTACCCCGGTCAATTTTCTGACCGGCTCCATGGCAAATACCTCGCGCAACGTGGTTTGGAGCGCCACCGCCGAGACGCTCGCGTCGCCCACGGCGAAGGCGATGAGCCGGCGTTGGTCTGCGGGCGTTTCCTCATGCTGAGCGGGCACCCACGTGAAGAATGGAACAACTTGTGGCTGGTGACGCAAGTAACCCACGAAGGTAAACAACCCCAAGTGCTCGAGGAGGCCGTGACTGAGGTCGAAGGCGGGGATTTTCGCCAGGGCTATCGCAACGAGTTTATCGCTGCGCCGTGGGATGTGATCTTTCGTCCGCCCATGCCTGAGCAGCAGCGTCCGACCCTTGCGGGTTATCAGAACGCGGTGGTCACCGGCCCTGCCGACAGCGAAATCCATTGCGATGAATACGGTCGGGTCAAAGTGCAGATGGCCTGGGATCGCGACGGGGCGCACAACGACCATTCCAGTTGCTGGCTGCGCGTCGCCAGTGCCTGGGCCCATGACCGTTATGGCTCGGTGCTGATCCCCAGGGTTGGCATGGAAGTCCTGGTGGGCTTCGTCAATGGCGACATGGATATGCCCCTGGTGATGGGTTGTCTGCCCAACGCTGCGACACCAGTGCCTCTGGACTTGCCGGCGGACAAGACCCGCAGCATTTTGCGCAGTCACAGCAGCCCGGGTGGTGGGGGCTACAACGAACTGCGGATTGAGGACCGCAAGGGTGCCGAGGAAATCTACCTGCGTGCCCAGCGTGATTGGACCCAGCATGTGTTGCATGACCAGCAGGTACAGGTTGATAACCTGCGCCGTGTGAGGGTCGGTGGCGAGTCCCATCATGAGCTTCAAGGCGAAGAGCAACGCATCACCCATGGCAACCGCCTGACCGAGCTCAAGCAGGATGATCACCTGGTAGTCGGCGGGTCCCAGCAGGTGCGGGCCGGTCGCAGCATTCAGATAGGCGCAGGGCAAAGCATCGTGATCGACGCGGGTGCCGCCGTTACGATCCAGGCCGGAGGGCAGTCGATCACGGTGTCGGCGGCCGGCATTTTCAGCAGTGTGCCGATTCAGATTGGCGGTGCGCCCGGTCCTGCCGCTGCGCCGTTAATGGCGGGAATAAAAGAAAAACTGCTGGCGGTTATTCCCGCACCGTTGAGCCGCGTGCAAGTGGCCAGTCTGAAACGCAGCGCACCGTTTTGCGAAGAGTGTGAGCGCTGCAAGAACGGTCAGTGTGATATCACCCGACACCTTTAAGCTTTAATTATAAGGAATTGCCCTTATGCGTCACGCTTTGGCGCCACGCGCTTGGCTGGCTCAATGCCCTTTGCTACCCAATGAGCAGATGTTTGTGGTGCTGAGCGGAGCCAGCGACGCCAAGCCCTTTGCCGCTTGGCAAACCATGGCTGCCGGCGTGCCGCCCCGGGCGATCTGGGCAGGCACAGCCTACGCGCAGTGGAGCGAGGTAATGCCTTATGTTGGGCTCATCGAGCCCCGCAGTCCCTTCCTCGACTGGGTCGCAACCACCGAATCAATGGATTGGGGCTGGCTGGCGGTTTCATCCAGCCCGCCGGAAACAGTGCTCGCGCACCTGCAAAGCTTGACCAAGGTGTTTGCGCACAATGACCAGGCAGTGTTTTTGCGCTTCTGGGATGCTGCGCAGTTTCTACCGATTGTGCGCAACCTGGGTAACGAGACGGGGAGCGTATTGCCGGTGTTCCAGCGGTATCTGATCAATGGCCAACCGCTGACCGTTGCGACTGGGCCCGTCACCGCCGCCAAAGCCAGCCCTTGGTGGCGAGTGCCGGAATCGTTGCTGGAACAACTGGCAGCGCGATTGCCCCACGTGCTGATCGATAACCTGCTGCAATGGCTCGAGGAACAGCGCCCTGACCTGTACACCGCCTTTAAGCCGGCGACCTTGCGGCACAAGGTCGCCTACTTCGCGCGCAGGCCGGACATCAGCCATGAAGCGCTGGCCGATGACCTCGCCTCAGCGTTGAGTTGAACCCAATGCCTGCTGCAGGTCTTCGATCAGGTCCTCAATCGCCTCGATGCCCACTGACAGGCGAATCATCTCCGGCTTCACGCCTGCCTTGGCCTGTTCCTGCTCGTTCATCTGTCGGTGAGTCGTGGACGCGGGGTGGCAGGCCAGTGATTTGGCGTCGCCGATATTCACCAGGCGTTTGAAGATTTGCAGGGCGTCGTAGAAGCGCACGCCAGCGTCATAGCCGCCCTTTAAGCCAAATGACAGGATCGCCGAGGGTTTGCCCTGCATGTATTTTTGCGCCAGTGCGTGGTGCGGGTGCTCCGGCAACCCGGCGTAGCTGACCCATTCCACCTCGGTGTGGCCTTGCAGGAATTGCGCGACTTTCAGCGCGTTCTCGGTATGGCGCTCCATGCGCAGGGCCAGGGTTTCCAGACCTTGCAGCAAAAGGAACGCGTTCATCGGTGCGAGGGCTGCGCCGGTATTGCGCAACGGCACGGTACGGGCGCGGGCGATGAAGGCGGCAGGGCCGAATTTTTCGGTGTAGACCACGCCGTGGTAGGCCGGCTCGGGCTGGTTGAGGCCGGGAAATTTCTCCGGGTATTGGGACCATGGGAAGGTGCCGCTGTCGACGATTACGCCGCCCAATGAGTTGCCATGGCCGCCGACGTATTTCGTCACTGAGTGCACCACGATGTCGGCACCGAACTGGATCGGCTTGCACAGGATTGGCGTGGCCACGGTGTTGTCCACCATCAACGGGACGCCCCGGGCGTGGGCGACTTCCGCCAGGGCTTCAATGTCGATGATATTGCCGGCCGGGTTACCGATGCTTTCGCAGTACACCAGCTTGGTGTTGTCGTCGATCAGTTCGGCGATGGCTTCGGCAGAGTCGTTGCGGGCGAAACGCACATCGACGCCAAAACTCGGCAGCAGGTGGGCGAACAGGGTGTAGGTGCCGCCATAGAGTTGCGGGGTGGTGACGATATTGTCACCGGCGCGGGTCAGGGTCTGGATCGCGTAGTGGATCGCCGCGCTGCCGGCCGAAACGGCCAGGGCCGCAATGCCGCCTTCAAGCGCGGCGAGACGCTGTTCCAGCACATCGTTGGTAGGGTTCATGATGCGCGTGTAGATGTTGCCGGGTACGTCCAGGTTAAAGAGGTCGGCGCCATGTTGGGCGTTATCGAATTCGAAGGCGACGTTCTGGTAGATCGGCACAGCGACAGCCTTGGTGGTCGGGTCCGATTTGAAGCCGTGATGCAGTGCAATAGTGGCGTCTTTCATGATTGTTATAGACCTCCTTGGATTCATGGGTGCCCCCGAACACTGTGGGAACTGGCTTGCTGGCGATAGCATCACCGCGGTGTACGGGTAATACCGCGTCACTTGCATTGCGGGCAAGCCCGCTGCCATAGGTGGGATTAGACTGTTTTCTGCGGTGTGCCTGTGTTCGTGACATAAGCACTGCCCGACACGCAGCCCTGCACCTTTGCCCCTGTTGAAGGTAAACTTCGCCCCCTGCGCAGGAGCAACCATGAATTATCGTCACGCCTTTCACGCCGGCAACCACGCCGATGTCTTCAAACACCTGACCTTGACCCGCCTCATCGCCCTGATGTCGCGCAAGGAACAGCCGTTCGCCTACCTCGACACCCACGCCGGGATAGGTCTGTACGACTTGCAGGGCGACCAGGCCAACCGCACCGGTGAATACCTGGAAGGCATCGCGCGTCTGTGGGGCGAAAGCGATCTGCCGCCGCTGACCGCCGACTACATGCGCGTGCTGCACGAAATGAACCCGGATGGCCAGTTGCGTTACTACCCGGGCTCGCCGGAGCTGGCGCGCCGCCTCACGCGGCCCCAGGACCGTGTGTTGCTCAATGAGAAGCACCCGGAAGACGGCGTGCTGCTCAAGGACAACATGAAAGGTGATCGCCGGGTCAAAGTGCACCTGGGCGAGGGCTGGCATGTACCGCGTGCGCTGTTACCGGTGCCGGAGAAACGCGCACTGATGCTGATTGACCCGCCGTTTGAGCAACTCGATGAAATGCAGCGCTGCGCGGCGTCCCTCAAGGAGGCGGTCAGCCGCATGCGCCAGACCGTTGCGGCGATCTGGTATCCGGTCAAGGACCAGCGCATGTTGCGCCGCTTCTATCAGGACCTGGCCGGCACCGGGGCGCCGAAGTTGCTGCGGGTGGAGTTGCTGGTGCATCCGCTGGACACGCCCAATACCCTGACCGGTTCGGGCCTGGCGATTGCCAATCCGCCGTGGGGGTTGGAGGAGGAATTGCGTGAGTTGCTGCCGTGGCTGTCCAAGAAGCTTGGCCAGACCCAGGGTGGGTGGCAGATGGATTGGCTCATTGCTGAGTAATCAGATCTCAAGCCAAAACACAAAGCTAAATGTGGGAGCGGGCTTGCTCGCGAAGACGGAGCGTCAGTTAACAGATATGTCGACTGATACACCGCATTCGCGAGCAAGCCCGCTCCCACATTTGAACTGCGCAAGTCTTAGATCGGGCAGGTCACGCCCGTGCCACCGATGCCGCAATAGCCCTGCGGATTCTTCGCCAGGTACTGCTGGTGATACGCCTCGGCGAAATACACCGTCGGCGCTTCGTCGATTTCTGTGGTGATGGTGCCCAGCCCGGCCTTGGTCAGTTCACTCTGATACGCCTGGGCACTGGCTTTCGCCGCCTCCAGATGTTCAGGTTTGACCGCGTAGATCACCGAACGGTATTGGCTGCCGATGTCATTTCCCTGGCGCATCCCTTGGGTGGGGTTGTGCAGTTCCCAGAACATTTTCAGCAGTTCTTCATAGCTGATCTTGTCTTGGTCAAACACCACCAGTACCACTTCGCTGTGGCCGGTCAGGCCCGAGCAGACTTCTTCGTACGTCGGGTTCGGCGTGTAGCCGCCGGCGTACCCGACGACGGTGCTGACCACGCCGTCGCGCTGCCAGAATTTGCGCTCCGCACCCCAGAAGCAACCGAGGCCGAAAATCGCGAACTCTACGTTGTCGACAAATGGCCCCAGCAGCGGGTTGCCGTTGACGAAATGCGTTTCCGGCAGCTTCATCGGGGTTTCACGGCCAGGCAAAGCTTGTTCTTGAGTAGGCAGCACGTTTTTGTTCACCAGAATTTCCGAGCGCAAGACCATGATCAGTCCTCTCAGTCAGATTGAGTTATGTAATAAGACAGACAGCCAGTGTGCCCGAGTGTTACAGCGCTGTCAGGCGATAGGCCCGCGAGGATAGCGTTTAAGCTTCTCAAGCAGCTCTGCACCGGGGATTGGCCGGTCGAACAGGTAGCCCTGGCCCACATCGCAGCGATGCCGGCGCAGGAACGCCAGTTGCTCGCTGGTTTCGATGCCTTCGGCCACCACCTTGAGCTTGAGGTTGTGGGCCATGGCGATCACCGCCGAGGTGATTTCCATGTCGTCCTGGTTGTCCGGGATTTCGTGGATAAAGCTGCGATCGATCTTGATGATGTCGATGGGGAATTTTTTCAAATAACTCAGCGACGAGTAGCCGGTGCCGAAGTCGTCCATGGCCAGGGTCAGGCCAAAGCTCTTCAATTGATCCAGCTGCAGGCGCGTGTCTTCGGTGGCTTCCAGCAGCAAGCCTTCGGTCAGCTCCAGTTCCAGCAGATTGGCCGGCAGCTGTTCCTCCTTGAGGATCGTGGCGATCGACGCCACAAGGTCCGGGTCGGAGAATTGCTTGGGCGACAAGTTGATCGCCACCTGCAAATTACCCATGCCGGCGGCGCTCAACTGCTTGCTCATACGGCAGGCCTGGCGCGCGATCCATTTGCCGATAGGAATGATCAGGCCGGTCTCTTCCGCCACGCTGATAAATTGATCGGGGCGGATCATGCCCTTTTCCGGATGGTTCCAGCGTAACAGCGCTTCCATGCCCAGCAAGCGGCCGCTGCGCAGGCACAGCTTGGGCTGGTAGAACACGTCCAGCTCGTTCTGGGTCAGGGCGCGGCGCAGGTTGTTTTCGACGAACAGCTTGTAACTGGCCTCGGCATTCAGGGCCTCGGTAAACACCTGCACCTGGTGCTTGCCGTTGGCCTTGGCCTTGTGCAGGGCGAGCCCGGCGTTACGCATCAGGGTTTGCGGGTCACGGCCGTGTAATGGCGCGCAAGCCAGGCCCACGGAGCCGGTGACACTGATCAACTGGTTGTCGACGAACATCGGCTTGTCGAGGGTTGCCAACAACTGGCTGGCGACCAGTTGGCCACTCTCCAGATCAGCGTCGTCAAGCAACACCGCAAACTCGTTACTGGCAAACCGCGCCAGGCTGCCACCGGCACTCAGGCTGTTGCGCAGGCGGCGGGCCAGGCTGATCAGCAGCTTGTCGCCGGTCTGGTGGCCGAGGCTGTCGTTGATCCGCTTGAAGTTATCGATGTCCACCAGCAGCAGGCTGATCGGGCTGTCGCTGTCGCGGGCAAAGCGTTCATCAAGGTTGCGGATAAACGCCGGGCGGTTGCCCAGGTTGGTCAGGTTGTCGGTGTACGCCAGGCGTTCGATGCGTTGCTGGGCCAGCTTGGTCTGGGTGATGTCTTCGTAGATGCCGATGTAGTGGGTCAGCTCACGGTTGTCCCCATACACCTTGGAGATCGACAGCTGGCCCCAGTAGGGTTCCAGGTTTTTGCGCCGGCTCTTGAATTCACCCTGCCAGCTGTTGCTCTTGGCCAGGCTCGACGGCGCGTCGAAGAGCAGTTCGCTGAGATTTTCCAGGGCCGGCAATTGCGCCAGGCGGTGGCCATGGACTTCTTCGGCGCTGTACTGGGTGATTGCGGTAAAGCTCGGGTTGACGTACTCCACCACGCCGTCACAGTTGACCAGCAAAAAGGCGTTGGCGCTTTGCTCAACCGCACGCTGGAACAGGTGCAGCGCGCTGGTGGCGGTGCGGCGGTTGTGGTTGTTGATCACTTGCGCGAACTGGTCTGCCAGCTCGCCGGCAAAGGCGATCTCATCGGTTTGCCAGGCGCGTGAGCTGCCGCTCTGTTCCAGGCACAGCACGCCGATGACTTGGCCATCAACGCGGATGCTCGCGTCGAGCATCGCGTGTATATCCTTGGCGCGCAGGCTCTCGGCCATTTCCCGGGTGCGTGGGTCACGCATCGCATGGGTGGCGTCGATCGCGCGGCTCGAATGCAGGGCTTCCAGATAGTCCGGGAAACCACTGGCGTCGATCGCTTCGGGCAGATGATGCTGTTGGTCGGCGCGGTGGTAGGCCGAGATCGGCACCAGGCGCTGGCCCTCAAGGTTCCAGATACTCGCGCAGTCGATCTGGTAGATGTCGCACGCACTGCGGGTGATCAGCTCGGCGGCTTCTTGCAGCGAGTTGGGTGTGGTGTAGCGCTGGCGTGCCAGCAGCAGGATCAGCTCCTGTTGAGCGCGCACCCGTTCCAGGTGCTGCAACTGTTCCTGTTGGGCGCGCTGATTGAGCTCCAGTGCGATCTGCAGGCGGCTGTTCTGGTTTTCCAGGTCGGCGGTTGGCGCGGGGGCGGGGATTTCGCTGAACAGCCCGTCGACCACCATCAGGTAGCCGCGCACCAGGTGACGATTGTGTTGTTTGTAAGCCTCGCCCATCTCCAACAGGCTCAGGGGGCCGTCGCTGGTGTGCAGGGTGTAGCGCACCAGGTAATGCGGACTCTGGGTCAGTTGCTGCTGGATCGCGTCGTGCAGTTGATAGCGCGCCTGAGGTTCCATCAGGCTGGCGTAGGGGGTGCCGACCAGCGCGCACAGTTCGACTGCCGGCAGGCCGAATTGGCGCTCGCAATTGGGGTCGAGGTACAGCAAGGCCCAGCTTGCCTCATTAAGCCGCTCGAAACGCAGCATACCGAGGCGCGAAGGCACCGGTAACTGCGTCACTACCTCGGCCGCCATACGGGCGACATCGGGTTGGCTTTTCATGGGGGAACTCGCTTGGAAAAATGCGCACTGCGCCGGGCTCACGCCCTCTTTACTGTCGCCTGCGGCAAGGTTGCATCATGCAGCACGCACTGACAAGAGAGGATGAAGGCTAAGTGCTATAAGGCTGTTATCGGCCGCGAGGGCGGTTTCTGCAATCGGGGTGATGGGTGGCGTATTGACGCAGGCGCGACGCCTCTCGCGCCGACAAAAAAGCAGGCGAAAAAAAGCCCCGCCAATTGGCGGGGTTGAGGTACGAGCGTGGCGCTCGGAAATCGGTGCAGCCAGGCCTCCCCGGTGAAAGTGAGGCCCGTTGATGCTTACAGCAGGATGGTGCGGATGTCGTTCAGCAGTTGGCTCAAACGCTGCGTGAAACGTGCAGCGGCAGCGCCGTTGATCACACGGTGATCGTAGGACAACGACAGCGGCAACATCAGCTTCGGCTGGAACGCTTTACCGTCCCATACAGGCTGGATAGTGGCCTTGGAAACACCCAGGATCGCCACTTCCGGCGCGTTGACGATTGGCGTGAAGCCAGTGCCGCCAATGTGACCGAGGCTGGAGATGGTGAAGCACGCGCCCTGCATGTCGTCTGCGGTGAGCTTCTTGTCGCGGGCCTTGGCTGCCAGCGCAGCCGCTTCGGCAGCGAGTTGCAGCAGGCTCTTCTGGTCGACGTTCTTGATGACCGGTACCAGCAGGCCATCCGGGGTGTCGACGGCAAAGCCAATGTTCACGTATTTCTTGCGAATGATCGCCTTGCCGCTTGGCGCCAGCGAACTGTTGAAGTCCGGCAGCTCCTTGAGCAGGTGCGCACAGGCCTTGAGCAGCAGTGGCAGCACGGTCAGTTTCACGCCGGCTTTTTCGGCCACGGCTTTCTGCGCAACGCGGAAAGCTTCCAGGTCGGTGATGTCGGCCTGGTCGAACTGGGTCACGTGCGGAATGTTCAGCCAGCTGCGGTGCAGGCTCGACGCGCCGATTTGCATCAGGCGGGTCATCGGCACTTCTTCGGTTTCGCCGAAGCGGCTGAAGTCCACGACCGGGATCGGTGGAATGCCAGCACCGCCAGTAGCGCCGCCGGCAGCCGGAGCTTCCTTGGCCTTCTGCATCATGGCTTTGACGTAAACCTGCACGTCTTCCTTCAGCACACGACCGTGAGGGCCAGTGGCCGATACGGCATTCAGCTCAACGCCGAATTCACGGGCCAGTTGACGCACGGCAGGGCCGGCGTGAACTTTGGCACCGCTTGGCGCAGGTGCGGCAGCCGCAGGGGCCGGTGCGGCCTCGGCTTTTGCAGCCGGTGCAGGGGCGGCAGCGGCCGGAGCCGCTTCAGCTTTGGCCGCAGGTGCGGCAGCCGGTGCCGGAGCAGCCGGGGCAGCAGCGCCTTGTACTTTCAGCTTGAGGATGAAGTCGCCAGTGCCGACTTCGTCTTCCAGCTTGACCGCAATGCTTTCCACCACGCCGGCAGCCGGCGAAGGGATTTCCATGGAGGCCTTGTCGGACTCCAGGGTGATCAGCGACTGGTCGGCTTCGACGGTGTCGCCGACCTTGACCAGCAGCTCGATGATCTTGGCCTTGCCCGACGAACCGATGTCCGGCACGTGAATGTCCTGAACAGTGGCAGCGGCCGGTGCAGCAGCCGGTGCGGCTGGAGCCTCGGCGGCGGCAGGCTTTTCAGCAGCCGGTGCAGGTGCAGCAGCGGCAGCAGGCGCTGCCGCAGGGGCCGCATCAGCGGCACCTTCGATTTCCAGCTCCAGCAGTTCGTCGCCTTCTTTCAGGCGATCGCCCAGCTTCACTTTCAGGCTCTTGACCACGCCGGCCTTGGGAGCAGGGATTTCCATGCTCGCCTTGTCCGATTCGAGGGTCAGGATGCTCTGGTCGGCTTCGACGGTGTCGCCGACCTTCACAAACAGCTCGATTACTTCACCTTCACCGCTGCCGATGTCAGGTACGCGAATGAGTTCGCTCACAAAAAATCTCCTCAGCAGTCCAGTGGGTTGCGTTTTTCCGGGTTGATCCCGAACTTGACGATAGCGTCAGCCACCACCTTAGGTTCGATCTCACCACGGTCAGCCAAGGCTTCCAGGGCTGCCAACACCACGAAATGACGGTCGACTTCGAAGAAGTGACGCAGCTTCTTGCGGCTGTCACTGCGGCCGAAACCGTCGGTGCCCAGGACTTTGAATTCCTTGGACGGGACCCACTGGCGAATTTGTTCAGCAAACAGTTTCATGTAGTCGGTAGAGGCGATCACCGGACCTTTACGGCCAGTCAGGCACTCTTCGACATAGCTCTTCGCAGGCTTCTGACCTGGGTGCAGGCGGTTGTTACGCTCGACCGCCAGGCCATCGCGACGCAGTTCGTTGAAGCTGGTAACGCTCCACACGTCAGCGCCGACGTTGAACTCTTCACGCAGGATCTTCGCCGCTTCACGGACTTCACGCAGGATGGTGCCGGAGCCCATCAGCTGCACGTGGTGCGCCGCTTCCTTGGTGTCTTCTTCGAGCAGGTACATGCCCTTGATGATGCCTTCCTCGACACCGGCCGGCATGGCTGGCTGTTGGTAGGACTCGTTCATCACGGTGATGTAGTAGAAAACGTCCTGCTGCTGTTCGGTCATCTTCTTCATGCCGTCCTGGATGATCACCGCCAGCTCATAGCCGTAGGTTGGATCAAAGGTGCGGCAGTTCGGGATGGTGGCAGCCAGGATGTGGCTGTGACCGTCTTCGTGTTGCAGGCCTTCGCCGTTCAGCGTGGTCCGCCCGGCAGTACCGCCGATCAGGAAGCCACGGGTACGGCTGTCGCCTGCTGCCCATGCCAGGTCGCCGATACGCTGGAAACCGAACATCGAGTAGAAGATGTAGAACGGCAGCATCGGCTGGTTGTGGCTGGAGTACGAAGTACCGGCAGCGATGAAGGAGCTCATGGCGCCCGCTTCGTTGATGCCTTCTTCGAGGATCTGGCCCTTCTTGTCTTCCTTGTAGAACATCACCTGGTCTTTATCGACTGGCTCGTAGAGCTGGCCGACGGAGGAGTAGATGCCCAACTGACGGAACATGCCTTCCATACCGAAGGTACGGGCTTCGTCCGGGATGATCGGGACGATACGCGAGCCGATTTCCTTGTCCTTGACCAGTTGCGCGAGGATTCGCACGAAGGCCATGGTGGTGGAGATTTCACGGTCGCCCGAGCCGTCCAGGATAGCCTTGAGGGTATCCAGCGGCGGTGTAGGAATGTCGAAACTCTTGGCGCGGCGCTGTGGCACGAAACCGCCCAGTGCAGTGCGACGCTCGCTGAGGTAGCGGGCTTCGGCGCTGTTTGGCTCCGGCTTGAAGAACGGCAGGTTCTCCAGCTCTTCGTCCTTGACCGGGATGTCGAAACGGTCGCGGAACAGCTTCAGGCTTTCAACATCAACTTTCTTGGTGTTGTGCGCAGTGTTTTTCGCTTCGCCGGCACCGGTGCCATAACCCTTGATGGTCTTGGCCAGGATGACGGTCGGTTGTTCTTTGTGGTTGACCGCTTCGTGGTACGCCGCGTAGACCTTGTACGGGTCGTGGCCGCCACGGTTGAGTTTCCAGATCTCGTCGTCTGACAGGTCTGCAACCATCGCCTTGAGTTCAGGCGTGTTGAAGAAGTGTTCACGCACGAACGCGCCGTCTTTGGCTTTGTAGTTCTGGTACTCGCCGTCGATGACTTCGTCCATGCGACGTTGCAGGATACCGTCGACGTCTTTGGCCAGCAGTGGGTCCCAGAAACGGCCCCAGATGACTTTGGTCACGTTCCACTGAGCACCGCGGAACACGCCTTCGAGTTCCTGGATGATCTTGCCGTTGCCGCGAACCGGGCCGTCGAGGCGCTGCAGGTTGCAGTTGATGACGAAGATCAGGTTGTCCAGCTTCTCGCGGCCGGCCAGGGAGATGGCGCCCAGGGATTCCGGCTCGTCACACTCGCCGTCGCCCAGGAAGCACCAGACTTTCTGCTTGCCTTCAGGGATGAAGCCACGGGCTTCCAGGTACTTCATGAAGCGTGCCTGGTAGATCGCCTGGATCGGGCCAAGGCCCATGGAAACGGTCGGGAACTGCCAGAAATCAGGCATCAGCCAAGGGTGCGGGTACGACGACAGGCCGTTACCGTCCACTTCCTGGCGGAAGTTGTTCATGTGTTCTTCGGTGATGCGGCCTTCCATGAACGCACGGGCGTAAACGCCTGGCGAGGTGTGGCCCTGGAAGTAGATCAGGTCGCCGCCGTGTTCGTCGGTCGGGGCCTGGAAGAAGTAGTTGAAGCCAATGTCATACAGGGTTGCGCTGGAAGCGAAGCTGGAGATGTGACCGCCCAGGTCAGAATCTTTCAAGTTCGTGCGCATTACCATCGCCATGGCGTTCCAACGTACCAGCGAGCGAATGCGGCGTTCCATGAACAGGTCGCCAGGCATGCGTGCTTCGTGGGTAACGGGGATGGTGTTGCGGTATGGCGTAGTGATGGCGTAAGGCAGTTGCGAGCCGCTGCGGGTCGCGAGTTCGCCCATACGGGTCATCAAATAGTGAGCACGGTCTTCGCCTTCTTTGTCGAGAACCGATTCCAGGGCGTCCAGCCATTCCTGGGTTTCGACGGGATCGAGGTCTTGCATGGCTTGCTCCAGGGCGGAAAGGCTACCAGAATCGGTTGCCTGAAGTTTGCGACTGGCCTTGTGGGCAGACGACATAAATTCTTGGATGGCCGAAGGTTGCTTCGGCGTCCTGTAGTTTTACTACAAATCGTCGGCCATTTCAGCCTTTCGAATGTATATACGAGTAGTAAAACTACACAAGACTGAGCGGATTGCTCGGTCTGGCTGGTGAGCATAATCGTTATTGTTGATCTTTTGCGAACAAGAAAAGGTGAAAGTTTGATGTTGCCTGCCAAGATTAATTTAATTTCAGCTATTTATAACCTTTGTTCGACAGTCCTTCACCGAGCGTGGTTCTTGCGTTCACAGCAACAAGCCATTTACGCGCCGATCAAGGATAGACCATGAGCCTTCCAACACTCGCCGAATTACCGGCCATTCTCTTGCCTTACGCCAGCCGGGCCGAGCAGTCATTTCGTGACGCAGTGGCCGCGCTGGACGACGATCATGGCCTTTCTGCGTGGACGCCGCAACGGTGGGCCGACTTTGCCCGGGTGTGCGCCGCCAGTGATTTCGTCATTGAACAGAGCGTTCGTGACCCTTTGATGTTGCTCGAGCTGGTGGCCTGGGGCGAGTTGGACCGGGGTTTCGCGCCCGGCGAGCTGTGCGGCCAGATCGCTGGCGCTGCGCAACAGGCCGAAACAGAAGATGAACTGGGCCGTGTATTGCGCCGCCAGCGTACGCGCCAACAAGTGCGCATCATCTGGCGCGACCTGACCCGACAAGCGGACTTGGTGCAAACCTGTCGCGACCTCTCCGACATGGCTGACGCTTGCATCGACCAGGCCTACCAGTGGCTGTATCAGCGCCACTGCGTACAGTTCGGCACACCTACCGGCCGGCGCAGCGGCGAAGCTCAGCACATGGTCATCCTCGGCATGGGCAAGCTCGGTGCGGTGGAGCTGAACCTGTCTTCCGATATCGACCTGATCTTCGCCTACCCCGAAGGCGGCGAGACGGTGGGCGTGAAGCGCGCGCTGGATAACCAGGAGTTTTTCATTCGCCTTGGTCAAAAGTTGATCAAGGCCCTTGACCCGATGACCGTCGACGGTTTTGTATTCCGTGTCGACATGCGCCTGCGGCCATACGGCTCGGCCGGCGCGTTGGTGCTCAGTTTCAATGCGCTGGAACAGTACTATCAGGATCAGGGCCGCGACTGGGAGCGCTACGCCATGATCAAGGCGCGGGTAGTGGCCGGTGACCAGGTTGCCGGTGCGCAGTTGCTCGACATGCTGCGACCTTTCGTCTATCGGCGTTACCTGGATTTTTCCGCCATTGAAGCGCTGCGCACCATGAAGCAGTTGATCCAGCAGGAAGTGCGGCGCAAAGGCATGGCCGACAACATCAAGCTGGGCTCGGGCGGCATCCGCGAGGTGGAGTTTATCGCGCAGGCGTTCCAACTGATCCATGGTGGCCGCGACCTGAGCCTGCAACAGAGGCCGTTGCTCAACGTGTTGGGAACCCTGGAAGGCCAGGGCTACCTGCCACAAGCCGTGATCGCCGAGTTGCGCAATGGCTACGAGTTTTTGCGTTACACCGAACACGCCATCCAGGCGATTGCCGACCGGCAGACGCAAATGCTCCCGGACGGCCCGGAAGACCAGGCGCGTATTGCCTTTATGCTGGGCTTTGCCGACTGGGCGGCATTCCATGAGCGCCTGATGTACTGGCGTAGCCGTGTGGACTGGCATTTCCGCCAGGTGATCGCTGATCCCGACGAGGAAGAGGGCGAAGAAAGTGAATTGGTTGTGGGCGGTGAGTGGTTGCCGCTGTGGGAAGAGTCCCAGGACGAAGAGGCCGCGTGCCGGCAATTAGCCGAAGGTGGCTTTACGGATGCGACCAAAGCGCTTAAGGCCTTGGCCAGCCTGCGTGGCAGCCCGCAATTGCGCGCCATGCAGCGCCTGGGCCGCGAACGGCTGGATGCTTTTATTCCGCGCCTGCTGGCCCAGGCGGTCGAGCACGCCAACCCGGACTTGGTACTGGAGCGCGTATTGCCGCTGGTGGAGGCCGTCGCCCGCCGTTCGGCCTACCTCGTGCTGCTGACCGAAAACCCCGACGCCCTGCGCCGGCTGTTGACCCTGTGCGCCGCCAGCCCGTGGATCGCCGAACAAATCACCCGCTTCCCGCTCCTGCTCGACGAACTGCTCAACGAAGGCCGCCTGTTCAAGCCGCCGTTGGCGCCGGAACTCGCCGCAGAGCTGCGCGAGCGCCTCACGCGCATTCCCGAGGATGACCTTGAGCAGCAAATGGAAGCCCTGCGCCACTTCAAACTGGCCCACCGCCTGCGTGTCGCGGCTTCGGAAATCGCGGGCAGCCTGCCGCTGATGAAAGTCAGCGATTACCTGACCTGGCTCGCCGAGGCCATCCTCGAACAAGTGCTGGCCCTGGCCTGGCGCCAGACCGTGGCGCGCCACGGCTCGCCGCAGCGGGTGGACGGCAGCCTGTGCAATCCTGGGTTTATCATTGTCGGTTATGGCAAGGTCGGCGGGATCGAATTGGGGCATGGTTCGGACCTGGACCTGGTGTTTATCCACGACGGTGACCCGCAGGCGGAAACCGACGGTGCCAAGCCGATTGACGGTGCGCAGTTTTTTACGCGTTTAGGCCAGCGCATCATTCACCTGTTGACCACCCAGACCAACTCGGGCCAGTTGTATGAAGTGGACATGCGCCTGCGGCCTTCGGGCGCGTCCGGTTTGCTGGTGAGTTCGCTGGGGGCGTTTGAGCGCTATCAGGAAAATGAAGCCTGGACCTGGGAACATCAGGCCCTGATCCGCGCTCGAGTGCTGGTGGGCAGCCAGGATGTGGGCCATGCGTTCGAACAAGTACGCGCCAAAGTGCTGGGGCGTGAACGGGACTTGGCGAAGCTGCGCCAGGAGGTCAGCGAGATGCGCGCCAAGATGCGCGATAACCTGGGCACCCGGACCACGGCGGCCGGTACCGGTGCCAATGCCTTCGAGCCCACGGCGGCGTTCGACCTCAAGCAGGACGCCGGAGGTATCGTCGATATTGAATTTATGGTGCAATACGCCGCTTTGGCGTGGTCTGCGCAACATCCATCGTTGCTGCGCTACACCGACAATATCCGCATTCTGGAAGGCCTGGAGCAGGTTGGGCTGATGCCCGCCGCCGATGCCCATCTGCTGCGCGAGGTGTATAAGGCCTACCGTTCCGCCGCGCACCGCCAGGCCTTGCAAAACGAGGCGGGCACAGTGGCCGGGGATCAGTTCGCCGACGAACGGCGCCAGGTGATGCGAATCTGGCAAGCGCTGGGGTTAAGCTGATACTCGACTGATATGTGGGAGCTGGCTTGCCTGCGATGCAAGCGACTCGGTGTAGCAGGCCTACCGAGGCGATGCCATCGCAGGCAAGCCAGCTCCCGCACAAAGCGGTTCCCAGGCCCACCGCGACTGGCAGTAATTATTGAGGCGGGGAGGCATAAGCCTCCCCGCATCGTTTGTGGAAACTACATGAATATTCTGATCGTTGGGCCCAGTTGGGTCGGTGACATGGTGATGGCGCAGACACTGTTCCAGTGCCTGAAACAGCGTCATCCCGACTGCCAAATCGACGTGCTCGCCCCTGAGTGGAGCCGGCCGATCCTCGAGCGCATGCCCGAGGTGCGCAAGGCCTTGAGCTTCCCGCTCGGTCACGGCGCACTCGAACTGGCGACGCGCCGGCGCATCGGCAAATCCATGCTCGGCCAGTACGAGCAAGCGATCCTGCTGCCCAACTCGCTGAAATCGGCGCTGGTGCCGTACTTTGCCGGCATCCCTAAACGTACCGGCTGGCGCGGCGAGTTTCGCTACGTGCTGCTCAATGACGTGCGCACCCTCGACAAGGCGCGTTACCCGCTGATGATCGAGCGTTTCATGGCCCTGGCCTACGAGCCCGGTGCCGAGTTGCTGACACCTTACCCGCGCCCGAGCCTGCAGATCGACCCGGTTACACGCGACGCGGCACTGGCCAAGTTCGGCTTGATGCTCGACCGTCCGGTGCTGGCGCTTTGCCCTGGCGCCGAGTTTGGCGAGTCCAAGCGCTGGCCGTCGGAGCATTACGCCAAAGTCGCCGAAATGAAGATTCGTGAAGGCTGGCAGGTGTGGTTGTTTGGTTCGAAAAACGATCACTCGGTGGGTGAAGACATCCGCCAACGCCTGATTCCCGGTCTGCGCGAAGAAGCCGTGAACCTTAGTGGCGACACCTCGTTGGCCGAGGCCATCGACCTGTTGTCCTGCGCCGACGCGGTGGTGTCCAACGACTCGGGCCTGATGCATGTGGCGGCGGCGTTGAACCGCCCGTTGGTGGCCGTTTACGGCTCGACCTCTCCAGGCTTCACCCCACCATTGGCCGATAAGGTCGAAGTGGTGCGCCTGGGCCTGGAGTGCAGCCCGTGTTTCGACCGCACCTGCCGTTTCGGCCACTACAATTGCCTGCGCCAGTTGCTGCCGCAACCGGTCAGCGATGCCTTGCAGCGGTTGCAGGGCTCTGTGGTCGAGGTCCGTTAGTTTGCGCGTACTGGTAATCAAGACCTCATCCCTGGGCGACGTGATCCACGCCTTGCCGGCACTGACCGACGCGGCGCGGGCAATCCCTGGCATTCGCTTTGATTGGGTGGTGGAAGAAGGCTTTGCCGAGATCCCTACCTGGCACCCGGCGGTGGACAAGGTGATCCCGGTGGCGATTCGCCGCTGGCGCAAAAACATCTGGCAAACCATCAAGAGCGGTGAGTGGCGACGCTTCAAACAGAGCGTCCAGTCGACTAAATACGACTTGGTGATCGACGCCCAGGGCCTGTTCAAAAGCGCCTGGCTGACACGCTACGTGCGTGCCCCGGTGGCGGGCTTCGATAAACACTCCGCCCGCGAGCCAATCGCCGCGCGTTTCTACTCGCGGCGCCTGGCCGTGGCCCGTGGGCAACATGCGGTGGAGCGTTTGCGCCAGTTGTTCGCTGTGGCGCTGGGCTATGACTTGCCCAAAGGTCTGGGCGATTACGGCCTGAGCGTCGACAAGCTGCTCGGCCTGCCGCCGAAAAAACCGTTTGTGCTGCTGCTGCACGGCACCACCTGGGACACCAAGCACTGGCCCGAAGCCTATTGGCGCGAACTGGCCGAACGCATGGGTCGCTTGGGTGTGGACGTGAAGTTGCCGTGGGGCAATGCCGACGAAAAAGCCCGTGCCGAGCGCCTGGCGCAAGGCCTGCAAAACGCCGAAGTGTTGCCCAAGCTGAACCTGGCCGGCGTCGCCCGTGTGCTCGCCGGCGCCCGCGCCTGCGTGGCGGTGGACACTGGGCTCGGCCACTTGGCCGCCGCGTTGGACGTGCCGACCATTTCCCTGTTCGGCCCCACCAACCCCGGCCTGACCGGCGCTTATGGCAAGGGCCAGATTCATCTGGCCAGCGACTTCCCCTGTGCGCCATGCCTGCAAAAGCACTGTACCTATCAACCAACGGCCGACGATTTGCGTCGGTTCGACATCAAGCGTGAGTCGCCCCTGTGCTTCACGCGCTTGAACCCTGAGCGTGTGGCAAGCCGACTGAGCACGTTGTTACTGGCTGAGGAGCTGCACTGATGCAACTGGCTTTTGTTCTGTACAAATATTTCCCCTTCGGTGGCCTGCAGCGCGACTTCATGCGTATCGCCCTGGAGTGCCAGCAGCGCGGCCACCAGATTCGTGTCTACACGCTGATCTGGGAAGGCGACATTCCGCCGGGTTTCGAAGTGCTGGTGGCGCCGGTCAAGGCGATCTTCAATCATCGGCGCAATGAGAAACTCAGCGCCTGGATGGAAGCCGACCTGGCCAAGCGCCCGGTGGATCGCCTGATCGGTTTCAACAAAATGCCTGGCCTGGACGTTTACTACGCCGCCGATGGCTGTTTTGAAGACAAGGCGCAAAACCTGCGCCACTCGCTGTACCGCAGCTTTGGCCGCTATAAGCACTTTGCCGAGTACGAGCGTGCGGTGTTCGCCAAGGATGCCAAGACCGAAGTCTTGATGATCTCCGAAGTGCAGCAGCCGCTGTTCATCAAGCATTACGACACCCCGCTGGAGCGCTTCCACCTGTTGCCACCGGGCATTGCCCAGGATCGCCGGGCACCGCCGAACGCCGCCGAGATTCGCGAAGGTTTCCGCAAGGAATTCAACCTGCGCGAGGACGACCTGCTGTTGGTGCAAATCGGCTCCGGCTTCAAGACCAAGGGCGTCGATCGTAGCCTCAAGGCCGTAGCCGCCTTGCCGGCAGAACTAAAAAAACGCACGCGCCTGTTTGTAATTGGCCAGGACGACCCCAAAGTATTCCAACTGCAGAGCGCCACATTGGGGCTGGGCGACAACGTGCAGTTCCTCAAGGGCCGCAGCGATATTCCGCGTTTCCTGCTGGGTGCCGACCTGTTGATCCACCCGGCGTACAACGAAAACACCGGCACTGTGTTGCTCGAAGCCCTGGTGGCCGGGTTGCCGGTGCTGGTCTCGGCCGTGTGTGGTTATGCCCATTACATCGCCGAAGCCGACAGCGGCCTGGTGCTGGATGAACCTTTTGAACAGGCGCAGCTCAACCAGTATCTGGCGCGAATGCTCACCGACACTGCACAGCGCGCGGCCTGGGGCCGCAATGGGTTGGCCTTCGCCGAGACGGCCGACCTCTACAGCATGCCGCAGCACGCGGCGGATGTGATTCTGGCGGAGCCAAAACGATGAAGTTGATGCTTGCCGAGCCGTTCAAGACCCTCTGGGCCGGGCGCGATGCCTTCGCCGAAGTCGAGCGGCTGCAAGGCGAGGTGTACCGTGAGCTCGAAGCGCGTCGCACCTTGCGTACCGAAGTAGATGGCCGTGGTTATTTTGTGAAGATCCACCGTGGCATCGGCTGGGGCGAGATCGTCAAGAACCTGGTCACCGCCAAGCTGCCGGTGCTGGGCGCGGGCCAGGAGTGGCAGGCCATCGCGCGCCTGCAGGAAATCGGCGTGCCCACCATGACCGCTGTGGCCTACGGCGAGCGCGGCAACAACCCGGCCGACCAGCACTCGTTCATCATCACCGAAGAGTTGGCGCCTACGGTCAGCCTCGAAGATTTCAGCATCAACTGGGCCAAACAGCCGCCCGAGCCGCGCCTCAAGCGCGCGCTGATCGCTGAAGTGGCGCGCATGACCGGCATGATGCATCGCGGTGGGGTCAACCATCGCGACTGCTACATCTGCCACTTCCTGCTGCACACGGATACGCCGGTCACCTTCGATCACTTCAAACTGTCGGTGATCGACCTGCACCGCGCCCAGACCCGCGACAAAATCAGCCATCGCTGGCGCGACAAAGACTTGGCCGCGCTGTATTTTTCGGCGCTGGACATCGGCCTCACGCGTCGCGACAAGTTGCGCTTCCTCAAGGGCTACTTCCAGCAGCCGCTGCGCCAGATCCTGGCCGAAGAAAGCCCCTTGCTGCAGTGGCTGCAAACCAAGGCCGACAAGCTTTATGCACGAAAACAACGCTACGGGGACGCGCTCTGATGGCGGGTTGGAACCTGGAACCTGCTTACGCCGCACTGGCGGATGATTTCGGCAGCCTTGAGGCGGTGTTTGCGCTGCAGGGCGAGCAGCTGACACGCGACCCGTTGTCGGAAGTGATCCGTGTAGAGCGCGGCGGGGTGAATTTCTACGTCAAGCGTTACGTCGGTGCCGGTAAAGGCCTGCGCCGCTACCTCGGCAAGCCGCGAGTGAAGTCCGAATGGCAGAACCTCAAGCGCTTCGCCAGGTGGGGGATTCCTACCGCCGACGTGGTGGCCTGGGGCCTGGAGCGCAAGGGCCTGGCCTATGCCCGGGGTGCGATGATCACCCGCGAGCTGCCGAGAACCGCAGACTTGTCGGTGCTGGCTGATCGCAACGATGCCTGTTTGAAAGACCCCAAGTGGGTCAGCGTGGTCAGTCGCCAGCTTGCCGAATACACCCGCACCATGCACGAGCATCGCTTCACCCATAACGATTTGAAGTGGCGCAACCTGTTGGTCGACGATCATCAGACCCTGTACCTGATCGATTGCCCCAACGGTGATTTCTGGCGCGGGTTCTGGCTCAAGTACCGTATTACCAAAGACCTGGCCTGCCTGGACAAAGTCGCCAAGTATCACTTGTCGGCTACCCAGCGCCTGCGCTTCTACCTGCAATACCGCCAACGCCCGCACCTGACGGCGTCGGACAAACAGCGGATTCGCCACGTGGTGAAGTTTTTCGAGGGGCGCGAATGAGTGATTTCCTGGCGGCCGAAGATCGCGCTCTGCTTGAGCGCAACGGCCTGGCTGACTTCGATGCCCTGTGGGCCAGGCAACTGGACGCGGTGGATGAGCCCAATACCAGCGACGGAGGATGGAGCAGCGTGTTTCGCCTGGAGCTTGAAGGTCAGGGCTACTACCTCAAGCGCCAGAGCAATTACCTGACACGCACGCTCAGCAAGCCGTTGGGCGAGCCGACGTTCGCCCGCGAATTCCGTAACATCAGCCGTTATCGCGAGCGCGGTATTCCGGCGTTGCAGGCGGCGTTTTTCGGTGAGCGCAAGGTCAATGGCGAGCACCGTGCGATGTTGCTGACCCGTGCCCTGGACGGTTGGAACGACCTGGATTCATTGCTGGAACAGTGGCCGCAACTGACGGACGCCCAGCACCGTGCGATCTTGCTGGCGTGCGGTCAGCTGGCGCGACACCTGCACAGCGTGGGTCAGGTGCATGGCTGTTTTTACCCCAAGCATATTTTCCTGCAGGCCACAGGCACAGGGTATGCCGCGCAGTTGATCGACCTGGAAAAAACCCGCCCGTTGCTGTTCGGCAGGCGCGACCGGGTCAAGGACCTGGAACCGCTGTTGCGGCGCGCGCCGCAGTGGTCGGATGCCCACGTGCGGCAATTGCTGGCGGCCTATCTTGATCAACCTGAAGACAGCTCGCTGACCACCGCCTGGTTCGAGCGCCTGACGGCCCGTCGCAGTCACAAGGAGAAGCGCTGATGCGTTTGTCCGAGCTGAAAAAAGCCGGTCGCACGCCTGACCTTCCGCTGACCATCGAGCTGGCGGATGCTGCCGGCCCCGGGCAACTGCAACTGCTCAGCCTGCTGCGCGTATTGCCAGGCGAGCGCTATGTGGGCGCAGGCGTGTGGCGCGGTCGCACGGTGCTGGCCAAATTATTGGTGGGCAACAAGGCGGCACGGCATTTTCAGCGCGAACTCGGCGGCGTCCGCCTGCTGGCTGAGCAAGGCCTGACCACGCCGCAGCTGCTGGCCGATGGTTTGCAGGAAGGTGAGGGCGGCTGGCTTTTGTTCGACTTTATTGAAGGCGCCGAAAGCCTGGCCGATGCCTGGCAGGCGGTCGAAGGTTTGCCGCCGTTGGCGGACGCACAGACCGCCGTGCTCGCCGAGGCGTTGGCGGCGATCGCGCAGATGCACAGCAAAGGCTTGTGGCAGGAAGACCTGCACCTGGACAACCTGCTGCGCCAGGACGGCAAGCTGTACCTGATTGACGGTGCCGGGATTCGCGTCGAAGAAGCGGGCAAGCCGCTGTCGCGCACTCGGGTGCTGGAAAACCTCGGGGTGTTTTTCGCCCAGTTGCCGAAAAACCTTGAGCCGTTCACCGAAGAGTTGCTGGTGTACTACCTGCTGAGCAACGGCGAGCACGCGTTGCCGCTGCAAGCCCTGGAGAAACAGGTGCGCAAGGTCAGTGCCTGGCGCTTGAAGGACTTTCTGAACAAGGTCGGCCGTGAATGCACGTTGTTCAGCGTGGTGCGTGGCGCCTTTGCCTTGCGTGCGATTCGGCGCGAGGAAGAGCCTGCGATGCTGCCGGTGCTGGAACAGGCCGATGCCTTGCTTGACCAGGGCCACCTGTACAAAACCGGTGGTGCGGCCACTGTCGCCAAGGTTGAAGTGGCCGGTCGGCCGCTGGTGATCAAGCGCTACAACATCAAGGGATTCGCCCATTGGCTCAAGCGTTTCTGGCGCCCCAGTCGTGCCTGGCACTCCTGGCGCGAAGGCAACCGCCTGGCCTTTCTGGGGATCGCCACACCCAAGCCGCTGGCCGTGCTGGAAAAGCGTTTTTTCTGGCTGCGCAGCCGGGCTTATCTGGTCACCGAATACTTGCCGGGGCCGGACATCATCGAGCGCTTCGCCCCGTATGTTGAGAACGGTGATGCGCCCGAAAACGAACTGCTGGCCCTGGATCATCTGTTTGCCGAGCTGATTCGTGAGCGCATCAGCCATGGCGATTTCAAAGGCCATAACCTGTTCTGGGCCGAGGATCGCTGGGCGCTGATTGATCTCGATGCCATGTGCCAGCACCGCAGCAACGCCAGCTTCGCCCCGGCATTTGCCAAGGACCGCGCGCGGTTTATGCGCAACTGGCCTGAGAGCAGCGCCCTGTACCAGCTGATCGACCAGCGTTTGCCCCGAGAGATCGGCGTCGCCGGTTAAAGCCGGCCTGCCCCCCACATTTTGATGTGTAAACGCGGTCAAGTGTGGGAGCGGGCTTGCCTGCGAAGGCGGCCGCTCAGGCGCTACATGACCTGATCAAAACTGGTATTCAGCCCCCGCGCCCGCATACCACGACCGCCCCGGCGCCGCTTCGTAATAACGGAAGTTGCCGTCACCGACAATCACCGAGCCGACGTACTGGCGATCCAGCAAGTTATCCAGGCGCAGCGTCTGGTGGAAGGTCCAGTGCTCCACCTTCTGCTCGAAGCGTGCGCGCCAATTGAACACGCTGTAGCCCGGCGCGGCGTGTTGCTGGTTGGTGTCTTCGACGTAGACCTTGCTGCGGTACATGCCTTCAAGGGCGGTGCTGACCCAGTCGCGGGGTTTCCAGTTCAGCTCGGCAAACAGCGTGGTTTGCGGCACGCCGGGGAGGTAGTTGCCTTTGTTGATGGCCGTGTTGCCGCCGCTGACGAAGTCGCTGTCGTAAGTGGCTTGCAGGCGGGTGTAGGCGAGGTGCGTGCTCCACTGATCCGACAGCTGGCTTTCGATGCCCAGTTCGAAACCGCGGCGCAGGGTGCGGCCAGCGTTTTGATAGGTGGTACGACCGCCGCTGGATTGTTGCACGACCAACTCGTCGTCAGTCGTGATCTGGAATACGGCAGCATTCAGGCGTGTGTCCTGGCCAATGCGTGCCTTCAGGCCGACTTCAATTTGCTTGCTGACCGACGGCCTGAGCGCGAAGTTGAAGCCGTTTGAAGTGCTGGAATACGCGGACTCCGCCTGAGTCGGAGTTTCGAAACCTTTGCCCGCGCTTACGTAACCGTGCAGGTCGGGCGTGAAGGCATACATCACGCTGACCGATGGCGTGTTCTTCTGATAAGTCTTGCTGCCGCTGTCATTGCCGTCACTCAGGAAGCGGTCGTCCACATCCATCTTCATGGTGCTGTGACGCAGACCTGCCTGCAGGGTCCAGTCGCCCAGCAGCCAGTTGGCTTGCACAAACGGGTCAAGGCTGGTGGCGGTGTCGATTTCATCGCGGCCCAACGCGCCTTTGACGCCGTGCACGCCGTCGAGGGTGTTGGAATAGCCTTGGCGATCATCCTGGCTGCGGTCGTAATCAAGGCCGGCGATCAGGGTCAGGTCGCCGGGGGCGCTGGTGATGGGTTGCAGCCAGTGGACCGAGCCGCCGTAGAATTTGCGGTCGAAAGCCACTACGCCGCCGCGAGCGTTTGCCGGGTTGAGTGCGCCACTAGCGAATTTGTCCGGAATCGACAAGTACTGAATCACACTGCGCTGCCCGGTATAGGCATTCACCTGCAGCGTCGCATCACCGATGTAGCGCTCGTAATTCATGCCTAATTGCTGATGGTCGATGCTTTTTCGCGTGTTGTATTGCAACGCGGCCGGCGCTACCGAACGCGGGTCGGCCTTGTACGCCGCCCAGGTTTGCCCCAGCGGATCCTGCGTGCCGTTCTGCTCCAGGCTGCTGTAGATCAGCGCCAGCTTGCTGTCGTCATCCGGCTGGAAGTTAAGCTTGGCAAACGTCTGGTCACGGCGGGCGCTGCCGTGGTCGCGGTAGCCGTCGGTGTCCATGCGCGAGGCATCGAGCACGAAACCGGCGCCGTTCGCCGCGCCTTCTGCGGTCAGGTGGTTTTTGTTCAGGCCGTCGCTGCCCACCAGGGTTTCAGCGCCGATGCGTGGCGGGCCTTCGCCGTCGCGGGAAAACATCTGGATGACCCCGCCGGCATTGCTGCCATACAAGGTGGCTGCCGGGCCGCGCAGGACTTCGATGCGCTCGGCGGTATCGAGATTGAACGTGGCCGCCTGGCCCTGGCCGTCCGGGGTGCTGGCGGGGATGCCGTCGGCAATCAGCTTGATGCCGCGTACGCCAAACGCCGAGCGCGCGCCGAAGCCGCGTGAGGAAATCTGCAGGTCCTGCGCATAGTTCTGACGGTTCTGTACCACCAGCCCGGGCACGCGGGACAGGACTTCGGAGGCGTTGATGCCGAGTTGACCGTCGCTGATCTGTTCGCGGCTGATGCTGTCGACCGAGTAGGGCAGGTCAAAGGTCGGGTTGGCGCTGCGCGAGCCGGTGACGACGCTGGGGTCGAGGATCAGTGGTGCATCATCGGCCAGGGTGGTATCGCTCAGGGCAAGCAGGCAGGGCAGCAACGAGGTGAGGCGGGCAAAGGTTTTCATGGTCAGCCGATATCTGTGGCGCATAGGACATAAACGCGCAAAAGGGCGCGAGTTTAGTGACTTGGTCAATTTTTACCATTTCGGATTTTTCTCACGTAAGTTGTCGGCGCGCCGGGGTGGGTGGGCCGATACCCCGGTGATAGTGTGGCTGACCGTTTGTGAGGGCCGCACTATGACAGTAAACATTACGGTTGCACTGGGCGTTGCTGCACTGCTGTTGAGCGGTTGTGGAACCGTGAACAGCGTTATTCGCAAAGACGGTGACACCGCGCGTGAACTCAGGCTCATAAAAACCTATTGCCAATCCATACCCCGCGTTTACAGTGGGGTGGCCTTTGATTTTTGCTCGCTGCATGCGGCACCTGACCCGACCGGTATATTGATACCCTTCGTGTTGCTGGACATTGCCGTGTCCGGCGTTGCCGACACCGTTGTGTTGCCCTATACGATTTATCGACAGGCGAGTGACGGCAATATCAGTATCTATTGGCGCCCCGGCGGCTCTTGAGCGGGGGAGGTATAAGCACGTCGGCGTTGTCCGCATTCGCCCGTTCAAGACACAAGGAGTCATCCGTGAACCGTGTTTCTAATATTCTATTGGCGCTAACGCTCGTACTGCTCACTGGCTGCGGAACGATCAATACCGTCTTCCGCCCGGACGCGGTTGCCAGCCAGAACCTCAAGGAATCACGCAGTCACTGCGAAAACGTGCCGCGTATATACAGCGGAGTTATCTACGGCTTTTGCACACTCAACGGCGAGCCCAAGCCTGACAAAAGCCTGAACGACCAAAGCTTCTCGGACCGTGCGGGCAATGCCTTCCCGATCATTGCCATCGAGGCGCTCGCCTCCGGCGTGGCGGACACGCTGGTGTTGCCCTACACGATCTACCGCCAGAGCAAGGACGGCAGCATCGAGATCTACCAGTAGCCCGCTTGCCGGTTGCCGCTAACAGCTTCCTACTGCTTTTAAGTTATAATCCCGCCCTTTAGCTGTTTCTCGCCCAGGCGGGAGGCACACTTTTTTCAGGCGCAACCCGCCTGTATGCAGACTAAAAGAGGCTAGACCCCTGTGGCATTGACGATTCTTGGCCTGTCCGGCGCCCTTAGCCATGATCCTTCCGCAGCGTTGTATATCGACGGCAAGCTGATCGCGGCCGCCGAAGAAGAGCGCTTCGTACGCGACAAACATGCAAAGAACCGCATGCCTTACGAATCGGCGAAGTTCTGCCTGGAACAAGCCGGCATCAAGCCTTCCGACGTTGACGTGGTGGCGATTCCCTTCGCGCCGATCAGCCTGTTCGGCGAGGCGCGCTGGCACTATGCCAAGCGTTACTGGTACGCCCCGGACCGCGCGCTCGACGCGATCCTGATGGGCAACCGTCGCTACAAGCGCTATCGCAACAAGATCGTCTGGTGCCTGGAGCAACTGGGCTTCGATCCGAAAAAAATCAAGATCGAGCCGGTTGAACACCACCTGGCCCACGCTTCCAGCGCCTACCACTGCTCGGGCTTCCAGGAAAAAACCGCGATCCTGGGCATCGACGGCAAGGGTGAGTACGCCACCACGTTCTTCGGCTACGGCGAAAACGGCAAGATCCACAAGATCAAGGAATTCTACGACCCGGACTCCCTGGGTGGCCTGTATGGCGCGATTACCGAGTTCCTCGGTTTCGAGATGCTCGACGGCGAGTTCAAGGTCATGGGCATGGCGCCATATGGCGATGCCAGCAAGTATGATTTCTCGCGCCTGGCCTCGTTTGAAAACGGCGAGCTGGTGATCAACACCGATTACGCCAACGTCATCGGTCTGCGCCGTTATAAAGAGAAGGGCAAGGGTTTCTACTTCTCGCCAAAACTGATTGAGTGGCTGGGTCCCAAGCGCGAAGGCGACATCGCCGACGAGCCTTACATCCACTACGCGGCCAGTATGCAAGCACTGTTCGAAAAGCTGGCCCTGCAGATGATCGACCACTACCTGGGCGACATCCTCAAGGACACCGGCAAGCTGGCGTTCGCCGGCGGCTGCGCGCTGAACGTCAAGCTGAACCAGAAAATCATTGCCCGTGACGACGTCAAAGAGCTGTTCGTGCAGCCGGCGTCCGGCGATGCCGGCACCGCGGTTGGCGCGGCGGCCTATGTGTCCCACGCCCGTGGTGTACCGGTAGAGAAGATGGAACACGTCTATCTCGGCCCGTCCTACAGCAACGAAGACGTGATCGCTGCGTGCGCCAAACACGAAAGCAAGCCGGTGTGGCGCAAGATCGAAAACATGCCCAAGCGCATCGCCAAGATCATGGTCGACGGTAACCCGGTGGCCTGGTTCCAGGGCCGCATGGAGTTTGGCCCGCGTGCATTGGGCGGTCGTTCGATCATCGGTTGCCCGAGCGCCACCGGCGTGGCCGACCGCATCAACCACCAGATCAAGTTCCGCGAGCGCTGGAGGCCTTTCTGCCCGTCGATGCTCGACACCGTGGCCCCGCAGATGATCAAGGTCGATCACCCGGCGCCGTTCATGACCTTCACGTTTGAAGTGTCGGAAGAGTGGAAAACCCGCGTACCGGAAGTGGTCCATGAAGATGGCACCTCCCGCGCCCAGGTGCTCAAGCGCGAATACAACCCGCGCTACTACGACATGATGAAAGAGCTGGAAGTGCTGACCGGTAACGGCGTGTCGCTGAACACCTCGCTCAACCGCCGTGGCGAAGCGATGATCTGCTCGCCGACCGACGCGCTGAACATGTTCTTCGGCTCCGACCTGCAATACCTGATCATGGAAGACATCCTGGTCGTCAAAGACGGCGTGGACCCTTATGACTCGGTCGGCTGAGCGCCACGTCCTGCAGTTCTGCCACGGCTATGACGGGCCGTTTCTGGACTGCGCGCGGCAGTACGCCAGTTTGTTCGCAGGCACCGGCTACAAGGTGACCACGGTGTTTCTTACCGGGGCCGCCGACCCTGCGGTAGCCGCAGGTTGCGCATCCGATGAAGTGTTGTTCATGGAGTTCAGTTCCAAGGCCATTCGTGGCCTGAAGCTGGGCGCCATCCGTGAGTTGCGCAAGATCGCCGCGTCGCGCAACTTCAGTTTCTGCATCGCCCACCGGTTCAAGCCGATCTATATCGCCTTGCTCGGCACGCGCTTGCCGGTGATCGGCGTGCATCATGCGTTTGGTGACTATCAGCGCCGTAGCCGCAAGCTCTTCGCGTCGATTTTCAGCAAGCGCCTGAGCCTGCTCGGTGTGTCCGATGCGGTGCGCGATGATATGCGTCGCTGCCTGCCGGGCTGGCCTGCGGCGCGTATTCAGACGTTGTATAACCGCATCGATGTCGAGACCATGCAAGCGCTGCAGGTGCCGGCCGATGAGGCGCGGGATGCCCTGGGGCTGTCACCGGATGAATGGGTGGTCGGCAACGTCGGTCGCCTGCATCCGGACAAGGACCAGGCTACCTTGCTCAAGGGCTTTGCCTTGGCGTTGCCACATTTGCCGGCGCAGAGTCGCCTGGCGATCCTCGGCACCGGGCGCCTGGAGAAAGACCTCAAGGCTCTGGCGCGCGAGCTGGGCATTGCCGACCAAGTGCTGTTCCTCGGCCAGGTGCCGGACGCACGCCGGTATTTTCGCGCGTTCGACGCCTTTGCCCTGAGCTCCGATCATGAGCCGTTCGGCATGGTGTTGCTGGAAGCCATGGTCGCCGGTGTGCCGTTGCTCGCAACGTCCTGCGGCGGCGCCCGGGAAGTGGTCGAGGGTGTGGGCATTCTGTTTCCGTTGGGTGATGCCGAGCACTTGGGCCAGGGCCTTCGGCACCTGGCGGCGATGGATCGTCAACAGCACCAGCTGTGTGCCGAGATGATGCTGGAACGCCTGCACCAACGGTTTTCTGACCAGGCGGTGCGCGATACTTTCTGGCAGTTGCCCCCCGTACTTGAATTGACCGCGAGGGCTTGATGCTCAATCGATTCCAAGGCTGGCGCGAGCGCGGCTGGTCCGTCGTTGACGCGCCGACCTACAGCGAAGCCTGGCAGCGTTTTGGTGGCAGTGTCGCCACGCATCCGCAGGTGGTCGAGCGTCTCGCCGGCTTGGCTGACATTCCCGTGCGCTATCTGGCATGGGAGCAGGGCGGCGAGCTCAAGGCCTGCATTGCGACCTGGGGACGCGACCTGGCGTTGTCCAAGGATGTTCTCAAACGGCATGGCAAGAAAGGCTTGTTCGACCTGGGTAACGCCGAGTTGATCCTGCCCGCCGCCGAGGATGCCCAAGCCGCGCTGCGCCATCGCGCGCGTTACCTGTCGGCCCTGAATGAGGGCCGCTTTGCGGGCCTCAAGCCGCAGGCCGAGCAACTGGCCATGGCGCGTACGCCGGAAGAATTGTCGAAGAAGTTTCGTTATAACCAACGCCGCGAGTTGCGCCTGCTGGAAGAGGCGGGCGGTGTGGTGCGGCCGGTGCATGAGTTCTCCAGCGCAGAGCTGTCGGCGATCTACTGCGACCTGTTTCAGCGCCGCTGGGGCTTTCCCGCCACGGGCGCCGAACGCATGGCACAGGTGATCGAGCTGCTGCGTGAGTGGCTGATCGGTTCGGTGATTTTCCTCAACGATGCGCCGATCGCCATTCAGTTGGTCTACCGCGTCGAAGCGCCGCAGTGGATCAGTGTCGAGTACATCAATGGCGGCGTGGACCCCGAAACCCGCGCATTCAGCCCGGGCAGCGTATTGAGCTTCCTCAATACCCAAAGTGCCTGGGAGCAAGCACGCGAAGCCGGTAAGCCATTGCGGTTTTCGTTTGGCCGTGCGGACCGCGAGTACAAGGACCGTTGGTGCAACCCCGTGCCGGTGTTCACGGTATGAGTGAGTCTACGAGCCGCAAGCAGGCGCTGCTCAAGCGCCATCGCCGCAATAAACGCATGGGTCTGTTGGTCAGTTTGCTGGTGTTGGTCGGCGTGGGTGTGCTGGTGGCCTGGTGGCTGCCGCTGCTGTTGGCAGTGCTGGCTTGGGTCGCCCATGAAGCCTGGTTTGCCGACCATCTGTTTTACTCGCCCAAGGACGACTACCAGTATCAGTTTGCAGCGGATACCGAGCAGCCCAAGGTGGTGCTGAGCGAGGGCCGGCTGCTGCTGGGCGAAACCGTTGAGTTGTCGGGCGACGAGACGTTGATCCTCGCGCTGCGGCTCAAGAGCAGTGTGCTGGGCCGCTTTGTCGACCCGTTCATCGCCCTGCCGGACGGTGACCGTCAAGTATTCGAGCGCGGCGTCAATGGCCTGCGTTATCTGAACCTGACCGGCCAAACGCAAGCGCTGCTCGATGGGCAGTTGCAGCTGCGTGGTCGGTTCTGTCGTGTGCAGGGCGCGCCTGTGTTGTCGGTATTCCGCCAGCCTGATGTGCGCCAGCAGCGGGTGATGGTGATTGCGCCCCATGCCGATGATGCCGAGCTTGCAGCTTTTGGCCTGTACAGTCAGGCGGCGCAACCCTGGATCGTGACGCTGACGGCCGGCGAGATTGAAGCCGAGCGCTATCAGCAAATGGGCTTGGGCAAGCCTGAGGCGGCAAGGCTCAAGGGCCGTTTGCGCGCCTGGGACAGCATCGCCGTGCCGCGTTGGGCGGGTGTGCCGCAAGAACACTCCGTTCAGCTTGGGTATTTTTGCCTGCAGTTGGCGGCGATGAAGGCCGAGCCGGATCGCGCAGTGGCTTCTCGAGAGGCCGAGCTGAGCGATATTCGTGTGTTTCGCCAATTCAACCCTTTCCCCTTGCCTGCCGACACCGACGGCCAGCCAACCTGGAACAATCTGTTGGCTGACCTGCGGGCCGTGCTGTTGATGGCACGCCCTGAAGTCATCGTGTTGCCCCATCCGGTGCTTGACCCACACCCTGACCATATCTGCGCTCAGCAGGCGGTATTGGAAGCCTTGCAGGGCCTGGAGTGGCAGCCGACCACTTTGCTCGGCTACGCCAACCATCTGCATGACAACGACCGCTGGCCTATGGGGGATTCGGGCAACGGTGTTGCTTTGCCGCCAGCCTTTGATTCCACTTACACTTTGTCGCCTTATTGCCTGCCGTTATCCAAAGACCGGCAATGTGACAAGGCGATGTCGTTGGGCATGATGCATGACCTGCAACCTAGGATGCCGTTCAAGCGGCGGGTGCGGCGTGTCATACAACACCTGCTGGCTGGAAGAGCCGTTTCGCCGTGGGGTGAGAATGAGTTTTTCCGCAAGGCCGTGCGGCGGCATGAACTTTTTTGGTTCATCAAGTACAAGTAACGTTAAGCAACGAAGTGGCGTGCAGCACGTCCCAGTAAAAAAAATGACAGTGAGTCCCCAGTGATTAATCCATGCCCCCGCATCCTTTTTCTTATCCCGTACTTTGGTCACTGGCCATTCTGGATGCCGTTTTTTCTCGAAAGCTGCCGACGCAACGCGGACATCGACTGGTTGTTGTTCAGCGACTGTCCGATACCGGCCAACGTGCCGGACAACGTCCGGATTGAAAGCATTAGCTTTGCCGATTACTGCGCTTTGGTGTCACAGCGGTTGTACATCAACTTTGCGCCTCAAGCGCCGTATAAGCTGTGTGATATCAAGCCAGCGCTGGGGCACATTCATGCTGACCGCCTCAAAGGCTACGATTTCTGGGCGTTTGGCGACCTCGACCTGATCTATGGCAACCTGCGCGAATACTTCACTGCCGATCGGTTGGCCGGCTATGACCTGTTCTCGACCCATGAGCGGCGGGTGGCCGGCCATTTGTGCCTGATGCGCAATACCGCCAAAAAGCGCCAAGTGTTCATGCAGATCAAGGATTGGGAAGCGCGCTTCACTGATCAGGAGCATCATGCGCTGGATGAAGGCGCGTTCAGCAGGATCTTCCTATGGCGCAAGAATTTCCCGAAGCCACTGTTCGAGCTGGTAGGCAAGCTCAACCCGTGGCGTCGGCGCAGTGAATTCACCGAGGCGTTCAGTACACCGGGTGGTGCGATCAAATGGCACGACGGCACTGATCGCTTTCCGCATCAATGGTTCTGGAATAATGGTCGCCTGACCAACGACAGGGATGGCGACCGCGAGTTTCCGTATTTCCATTTTGTCTGCTGGAAACGCAATCAGTGGCCGTTGCTGCCGGCGCCAGACGCCGAGTACATCGCGACGCTGGCCGCTGAAAAATCCTGGGTTGTTGATGCCACAGGTTTCCATCGAGGAGAGTTATGAGTCGGCGTCTCAAGGTCCTGCAATTGCAGCCTGACTACAATATTAAATCCCATGATTTTGCCGACCTGGCCGAACAGATCGTCAAGGCATTGCCTGCGGACCGCTATGAAGTCACCGCCGCCTTTTTGCGTGGCCGGCCTGGGCCTGCGGACCCGGTCAGTCGCGCTGCAACGTCCGTTTACTTCGAGTTTTCCGACAAGTCGCTCAAGGGCTTGAGGCTGCGCGCCATGTGGCGGCTGTATCAGTTTTGCCGCAAGGAAAAGTTTGACGTCGTGGTGTGCAACCGCTTCAAGCCGGTCAACATGATGTTGCAGCTGAACCGTTGGTTGAAGATCCCGTTGTGCATCGGCATCTCCCACGGCTTTGGCGAGTACGACCGCCTTTACCGACGCAAGCAGGCCCAGCGCTGGATCGACGAGCACTGGCGTTTTGTCGGCGTGTCGCCAGCGGTCAAGCAGTACCTGCTGGACTGCAAGTGCGGGTTTACCGACCGCAATACCTACGCCATTACCAATGCCATCGACATCGAGCAGGCCGAAGGCTTGCAGCATTCGCGTGAACGCGCGCGCGAGTTGCTGGGCATCGACCCTTCGGTGCGGTTGATCGGCGCCTTGGGGCGCCTGGTGCCGGTGAAGGGCCACACCTATTTGTTGCAGGCATTTGCGGCGCTTAAAGACCGATACCCTTCTGCGCAGCTCGCCATCATTGGTGCCGGGCGCGAAGAGTCCAACCTGGCCGCGCAAATCAACAGCCTCGGTCTGGCGGGTCGTGTGCATTTGCTGGGCTTCAAGGAAAATGCCCTGCAATACGTACGCGCCTTTGATATCTGGGCGATGCCGTCGCTGGCAGAAGGCTTGGGCCTGGCACTGCTGGAAGGCATGAGCGGTCGCCTGCCGGTGATCGCCTCAAGCGTACCGGCCATGCTGCCGCTGATTCAAGGCGCGGGTGGCCTGGCGGTGGAGCCGGCCAACGTGCCCGAGCTGACCCAGGCGCTGGACACCTACCTGGCGCTGTCCGATGAAGCGCTCGCGCAGAAAGGCGAGCAGGCTTATCAGTACCTTCAGGCGCAGCACGACATTGAGGTGTTCCGCCAGGAATACCTGGAACTGATTGATTCAGGATTGGCTCAAGCACGCAGGAACAATGTATGAACCAGAGTCAGCCCTTGGTCACGGTGATCATCGCGTCTTACAACCATGCACCCTACATTGAGGAAAGCATCCTCAGCGTCCTGAACCAGACGTATCCCAACATTGAGCTGTTGGTGATTGACGATGGGTCGACAGACGACAGTGTCGAGCGCATTCGTCGATTGCAGGAACACCATGCCTTCGACTTTCGTGTCCAGCAGAATCAAGGGCTGACCAATACGCTCAATGGCGCGATTGCACGCTCTCAAGGCCCGCTGATTGTGCCGTTCGGCTCCGACGACATCATGTTGCCGGAGCGCATAGCGACCCAGGTGGCCTATATGGATGGCAAGCCTGAGGTGGGTATCTGTGCCGGTAATATCGAGCTGATCGACTCCAACGGCGAGCTGTTTCCCGAGAAACGCCAGCGCCGGGATGTGCCTTTTCGTCGCCTGGACTTCGACGATATGTTCCTGGAGCGCAAACCCTACCCGCCAGCGCCCACGCTGATGATCCGGCGCGAGGCGCTGGAAAAGGTCGGTGGGTTCGATCCGCAGATTCGCCTGGAAGACTTGTTGATCGAGCTGAAGATTACCCGCGCCGGGTACTTCATCGACGGTTTGAACGTGGTGATGGCGCGCTACCGCAAGCACGCTACCAACTCGTACAAGAATCATCGATTCATGATCGACAACATCCTGCGTTCCTACGCGCTGTTCAGTGACCACCCGCAATATGACGAGGTGCGTTACAAGTTCCTAAGCTCCATGTTCCTCAAGACGTCCAATCGCAATCGTGCATTGGCGCGAGAACTGTTGGCGCAGATCCCGTTTCGTGCCTGGAACAAGAAAACCTGGCGCGGCCTTGGCCGACTGTATTTTTCCCCGCTGGAAAAAGACTGATACCGCGTGAGTGCGCCCCGTTTCAGGGGCGCACCGGGCTCGCCTTCAGGTGGCAGGGCGAGCGAGTGTGAGGACCTGCTCGCGGATTTTCAGCGTGGCTTGCGGCGATGCGACCGACGCATATCCGTTGGCAAGCTGTTCGAAATGGGTTTCGAACAACCAGTTGCGGTCCTGCGAATAGCGTTGCATATGCTTCAAGTTGCGCTGGCGCAGCGTGTTTCGCAGCGCTGACGGAAAGATGCGCATGTCTGCCACGTCAATCAGGCCGAACTCACCGTCCTCCAAGAGCAGCACATTGCCTAAATGCAGGGAGCGGAAGTACACACCGCGCTCGTGCAACTGAGCCATAAACCGGCCGAACCGTTCAATCAGCGATTCACGCAGGCTGCTGTCCAGGCTTTGCAGGGCCTGACGCAGCGTCAGGCCGGGCAGCGGCCGATAGTGCACGGCGCTGCTGCCATCCTGCAGGTAATACAGATCAAGGATGGCCGGTGATGCAATGCCTAGCCGTCGCAGTTGTTCGCTGTTGCTGACAAAGCGTTCCGAATAGGGGTTGAACATGCCGGAGGTGTACCAGCGGCGGGCCCGGAACAGCTTGAGGAAGCTACCATCCTGCAGGCGCAGGACTTTCGGCCCAAGACCATCTTCCTCGATGACATCAGCGCCGCTGCGCAGTGCTTCAAACGCCTGCTGCTTGGGCGTTTGCACCGGCATGCGCAGCAGGCTGCCACGACGTTTGGCGATGCTCAGGCCGGCGATCAGGGCCAGGGGGATCCACAGCAGGAACCAGTGCTCCTTGGGCCGCGACAGGATGCCACCGCCTTCGGTCAGGCCGGCGCCGATGCCGTAGGCCAGCAGGGCGGAAGTCATTAGGAACAGCGGCTGTGCCCGCTCTTTAAAGCCTTTGTACAGGCCCCAGCCAAGCATGAAGATCCACGGGATAAAGCCGATGATGCCGACGTAATAGAGCACGCCGAGCGCAAAGCTGTGGGGTTCCATCAGATCGACACCGTCCACGATCAGGGACAATTCGGAGTCGTAGCTGTGTCCGATGAAGGGGTGCTCGGCGATACGCTGCAGCGTCATGCCCCACAACTCAAAGCGGTACGAACTGCCACGCTCGGTAATTGCCTCGGGATAAAACAGCAGAAGCGCCGCAGCCCCCAGCACCAGGGTTGCAATCATCAGTGCCGAGCGGCGATTGCGGCTGACAAAGGCGATCCACACGGCGGCCAGCGTCAGTGCAACCAGCGGCGTGCGGGAGCCGGTGGCCAGGATCGCTAACGTCATGATCGCCAGTGCAGGCGCACTGAAACACAGCACGCGAAGGCGCTGGGTGGTGATGCAGATATAGAGCCAATAGACGCAGAAAAAGCCGAAGAGGTGGGAGCTGAGCAGTGGGTTGTCGAGCGCGCCACGGCCCCCGATCATGCGCATGCTCAGGCCGGGCTCGAAGCCTTTGGCGAATGCCACCAGGTTGCACAGGCACACCACCAGCGCGATCACGGCGGCACTGAAGAATATCGGCTTGAATAGGTCTTTGCGGTAATGCAGCAGCAGCCCACAGCCGGCAAACAGCATGAACGTTTGCAGTGGCACCTTGAACAGGTTGGAGTCGCCGGTAGGTTCCGGGCTCCACAACACGGTGGTCAGCGCCCAGGCGCAAAACGCCAGGAACGCGACGATCAGGGGTTCACGCAACAGCTCCTTGATTTCCCGGGGGCGCAAGCACAGCAGGAACAAGGTCGGCACACTGAAAAAACCGTAGTAGAACCGGTGCATGACATTGCGATTGGTGACGTAAAACAGCGAACTCAGGAGCAACAACAAGCCAATGGGCAAAATCCATAGGACCAGGAAGTCGAAAACGCGATTTGAGCCATAGGCAAGGCGCTTGGAGTGCATACAGAAAAGCCATTCCAGAATTGAGAAAGCCGACCATCTTAAAGTAGTCGCTATGTAATGTCGTCGGTTGGGTCCAACCGGGCCGTGGGTTATACCGGGTGCAAGTACAACAGAGAAGCTGTGCTAAAGTCAGCCTCCTTTTTCAAAACGCCGCGTGATATGACCGACTCCAGTCCGAGCGCAAGCCCTTCGAGCTTGAAAATATACTTCCGCCTGCTCATGTACGTTAAGCCCTATGCCGGCTTGTTCGCGCTGAGTATCGTTGGATTTCTGATTTTCGCGTCGACCCAGCCCATGCTGGGGTACATCCTCAAGTACTTCGTCGACGGCCTATCCAACCCGGAAGCGGTGCTGTTCCCCAACGTACCGTTCCTGCGCGACCTGCAATTGCTGCAAGCCGTGCCTTTATTGATCATCCTGATCGCGGCCTGGCAGGGCCTGGGTTCGTTCCTGGGCAACTACCTGCTGGCCAAGGTCTCCCTGGGCCTGGTCCACGACCTGCGCGTGCAGTTATTCAATAACCTGCTGACGCTGCCCAACCGCTACTTCGATAACCACAACTCCGGGCATCTGATTTCCCGCATCACCTTTAACGTGACCATGGTCACGGGTGCGGCGACCGATGCCATCAAGGTGGTGATTCGCGAAGGCATGACGGTGATCTTCCTGTTTGCCTCACTGCTGTTCATGAACTGGCGCTTGACGCTGGTGATGATCGCCATCCTGCCGCTGATTGCGGTGATGGTCAGCACGGCCAGCAAGAAATTCCGCAAGCAGAGCAAGAAGATCCAGGTGGCCATGGGCGACGTGACCCACGTGGCTTCCGAAACCATTCAGGGTTACCGCGTGGTGCGCAGCTTCGGCGGCGAAGTCTACGAAGAGAAGCGCTTCTTCAAGGCCAGCCAGGGCAACACCGACAAGCAGCTGCGCATGACCCGCACCGGGGCGATCTACACGCCGTTGCTGCAACTGGTGATCTACACCGCCATGGCCGTGCTGATGTTCCTGGTGCTTTACCTTCGCGGCGATGCGTCTGCTGGCGACATGGTTGCCTACATCACCTTGGCCGGCCTGTTACCCAAGCCGATCCGTCAACTCTCGGAAGTCAGCTCGACCATCCAGAAAGGCGTGGCGGGTGCTGAAAGCATTTTCGAACAGTTGGACGAAGAGAAGGAAGTCGACCGCGGCACCGTCGAACGCGACAAGGTCAGCGGCCGCCTGGACGTACGTAACCTGAACTTCACCTACCCCGGCACCGAACGCCATGTGCTCAAGGACATCAGCTTTACGGCCGAACCTGGGCAGATGATCGCTCTGGTGGGCCGCTCCGGCAGCGGCAAGTCGACCCTGGCCAGCCTGATCCCGCGGTTCTACCACCATGAAAGCGGCGAAATCCTGCTCGACGGTGTAGAGATCGAAGATTACAAACTGCTCAACCTGCGCAAGCACATTGCCCAGGTGACCCAGCATGTCACCCTGTTCAGCGACACCGTGACCAACAACATCGCCTACGGCGACCTGGCCGGTGCGCCACGGGCGGACGTTGAAGCGGCGGCGGCGGATGCCTATGCCAAGGACTTCATCGACCAGTTGCCCAAAGGCTTCGATACCCAGGTGGGCGAAAACGGCGTGCTGTTGTCCGGCGGCCAACGCCAGCGCCTGGCAATCGCCCGGGCCTTGCTCAAGAATGCACCGCTGCTGATTCTCGACGAGGCCACCTCGGCCCTCGACACCGAATCCGAGCGGCACATTCAGGCGGCTCTGGACAAGGTCATGCAGGGCCGCACGACCCTGGTGATTGCGCACCGCTTGTCCACTATCGAGAAGGCCGACCTGATCCTGGTGATGGACGACGGCCGGATTGTCGAGCGCGGTACCCACGCCGAATTGCTCAAGCAGAACGGCTATTACGCGCGCCTGCATGCCATGGGCCTGGACGCGCCGGTGTCTGCCGACATCACCTAAAACCCTGTGGGCGCGGGCTTGCCCGCGATAGCGCAGTGTCAGTCACCGAATGTTTCGACTGATTCAACGCTATCGCGGGCAAGCCCGCTACCACCGGTGTTCATCGGTGGATTCCCTGGCAGGCCTGCCACACAATCTTCTGTCACGCCCTCCACAAGCCGCCTGTAACCCTGTGCTAATATCGCGCCCCTGTTCATTTTGTATGTGGGTTGCTCCATGAAGTTGTCCATGCCGCGATTCGATCAAGCCCCTGTCTTGGTGGTCGGCGATGTCATGCTCGACCGTTACTGGCATGGCGGTACCTCACGGATTTCCCCTGAGGCACCGGTACCGGTAGTCAAGGTCGAGCAAATCGAAGACCGTCCAGGTGGCGCTGCCAACGTTGCCCTCAATATTGCCGCCCTTGGCGCACCGGCCTCCCTGGTGGGTGTAACCGGCGACGACGAAGCCGCCGACAGCCTGGCCAACAGCCTGCGCGGTGCAGGCGTGCGCGCGCTGTTCCAGCGCATTGCCCATCAGCCGACCATCGTCAAGCTGCGGGTCATGAGCCGTCACCAGCAATTGCTGCGTATCGATTTCGAAGAACCCTTCGCCACCGACGCCCTGGCCCTGAGCGGTCAGGTTGACGCGTTGCTCGAAGGCATCAAGGTGCTGGTCCTGTCCGACTACGGCAAAGGCGCCCTGAAGAATCATCAAGTGCTGATCCAGGCCGCCAAGGCCCGCAACATCCCGGTGCTGGCCGATCCCAAGGGCAAGGACTTCTCGATTTATCGGGGCGCCAGCCTGATCACGCCAAACCTCAGCGAGTTCGAAGCCATCGTCGGCGGTTGCGCCGATGAGCACGAACTGGTGACCAAGGGCGCCGCGCTGATGGCCGACCTCGACCTGGGTGCCTTGCTGGTCACCCGTGGTGAGCACGGCATGACCCTGCTGCGCCCGGGCCACCCGGCGATGCACCTGCCGGCACGCGCCCGTGAAGTGTTCGATGTCACCGGTGCCGGTGATACGGTGATTTCCACCCTGGCGGCGTCCATTGCGGCCGGTGAAGAATTGCCCCACGCCGTGGCCCTGGCCAATCTGGCGGCGGGTATTGTGGTCGGCAAACTCGGTACCGCTGCCATCAGCGCACCTGAGTTGCGCCGGGCGATCCAGCGTTCCGAAGGTTCGGAGCGTGGCGTGCTGAGTCTCGAACAATTGCTGCTGGCGATTGACGATGCCCGTGCCCACAAAGAAAGCATTGTGTTCACTAACGGTTGCTTCGATATCCTGCATGCCGGTCACGTGACTTACCTGGAACAGGCGCGCGCTCAAGGCGATCGCCTGATCGTCGCCGTCAATGACGACGCCTCGGTCAGCCGCTTGAAAGGCCCGGGCCGTCCGATCAACAGTGTCGACCGACGCATGGCTGTATTGGCCGGTTTAGGTGCTGTGGACTGGGTGATCAGCTTCTCTGAAGGCACCCCGGAAAACCTGTTGGCCCAAGTCAAGCCAGACGTGCTGGTCAAGGGCGGCGACTACTCCGTTGATCAAGTCGTGGGCGCAGACATCGTCAGCGCTTACGGCGGTACGGTCAAAGTGCTGGGGCTGGTTGAAAACAGCTCGACCACGGCCATTGTCGAGAAGATCCGCAACAATGAGTAACGCAGATAAGTGGGTCCTTATCACCGGTGGTGCCGGCTTCATCGGCTCGCACCTGGTCGATGCATTGCTCGCAAAAGGCTACGCCGTGCGGGTGCTGGATAACCTGTCCACCGGCAAGCGCAGCAATGTGCCGTTGGACAACCCGCGCGTACAGCTGATTGAAGGTGATGTCGCCAACGCCGAACTGGTGGCGCAAGCCGCCGTCGGCGCCACGGCGGTGGTGCACTTGGCGGCAGTGGCTTCCGTGCAAGCTTCGGTGGATGACCCGGTCAGCACGCACCAGAGCAATTTTGTCGGCACCTTGAATGTCTGCGAAGCCATGCGCAAGGCCGGTGTGAAGCGTGTGGTGTTTGCTTCCAGCGCTGCGGTGTATGGCAACAATGGCGAGGGCGCTTCGATTGATGAAGAGACCACCAAGGCACCGCTGACGCCTTACGCATCGGACAAATTGGCCGGTGAGCATTACTTCGATTTCTATCGCCGCCAGCATGGTCTGGAACCGGTGATTTTCCGCTTCTTCAATATCTTCGGGCCACGCCAGGACCCTTCGTCGCCGTACTCGGGCGTGATCAGTATTTTCAGCGAGCGCGTGCAACAGGGTGTGCCGATCAGCGTGTTTGGCGATGGCGAGCAAACCCGTGATTTCATGTACGTAGAAGACCTGGTGGATGTGTTGGTACAGGCCATTGAAGCGCCTGAGGCACCGTTGGGTGCGATCAATGTCGGCTGGAATCGCACCACCACGCTCAAGCAGGTATTGCAGGCACTGGAAGAGGTGGTGGGGCAGTTGCCGGTAATCACCTACGGGCCGGCGCGTTCGGGGGATATTCGGCATTCGCGAGCCAACAATCAGCGGTTGCTGGCCAGTTTCACGCTGCCTGAGCCAACCCCGTTGAAGGTCGGCCTGGAGCGGCTACTAAACAGCTGAACACAATCAACTGTGGGAGCGGGCTTGCTCGCGAATGCGGCGTGTCAGTCAGTACATGTGTAACTGATGCACCGCGTTCGCGAGCAAGCCCGCTCCCACATTGATCGGCTTCGTTTTTGAGTTCAGCGGCTGGCCTTTTTCTTCGGCACGATCTTGCGCAGCATCTGCCGTGCCTTGCCGGTCAAGCGCTTGAGCTTCGATTCTTTTTCCGGCTCCGCCAGGCCTTGCTGCCTGACCCAATCCTTCCAGCGAATTCGCTCGTCGCGCACCAGCCAACCCTCCTGCTGGGCGAAGCTTTCCGCCAGGTACAAGCCTCGCGTACTGGCCGGGTAAAGCTGGTCTTTCTTGACGGTGTACAGCTCGGCAAGCGGCTGGCCATCTTTCAAGGGCATCAGGTACAGGTCGGGCCGCTGGCGGTCCAGGCGCGCCACTAGTTGGTCGCCTTCAAGCCGTTCATCCACATGGAACAGGCTAAGGGACTTGGCTTCCTTCGGCACTTCCAGGCGCAGGTCGTAAATCAATTGCAGCGACGCTGTGGGCAGGTGCACGTAAGCGCGTGGGCGTTCGATCAATTGCGTGGTCGCGCAGCGCACTGGGCGTGCGGCACCGGACAAAGGGCTCAAGCGAAACGGCAAGGCTTCACGGTAATGCAAGGCCGCAGAGTAGGGTGCCGGCAGCCAGGTGTCATTGAAGCGCCCGCCCAGCCAGCCTTCGGGGGTTTCGAGCAGGCACTCTTCGGCAATTTCCTGAATGGCAGTGTGCAGCGGCAGGTTCAGTTCGTGGGCGGGGACGTAGCCGGAGATCAGTTTGAGCACCACATCGCCACGGTCCTGTCGGCGTTGGCGCACCAGCACCCAGTAATCCTTGTTCTGCCAGTGCAGGGTCAGTCGCACCGACACGCCGAGGTTCGCCAGCTCGAGGGCGAAACGCTCGGGGTCAGCCACCTCCACCGGCTTGCGCCGTTGCAGGGTCTGGGCAAAGTTGAGCGGCATGCCCACGCTCTGGTAGCTCAGGCCTTCGGGGGTGGCTTCGACGTGCAGCGGCAGTGTTTTAAAGTTGCTGGGGTTTTTTCTAATGAGCGTACGCGGCATGTCGGCTCCTTTTTGCGACGGTGTCGGCCGCGTCGGCGGCATCAGAGTTGACGAATGACTTGGGCAGCGGTCGCCACGTTATGGGCCAGGTGCAGCGGATTAATGGTCCCGACAATAGCACTGGCAACACCCGTTTGCGCAAACAACAACATGAAACTGGCGCGAATTGGATCCATTCCAGGCGCAAGACACACATGGCCGCTGGCCAGGGCCTTTTTCACCAGGATGCCTTTGCCATGGGCCGCCGCATAATCAATCACGGCTTTCTCGGCTTGTTCGTTCAGATTGTAGGTGACCATCGCGCAATCACCCTGTTCCAGAGCCTTCACACCGCCTTCGACAGTTTTGCCGGAGAAGCCGAAACCGCGAATCTTGCCCTCTTTTTTCAGCTCCGCCAGGGTCTGGTACACCTCGCAATCGTTGAGGATATGCAGGTCGTTACCATCGGAATGCACCAGCACCAGGTCAATAAAATCCGTTTCAAGTCTTTTCAAGCTGCGCTCAATCGACAGGCGCGTATGGGCGGCACTGAAGTCATGACGGGACACACCATCGGCAAATTCTTCGCCGACCTTGCTGACAATCACCCAATCCTTGCGCTGGCCGCGTAACAGCGGCCCCAGGCGTTCTTCGCTGCGGCCATAGGCGGGGGCGGTGTCGATCAGGTTGATGCCCAGCTGTTGGGCTTGGCGCAATAACACCCGTGCTTCGTCGTCGTTGGGAATCTGGAAGCCGTTGGGGTATTTCACCCCCTGGTCGCGGCCCAGCTTGACGGTGCCCAGGCCCAGTGGCGACACCAGCAGGCCGGTGTTGCCCAGTGGGCGATGCAGGTCGTGCAGGGTTGGCAGGCTCATGGCAACAGGTGCTCCCAGGCAGGTTGGCCGAGGGCCGGTTTTGGCAGGTCGGGCAGGGTTTCGCTGGCACTAGGGCGGATGCCGTCGCGCTCCAGGGCGTTGAGCACGCGATCAGCGAAGTCCGGCGCCAACGCCAGCTTGGTCGGCCAGCCCACCAGCAGGCGGCCTTGTTCGGCGAGGAAGGCGTTGTCGGGGCGGGTCAAGCCCGATTGCAGTGGCTCGGCGCGATCAACCCGCAGCGTGGCCCACTGGGTCTGGCTCATGTCGATCCATGGCAGTAATTGCGCCAGCTCTTTTTGCGCGGTGGCGATCTGTTCTTCAGGCGTGCGTGCGACGCCGTCCGCCTCGGCGATATCGCCGCCCATGTACCACACCCAATTGCCGTCGGCAGCCGGGTGAGTGGTGACGGTGATGCGCGGTTTGGTGCCGCCGCCCAGGCAGTGCGCATACAACGGCTTCAGGCCTGGGCCTTTGGCGATAATCATATGCAGCGGGCGCGTTTGCATGGCGGGTTGGCTGAGGCCCAAAGAGGCCAGCAGATCAGCGGTGCCCCCCCCGGCACTCAGCACGATGCGCTGGGCGCGGATCTCGCGGCCATCGACCTTCAACCCTGCGAGCGTGTCGCCGTCCAGCAGCGGTTCGATGTGCTGCCCGGCGAGCAAGCCATTACCGGCCAGTTGGGCCAGGCGTTCGATCAGGCTTGGCACGTCTACCACCAGTTCCGCCAGGCGATAGACCTTGCCCTTGAAGCGTCGGTCCTGCAGGGCCGGGGGCAAGTCGTCGCCCTTGACCTGATCGACACGGCCACGCACGGCCTTGCTGGCGAAGAAGCTGGTGAGGTTGCCGGCAAGTGTGCCGGGGGACCACAGGTAATGGGCTTCGGACAGCAAGCGTACGCCGGACAAGTCCAGCTCGCCGTTACCGGCCAAGGCTTCGCGCCAGCGGCGCGGCATGTCGGCAATTGCTTCGGATGCGCCGGTGAGGGCGCCGTGCAGGGCGTACTTCGCACCGCCGTGGATGATCCCCTGGGACTTCACGCTTTGCCCGCCACCCAGTGTGGCGCTTTCCACCAGCACCGTGGAAAACCCCTGGCGGCGCAGGCGCGCGTTAAGCCAGAGGCCGGCAACTCCGGCGCCGACAATCAGAACGTCGGTGGAAATAACGGATGGCATCGGCGACCTCAGTGTTCAAGACAAGAGGCGCAGTATACAGGCTGTTGAGTGGCGGTCAGTGCCCGGCGGTTTTCGAGAACAGTTGAATGACCACCACACCCAGCACAATCAGGCCCATCCCGAGCATCGCCGGGACATCAAGCTTTTGCCCGTAGATAAACAGCGCCGCGATGCTGACCATCACGATGCCCATGCCGGCCCAGACCGCATACGCCACGCCCACCGGTACAGTGCGCACCACCAGGGTCAACATCCAGAACGCAATGCTGTAGCCGATGATGACCAGTGCCAGCGGCAGAGGCGTACTCCAGCCCTTGATGGCTTTCATGGAAACGGTTGCAACCACTTCCGAGCAAATGGCAATGGCCAGATAAATATAGGCGGCATTCATGGGGTAGTCCTCGATGTGTTGCAGGCTTGTTTAGGTCGGCATTCTAACGCTTCAGAAGATGAGATAAAGTCATTACCTATCCGAATTAAAGATGGGCTAGCCATGAGCGTGCAGTGGAATCTGGAGCAGATGCGCCTGTTTGTGAGCGTCGCCGAGCAGCGTTCGTTTTCGGCTGTAGCGCGCGGCGAGCGCAAGGCGCAATCGGCGGTGAGCAACGCAATTGCCTTGTTGGAGGCTGACCTGGGGCTCAGCCTGTTTGAGCGTAGCAGCGGCCGTCAGCCGCGCCTGACCGAAGCCGGCAGCGTATTGCTGGAGGAGGCACGCGAGGTGCTGCGCCAGTGTGAACGGCTCAATGGCCGGGCGCTGTCACTGACGCGCGGCGAGGAAGCCTGTCTGCGCCTGGCCCAGGATGAAGCCATGTTGTACCAGCCGGTACTCGATAGCCTTGAGGCGCTCGCCGTGAAATTTCCACTCTTGGAAGTGCAGCTGTCCAGCGCCGCGCAAGGCGATGTGGCGCGCAAGCTGGTGGAGCGTAAAGCCGACCTGGGCCTGTTGTTCTATCACGACCAGATGCCCGAGGCCCTTGAGCGTCGGGTGGTGGGCAGTGTGGAAATGGTCACGGTGTGCGGCGTGAACCACCCGTTGGCCAAGGACGAGTACGTGGACTGCCAGCGCCTGGCGCAGTATCGCCAGTTGCTGATGTCGACCCAGACCAGTGTCTACCCCGGCAGCGAAGCCGCCAGCCCGCTGGTGTGGCGTGCCGACAGTTTCTACGTGTTGGCCGAATGGCTGATGAGTGGCCTGGGCTGGGCCTGGTTGCCTCGGCATATCGTGCAGTACCCGACCTACCACCAACAAATGGTGGAATTGAACAGCGAATGGACGCCGCCCGCGCTGGTGGTAGAGCTGGTCTGGCGTCGCGACGAGCACCTCGGCCCTGCAGCGCGTTTCCTGACTGAACGATTTGCCGAGTGCTTGCAGGCGATTGACTGAAAAAGCCGATAAACTCCGCCGCCATGAATAGAACTCTCTACAGCTGTCTGTTTTACCTGGCGCTGCCGTTGGTGGCTTTACGTCTGTGGCTGCGTGCGCGCAAGGCACCGGCCTATGCCAAGCGTGTCGGCGAGCGTTTTTCCTATGGTTTGCCGGTGATGCAGCCGGGCGGGATCTGGGTGCATGCGGTGTCGGTGGGCGAAAGCATTGCCGCTGCGCCAATGATCCGTGGGCTGATGGCGCGCCATCCCACGCTGCCGATCACGGTGACCTGCATGACGCCTACCGGCTCCGAGCGCATCCAGGCGCTATTCGCCAATGAACCGCGCATTCAGCACTGCTATTTGCCCTATGACCTGCCTTGCGCGGCCAAGCGTTTTCTTGATCGCGTGCAGCCCAAGCTGGCGGTGATCATGGAAACCGAGTTGTGGCCCAACCACATCCACGCCTGCGCACAACGCGGTATTCCAGTGGCGCTGGCCAATGCGCGCCTATCGGCGCGTTCGGCCAAGGGCTATGCGCGTTTCGCCAAGCTGACCGCGCCGATGCTGTCTGAAATGAGCCTGTTCGCGGTGCAGACCCACACCGAAGCCCAGCGTTTTCTGAGCTTGGGTGCGCGCCCGGAAACGGTCGAAGTCACCGGCTCGATCAAGTTCGACCTGACCATCGACCCCGAGCTGCCGGTGCGTGCTGCGGCCTTGCGCGAGCAGTGGGGCGCCAGTGAGCGCCCGGTGTGGATCGCCGCCAGCACCCATGAAGGCGAGGACGACGTGGTACTGGCCGCCCATCGGCAACTGCTCGAAAGTTATCCCAATGCGCTGCTGATATTGGTACCGCGACATCAGGAACGTTTCGGCCCGATGTTCGAGCTGTGTGGGCAACAAGGATTTGCCACGGTACGCCGCTCCAGCGGTGAAGCCGTTACCGCGCACACCTCGGTGCTGCTCGGCGACACCATGGGCGAGCTGCTGTTTCTCTATGCCCTGGCCGACAGTGCGTTTGTCGGCGGCAGCCTGGTGGCGACCGGTGGGCATAATCCGCTGGAGCCGGCCGCGTTGGGCAAGCCTGTGATCATGGGCCCGCACCTGTTCAACTTCCTCGAAATCAGCGCGATGATGCGCGACGCCGGGGCGTTGCGTGAGGTGGATGATGCTGAGGGATTAGCCGAGGCGGTGCGGCAACTGTTCGAGCTGCCGCAGGACGCGCGCAAGATGGCGCAGGCGGGGCTTGCGGTGATGCAGGCCAACCAGGGCGCGCTCAAGCGCTTGCTGGATGGCCTGGACAGACTGATTCAACACTGATCCAAATGTGGGAGCTGGCTTGCCTGCGATGCAAAGGCCTCGGTCCATCAGGTAGACCGAGGTGATGCTATCGCTGGCAAGCCAGCTCCCACATTGGTTTTGTGCTGTGCTCAGTAGCCTGGGCGGGCCTTGAGCTGCTCGGCGGCGGCTTTGGCCAGGTCCGGCGGCAGGAAGTCCTTGTCCGGGTTGTAGTCAGCCTTGAGGTAACGCGTCAGGTCCTGCAAGTCACCTGGGCTGAGCGTGCCCGCGGCCTGCTTCAAGCGCAGGTTGTCGAGGATGTAGTCGTAGCGGCTGTTGTTGTAGTTGCGCACCGACGCGTAGAGCTGGCGCTGTGAATCCAGCACATCGACGATGTTGCGCGTGCCCACCTGATAGCCGATTTCCGTGGCTTCCACCGCGCTCTGGTTAGAGATAATCGACTGGCGACGCGCCTGCACCTGTTCCACATCGGTATTCACCGCACGATGCAGATTGCGGGTGTTTTCCACCACCTGGCGACGCAGGCCTTCGCGTTGCTGTTCGGTTTGATCGAGGCGCGAATAGGATTCGCGCACCTGTGAACTGGTGAGGCCGCCACTGTAGATCGGGATGTTCAGGCGCAAGCCGATGGTGCGCTGGGACACATCGCCACCATAGGGCACCGGCAGTTGGTTAGGGTTGCTGAAACCCAGCGCGTCGTTGTCACCCTTTTCGTATTGCGCCACGGCGTCGAGGGTCGGCAAGTGGCCGGCCTTGCGCTGTCTCAGGGTTTCTTCGGCGGCGGTCACCGCGTAGTTGCTGGCCAGCAGGTTGAGGTTCTGGCGACCGGCGGTTTCAACCCAGGCCTTGGCGTCATTCGGCGCCGGTGGCAGCACCGGCAGTGTGTGCACGACGCCCTGGATCGCGTTGTACTGGCGGTTGGTCAGGGTGATCAACGCTTCGAAGGCGTCGTCCACCTGGCGCTGGGCGACGATGCGGTTGGCGCGGGCGGTGTCGTAACTGGCCTGGGATTGCAGCACGTCGGTCTTGTCCGACAGGCCCACATCAAAACGCTCGTTGGACTGGTCGAGCTGGCGCTTGAAGGCGTTTTCTTCGGCCTTGGTCGACGCCAGGTTGTCCTGGGCGCGCAGCACGGCGAAGTAGTTTTCGGCGCTTTGCAGGATCAGGTTCTGCTCGGTGGCCGAGAGTTGCAGCGAGGCTTGCTCGTTGACGGCTTCGGCGGCTTGCAACTGGAACCAGCGATCGGCGCGGAACAGCGGCTGGCTCAGGGTTGCACGCCAGGAATGCGCGTCACGATTGGCGGTAGCCGCCGGTTGGGCGATCTGGGTGCGCACGTTATTGCTGTCAGCACCGGCCGAGAGGTTGGGCAGCAAGCCGGCGCGAGCCTGGGGCACCACTTCTTTTTGCGCGCCATATTGAGCGCGGGCGGCAGCCAGGTCGGCGTTGTTGTTCACCGCTTCCTGGTAGACGCTGACCAAATCGGTTTTCGCGGACAAGGGCGCTTCAGCTGCCCAGACCATTCCATTGGTCGCACAAGACACGGCAAGAGCCAGTGAAAGTTTGCGCAGCATGAGGCGATCCCTAGTGTGAATATTACGGCGATAATTTAGCGCCCAAGGCTAAGTTTTGCCATTCCTGGCGTCAAGCATTGTGGCAGCCCCCGAGTGTAGTGGGGCTGACCCGGCGCAACAATCCCGCAATCACGCCATTCATCACGCTGAATGCACCGCTATTGGCAATTTGCCCACGCCATGGTCTAGACTGGCCGCGTTCTTGTCGGGGTGCCTTGTTGGAAGGCTGAGATCGGTAAATACCGGATCCCGTTGAACCTGATCAGGTTAGCGCCTGCGTAGGGAACAAGATTTCTCGTCACCCGGCGAGTCCTCTTGTGCTGCGTCCGGGATGTTGTTCGACAATCGAACAGCCCTCGTGCCTTGCACAGCACTGCTTTCAGTGCGTCCATCCGTCACAGGTTCGCTCCGACAAAAATCCACCGCCTGGATAGTTGGAGAGCCCGTGATGACTACAAAATTAAAAAACACCGTGCACCTGAGTGAGTCGGCCAAGGTCGACTCCGGCTCCGTGCAGCCGTTTACCCGCTCGCAAAAAATCTACGTGCAAGGCACTCGCCCGGACATTCGTGTGCCGATGCGTGAAATCAGCCTGGACGTGACCCCCACCGATTTCGGCGGTGAGATCAACGCGCCCGTGGTGGTGTACGACACCTCCGGCCCGTATACCGACCCCAACGTCATCATCGACGTGCGCAAAGGCCTGGGCGATGTACGTTCGCCGTGGATCGAAGTACGTGGCGACACCGAGCGCCTGTCCGGCTTGAGCTCGCACTTCGGCCAGCAGCGCCTCAGCGATGCCGAGCTTACGGCCCTGCGCTTTGCCCACGTGAAGAACCCGCGTCGTGCGAAGGCCGGTGCCAACGTCACGCAGATGCACTACGCGCGCAAAGGCATCATCACCGCCGAGATGGAATACGTCGCCATCCGCGAAAACATGAAGCTTGAAGAAGCCCGCGCCAGTGGCCTGCTCGACCAGCAACACGCCGGCCACAGTTTCGGCGCCAGCGTGCCAAAAATTATCACCCCCGAATTCGTCCGCGAAGAAATCGCCCGTGGCCGCGCGATTATCCCGGCCAACATCAACCACACCGAACTGGAACCGATGATCATCGGCCGTAACTTCCTGGTGAAGATCAACGGCAACATCGGCAACAGCGCCCTGGGTTCGTCCATTGAAGAAGAAGTGGCGAAACTGACCTGGGGCATCCGCTGGGGCTCGGACACCGTGATGGACTTGTCCACCGGCAAGCACATCCACGAAACCCGCGAATGGATCATCCGCAACTCGCCGGTGCCGATCGGTACCGTGCCGATCTACCAGGCCCTGGAAAAAGTCGGCGGCGCCGCCGAAGACCTGACCTGGGAGCTGTTCCGCGACACGTTGATCGAACAGGCCGAGCAGGGCGTCGACTACTTCACTATCCATGCCGGTGTGTTGCTGCGTTACGTACCGCTGACCGCCAAACGCGTCACCGGCATCGTGTCGCGCGGCGGTTCGATCATGGCCAAGTGGTGCCTGGCGCACCACAAAGAGAACTTCACTTACACGCATTTCGACGAAATCTGCGAAATCATGAAGGCCTATGACGTCAGCTTCTCCCTTGGCGACGGCCTGCGCCCTGGGTCGATTGCCGACGCCAACGACGCTGCGCAATTCGGCGAGCTGGAAACCCTCGGCGAGCTGACCAAAATCGCCTGGAAGCACGACGTGCAAACCATGATCGAAGGCCCGGGCCACGTGCCGATGCAGTTGATCAAAGAGAACATGGACAAGCAGTTGGAATGCTGCGACGAGGCGCCGTTCTACACCCTCGGCCCACTGACCACCGACATTGCACCGGGCTACGACCACATTACCTCGGGCATTGGTGCCGCGATGATCGGCTGGTTTGGTTGCGCCATGCTCTGCTACGTCACGCCCAAGGAACACCTGGGCTTGCCGAACAAGGATGACGTGAAGACCGGGATCATCACCTACAAGATCGCCGCCCACGCTGCGGACTTGGCCAAGGGGCATCCCGGCGCGCAGATTCGCGACAACGCCTTGAGCAAGGCGCGCTTCGAGTTCCGTTGGGAAGACCAGTTCAACCTCGGCCTGGACCCGGACACCGCACGTTCCTACCACGATGAAACCCTGCCGAAGGACTCGGCCAAGGTCGCGCATTTTTGCTCGATGTGCGGGCCGAAGTTCTGCTCGATGAAAATCACCCAGGAAGTGCGTGAGTACGCGGCCAACCAGCGCATTGAAGCGGTGGATGTGGATGTGGCCAAGGGCTTGGCCGAGCAGGCGGAGCGGTTCAAGCAGGAAGGGAGCCAGCTTTACAAGAAGGTCTGATCCGGGATTTTAGGCGCCTGTACCGGCCTCTTCGCGAGCAAGCCCGCTCCCACATTTGAAATGCATTCTAAATGTGGGAGCGGGCTTGCTCGCGAAGGCAATCTATCAAACAACAAAGTGTCCCTCAGAGATAACACCCTTGAGCATTCAACCCAGCACCTATTCCCCTGACATCGCGGTGCCCGCTGACAAACGCGTCTTCGGCGCCCGCGACCTGTTCTCCCTGTGGTTCTCCCTCGGCATCGGCCTGATGGTTCTGCAAACCGGCGCCTTGCTCGCGCCGGGCCTGGGTTTGTCCGGCTCGTTGCTGGCGATTTTCCTCGGCACCCTGGTCGGCGTGCTGTTGCTGGCCGCCGTCGGCGTGATTGGCAGCGACACCGGCCTGTCGGCCATGGCCGCGCTTAAACTCAGCCTCGGCGCCCGGGGCGCGAGCCTGCCGGCGTTGCTGAACCTGCTGCAACTGATCGGCTGGGGCTCGTTTGAAATCATCGTGATGCGCGATGCCGCCAGTCTGTTGGGCACGCGCGCGTTCAGCGAAGGCAGCTTGCTGGCGAGTCCTTTGCTGTGGACGCTGTTTTTTGGCGGTTTGGCAACGTTGCTGGCGGTCAGCGGCCCGCTGACGTTCGTACGGCAAATCCTGCGCAAATGGGGCATCTGGCTGCTGCTCGCCGCCTGCCTGTGGCTGACCTGGAACCTGTTCGCCAAGGCCGACCTCGCCGCACTCTGGGCCAAGTCCGGTGACGGCTCGATGCCGTTCGCCGTGGGTTTTGATATCGCCATCGCCATGCCGCTGTCTTGGCTGCCGCTGATTGCCGATTACTCACGTTTCGGCAAGCGCGCCAAACATGTCTTCGGCGGTACGGCGCTGGGTTTCTTTATCGGCAATTTCTGGCTGATGAGCCTGGGCGTGGCCTACACCCTGGCGTTTGCGCCGAGTGGTGAGGTGAATGCGCTGTTGCTGGCCCTGGCCGGCGCAGGCTTGGGCATTCCGCTGTTGCTGATCCTGTTGGACGAGTCGGAAAACGCCTTTGCCGATATTCACTCGGCGGCGGTGTCCAGCGGGATTCTGTTGCGTTGGAAAGTCGAGCATCTGGCGCTGGCTATCGGCGTGATCTGCACGTTGATCGCCTGCTTTGCACCGTTGGCGCAGTATCAGAACTTCCTGTTGCTGATCGGCTCGGTGTTTGCGCCTTTGTTCGGCGTGGTGCTGGTGGATCACTTTATCCTGCGCCGCCGTGGCCAAGGCGCGGTTGGCAACCTGCACTGGCCTGCGCTGGTGGCCTGGTTGGGCGGCATCGGCACGTATCATCTGCTGGCCAATATTTATCCGGATATCGGCGCAACCCTGCCGGCACTGGTGTTGGCAGGATTGCTGCAGTTCATCCTGGGCCGGGCCTTCAGTGGTGCGCGGGCGCTAGTTCGGGCTTGAGTACGCCGGTGAGGCGCGCATAGGGGATGGTCATTTCGATCAGCCCCAATGCGTAAGGCGCAATCGTGGCCACGTTGTACTTGAGCACCACGCCGTTGCTGGTCAAGGCCACGTTCGGCGTTTTCTGGAACGGCCAGCTCTTCACGAACTCCGGGTCACGGTCCATCTGCGAGTTGATCAGCCAGCTGTTGTGGGCGACTTTCGCGGTATTCCAGAACGCTTGCTCCTGGCCTGGCAACAGCATGTCGGTCAGGCTCAGTTCCTTGTGCAGCAGGCGTGAATAGTTGATGAAGCCACGGCCGGGCTCGCCATGGGCGGCGCCGGTGTCGAGGTAGCTGGACACCTCGATGATCACAAGTCCGTCATGCTGCTCACGTACCTTGGCCTGCAAGTACATGCTGTTGCGGTCGGGCGATTCGCGCAGGAACTTGTCGCGGTAGGCATTCAGCGTCGGCGGCAGGCTGGCGCCGGGTGTGGTACGGGTCATTTGCAGCAGGCGCTGCTCCACCAGTGTGTCGAGTTGCGGCTCGGTGGGGAAGTGCACCGTATCGATGTTCACCAGCGGGCAATCAGGGCTGTTGCAGCCGGGTTTGATCTGCTCCGAGGCGTCTGGCTTGGTATCCAGCGGCTTTAGGTAGCTGGGCTGGAACAGGCTCTGGCAAGCACCGAGGGTCAAGGCAATACAGGCCACGGAGGCGACTTTTAAAAGCGACATGTGTGTCCTTCGGAAATCGATGGGAAGCGAAAAGAGTAGCGCTTGGACTGCCAACAGGGCAGTCAGTTCGCCACTAAGCTGATTAGAGTGAGTTTGACGTCCGCCGTCTATCCCGGCAACTGGAAAGGGGCTGCACCAACGGGCAGGAGCGCGTTAGGATGGCGCGAATTGCACGGGCATAACGAGGACAGACATGACGGACATTGCCAAGTCGACGCCGCACAAGATCGAGATTGTTCAGCGCGACACTGCTTACCAGGGCTTCTACACGCTTGATCGCGTGCAGTTGCGCCACGAGAAATTCGATGGCGGCATGAGCCGGGTGATCAATCGTGAAGTCTTCGTTCGGCATGACGCGGTGTGTGTGTTGCCTTACGACCCGCAGCGCGATGAAGTGGTCCTGATCGAGCAGTTTCGTGTCGGCGCCATGGGCCGTACCGACAACCCGTGGCTGGTGGAAATGGTCGCCGGCCTGATCGACAAGGATGAAGAGCCGGAGGAGGTTGCACACCGCGAAGCCGAGGAGGAAGCTGGGCTTACATTCTCCGCGCTGTGGCCGATCACCCAGTATTTCCCATCGCCCGGTGGCAGCACTGAATTCGTCCACTTGTACCTGGGCCGTTGCGACAGCGCCGGGGCGGGTGGCGTCCATGGACTGGAAGAAGAGGCAGAAGATATCCGCGTCACCCCTTGGGCGTTCGAAGATGCCTTGCAAGCGGTGCGTGACGGCAAAATTTCCAACGCAGCCAGCATTATCGCCCTGCAATGGCTTGCGCTTAATCGCGCGGAAGTGAGGGGGTTATGGCAGTAAAGGCACGGGAACGTTATCGAGTCGACCTGATCGGGCTGCAAGCCGCCTGCGAGGCTAACTATGCGCGGTTGATGCGCTTGCTCCCCGACATGCGCCACGCCCCCGAAGCGCGGCGCATTGCCGTGACCCACGGCGACCAGATGCTCGGCGTACTGACCCTTGAGGTCATCGTCAACTGCCCGTACACCACCACCCTGCGTGTGCGCCAGGAACACAGCCTGCCGTGGCTGCCGGTGCCGCAGCTGGAAGTGCAGGTGTATCACGATGCGCGAATGGCCGAAGTGATCAGCGCCGAACATGCACGCCGCTTTCGCAGCATCTATCCTTACCCGAATGTGTTCATGCACCAGCCCGATGAGAAAGCACAGCTCAATGTGTTCCTCGGTGAATGGTTGAGTCACTGCCTGGCCCTGGGCCACGAGTTTGAAGTCGTGCGGTAGATGTGAACTGCGTCTGCTTCCTCCGCTTTCCTCTTTGTGTCCTGCCCCAGCATAATCGCGCCAAATGTCCATTTCCTGTGATTGCCTTGGGAGAGCGCCTTGCCAAGCGTATCCGCCTTGAACCCTGATGCGCCGGCGTTGCTGGTGCAGTTGTCCGACAGCCACCTGTTTGCCGAGGCCGACGGCACGCTGCTGGGCATGAATACCTGCGAGAGCCTGCAGCGGGTGATCGAGTTGGTGCGCGAGCAGCAGCCGCAGATCGATTTGGTGCTGGCAACGGGGGATTTGTCCCAGGACGGCACGCTTGAGTCTTATCAACAGTTTCGCGACCTGACTCGGCCGATTGATGCGCCGGCGCGCTGGATTCCCGGCAACCACGACGAGCCACAGATCATGGCGCACGCCGCCGTGCACAGTGATCTGCTGGAGCCGGTGGTCGACATCGGCAACTGGCGCGTCACCCTGCTGGATTCGGCAGTTCCCGGTTCGGTGCCCGGTTACCTGCAAGACCAGCAACTGCAATTGTTGGCCCAGTCCTTGAGTGAGGCGCCGGGTCGGCACCATCTGGTGTGCCTTCACCATCATCCGGTGCCTATCGGCTGTGCCTGGATGGAGCCCATCGGGCTGCGCAACCCGGACGCCTTGTTTGCCGTACTCGACCGTTTTCCGCAGGTCAAGGCGGTGCTGTGGGGGCATGTGCACCAAGAGACCGACCGCGAGCGCAACGGTGTGCGCCTGCTGGCTTCGCCGTCCACCTGCATCCAGTTCACGCCGGGCAGTGAAGACTTCCAGGTCAGCGAACAAGCGCCAGGCTACCGCTGGCTGCGCCTGCACGCCGACGGACGGTTGGAAACTGGCGTTGAGCGAGTCAAAGGCTTTGCCTTTACCGTGGATTACGGCAGCAACGGCTACTAAAAGCTGTAAACACTGATCAAAATGTGAGAGCTGGCTTGCCTGCGATAGCGGTATGCCGGTTAACAAATGTGTGGCTGATACACCGCCATCGCAGGCAAGCCAGCTCCCGCAGTGGATCTTCTGTGTCCTTTAGATAGAGGGACTCACACACCCCCTCGATCCCTGTAAACTGCGCCTCTTTGGCTGAAGCACGGAGAGCCCGGCATGTCCGCTTCGATCTTGTATATCCACGGTTTCAACAGCGCGCCTGCGTCCAACAAGGCCAGCCAACTGATGACTGTGATGGACAGCCTCGGCCTGGCCGACCAATTGCGCGTGCCGGCCCTGCATCACCACCCCCGCCAGGCGATTCCTCAGTTGGAGGAGGCCATTGCACAGCTGGGTCGGCCGCTGCTGGTCGGCAGCTCACTCGGCGGCTACTATGCAACCCATCTTGCCGAACGCCATGGCCTTAAGGCGCTGCTGGTCAACCCGGCGGTCAGCCCTCATCGGATGTTCGACGGTTACCTGGGCACCCAGAAGAACCTTTACACCGATGAAACCTGGGAATTGACCCACGATCACGTCACGGCACTGGCCGAGCTGGAGGTTCCGGCGCCCCAGGATGCCGCGCGTTATCAGGTGTGGTTGCAGACCGGCGATGAAACACTGGACTATCGCCTCGCCCAACAGTATTACCGAGCCTGTGCCTTGCGCATCCAGGCCGGTGGCGACCATGGTTATCAAGGGTTCGCCCTGCAATTGCCGGCAATGTTGAGTTTTGCCGGCATTGGCCCTGATCAGTATCAATCCTTCGATTTTTCTTCACTGTAAGAATCGCAGGTTATTTTTTAATCGAACGACTCACGACGAGACCCCATGGCCACTCCCAGCGCTAGCTCTTATAACGCCGACGCCATCGAAGTCCTCTCGGGCCTCGACCCGGTGCGCAAACGCCCCGGCATGTACACCGACACCAGTCGGCCGAACCACCTTGCCCAGGAAGTCATCGACAACAGCGTCGACGAAGCCTTGGCCGGGCACGCCAAGTCGGTACACGTCATCCTCCATGCCGACCATTCCCTGGAAGTGTCTGACGATGGTCGGGGCATGCCGGTGGACATTCACCCGGAAGAGGGTGTGTCGGGCGTCGAGCTGATCCTCACCAAGCTGCACGCCGGCGGCAAGTTCTCCAACAAGAACTACCAGTTCTCCGGTGGCTTGCACGGTGTGGGTATTTCGGTGGTCAACGCCCTGTCCACACTGGTGCGGGTCAAGGTCAAGCGCGACGGCAACGAGTACCAGATGACCTTCGCCGATGGCTACAAAGCCACCGACCTGGAAGTGATCGGCACCGTCGGCAAGCGCAACACCGGCACCAGCGTGTACTTCGCGCCGGACCCTAAATACTTCGATTCGCCAAAATTCTCCATCAGCCGCCTTAAGCACGTGCTCAAGGCCAAGGCGGTTCTGTGCCCGGGCCTGCTGGTCAGCTTTGAAGACAAAGGCACCGGCGAAAAGGTCGAGTGGCACTACGAAGACGGCCTGCGCTCCTACCTGGAAGACTCCGTCAGCGACTTCGAACGCCTGCCCAACGAGCCGTTCTGCGGCAGCCTGGCCGGTAATAAAGAAGCGGTCGACTGGGCGCTGCTGTGGTTGCCCGAAGGCGGCGACAGCGTGCAGGAAAGCTACGTCAACCTGATCCCCACCGCTCAGGGCGGCACCCACGTCAATGGTTTGCGCCAGGGTTTGCTCGATGCCATGCGCGAATTCTGCGAATACCGCAGCCTGTTGCCGCGCGGCGTGAAGCTGGCGCCGGAAGACGTGTGGGAGCGCATCGCGTTCGTACTGTCGATGAAAATGCAGGAGCCGCAATTCTCCGGCCAGACCAAAGAACGGCTGTCGTCCCGTGAGGCGGCTGCGTTTGTTTCCGGTGTGGTCAAGGACGCCTTCAGCCTGTGGCTCAATGAACACCCGGAACTGGGCCTGGCCCTGGCGGAGTTGGCGATCAACAACGCCGGCCGTCGCCTCAAAGCCAGCAAAAAGGTCGAGCGCAAGCGCATTACGGCTGGCCCGGCACTGCCGGGCAAACTGGCCGATTGCGCCGGGCAAGACCCGATGCGTTCCGAGCTGTTCCTGGTGGAAGGTGACTCCGCCGGCGGTTCCGCCAAGCAAGCGCGGGACAAGGAATTCCAGGCGATCCTGCCGTTACGCGGCAAGATCCTCAACACCTGGGAAGTCGACGGCAGCGAAGTCCTGGCCAGCCAGGAAGTGCACAACATTGCCGTGGCCATCGGCGTCGACCCGGGCGCGGCAGACATCAGCCAGCTGCGCTACGGCAAGATCTGCATCCTCGCCGACGCCGACTCTGACGGCCTGCACATCGCCACGTTGCTGTGCGCGCTGTTCGTCCAGCACTTCCGCCCACTGGTGGATGCCGGTCACGTCTACGTCGCGATGCCGCCGCTGTACCGCATCGACTTGGGTAAAGAGATTTTCTACGCCCTCGACGAAGCCGAGCGCGATGGCATCCTCGACCGTCTGGTCGCCGAGAAAAAGCGCGGCAAACCACAGGTCACACGATTCAAAGGTCTGGGTGAGATGAACCCGCCGCAGCTGCGCGAAACCACCATGGACCCGAACACTCGGCGCCTTGTGCAATTGACCCTGGAAGACTTCGCCGGCACATCGGAAATGATGGACATGTTGCTGGCGAAGAAGCGTGCACCGGATCGCAAAGCCTGGCTGGAATCCAAAGGCAACCTGGCCGAGGTTCTGGGCTGATGCGCACAGGTTTCGCCCTGGCGATCCTGATGTTGAGCGGGTTGGCGGCCACCGAGGTGGTCGCCGCGCCCGCGGTTGAGCTTAAACTCGTGTCCGAACACCCGGTGGACGGCATGCGCGGCGGTAACCTGTCGGGCCTGGCCCTGTGTGGCAAAGAGCTGTGGACCGTTTCCGACCGCGATGACGACCAGATCTACCGCCTCGATATCAGCGCGCCGACCTGGAAGGCCGAAACGCTGAAGATCGACGTGCCGCCGGTGCCGGAGTCCGGTTTACCGTGGGGGCTGCGCTCGCGCACCAAGGCTGCTTCGTTCATTCGCGGTGGTGACCTGGACTTTGAAGGCATCACCTGCGATGCCGCCGGTAACCGCTACATTGTCAGCGAAGCCCATGCGGCGGTGCTGCAAGTGCCGGTGAGCGGTGCGCCGCAGTGGTTGAAAATCGCCCCGGGCATGGTGCGCGAAGCACGGGCCAGCGGCATGTTGCTGCATTTCAATGCCTTGTTCGAAGGCTTGGCGATCAACCCGCAAGGCAATCAGATCTGGCTGGCCGCCGAGCGTGAGCGACGTGGCTTGATCTCGATCAAGCGCGGGCAAAGTGTGTGGGATTGTGAGGGGCCTTGTGTGTTGCTGAGCGAGGCCGGGCAGGAAGTGCAGCCGGTGCAGTTCACCCATGCCAAGGCCGTGTCCAAGGACTTTGCCGACCTCGCGCTGTTCAACGGCAAGCTGTTTACCCTGGAACGCAATGCGTTCCAGATTTGCCGGCGCGATGCGGTCACTGCAAAAGTCGAGTTGTGCTGGTCGTTTGCCGACGAGACCCTGACGCCGAATCGGCGTTATGCCCAGCCTTATGGTTTGGCCGAAGCACTGGTGGTGGATGCCGACGGCGCCTGGCTGGGGATCGACAACAATTTCGGCCCTCGTGCCGATGGTGAAAAACGGCCGATGGTCTATCGTTTTGCCGCGCCGGCCGGTGGCTGGGGCGCTCAGCCATGAGTGCACAACCGCCCGGCAAGCGCGCCGGACGTGTGTTGATGTTCGTGGCATGGGGCGCGGGGCTGTTTTTGGCCACACGGTTTTTTGGGCAGTGGGAAGCGCGTCAGCAAAACCCGAATGCCGTGGTGACCTCGGAGCAGCACGAGGGTTACATCGAAGTGAAATTGCTCGGCAACGGCCAAGGCCATTTTGTTGCCAGCGGCCAGATCAACGGTCAACCGGTGGAGTTTATGCTCGACACCGGGGCGACCGACGTGGCGGTTCCGGCCGAATTGGCCGACCGTCTCGGGCTCAAGCGTGGCATGCCGGTTACCTTGAGCACCGCCAATGGGCGGAGTCAGGGCTACCGTACCCAGCTCGACCGCCTGAAACTGGGCGATATCGTCCTTCAGGACGTCCGTGCGCTGGTGGCGCCGGGCTTGGGCGGGGAACAGGTGCTGTTGGGCATGAGTGCATTGAAACAACTTGAATTTACCCAGCGCAGCGGCACATTGCTGCTGCGCCAGACCAAACAATGATGAGGCCCGCATGAGTGACATCCTCGCAGACAGCTTAGATGGCGTAGAACGCCGATCGCTGGCTGACTTCACCGAAAATGCCTACCTCAACTACTCCATGTACGTGATCATGGACCGTGCCTTGCCGCATATCGGCGACGGCTTGAAGCCGGTACAACGGCGCATCATCTACGCCATGAGTGAGTTGGGCCTGGACGCTGATTCCAAGCACAAGAAGTCGGCGCGTACCGTCGGTGACGTGCTCGGTAAGTTCCACCCTCACGGCGACTCGGCGTGCTATGAAGCCATGGTGCTGATGGCCCAGCCGTTCAGCTACCGCTACACCTTGGTGGACGGGCAGGGTAACTGGGGTGCGCCGGATGATCCCAAGTCCTTCGCTGCCATGCGTTATACCGAAGCGCGCCTGTCGCGTTATTCGGAAGTGCTGCTCAGCGAGTTGGGGCAGGGCACCGCGAACTGGGGGCCGAACTTCGACGGCACCCTGGACGAACCCCTGGTGTTGCCGGCGCGTTTGCCGAATATCCTGCTCAATGGCACCACCGGCATTGCGGTCGGCATGGCCACCGACGTGCCGCCGCACAACCTGCGTGAAGTGGCCACCGCCTGCGTGCGCTTGCTGGACGAGCCCAAAGCCACGGTCGAGCAACTCTGCGAGCATATCCAGGGCCCGGATTACCCGACCGAAGCGGAAATCATCACACCGCGCGCCGACCTGCTGAAGATGTACGAGACCGGCAAGGGCTCGGTGCGCATGCGCGCGGTTTATCACATCGAAGATGGCGACATTATCGTCACCGCGCTGCCGCATCAGGTGTCCGGTGCCAAGGTGCTGGAACAGATCGCCGCGCTGATGCAGGCCAAACCGTCGAAATTGCCGCAGGTTGCTGACCTGCGTGACGAGTCTGACCACGAAAACCCATGCCGCATCGTGATCATCCCGACCAATAGCCGCGTCGACCACGAAGTGCTGATGCAGCATCTGTTCGCCAGCACCGACCTGGAGTCCAGCTACCGGGTCAACGTCAACATCATCGGCCTGGACGGCAAGCCGCAGCTGAAAAACCTGCGCAACCTGCTGGTGGAGTGGCTGGAATTCCGCGTGCAGACCGTGCGTCGCCGCCTGCAATTCCGTCTCGACAAGGTTGAGCGTCGCCTGCACCTGTTGGACGGTTTGCTGATTGCCTACCTCAACCTGGATGAAGTGATCCACATCATCCGTACTGCAGAGCACCCGAAAGCCGAGCTGATCGCGCGTTTCGAGCTGAGCGAAATCCAGGCCGACTACATCCTCGATACCCGCTTGCGCCAATTGGCGCGACTGGAAGAAATGAAGCTGCGTGACGAGCAAGATGCACTGCTCAAAGAGCAAGCCAAGCTGCAAGCCCTGCTGGGCAGCGAAGCCAAACTCAAGAAGCTGGTGCGCAGTGAGCTGATCAAAGACGCCGAAACCTATGGCGATGATCGCCGCTCGCCAATCGTCGAGCGCGCTGAAGCCAAAGCTCTGACAGAAACCGAGCTGCTACCTAACGAGAAAATTACCGTCGTTCTGTCGGAAAAGGGTTGGGTTCGTTCCGCCAAAGGGCATGATATTGACGCCACCGGCCTCTCCTACAAGGCGGGTGATGGTTTCAAGACCGCTGCGGCCGGGCGTTCCAACCAGTTTGCGGTGTTTATCGACTCTACCGGGCGCAGTTATTCGGTGCCGGCGCACACCTTGCCATCGGCACGAGGCCAGGGCGAGCCACTGACCGGGCGCCTCACACCGCCACCGGGGGCGAATTTTGAGTGCGTACTGCTGCCGGACGATGATTCGCTGTATGTGATCGCCTCCGATGCGGGTTACGGTTTTGTGGTCAAGGGCGAAGACCTGCAGGCCAAGAACAAGGCGGGCAAGGCATTGTTGAGCTTGTCGAACAACGCCAAGGTGATCCTGCCGCGCACCGTGGACGACCGCGAGAGCAACTGGCTGGCGTCGGTGACCACCGAGGGGCGTTTGCTGGTGTTCAAAATCAGCGACTTGCCGCAGTTGGGCAAAGGCAAGGGCAACAAGATAATCGGGATTCCCGGGGAGCGTGTGGCCAGTCGCGAAGAGTACGTGACCGACATCGCCGTGATCCCGGAAGGCTCGACCCTGGTGCTCCAGGCTGGCAAGCGAACGCTGTCGTTGCGCCCTGACGACCTTGAACACTACAAGGGAGAGCGTGGCCGACGCGGTAACAAACTGCCGCGGGGTTTCCAGCGAGTGGATGCTTTGCTGGTGGAAACGCCTGTTTAAGGCCGATTAGAGCCCTCGATCTACGATTTAACGCGTAGATCGACGCTTTGGCGCTGGAGTCAGGGCGCATATTCACGGATGATATGGCCTTTCCAGCGCCGGCGTGGCCGAGCGTGTTTAGGTTATTTTTAGTATTACATTGTGGTTCGCCTTGTGGCAGCCACCTGGATGGGATGATGACTGCTCCACGCCTTCCTTTAATTTTGATGCTCGCTGGCCTTTTGGGGCTGGCGGGTTGCAGCACACACCAGCCTGTGTCGCTGTACCAGCTGGACAGCGGAAGTCCGGCTCAGCCCGCTCAAACGGCGGGTATGGCCGTATTGCTTGGCCCGGTCGTCGTTGCCGATTACCTGCAACGTGAAACCCTGCTGCAACGTCAGAACGACGGCAGCCTGCAAGGTTCCACAGATGGCCGTTGGGCGGGCAGTTTGTCGTCCGATATCAACCAACTGATGCTGCGCCAGGTTGCAGGCCATCTCGACAGCCAGCGTGTGGTGCTTGCGCCGGCGCCAACCGGCTTCACCCCGGACGTGCAGGTGTTGCTGACGATTACCCGGCTCGACTCGGGGGCTTCGCAGCCGGCGATCCTGGATGCGCAGTGGCGTTTGATCGACCGTCGTGGGCAAGTGCGCGATAACCGTATCGTGCATCTGCAGGAAGAACACACCGGCACCACCGCGTCCCAGGTCCAGGCCCAGGGCGTGCTGTTGCAGCATTTGGCGCAGCAGTTGTCGGTGGCGCTCAAGCCGCTGGCTAATCAGCCGCCGGTTGCCGAGGCGCCGCGTAAGCAGGCCCCGGCTCAGGCCAAGCCGGCAGCGCCGGGAAAGCCAAAGATGCCGATGGCAACGCCGATTCGTACGGATATGGAAGTGTTCAGGTTCTGACCTGAAACCGACCCACAAAAAAGGCCCGCTGACTCAGCGGGCCTTTTTGTTTGTCTGGGATTCGAAGCTTGGCACAGACCAAATGTAGGAGGGGGCTTGCTCCCGAAAGCGGTGGGTCAGCCAATGCATGTGCTGACTGACACTCTGCTATCGGGAACAAGCCCCCTCACACATTGATCCATCGGTGTTGGTTAGGGCTTGGTACGGGTCTCATGCATCCGCGCCAACTGGCGCTCAAGCATCGACGGGTACGGTTCCATCAACCGCTCCACACAGCTTGCGCCTTCAGGGCTGGCAATCGGGCGGATACGTGCGCGCTGGCGGATCAGTGCATCTTCGCTGATCTTGCGCTCCACCAGCAGCAGGTTGCGGCTGTGTTGAGACAAGGCCAGTGCATCCTGGGCAATTTCGGTCAGCAGCAGGTCGATCTGGCTCATGCCGAACAGATCGTCACCCACCGTCAGGCCCAATTGCAATTGCAACGTGATGCCACTGTCCGCGACTTCAATCTGCAGGGCATGGCCCAGGGCGCGCAGCAGTTCGCCGCAGCAGATGGCGTTGGTCAGGTAGTCTTCGCCGCTGTCTTCGCTGTGGAACAGCATCAGCGTACTGCCATCGTTCAGGGTGTGCAGTTCGCTCTGATAGAGCGAAGCGGCCTGGTCGAGGCAGTCGCGGTAGCGTTCCAGCAATTCCGTCAGGCGGGCGCGGGGCAGGCGGCGCAGTTGGTCCTGGGCACCCAGCTGCACAGCCAATACGGCGCTGTGCTGCGGCTCGGTGTTTTTCACCGGCTCAGGCTTTGGTGCGACCACGGGCGCGGCGGCCGAGGTGTCGCGCAGGTCAGAGAACGGATCTTCATCATCCAGTTCATCCTCTTCGGCCTTGATCACCTGGCGTGTGGCAGGCTTGAGGCCGGCCACCGGTGCACTTTCGTCAAAGCCTGGGTCGCGTAGGTCGCGCACTTCAAACTCGGGCTCGTCGTCGTAATCGGTGTCGTCGTATTCAGGCTCGGGTTCAGCCTTTGGCACGATGACGGGTTCCGGGGCGAAGCTGGCGTGAAGCTGGCGGGCGAGGTCGCCGATCTCATCCTGGCGGTCGGTGGCCGGGGTGTGTTCGTCGATGTCGCGCAGCCAGATGCGCAGTTGCATCAGCGGCGTGGAGATGTGCCGACCCAGGCGCAAGCTCAAGGCCAGGGCCAATGCCAGCAGGATCGCGCTGAGAATGCCCATGCTTTGCAGGCTGATGGTCATCGGCTGCTGGAATTGCTGCATGTCGAGGCTGATGCGCAGTTGGCCCGCTTTCACGTCCTGAAACGTGATATTGCTCTGATACAGGCCTTCGGCTTCACCTAGCAGGCCGTTTTTCGGGCGCTGCCCGGCTTCGGCCATGATCCGGTTGTCCACGCTATAGATAGCAGCGTGAGCCACCAGCGGGTTCTTGGTCAGGTTATTGAGCAGCACGTTGAGGCTGAGGATGTCGTTGGACACCAGCAACTCAGTCGCCGAGGTGGCGGTCTGGGTGGTCAAGCTTTCGCCCAGGGCGTCGGCTTGCTCGTGCATGGCCTGCTTGAACTGCAAACCCATCACGCAGGCGTAGATCACCAAGGCCAGAGCGACCAGGATCACGTTATGGCTGGCGATGCGTAATGCGATCGGTACACGGCGGTGGCGCAGTGCCCGGAAGATCAGCAGGAAGAAGTTATCGGTTTTTACTGGCGTGGGCCGGTTCACTTGCGCTCGGCTCTTGGTCCGTGAAGTTGACGCGCAGTATAGCGACAGGCCTAGAACCGGCAAAGCGCTGCCTGTGCCCGATGGTCACTGAAAGTGGGTAGAATGCGGTTTTTTTCCAGCCTGGGGGTGCGCTTTGCGCGAAATTGTCCTGATAAATATCACAGGTGAAGACCGCCCGGGTCTCACCGCAGCCATTACCGGTGTTCTGGCCCAGGGTGGTGTGAGCATTCTCGACATCGGCCAGGCGGTGATCCACGACACCTTGTCGTTCGGGATTCTCGTGGAAATCCCGAGCACTGAACAGGCGTCTTCTGTACTCAAGGACATCCTGTTTACGGCGTATAAGCTGGATCAACAGGTGCGTTTCACCCCGGTCTCCGAAGCGGACTACCAACACTGGGTCGACGGCCAGGGCAAAAAGCGCCACATCGTGACCTTGCTGACTCGCAAGGTGACGGCCGAGCAATTGCAGCGCGTCAGCTCAATCACCGCGCAGTACGGTCTGAATATCGACCATATCGACCGTTTGTCGGGTCGCATGCCATTGGACACGCCGGCCGACAAGGGCAAGGGCTGTATCGAGTTCTCCGTGCGCGGCGAGCCGGCTGATCCCCAAGCCCTGCGCGCCGAGTTCCTGAGCGTGGCCCAGGAGCTGAATGTTGATATCGCCTTCCAGGAAGATTCGCTGTTCCGCCGTAACCGCCGCCTGGCGGTGTTCGATATGGACTCGACCCTGATCGAAGCCGAAGTCATCGACGAGTTGGCCAAGGCTGCCGGCGTGGGCGAGCAGGTGTCCGCCATCACCGAACGCGCAATGGCCGGCGAGTTGGACTTTCGCGCGAGCTTCAAGGAGCGCCTGGCATTGCTCAAGGGCCTGGATGTCAGCGTGCTGGACTCCATCGGTGCTTCGCTGCGCCTGACCGAAGGCGCCGAAACCCTGTTCGCCGAACTCAAGCGCCTGGGCTACAAGACCGCAATCCTGTCGGGCGGTTTTACCTACTTCGCCAAGCAGTTGCAGGCCAAGCTGGGCATCGACTATGTGTTCGCCAACGAGCTGGAAGTGGTGGATGGCAAGGTGACCGGCGTGGCCGTCGAGCCGATTGTCGACGCTCAGCGTAAGGCGGATCTGCTGAAGGAATTGGCCCACAAGGAAGGTTTGCGTCTGGAACAGACCATTGCGGTCGGTGACGGCGCCAATGACTTGCCGATGCTGGCGATTGCCGGCTTGGGTGTGGCGTTTCGCGCCAAGCCGCTGGTCAAGCAATCGGCCAAGCAGGCGATTTCGACCTTGGGGCTGGATGGCGTGCTGTACCTGCTGGGCCTGCGTGACCGCGACGGTCAGCTGTAAGCCGAAATAACTGAAGCACCCTGGTCAAAGTGGGAGCGGGCTTGCTCGCGAATGCGGTAGATCAGTCGGTATCTCTATTGACTGTCACACCGCATTCGCGAGCAAGCCCGCTCCCACATTTTGATCTTCAACCGGCTTTGAATCAGGCCTTCGGCAGTGCGATGCCCTGGCCCATCTGCACAGGCGTACCCGCCACCAACTCTTCAGCCCACTTCACCTGATCCGGCCCGAACAGCACGATCGCGGTCGAACCCAGCTTGAAGCGACCCAGTTCCGCCCCTTTTTCCAAGTGAATCGGCGCGCGGGCGGCTTCGTCATAGCGGAAGGTTTTCAGCTCGCGCTTCGGCGGCGTAACCAACCCGGCCCATACCGTTTCAATCGACGCAACGATCATTGCACCGACCAACACCACCGCCATCGGGCCGCGTTCGGTGTCGAACAGGCAGACAACACGCTCGTTACGTGCAAACAGCTCAGGCACGTTTTCGGCGGTGGTCTGGTTTACCGAGAAAATCCGCCCAGGCACGTAGACCATCTCGCGCAGGGTGCCGGCCAGCGGCATGTGCACGCGGTGGTAGTCCTTCGGCGACAGGTAGATGGTGGCGAAATCACCGCCCATAAACGGTGCAGCGAGTGCCGCGTCGCCGCCCAGCAGTTCCAGCACGCTGAAGCTGTGGCCCTTGGCCTGGAATACGCGGCCGTGTTCAATCGGGCCAAGCTGGCTGACGGCACCGTCGGCCGGGCTCAGTACCGCACCTGGGGTTTGGTCCAGCGGGCGGGCGCCGTCTTTCAATGCACGGGTGAAGAATGCGTTGAAATGCTCGTAGGCGGTCAGGTCTTCAACCAGCGCCTGGGACATGTCCACTTGGTAGCGCTTGGCGAACCAGCTGGTGAAGGCGTTCTTGAACCAGCGCACGCGGCACTCGGCAACGCAGCCTGCCAGGCGCGACAGCAAGTGGTGCGGCAGCAAGTATTGGCTGAGGATAAACAACTGCTTTTTCATTAAGTGTCCTTAAACCTTAAATCTCAACGGGGGTGTCGGGGTGGTTGCCCCATTCGCCCCAGGAACCGGCATAACCTTTGACTCGCGGATAACCGAGCGCCTTGGCCACCAGGTAGGTGAAGCCAGAGCGGTGGTGAGTCTGGCAGTGGGTGATGATTTCTTTGTCTTTGGTCAGGCCGAGGTCTTCGAGGATTTGCGGCATGTCGCGGCGGATACGCAGGTTGCGCGCCTTGTCCATGCCGGCGGTCCATTCGAAGTTCACCGCGCCGGGGATGTGACCCCCTTTGGCGGCGAGGACCTTTTCACCGGAATACTCCAGCGGGCCGCGTGCGTCCCAGATACCCAGGTCGGCTGCGCCGAGGCGGCTTTGCAGGTATTCGCGCGTGGCCGTGGGGCCGTCGTGCAAGGTCAGGCTGACCGGGCCACCGACAGGGGCCGGTACCTCGGTGGATACCGGGTGTTGGCCGTCCAGCCACGCCAGCAGGCCGCCGTCCAGGTAGTGGTATTTCTGGTGTCCGATCACGTCGAGCAGCCAGATAAAACGCCCGGCCCAGCCGCCGCCTTCGTCGTCGTAGACCACGTAGGTGGCATCCGGGGTGTGCCCCAGTTCGCCGAACAGTTTTTCCAGGTCTGCCTTGTTCGGCAGCAAACCCGGCGCGGGCGGTTGGCCCAGTTGGGTGCGCTTGGGGTCAACGAAATGCGCGCCGGGGATATGCCCTTCGGCGTAGCGGGCGGCACTGGTGAGGTCCACCAGAATCAGGTGTTCGGCATCCAGTTGACCGAGCAGGTCGCTGGATTCGATCACCAGCGGCAAGCCAGAGAAGTCAGGCATGTGAGGTCTCCTGGGCACAAATGTTGGCGATAAAGGAGGGCGATTGTAGCGCAAGCATCAGGCGCTGCGGTTGGTAAAGCTGTGCAGCGCTTTCTCGATGCATTGGGCGGTTTTGCCGAACGCCTGCACGGTGGTTTCCGAGAAGGGGCCGCCGCCCTGGTCGGCGACCATCAGCATCACCACGCGACCGTTACAGCTCAGGGAGCGCAACAGCAGGTGTTCGCCGGTAAACAGGCGACGCAGGACCGGCGGTAACAGCGCGGAAAACTGCGCGTGATTGTCCGGCGTGAGGCGCACCTGGGCGGGCTTTTCCAGCAGGCGCTGCAGCAGCGTGCTGTTGACCACATCCAGGCTCAAGTTCGCGGCGTCCCTGGGCAAACCGTCGGCTTGATGCACGCGCAAGGTGCTCAGGGCGCGGTCCGCCATAAACAGCAACACCCGTTGCATGCCGCTGGCGACCAGGGCTTCTTTGGCGCACGTAGTCAGGTGCATGGCGTTGGCAAAGCGGCTCGGCTCGACCAGCAATTCGGTACAGCGCTTGCGCCACACGGCCAATGCTTCGGCGGTGGGCGGCGGTGCCGGCAACAAGCCGCGATGAATTTTCTGTACATGCCACGGCCAGATCAGTGACAGCGCCGGGTGCCAAAGATCGGGCATCAGGGTGGTGCGGGCGCTGGCCACCGCTTGCTGGTGAACCTGCTGCTGCACGTCACTCAACGGCTCCTGCACGTACAGCGCGGTGAGGTATTGCCAGCGCTCGGTGTGCGGGCAGGTCCACGATTCCTGGGCCGACATCGCCAGGCCGTTGGCCAGCAGCACGGTGTTCGCCGGCTGGTTGAGCCAGCGGCGCAGGTTGGGTTCGGCATCCAGTAATTGCTGCTGGCGCAGCGCGTCATCTTCACGGGCGATGTGCAGCGCCTTGACCAGCAAGCGCTGCTCGGTCAGCAGCAGGTTATAGCCCTGGGAGACCCAGATCGGCAGGTGCCAGGCTTCGGTCAAACCGAGGCACAAGTCCAGCAGGCGCACACCGAACAGCTCCCGCTCGACCTTGTAAGCCGACTGGCCTTTATGGATAACCCGCAGTTCCCATTCTTCCAGGAGCTTGGGATACGCGACGGCCAATGGCCACAGCGGGGACAGAAACAGCAGGCTGCCCCAGTGGATGTCTTGCCACAAACGCGCCAGGCGGCTGGCGAACAAACCGCTGGCTTGCTGGGACGCGTGTTGGCTCACCAGCAGCAGTTGGCGCAGGGCCAAGGGGATTTCATTGGCTGGAACCGAGGGCAGTCGCGCCAGCAGTTCTTCGGCGCGTTTCAAACCGAGACGGTTAAGCGCCACTTCGAGATTTTCCGCCGGTTCCGCCATGCTGTTGTGCGTATGGCTGTTGGCCTCGCGCATCACGCTGAGCACCAGCGCCGGGCTGTTTTGCATCAGCTCGGCAATGTCTCGCAATGAGCTGCGGCTGTCGCGAATGGCTTTGCACACGCGCTCGTGACTGGCCTGAGGCACGGGCAGCGGCACGTCGTCCAGACGCTTGATCCAAGCGGCGAGTGTGGTGGGTTTTGCAGTGGGTACTGTCGTTTCATTTGCCATGATTGGGGCGCGATCATCACTTGCGTTCAACACGCCCGGAACGGGCCGAATTGGCTTTTCGCCTTAACGGGCTATAGTCTGGCGCAGTTTTGCCGATAAGTAGAACAAGAGTTTTCGGCTGCACTCAATATGTCCATGAACCCGACGGCGCAAGTACCAATCCCCTATGGCTAAAATTATCGGCATCATCGTCGTCATCGCAAGCGTGCTCGGTGGGTACGTCCTGTCCCACGGTAAAATTGCTGCGCTGATCCAGCCCTTCGAAGTGATGATTATCGGCGGTGCGGCCTTGGGTGCATTCTTGCAGGCCAACCCCGGCTACATGACCATGCATGTGATCAAGAAGTCGCTGGGCATGTTCAGCTCGCGTTTCTCTCACACCTTCTACCTGGAAGTGCTGGGTCTGATATTCGAGATCCTCAACAAGAGCCGCCGCGAAGGCATGATGGCCATCGAAGGCGATATCGAAGACGCCGCCGCCAGCCCTATTTTCGCCAAGTACCCGGCCGTGCTCAAAGATGAGCGCATGACCGCCTACATCTGTGATTACCTGCGCATCATGTCCTCCGGCAACATGGCGCCTCACGAGCTGGAAGGCTTGTTCGACATGGAGCTGTTCAGCCTTAAAGAAGAGTTGGAACACCCTTCGCACGCCGTGACCGGCGTTGCTGACGCCATGCCTGGGTTTGGTATTGTCGCGGCGGTGCTCGGTATTGTGGTGACCATGGCGTCCCTGGGCGAAGGCGACCAGAAGGCCATTGGCATGCACGTGGGTGCGGCCCTCGTCGGTACCTTCTTCGGTATTCTGGCGGCCTATGGTTTCTTTGGCCCGCTCGCTACCTGCCTGGCCCACGATGCCAAGGAAGAGGTCAACCTCTACGAAGCGATCAAGGCGTGCCTGGTGGCTTCGGCGTCCGGTATGCCGCCATCGCTGGCGGTGGAGTTCGGGCGCAAGGTGCTGTACCCGAAACATCGCCCAAGTTTTTCCGAGCTGGAACAAGCGGTTCGCGGTCGCTAAACCATGGAAAACAACCAGCCGATAATCATCAAGCGCGTCAAGCGCTTCGCTGCGGGGCACCATGGTGGCGCATGGAAAATCGCCTTCGCCGACTTCGCGACGGCGATGATGGCGTTCTTTCTGGTGCTGTGGTTGATGTCGACCGCTACGCCGGAACAAAAAATCGCCATCGCCGGTTACTTCAAAGACCCGATAGGCTTTTCGGAGAGTGGTACGCCCTTTGTGATTGACCTGGGCGGCTCGCCGCAGCTGGCGCCTGAGCGCACCATCAACCCCGAGGTCAAGACCGAATCGCCGCAGGAAAACATCCCGATCGAGCGCGACACTGTCGAGAGCATGGCCGAGCAGGTCGAGAAAGAGCGTCTCGAGTTGTTGCTGCAGGAACTGCAGACCAAGGTTGAAGAAAACCCGCAGCTGTTGAAATTCAAGGATCAGATTTCCTTCGAGATCACGCCGGAAGGCTTGCGCATCCAGATCACCGACGCCGCCAACCGGCCGATGTTCGACTCCGGCAGTGCGCGTTTGAAGCCGTACTTTGAAGACATCCTGCTGGCCATGGCCGACACGATCAAAGCGGTGCCGAACAAGATCAGCATCAGTGGTCACACCGACGCCAAGCCGTATGCAGGCCAGGGCGACTTCGGCAATTGGGAGCTTTCGGCCAACCGCGCCAACGCTGCCCGGCGTGCGCTGGTGGCGGGCAGCTATCCGGACCCGCAAGTGGCGCGCGTGGTGGGTTTTGCCTCCTCGCAGCTGTTCGATCCCAAGGACCCGTTCAACCCGATCAACCGTCGGATCGATATCGTGGTGCTGACCAAAAAAGCCCAGCGTGCGATCGAAGGCGATCAAGGCGCGGCCCCATCGGCACCGACCCAAGGTGCAGGTGCGCCAGGCGAAGTGCCGGCTGATCCGAACGCCATTCCACCAGGGCAGGAGCCGTTGCCGGCCCATGAGCTGCGGCAGAAGCTGAACCTGTTTGATGATGGCGGGGTGAAAGATCCTACGGCGCCTGCACCGGCGCCCGGCTCGTAAGCCGCATGCAAAAAGGCCGCGATGATCGCGGCCTTTTTGTCTCTGCAGTTTAGTAACTGCTCTCGGGCAAGCTCGCAATAATCGAACGATAGCTGTTCATGCGCTGCTGCTGTACGCGGCCATCTTCCAGGGCCTTGAGCAGTGCACAGCCCGGCTCGCGGTCGTGTTTGCAGTCGCGGAAGCGGCAGGTGCCGATCAGGTCGTTGAATTCGATGAAGCCCGCTTCCACATCGCTGCGGCTGACGTGGCCGAGGCCGAATTCACGAATGCCTGGGGAGTCGATCAGTTCACCGCCGCCGGGGAAATGGAACAACCGTGCGGTGGTGGTGGTGTGGGTACCCTGGCCGGACAGCTCCGACAGCGGGCCGACACGGGTGTCGACTTCCGGCAGCAGGCTGTTGACCAGCGACGATTTGCCCACGCCCGACTGGCCGACAAACACACTGATGCGGCCGTCCAACTGCTGTTGCAGCTGTTCCATGCCGTTGCCGTGATGCGCCGAGACTTCCAGCACCGGGTAACCCAGGGTGCGATAGACCGCCAGCAACGCATTGAGCGCCGGGGCGTTCTGCTCGTCGATCAGGTCGAATTTGTTCAGCAGCAACAACGGGCGAATGCCGGCATGCTCGGCTGCAACCAAATAGCGGTCGATCAGGTTGGCATGTGGCTCGGGCAGCGGCGCGAACACGATCACGATCATGTCGACGTTGGCGGCCACCGGCTTGAGCTGCCCGCGGCTGTCAGGCCGACGCAGTTCGGTGGTGCGTGGCAACTGGGCGACGATTACGCCGATGCCTTGGTTGCCGGCACGCCACACGACCTTGTCGCCGGTCACCAGCGCAGGCAGGTTGGCGCGCAAGTGGCAACGGGAAACAGAGCCCGCGAGTTCGCCTTCCAGCGCCTCGACTTCGACCTGCACACCAAAGTGTGCGATCACCAGGCCCGTTTGTTCGGGGCCCAGGTCGCCGCCCTCGAGCGCTTCTACGGCGGAGGATTCACGTTTGGCGGCGCGAGCGGCGCGTTCACCTTGAATCTTTTCGATGCGCCAGTTTTGGCGACGATTGAGCTGGCGTTTGGCCATTGGTGTTCCGTGTCGATAATGCAAAGGTTGGGTAAAACGGTCGCGAGTCTAGCACGGCCCCGCCTGCTAAACTGCGCAGCTACGCTAAGGTGCCAAGAGAATCAAGCCATGCAAAACCCACAGAACCTGATTTGGATCGATCTGGAAATGACCGGTCTGAACCCCGACACCGACGTCATCATCGAGATGGCGACCATTGTCACCGACAGCAACCTCAACACCTTGGCTGAAGGTCCGGTGATCGCCATCCACCACAGCGACGCCGTACTCGCCACCATGGACGAGTGGAACACCCGCACCCACGGCAACTCCGGGCTGACCCAGCGCGTGCGCGACAGCCGTATCAGCATGGCTGAAGCTGAAGCCGAAACCATCGCCTTCCTGGAAAAATGGGTGCCCAAGGGCAAGTCGCCGATCTGCGGCAACAGCATCTGCCAGGACCGCCGCTTCCTTTATACGCACATGAAGGGGCTGGAAAGCTACTTCCACTATCGCAACCTGGATGTGTCCACCTTGAAAGAGCTGGCCGCACGCTGGGCGCCGGAAGTTAAGGACAGCTTCCATAAAGGCAGCACTCACTTGGCACTGGACGATATCCGCGAATCGATCGCCGAGCTGCAGCATTATCGCAAGCATTTCATCAAGGCTTGATGATTGGGGCGTCAGAACTGACGCCATCGCAGGCAAGCCAGCTCCCACATTCGACTGCATTCCAAAGGTGGAACTCGGTTAAATGTGGGAGCGGGCTTGCTCGCGAAGGGCCCGACGCGGTCTTTCGCCTGGCGCCCTCTTTTGGTGCTACCAGCAAATGATTAGACTGCCGGCCTCTTTGCAAGGATCGCCATCATGCTGTTGATGCTCTACCTCATCGCCATCACCGCCGAAGCCATGACCGGTGCCTTGTCCGCCGGTCGGCGCGGCATGGACTGGTTTGGTGTGGTGCTGATCGCCTGCGTCACGGCGCTGGGCGGCGGTTCGGTGCGTGATGTGTTGTTGGGGCATTACCCGCTGACCTGGGTCAAGCACCCGGAATATCTGGTGCTGACCTCGATCGCCGCGCTGGTGACGATCTTTATTGCGCCGCTGATGCGTCACCTGCGTTCGCTGTTCCTGGCGCTGGATGCGGTGGGGCTGGTGGCCTTCACCTTGATTGGCTGCATGACGGCGCTGGAAATGGGCCACGGCATGCTGGTGGCCTCGGTCAGCGGCGTCATCACCGGGGTTTTCGGCGGCATCCTGCGGGATATCTTCTGCAACGACATCCCACTGATCTTCCGTCGTGAGCTGTATGCCAGCGTGTCGTTCCTCGCCGCCTGGTTCTACATGCTGTGCCTGTACCTGGAACTGCCCAGCGAGCAGGCAATTTTGCTCACCTTGTTCAGCGGCTTTCTACTGCGCCTGCTGGCGATCCGTTTTCACTGGGAAATGCCCAAATTCGTCTACAACGACGACGTGCACTAGCGCGTAGCGTGTTGGTTCAGCGCCCACTCCACGTGTTCGCGCACCAGGTCCGAGGGGTAATCGCGGCGCGCCTTCAAGGCTTCCAGCACCGGAATGCTCGACGGCGCATTGCCCAGGCCCACAGCCAGGTTGCGCAGCCAGCGCTCATAACCGGCGCGGCGTAGCGGTGAGCCTTCCGTGCTGCTGAGGAATTTATCCTCGTCCCACATAAACAGTTCAGCCAGCTCTGCGTTATCCAGATTATGCCGTGGCTTGAAATCACCTTCGTCGGTAGCGCGGGCGAAACGATTCCACGGGCAAACGATCTGACAGTCATCACAGCCGAACACGCGATTGCCGATCAGGGGGCGCAGGTCTTCCGGGATTGCACTCTTGAGCTCGATGGTCAGGTAGGAAATGCAGCGTCGTGCATCCAGTACATAGGGGCCGACGAAGGCGTTGGTGGGGCAGATGTCCAGGCAGGCCGTGCAGCGGCCGCAGTGCTCGGTGGTGTGAGGGGCGTCAACCGGCAGGGGCAAATCGACAAACAGTTCGCTCAAGAAGAAATAACTGCCGGCCTTGCGATTGAGTACCAGGGTGTTTTTGCCGATCCAGCCCAGGCCTGCCTGTTCGGCGATGGCTTTTTCCAGCACCGGCGCGCTGTCGACAAAGGCGCGAAAGCCGAACGGGCCGATCTGCGCCTGAATGCGGTCAGCCAGTTGCTGCACGCGTTTGCGGATCAGCTTGTGATAATCCCGGCCCAGGGCGTAACGGGAGATGTAGGCTTTCTCTGGCTTTGCCAGCAGTTGCGCCATTTGGGTATCGCCTGGCAGATAATCCATGCGCAGCGACACCACGCGCAGAGTGCCCGGCACCAGTTCATCGGGATGGGAGCGTTTGCTGCCATGGGCGCCCATGTATTCCATCTCGCCGTGGTAGCCCGCGTCGAGCCAGCGTTGCAGGTGCTGCTCATGCTCGGCCAGGTCCAGGCCGCTGATGCCGACTTGTTGAAAGCCCAGTTCACGGCCCCAGTCTTTGATCGATTGGGCGAGGGCGGGCAGATCGGTGGTGATGGCAGGCATGAGACAAGGGAAACCGCAGGTTAGATAGGTATAATTCTGCCAGACATCGGAGCTTGAAGACGCATGCCGCAGACAAAACACGCAATAACCGACGTACAGCCCCTGTTGCACGGCCATTTGCCGCAACTCGCTGCGCGCGCCCCGGACGCCCATAAAGGCCAATTCGGTCACCTGCTGGTCATTGGCGGCGACCTAGGCTTTGGCGGCGCGGCACTGTTGAGTGCAGAAAGCGCCTTGCGCAGTGGCGCGGGCATGGTGTCCCTGGCGACCCGGCCAGAACACGTGCCGGCCGCACTGGCGCGCTTGCCGGAAGTCATGACCGTCGGCGTGAGTTCGGCCAACCAGTTGATGGGGCTGCTGGAAAAGATCTCAGTCATTGTCATCGGCCCGGGCCTGGGCGCTGCGTCCTGGGGTAAAAGCCTGTTGTCCGTCGCCGCCAATGCCTCGCAGCCGCAAGTCTGGGACGCAGATGCGTTGAATCAGTTGGCCACGGGCGGCGTAAGCCTTCCCGCTAACAGCGTGATTACGCCGCACCCTGGCGAGGCGGCGCGTTTGATGGGCATCACGACAGTCGAGGTTCAGGCCGATCGCCTTAAGGTGGCGCGCGCGTTGAGCCAGAAATTCAATGCAGTGACTATTCTCAAGGGTGCTGGCAGTTTGATTGCTAGCCCGGACGGACGTGTTTTGCGATGTGACCAAGGCCACCCGGCGATGGCCACCGCCGGTTTGGGTGACGTCCTGAGTGGCTTGGTGGGCGCATTACTTGCCCAAGGCATGCCCGCTTATGAAGCCAGCTGCCTGGCCGTGTGGCTGCACGCCACGGCGGGGGATCGCCAGGGCACCTTTGGGCGCGGCTTGGCTGCCAGCGACCTGATACCTGCCATTCGTCAATTGCTGGAGGAGCAGTCGCCGTGTCTGAAGTAACCCTTTTCCTGGCGGATGAAGACGCCATGGTCGCGTTCGGCAATCGCATTGCCCAGGTTACGGCCGGTGCCGGGTTGATCTTTCTCAAGGGCGATTTGGGGGCCGGGAAAACCACACTGTCCCGCGGGATTATTCGTGGGTTGGGTCACGCCGGGGCGGTAAAAAGCCCTACGTTTACCTTGGTCGAACCTTACGAGATCGGTGATGTTCGCGCCTTCCACTTCGACCTGTATCGCCTGGTAGATCCCGAAGAGCTGGAGTACATGGGCATCCGTGATTACTTTGACGAAGATGCGTTGTGCCTGATCGAGTGGCCAGATAAAGGCACAGGCTTTTTGCCAAAGCCGGACCTGACCATTACCATTACGCCGCACGATCACGGACGTCAGCTGAAGTTGTTGCCCCAGAGTGCGCGCGGTGAGTCGTGGTGCGCTGCTCTGGCATTGGAATTCAAATAAAATTGGTGGGGTTAGGTATGCGCTTTCGCGCGATGGTTGCTGTCGTAGGGGTGTTGCTTGCGGCAATGACTTTCAATGCTCTGGCTGCTTCACAGGTGAAAAGTGTTCGCCTATGGCGAGCGCCGGATAACACGCGACTGGTGTTCGACCTGTCTGGCCCGGTCCAGCACAGCGTCTTTACCCTGACGGCGCCCGATCGCCTGGTGATCGACATCAATGGCGCGACCCTGGCCGCGCCGCTGAAAGTCTCCACCGCCAATACGCCGATTACGTCGATGCGCTCGGCTCAGCGCACGCCGACCGATCTGCGTGTGGTCATCGACCTGAAAAAGGCCGTGACCCCGAAAAGTTTTGTGCTGGCGCCGAACGCCCAATACGGCAATCGGCTGGTGGTCGACCTGTTCGACAACGCCGCCGATGCCGCACCGCCGCCTGCGCCAACCCCAAGTGTTGCGACCGTGCCGGCAGTGCCCGTCAACCCGTCGCAACCACAGGTCAAGCTGCCACCGCCGCCGCCAGCGCCTGCGGGCAAGCGCGACATTATCGTGGTGATCGACGCCGGCCACGGCGGTGAAGACCCGGGTGCATCCGGCTCGCGCGGGCAGCACGAAAAAGACGTGGTACTGGCCATCGCTCGTGAACTGCAGCGTCAGGTCAATGGCATGAAAGGCTATCGCGCCGAGCTAACCCGTACCGGCGACTACTTCATTCCGTTGCGCGGCCGTACCGAAATCGCCCGCAAGAAGGGCGCTGACCTGTTTGTGTCGATCCATGCCGACGCCGCACCCTCGGCCGCCGCCTTTGGCGCTTCGGTGTTTGCCCTGTCGGACCGCGGTGCTACATCCGAAACTGCACGTTGGCTGGCCGACAGTGAAAACCGTTCCGACTTGATTGGCGGCGCGGGCAACGTGTCCCTCGATGACAAGGACAAAATGCTCGCCGGCGTACTGCTCGACCTGTCGATGACCGCTTCGCTGACGTCCAGCTTGAACGTCGGCCAGAAGGTTCTGAGCAACATTGGTCGCGTGACCTCGCTGCACAAACAGCGCGTGGAACAGGCGGGTTTCATGGTGTTGAAGTCGCCGGACATTCCATCGATCCTGGTGGAAACCGGGTTTATCTCCAACTCCAACGAAGCCTCGAAGTTGGCCAGTGCCGGCCACCAGCAGGCCCTGGCCCGCTCGATCAGCGCGGGTATTCGTCAATTCTTCCAGCAGAACCCGCCACCGGGCACCTACATCGCCTGGCTGCGTGACTCCGGGAAAATCGCCCAGGGCCCGCGCGACCATCGCGTGCAGCCCGGTGACACCCTGGCCATGCTCGCCGTGCGTTTCCAGGTCTCGGCCGCGACCTTGCGCAGCGCCAATAACCTGAAAACCGATGAGTTGAAAGTCGGTCAGGTATTGACCATTCCTGGCACTGAATTGGCGGCGCAGTAATGAGCGAATCAGTTCTGAACAGCGGTTCACGCATTGAACTGCTCAGTCCGCGCCTTGCCAACCAGATTGCGGCGGGCGAGGTCGTTGAGCGCCCGGCATCGGTGATCAAGGAACTGCTGGAAAACAGTATCGACTCGGGTGCCAAACGCATTGATGTCGACGTGGAGCAAGGCGGCGTCAAGCTGCTGCGGGTGCGCGACGACGGCAGTGGCATCTCTTCGGATGACCTGCCGCTGGCCTTGGCCCGTCACGCGACCAGCAAGATTCGCGACCTGGAAGACCTTGAACGGGTCATGAGCCTGGGCTTTCGCGGTGAAGCATTGGCCTCCATCAGCTCCGTGGCGCGCCTGACCCTGACTTCCCGCACCCGCGACGCCGAGCAGGCGTGGCAGGTGGAAACCGAAGGCCGCGACATGGCGCCTCGGGTCCAGCCGGCGGCGCACCCGGTGGGTACGTCGGTTGAGGTGCGCGACCTGTTCTTCAACACCCCGGCGCGACGCAAATTCCTCAAGGCCGAAAAAACCGAATTCGATCACCTGCAAGAAGTCATCAAGCGCCTGGCACTGGCGCGCTTCGACGTGGCGTTCCATTTGCGCCACAACGGCAAGACTATCCTCAGCCTGCACGAAGCCCATGACGATGCCGCCCGTGCTCGGCGTGTGTCGGCAATCTGCGGCGCGGGCTTCCTGGAGCAGGCGCTGCCGATTGAAATCGAACGCAACGGCTTGCGGCTGTGGGGCTGGGTAGGCTTGCCGACGTTTTCCCGTAGCCAGGCGGACTTGCAGTATTTCTTTGTGAATGGCCGTGCGGTGCGCGACAAACTGGTGGCCCACGCGGTGCGCCAGGCTTATCGCGACGTGTTGTTCAACGGTCGCCATCCGACATTTGTACTGTTCTTTGAGGTCGATCCGTCGGTGGTCGACGTCAACGTGCACCCGACCAAACACGAAGTGCGCTTTCGCGACGGGCGCATGGTGCATGACTTCCTGTATGGCACCTTGCACCGCGCCCTGGGCGATGTGCGCCCGGATGATCAGCTGTCTGCGCCAATCGTGACGGCCGTTGTGCGCCCGAGTGGTCCGGAAGCCGGCGAGTTCGGTCCTCAGGGCGAAATGAGCCTGGCGGCCAACCTGCTGCAGTCGCCACAGCCACAACCGGCTTATACCGCGCCGGGTTCCGGGGCAGGCGCAGGTTATCAGTATCAATACACGCCGCGTCCGCAGTCGACGGTGCCGGTAGCTGAGGCCCAGGCGGCCTATCGTGAGTTCTTCGCGCCGCTGCCGGGTGCCGAGCCGGGCGCTGTCGCGTTGCCGGAGGGCGGTGGTGATATTCCGCCGCTCGGCTATGCGCTGGCCCAGCTCAAGGGCATCTACATTTTGGCGGAAAACGCCCACGGCCTGGTGCTGGTGGACATGCACGCCGCCCATGAGCGGATCATGTACGAGCGCCTGAAGATCGCCATGGCCAGTGAAGGTCTCAGCGGCCAACCCCTGTTGGTGCCCGAATCCCTGGCGGTCAGCCAGCGCGAGGCCGACTGCGCCGAAGAACACCACAGCGTGTTCCAGAAACTGGGCTTCGAACTGCAACGCCTTGGCCCGGAAACGTTGGCTATCCGCCAGATTCCCGCACTGCTCAAGCAGGCTGAGGCCAACCGTTTGGTCGCCGACGTACTGGCTGATCTGATGGAATATGGCACCAGCGACCGCATCCAGGCGCATATCAACGAACTGCTCGGTACCATGGCCTGTCATGGTGCGATCCGCGCCAACCGCCGCCTGGCCCTGCCGGAAATGAACGGCCTGCTGCGCGACATGGAAAACACCGAGCGCAGCGGGCAATGCAACCATGGCCGACCGACCTGGACCCAGATGGGCCTGGACGATCTGGACAAACTGTTCTTGCGCGGCCGTTGATGAGTGCCTTGCCCCCCGCCATCTTCCTGATGGGCCCCACGGCCGCCGGCAAGACCGACCTGGCTATCGAGCTGACCAAGGTGTTGCCGTGCGAGCTGATCAGTGTCGACTCTGCACTGGTTTACCGGGACATGGACATTGGCACTGCCAAACCGTCCAAAGCGCTGTTGGCCGAGCATCCGCATAGGCTGATTGACATCATCGACCCGTCCGAGAGCTATTCCGCAGCGGATTTCCGTACCGATGCCCTGGCCGCCATGGCCGAAATCACCGCGCGGGGCAATATTCCGCTGCTGGTGGGCGGTACGATGCTCTATTACAAGGCTTTGCAGGAAGGCCTGGCGGATATGCCGCCGGCCGACGCCCAGGTGCGTGCCGAGCTTGAGGAAGAAGCTGCACGCCTTGGCTGGCAAGCCCTGCACGACCAGTTGGCGGCTATTGATCCGGTGTCCGCCGCGCGCATTCATCCCAACGACCCCCAGCGCCTCACCCGGGCCCTGGAAGTCTGGCGCGTGAGCGGCCAGACCATGACTGAACATAGGCTGAAACAAACTGCGCAAAGTGCTCAAGCAGGCGCATCTGGACAGTCACAATTGCCCTATACTGTGGCGAATCTGGCCATTGCTCCGGCAAATCGTCAGGTGCTGCATGAGCGAATTGCACAAAGATTCACAATTATGTTGGAACAGGGGTTTGTGGACGAGGTCGTAGCACTGCGTTCAAGAGGTGATCTGCATGCTGGGTTGCCTTCGATACGTGCTGTTGGCTATCGCCAAGTCTGGGATCATCTGGATGGCAAGCTGACGTCAGCCGAAATGCAGGAGCGCGGCATCATTGCCACGCGCCAATTGGCGAAGCGCCAGTTCACCTGGCTGCGCAGCTGGAGCGATTTGCACTGGTTGGACAGCCTGGACAGCGACAATCTGTCACGCGCCTTGAAATACTTGGGAACGGTCTCCATATTGAGCTGAGTCCTTGCAATTGCCGTCTATCCTTGGGGGTGTGACGGCCATAAGCTATCTATTTTCCGAATTTTATTATTGATCCTTAAAGGAGTGCGGCACATGTCAAAAGGGCATTCGCTACAAGACCCTTACTTGAATACTTTACGTAAAGAGAAAGTTGGGGTTTCCATCTACCTGGTCAACGGTATCAAGTTGCAAGGCACGATCGAGTCGTTCGACCAGTTCGTGATCCTGCTGAAAAACACCGTCAGCCAGATGGTTTACAAACACGCTATCTCGACAGTCGTTCCAGTGCGTCCTATCCGTCTGCCTAGCGCAGCGGGTGACGAACAGGGTGACGCTGAGCCAGGTAACGCCTGATAGGAGTCTCCTTTGTTCTTTGAGCGCCACGGTGGTGGTGAGCGAGTAATCCTCGTTCACTTGGATGGACAGGACCCTGAGGCGCGCGAAGATCCGCAGGAGTTTCAGGAGTTGGCAAATTCGGCCGGCGCCGAGACCGTTGCGTTTTTTAACGTACCGCGTCATCGGCCAACCGCCAAATACCTGATCGGCAGCGGCAAGGTCGAGGAATTACGCGATCTGGTGCATGCTGAAGAAGCCGATCTGGTGATCTTCAATCACACCCTCACGCCCAGTCAGGAACGTAACCTCGAACGTGTTTTCGAGTGTCGCGTGATCGACCGCACCGGTCTGATTCTCGATATTTTCGCCCAGCGCGCCCGCACTCATGAAGGTAAGCTCCAGGTCGAACTGGCCCAGCTTGACCACATGAGCACCCGCCTGGTTCGTGGCTGGACTCACCTTGAGCGTCAAGGTGGCGGTATCGGCATGCGTGGCCCGGGTGAAACCCAACTGGAAACCGACCGCCGTCTGCTGCGGGTTCGCCTGCGCCAGATCAAGGGGCGCCTGGAAAAGGTACGCAGCCAGCGCGAGCAGTCGCGACGCGGCCGGATGCGTGCGGATATCCCTACCGTGTCCCTGGTGGGCTATACCAACGCCGGCAAATCCACACTGTTCAATAAAGTGACGAAATCGGACGTGTACGCGGCCGACCAACTCTTCGCCACGCTTGATCCGACCTTGCGCCGTCTGGAACTGGACGACCTGGGGCCGATTGTCCTGGCCGACACCGTGGGTTTCATTCGTCACTTGCCCCACAAGCTGGTCGAGGCGTTTCGGTCTACGCTCGAAGAGTCGAGCAACTCCGACCTGCTGCTGCACGTGATCGATGCGGCCGAACCGGATCGCATGTTGCAGATCGAGCAGGTGATGCTGGTGCTGGGCGAGATTGGTGCACAAGACTTGCCGATCCTCGAGGTCTATAACAAACTCGATTTGCTTGAAGGCGTTGAGCCACAAATCCAGCGCGATGAGAACGGCAAGCCCCAGCGGGTATGGCTGTCGGCGCGCGATGGTACTGGCTTGGATTTGCTTGAACAGGCCATTGCCGAGTTGCTGGGCAGCGATTTGTTTGTCGGCACCTTGCGCTTGCCTCAGCGTTTTGCTCGACTGCGTGCACAGTTTTTTGAGTTGGGCGCGGTACAGAAAGAAGAATACGACGAAGAAGGTGTCAGCTTGCTGGCCGTTCGATTGCCGCGTTCGGAGCTGAATCGGCTGGTCAGTCGTGAAGGTGTGGTACCGGCCGAGTTCATCGAACAACACACTTTGCAATAAAAGCCTCCTAAAGCGGTTGTGCCGCAGTAGCAGGCATTCTGTAGCATTGGTCGGCGCGCCGTGGGTGCGTCTTTGCTTTATCAGATGGAGAGCGCTATGGCTTGGAATGAGCCGGGTGGCAACTCGAATAATCAGGATCCTTGGGGTGGTAAGCGCCGCAATAATGGCGACCGCAAGGGGCCACCAGATCTCGACGAGGCCTTCCGAAAGCTGCAGGAAAGCCTGAATGGGTTGTTCGGTGGTGGAAAAAAACGCGGTGGTGACGAAGGCGGTCGCACAAGCAAGGGCGGCGGCTATGGCCTGCTGGGCCTGGGTCTTGTCGTGCTGGCTGCCGTCTGGCTGTACAGCGCCGTGTACGTGGTGGACGAGCAGGAGCAAGCCGTGGTGCTGCGCTTCGGCAAGTACTACGAGACTGTCGGGCCAGGCCTGAACATCTATTTCCCGCCGATCGACAAGAAGTACATGGAGAACGTCACGCGTGAGCGTGCCTACACCAAGCAGGGCCAGATGCTGACCGAAGACGAGAACATCGTCGAAGTGCCGCTGACCGTGCAGTACAAGATCAGCAACCTGCAGGACTTCGTGCTGAACGTTGATCAGCCTGAAATCAGCCTGCAACACGCAACCGAAAGCGCCCTGCGCCACGTGGTGGGTTCCACCGCCATGGACCAGGTGCTGACCGAAGGTCGTGAGTTGATGGCCAGCGAAATCAAGGAGCGCCTGCAACGGTTCCTCGATACCTATCGCACCGGTATCACCGTCACCCAGGTGAACGTACAGAGCGCAGCTGCACCGCGCGAAGTACAGGAAGCCTTTGACGACGTGATCCGCGCCCGTGAAGACGAGCAGCGTTCGCGTAACCAGGCCGAAACCTATGCCAACGGCGTCGTGCCGGAAGCGCGTGGTCAGGCCCAGCGTATCCTTGAGGATGCAAACGGTTACCGCGATGAGGTGGTTTCGCGTGCCAAGGGTGAAGCGGATCGCTTTACCAAGCTGGTCGCCGAGTACCGCAAGGCGCCGGAAGTCACGCGTGAGCGTCTGTATCTGGACACCATGCAGGAAGTCTTCAGCAACACCAGCAAGGTTCTCGTGACCGGCAGCAAAGGTGGGCAGAACAACCTGCTGTACCTGCCGCTGGACAAGATGATCGAGGGTGGTCGTAGCAGCACCAGCGCGCCGTCCACCGGTTCGAACGCTGCTGCTAACGAAGCGAGCGCCCGTGCGGCCGCTGACTTGCTGCAACAGCAAACACGTACCAGGGAGAGTCGTTGATGAGCAATAAATCGCTGACCGCCCTGATTGTGGGCGTCGTCGTGGTCATCGCTGCCTGGAACTGCTTCTACATCGTGTCTCAGACCGAGCGCGCGGTGTTGCTGCAATTCGGTCGTGTGGTCCAGGCGGATGTCCAGCCGGGCCTGCATGTGAAAGTCCCCTACGTGAACCAGGTGCGCAAGTTCGACGGCCGCCTGATGACCCTGGATGCACCGACACAGCGCTTCCTGACCCTGGAAAAGAAAGCCGTGATGGTTGACGCCTACGCCAAGTGGCGCGTCAAGGATGCGGAGCGTTTCTACACCGCGACTTCCGGCCTCAAGCAGATTGCCGACGAGCGTTTGTCGCGCCGTCTGGAGTCGGGCCTGCGTGACCAGTTTGGTAAGCGCACCCTGCACGAGGTGGTATCCGGTGAACGTGATGCGCTGATGGCTGACATCACGCGCTCGTTGAACGCAATGGCTGAGAAAGAGCTGGGCATCGAAGTGATCGATGTTCGGGTCAAGGCGATCGACCTGCCGAAGGAAGTGAACCGCAGCGTGTTCGAGCGTATGAGCACCGAGCGTGAGCGTGAAGCTCGTGAGCACCGCGCCAAGGGTAACGAGCTGGCTGAAGGTATCCGTGCGGATGCCGACCGTCAGCGCCGTGTACTGCTGGCAGAAGCTTATCGCGAGTCTGAAGAGGCCCGTGGTGATGGTGATGCTCAAGCGGCGTCGATCTACGCCAAGGCTTACGGCCAGGACCAGGAGTTCTACGCGTTCTACCGTAGCCTGCGCGCTTACCGCGAAAGTTTCGCGAACAAAACCGACGTCATGGTGCTGGACCCAAGCAGCGACTTCTTCCGCTACCTGGAAAAGTCCAAGTAATCAGCCTGTGACTCTGTAGGAAGCACTCCGTCGGGCGGCTAAAACGCCTGGCGGGGTGATCCTTTCAGAAAACGGGTGTATGATGCGGCAGCCGGGAAATTCCCGGCTTTTTTGCGTCTGCATGTTTGATTGTTGCTGGTTGCGCAGGCGCCACAGGTTTTTCGAGGAAAGTGCCCGACGAGGCCGTTTGCAGGCCGTTCGTCACGTCGTTCTTGCGCGTTGTTTATGCAGGAGCCGGGTATTTTCTGCTTCACTCAAGGCTCGGCCGAGGGCTGGCCGCCCGGATCATAGGGGAATGGCGTAATGGCAACGGTAGACCGCTGGCTGCTGCCAGATGGCATCGAAGAAGTACTGCCACCAGAAGCTGCGCGCATTGAAGTAGCGCGTCGCCAGGTGTTGGATCTGTTCCAGAGCTGGGGTTACGAGTTTGTCGTAACTCCCCATATCGAGTACCTGGAATCCCTGCTGACCGGCGCGGGCCAGGACCTGGATCTGCGCACCTTCAAGGTCATCGACCCGCAATCGGGCCGGCAAATGGGCTTCCGGGCTGATATCACGCCGCAAGTGGCGCGTATCGATGCGCATACCCTGCGCCGCGAAGGTCCGAGCCGTCTGTGCTACGCCGGCAGCGTGCTGCACGCGCAGCCGCGCGCCTTGTCGTCGTCCCGTAGCCCGATTCAACTGGGCGCCGAGTTGTACGGTGATGCCAGCCCGAGCAGCGACGTTGAAGTGATCAGCTTGATGTTGGCCATGCTGCAACTGGCTGACGTGCCGGATGTGCACATGGACCTGGGTCACGTCGGTATCTACCGTGGCCTGGCCCGTGCGGCCGGCTTGTCGGGGGAAGTTGAGCAGCAGTTGTTCGATGCCCTGCAACGCAAGGCTATCGATGAAGTGATCGCCCTTACCGAGGGTGTGCCTGCTGACCTCGCCGGCATGCTGCGCGCGCTGGTTGACCTGTGCGGCGGCCGTGAAGTGTTGGCGGCTGCACGCGAGCGCCTGGCCAATGCGCCGGCGCCAGTGCTGGCGGCGCTGGATGACGTGCTGGCGATTGCCGAACGGTTGTCGGCGCGGTTCCCGCAGTTGCCGCTGTATTTTGACCTGGGCGAGTTGCGCGGCTACCACTACCACACCGGTGTGGTGTTCGCAGTGTTTGTGCCGGGTGTTGGCCAGGCCATCGCCCAAGGCGGTCGTTATGACGATATCGGCGCTGACTTCGGTCGCGCACGTCCGGCGACTGGCTTTTCTACCGATTTGAAAACCCTGGTGACCCTGGGGCGTGCTGAGGTCGAGTTGCCGTCTGGTGGCATCTGGATGCCCGACAGTACGGACGCAGCACTCTGGCAGCAGGTTTGCCAGTTGCGCAGTGAGGGTCAGCGTGTCGTCCAGGCTCTGCCTGGGCAGCCATTGGCCGCCGCCCGTGAAGCGGACTGCGACCAGCAATTGATTCTGCAGAACGGGCTTTGGCAAGTATCGCCACTGGCTTCTTGAGTATTCCTGCCGGCCATCGCCGGCACCAAGTTTGCGCGAATGAGGACAAGTGTTATGGGTAAGAATGTCGTAGTCCTGGGCACCCAATGGGGTGATGAGGGCAAAGGCAAGATCGTTGATCTGCTGACCGAACATGCTGCCGCCGTAGTGCGCTATCAAGGTGGCCACAACGCTGGCCACACCCTGGTCATCGATGGCGAAAAAACCGTCTTGCACCTGATTCCGTCGGGCGTCCTGCGCGAAGGCGTGCAGTGCCTGATCGGTAACGGCGTGGTGGTTGCACCTGACGCCCTGCTGCGCGAGATCATCAAGCTGGAAGAGAAAGGCGTACCGGTGCGCGAGCGCCTGCGTATCAGCCCGTCCTGCCCGCTGATCCTGTCCTTCCATGTAGCGCTGGACCAGGCCCGTGAAAAGGCCCGTGGCGAGCTGAAGATCGGCACCACCGGTCGCGGCATCGGCCCCGCGTACGAAGACAAAGTGGCTCGTCGTGGCCTGCGTGTGGGCGACCTGCTCAACATGCCGCGTTTTGAAGACAAGCTGCGTGAACTGGTGGAATACCACAACTTCATGTTGGTCGGTTATTACAAAGAACCCGCCATCGACTTCGAAACCACCCTGGCCGAGTGCAAGGAATACGCTGAGCTGCTCAAGCCGCTGATGCTGGACGTGACTGCCGAGCTGCACGACTTGCGTCGTGCTGGCAAAGACATCATGTTCGAAGGCGCCCAAGGTTCGTTGCTCGACATCGACCACGGCACCTATCCGTACGTGACCAGCTCCAACACCACCGCCGGTGGCGTTGCTACCGGTTCGGGCGTTGGTCCTATGTTCCTGGACTACATCCTGGGCATCACCAAGGCTTACACCACGCGCGTAGGTTCGGGTCCGTTCCCGACTGAGCTGTTCGACGAAGTCGGTGCGCACCTGGCCAAGCAAGGTCACGAGTTTGGCGCGACCACTGGCCGTGCTCGTCGTTGTGGTTGGTTTGACGCCGTTATCCTGCGTCGCGCAATCGATGTGAACAGCATTTCGGGCATTTGCCTGACCAAGCTGGACGTACTCGACGGTCTGGAAGCCATCAACATCTGCGTCGGCTACAAAGATGCAGAAGGTAAGGACGTTGCTCCGACTGACGCTGACAGCTACGTGGGCCTGCAGCCTGTGTACGAAGAAGTGCCGGGCTGGACCGAATCGACCGTGGGTGCCAAAACCCTGGAAGAGCTGCCAGCCAACGCTCGTGCTTACATCAAACGCGTCGAAGAGCTGATCGGTGCGCCGATTGACATTATTTCGACGGGGCCGGACCGCAACGAGACCATCGTTCTGCGTCATCCGTTCGCGTAATAAGCTGTTGATGTAAAAAGTAAAGGGCTCCTTCGGGAGCCCTTTTTTATTGGCGCCAGGCAAACGGCACGACCCTTGCTTTGGTTCTCTCTTTCGCGGTGCTATCAAATTAATGGCACCCGTGGTGGAGGGATTCCCAGTGTCTGCTGTTCTCTCACTGTTACAAAGCCGGCTGTTGCGGCCGGTGTTCGTTACCCTAGGTATCGCTCTTTTGGTGCAAGTGCTGGTGGCTGTCGCTCTGACGAGGAGCACGGTCACTGCATTGGAAGCTGATTTGGGCAATCGCCTGGGTATCGACAGTCAGAAACTCTCCGGTGAACTGGCGCAAGCCGGCAAGGAAGTCACATCGAGTCTGGACAGCCTGTCTTCCAGTACCCGTCAGCGCCTGACCGCAGGACTTTCCACGCGACTGCAGGAAGAGCAGAAGCAATTGCGTGCGACCCTGGAAAAAGACCTGCAAGACTCCGCCAATGATATGGCGCAACTGCTGGCCTCGGTGGCGCCGCGTGCCATGTGGGACAGCGACGTGCCGACCTTGTCGGAGTTTGCCCGACGCGCCCAGCGCAATCCCAACGTGTTGTTCGTGGTCTACGACGACGCTGCCGGTGAGCATCTGACCCGTTATCTCAACCGTGATAACCCGATCAACCAGGCATTGCTGGCGAAAGGGCAGGGCGACCGCGCCCTGGATAAAGTGCTGGACGCTGCGAAGGCTGATCCTGCTGTTTACTACGTTGAGGCATCGATCAGCCCCAACGGCGTCGAGATCGGCAAAGTCCGCATGGGGGTTTCGACGGCGTCCGTGGAGACTGATCTGCAAGCGCTCGATAAACGTTTTGCCGCACTGATCGCCAGCAGTGATCAGTTGGTCGGTGACAGCCTCAAAGGGGCTGCCGCGGACAGTGCGTCAGCCATGGGCGCGCGCCTGCAATCGGCGCAAGCCACCGCCACCCAGATGACCGCCAACACCACCAGCGCCGTACAGGACGCCGCAGGCACCTTGCGCTGGCGTATCGGCATGGGGCTCGCCGTGGTGGGGTTCGGCGTGTTGCTGCTGATCGCTATCGTGCTGGGGCGTCGTGTGGTCAACCGCCTGAAGCTGTTGATTGCGGCCATGGATGACTTGGCGGCGGGCGAGGGCGACCTCACCAAGCGCGTGCAGATCAGCAGCAAGGATGAAATCGGCGACATGGCCTCGGCGGTCAATCGCTTTGTGGATAAGTTGCAGCCGATCGTGCGTGAGGCGGGGGATGTGGCCCAGCGTACCGGCGTGGAAATCGGCGCCATGACCTTGCGCAATGCCGGTGCCGACAAGGCAGCCGGTTTGCAGCGTGATGAAGTGGCCGAGAGCTTGCGCGCGCTGTCGCAAATGGCAGACGAGGCCCAGGCCGAAAGCCATGCGATGCAAGCGGCGTTGCAACAGGTGGTGGAAATCCGCCAGGCAACGGATGAAAACTCGCGCACTTCAGCGGAGGTCGGCAGCTTGATCGAAGCGCTGGCGGGGCAGGTGCAGGCGGGGTCTCAGGTTATTGAGCGCTTGGCGCAGCAAAGCGAACAAATTGAAGTGGTGCTGACAGTGATTCACGGCATTGCCGAGCAGACCAACTTGCTGGCGCTTAACGCCGCGATCGAAGCCGCGCGTGCCGGTGAGACCGGGCGTGGCTTCGCGGTAGTGGCCGACGAGGTGCGTGCCCTGGCCAGCAAAACCCAGAGTTCCACGGGTGATATCCAGGCGCATATCGTGGCGTTGCAGCAGGGCGCACGTGAGGCGGTGGACACCATCGGCAAGGCGGGACGTCAGGCGAGCGAAGGCTTGCTAGTGCTGCGCGACAGCGTGCGCCTGCAGCAGACGGTGCAGGCTTCGGTGGAGCAGGTGCATGCGGCGATTGGCTTGGCGACGCGTGCGGCTGAGCATCAGGCTCAAGGCGCGCATGCGGTGCGTGGGCGGGTCGAAGTGATTCACGCCCAGGCCGAGCGCGCCGCGCAGGCGGTGGTGGAAACCACGGCCAGTGGCAAGGTGCTGGATGGGTTGGCGGCGCAGTTGAAGGCAAGCCTGGGGCAGTTCAGGGCTTGATGTCGCCTGGGAGGGCTCTTTCGCGAGCAAGCCCGCTCCCACATTGGAATACGTTTCAAATGTGGGAGCGGGCTTGCTCGCGAAAGCTATTTCAGCGGCTCAGATACATCCGAGTCGTAAGCAGATACACCGGCAACCCCGACACCAGAATCAACAACGCCGCATAAGGCGCCGCCGCTGCAAACTCCACATTCGAGGTATGCGCCCACACGGCGGTGGCCAGGGTGTTCAGCCCGGTCGGGCTGAGCAGTAACGTCGCCGTCAATTCCTTCATCGCATCCAGAAACACCAGCGCAAACGCCGCGCCCAGTGCCGGGAAGATAATCGGCAGGGTCACTCGGCAAAACGCGCTGAAAGAGGACGCGCCCAGTGTGCGTGCGGCTTCCTCCAGCTGCGGTGCTGCCTTGTTGAGTGCTGTGCGAATCGGTGCCTGGGCCAGCGGCAAAAACAGCAGCGCGTAAGCGATCAGCAGCAACGCCGACGTCTGATACAGCGCCGGCACATAATGCAGCGCGAAATACACCAGCGTCAGCGCGATCACCAGGCCAGGCAGGGCGTGCAGCAGATAAGGCAGGCGTTCAGCCCAGATCGCCAGTGAGCCTTTGTAGCGCACCACCAGCAGGCCCACCGGCACGGCCAGGATCAGGCAAAGCGCGGCGCCACCCAGTGACAGCGCCAGGGAAGACAGCAGTGCCTCGCCGATTTCGGCCACGGGAAATGCCGCCGACGAACCCACCGCCAGCCAGTAGCCGAGCATCCCCAAAGGAATGCCGCTGCCAATGATCGCCAGCGCCAGGCAGTAGAGTTGACCGAGTGGCGCCCATTTACCCAATTGAACCTGCTCAGCATGCCGCGCCGCGCCCTGCCCGATGCGTACATGTCGGCCCTTGCCGCGTACGCGCAGCTCCAGCCACAGCAGCGTCAGGCACATCACGAGCAACACCGCCGAGAGCATCGCGGCATTGGCATTGCTGAATTCCAGTTCGAATTGTTGGTAGATGGCAATGGTGAACGTCTGCAGGCCGATGATCGACAGCGCGCCGAACTCCACCAGCATATGCAGGGCGATCAGCAGTGCACCCGCGAGTAGCGAAGGCCAGAGCAAGGGCAGCGTAATACGGAAAAACACGCCCCAACGATTCTGCCCCAGGGTGCGGGCCGACTCTTCAAGGGACGGGTCCAGATTGCGCAAGGTTGCCGCTACCGGCAGAAACACCAGCGGGTATTTGGACAGGGTCATCACCAGGATCGCACCGCCCAGCCCTTCGAAGTTGGCGCTCAGCGATACCCAGGTAAAGCTGCTGACAAACGCCGGTACCGCAAACGGCAGGCACAGGATCACGCCCCAGATGCGTCGGCCCGGCAGGTTGCTGCGTTCGAGCAGCCAAGCCAGTGAAAGGCCGATCACGCCGCAGGCCAGGGTCACTCCGACCATCAAGGCCAGGGTGTTACGCAGCAGCCCAAATACATAGGGCCGCCACAGCAGATGCACCGCCTCCGTCCAGCCCGCCTGCCAAGCCTTGGTCCCGACATACAGCAGCGGCAACAGGCTCAACCCCACCAGGAACAGAACAGGGAGTAACAGCCAGATCGAGGGACGTTTGCGTCGCGGGCTGAAATCCCCACGCAAGGTGGGGGCGAGTGGCGGTGGGTTCATCAGTTCAAGCCAACGTCACGTTCCAGGTCCAGGGCTTCTTCGGCGTTGCCCAGGTCGGCGGGAGTGACTTTCGGCGGTTGCAGCTCGCTGAAAGGCTTGAGGCCACGGTTGGATTCCATACCCTTGCGCAGCGGGTATTCAGCCGAGGTATCGGTGATTACGCGTTGGCCTTCTTCGCTGGTCATGAATGCCAGCAGTTGCTGGGCTTCTTTCGGGTGTTTGCTGGATTTCAGTGCGGCAGCGGAAGACACGGTGATCAGGCCGCCGGCATCACCATCGGTGAAGTAATGCAGTTGCGAATCCAGATTGGTTTTTTCTTTCTTCAGGGCAAACCAGTAGTAGTTGTTCACCAGCACGGTGGCCACTTCGCCGTTTTCCACCGCTTTGAGGGCGACCATGTTGTTGCTGTACACCTTGCCGAAAGCACGCAGGCCGGTCAGCCATTCTTCAGCGGCTTCACGACCGTGCAGCTTGATAATCGCCACAGCTTGTTCCTGGAAGGCGCCGCTGGTAGGTACAAAGCCGACTTTGCCTTGCCACTCGGGCCCGGCGAAATCCAGTACCGATTTAGGCAGGTCTTTTTCGGCAATCAGTTTCGGGTTGAACGCGACGACGCGGGTGCGTGCGGTCACGCCCATCCAGTCAGCGTTTTTGCCTACATAGTCTTTGGGTAATACGTCGAGGGTGCTGGCGTCGATCTTGGCCAGCAGGCCTTGCTCGCCGAGTTTGTTCAGCGGCGGCGATTCTTCGGTGTAGATCACGTCAGCGGGGGAGCGGTCGCCTTCTTCGACAACCTGGCTGGCCAGCTGGTTGCTGCTGCCTTTGCGCACATTGACGTGAATGCCGGTCTTGGCTTCGAAGGCCTTGGCGAGTTGATCGCCGACTTCTTTGTGTTGGCCGTTGTACAAGGTCAGTGACACCTTGTCGGCGGAATAGGCGGCGGGCGAGAGCAGGGTCAGGCTGAGCAGGGTGAGGGTCAGGCCACGCAGAAGGGATGTTTTGAGACGGGTATTGCTTATGGTCATCCGAAGCTTTCCTCGTATAAGTGCAACAAATCATTGCCGATTTGTATGAGCAGGATAAACGATAAAACTTCTCAAGTGCGGATGAGGGGGAAATCACTGGGGAGGTTTTTAAACCTCGGAAACGAAAAAACCCGCTTTCGCGGGTTTGATCTGAATTTGGTGCCCAGGAGAAGACTCGAACTTCCACGACCTTGCGATCACCAGCACCTGAAGCTGGCGTGTCTACCAATTTCACCACCTGGGCATTATCAACAACGCTTGCGCTGTTGATGGAGCGAACTATACGGAGGGCTTTTTGATCTGTAAACCCCTGATATCAAAAATATAAATCTATATTCTCGTTAAAAATCAAAGGCCTGAAACGCAAAAACCCGCTTTCGCGGGTTTTTGGAGACTCTAGGCGTAACCTTGAGTTTGAAATTGGTGCCCAGGAGAAGACTCGAACTTCCACGACCTTGCGATCACCAGCACCTGAAGCTGGCGTGTCTACCAATTTCACCACCTGGGCAGCATCAACAACGTTGCCGTCGTCGATGGCGCGCACTATACGGAGCGGATTTTAAGCTGTAAAGCCCTGCTGTGAAAAAAGCCTGGAAAATTTCGCCAATGGTCGTGCAAGGTGTCTGTCGGGGGCTACAAAGAGCTTTTAAAGGCTTGTTGACGTCTGAAATTTCCCGTTTCAATACGCGTATGCCAAACTAACCCGCATATAGACAAGGTGAAAACTCTCTAATGGCCGATTGGCAGTCCCTCGATCCCGAGGCCGCTCGTGAAGCGGAAAAATATGAAAACCCTATTCCTAGCCGCGAACTGATCCTGGCGCATCTCGCCGATCGTGGTTCGCCTGCTAGCCGCGAGCAGCTGGTTGAAGAATTCGGTCTGACCACCGAAGACCAGCTCGAAGCCCTGCGCCGCCGGTTGCGTGCCATGGAGCGCGACGCTCAACTGATCTACACCCGCCGTGGCACCTACGCGCCTGTGGATAAGCTCGACCTGATCCTCGGCCGCATTGCCGGTCACCGTGATGGCTTCGGCTTTTTGATCCCGGACGACGGCAGCGACGACTTGTTCATGAGCCCGGCGCAAATGCGCCTGGTGTTCGATGGCGACCGTGCTCTGGCGCGCGTTTCCGGCCTGGACCGTCGCGGTCGTCGTGAAGGCGTGATCGTCGAAGTGGTGTCGCGTGCCCACGAGTCTATCGTCGGCCGTTACTTCGAAGAGGGCGGTATTGGCTTTGTTGTGCCAGATAACCCCAAGGTCCAGCAGGAAGTGCTGATTACCCCGGGTCGCAATGGCGCCGCCAAAGTCGGCCAGTTCGTCGAGGTGAAAATCACCCATTGGCCAACTGCGCGCTTCCAGCCGCAAGGCGATATCGTTGAAGTGGTCGGCAACTACATGGCGCCGGGCATGGAAATCGACGTTGCGCTGCGCACCTACGATATTCCTCATGTCTGGCCTGAGGCTGTGCTCAAAGAAGCCGCCAAGCTCAAGCCGGAAGTTGAAGACAAAGACAAAGAAAAACGCATCGACCTGCGCCATCTGCCGTTCGTCACCATTGACGGCGAAGATGCGCGTGACTTCGACGATGCGGTCTACTGCGAAGCCAAGCCTGGCAAGCTGCGCCTGTTCTCCGGCGGCTGGAAGTTGTTCGTCGCGATTGCCGACGTGTCCAGCTACGTGAAGATTGGTTCGGCCCTGGACAACGAAGCTCAGGTGCGCGGCAACTCCGTGTACTTTCCTGAGCGCGTGATTCCGATGCTGCCTGAGCAGTTGTCCAACGGTTTGTGCTCCCTGAACCCGAAAGTCGACCGTTTGGCCATGGTGTGCGAGATGACTATCTCGAAAACCGGCGAAATGACTGACTACCAGTTCTACGAAGCGGTGATTCATTCCCAGGCGCGTCTGACCTACAACAAGGTCAGTACCATCCTGGAACAGCCGAAGACCAGTGAAGCCAAAGCACTGCGCGGTGAGTACGGCCATGTTGTGCCGCACCTCAAGCAGCTGTACGCGTTGTACAAAGTGCTGTTGGGCGCCCGTCACGTGCGTGGCGCGATCGACTTTGAAACGCAGGAAACCCGAATTGTCTTCGGCTCCGAGCGCAAGATCGCGGCGATCACCCCGACCACGCGTAACGATGCGCACAAGCTGATCGAGGAATGCATGCTGGCGGCCAACGTGGCCACTGCGGAATTCCTGAAAAAGCACGAGATTCCTGCGTTGTACCGGGTGCATGACGGCCCGCCGCCGGAGCGCCTGGAGAAGCTGCGCGCGTTCCTCGGCGAGCTCGGCCTGTCCCTGCACAAAGGCAAGGACGGCCCGACGCCGAAGGACTACCAGGCACTGCTCGCGAGCATCAAGGACCGTCCGGATTACCACGTGATCCAGACCGTGATGCTGCGCTCCCTGAGCCAGGCGGTGTACAGCGCTGATAACCAGGGCCACTTCGGCCTGAATTACGAAGCGTACACCCACTTCACGTCGCCGATTCGTCGTTACCCGGACCTGCTCACGCACCGCGCGATCCGCAGCGTGATCCATTCCAAGCAGAACACCCCGCACGTCAAGCGCGCCGGTGCAATGACCATTCCGAAAGCGCGGATTTATCCGTACGACGAAGCGGCCCTGGAACAGCTGGGCGAGCAGTGCTCCATGAGCGAGCGCCGTGCCGACGAAGCCACCCGCGACGTAGTGAACTGGCTTAAGTGCGAGTTCATGAAGGACCGCGTGGGCGAGTCGTTCCCTGGCGTCATCACGGCCGTAACCGGCTTTGGTCTGTTCGTTGAACTGACTGACATCTATGTCGAGGGCTTGGTGCATGTCACCGCCTTGCCGGGTGACTATTACCACTTTGACCCTGTGCATCACCGCCTGGCGGGCGAGCGCACCGGTCGTAGCTTCCGCTTGGGCGATACCGTTGAGGTGCAGGTCATGCGCGTCGACCTCGACGAGCGCAAGATCGACTTCGGTATGCCTGACAAGCCAGCCGAGCCGGCTGGCCGTAAGAAACGTGGCGGCGAGACGACTGCGCCGGCAAGCAAAGGCAAAGGTGCTCCTGCGAAAGCAGCGGTTGCCGAGCCTGCGCCAGCCAAGCCTGCTCGTCGTTCGTCTGCCAAGGACAAGGCCCCCGAAGCCTACCGTCCAAGCGATGCCGCGGCAAAAAACGCTGAACTGCGCAAGAGCCGCGAGTTGAAGCAGCAGTTGCTCAGTGAAGCCAAAAGCGGTGGTAAAGCGGCGTCTGGGGGAAAGTCCCGCGAGGCGGAAAAGCCGTCGAGCAAGCCGAGTAAACACCGTAAAGGCCCGCCTAAAGCGGGTTCGGCCCCCGCGAAAAGCGGCGGGTCGCGCAAACCTAAGGCCAAGTCATGAGTCTGGAAAAAATCTACGGCGTACACGCCGTAGAAGCACTGCTGCGTCACCACCCCAAACGCGTCAAGCAAGTGTGGTTGGCAGAAGGCCGCAGCGAACCGCGTGTACAAGCGCTGGTCGAGCTGGCTACCCAAAATAAGGTTGCCATCGGTCAGGCCGAGCGTCGTGAAATGGACGTGTGGGTAGAGGGCGTTCACCAAGGCGTGGTTGCGGACGTAAGCCCGAGCCAGGTCTGGGGCGAGGCGATGCTCGACGAGTTGCTCGACCGTACCGAAGGCGCGCCGCTGCTGCTGGTACTGGACGGCGTGACCGACCCGCACAACCTCGGCGCCTGCCTGCGTTCGGCGGACGCTGCCGGCGCGCTGGCGGTAATTGTGCCGAAAGACAAGTCGGCCACCCTGACGCCGGTCGTGCGTAAAGTTGCCTGCGGCGCGGCGGAAGTGATTCCGCTGGTGGCCGTGACCAACCTGGCGCGCACCCTGGAAAAACTCCAGCAGCGCGGCCTGTGGGTCGTGGGCACGGCAGGCGAGGCTGAGGTCAGCATTTATGACCAGGACCTCACCGGCCCGACCATTCTGATCATGGGCGCCGAAGGCAAAGGCATGCGTCGCCTGACCCGTGAGCATTGCGATTACCTGGTGCACCTGCCGATGGCCGGTAGTGTGAGCAGTCTCAACGTGTCGGTTGCTACCGGCGTGTGCCTGTTCGAAGCCCGGCGCCAGCGTGGCGTCAAGGCGAAGGCTAAAAAGTAATTTTGAGCCCGGCGTAGATCCAAAATGTGGGAGGCACTTGTTTGGGAGCTGGCTTGCCTGCGATAGCATCACCTCGGTATCACTGATACACCGAGGTGCCTGCATCGCAGGCAAGCCCGGCTCCCACATAAGACCCTCCCACATTTGTTTTGTGGTGAATTGGAGATTGTTCAAATAATCACCAATCACCTTGCGCGCTTTCTCCCCCTTCTCTACAATTGCGCCCCTTGCCTTCATGGCAGGCACGCATGTGCCTCCCTTTGGCAAGATCCATAAGTGTCATTCACTCCTTGTCTGACCGTTTTTGAGCGGCAGGCTACAACCCGTAAGGAGCATTCATGCGTCATTACGAAATCATCTTTTTGGTCCACCCGGATCAAAGCGAGCAAGTCGGCGGCATGGTTGAGCGTTACACCAAGCTGATCGAAGAAGACGGCGGCAAAATCCACCGTCTGGAAGATTGGGGCCGTCGTCAACTGGCCTACGCAATCAACAATGTTCACAAGGCTCACTACGTGATGCTGAACGTTGAGTGCACTGGCAAGGCCCTGGCCGAGCTGGAAGACAACTTCCGCTACAACGATGCAGTGATCCGTAACCTGGTCATCCGTCGCGAAGAAGCCGTTACCGGCCAATCCGAGATGCTCAAGGCTGAAGAAAACCGCAGTGAGCGCCGTGAGCGTCGCGACCGTCCTGAGCACGAAGGCGCCGAAAGCGCTGATAGTGATGACAGCGACAACAGCGATAACGCTGACGAGTAATCCACGGACCTTTTAAGGAGCCTATCAAATGGCACGTTTCTTCCGTCGTCGTAAATTCTGCCGCTTCACCGCTGAAGACGTGAAAGAGATCGATTACAAAGATCTCAACACTCTGAAAGCTTACGTATCCGAGACCGGCAAAATCGTTCCAAGCCGTATCACCGGTACCAAAGCACGTTATCAGCGTCAGCTGGCCACCGCTATCAAGCGCGCCCGCTTCCTGGCCCTGCTGGCCTACACCGACAGCCACGGCCGCTGAGACCGGGCAGTCGACAAGTAGTAAGGGATTGAATGCATGCGCGCCTTAGCTGAGTTCATCATGCGCGGTCGCGTGCAGGCCACTCTCGTAGTGGCTGGATGTGCGGCATTGCCGTTGCTTTATTGGTTGGGTGCTGCCGCAGGTTGCCTAGTGCTGCTGCGGCGCGGTTTGAAGGACGCCCTTGGCGTCCTTGCCCTGGGATTGTTGCCGGCCTTGATCTGGTGGCTGCAATTGGGTGATCCACGCGTACTTTTGGTACTGCTGGGGTCATCGAGCCTTGCGTTGGTTTTACGCGCAAGTGAGTCCTGGGTCCGTACGCTGCTGGGCAGCGTGGCATTGGGGTTGGTGTACTCAGTGATGCTTGGCGCGGCTTTCCGCCCGCAAATCGAGGCGCTGTCGCAGGAAATCGTCAAGATCCTGCCGATGGCTCTCGGGGATCTCTACCAGCAGTTGTCGGTAGATGAGCGAGCGCGGTTTGCGTCACTGATTGCCCCGGTCCTGACCGGCCTGATTGCGGCATTGTTGCAGGTCGTCAGCGTGCTGAGCCTGATTCTTGGGCGTTATTGGCAGGCGTTGTTGTACAACCCGGGTGGTTTTGGTCGCGAGTTTCGCAGTATCAGAATCCCCGCGGGGCCGGCGATGTTGCTGCTGGCGTGCATGGTTGTCGGGCCGAACTTCGGTCCACAGATGGCCTTGCTGGCGCCGATTTGCAGCGTACCGCTGGTGTTTGCCGGGTTGGCCCTGATTCATGGGCTGGTTGCGCGAAAGCGTCTGGCCAGGTTTTGGCTGGTGGGGTTGTACGTAACGCTGTTGCTGTTCATGCAGCTGATCTATCCGTTACTCGTGGTTTTGGCCATTGTCGACGGCCTGATTGATTTTCGCGGTCGTCTGGCGTCGAAAGACGCCGATAACGCGAACGGTGAAGGTTAAAAGTTAGAGGATTTTCACATGCAACTGATCCTTCTGGAAAAAGTCGCCAACCTGGGCAACCTGGGCGACAAAGTGAACGTTAAGGCCGGCTACGGTCGTAACTACCTGCTGCCTTACGGCAAAGCCACCGCTGCAACCGCTGCCAACCTGGCTGCGTTTGAAGAGCGTCGTGCTGAGCTGGAAAAAGCAGCAGCAGACAAAAAAGCTTCGGCCGAAACTCGCGCTGCCCAACTGGCTGAGCTGGAAGTGACTATCACTGCCACCGCCGGTGACGAAGGCAAGCTGTTCGGTTCGATCGGCACCCACGACATCGCTGATGCACTGACCGCTTCCGGCGTTGAAGTGCAGAAGAGCGAAGTTCGTCTGCCGAACGGCACCATCCGCAACGTAGGCGAATTCGACGTAGCCGTGCACCTGCACGCCGAAGTTGAAGCCACCGTACGCGTTGTCGTGGTAGCAGCTTAAGCAGCACCTAACTGACTGGCACCTCGCGTGTCAGCCAGTTAACATCGGGCACGATCCTGTTTACAGGTCGTGCCTTTTGTTTTTCTACAATCCCCTAATTCCAAGTGGCCATGAACGATATTTCAGCTCCTGAGCAATACGATCTGCAAACCGCTGCCCTGAAGGTGCCACCGCATTCCATCGAGGCCGAACAGGCCGTGCTCGGTGGCTTGATGCTGGACAACAACGCCTGGGAACGCGTGCTGGATCAAGTCTCGGACGGCGATTTCTACCGTCATGACCACCGCCTGATCTTCCGTGCCATTGCCAAGCTGGCCGACCAGAACTCGCCGATCGACGTGGTGACCCTGGCCGAGCAATTGGACAAGGAAGGCCAGACGTCCCAAGTGGGCGGCCTGGGTTACCTGGGTGAGCTGGCGAAAAACACGCCATCGGTCGCCAACATCAAGGCCTATGCGCAGATCGTCCGTGCGCGGGCCACGTTGCGCCAGTTGATCGGCATCGCCACCGAGATTGCCGACAGTGCCTTCAACCCCGAAGGCCGTACCGCTGAAGAGATTCTCGACGAGGCCGAACGGCAGATCTTCCAGATCGCCGAGGCCCGTCCGAAAACCGGCGGCCCGGTCAGCGTCAACGACCTGTTGACCAAGGCCATCGATCGGATCGATACCTTGTTCAACACCGACAACGCCATCACCGGCCTGTCCACCGGCTACACCGACCTCGATGGCATGACCAGCGGCCTGCAGCCATCTGACCTGATCATCGTCGCCGGCCGTCCGTCCATGGGTAAAACCACGTTTGCGATGAACCTGGTGGAGAACGCCGTGTTGCGCAGCGATAAGGCCGTACTGGTCTACTCGCTGGAGATGCCAGGCGAATCGCTGATCATGCGGATGTTGTCGTCCTTGGGCCGTATCGACCAGACCAAGGTGCGTGCCGGTCGTCTGGAAGATGACGATTGGCCGCGCTTGACCTCGGCCGTTAACCTGCTTAACGACCGCAAGCTGTTTATCGATGACACCGCGGGCATCAGCCCCTCGGAAATGCGCGCGCGTACCCGACGCTTGGTGCGTGAGCACGGCGATATCGCCCTGATCATGATCGACTACCTGCAACTGATGCAGATCCCGGGCTCCAGTGGCGACAGCCGTACCAACGAGATTTCCGAGATTTCCCGCTCGTTGAAAGCCCTGGCCAAGGAATTCAACTGCCCAGTGGTTGCCCTGTCGCAGCTCAACCGTTCCTTGGAGCAACGGCCGAACAAACGCCCGATCAACTCCGACTTGCGGGAATCCGGAGCGATCGAGCAGGATGCTGACGTAATCATGTTCGTTTACCGGGACGAGGTGTATCACCCGGAGACCGAGCATAAAGGCATCGCTGAAATCATTATCGGCAAGCAGCGTAACGGGCCAATCGGCACCACGCGGCTGGCCTTTATCGGCAAATACACCCGTTTCGAAAACCTGGCGCCGGGCAGCTACAACTTCGACGACGAGTAACTCTCCAGCGCCTGTAAGGGCCTCATCGCAGGCAAGCCAGCTCCCACATTGATGTGTAAATGCATTCAAATGGGGGAACTGGCCTGCCTGCGATGGCGTCACCACAATTCCGACCATTACCGTCGGAATTGGTCAAAATTTGTGCTATATTCCGCGCCCGCGATTTTTCATCTCAACACCGGTCACCGTCATGCAAACAGCCAAGCCGTTATTTGACTATCCCAAGTACTGGGCCGAATGTTTCGGTCCTGCGCCATTCCTGCCGATGAGCAGGGAGGAGATGGATCAGCTTGGCTGGGACTCCTGTGACATCATCATCGTCACCGGTGATGCGTACGTGGATCACCCCTCGTTCGGTATGGCCATCATCGGCCGGCTGCTGGAGTCCCAGGGCTTTCGCGTCGGGATCATTGCCCAGCCGAACTGGCAGTCCAAAGATGACTTCATGAAGCTCGGCGAGCCGAACCTGTTCTTCGGCGTCGCGGCCGGCAACATGGACTCGATGATCAACCGCTACACCGCCGACAAGAAGATTCGTTCCGACGACGCCTACACCCCTGGCGGTATGGCCGGCAAACGTCCGGACCGCGCGAGCCTGGTGTACAGCCAGCGCTGTAAAGAAGCCTACAAGAACGTGCCGATCGTACTCGGTGGCATCGAAGCGTCCCTGCGCCGCATCGCCCACTACGACTACTGGCAAGACCGCGTGCGCAATTCGATCCTGATCGACGCCTGCGCCGATATCCTGCTGTACGGCAACGCCGAGCGGGCTATCGTCGAAGTCGCCCAGCGTTTGTCCTGGGGCCACAAGATCGAAGACATCACTGACGTGCGCGGCACCGCGTTCATTCGCCGTGACACGCCTGAAGGCTGGTACGAAGTGGACTCCACGCGTATCGACCGCCCGGGCAAGATCGACAAGATCATCAACCCGTACGTGAATACCCAGGACACCCAGGCTTGCGCCATTGAGCAGGAAAAAGGCCCGGTTGAAGACCCGGAAGAAGCCAAGGTCGTGCAGATCCTGGCCAGCCCGCGCATGACCCGCGACAAGACCGTGATTCGCCTGCCATCGGTAGAAAAAGTCCGTGGTGACTCGGTGCTCTACGCTCACGCCAACCGCGTGCTGCACCTGGAAACCAACCCAGGCAACGCCCGTGCCCTGGTACAGAAGCACGGTGAAGTGGATGTGTGGTTCAACCCGCCTCCCATCCCGATGACCACCGAAGAAATGGACTACGTGTTTGGCATGCCTTACGCCCGTGTCCCGCACCCGGCGTACGGCAAGGAAAAGATCCCGGCCTACGACATGATCCGTTTCTCGGTGAACATCATGCGCGGCTGCTTCGGCGGCTGTACTTTCTGCTCGATCACCGAGCACGAAGGCCGGATCATCCAGAACCGTTCCGAAGAGTCGATCATTCGCGAAATCGAAGAGATCCGCGACAAGGTTCCAGGTTTTACCGGCGTGATCTCCGACCTCGGCGGCCCGACCGCGAACATGTACCGAATCGCTTGCAAGAGCCCGGAAATCGAATCTGCGTGCCGTAAGCCGTCGTGCGTATTCCCTGGCATCTGCCCGAACCTGAACACCGACCACTCGTCACTGATTCAGCTGTACCGCAGCGCCCGTGCGTTGCCGGGTGTGAAGAAGATTCTGATTGCTTCCGGCCTGCGCTATGACCTCGCGGTCGAGTCGCCGGAATACGTTAAAGAGTTGGTGACCCACCACGTCGGTGGTTACCTGAAGATCGCCCCGGAACACACCGAGGAAGGTCCGCTCAACCAGATGATGAAGCCGGGCATTGGCAGCTATGACAAGTTCAAGCGCATGTTCGAGAAGTACACCAAGGAAGCAGGCAAGGAGCAGTACCTGATTCCTTACTTCATCGCCGCCCACCCGGGCACCACCGATGAAGACATGATGAACCTGGCCCTGTGGCTCAAGGGTAACGGCTTCCGCGCCGACCAGGTGCAGGCGTTCTACCCGTCGCCGATGGCCACCGCCACCGCGATGTACCACTCGGGCAAGAACCCGCTGCGCAAGGTCACCTACAAGAGCGACGCGGTGACCATCGTCAAGAGCGAAGAGCAGCGCCGTCTGCACAAAGCGTTCCTGCGCTACCACGACCCGAAAGGCTGGCCGATGCTGCGTGAAGCATTGACCCGCATGGGCCGTGCCGACCTGATCGGGCCGGGCAAGGACCAATTGATTCCGCTGCACCAGCCGGCCACCGACAGCTACCAGAGCGCCCGTCGCAAGAACTCGACGCCGGCCGGCAGCCATAAGGTTGCCAAGGAAACCACCACCAGGATCCTCACCCAGCACACCGGTTTGCCGCCGCGTGGCAGTGATGGCAGTAACCCGTGGGACAAGCGCGAACAAGCCAAGGCTGCGGCCATGGTGCGCAACAAGCAGGCTGCCAAGGAGCGCGCCGATGCGGCGAAGGGCAAAGGCGGTAAGCCTGCGCGCAAGCCGGTCGTACCGCGTTGATCGCAGCCTGAATATGCAAAACGCCAGCCTTGTGCTGGCGTTTTGCTTTCTAGCGAGTGGGTAGACCGTTTGTTAAGGTGGTGGTCATTAGATCGCCATCGCAGGCAAGCCAGCTCCCACAGTTGGAACGCGTTCCCTTGTGGGAGCCGGGCTTGCCCGCGATGAGGCCTGCCAGGCCACCATCACCTTCAAGGAAGAACTCTCATGAGCAACCCCCTGCTCAGCATCGGCATGGACTCCAACCGCTCGCAGTTCATGGCGCGCCAGCGCATCGAAAGCCAGATCAACCTGCCACGCCTGTTTGCGGCCATTGACGCTGACCCCGGCATTGTCGGCGCGGGCGTTGTGTACATTGACGCCGACTTCAACGTCCTCACGCTGCGCGAATTTCAGCCCATCTGCAGCATCGCTCCTAAACGTTTGATCTTGCGTGAAGCGCAGAAGTACATCGCCCCGGCGCAGTTTGCGCAACAGGTCCAGGACAATCCCCGCGAATCGCGCCTGGTGGGAGAGGCGGTCAATACGTCTCTGTCCTGCGCGGGCGCGATCATCGGTTGGATCGTGGTGCTCAGCGGCACCGTCGCTGTACCGTTCACGGCGGGTGCCAGCAGCGTGATTACGGCCATCGGTTATACCGCTGCCACGGCCAGCACGCTCCAGTGTTTTGCCAGTGGCTATCGCGTCAGCAATGAGATCAGTGACCCCTCCAAAAATGACAAGCTCGACAGCTCGGAGTGGTATCAGTACACGATGATCGCGCTGGATGCTGCGTCGTTGATCGGGGTCGGTGCATCGACGCTGACCACGATTAAGCTGGTGCGGCTGAATCAGGCCGCCACCGGCAAAAGCGTGCGGGAGGTGCTACGAGGATTAACCCGGCAAGAGCGCGCCAAGCTGACGAAGGAGCTGCTAAGCATCCAGGACCCGCGAATGAGCGCCAAGATGCTCAAGTTGAAACAACTGTCTGGCGAGGCGACCAAGCGTTTCGCCCCCGCCCAGGTCAAGCATGCGACGGTGACCCAGATACAGGATGCCCTCGGCGCGGCGATCGGTTTTACCGGCAGTGCAATCTCGGGGAACGTACGCACCATTGCCGTGGGGCTGTATGAGGAAATGAGCGATGAATGAGCTACCCGGCATTCGCAGTTTTCTGGCGCAATACTTTCCGGTCTTTATGGGCGCAATTTTCGCGGCGGTGTTCAGCCTGGTGTTTGCGGTGCCGCTGATTTTCGACAGTTATTTCCCACGCTTGTCGATGGACGACAACCTCAAGTATTCCTTCCTGGGTGGCCTCGCGCTGACGTGGGGCATCGTGCAGTGCAACTTCATGATCGCGCGCGGGCGGCCGCAGTGGGTATGGCCGCTGGTGATGCTGCTTGCGCTCTGTGTTCTGGCAGTGCTGCCCACCATCGCCTTCGCTGCGCATCCGTTGTCCTATAGTTTGAGCCTGCTGTTCCCGCTGCTGGGATTGCTGCTGCTCAACAGCAAGCGTCACCGCGAGATGCGCCAGAAACTCGTTGAAGTGAGGCGGCTGCGCCAAGCCATCATCGCAACGCACAAAGCACGCTAGCTGGGTAGATTCACCACCCTGCGCCACAAATATGTGCAGCACTTGCACCAAGGCACCGCTGATGGCGCCGTTTTGGTGCTCTACTGCACTGGGTCTAACGAGAAAGCGCAATGACGGCTGCTCTGGCATAAGTCTTGCGCACGTTGTGTCCATGCCCTGGCTCGCAGGAGGCCGCCGTGTCGATTCATGTCGCGTTGCACCACGTTACGCATTACCGCTATGACCGCGCTGTCGAACTCGGCCCACAGATCGTGCGTTTACGCCCGGCGGCCCACAGTCGCACGCGGATTTTGTCCTACGCACTGAAAGTGCTGCCCGAGCAGCATTTCATCAATTGGCAACAAGACCCCCAAGGTAACTACCTGGCGCGTCTGGTGTTCCCGGAAAAGACGGACGAACTGCGTATCGAAGTCGACTTGGTCGCCGAGATGGCGGTGTTCAACCCGTTCGACTTTTTCCTTGAGCCCTACGCCGAAAAAATCCCCTTCAGCTACGCCGCTGACGAGCAGCGAGAGCTGGCGCCGTACCTGGAAACCCTGCCGCTGACGCCGAAGTTTGCCGCTTACCTGGCGGGCATCGACCGCACGCCCTTGCCGGCCGTGGATTTCCTGGTGGGGCTGAACCAGCGTCTGGCGGCCGATATTGGCTACTTGATCCGCATGGAACCGGGCGTGCAAACCCCGGAGTTCACCCTGCAAAACGCTTCCGGCTCCTGCCGCGATTCGGCCTGGCTGCTGGTGCAATTGCTGCGCAACCTGGGGTTGGCGGCGCGGTTTGTCTCCGGTTATCTGATTCAGCTCACCGCCGATGTCAAAGCCCTCGACGGCCCGTCCGGCACCGAAGTGGACTTCACCGACCTGCACGCCTGGTGCGAAGTGTATTTGCCCGGCGCTGGCTGGATCGGCCTGGACGCTACCTCAGGGTTATTCGCCGGTGAAGGTCATATCCCGTTGGCCTGTAGTCCTGATCCATCGTCCGCTGCACCGATCAGTGGGCTGGTGGAACCGTGCGAGTGCGAATTTACCCACGAGATGTCGGTGGAGCGCATTTGGGAAGCACCTCGGGTTACCAAGCCCTACACCGAAGAACAATGGCTGGCGATCCAGGCACTGGGCCGGCAGATCGATGGCGACCTGCTCAAGGACGACGTACGCCTGACCATGGGCGGCGAACCGACCTTCGTCTCCATCGACGACCCCGACGGCGCCGAGTGGAACACCGCCGCCCTCGGGCCGGACAAACGTCGGCTGTCCGCCGAGCTGTTCCAACGCATGCGTAAGCACTATGCGCCCAAGGGCCTGGTGCACTTCGGTCAGGGCAAGTGGTACCCCGGCGAGCAGTTGCCGCGCTGGTCGCTCAACTGCTATTGGCGGCGCGACGGCGTGCCGATCTGGCACAACAGTGCGCTGATTGCCGATGAGCAAGAAGATTATGCTGCCGATGGGGTGATGGCTGGGCGTTTCCTGGCCAGTGTCGCCGAACGCCTCAAACTGCCGGCGCACTTTGTATTCCCGGCCTTCGAAGACAATTTCTACTACCTGTGGCGCGAAGGTGCACTGCCGCAAAACGTCACCGCCCAAGACCCGCGCTTGAGCGACGACCTGGAGCGCGAGCGCCTGCGCAAAGTATTCAGCCAGGGCCTGGACAAAGTTATCGGCCAAGTGCTGCCGCTGGCGCGCACGGCGGCCAATGACCGCTGGCAGAGTGGGCGCTGGTACCTGCGCGACAATCACTGCCGACTGGTGCCGGGCGACTCAGCGCTGGGCTATCGTCTGCCGCTGGCCTCGCAACCTTGGGTGACGGCGGCGGAGTACCCGTTCGTGCATCCGACTGACCCTAACCAGGATCAGCCGGAGTTGCCGACCACCGCGCAACTGCAAAGCCATGGCGAACCCGCGCCAGCCGATGAACGCGTGCCTGAGGTCGACGAGTCCGCCGACTGGCTGACCCGCACCGCCTTGTGCGCCGAAGCGCGGGAAGGGCGCCTGTACCTGTTTATGCCGCCGCTGGAGCGCGTCGAGGACTATCTGGAATTGGTGGCCGTCATCGAAGCCACCGCCGAGGAGCTGCACTGCCCGGTATTGCTGGAAGGCTACGAGCCGCCGTTCGACACGCGTTTGAGCAACTTCCGGGTCACGCCGGACCCGGGTGTGATTGAGGTCAACGTGCAGCCGTCCGCCACCTGGGACGAGTTGGTGGAACGCACGGAATTCCTCTACGAAGAGGCACGGCAAACCCGCCTGACCACTGAAAAATTCATGATCGACGGTCGTCACACGGGCACCGGCGGCGGCAACCATTTTGTGCTGGGCGGCGCGACGCCCAAGGACTCACCGTTCTTGCGTCGCCCCGATTTGCTGCGCAGTTTGATCAGCTACTGGCATAACCATCCATCGCTGTCGTACCTGTTCTCCGGGTTGTTTATCGGCCCGACATCCCAGGCGCCACGGGTGGATGAAGCGCGTAACGACGCATTGTACGAGCTGGAAATCGCGTTCGCCCAAATGCCCGCCCCTGGCGAAGAATGCCCGCCATGGTTGGTGGACCGCCTGCTGCGCAACCTGCTGATCGACGTGACAGGCAATACCCACCGCGCCGAGTTCTGCATCGACAAACTCTACTCGCCCGACGGCGCCACGGGGCGCCTGGGCCTGCTGGAACTGCGCGCCTTTGAAATGCCACCCCATGCGCGCATGAGCCTGACCCAGCAATTGCTGCTGCGGGCCTTGGTCGCACGCTTCTGGCGTGAGCCATATGCGCCGCCGAAACTGGCGCGCTGGGGTACGCAATTGCACGATCGCTTCTTGCTGCCGCATTTTATCGAGCAGGATTTTGCCGACGTGATAGTCGAGCTGAATGCTGCGGGTTACCCGCTGCGGGCCGAATGGTTTGCCGCGCACCTGGAGTTCCGTTTCCCCAAGGTTGGCGACTATGCCGTCAGCGGCATCGAGCTGGAACTGCGCCAGGCACTGGAACCCTGGCACGTACTGGGCGAGGAGGGCGCGGTGGGCGGCACGGTGCGCTATGTGGATTCGTCCCTGGAGCGCTTGCAGGTGAAGTTGAGCGGGCTGGCGCCGCAGCGTTATCTGCTGACCTGCAACGGCATACCGGTGCCGCTGCAACCGACCGGGCGTGTCGGTGAGTTCGTGGCCGGCGTGCGTTATCGCGCCTGGCAACCGGCCAACTGCCTGCAACCGACTATCCCGGTGCACGCGCCGTTGGTGTTCGACGTGCTCGACACCTGGATGCAGCGCTCGCTGGGCGGCTGCCAGTACCATGTCGCCCACCCGGGAGGGCGCAATTACGACAGCTTGCCGGTGAATGCCAATGAAGCCGAAAGCCGGCGGATGGCGCGGTTTTTCCGCTTGGGGCATACCCCTGGCAAGCTCCCCGTGCCTTCCTTAATGGTTAATGATGAACTACCGATGACCCTGGATCTGCGGCGTTTCCCCAATAAAAATGACTGAATGCGATTTAAATGTGGGAGCTGGCTTGCCGGCGATAGCGATATATCAGCCAGCCAATAAGGTGACTGGAAAATCACAATCGCAGGCAAGCCAGCTCCCACAATAGATTGCAGTGAATTTGAGTTAATCTGACTTCCCTTGCCTTCTGCCGAGCGTTCCATGCCCGACTTGCTCGACCGTTACCCGCTGACCGCGGGCACTTATCACGAACTGCTGGACGACAGTGGCGCGGTGCGTGCCCATTGGCAGCGCTTGCTTGATCACCTGCAACGCAGCACGTCTGCGCAACTGGCCCAGCGCCAGGCACTGCTGACCCGGCAGATCCAGGAAAACGGCGTGACTTATAACGTCTACGCCGACCCCAAGGGCGCGGATCGTCCATGGGAGCTGGATTTGCTGCCCCATGTGCTGGCCGCCGATGAGTGGCAACACCTGTCGGCCGGTATCGCCCAGCGGGCGCGCCTGCTCAATGCCGTGCTGGCCGATCTGTATGGCCCGCAGCGATTGATCAAAGAGGGCCTGCTGCCGGCTGAGCTGGTGTTTGGGCATAACAATTTCCTGTGGCCCTGCCAGGGCATTCAGCCGCCGGATGGCGCGTTTTTGCACCTGTACGCCGTGGACTTGGCGCGCACGCCGGATGGCCGCTGGTGGGTCACCGCCGACCGCACCCAGGCACCGTCGGGTGCCGGTTATGCGTTGGAAAACCGTACCATCGTGTCCCGTGCGTTCCCGGACTTGTACCGCGATCTGCAGGTGCAGCACCTCACCGGTTTCTTCCGCACGCTCCAGGAAACCCTGGCCCGCCAGGCGCCCAGTGACGACCAGTCGCCGCTGATCGTGCTGCTGACCCCGGGGCGATTCAACGAAAGCTATTTCGAACACCTCTACCTCGCGCGCCAACTCGGCTACCCGTTGGTGGAGGGCGGCGACCTCACCGTGCGCGACAGCACCGTGTTCCTGAAAACCCTCAGCGGCCTGCGCCGGGTGCACGCGATCATGCGCCGCCTGGACGACGACTTCTGCGACCCGCTGGAGCTGCGCACCGACTCGGCCCTCGGCGTGCCCGGCCTGCTCGATGCCGTGCGCCAGGGCAATGTGCTGGTGGCCAATGCCCTCGGCAGTGGCGTACTGGAGTCGCCCGGGTTGCTCGGCTTTTTGCCGAAGATCAACCAGTTCCTGTTCGGCGAAGAATTGATCCTGCCGTCGATCGCCACTTGGTGGTGCGGTGAAGCACCGGTGTTGGCCGAGGCTTTGGAGAAACTGCCGGATTTGCTGATCAAACCCGCGTTTCCGTCGCAAAGCTTCAGCCCGGTATTTGGCCGCGATTTGAATGAGGAACAACGCCAGGCCCTGGCCGAACGCATGCGCGCAAGGCCTTACGCCTACGTCGCCCAGGAGCTGGCGCAACTGTCCCAGGCACCGGTGTGGCACACCGTCGACGACCATTTGCAACACCGTGCCATCGGCATGCGCGTGTACGCCGTGGCCAGTGATGACGGCTACCGTGTACTGCCCGGCGGCCTGACCCGCGTGGCGGCCGAGGCGGATGCCGAAGTGGTGTCGATGCAACGCGGTGGCGCGAGCAAAGACACCTGGGTGCTCAGCGAACGCGTTGCCGGTGGCGAGCATTGGCGTGCACAACGGGCGATCGGTGCCCATGACCTGGTGCGCCGCGACCCTTATCTGCCCTCTCGCGTGGTGGAAAACCTGTTCTGGTTTGGCCGCTATTGCGAGCGCTGTGACGACAGCGCGCGTTGGCTGCGTATCGTGCTCGCGCGTTATGTCGACGGCGACGATCCGCTGGCCTTGCAGGCGGCGGTCGAGCTGGGCGAGAGCTTGCGTTTGTTGCCGGAGGAGGGCGAGTTGCCTGAGCGCCTGCTCGCCGCCTTGCTGGGTGATGACTGGCCGTCGAGCCTGCGCGCCAACCTGCAGCGCCTGCAGTGGGCGGCGTCCCAGGTGCGCGGCAAACTGTCCCGGGAAAACTGGCAGGCCCTGGTCGAACTGCAACGCGAAGCCCTGGAGCTGGAAAGCGAAACCCCGGATTTTGGCGAATTGCTGGATTTTCTCAACCGCCTGGTGATGTCCCTGGCGGCGCTGTCCGGCTTTGCCCTCGACGACATGACCCGCGACGAAGGCTGGCGCTTTTTGATGATGGGCCGGCGCATTGAGCGCCTGCAATTTCTGAGCAGCAGCCTTGCGGCGTTCCTGCGTGGCGTGGCGGTGTTCGATCAGGCGGGGCTTGAGTGGCTGCTGGAGTTGGGCAACAGCAGCATCACCTATCGTTCGCGCTACCTGGCGGTGCCGCAGCTGATTCCGGTGCTCGATCTGCTGCTGCTGGACGAGCAGAACCCGCACGCGGTGCTGTTCCAGCTGAAACTGGTCAGCCGTACCTTGCGTCGCCTCAACGATGACTTTGCTGTGCCTCGTGAAACCGGGCTGGCGCCGTTGGTGGAGCGCCTGGCGTGTTTCGACCTGGGTTGCCTGGAGAACCCGTTGTTTGGCGAGTCCAGCGTGCGTGCCGCGCTGGATGGCCTGGCTGACTTGCTGCAAGCAGTCGCCGATGAGAGCGGGCAAGTGTCGGATCGCCTGGCCTTGCGCCATTTTGCCCATGTGGATGATGTCAGCCAGCAAACGGTGTCGGTGTGATGAGTGCGCGCTACCAGATTTTCCACGATACCCATTACCACTACGACAGCCCGGTCTCCCTGGCCCAGCAACTGGCGCATCTGTGGCCACGGCCTTGTGCCTGGCAGCGTTGCACCTCGCAGCAACTGGATATCAGCCCGGAGCCGTCTTCGCGCCGCGATGAGCTGGACGTGTTTGGTAACCCCATTACCCGGCTGGCCTTTGAGCGGCCCCACGATGAGTTGCTGGTGAATGCCGGGCTGACCGTGGAAGTGCTGGCGCGGCCGGTGTTGGATTTCCAGCAGTCGCCCGCCTGGGACCAGACGCGCGACAGCTTGACCTATAGCAGCCGGCCGGTGTCGGTGGAACTGGTCGAAGCCTGCCGCTATCGCTTCGAATCACCCTACGTGCACCTGAAAAAAACTTTCGTCGAGTTTTCCGAAAGCTGTTTTCCTCCCGGCGAGCCATTGCTGCTGGGTGTACAGGCGCTGATGGAGAAGATCTTCAGCGAGTTCACGTTCGATGCCGAAGCCACCCAGGTCGCCACGCCGCTGGTGGAAGTGCTGGAGCGCCGTCGCGGCGTGTGCCAGGACTTCGCCCATCTGATGCTCGCTTGCCTGCGCTCGCGGGGCCTGGCGGCGCGATACATCAGCGGTTACCTGCTCACTCAGCCACCGCCCGGCCAGCCACGGCTGATCGGCGCCGATGCGTCCCACGCGTGGGTCTCAGTGTATTGCCCGGTGTCGGGCTGGGTAGATTTCGATCCGACCAACAATGTGCAGCCGGCACTGGAGCACATCACCTTGGCCTGGGGCCGTGATTTCTCAGATGTGTCGCCGTTGCGGGGGGTGATTCTGGGGGGAGGGAGCCATGACCCGGAGGTGCGGGTGACGGTGATGCCGCTGGAGTGAGGGTGGGTTGGGGTGAGCAGGGAGGGCCTGCTCACCCCAAACAGAATTTATTCAGCCGGGTCTTTCGGTGTTTCGGTTTCGTCTGTCGCCACTTCACCTTCAGCATCCGGGTTCAGTGCACCTGCTTCTTCATCTGCAGTGGCTTTCTTGCGTTGCAGCTTTTCCTCTTTCTTCTGCTCCTTGGCCAAGTCTCTCTGACGTTTGGCGAAGGAGTAATTAGGTTTGGCCATGGGCGATCCTCTAGGGTCGAAGGTGAGGGTGGGGCGGCGCGCAGCTGCCTTGGGTCGCTATGGTAGCAGCTTAGCACCTCGCTTGGCCTTCACTTACCGCAGGCGTACGCGGCCAGCAGGCCGTTGAACAGTTGGTTGAGGTGCATGGCGCGGGCTCCAATGGGGTATGGGCCGATCATAGGCGGGTGGCAGATCTTTGGCTGGTAGATTGTGTTGATCAGTCTGATAGCCTAAAGTTGTATACAATCTGTTGATGCAGATCATAAGAATTCAAGCCTGCTTGAGGCACCCTTGTCCCAATTCGCGTTATTTAAACCCTGCCTTGGAGATTCACATGTTTGCCAAACTCGTTGCTGTTTCCCTGCTGACTCTGGCGAGCGGCCAGTTGCTTGCTGCAGAGTGCAAGGTCACCGTCGACTCCACCGACCAAATGTCCTTCGACAAAAAGGCCATTGAAATCGACAAGAGCTGCAAGACGTTCACCGTTGAGCTGACTCACTCCGGCAGCTTGCCGAAGAACGTGATGGGCCATAACTGGGTGCTGAGCTCCGCCGCCGACATGCCTGGCATTGCCAGCGACGGCATGGCTGCCGGTATCGACAAGAACTACCTGAAAGAAGGCGACACCCGCATCATCGCCCACACCAAAATCATTGGTGCCGGTGAGAAAGATTCGGTGACCTTCGATGTGTCTAAGCTGGCTGCCGGTACCGACTACGCGTTCTTCTGCTCGTTCCCGGGCCACATCTCGATGATGAAAGGCACTGTGACCGTCAAGTAAACCGATTCCGGTCGAAAAAAAGCGCCTTGCGGGGCGCTTTTTTGTGGGCGGTCTGTAGTACCGCGTTATCGTTCTTCGCGAGCAAGCCCGCTCCCACCGTTGACCGAGTTCCAGCATGAGGATGCGGTCAACTGTGGGAGCTGGCTTGCCTGCGATGGCGATCTACCTCACGGCGCGAATGGCATGACCCGCTTGTGCTCGGTTTTACGGTAGGTGTCGCAAATGATCCGGAACGCTTCCTCACGCACCGGCTCTCCGTGCAGGAAGGCGTCGATCTCGGCGTAAGTCACGCCGTGGGAGGCTTCGTCCGGCTTACCTGGCGACAAATCTTCCAGGTCCGCCGTCGGGATTTTCTCTACCAATGATTCCGGCGCACCAAAGTGCCGAGCAATCGCCCGTACCTGGTTTTTCACCAGCCCGCTCAACGGTGCCAGATCGCAGGCGCCATCACCGAACTTGGTGAAAAAGCCCATCACCGCTTCCGCCGCGTGGTCGGTACCGATCACCAGGCCACTGGCCGCACCGGCGATGGTGTACTGCGCCACCATGCGCATGCGCGCCTTGGTGTTGCCCAGCACGAAATCGCGGGACACCGCGGCCTTGCCTTCAAACGCCGCCACTTCACTGGCCAGGGATTTTACCGCCGGGCCGATGTTCACGGTGTGGCGCTCGTCCGGCTCGATGAAATCCACCGAGGCCTGGGCGTCGATTTCATCGAACTGGGTTTCGTAGGGCAGGCGTACGGCGATGAAACGGTAGGCGTCATCACCGGTGCTGGCGCGCAGTTCCTGCATCGCGCGTTGGGCCAAAAGGCCGGCAGTCAGGGAATCGACGCCGCCGCTGATGCCCAGCACCAATGTCTTGAGCCCGGAATTGCGCAGGCAGTCCTGGATAAAGGTTATGCGGCGGGCAACTTCGGCCTCCAGGGCGGCCTGGTCCTTGAACGGTGCTTGGACCTTGAGCTGCTGCGCAATCTCACGCTGTACGGCTTGCATGATTCACTCCTTGCTGGAAAGGGCAGGTACTTTAAAAACGTGACGCAAATAGGCGACGAAATTCGGGTCGGTGCAGTGGGTCTTGCCCGCTTCATCAGAGATTTTCGCGACGGGCTGGCCATTGCAGGCGGTCATTTTAAGCACGATGCTCATTGGCTCAACACCTGGAATGTCGCAGGTCAGGTTGGTGCCGATACCAAAGCTCACATTAATGCGACCCCGCAACGCGCGGAATATCTCCAGCGCCTTGGGCAGCGATAGGCTGTCGGAGAACACCAAGGTCTTGCTCATCGGCTCGATACCGAGCTTGTGGTAGTGGGCGATGGCTTTTTCGGCCCATTGCACCGGGTCACCGGAGTCATGGCGCAGGCCATCGAACAGCTTGGCGAAGTACAAGTCGAAGTCGCTGAGGAAGGCGTCGGTGGTGATGCAGTCAGTCAGGGCGATCCCCAGCAGGCCGCGGTATTCGCGGACCCAGCAGTCGAGGGCGGCGATCTGGCTGTCGATCAGGCGCGGGCCGAGTTGCTGGTGGGCCATGATCCACTCGTGGGCCATGGTGCCGAGCGGCTTCATATCGAACTCGCGGGCCAGGTGCACGTTGCTGGTGCCGACAAATCGCCCGGGGAAGTCATGCTTGAGCACGCTCACCACTTCTTCCTGCACCCGGTACGAGAAGCGCCGGCGCGTGCCGAAGTCGGCCACTTGCAGCTCCGATAGCTCGTCGCTGCTGGCGTTCGCCGTCAGCCAATCGAACTTGCGGTACAGCTGCTCGCGGGCCTGTTCAAGGATCACGGTCTGGTAGCGGTAGCGGTTACGCACTTCGCTGACGATGGCCAGCATCGGCACTTCAAACAGGATCACATGCAGCCACGGCCCGCGCAGGCGGATAAACAGTTCGCCATTCTCGATGCCGGTTTGCACATAACGAAGGTTGAAGCGGAACAGCCCGAGGAAGCGCAGGAAGTCCGGCTTCATGAAGCTGATGCGCTCCAGGAAACCCAACTGGTCTGGGCTCAGGCTCAGCTCGGCCAGGCGCTCGATCTGGTAGCGGATTTCCGCCAGGTAAGGGCGCAGGTCTTCACTGTTGCGGCAACGAAACTCCCATTCAACGTCCACATTCGGGTAGTTGTGCAGCACCGCCTGCATCATGGTCAGCTTGTAGAAGTCGGTGTCGAGCAGGTTCTGCACGATGCGATCGGCAAACACACTCTCGCTCATAACGGGAATCTCCAGACGGATCGGCGATGGGCGCCGACCTTTACGCACAATTAAGGAATGGCGCTAGTGGCGCATAGACCTGTGGGGTTTTGCCAGCGTTTTTTCATATTGGGACCTTTGTTGTGGCCACTGGCGCCTTCGCGAGCAAGCCCGCTCCCACACTTGAAATGCATTCCAATGTGGGAGCGGGCTTGCTCGCGAAGGCGGCATGTCAGGCGACGCGGCTCAAACAGGTTCAACCTGCTCCATCATCCACTTCACAAAGTCGCGCACCTTGGGCACTTCCGCCGAATGCTCCGGATACGCCAGGTAATACGCATCCTGGCTCGGCAACGCATGCTGCCAAGGAATCACCAACTTGCCGTCGGCCAGTTCTTCTTCCACCAGGAAACGTGGCAGCAGGGCCACGCCACAGCCGACCTGCGCCGCACGGATGCACATATAGAAGGTGTCGAAACGCGGCCCGTGATAGCTGTGTTCGGTGTGAAAGCCCTGGCTGGCGAACCAGTCATGCCAGCCTTGCGGCCGCGAGGCGTTTTGCAGCAGCACCAGGTCACTCAGTTGCGTGGGGTCGGTGAATGCCTGTGCGGGCAGGCTTTCCGGCGCGCACACAGGCACCAATTCCTCGCTGAACAGTTTCAGGCTTTCCGTGCCGGGCCGTGAGCCCTGGCCGAAATAGAACGCCATGTCCGCCTTGCCTTGCAGCAACTCGTCCGGTTCCTGTTCATTGCACAGGTCCAGGTGGATTTGCGGGTGGCGCAAACGCCAGCCCTTCAGGCGCGGCACCAGCCAGCGCGCGCCGAAGGTGTAGGGCGTAGACACGCGAAGTACTTCGGTTTCGCCGCCGTAGGAGCGCAGGTAATGGGTGGACATCTCCACCTGTGTGAGGATTTTTCGCACTTCCACGAGGTACAAATCGCCCGCCGGGGTCATCTGCAAGCGGCGGCGCACCCGGCGAAACAGTAGGTGCTGCAGCAATTCTTCCAACTGGGCGACCTGTTTGCTCACCGCGCTTTGCGTGAGGTTCAGTTCCTCGGCGGCGCGGGTGAAGCTCAGGTGGCGGGTGGCGGCTTCGAAACACTGCAGGGCGGTGATCGAGGGCAAATGTCTTTTGTTCAGCACGGCACGCCTCTTTTTATTCTTTGCATGAATAAACGGAATGATATCTCGCCTAATCGTCGTTTGTTGGCAAGTCTTGGGCCAGCTACAAATAAGGTCTGGATCGCCGTGTGGGCCGCGGCGCAATTTTTTTGTTTGTAGATTGAAGGAGTGACCCATGGTTGCCGCATTGCTTGACCGTCTCGGGGTAAACCCGGCGCTGTACCAGTCGGGTAAACAACCCGTGCATTCGCCGATTGATGGCAGCCGTATTGGCAGTGTGCACTGGGAAGGTGCCGCCGAGGTGGAGCAACAGGTCAGTCGCGCCGAGCATGCATTCGACGCCTGGCGCAAAGTACCGGCGCCGCGTCGCGGCGAGCTGGTGCGTCAGTTTGGTGATGTGCTGCGCGAATACAAGGCCGACCTGGGCGAGCTGGTGTCCTGGGAAGCCGGCAAAATCACCCAGGAAGGGTTGGGTGAAGTGCAGGAAATGATCGACATCTGCGACTTCGCCGTCGGTCTGTCCCGCCAGTTGTACGGCTTGACCATCGCTTCCGAGCGCCCGGGCCACCACATGCGTGAAACCTGGCACCCGCTGGGCGTGGTCGGCGTGATCAGCGCCTTCAACTTCCCGGTCGCCGTATGGGCGTGGAACACCACGCTGGCGCTGGTGTGCGGCAACGCGGTGATCTGGAAACCGTCGGAAAAGACACCACTCACCGCATTGGCGTGCCAGGCGTTGTTCGAGCGCGTGCTGAAGAAATTCACCGATGCCCCCGAGTACCTCAGCCAAGTGATCATCGGCGGCCGCGACGCCGGCGCTGCACTGGTGGATGACCCGCGCGTCGCCCTGATCAGCGCCACCGGCAGCACCCGCATGGGCCGCGAAGTGGCGCCGAAAATCGCCGCGCGTTTCGCCCGCAGCATTCTCGAGCTGGGCGGCAACAACGCGATGATCCTCGGCCCAAGCGCCGACCTGGATATGGCCGTACGCGCGATCCTGTTCAGTGCCGTCGGCACTGCCGGTCAACGCTGCACCACCCTGCGCCGGCTGATCGCCCATGAGTCGGTCAAGGAAGAAATCGTCACCCGCCTCAAGGCCGCCTATTCCAAGGTGCGCATCGGCCACCCGTTGGAAGGCAACTTGATCGGCCCGCTGATCGACAAGCACGGCTTCGAAAACATGCAGGACGCCCTGGAACAAGCCTTGAGCGAAGGCGGCAGGGTGTTCGGCGGCAAGCGTCAGTTGGAAGATAAATTCCCGAATGCCTACTACGTGTCGCCGGCGATTGTGGAAATGCCTGAGCAAAGCGACGTGGTGTGCACCGAAACCTTCGCGCCGATTCTGTATGTCATGGGCTACAGCGACTTCGCCGAGGCACTGCGCCTGAACAATGCCGTGCCGCAAGGCCTGTCTTCGTGCATCTTTACCACCGATGTGCGTGAAGCCGAGCAGTTCATGTCGGCGGTGGGCAGTGACTGCGGCATTGCCAACGTCAATATCGGCCCGAGCGGCGCGGAAATCGGCGGCGCGTTTGGCGGTGAGAAAGAGACCGGTGGCGGGCGTGAGTCGGGTTCGGATGCGTGGCGCGGGTATATGCGTCGCCAGACCAACACCGTGAACTACTCGCTGGAACTGCCGCTGGCGCAGGGTATTACGTTCGACTGATTTCCTTGAGTCGCAGTGGCTCAAAATGTGGGAGCGGGCTTGCTCGCGAATGCGGTGGATCAGTGATGAATCTATTACCTGACACACCGCATTCGCGAGCAAGCCCGCTCCCACAGTTGATTGGGTTCACAATTCAAAAAATAGATGTTTGTTAGGTCCTCTCCGGAGTCTGGCAATGCCATTACGCGAAGCATGTTTGTGGGAACACCTTACCCCTGGCCGGCCGGATCGCGCCGCGCTCAAGGGCGAGGTCAAGGTGGATGTGTGCGTGATCGGCGCCGGGATTACCGGTTTGTCGGCGGCCATTCACTTGCTGGAACAGGGCAAAAGCGTCGCCGTGCTGGAGGCCCATCGCACCGGCCATGGAGGTTCGGGGCGTAACGTCGGGCTGGTCAACGCCGGCCTGTGGATTCCCCCGGATGAGATCGAAGCCGGATTCGGCGAAGCGGTGGGCAGCCAGCTCAACCGCATGTTGGGCGCGGCGCCATCGTTGGTGTTCAGCCTCATCGACAAATACAACATCGATTGCCAATTGCGCCGCGAGGGCACCTTGCACATGGCGCACAATGCCCGTGGCGAGGCGGATTTGCGCAGCCGTGAAGCACAATGGAAACGCCGTGGCGCGCCGGTTGAGTTGCTCACCGGCCAGGCCTGCGAAGAGGCCACGGGCACTAAAAAAATTGCCGCTGCGTTGCTCGACCGACGCGCCGGCACCTTGAACCCGATGGCGTATACCACTGGCTTGGCCAATGCCGCCGCCGGCCTTGGCGGCCAACTGTTTGATCATTCCCCGGTCACCCAGCTTGAACGCCAAGGCGCGCACTGGTCAGTGCAGACCGCCCAGGGCTCAGTGCAGGCGGCACAAGTGGTGATCGCCTCGAATGCCTACACCGAAGGTGAGTGGACCGAGCTTCGTCGCAATTTCTTCCCCGGCTACTACTACCAGGTTGCGTCAGCCCCCCTGACCGATGACGCCGCCCAGCAGATCCTTCCCGGCGGGCAGGGCTCGTGGGACACGCGTCAGGTACTCAGCAGCATCCGCCGCGATGCTGATGGCCGCCTGTTGCTCGGCAGCCTGGGCAACGGTAACCAGAAACCGGCGTGGTTCCTCAAGGCATGGGCTGATCGGGTGCAGCAGCACTACTTCCCGTACCTCAAATCGGTGCAGTGGGAATACACCTGGACCGGTTGTATCGCCTTCACCCCTGACCACTTGATGCGCCTGTTCGAGCCGGCGCCGGGCCTGGTCGCCGTAACGGGCTATAACGGGCGTGGTGTGACCACCGGCAGCGTGGTGGGCAAGGCATTTGCCGACTACTTATGTCACCAGAACCCCCAGGCGTTACCGATCCCCTTCGCGCCGATGCAGCCGTTGGCCGGGGTGGGCCTGCGCAGTTGCCTCTATGAAGCAGGATTTTCGCTGTATCACGCCGGGCAATGCCTGCGGATCGTGATCTGATCAGCGAAATACCGCTCAGAAGCCTGCATTTTCTTAGCAGCCTACTAATCTGTATTGGTGCAAGTCGTAGCAATCACGCACTGTAAATGTGCAGTTCCGTTACGCACATTGTTACAGGTGCAGGAACGACCGTTTATCCGCCTGGTTGCAGGTGCGACCTGCCAGGGTTGTACTTTTTGGGTCCATTGGTTGCACCTTCCGATGCTAGACGGTTGCACGTCCTGGCAAAAGGAGTCGAAACGCCTGTAATAACAATGACACCGTGTCTTTTTGAAGAATAAAAACGTAATGGCACGCGCCTTGCTCTTGGCTTTCTCTGAAAGTTTCAGTTGAAGGTTTGCATTGAATTCGTAGTGCCAATAAACAAAAACCTCGGAGCACCACTCATGTCCCAGACGTTTTACAAGAAAGGCTTTCTGGCCCTCGCCATTGCAACGGCGCTGGGTGTTTCTACGTTTGTTCAAGCTGATGTGAAGATTGGCGTGGCGGGCCCGATGACGGGCGCCAACGCAGCTTTCGGTGAGCAGTACATGAAGGGTGCCCAAGCGGCAGCCGATGTGATCAACAAGGCCGGCGGGATCAACGGCGAGCAGATCAAACTGGTGGCCGGCGACGACGCCTGTGAGCCAAAGCAGGCTGTAGCGGTGGCTAACCGCCTGGCAGACCAGGACAAAGTGATCGGCGTGGTCGGGCACTTCTGCTCCTCCAACACCATTCCTGCCTCCGAGGTGTATGCCGATGCTGGCATCATCATGATCACCCCAGGCTCCACCAACCCGACCGTCACCGAGCGCGGCCTGTCGGCAGTGTTCCGCATGTGCGGCCGTGATGACCAGCAAGGCATCGTCGCCGGCGACTACATCGTCGACGTGCTCAAGGGCAAGAAGGTCGCTGTTATCAACGACAAAGACACCTACGGCAAAGGCCTGGCTGACGCTACCGCTGCCCAGTTGACCAAGCGCGGCGTGAAGCCGGTGCTGGAAGAAGGCCTGACCCGTGGCGAGAAAGACTTCAGCGCCCTGGTCACCAAAATCCGCTCCACCGGTGCTGACGTGGTTTATTTCGGCGGCCTGCACCCGGAAGCCGGTCCACTGGTTCGCCAGATTCGTGAAGCCGGCCTCAAAGACGTCAAGTTCATGTCCGATGACGGCATCGTGACCGACGAACTGGTCGCGACCGCTGGGGGCAAGCAATACGTCGATGGCGTGTACATGACCTTCGGCGCTGACCCGCGCCTGCTGCCGGACAGCAAGACCGTGGTGGAAGAGTTCCGCAAAAACGGCACCGAGCCTGAAGGCTACACCCTGTACGCCTACGCTTCGATCCAGGCCCTGGCAGCCGGCTTCAACGGTGCCAAGTCCGACAAAGGCGAAGATGCAGCCAAGTGGCTGAAAGCTCACCCGGTTAAAACCGTTATGGGCGAGAAGACCTGGGACGCCAAGGGCGACCTGAAAATCTCCGACTACGTGGTTTACCAGTGGGACAAAGACGGCAAATACCACCAGCTGGAAAAGCAGAAGTAAGAATAAACACGATCGTTTAAGCGCCTAGATCCCCTGTGGGAGCTGGCTTGCCTGCGATAGCGGTTGCACATTCAACACAGGTGTTGGTTGTCAGTCCGTCATCGCCGGCAAGCCCGGTTCCCGCAGGGGGCGTGGTTGCCCGTCCCATCGTGTCAGGCATCAAGTCTGTCTTTTCCTCCAGAAGGGCCGCACACCCACCGGTGTGCAGGTTCTCACCGCGTGAGATTGCGTTATGGATGGTATCTTCCTGCAGCAACTGGTCAACGGCCTGACCCTCGGGTCGGTCTATGGCCTGATCGCTATCGGCTACACAATGGTCTATGGCATCATTGGCATGATCAACTTCGCCCACGGCGAGGTTTATATGATTTCCGCTTACCTCGCGGCGATCAGTCTGGCACTGCTGGCTTACTTCGGCATCGAATCCTTCCCGCTGCTCATTCTTGGCACCCTGGTCTTCACCGTCGTCGTCACCGGCGTTTACGGGTGGGTCATCGAGCGTGTCGCCTACAAACCGCTGCGCAACTCCACCCGACTGGCACCGCTGATCAGCGCCATCGGTATCTCGCTGATCCTGCAGAACTACGCCCAGATTGCTCAGGGCGCGAAACAACAAGGTATTCCCACCCTGCTGGCCGGCGCCTGGCGTGTCGATATCGGCAGCGGGTTCGTGCAGTTGACCTACACCAAGGTGTTCATCCTGGTGGCCGCGTTTCTCGGCATGGGGCTGCTGACCTACATCATCAAATACACCAAGCTCGGCCGCATGTGCCGTGCCACCCAGCAAGACCGCAAGATGGCGTCGATCCTCGGTATCAACACCGACCGGGTGATCTCCTACGTATTCGTGATCGGTGCAGCCATGGCGGCCCTGGCCGGCGTGTTGATTACCCTGAATTACGGCACGTTCGACTTCTACGCCGGCTTCATCATCGGCATCAAGGCGTTTACCGCAGCGGTACTCGGCGGCATCGGTTCCCTGCCTGGGGCCATGCTCGGCGGGATCATCCTGGGTATCTCCGAGTCGCTGTTCTCGGGGTTGATCAACTCTGACTACAAAGACGTGTTCAGTTTCTCCCTGCTGGTGGTGATTCTGATTTTCCGTCCTCAGGGCCTGCTTGGTCGTCCGCTCGTGGCGAAGGTGTAAACATGTCTGCTGCCAAATCTATCGATATCAAGAAAAGTGTCGTCGATACGGTCCTTGCCGGGCTGATTTCGTTGATCGTGTTCGGTCCGATCGTCGGCGTGGTCCTCGACGGCTACAGCTTCAACCTGCAACCGGCCCGTGTGGCGGTCCTGGTCGCCATCGTGATGGTCGGCCGCTTTGCCATGAGCCTGTTCCTGCAAACCCCCAAGGGCCTGAAGATTTTGCAGGGCTTCGAGAGCAGTGGCTCCGGCGTGCATGTGCTGCCGCCGGACTACAAGTCGCGGCTGCGCTGGATCATCCCGGCACTGATCGTGATCGCCATCGTGTTCCCGATCTTCGCCAACAAGTACCTGCTGACCGTGGTTATCCTCGGGCTGATCTACGTGTTGCTCGGCCTGGGCCTGAACATCGTGGTGGGCCTGGCCGGTCTTCTGGACCTGGGTTATGTGGCGTTCTACGCCATCGGTGCCTACGGCCTGGCATTGGGTTATCAATACCTCGGCCTGGGCTTTTGGACGGTGCTGCCCTTGGCCGCAATCTGTGCGGCGCTGGCGGGGTGCATACTCGGGTTCCCGGTGCTGCGAATGCACGGTGACTACCTGGCCATCGTGACCTTGGGCTTCGGTGAAATCATTCGACTGGTGCTCAACAACTGGCTGTCGTTTACCGGTGGGCCGAACGGCATGCCGGTGCCTTCGCCGACCTTCCTCGGCCTGGAATTCGGGCGTAAAGCGAAGGATGGCGGGATTCCGTTCCATGAGTTCTTCGGCATCGATTACAACCCCAACATCAAGTTCATGTTCATCTACATCGTGCTGTTCCTGGTGGTGCTGGCCGTGCTGTATATCAAGCATCGCCTGACCCGCATGCCGGTCGGCCGCGCCTGGGAAGCCTTGCGCGAAGATGAAATCGCCTGCCGTTCCATGGGCCTGAACCACGTACTGGTCAAGCTGTCGGCGTTCACCATCGGTGCGTCCACGGCCGGTCTGGCCGGGGTGTTCTTCGCCAGCTACCAGGGCTTCGTCAACCCATCGTCGTTTACCTTCTTCGAGTCGGCGCTGATCCTGGCCATCGTGGTGTTGGGCGGCATGGGTTCGACCGTCGGTGTGGTGATCGCGGCGTTCGTGTTGACGGTGGCGCCGGAACTGCTGCGCAGCTTCTCGGAGTACCGCGTGCTGCTGTTTGGCGTGTTGATGGTGGTGATGATGATCTGGCGACCGCGCGGCCTGATTCGAATCAGCCGAACCGGTGTGACCCCACGTAAAGGAGTGGCGCCATGAGCAAGGAAGTCGTTCTGTCCGTGGAACATCTGATGATGCACTTCGGTGGCATCAAGGCCTTGAGCGATGTGAGCCTCAAGGTCGAACGCAATTCGATCTTCGCCCTGATCGGCCCCAACGGCGCCGGCAAGACCACTGTGTTCAACTGCCTCACCGGCTTCTACAAAGCCAGTGGCGGCAAGATCGAACTCAACGTGCGGGGCAAGCAGACCAACGTGATCCAGCTGCTCGGTGAGCGGTTTAAAGCGGTGGACTTCGTGTCGCCGAAAAGCTTCCTCAGCCGCGTGTACTACAAGATGTTCGGCGGCACCCACCTGGTGAACCGCGCCGGCTTGGCGCGGACCTTCCAGAACATTCGCCTGTTCAAGGAAATGTCGGTGCTGGAAAACCTGCTGGTGGCCCAGCACATGTGGGTCAACCGCAACATGCTCGCGGGCATCCTCAACACCAAAGGCTATCGCAAGGCCGAAAGCGACGCCCTCGACCACGCGTTCTACTGGCTGGAAGTGGTCGACCTGGTGGACTGCGCCAACCGCCTGGCCGGTGAGCTTTCCTACGGCCAGCAGCGTCGCCTGGAAATCGCCCGGGCCATGTGCACCCGGCCGCAGATCATTTGCCTGGACGAACCGGCAGCGGGCCTCAACCCGCAGGAAACCGAAGCGCTCAGCGCGATGATTCGCCTGCTGCGCGACGAACACGACCTCACGGTGGTGCTGATCGAACACGACATGGGCATGGTAATGAGTATTTCCGACCACATCGTGGTGCTCGACCACGGCAACGTCATCGCCGAGGGTGGCCCGGAAGCGATCCGTAATGATCCAAAAGTGATTGCCGCCTACCTGGGCGCAGACGAAGAGGAGCTTGTATGAACGGGCCTATCCTCGAAATGAAGGACCTGGACGTGTTTTACGGCCCGATCCAGGCTCTGAAAAAAGTCTCGCTGCACATTAACGAAGGCGAAACCGTCAGCCTGATCGGCTCCAACGGCGCGGGTAAATCCACGCTGCTGATGTCGATCTTCGGCCAGCCACGGGCCGAGTCGGGGCAGATCATCTACAACGGTGTCGACATTACCCACAAGTCGTCCCATTACATCGCCTCCAACGGCATTGCGCAGTCGCCGGAAGGGCGGCGGGTGTTCCCCGACATGACCGTCGAGGAAAACCTGCTGATGGGCACCATCCCGATTGGCGATAAATTCGCCCAGGAAGACATGCAGCGCATGTTTGAGCTGTTCCCCCGGCTCAAGGAGCGGCGTACCCAGCGGGCGATGACCATGTCTGGTGGTGAGCAGCAAATGCTCGCCATTGCCCGTGCGCTGATGAGCCGGCCCAAGCTGTTGCTGCTGGATGAGCCAAGCCTGGGCCTGGCACCGATTGTGGTGAAGCAGATCTTCGCCACCCTGCGCGAGCTGGCAGCCACCGGGATGACCATCTTCCTGGTGGAACAGAACGCCAACCATGCATTGCGCTTGTCGGACCGTGCGTATGTGATGGTTAACGGCGAGATTCGCCTGACCGGCACCGGCAAGGAGTTGCTGGTGAATGAGGAAGTGCGTAACGCCTACCTGGGCGGGCACTGATTTAAATTTTGGCGCAAGTCCCCCTGTGGGAGCGGGCTTGCTCGCGAATGCAGTGTGTCAGTTTCAGATGGTTTGACTGACCCTCCGCATTCGCGAGCAAGCCCGCTCCCACAGTTGTTTTGCGTTTGCCCGAACGGACGAGGAGTCTGCATCGCAGGCAAGCCAACTCCCCCATAAAGCCGCTCTCACATTCTTTTTTGTGCTATCCACAGACCGTTCTGGAAATTGTGGAAAACAAATCCAGCCACCCTCTAAAGCGCGACATATAGCCGCCGCAAATCCCTGTTTTGTCACAGTTTTGACTTGTCCCCATTCGCTGTGGAACCGGCTGTGGGTAACGTGGGAGTAGCTGGCTGAAAGCCTTTAACTGCGTGGCCTGCAGCGTGGTGGTTGTTTTCTGATCAGCAGGTTTTTCGTGACCGGCCAAGGGTTTTGTCAACCTGTTTAAAGACACAGGTATATGACCGAAAAATGTCCCTCCAGCCTGTGGATAAGTCTGTGACTAAACTCTGGAAAGACGGCCGCAGAGGCCGGAATGACTGGCCTGGAGCCATCGTTCGAATTTTCCCTCTGTGCATGGGCCTACATACGCCCCGTCCAAGGTCAAGCAAAAAACTTTCTAAAACTGCCTGTAAGCCTTGCACACAGCGGCTTGAGCCGTTTTGCACTTGCCCCCAAAGACTGTGGGCGCAGTTGTGGATAACCTGCGCGCATGTGGCTGCAGGGCCCGGTTTATATGGGTTAGATGTGAGTGGTTAAAAATTGATCAGCTGTAGATGAAGTTGTGCGCTTAGCGGTTGCCGCGACGACGGCGTAAGGGCATTCTGCTGGCAACTTTTTTCCGATGCTCGCAAGGAGAACACCATGTCCGACACGCTGTTTATTACTGGCGCAACCTCAGGCTTCGGCGAAGCCTGCGCCCGTCGTTTTGCCGACGCCGGCTGGAAACTGGTGCTCACCGGCCGTCGTGCCGACCGTCTGAATGCATTGGTTGAAGAGCTTTCCAAGCAGACTGAAGTGCACGGCCTGGTCGTGGACGTGCGTGACCGCAAGGGCATGGAAGACGCCATCGCCAACTTGCCGCCCTCATTCGCCAAACTGCGCGGCCTGATCAACAACGCCGGCCTGGCGGTGGGCACTGACCCTGCGCCCAAATGCAGCCTCGACGATTGGGAAACCATGGTCGACACCAACATCAAAGGCCTGCTGACCACCACCAGCCTGCTGTTGCCGCGCTTGATCGCCCACGGCCGTGGCGCCGGGATCATCAACCTGGGTTCCATCGCCGGCAGCTATCCGTACCCGGGCAGCCACGTGTATGGCGGCTCCAAAGCGTTCGTGAAGCAGTTTTCGCTGAACCTGCGTTGCGACTTGCAAGGCACCGGCGTGCGTGTGACCAACATCGAGCCAGGCCTGTGCGAGAGCGAGTTCTCGCTGGTGCGCTTCGGCGGTGACCAGGCGCGTTACGACGCCACCTACGCCGGTGCCGAGCCGATCCAGCCGCAGGACATCGCCGACACCATCTTCTGGGTGCTCAACACCCCGGCGCACGTCAACATCAACCGTCTTGAGTTGATGCCGGTGAGCCAGACCTGGGCTGGGTTTGCGATTGAGCGTGGGGCCAAGTAAGGCTTAAGACCGCGTCGCGTCCATCGCAGGCAAGCCAGCTCCCACATTTGATCGGGTTCACACGGTCAAAATGTGGGAGCGGGCTTGCCTGCGATGGCGTCAAATCGGCCAAAACACGACATAAGGTACACTCCACCCCTGAAAACCCCTCCGCACTGTGCGGTTTAAAGGTTTTGACAGGAGGAAATGTGAGTAACCGAGGTGAGCAGGCACTGCTCAAACAATCGACCATCCTGATGTTCGCCGTAGCGATCGCCGGGATTGTCACGGGTGTTATTTCTGGCGCCCAATCCATTCTATTCGACGGCTTTTTCTCGCTGATCGCCACCGCCATCAAGGTGTTGATGCTGATCACGGCCAAGCTGATCGCCAAGAAAAGCAACGAGCGCTTCCAGTTCGGCTATTGGCACCTGGAACCCATGGTGTTGCTGATCGAAGGCAGCTTTCTGTTGTTGATCGCCATCTACGCGTTTCTCAACGGCGTGTTCGGCATTATCAATGGCGGGCGCGAAATCGAGTTGGGACTGGTGATCATTTATGCGGCGGTGTTTACCGTCGTCGAATTTGCCTACTTCTTTTACGTGCGCTATCGAAATCGCACACTCAAATCCTCACTGATCCAGTTCGACAACATCAGTTGGATGGTGGACGCGATGCTCTCGGTGGGTTTGCTGATCAGCTTTCTCGCCGCGCTGTTGCTCAAGTCTCAGGGCTATGGCGAGTGGGCGGTGTATGTCGATCCGCTGATTCTGATCCTGCTGGCCCTGAGCATGCTGGCGCCGGCGTTCAAGATCCTGCGCCCGGCGTTGCGCGAAGTGCTGGGGATTGCCCCGGACCACTTGGACGACAAGGTGCGCGAGGTCATGGACGCGGCCCAGGCCAAGCATGGTTTCGACGACTATGTGTCCTACGTGCAAAAACACGGGCGGGCGCGGTTTATCGAGATTCATGTGGTATTGCCGGCCAACTACCCGGTGTATAACGTCGCGACCCTCGATGGGCTGCGTGAAGAAATATCCACAGGGCTCGGCACGCCGGATGCGGCGCGCTGGCTGACGATCAGTTTTACCGGGGATCGCAAGTGGATTGCGTGACAGTCAGTTAGACCGAGGGGAGGCTTTCGCGAGCAAGCCCGCTCCCACATTTAACCGCGTCCTACCGTTGGAATGCGGTCGAATGTGGGAGCTGGCTTGCCTGCGATGAGGCCCTGAAAATCAGCCGAGATGCTGGATCAGGCCTTGATAGCAGGTCGCCAAATGATACGGCGTGGTCGACGGCATATCCCGTCGGCTCACGGCGCCCTTGGCGTCCAGGCATTCGTGCCAGCCTTTGTCATGCAGGAAGTGCTGTTGCAGCGCCAGCAATTGGCGTTGCAGCACCGCTTCACTGCCCGGTCGCAAGGTCAGTGCGCGCAGGTATTCAGCCTGGGCCCAGATTCGCTGAGTGCCGTCGCGCACGCTGCCATCCAGGGCGAGCATGCCGCTGACCGCACCGCTGAGTTTATCCACACCCTTGAGCTCGGCGTAGGCAAACGCCCGCGTCAGCGACGCATGCAACGGTGTGCTGCGCAGTACGTCTGACGATTCCAGCAAAAAGAACCATTCGAACTGGTGGCCTGGCTCAAACCAGTTATCCACAGCGCCCAGCGGTTTCTCCATCATCACGCCGTGCTGGCGGTCGATGAAGTGCTTCTGCATCGCGCTAGCAAGGTCCAGCAGCGCATCTTGCGTAATGGCGTCCTCACGCACGGCCAGCGTGGCGAGGAAGCCTTCGGCGAGGTGCATCAGTGGGTTTTGCAGGGGGCCGGACTTGAGGGACGACCAGTTGCGTTCCAATACTGCTTCGTACAGGCCGTCGCCGGTGGCGAAGCGTTCGGCGACCACTTCCAGGGCCGCATCGAGCACCGACTCCACCAGCGGCTCACGCACTTTGGCCCAGTAGTGGGCGCAGGCGAAGATGATGAAGGCGTGGGTGTAGAGGTCTTTGCGCTTGTCCAGCGGCTTGCCGTGGGCGTCGATGCTGTAGAACCAGCCACCGTGCTCGGCGTCATGGAAGTGCCGTTGCAGGGAACGAAACAGCGCCGCCGCGCGCTCTTCGGCGAAGGCCGAACCGGGCTTGCCGATCAGGCTGGCAAACAGGTACAGCTGCCGGGCACAGGCCATGGCGCGGTAGCGCTGCGGGGGCAATGGCGTGTGATTAGCGTCCAGAGCCTCATACGGCAACGCCAACTCGGCATTCCAGCCCGGGCCCTGCCACAGCGGCACGATCAGGTCATGGAAGTGCGTGAGCACGGCATTCAATGAAGGCTGGGAGGCGGAGTTTGGAGCGATGGGCATCGGCTGGCGTCGTCACGGCAGGGGTGTAGGCGCGCATGGTAGCAGGCTTGGGATAGATGTTGGTTTTGAGACCGCTTTCGCGAGCAAGCCCGCGCCCACATTCGACCGCATTCCAATCGGAGGACGCGGTTAAATGTGGGAGCGGGCTTGCTCGCGAAGAGGCCCTCAGCAGCGCTGAAAATCAGCCCGCCAGCAACCAAACCCCAGTCGCCGCCGAAGCCGCACCTGCTACCCGCACCAACGGTGCAGCCGCCGTCGGCAGGAAACGCACCACCGCATACCCAGCCGCATGCAACATTGCCGTTGCGCCCACGAAACCGGCCGCATAGGCCCACGGGCTGGACATGTCCGGCAGCTCCAATCCATGCGCCACGCCGTGAAACAGCGCGAACAATGCCGTGACACCGACTGCCACGAACAACGGCGGCCGCACCGCCAGTGCCACTGCCAGGCCCAGCGCCAGCACCGACGCGGCAATCCCGCTCTCAAGCGCCGGCAATTGCAGGCCTTCAAAGCCCAAAAGACCGCCAATCAACATAACGCCGACAAAGGTGCAAGGCAGCGCCCAGCGCGCGTTACCTTTTTGCTGCGCCGCCCAGAGGCCGACCGCGACCATGGCCAGTAAGTGATCGATACCGCCCAATGGGTGGCTGATGCCTGCCACCAGCCCATTGTCCCCATGCCCGGGGTGAGCGAAGGCGAGGGCGGGGGCGAGCAGCAGGGCGGCGGTTGCGAGAAGTTTGTTGAGGCCCATGGACAGGCTCCTTTTTTAGGGTGAGATCAGGCGGCGGTCAGCAGGCCCTGACGTTCAATAAAGGCGACGATTTCATCCAGGCCGACGCCGGTTTTCTGGTTACTGAACACAAAGGGCTTACCGTTGCGCATGCGTTGGGTGTCGCTGTTCATCAATTCCAGCGAGGCGCCCACCAGCGGCGCCAGGTCGATCTTGTTGATGACCAGCAGGTCGGATTTGCAAATACCGGGCCCACCCTTGCGCGGCAGCTTGTCGCCGGCAGACACATCGATCACATAGATCGTCAGGTCCGACAGCTCCGGGCTGAACGTCGCCGACAGGTTGTCACCGCCGGACTCCACCAAAATCAGGTCAAGGCCCGGAAACCGGCGGTTGAGTTGATCCACTGCTTCCAGGTTGATCGAGGCGTCTTCACGAATTGCCGTGTGCGGGCAGCCCCCGGTTTCCACACCAATGATGCGTTCCGGCGCCAGGGCCTGGTTGCGCACCAGGAAGTCGGCGTCTTCACGGGTGTAGATGTCGTTGGTCACCACGGCCAGGTTATAGCGATCGCGCAGGGCCAGGCACAGCGCCAGCGTCAGGGCGGTCTTGCCGGAACCCACCGGGCCGCCGATGCCGACACGCAAGGGTTGTGTATTCATGTGCTTCTCCAGATAAAGGGCTTAGGAACGGAACAGTCGGCTGTACTGGCGCTCGTGGGCCATGCACGCCAGGGACAGGCCGAACGCGGCGCTGCCGAAATGGTTGGGGTCGAGTCGGCCGGCGTCCTGCTGGGCTTGTTGCAGCAGCGGCAGCAGTTCGCTGGTCAGGCGCTGGGCGGCTTGCTGGCCCAGGGGCAGCGTCTTCATCAATACGGCGAGTTGGTTTTCCAGCCAGCTCCATAGCCAGGCGGCGAGGGCGTCGTCGGGGCTGATGTGCCAGGCGCGCGCTGCCAGGGCCCAGCCCAGAGCCAGGTGCGGTTCGGCGCATGGCTCCAGAAATGCACGCGCGGCGTCGTCCAGTTCCGGCAAGCCATTGAGCAGTTGTTGCAGGGAGTAACCCATCTGGCGGCTCTCCTGATACAGCTCGCGGGTCTCGCGGCTGGCGCGATGCTCTTGGCACAATTGCGCCAGGCGCGGCCAATCCTGTTCGGCGGCGGCGCGGCAATGGGCGAGCAACAGCGGTGCTTCGAAGCGCGCAAGGTTGAGCAGCAGTTGGTCGCTGATCCAGCGTCGCGCACTGGCGGCGTCATTGACGCGCGCATTTTCCACGGCCATTTCCAGGCCCTGTGAATAGCTATAGCCGCCAATCGGCAGTTGCGGACTGGCCAGACGCAACAGCGCCCAGGCTGGGTTCATAGACGTACGCCGAACTGATGCAGCTTGGGCGGGTAATTGAAGTCTTCATCACCGTGACGTGAATGATGATGGCCACCGCCATAGGCGCCGTGTTCCGGTTGGAACGGTGCTTCAATGGTTTCGGTGTGGGCGCCCAATTGTTCGAGCATGGCCTTGAGCACGTAGTCATCGAGCAGGCGAAGCCAGCCGTCGCCAACTTGCAGGGCCACATGGCGGTTACCGAGGTGATAAGCCGCGCGGGTCAGCTCAAACGCGTTGCTGCAGGTGACGTGCAGCAGTTGTTCAGGGCGAGCACAGACGCGTACGACACGTCCGTCTTCAGCGTGTAGGAATTCCCCATCGTGCAGCGGCGGCTGGCCGCGCTCCAAAAACAGGCCGACATCTTCGCCATCGGCACTGAAACAGCGCAGGCGGCTTTTACTGCGCGCTTCGAAGTTCAGCAGCAGTTCGGCAGCCCAGAGGGCTTGGGGGGCGATTCGGCGGTGGATCACCAGCATCAGAAGGCTTCCAGCTATGAGCGATGAGAGAGGTAGAGCAAGGGGCTTGCCAATCACACCCGTGAGTAGGAAAACCCTGTAAGCAGGCACCGTCATGCCACCGAATAGGGCATTCGCTCATTCCGGTCGTGTTTCAATTTGGTGCGTAATGGGATTTATAGCACTGGATGTGGGCGTTTTGCGTTGAGATCCGCCACCTTATGTATGAAGTTTCTTTCATCTCTTTCGTGCTGGCGTTTTCAGGGATTTGGCCTATGGGAGGCAGGATTCGGACTTCCGCACGCCAGGCTGATGGGCTTACTCGGTACTGCCCAGCCCTTGCCAATGTTTGAGGCCGATAAAGATAAAGCGCAATTGCTGGGTGATTTTCGCCTGCGGCGTGAGGTGAGCAGGCAGCGCATGGGCGGGAGGGTCGATGATATCGGGCAGGGTGGCGAACACGCTCTTGACGATCAGGTCGGCCATCACGTGCAGACCTTCGGCATCCAGGTGCTGGAGCTTGGGCATCCGCATGAGGTCTGCCGCCAAGTCGCTGGTGATGTCTTCGCGCAGCGCGCCGATGGCTTGCCGCACGGCCAGGCAACCGCCGTATTGCTCGCGGGCCAGGAACAGGAATTGCGAGCGATTGGCCGAGACCACATCGAGGAAGATCCGCACGGACGCATCGATGATGCCGCCCATGACGAACTCATTGTGGCGCACCAGGCGGATGGTGGCGCGAAAGGTCTGGCCGACTTCGCTCACCAACACGAGCCCAAGCTGGTCCATGTCGTCAAAATGACGATAGAACCCGGTCGGCACGATCCCGGCGGTCTTGGCCACTTCGCGCAGGCTCAGGCTGCCAAACCCACGGCCACACTCCATCAGATGGCGGGCTGCGTCCATCAAGGCGAGGCGGGTCTGTTGCTTCTGTTCGGCGCGGGGCAGCATCGGCGGGCGGGCTTTGTCGGCAAGTACAGCGACGCACTCTAGCAAAACAGCTTCATCGGCGTCGAACTTGGCGGGGGCTGAGCGTGACGGGGTCTATATAAAAGCAAAAGCCCGATCGGCCGATCGGGCTTTTTTCTGGGCCAGCACGGGCTTAGCTCTGTGCTTGATGCAGTTCTTGCAGACGGTCAGCACCGCCTTCGGCAACACCTTGGGTGTAAGCGCGGTCGTTGGCTTGTTCAGCACCGCCTTCTACCAGGCCTTTCTGTTCCAGGCGATCACGGCCACCTTCGACAACGCCTTCGGCGTAAGCACGTTTGTTGGCGTGATCCGAGCCATTTTCTGCAACAGCGCCTTTGGCGTAGTCACGGTTTTCGTCTTCTTGCGAACCGCTGCGCGCCAGGGTTTGGCTGGACTGCACGGCTTGGGCTTTGTTCTGTGGGGTGGCTTGTTCAGCGGCTGGCAGGGCAAAAGCGCTGGAAGCCAGGACAGACAGCAGAACAGTAGCGAGTAATTGGCGTTTCATGAGGGTTGCTCCTTAGGAGGGCGATAAAGTGGGTACAGGGCTAATGCTACTCTCGATAAGTCGATATAAAAGTTCATAAACACAATGGTAATAATCAACAGAATTGATTGTTCCCTGCGGAGGCTCTAGAACGCACCTCTCAAGCCCGCGGTTTTGCACCATGGTGGGTATTTTCGACCCGTTCATGGGTAACACCGGTGCATTGTTGATGGTTCAGTCGCCTCAGGCTGTAGGACGAGTCGCTTTTTTTGCGATGAATTCGTACTCGGGCTAAACCCCCAGATCATTTGTCAGTCGTAGCCATATAAGCTGTAGTCAAAAGGTGCGCGGCAGCGCGCACCCTCAGTCGTAATCAGGAGTCCTGTGCAATGACGCGCACTCGTAAAATTCTCGCTTGGAGCTGCGCCAGCTTCGTTCTGTTAATCGCCGTGGTGGTATTGGTGCTGGTGTTTTTCGACTGGAACCGCATCAAGCCGCCGCTCAATGCCAAGGTCTCCGAAGAGTTGCATCGCCCCTTTGCCATCAATGGCAACCTGGCGGTGGCGTGGGCACGTGAGGCGGATGAAGGTGGCTGGCGCGCCTGGGTGCCCTGGCCGCACGTGATTGCCGAGGACCTGACCCTGGGCAACCCGGATTGGTCGAAAAAACCACAGATGGTCACGCTCAAGCGCGTAGAACTGCGCATTTCTCCGTTGGCGCTGCTGGCGCAGCGTGTGGTCATCCCGCGTATTGACCTCACTGAGCCGAGTGCCGACTTGCAGCGCCTGGCCGATGGTCGCGCCAACTGGACTTTCAAGTTCGACCCCAAAGACCCCAACGCTGAACCTTCCAGTTGGGTGGTGGACATCGGCGCTATCGGTTTCGACAAAGGCCATGTGACGCTCGACGACCAAACGCTCAACACCCAGCTGGATGTGATCATTGACCTGCTGGGCAAGCCTATTCCGTTCGGCGAGATCGTCGGCGACGCCGACGCCAAGAAGGCCCTCGAGAAAGGTTCGGCGCCTCAGGACTATGCGTTCAGCCTCAAGGTCAAAGGCCAATATCACGGTCAGAAGCTCGACGGCACCGGCAAAATCGGCGGCCTGCTCGCCTTGCAGGACGCGGCCAAGCCGTTCCCGCTGCAAGCCCAGGTGAAAATCGCCGACACCAGCGTTGCCCTCGCCGGCACTCTGACCGACCCGCTGAACCTTGGCGCCCTGGACCTGCGGCTGAAACTCGCCGGCTCCAGCCTGGGTAACCTCTACCCACTGACCGGCGTGACGCTGCCAGACTCGCCGGCCTATTCCACCGATGGTCACCTGATCGCCAAGTTGCATGAAGCCAGTGGCGCGTCATTCACCTATGAAAACTTCAACGGCAAGATCGGCAACAGTGATATCCACGGCGACCTGAGCTATGTCGCCAGTCAGCCTCGGCCCAAGCTCAGCGGCAAACTGGTCTCCAACCAATTGCTGATGACCGACCTTGCCCCGTTGATCGGTGCCGACTCCAATTCCAAGCAGAAAGCCCGTGGCGGTGAAAGCAAACAACCGGCGACCAAGGTGCTGCCGGTGGAAGAGTTCCGCACCGAGCGCTGGCGCGACATGGACGCCGATGTGGAATTCACCGGCAAACGCATCGTGCACAGTGCCGAATTGCCGTTCACAGACCTCTATACCCACTTGGTCCTCACTGACGGCGAGCTGAGCCTGGAACCCCTGCGCTTTGGGGTCGCTGGGGGCAAGCTGGATGCACAGATTCGCCTGAACGGCCGCATCACACCGATGGAAGGCCGCGCAAAACTCACCGCGCGTAACTTCAAGCTCAAGCAGCTGTTCCCAACGTTTGAACCGATGAAAACCAGCTTTGGTGAACTCAACGGCGATGCCGATGTTTCCGGGCGCGGCAACTCCGTGGCGGCCTTATTGGGCTCCTCCAACGGTGACCTGAAAATGCTCATCAACGACGGCGCGATCAGCCGTGGCCTGATGGAAATCGCCGGGCTCAACGTGGGCAACTATGTGGTGGGCCGCCTGTTCGGCGACAAAGAAGTGAAGATCAACTGCGCGGCCGCGGACTTCGGCATCAAGACCGGCCTGGCGACCACTCGCCTGTTTGTGTTCGATACCGAGAACGCGATCATCTACATCGATGGCACCGCAAACATGGCGACCGAACAGCTCGACCTGACAATCACGCCCGAGTCCAAAGGCTTTCGCCTGTTTTCCCTGCGTTCGCCGCTGTACGTCAACGGCCCGTTTATCAAGCCCAATGCGGGTGTGAAAGCGGTGCCGCTGATGCTGCGTGGGGCAGGCATGGTCGCGCTGGGTGTGATCGCCGGCCCGGCAGCCGGGTTGCTGGCGCTGGTGGCACCGAGTGGCGATGAGCCGAACCAGTGTGCACCGCTGTTGCAGCAGATGAGGGAAGGCAAGGCGCCGAAGACCGTGAAAAGTAACTGACGAAACCGCAAACAAAAAATGTGGGAGCGGGCTTGCCTGCGATAGCGGAGTAACAGTCGACAAATACACTGACTGTTCGATAGCTATCGCGGGCAAGCCCGCTCCCATATGGGTCTTGCAGTGTTACGGCTTACAGGTCCTGCAGAATATCCGCCATGTCGTCGGCGTGTTCTTCTTCCTGGGCCAGGATTTCTTCGAAGATGCGACGCGTGGTCGGGTCTTTGTCGCCGATGTATTGGATGATTTCGCGATAGCTGTCCACCGCGATCCGCTCGGCCACCAGGTCTTCGTAGACCATTTCCTTCAAGTTCTTGCCGGCCACGTATTGCGCGTGGGAGTTCTTCGACAGCAGGTCGGGGTTGAACTCCGGCTCGCCGCCCAGTTGCACGATGCGCTCGGCCAGTTTGTCGGCATGCTCGGCTTCCTGGGTCGCGTGCTCGAGGAATTCATCGGCGGCGACGCTGGCTTTCAGGCCGTTGGCCATGAAGTAGTGGCGCTTGTAGCGCAACACGCAGACCAGCTCAGTGGCCAGCGATGCGTTGAGCAGGCGGATGATTTCCTCGCGGTCGGCGTCATAGCCTTCCGTCACGGCGCCGTTTTCGACGTTCTGGCGGGCGCGTGAGCGCAGGGTCGCAACGTCAGTCAAATGTGCTTCAGTCATCTCAATCTCCTGGTGCTAATCCGGTTTGCGCCACGCTCTGCCGGCGTGATCGCTCCAAGTTGTGAGTCTCGGGCGGGGCAAAAAGTTTTATTGGATTTGCCCGAACGTGTCATCTGCTCGTCGCCGGATTGGGTTAGCCTGCCTTCATCCTGACTTGATCAAGGACGTTCGCCTCATGTCGCAGTTGTTAGCCACGCGTTACCCTCTGGTGCTGGTGCCCGGCATGCTGGGCTTCGTACGCTTGGGGTTGTTCCCGTATTGGTACGGGATTGTCCCGGCGTTGCGCGCGGGTGGGGCACAGGTGTTTCCCGTGCAGGTGGCGCCGCTGGATTCCAGCGAGGTGCGCGGTGAGCAGTTGCTGGCGCAGATTGAGCGGATTCGCCGGGAAACAGGCGCCGACAAGGTCAACCTGCTCGGCCATAGCCAGGGCTCGCTGACGGCGCGTTACGCGGCGGCCAGGCGCCCGGAGTGGGTGGCTTCGGTGACGTCAGTGGCAGGGCCCAATCATGGCTCGGAATTGGCGGATTACTTCCAGCTCCATTACCCCGCAGACAGTTGGAAAGGCCGAGTCGTGAGCGCGGTGTTTCATTTAGTCGCAGGGATGATGAGCCTGCTGGAAACCGGCTATCGCGGGCCGCGCTTCAAGGCTGATCTAAAGGCATCCCATCATTCCCTGACCAGCGAAGGCGTGGCCCTGTTCAACCGCCAATACCCTCAGGGCCTGCCCGATACGTGGGGCGGGCAGGGCGCCGAAGTGGCCAACGGTGTGCGCTATTACTCATGGTCCGGCACCTTGCAGCCGGGCAAGACTGATCGCGGGCGCAACCTGCTGGACGGCACGAACCGCAGTTGCCGGCTGTTCGCCCGCAGTTTTGTGCGCGAAAAGGGCCAATGCGACGGTATGGTCGGGCGCTATAGCTCGCATCTGGGGGTGGTGATTGGTGATGACTACCCCTTGGATCACTTCGATATCGTCAACCAGTCCTTCGGGCTGGTGGGCAAGGGGGCGGAGCCGATTCGGTTGTTTGTAGAGCATGCGAAAAGGCTGAAGGCTGCGGGGGTTTAGCAGGTTCACCGCGTTATCGTTCTTCGCGAGCAAGCCCGCTCCCACATTCGACCGAGTTTCACATTTGGAATGTGATCGAATGTGGGAGCGGGCTTGCTCGCGAAGGCGGCCTATCAGGCAACACTGACCTGACGGCGAACCGGCGTAGTCCAGCGCTCCGACAAAATCACCCCGCCTAACGTCAGCAAGCCACCCACCAAGTGATACATCGCCAGCTCTTCCTTCAACACCGCCGCCGCAATCAGCGCGGTAATCAGCGGCAGCAGGTTGAAAAACAGCGTGGTGCGGCTTGGCCCCAGGGTCTTCACCGAGTGCATCCACGCCAGCGGCGCGAGCATCGACGCCAGCAAGCAGGCGTACAACACCAGCGGAATATTCGCCCAGCCCAGGCCTGCTTTGGTCGAGAACAGGAACAGCGGAAACAGCACCACCACGGCCACCAGCACCTGCAAATACAGCAATACCAGCGGCGGCAGGCGCAGCTGCCATTTCTTCAGCAAAGTGCTGTAGACCGCGTAGGCCAGGGTGGCGATCAGCATCATGCCGTCGCCCAGGTTGACCCCGTGTTGCAGCAACGCGCCCAGGCTGCCGGCCGACACCACCACCACCACGCCGGCGAACGACAGCACCGCGCCGGTCAGTGCGCCAAAGGTCAGGCGCTGGCCGAGGCTGATGATGGCGGCGGTCAGCGCCATCAACGGCATCAGCGAGAGGATGATGCCCATGTTGGTGGCCGAGGTCAGGGTCGCGGCGTAGTAGGCCAGGCTTTGATACACGGCCATGCCGAGCACGCCGAGGATGAAGATCTTGCCCAGGTTCGGGCGAATCAGCGGCCAATGGGCAATCACCGGCTTGAGCATGAACGGGGTAAACAGCAGCGCTGCCAGCAACCAGCGGTAAAAGCCGATTTCAGCGGGGAAGATCGTGCCCACGGCCAATTTGTTGACCACGGTATTGCCGGCCCAGATAAAGATGGCCAGCAGGGGATACGCAAATTGCATCGAAAGAAACCAAGTGTGTTGATGAGGCAGGATTATCCCCTGTCTGGATCGAAGCCTATACTGCGATCCAGACAAACGACCTTTGTATCCAGACAATATGCCCAGACACACCGTACGCCTCGCGGATTTCCCGCGCCTGCCGAGCCCGGTCTACTTCCGTTACTCCGATTTCGCGCCTGATACCGAGTGCACGCCGCACCGGCACTTCTGGGGTTCGCTGGACTACTCGGCCAGCGGCGTGATGCGCATGGAAGTGGCCGGCAGCCGCTTTATGTCGCCGCCGCAGTACGCAGTGTGGATCCCGCCGAACACCGAGCACAGCTCCTACAACGCCCAGGCAATTGTCTATCGCTCGGTGGGCCTTGCCCCGCAACTCTGCGAGCAACTGCCACAGGCGCCTTGCACCTTGGCCATCAGCGAGATTCTCAAGGCGATTCTTGGCGACTTTGCCCTGCGCGATGTCAACATCCCGCAAACCGAGGCGGATATCCGCCTGGCCCAAGTGCTGGTGGACCAACTCAAGCAAGCGCCGATCCACGATTGCTTCCTGCCTTACGCGCGTCACCCCGGGCTGCTCAGTGTGCTCGAAGGCATGCAGGCCGAGCCCGGCGACAATCGCCCATTGGCGCAATGGGCGGAGCAAGTGCATGTGAGCGAACGCACCCTGGCCCGGCAATTTGTGCGGGAGCTGGGCATGAGCTTCGGCGAATGGCGCCAGCGCCTGCGTTACCTCGCCGCCATCGAGGCCCTCGACAGCGAGCACAGTGTGCAGCATGTGGCCTTTGACTTGGGTTACAGCACCGCCTCAGCCTTCATCGCCATGTTCCAGCGCCACGCGGGCTGCACCCCGGAGCAGTACCGCCGGTCGAACATTCGCGTCCGCTGACATGTAACAGGTTTTGACTACACTGCTGCGTAGGCCGTGCCCTTTCGGCACGGTAACAGGGAGAAAACTCCATGAAGATGCTGCGTATTCCGTTGTTGATGATGGGCCTGCTGCTGTGTTCCCAAGGCTTCGCCGCTACCGCCCAGCAAAATAAAATGACCACCTGCAATGCTGAAGCCACCACCAAGACGCTCAAAGGCGATGACCGCAAGGCGTTCATGAAGACCTGCCTGTCGGCGCCTGCCGCCAACGACGCCAAGACCCTGACCCCACAGCAGCAGAAAATGAAAGACTGCAATGCCACGGCGAAAACCAAGGCGTTGACCGGCGATGCGCGTAAGACCTTTATGAGCACTTGCCTCAAAGGAAGCTGATAACGCGAATCCCCTGTGGGAGCGGGCTTGCTCGCGAAAGCGGTGGGTCATTCAACACATCAGTGACTGAACGACCGCTTTCGCGAGCAAGCCCGCTCCCACACTGACGGTGTTCGCAATATCAGACCTCTCGCTTGATTCCCTCAAGGCTGGCAGACTGCCCATCCTTTAACGCCGTTCGTTTTGAGGCTGTATGCCAACGTTTTCTCAGCGTCACGTGTTATTGCTGGTCAGTTGCGTCATCATTTTCGGTGGGTTGTTGCTGGTTCTGCCGCTCAAGCTGCTGCCCAGCCTGCTGGCCGGCTTGCTGGTGTATGAGCTGGTCAATATGCTCACCCCGCAGTTGCAACGGCTGATCGAAGGCCGGCGCGCGCGTTGGCTGGCGGTGGCATTGCTCGGCACCTTGATCGTCAGCGTGCTGGCCCTGATTTTCGCCGGCGCCATCAGCTTCCTGCTCCACGAAGCGGAAAACCCCGGGGCTTCCCTCGATAAATTCATGGGCGTGGTCGACCGCGCGCGCGGCCAGTTGCCGCCGTTCCTCGACGCCTACCTGCCTGCCAGCGCCGCCGAGTTTCGCGTGGCCATCGGCGACTGGCTGAGCAAACACCTGAGCGAGCTGCAACTGGTCGGCAAAGACGCCGCCCACATGTTCGTCACGCTGCTGATCGGCATGGTGCTCGGCGCCATCATCGCGCTGCAGCGCGTGCCCGACCTGACCAAGCGCAAGCCCCTGGCCGCCGCCTTGTTCGACCGCCTGCACTTGCTGGTCCAGGCGTTTCGCAACATTGTCTTCGCCCAAATCAAGATTGCCGCGCTCAACACCATGTTCACGGCGATTTTCCTCGCGGTGGTGCTGCCGTTGTGCGGGATTCACCTGCCGCTGACCAAAACCCTGATCGTGCTGACCTTCCTGCTCGGCCTGCTGCCGGTGATTGGCAACCTGATGTCCAACACGCTGATCACCATCGTTGCGTTGTCGCTGTCGATCTGGGTGGCGGTGGCGGCGTTGGGGTATTTGATCGTGATTCACAAGGTCGAGTACTTCCTCAACGCGCGCATCGTGGGCGGGCAAATCAGTGCCAAGTCGTGGGAATTGTTGCTGGCGATGCTGGTGTTTGAAGCCGCATTCGGTCTGCCGGGCGTGGTGGCAGGGCCGATTTATTATGCGTATTTGAAGAGTGAGCTGAAGCTCGGTGGGATGGTTTGACGCAATAACCTGAACTTAAAGGGAATTAGGGGAGGTCCGCATTGAACGAAAATATCTATGCTCCGCCAACGGCGGAGTTGACCGAGACGGTTAAGGCGTCTGCCGAGTTTTATGTCATTTCCAAAACCAAGCTGCTGGTGCTGAGCCTGCTCAGTTTCGGGCTGTACACCTACATTTGGTCGTATAAAAACTGGAGCTTGTACAAGAAGGCCAATCAGCTGGATATCTGGCCGTTGGCGCGGGCCATTTTCTTTATCTTCTTTATTCATCAGTTGTATCGCCGGGCCGATGATCGCGTTGCCCGCAGCGGTCGAAAATTCGATTTTGACTTCGAGCAATGGGCGACGGTGTTCGTCGTGGTAACAGTCGGTGCCCGGCTTTTCGAAATGGCGGCTGGCCGGATCGATACCTGGTTAGCCTATAAACCCCTGGCGATCCTGGCGGTGCCTCTGTGTGCCTACATCCTTCAACAAGGCCAAGGCCTGATCAATTTTGCGGCAGGTGACCCAGAGGGGCAGAGCAACGCTCGCTTCAACTTGTGGAACTACCTGGTGATCGTGCTGGGCGCGGTCATGTGGTGCCTGACGTTGCTTGGCTTGTGGGCGATCTATCACCGCTAGGCTGTGTTCAGGTATTCACCGTTCAAAAAAGTGGGAGCGGGCTTGCTCGCGAAGGCGGTGGTTCAGTCGATACTTACTTCGACTGACACTCCGCTATCGCGAGCAAGCCCGCTCCCACATTTGATTTTCAGTGTTGGTGAGATTGGGGCAGGTCAGCTGCCGTAGCGCTTGCTCGCTTCAATCGCCAAACCACTGCCGATGCTGCCGAAGATATTCCCTTCCACGTGCCGCGCATTCGGCAACATCGCCGAAATGCTGTGGCGCAGTGCCGGAATACCGCTGGAACCCCCGGTGAAGAACACCGTGTCCACCTGCGCCACTTCTACCGACGCATCGGTCAGCAACTTAGTGACGCTGTTGCGCACGCGCTCCAGCAAGCCATCAATCGCGGACTCGAAGAGTGTGCGGCTCAGGTCCACGCTCAACCCGGGTTCAACCCGGTCCAGCAGCACGTGGCGGCTGTCTTCGTGGGTCAGCTGGATCTTGGTTTCTTCCACTTCCATCGCCAGCCAGTGCCCGGCGCGCTGTTCGATCAGCTTGAACAGGCGGTCGATCCCGCCGGTGTCTTCGATGTCGTAGCGCATGCTGCCCAGGGCCAGCTGGGATTTTTGCGAGTACACCGAGTTGATCGTGTGCCAGGTGGCCAGGTTCATGTGGTGGCTGGTCGGCATATATGCACCGCTTTTCATGCGGCTGCCGTAGCCGAACAGCGGCATCATGCCGGCCAGCGAGAGTTGCTTGTCGAAGTCGGTACCGCCGATGTGCACGCCGCCGGTGGCGAGGATGTCGTCGTGGCGGTTGTCATTGTGGCGGCGGTCCGGGGACAGGCGCACCAGCGAGAAGTCGGACGTACCACCGCCGATGTCGACGATCAGTACCAGCTCTTCTTTTTCGATGGTGGACTCGTAGTCGAAGGCCGCAGCGATTGGCTCATACTGGAACGAGATGTCCTTGAAGCCGATCTTGCGCGCCACGTCGACCAGGGTATTTTCGGCTTCCTGGTCGGCCATCGGGTCGTCATCGACGAAGAACACCGGGCGGCCCAACACCACTTCTTCGAACTCGCGGCCGGCGGTGGTTTCAGCGCGGCTTTTGAGCTGGCCGATAAACAGCGCCAGCAGGTCGGTGAAGGGCATGGCCGTGCCGAGCACGCTGGTGTCGTGCTTGATCAACTTGGAACCCAGCAGGCTCTTGAGCGAGCGCATCAGCCGGCCTTCGTAGTTTTCCAGGTATTCGTGCAGCGCCAGTCGACCGTACACCGGGCGGCGCTCCTCGAAGTTGAAGAACACCACCGACGGCAACGTGATCTTGTCGTCCTCCAGCGCGATAAGCGTCTCCTCGCCGGGGCGGATCCAGCCGACGGTGGAGTTGGACGTGCCAAAGTCGATGCCGCAGGCACGGGCTGGGGATGGGTTTTTCATGTCTATCGGGTTCCGGTTGCAAAACGGCCGCGCAGTGTATGCCAGTCGAAGGCGGATGCGTAGGCCAACCATCCGTTAAATCGTGCTTGAAAGTGAGGGATTCGCCCCCACATCTGATGCATACGGCTAGCGCCGATAACACTTTGACGCACCCCCAGGCCACAAGACTCAACAGGTGCAAAGCAGCGCACGTTGTGCCTCAGGTTGTGCGATCTCGATTAAGGATGGTGAACCGCCGATGGATTTCAAAGACTACTACAAGATACTGGGTGTCGAGCCGACGGCCGATGACAAGGAAATCAAGGCCGCCTATCGCAAGCTCGCACGCAAATATCACCCGGACGTGAGCAAGGAAAAAGACGCCGAAGAAAAATTCAAGGACGCGTCCGAAGCCTATGAAGCGCTTAAAAGCGCCGATAAGCGCGCCGAATACGACGAACTGCGCAAATACGGCCAGCATGGCCAGCCGTTCCAGGGCCCGCCGGGCTGGCAGAGCCGTGGCGGTTTTGGCGGTGGCCAGAACACCGAGGACTTTTCGGACTTTTTCAGCTCGATCTTCGGTAACCGCAGCGATGCTTTCGGTGGCGGCCAGCGCCGTCCAACCGGGCGCAAGGGCCAGGACGTGGAGATGCAACTGACGGTGCTCCTCGAAGAGACACTGTCCACCGAGTCCAAGCAGATCAGCTTCCAGGTGCCGCAATACGACGCTTCGGGTCGTCACGTCAGCAACACCACCAAGAGCCTGAACGTGAAGATCCCCGCCGGTGTGGCCGACGGTGAGCGCATCCGCCTCAAAGGGCAGGGCGCGCCGGGTATTGGCGGTGGCGCCAATGGCGATCTGTACCTGATCATCAAGTTTGCGTCGCACCCCAAGTTTGAGGTGGATGGCGAAAACCTGATCATCGACTTGCCCCTGGCACCGTGGGAATTGGCGCTGGGTGCGGAAGTGGCGGTGCCAACCCTCACCGGCAAGATCAACCTCAAGGTGCCGGCCGGCAGCCAGAACGGCCAGCGTATGCGCGCCAAAGGCCATGGCTTGCTCAACAAAGCCGGGCAGCGCGGCTATCTGTTTGTGCAGCTCAAGGCCGTGATGCCCAAAAGCAGCGACGAGGAGGTCAAGGCGTTGTGGCAGGAACTGGCGCAGAAAGCGGCGTTCAATCCGCGCGAGCATTTTTGAGCCGCATAACTATCTAGGGCTTTTCAGGTAGGGCTATTCGATAGGTTGGTTTTTTCCCGCCCGTCATGGATAGCCCTACTATGTCAGAACAACCTGCCCCTACCGCCGAAGGCACCTTCAACGCTGATCTTCGGGGCGTTCACTATGACTTCCTCAAAGACCGTGTGCCCGGCTGGTTCAACCAAGGCTCTACTGCACGCCAGGAAGAACTCGCCCACCACGAACTGCAACTGCCCCGTTGGTACCTGACCGCCACGGTTCAGCAAAAGGCTGACCTGGCCGCCAGCCACACCCGTTATCGCGAAACCTTGAACCAGATAGAGAACACCCTCGGTGATATCAAGGATGTGCTCGCCTTTGCCGAGCAGCCGCTTAAAGACGCACTCAGGCAACGCTTCAACCTGGATGTGGACGTCAAGAACGTCTATTTCGCGCGCAAGTATGGGTTTAAAAGTCGCGACGACCTGTTCGGCTTTTTGGTCTTCGACCAACAACGCGACTCGGAGCTGAACTATGTATATCGTGGTGTTTCCCTACTTGAGGCCGCCCTGGCCAATTTCGAGCCCGATGAAGAACGAGCCAGTCCCTGCAACGATTGCCAGATCATCACCACCTGGAGTTCCTATGATGGTGAAGTGATCCCGACCTTCCACGCGGTCAACGCTCAAGCCCTGCCCATCGCCCCTCATGAGTTTGCCCAAGTGTGCCGCAGCCTGGACGTGGGCAATTTGTATCAGCAGCACATCAAGGCCATCGTCCAACCGGACGAGGCGACCCAACGCACCGCACTGGAAACGCAGCTGCAAGAACACCAGCGCCAATTGCTGGCGCTGAGCGCCGAGGTGGCGGCTCATCAGACCGAGTGGGGCATTGGTGCCGATGCGTACCGCATGATCAAACAGGTCATCACCGACCCGGGCAGCGCCACACTTGATGGCAAACCCGTGACGTTTGCCGCCCTGAAGGTGTTTGGCAGTGTGTTGGTGGGGCCGTTGCTGATCGGTCCGGCCCGTAAAGACAGTGACAGTGTCGAACGCCTTGTCGTGTTCATCCCCAACGACCCCCAGCAGCCGTTTAAGGAGTATGCCTCCAGCGCCGAGTTCATGGCCGACCTCAGGACCCGTTTGCACAGCGCCTCGTACCGGCGCTTTTTCAGCCGATTTGTGCCCAAGCGCGAGCAGGGTGTTTTTTTTCAGCGCTTCAATGGGCTGTATAAACCCTCAAACGGCAATGGCTCGGAAGGCGATTTCCCGATGGCAACAAGGCCGGTGAGGTTGCCCCTGGAGGCGATGAGCATCAACGGCAACCTGTGGGCGCAACTGCGCGAAGCACAGGTACGCAAGATTTTGTCGGATGCCCGCGCCGTGGCCGTGCCCACGGGCGATGAAGACCGCGAGGCACGCATGGCCCGGTTGGGCAGTTACGTGGACGCGGTTATCAGCGTGTTCAACCTGGGCGCTTTTGTGGTGCCGGGGCTGGGGCCGATCATGCTGGCGGTGGGCGCGGCGCAGATGTGCACTGAGGTGTATGACGGCATCGAAGCCTACGAGCAAAGCGATCTGAAGACGATGTGGGCGCATTTTTCCAGCGTGGCCCTCAATGCGGCGATGTTGGGCACCGGGGCCAAGGTTTTGCCCGCCATCAAGCTGACCAGCGTGGTCGACAACCTCAAGCGCGTCACCCTGCCAAGTGGCAAGCAGCGATTGTGGAAGCCCGACCTGTCGTCCTATGAACACCTTCAGCCGATACCTTCCGGCGCTGCGGTCGACGAGCGAGGCCTGCACCAGGTCAACGGTACAACCCTCTTGCCGCTGGAGGGTAGGCGGTACGCTGTGCGGCAGGACCCGGTGACAGAAGATTACCGCATCGTCCATCCCACGCGGCCCGACGCCTATCAACCGACACTCGCGGGAAATGGCAGTGGTCTCTGGAACCATGAACTGGAACGCCCGCAGAGCTGGGAAGGCGCGCCGCTGATGCGGCGGTTGGGCCCGGTAGCAGACGGTTTCAGCGATGCCGAATTGGAGCAGGTGCGACGCGTCGCGGATGTGAGTGAGGATGTGCTGCGCCGGGTGCATGTAGAGGGCGAGCCGGCGCCGGCGATTTTGCTCGATACCCTGCGCCAGTTCCGGGCCTATCGCGATGCGGTGAAGGTGGCCGAGGGCATACGCCAGGGGTCGCTCAGCAATGACCTGTGCAGCTATGCCGCGTCCTTGATGGTGGAGTTGCCGAGGTGGCCGGCGAGCGTGGCAATAGAGGCTTTTTCGAGTGAAGAGGTGGGTGGGGCGTCGATCAAGTATGGCAATAGCCTGGCCGCAGCGTCGGACACCCTGCGCATTCACCGTGGCGAGTTGATGAACGGCCAGTTGCCCAAGCGAGTCATCGAGTCGTTGAGTGAGGCCCAGCTCATAGACTTGGTGGGGCGCTTCAGCGGCACACCCGAGGCACGCACTGCGGCCTTGCAAACACAGCTTGAACAGCACGCCATCCGTGTCAGGTCGCGGCTGATGAAGAGTATCTACCTTGCGCAGCAGCCGCCGTCGGACAGCGCGATCACGCTGGTGCAGCGCCAGTTCAGCACTCTACCTACGCACCTGGTGCGAGAACTGCTGGCAGACGTTACACCGTCCGAACGGGAGATCATGACCGGCACCGGTACCATACCGTTTCGTCTTTTGGAGAAGGCCCGGCTGGCGCAACAGCAGATGCGCCTGACCCATGCTTATGAAGGGCTCTACCTCGACGACATGGCCAACAAGGACACCGAGGCCCTGGTGCTCAATAGCCTGGCCAACGTGCCCGGCTGGAGTGACGGCCTGCGCCTGGAGGTGCGTGAGGGCCGCATGGAAGGTGAGTTGCGCGCCAGCTTCGGCCCGGTCGATGCCGCCGAGCGCAAGGTGCTGGTGCGGGTGGACGATGGGCGGTACCAAGCCATGGATGAACGGGGGCAGGATCTGCATGGCATCAACGGGCTCTATGGCTCCTTGCAGCATGCGTTGCCCGACGCGCATCGCAACGCGATCGGTTTGCCTGACGTGGGGCAGGGCGAGCAACTCAAAGCGTTGATAGCCGAAAAAGCCCTGTCGCGTGCGCAATTGCGCAACGTGTTAGGCATGCAGCCGCAAAAAAAGCCCTTCTTTCGACCTCCGACATTGTTGGCCGATGGTCGGCGAGGCTATCTATTGAGTGGGCGCGGGGGGAGCGCGTGGGACCAAATTGTTCGAGAACGCATTCTGTCGCTTTACCCCGATTTCACCGCGGACGAAGTGATTGCCCTGCGCCAAGACAAAGGTTGGTTCGATGAGCAGTGGCTCAAGCGCCTGGAGCAAGAGCGCAAGGTCTTTGAGTCGACGATGAACCGGTGGCTGTCCACGCACACGGAAGGGGTCGAGCGGTTCAGCGAGGCGGATCGCAACGCCTTGAAAGCCAAGCGCGCCATTTATGGCACCCTGCACGGCGCATTGAAAGAAATCGGCCCGCGTCATTACGACACTCACGGTCAATCCGTGGGGCAGAAAATAGAGTGGGTCGGAGCCGACTTGCAAGAGCAACTGCGTACGCTGCCGGCCCTGGGGGCCAATTTCGACCGGGTTACTCAACTGACACTGGACTCCAGCAACGCGACCGATGCTGATGTCCGCCGTTTGCTCGTCAACTTTCGTGGGCTGCGTGATCTTAGCCTGGAGAACGGTGAGTTGACTGAGGTGCCCCAGGCCATTGGCGATATGCCGCATTTGCGCAGCCTGAACCTGGGAAGCAATCGGATCGCCCTGACGCCCGTGGAGGTAACGTTGTTGAGTAGAGCCACTCGGCTGGAGGCACTGTCCTTGAGAAACAACCGGCTGGAGCGGGCGCCGGATGTCAGCGGTATGAAGCGCTTGCGCACGCTGTGGTTGAGCAACACCAACCTTCAGGAATGGCCAGCCGGGGTCTTTCGAGTGCCGCGCCCGCGTGACTTTCGCCTGGATCTGATGGATAACCCCATCAACCGTGTTCCCGTTTTTGCTCCTGGTTCAGACAATGCCCTGATTGTCGCGCGTACCTTGCTCAGTCGCGAGAAGTTGGCTACCCCCGAATTGCTGACGCAATTCAAACAGTACATCGAAGCGGCGGGTTACGACCCGGAGCGCCAGTTTCCTGCCCGGGGTGAATATGACCGCCGGTTGTGGAGCACCGGAGTGCCGCAGGACGAGTGGAGCTCCAAACAACGGCTATGGGATCATCTTGAACAGACATTCGGCTCCGAAGGTTTCTTCAATGAGTTGCGCGCCCTCAGGCGTTCGGGGGATGCAACGGTCGACAGCGGCCGGTTGCTGCCGGAGTTGACCGCGAAGGTCTGGCGAATGCTGGAGGCCATGGGCGAAGACGCCGATTTGCGTGACGAGTTATTCCTTATGGCAAGTAATCCCACTGCCTGTGTCGACGCGGGAGCCCAGCTGTTTAATGCCATGGGCGTTGAAGTGCTGCTGCGCGCTGCGTACTTCAGTGAAGATGCCGGCGTCGTTCGAAGGAGTGTGTTCAACCTGGCCAGAGGCAAATGGCGATTGGATGAGCTGGGCAGGATTGCCCATCGCCGGGTCGAGCAGCTCAAGGCGCAAGGCGTGCAGTACCCGCAGTACGACAACGAAGGCGCTCCGATTATTCAGTACGACGCCGAGGGTCGCGAAGTACTGCCGATTGATGAGGTTGAAATTTATCTGTCCTACACCGCGCCTTTGGCCACTCGACTGAACTTGCCATGGCAAGCCAAAAGCATGGCGTTTCGCGAGGATTATGTCACCGCGCAGATGGTCGAAGAGGCGTTCAAGCACGTCACGGCACTGGACCAGGGCGAACTGGTGCGGAGCAATCTGCTGGAACAACCCATGTGGGTCGACTATCTGAACCGAGCCCACGGTCAGGAACTTTCGACGGTGCGCAACCAATTCGAAGCGTTGATTGACCTGGAAGCGGCATTGGCGAAGTGGCTCGATACCGGTTCGTTGTCCACCCAGGAGCGCGAGGGGCTGAGCGCAACCATCAGCCGTACTTCGGCGTTACTGGGGCGCACTGGCCTCGCAAGCCAACCGGGGTACGTGATGACTCAACAGGATTACAGCACGTCATTTGCCAGTATCGATGCGCAGTACCAGCGCCTGCTCAGTACCTTCACCGATCAGGCAATCAACAGTCTTTCACCCGCGAGCTAGAACAGGAGCATTGGCAACGTGTGCGCTGCATTCAATTCGCGTGAGGCTTTCTTGAGTGCGATAAATACCTAAGGCTCCACAGCGAGGGCCATTCGATAGGCTGGTTTTTTAAACCCGTCATGGATGGCCCGATATGTCAGAACAACCCGTTACCCTTACCCCCGAAGGCACGTTCAACGTTGACCTTCGGGGTGTGCATTACGACTTCCTCAAAGACCGCGTGCCGAGCTGGTTCAACCAGTCAGCCACCGCGCGCCAGGAAGAACTCGCCAACCACGACATGGAACTGCCCAGCTGGTACCTGACCGCCACGGTCCAGCAAAAGGCTGACCTGGCCGCCAGCCATACCCGTTATCGCGAGACCTTGAACCAGGTGGAGAACACTCTTGGCAATATCAAGGATGTACTCGCCTTTGCCGAGCAGCCGCTTAAAGACGCAATTAAGCAACGCTTCAACCTGGATGTGGACGTCAAGAACGTCTATTTCGCGCGCAAGTATGGGGTCAAAAGTCGCGACGACCTGTACGGTGCGTTTGTCTTCGAGCAGCAAAACGACCCGGCGCTGAGTTATGAATACCGTGGTGTCTCCCTGCTTGAGGCGGCCCTGGCCAATTTCGCGCTCGATGAAGAGCGAGCCAGTGCCTGCAACGATTGCCAGATCATAACGCGCTGGAGTTCGTACGACGGCGAAGTCATCCCGACCTTCAGCGCGGTCAATTCCCTGGCCCTGCCCATCGCCCCCCATGAATTTGCCCAAGTGTGCCGCAGCCTGGACTTGGGGACTTTGTATCAGCAGCACATCAAGGCCATCGTCCAACCGGATGAGGCGACCCAACGCACCGCACTGGAAACGCAGCTGCAAGAACACCAGCGCCAATTGCTGGCACTGAGCGCCGAGGTGGCGGCTCACCAGACCGAGTGGGGCATTGGTGCCGATGCGTACCGCATGATCAAACAGGTCATCACCGACCCGGGCAGCGCCACACTTGATGGCAAACCCGTGACGTTTGCCGCGCTGAAGGTGTTTGGCAGTGTGTTGGTGGGGCCGTTGCTGATCGGTCCGGCCCGTAAAGACAGTGACAGTGTCGAGCGCCTGGTGGTGTTCATCCCCAACGACCCCCAGCAGCCGCTCAGGGAGTACGCCTCCAGCGCCGAGTTCATGGCCGACCTCAGGACCCGCTTGCACAGCGCCTCGTACCGGCGCTTTTTCAGCCGGTTCGTGCCCCAGCGCGAGCAGGGCCTCTTTTTTCAGCAATTTAATGGGTTGTACAAACCCGCCAACGGCAATGGCGCGGCCGGCGATTACCCGCTGGTATCCAGGCCGCCGAGGCTGCCCCTGGATGAGTTGGCAATCGGAGCCAACTTATGGGCGCAACTGCGCGAGGCACAGGCGCGCAAGATTTTGTCGGATGCCCGCGCCGTGGCCGTGCCCACCGGTGACGAAGACCGCAAGGCGCGCATGGACCGACTGTCGAGCTACCTGGACGCGGTGATCAGTGTGTTCAACCTCGGTGCTTTCGTGGTGCCGGGGCTGGGGCCGATCATGCTGGCGGTGGGGGCGGCGCAGATGTGCACTGAAGTGTATGAAGGCATCGAAGCCTACGAGCAAAGCGATCTGAAGACGATGTGGGCGCATTTTTCCAGCGTGGCCCTCAATGCGGCGATGCTGGGCACCGGGGCCAAGGTGTTGCCCGCCATCAAGCTGGCGAGCATGGTCGACAACCTCAAACCGGTCACGCTGCCCACCGGCAGGCAGGTGTTGTGGAACCCGGACATGACGCCCTATAAGGTGCCCGTCGAACTGCCTCCGGAGGCCAAGCCGGACGCCTTGGGCCTCTACCCGCACAACGGGCAGAAAGTGTTGCCCCATGAAGGTGACCACTATCAGGTCCGGCAGGAGCCCGAGACCGGCCAGTACCGCATCCAGCACCCCAGCCGTCCCGGTGCTTATGAGCCGCAACTGGAACATAACCATGCCGGCGCCTGGAGCCATGAAGTCGAGGAGCCGCTGACTTGGGACAAGCCGACCCTGATGAGGCGCCTGGGGCTGGAGCAACGTGGGCTGGGCACTGAGGCACTGGAGCAAGCCCGCATCGCCAGCGGTGTAGAGGAGGACACCTTGCGCCAGACCTTTGTCGAGCATGAACCGGTGCCTTTGCTGTTGGAGGATTCGATCCAGCACTTCAAGGCCCATCAGGCGCTGACGACCTTTGTCGAGCACATGCATAGCAGCAACCCGGCGGTCTACGCCAAGGCTGATCCGGCGCTGCAACTGAACATGATGCGTCGTCGTGGGATGTTGCCGCAAAACCTCGGTCTTCGGGTGCTGGGCAGTGGTGCCAGAGTCATCTGGGAAACGGAGCCTTCGTCGTCCGCCACACGGGTGGTGGTCCTCAACGAAGGCCAACTGGCGCGTGGCGAGTTGCTCAAAGAGGTGTTGAACACGTTGCAAGGCGTTGACCCGGCGCTCACCGACATCCCCGGAAGTGCCGAAGACTCACTGGATGTGCGGGCGGGCAAGCTACGCCAGTACCTGGGCGACACGGTGGACACTTACAAAGGCCCGCTGGTGGAGGAACGCTACAGGGCGTTGACCGCCGCGGTTGACCCCGATGTGCAGCGGCTACTGGCGGATTATCCCGAGTTACCGACCTCGATGGCGGCGCACCTGCTCAAGAGCCTGAGTTCCGAGCAACTGCAAACCTGGCGCAGCACCGGGCTGCTGCCCGAAGCACAGACCGAACACGCGAAATGGTGTGAACAGGAAACACGCGTAGCACGCGCTTACGAGGGGCTGCACCTGGACACCCTGGCGAACCTCGACAGTCAGCGCCTGGCTTTGCGCACCCTGGAAACCTTGCCCGGATGGCGCCGGGGTACTCGGGTGGAGCTGCGTCAGTATTCGTCGCAGGGCGCGATACTGGATGCCATCGGTTCTCCAGACGCAACGGCCAGGGTTCTGGTACAGATGGATAACGGCTTGTTCCAGGCGACCATGCCCAGGGATTTTTTTGCCGCAAACTGGGACCTGTTGTCCGCCACTGAGCGCCAGGCCCTGGGGTTCACCGACGCGCTGCAAATGAAAGCCGCGATTGCGCAAGCGCCTCTGCCACGTGCGCGCCTGCGCACGGTGTTGTTGGAGCACCCGGTCCGCAAGCCGACCATTGATCCTGCACTGCGCTTGCTGGGCGGTGGCCGTGGGTTTCGACGGATGGTAGCCAGTGTTTTTGGTCCTTCAGAGACTTCGGTAAAAGCCCGAGTCCTTAAGCTGTACCCTTCAATGGAGGAGGGTGAGGTCACTGCCTTTATCCAATCATTGGGTACGAATGTGCGGGGTGGGCTGACGCTTCGGGAAGCTGAGTTCAAAACGCTGGAGAGGGAATTGCAGGTTTGGGTTCAGGCGAATTCCCCGCAGTCCGCTGCGGGACCGGTGGACGCCCGAGCGTCTGGCATCGCCAGGCAGATCTTGAGCCACTGGCAGCGTACGGGTAAAGGCCCTCTGCGGTTGCTGATGGATGGTGTGATGGAGTTACCGGCACTGAGCGCCGACTTCAGCCATATCGAGAAGCTTGAGCTCGTCGGAGTCAAGTGGTCAGGTAGCGCTGATGCTTTCCTTGGAAAATTCCCCCGCCTTAAAGACTTGGTCATCAGCCGTTGCAGGCTGACCGAGTTACCCGACGCTATCGGTGCAATGAACAATCTGACTTCGTTGAACCTGACAGGCAACAACATTCGGTTGACCCCACAAAGCGCCAGAACGCTGAGTGCGCTGAGCAACCTTGAAGCGCTTTACCTCACCAATAACCCGCTGAGGATTGCGCCGGATGTGAGTGTCATGCCCCGGTTGAGAAGCCTGAACCTGAGGAATACGCAGCTGGACCGGTGGCCAACGGGATTGCGGGCACGCGCGGGGATGGAATTCGTCGACTTGAGCCACAATCTTTTACGGGAGGTGCCCGAGGAACTCCTCAATCCGGCAGACGAGCAGCTCGACGCGAGTGCCCAACTCAATGGCGTCACCCTGCTTGAGGGCAACCGATTTCCTCCGGATTACTGGCGCAAATTTGATGGCTATTGGCAACGTTTGAATCAGGCCCGACCGGACCTGGTGAAAAGCGCCCGTGATGGCGCATTTGACAGTGGTAACCCCAGGCTCGAAAAGCTGCGACGCCTGTACCCGAACAAGCGCATGCAAGAAGCCAGGGAGTGGGTCTGGCGTTTGGGCGGCGGTGCCGACGCTGAACTGGCCAGGCTCGAACAAGAGTTCAACACCCTGCAACAGCAGTTGAACGCCTGGGCGTTTTCGGGCGGCGGCGAACACCAACGCTACGTTCGCGCGGGCCAACGACAAGCCAACGCGGCGGGCCTTGAGGATCGTCATCAGGCTCAGCAACGTATTCTCGCGTGCTGGCGTCGGGAGACCCCGCAAATGCTTGCCAATGACGGAGAGCAGATTGGCTTGGAGCTGGACTTGAGTGGCCTTAGGCTGCCGAGCTTGCCGGACCTGGACATTGATTTCAGCCATGTAGGCTCACTGAAATTGAGCAACATGGGCCTCAGCGCTTCGCCGGAAGGATTCCTGACACGCTATCGGCATCTGCGTTGGCTGGACGTGTCGAATAACCAGCTCAGGGTGCTGCCGCCGGCCCTGGGTGAAATGCACAACCTGACCCGTTTGTTTTTGAATAACAACCTGATCCGCCTCACCCCGCAAACGGCGCAAATCCTGTCGCAGCGGGTGAGGCTGCGGGCGTTATGGCTGCACGGTAACTCGCTGGGCATCACGCCGGACTTCAGCCTGATCACTGACATGCGCTCCCTGAGTATGAGAAACGCCGGCATCGATACCTGGCCTACCGGCTTGGGTGAGCAACCGTTGCTGGATCAGGTCGAACTCAGTAATAACAACATCACGACTATCCCGGCCTCAGTCATTGCGCCACCTGACGAACAGTTGGCGCAGACGGCCCGGATTAATAATCTGACGACGGTCTCCGGTAATCCTTTGACCCCGGACACCCTGCAACAGGTCAGGCAATACAACCAGCGCCTTGAACAGGCGGGGCTGGCGTCCGCGAACAATCCGAACGCCTTGGTGACCACCGCGCTCAACACCCGTACTGCGCGTGTGCACGACGCGGGTGCGCAGCAGCCGCTGCTGCGTTGGACCCAAGGGTTGTCCGAGGACCAGGTGTCAGCCAAAAGAGCCCAGTGGCAGGTGCTGCGCGACAATGAGCGCGCGGGGCCGTTCTTCGACATTCTCAACCGGCTGGAGCCGGCGGGTCCGGGGCATGCCGACTTGCAACGTCGCGTCTGGGAGGTGATCGACAGCATCAGCGAAAATACCCCGGAATCGGAAAACCACCGCAACGAGCTGTTCGACCGGGCCGGCGAGCCCGGTTGCTGTGATCGCGCGGCGTTCGCCTTCAGCAACCTGGAAGTCACGACGCTGATCTACAGGGCGCGTACACAGGCCACGGGGCAGGCGCAAGCGGCGCAGTTGTCGAACTTGTCCAAAGGCTTGTTCCGTTTGCATGAAGTCGACACGTTTGCATCTCAGGACATCCAGCGCAGCGAGGCCATCGTCAATGACCCTACGGTCTCGATGGCTGACAAGTTGCCCCATATCACGCGCTTGGCTGAAGAGGTGGAGGTCAGGCTGGCGTATCGCTACGGCCTCAAGGACCGGCTGCAATTGCCGGGGCAGCCGCAGAACGTCAGGTTCACCAACCTGGCCGGTGTCACGCCGCAAATGCTGGATACCGCGTATGAAAAAATCATCAAACTGGACAAATCTACCCAGGAGTATCAGGCGCTGTTGTCCCGAGAGTTTTGGCAGGACTATGTCACCCACAAGTACCGCGCGCAATTTGATGCACAGGGCGAGCCCTATCATCAGCAGTTGGCCACGCTGCATGAGAGTCGCCTTGCAGAGGCGTTGTCCGAGACGGTCTATAAGGCCAAAGCCGATGACTTGCAGGCACAGCTGGCGATTAAGGAAAGCGCATTGATCGAGACGCTGAGCCGACAGGAAGTCGCACAGATTCTGTTGCCACGGGAACCGCTTGAAGTGCTGGTTGAGCCAGGCAAAAGCACCACGCGCGAGTTGCAGCTCTCGCAGGCACGCGCCATCGACTTCAATGGGAAACAGTATTTTGTCGCGAGCCTGCCCGATGCGGAGGGCGAGCACTACCTATTGTGGGTGCAGGCACCGGATAACCCGTTTGCCCTGGTCAGTAGCGGGATCATCGCCAAGCCCGATATCGCGGGGGTGTGGAAACGTCCACGTACGCCAGGAGGGATGAGGCCGGGTGGTTCTGAGGACAAGTTTGAAGACGCATCAGAGTCTACGCCGGGTGGTTCTGAGGATGAGTTTGAAGAGGCTCCAGAGTCTATGCCTGTGGTTCCCTATACGGCGGACGAGCTCAGCACCATGAGGCGTGAAGTTCATTTCACGGCCGCCCCCAATCCAGTCGGGAGTTATAACCGAGCGAATAACGGTAAGTACCCACTCAGGGATTATCAGGGCAGACCGATACGTATTCGAAAGCTGCAAAGACGCGTTGAACTGGTGGAGTCCGGTACTCAATACACCTCCGATCAAGTCAAACCTTACATCAAGTTTGAAGGGTATGAGGAGGTGGGCGCACGTTATGAAGAGAAACTGCAGCGGCGTACGTTCACTGCGCAGGATATGAAGGTGCCCCAGGAAAAGTCGCTGATAGGACAGTCGATGGTGGTAGCCAACAAGCGTATCGCCAAAGGGGAGATCGTCGGCGTTTACGGCGGCACCGTCCTACCCTCTGGGTTTTTCGGCTCCGGAGGTCAAACCTACACCATCCTCATCGGCACTCAATCGACCTTGGAGGGCGGTCGACTCGTCACGGTGCCGGTTCACCTGTCGGGGGACAATATCATCTCCAGAATAAACACCCACTTTGAGTATGGCGCGAATGACAAACCAATACGTCAGGCTGCTGGGGGGTACAACGTTGAGTCCGTGGCCTTCCCCGTTGAGGCGGATATGTGGCTGGGAATGGGGCCTGCGGCAACAACAAAAACAAAGAACTTTATGCTGAGTGCGGTATTTGCGATCGAAGATATTCCGGCGGGTGCCGAGCTGCGAATGGATTATGGGTACAGCGACTCGATAATAAAAAATATGTTCTCGTAAGGCTGTCGTGACTGCTGGCCGCTTGAACCCGAGGCCTGCGGCAATTTGATCAGTCACCGCGACTCAGCCCCGCAGACGAACCGTCAGGTTCGCCTTCGGGGCTGAGTTGTTTTCGCTAGAACAAAAAGTAGCGCTGGGCCATTGGCAACACCTCTGCGGGCTCACACCACAGCAACACCCCATCGGCTTTGACCTGATAGGTCTGTGGGTCCACTTCGATATCCGGCAGGTAATCGTTGTGGATCAGGTCGGTTTTCTGCACGTTGCGACAGCCCTTGACCACCTCAATCTGCTTTTTCAAACCCAGGGCTTCGGGCAAGCCGGCTGCCTGCGCCGCCTGGCTGATAAAGGTCAGGCTGGTGGCATGCAACGCGCTGCCGAAGCTGGCAAACATTGGGCGGTAATGCACCGGCTGCGGCGTGGGAATCGACGCGTTGGCGTCGCCCATCAGGCTTGAGGCAATTGCGCCGCCCTTGAGAATCAGGGTCGGCTTGATGCCGAAGAACGCCGGGCGCCACAGCACCAGGTCGGCCCACTTGCCCACTTCAATCGAGCCGACGATATGGCTGATGCCGTGGGTGATCGCCGGGTTGATGGTGTACTTGGCGATGTAGCGTTTGGCGCGGAAATTATCATTACCGGGGCCGTCGCCGGGCAGGGCGCCGCGCTGTTTTTTCATCTTGTCGGCGGTCTGCCAGGTGCGCGTGATCACTTCGCCGACGCGGCCCATGGCCTGGCTGTCGGAGCTGATCATCGAGAACGCACCGAGGTCGTGCAGGATGTCTTCGGCGGCGATGGTTTCGCGGCGGATGCGGCTTTCGGCGAAGGCCACGTCTTCGGCAATGCTCGGGTCCAGGTGATGGCAGACCATCAACATGTCCAGGTGCTCGTCGATGGTATTGCGGGTGAACGGCCGGGTCGGGTTGGTGGAGCTGGGCAGCACGTTAGGGAAGCCGCAAGCCTTGATGATGTCCGGCGCGTGGCCGCCACCGGCACCTTCGGTGTGGTAGGTGTGGATGGTGCGGCCCTTGAGGGCGGCGAGGGTGGTTTCGACAAAGCCGGATTCGTTGAGCGTGTCGCTGTGAATCGCCACTTGCACGTCGTATTCATCGGCAACGCTCAGGCAGTTGTCGATGCTGGCCGGTGTGGTGCCCCAGTCTTCATGCAGCTTCAAACCGATGGCGCCGGCCTTGACCTGCTCGACCAACGGCTCCGGCAAACTGGCGTTGCCCTTGCCGGTGAAGCCGATGTTCATCGGGAACGAATCGCTGGCTTGAAGCATGCGCGCCAAGTGCCACGGGCCCGAGGTGCAGGTAGTGGCATTGGTGCCGGTAGCCGGGCCGGTGCCGCCGCCGATCATGGTGGTGACGCCGCTGGTCAGCGCCTCTTCGATCTGCTGCGGGCAGATGAAATGCACGTGGGAGTCGATGCCGCCGGCGGTGAGGATCATGCCTTCACCGGCAATCACTTCGGTGCTGGCGCCGATGGCCATGGTCACGCCCGGCTGTATATCCGGGTTGCCGGCCTTGCCGATCGCGTGAATGCGGCCGTTCTTCAGGCCGACGTCGGCTTTGACGATGCCCCAGTGGTCGATGATCAGCGCGTTGGTGATCAGCGTGTCCACCACTTCATGGGCGAGCAACTGGCTTTGGCCCTGACCGTCGCGAATCACCTTGCCGCCGCCGAATTTCACTTCTTCGCCGTAGACGGTGAAGTCCTGCTCCACTTCGACGAACAGCTCGGTGTCGGCCAGGCGGACCTTGTCACCGACGGTGGGGCCGTACATGTCGGCGTAGGCTTGGCGGCTGATTTTCATGTGTGTGAGCCCTGAGAAAAAATGTGTTGAATGTGAAATCGTTTTCGCGAGCAAGCCCGCTCCCGCATTTGGAATGCATTCCCCTGTGGGAGCGGGCTTGCTCGCGATGAGGCCCTAAAGGTCACCCATAATCCGCCCGGCGAAGCCGAACACCCGGCGCCCACCGCTCAAATCCACCAACTCGATTTCTCGACTCTGCCCCGGCTCAAACCGCACCGCCGTGCCCGCCGGAATATTCAGGCGCATGCCACGGCTCGCGGCGCGATCAAAGGTCAGCGCGTCATTGGTTTCGAAAAAATGATAATGCGAGCCCACCTGGATCGGCCGGTCGCCGCTGTTGGCCACGCTGAGGGTGATGGTGCGCCGGCCTACATTGAGCTCGATGTCGCCAGGCTGGATCTGATATTCACCAGGAATCATGCAGGTTGCCCCAGGGTCTTGAAGTAGATGGCGGTCGGGCTGTAGCGCCCGTCCGGGCTTTGGCAGTAATCGGGCAATTCACCGATTTTGGTGTAGCGCAGCGACTGGTAAAACGCTTCGGCGCCGGAGCCGGCTTCGGTGTCCAGGTACAACAGGCCGCGCTTGTGCTGGCGCGCGGCGAGTTCCAGGGCGCTCATCAATTGCTGGCCCAGGCCATGGCGCCGGGCGCTGCTGTGTACCAGCAGCTTTTGCACTTCAGCACGGTTCAGGCCATTGGCTTTCTGGCACAGCGCCAGTTGTACGCTGGCGATCACCTGCTCGTCTCGCACCACTACCCACAACAGCAGGCTGGCGTCTTCGATACTCGCCTGCACGCCATTCAAATAGGCACGGGCCTGGGCTTCATCGAAGTCGGCCATAAAACCGACCGAAGCACCGTGCTTCACCGCGTCCAGCAACAGCTCGATCAAGCCCAGGCGGTAATGGGCAAAACTTTCAGCATTCACTCGACGCAGTTGGGCGGTGTTCATCGATCTCACTCCTTGGGCGGTTCGGCGCCCGGATTCAATGTCAGTTGCATAAAGGTCAGGTCCAGCCAGCGACCGAACTTGATGCCCACTTGTGGCATTTGCCCGGTCGTGACGAATCCCAGGCGCTCATGCAGGCGGATAGACGCCTGGTTGCCGCTTTCGATGGCTGCGACCATCACGTGTTTGCCGCAGGTGCAGGCACGTTCTATCAGGGCTTGCATCAGGCGTGGGCCGAGGCCTTTGCCGCGCTGGTCGTTGCGCACGTACACCGAGTGCTCGACGCTGTAGCGAAAGCCTTCGAAAGGCCGCCAGTCGCCGAATGAGGCGTAGCCGGTGACCTCATCGTTTTCGACTGCCACCAGAATCGGATAGGCCTGGGCCTGGCGCGCACTGAACCAGGCCTGACGGTTAGCCAGGTCGACCGGTTGTTCGTTCCAGATCGCCGTGGTGTTCAATACGGCGTCGTTGTAGATGTCTCGAATGGCCGGCAGGTCTTGCGCGGTTGCATCACGAATCATGGCCGGGCCTCACGCGATGGGCTGGTGGACGGTGACCAGCTTGGTGCCGTCGGGGAAGGTGGCCTCCACCTGGATATCCGGGATCATTTCCGGGATGCCTTCCATCACTTGCTCGCGGCTGAGCAGGGTGGTGCCGTAGTGCATCAGGTCGGCGACGGTGCGGCCATCGCGCGCGCCTTCCATCAGCGCGGCGGATATGTAGGCGATGGTTTCCGGGTAGTTGAGCTTCACACCCCGTGCCAAGCGGCGTTCGGCCACCAGGCCGGCGGTGAAGATCAGCAGTTTGTCTTTTTCCCGTGGGGTCAAATCCATGGTTCAAGGTCCTTCACAGATAGCATGCTTAAATACAACAGAGACCCAAGAGTGGGAGCGGGCTTGTGTGGGAGCTGGCTTGCCTGCGATGCAGGCAACTCGGTGTATCTGATGTACCGAGGTGATGCCATCGCAGGCAAGCCAGCTCCCACACAAACTGATTTCCACATTTTGATCGTCATGTGCTCCAGATTCTCGGGGCGACTGCTTCCCGCCCCAGCACGGCCGGGCGCAACAGCCGCCATAAATCAATCAACCAGCCCCGTGCCAGCAAGGCTTCACTGGCCAAACAGCGGGCCACCAGCAGGCCTGGCAATTGGGTCAGGTCGCCGCGCACCGCGTGCGGCAAGGCGCGGCAGTGTTCCAGTAATTCGGGGTCGATATCGCCAGTGAGCAACAGCGTGGCAAACACCGGCTGGCCGTCCAGCCCAATGGGTGAGTCGAGCAAACCGTCGGCGCCTACAATGCGCTGGCGCTCATGCCAGAGCAACTGGCCGTCGCGGCGAATGTCCAGGTGCGATTGGAAGTGGCCGAGGTCGAAACGCTCGCCACTGGCCGGGCGGCCGAGGGCGACCACGTCCCAGTAGAACAGCCGGGCATCGCCTTGCAGATCAATACGCGTGGTGAGTTCGGCCTGGGCGGCGCTGAACACGATGGTTTCCTGAGGCAGCCATTCCAGCGTGGCGCCAGCTTCTACCGTCAGTTCAAGCTTTTGAAAGGCCGGGCCGCTGGCGCGGTACCACTTGGCCGCGCCGGGGCTGGTCAATTGCGCCCAGGCATTGGCGCCGACATGGGCGCTGATGTCCAGGCGATCACCGCCGGCAATCCCACCGGGCGGGTGCACGATGATGTGCTGGCACACCTCGGGGCCTTCGGCGTACAGGTGCTTTTGCACGCGCAGCGGGCCGAGGTGGCGGCGCATCACCGGGCGCGTGGTGTCGCCGAAACGCGCGTAGCCGAGCTCCAGCTCGGCGTGCCAGCTGGGGGTGAACAGGGCGGGAGTAACGGGCAGGTTCATGGCTGTTTGCTTATCTTCGGACGCTAAAGATTAGATTCTTACTTATATAGAAACCAGCCCGCGCACACCCTCACTTTCCATATTTTCACCTCGGCCTTGCTGGACGATTTCACCGCGTGACATCACCAGGTACTGGTCGGCCAGCTCGGCGGCGAAGTCGTAGAACTGCTCCACCAACAGGATTGCCATGTCGCCGCGTGCCGCGAGTTTCTTGATCACCATGCCAATTTCCTTGATCACCGACGGCTGGATGCCTTCGGTAGGCTCGTCGAGAATCAACAGGCGCGGGCGGCTGGCCAGCGCACGGCCGATTGCCAACTGTTGCTGCTGGCCGCCGGACAAATCACCGCCACGCCGGTGCTTCATCTGCAGCAATACCGGGAACAGTTCGTAGATAAACGCCGGGACCTCTTTGGCCTCGGAACCGGGAAAACGTGAGAGGCCCATCAACAGGTTTTCTTCCACGGTCAGGCGCCCAAAAATCTCCCGGCCCTGAGGCACGTAGGCAATGCCAGCATGCACGCGCTGGTGCGGCTTGAGCCCCGTAATGGCCTTGCCTTCCCAGTTCACCGCGCCCTCTTTGGCCGGCAGCAAACCCATCAGGCATTTGAGCAGGGTGGTCTTGCCCACGCCATTACGGCCGAGCAGGCAGGTGACTTCGCCGATTTTTACGTCAAATGACAGCCCGCGCAGGATGTGGCTACCGCCGTAGTACTGATGCAGCGTGTCGACTTGCAGCATTCTGGAGTTCTCCTCAATTCCCTTGTGGGAACCGGATCAATGTGGGAGCTGGCTTGCCTGCGATGGCATCACCGTGGTCCCACGGGTAGACCGAATCGCCTGTATTGCAGGCAAGCCAGCGCCCACATAAAGCAGTTCACGTCAGCATCAGCGACCGAGATAAACCTCGATCACCCGCTCATTTTCCTGCACCTGTTCCAGCGACCCTTCGGCCAGCACGCTGCCCTGGTGCAACACCGTCACGTGGTCGGCAATCGAGCCGACGAAGCCCATGTCGTGCTCCACCACCATCAGCGAGTGCTTGCCCGCGAGGCGCTTGAACAGTTCGGCGGTGAATTCGGTTTCGGCGTCGGTCATGCCCGCTACCGGTTCGTCCAGCAGCAACAGCTGCGGGTCTTGCATCAACAACATGCCGATTTCCAGGAACTGCTTCTGGCCGTGGGACAGCAGCCCGGCCGGGCGCTGTACCGAAGCGGTCAGGCGGATGGTCTCGAGCACTTCATCGATACGGTCTTTCTGCTCGCCGCTCAGGCGTGCGCGCAGGCTGGCCCACACGGACTTGTCGGTTTTCTGCGCCAGTTCCAGGTTTTCGAACACGCTCAGGGCTTCGAATACCGTGGGTTTCTGGAACTTGCGGCCGATGCCGGCCTGGGCGATCTGCACTTCGCTCATGCTGGTCAGGTCGAGGGTTTCGCCAAACCAGGCCTTGCCGTGGCTGGGGCGGGTCTTGCCGGTGATCACGTCCATTAGCGTGGTTTTGCCCGCGCCGTTGGGGCCGATGATGCAGCGCAGTTCGCCGACGCCGATGTACAGGTTCAGGTCATTGAGCGCCTTGAAACCGTCGAAGCTGACACTGATGTCTTCCAGGGTCAGGAGGGTGCCGTGGCGGGTGTTGAGACCCTTGCCTGCGGCCTGGCCGATGCCGATCGCATCGCGGCTGCTGCCCGCATCTTTGTTCGGCTCAAGAATAGGTTCGAGCATAAATTCCGCCGTCGCAGTGGCTCTCGGTTCTAGATGCATCATTGCTCACCCCGTTTCTTCAACAGGCCGATGACACCCTTGGGCAAATACAGGGTGACGATGATGAACAGCGCCCCGAGAAAGAACAGCCAGTATTCCGGAAACGCCACGGTGAACCAGCTCTTCATGCCGTTCACCACGCCGGCGCCCAGCAGCGGGCCGATCAGTGTGCCGCGCCCACCCAAGGCCACCCACACAGCGGCTTCGATGGAGTTGGTCGGCGACATTTCGCTGGGGTTGATGATCCCCACCTGCGGCACATACAGCGCCCCGGCCAGGCCACACAAGACGGCGCTCAACACCCACACAAACAACTTGAAACCGCGCGGGTCGTAACCGCAAAACATCAGGCGATTTTCGGCGTCGCGCAATGCCGTCAGTACCCGGCCGAACTTGCTCTGCGCCAGGCGCCAGCCGGTGTACAAGCTGGCGACCAGCAACACCACCGTGGCAAAAAACAACACCGCTCGCGTGCCTGGCTCGGTAATGCCAAAGCCCAGGATGCTGCGAAAATTGGTGAAGCCGTTGTTGCCGCCAAACCCGGTCTCGTTGCGGAAAAAAAGCAGCATCCCGGCAAAGGTCAGGGCCTGGGTCATGATCGAGAAATACACGCCCTTGATCCGCGAGCGGAAGGCGAAGAACCCGAACACCAGCGCCAGTAAACCCGGCGCCAGCACCACCAGGCACATGGCCCAGAGGAAGTGTTCGGTGCCCATCCAATACCAAGGCAACTCAGTCCACGACAAGAAGGTCATGAACGCCGGTAGCTCGTCCCCGGACGCCTGACGCATCAGGTACATGCCCATCGCGTAACCGCCCAGGGCAAAGAACAGGCCGTGGCCGAGGGACAACATCCCTGCGTAACCCCACACCAGGTCCAGGGCCAGGGCGACGATGGCGTAGCAGAGGATCTTGCCCATCAGTGTCAGGGTGTAGGCCGACACATGCAGCGGATGTTCAGGCGACAGCAGCGAGCATACGGGCAGGGCCAGCAGCAGGATCAGGATCACCGCGCCCACCGCTATCGTCACTTTGGGGCCGGCCTTTTGCGTGGCCGTAAGCATCAATGGCTGGTTCATCAGTCGATCACCCGTCCTTTCAGTGCGAAGAGTCCTTGCGGGCGTTTCTGGATAAACAGAATGATCAGCGCGAGGATCAGGATCTTGCCGAGTACGGCGCCGATCTGTGGCTCCAGAATCTTGTTGGCGATGCCCAGGCCAAAGGCGGCCATGACGCTGCCGGCCAACTGGCCGACACCGCCGAGCACCACCACCAGGAATGAGTCGATGATGTAGCTCTGGCCCAGGTCCGGGCCGACGTTGCCGATCTGGCTCAAAGCAACGCCGCCTAAACCTGCGATACCGGAGCCCAGGCCAAACGCGAGCATGTCCACGCGCCCGGTGGGTACGCCGCAGCAGGCGGCCATGTTGCGGTTCTGGGTGACGGCGCGCACGTTGAGACCCAGGCGGGTCTTGTTCAGCACCAGCCAGGTCAGCACCACCACGCACAGCGCGAAGGCGATGATCACAATGCGGTTGTATGGCAGCACCAGGTTGGGCAGCACTTGAATGCCACCGGACAGCCATTCGGGATTGGACACTTCGACGTTCTGCGCACCGAACACCAGACGCACCAATTGGATCAGCATCAGGCTGATGCCCCAGGTGGCGAGCAGGGTTTCCAATGGCCGGCCGTAGAGGTGGCGAATCACCGTACGCTCCAGGGCCATGCCAATGGCGGCGGTGACAAAAAACGCCACTGGCAGCGCGATCAACGGGTAGAACTCGATGGCCGCAGGTACGTAGCGCTGCATCATCAGTTGCACCACGTAGGTCGAATACGCGCCGAGCATCAGCATCTCTCCGTGGGCCATGTTGATCACGCCAAGCAGGCCGAACGTAATCGCCAGGCCCAAGGCGGCAAGCAACAGGATCGAGCCCAGGGACATGCCGCTGAAGGCCTGGCCGAGGATTTCGCCGAACATCAGTTTGCGTTTGACCTGAGCCAGGCTGGTCTCGGCGGCGGTGTGCACGGCGGCGTCGGTTTCGACACCCGGCGCGAGCAACGCCTCAAGACGCGTGCGGGCCAGCGGGTCGCCGGTGCCGCCCAGCAAACGCACGGCGGCGAGGCGCACGACGGGGTCGGTGTCGACCAGTTGCAGGTTGGCCAGGGCCAGGCTGAGGGCGGTGTGCACGTCCTCGTTGGTTTCGGCGGCAACTTGCTGGTCGAGGAATTTGAGTTGCGCAGGTTGCGCGCTTTTTTGCAGGGTTTTTGCCGCTGCCAGGCGCACCTTGGGGTCGGCGGCGAGCAGTTGCTGGCTGGCTTGGACGTTGTCGATCAGCCCGCGCAGGCGGTTGTTCAGGCGTACGGTTTTGGTTTCACCGTTGAGCGTGAGCTGGCCTTGTTGCAGGGCGTCCACCAGTTCGATGCGCGCGGGGTCGGGCTGGGCGGCCCAATCCTGGAGCAGCTTGGCTTGTTGCGTCGGGTTGGCAGCGAGGAAGTCTTCGGCATCGCCTGCCTGTGCTGCGAAAGGCAGCAACAGCAAGGCAGCGAAGATGAAACGGTAAAGGGCAGTGGGCATATTGGTCGGCCTTACGCGGACAAATGTGGGAGCTGGCTTGCCTGCGATAGCGGTGTTTCAGATACACCGAGTCGTCTGCATCGCAGGCAAGCCAGCTCCCACAGGGTTTGTGTCGACACTCAGGTGTCGACACCCCTCGGATCAGTTGCTCTTCACGGCGTAATCCGGCTTCTTGTCATTGCCTGGAATGTACGGGCTCCACGGCTGAGCGCGGATCGGTTTTTCGGTCTGCCACACCACCGAGAACTGCCCGTCAGCCTGGATCTCACCGATCATCACCGGCTTGTGCAGGTGGTGGTTGGTTTTATCCATGGTCAGGGTGAAGCCCGACGGCGCGGCGAAGGTCTGGCCGGCCATGGCTTCGCGCACCTTGTCGACGTCGGTGGACTTGGCTTTCTCAACCGCTTGCGCCCACATGTGGATGCCTACATAGGTGGCTTCCATCGGGTCGTTGGTCACGGCTTTATCCGCGCCTGGCAGGTTGTGCGCCTTGGCGTAAGCCTTCCAGTCGGCGACGAATTTCTTGTTTACCGGGTTCTCCACCGACTGGAAGTAGTTCCAGGCCGCAAGGTTGCCCACCAGCGGCTTGGTGTCGATGCCGCGCAGCTCTTCTTCACCCACCGAGAACGCTACCACCGGCACGTCGGTGGCCTTCAAGCCCTGGTTGGCCAGCTCTTTGTAGAACGGCACGTTGGAGTCGCCGTTCACGGTGGAGATCACGGCGGTCTTGCCGCCGGCGGAGAATTTTTTGATGTTGGCAACAATGGTCTGGTAATCGGCGTGGCCGAACGGGGTGTAGACCTCTTCGATGTCTTTATCCGCGACGCCTTTCGAGTGCAGGAATGAACGCAGGATTTTGTTGGTGGTGCGCGGGTACACGTAGTCGGTGCCGAGCAGGAAGAAACGCTTGGCGCCGCCGCCTTCTTCGCTCATCAAGTATTCCACCGCCGGGATCGCCTGCTGGTTCGGCGCCGCACCGGTATAGAACACGTTTGGCGACATTTCTTCGCCTTCGTACTGCACCGGGTAGAACAGCAAGCCGTTGAGTTCTTCGAACACCGGCAACACCGATTTACGCGACACCGACGTCCAGCAGCCGAACACCACGGCAACCTTGTCCTGGGTCAGCAACTGGCGGCCTTTCTCGGCAAACAGCGGCCAGTTCGAGGCAGGGTCCACCACCACCGGCTCGAGCATTTTACCGTTCACACCGCCTTTGGCGTTGATCTCGTCAATGGTCATCAGCGCCATGTCTTTAAGCGAGGTTTCGGAGATGGCCATGGTCCCCGACAGCGAGTGCAGGATGCCGACCTTGATGGTCTCGGCGGCCTGTACGGTCCAGGTTAACCCCATGGCGACAATGGATGCCGACAAAGTTAAAGCCTTGATCAAGCTACGACGCTGCATGGTGCGATCTCCGTAAACCGATAGTTTTTATGGGGCAGATACACAGGACTTTGCAAAGGCTGTGCCTGCTGCACACAACGTGCGCATCCAAGGGCGTTGGCCGGCAACACAGGTGGAGCTGCGCACCAAATTGGCGCCGCAAAGGCTGTCGAGTGCACGGCCGGCCCTTAAAAAGAGCGCTCGGCGCATGGGGTGCCTATTTAGCCCCCCGCGTCATCCATTGCTACCGAACATGGGCGCTGCGGTCGCCAATCTCTGGCGCCTGGGGACTTGAGCGGGAACAGATGATATGAAGCGAGTCAAGCGTGGTTGGTTTGGGGCGGACCCGGTGAAACCGGTGCAGCTGCCACCGATAGGGCCGGGGTTTATCAGCATGGACGATGCGGCTCGCTACGCCCATGAGCAGGTGGGCGACAAGCGGGATCAGGAATATGGCGGGGTGATTTTGCAGAGCTTGGCCGATGAGCTTTTTTATGCGACCGACCCTATCGAAGGGGGCGGCAATTTTTTTGACGTGACCACGGTGTTGAATCGGGACAGCAATAAGCAGCTCCTGCACCCCGACGGTTATCGGTGTGTAGCGGATTTTCACTCGCACCCGGATTTTTTCACTGAGTATAAGGAAAACCACCCCGACTTTTCAGATCGCCGGATCAAGGCGTTGAACAGCTTTTACTCAGAAGCAGACCTGGCGGCCAATATTCTGGAACCGCCTTTTTTTACCGCGTCCTATTTATCCGGTCCTGATGGTTCGCTGTTAAAACATGTCCCTACCCGGTCGGAGGCTGAGCGCCGTTTTGGTGTTTGGCTGGAGCAAAAGGAGCCGTTCGGCCGGCCTGACGGCTATGACGGTGTGGTGGAGAATTTATTCAAGAAAGTGGCCAGTGTCAGCCAACTGTCGATTGTGGTGTCCAATGCTGTGTGGGGTGGGTCTACCGGAGAGGTGCCCGATAACTGGAAGCCCTATCAAGCCTTTACCTCTCCAAACCAGGACCTGCCGGCCTGCGGTCCGGTGCAGGCAAGCCTTGGCGACGCGCTCAGTTATGCCCAGGCGCGGTTGACGGCTACGGCCCAGGCGATTCAGCAAGCCTTTGTGCTCAAGCATGACGACAAGGACCTTTACGCAGTGACCGAGCCGTCGGGCACAAGCGGCCAACAGATCTACGCGCAACACGTATTTCCTGTCGATAAAGATGGCAAGCATCGCCTGCCTGCCCATTTTCATTTGATCGGCATCTACTTGGGGCAGGGTGCCTATGTGGCACTTGCGCAAACCAAGCAGCCTTGGTTATACCGCAGCTTTTTTTCGCCGCCAGAACTGGCCTGGCATCTTTCCCAGGCACGGTTGGCGCCTGAGTTACTCAAGCAAGAAGCCCCGGCTATCTTCCATGCCACCCCGGATGGCGCGTTGTTGAAATACACCTGCACCTTCTCGGTTGCCGAGGCGGCGCTTTATCGGGTTGAGCCCGATGGGGCCGTTGTGGATAACGGCATCGATACGGCCTTGATCGCAGGCAGCCTTCGCCCTCGTGATTTTGTTCTGCGTCTGGCGGCAGCAGGTCGATTGGAGGTGCTCAGGACGAGCACCTTGTGGGACAAGATCGGCCCGGTCGGCGATGACTGGCGCCCATACTCGAAGATTCCCGAACCCCAGTTCAGCCCGGCCTTTATAACAGCCGACGACGCAGCCCGCTGGGCGCACCTGCTTATCGGACAGCGTCGCGATGTCGAGTACGGTGGTGTGATTCTCAAACGCGGCGGCCGCTACTACGCCACTCACCCGGTGGCGGACCAACGCAATAGTTTTGATCATGGGTTGGTGCTGGCCAAGGACCGCGAAGGCAACTTCATCGCCCCTGATGATTACAGCGCCGAGGCGTTTTATCACTCCCATCCGGCGGATGCCGCACAAATCCAGGGCATGTTCCCCAGTTTCACGGCTGACCAGGTACTGCTGTTCAACAACTTCTACTCCGTGGCGGATCAGCTCTTCAGCTTCAAGCACCGAACGTTCGCCAAGGCTCACTATTTTTCCGGGCCGGACAATGTGCTGCTCAAGTACGTCAGCAGTGGCTCGGCGGTGGAAAAAACCTGGGAGCAACACCTTCGCGCTGGGACAGTTGAAGCCAGCAATGATTTCGAGAACCTTGTCTGGAAGCTGGCCGAGGCGGGGGAGCTGTCTGTACTGATTGCACATACGGTTTGGGGGGGCGTGCGCGGTCGGGTGAACACCGGCTGGCGAATCAACACACCCGTGACCAGCAGCAGCGCCGTACTGCAACAACCCTTTTTCACCTCAGTGTTTCCAAGCCCGGAAACCGCCGTGCTGCGTGCGCTGTTGCTCGCGGGCGCAGCAGGTGAGGGCGCGATGGGGTTTGTCCTCAAGCACACCCGTCAGGATGCCTACGTGGCGACGTTGGCCCAGCCCAAGCGTGATCCGCTGTTTACGCCCAACGACGTGTTTCCAAAGCGCACTGACGGCAACCTTCGATTGCCTTCCCAATACCGGCTGGAGGCGATTTATTTCAATAGCTGGTACGAGCAGGACGAAGTTGCGGCGCGGGAAAAATGGCTGGCCAGTACCTTTTTTACGCCTGCGCAAGTGGTCGCCGCAACCCGCCAGGCGCGTGTGACCCTGGGCATCCAGGATTCGGCCCGTGGGTTGTCCCTGTACATGCACGCCTCGGATGGCGCCTTGTTGACGCTCAAGGTGCCCGAGGCCACCGCCACGACCGAGCTGGTCAGGCAAAACAGCACGGGTGAGCTTGACGATAACGGCGCACAAGCGGCAATGGTCGCCGGGACATTGAGCCCGCGCGATTATGTGCGCAGGGTGATTGCAGCGACCGAGCTGTCGGTGGTTCAGGCCGGTGGCTTGTGGCGTACGGTCGGCAGGGTGGAAAACCGTTCCAACCTGCTGATGTCGTTTTTCAAGGCAACGTTGAGCCGTTCGTTTCTCTCGGCACGCGATGCGGCGGTGTATGCCCATGAGCAAATTGGCAACACTCGGGACCGCTACTACGGCGGTTATATCCTCAAGGGCGAAGACGGTCGTTTTGTCATCTCTGAGCCCATTGTCAGTGCGGTCAATCCTTTTGCCTTCACGCTGTTTTTTCCAAACAATAACCAAGGGCCGTTGATCCCGCCGGAACCTTTTGTGCTGCACGGGCGTTACGGCTCCCACACCGCGCTGTCGATGGTCGACCCGGCCAGGGTCGCACGGCGCGGCTGGACGCGGGAGGAGGCGCAGATCAACCTGCAAGTGTTTTCCGACGATGAAATGTATTCGATCATCCCGGCCGGACGGGTGGCGTACCTGTCGGGCGCGCAGGACTGCTTGTTGGAGTACACCCCAAACAATTCGCCCGAGGAAAAACTGCTACTGGCCAATATTGGCCCACAGGCCGGTGACAACAGCCTTGGCAAGCGCCTCGACAGCGGGCAGATCCGGCCGGCCGATTGGGTCCGGCGAGTGGCCGCGGCGGGGGACTTCAAGATCATCCAGGGCAACCCCCTATGGGGCCCGCGCTCGGTGGTCTACAACGACTGGTCGCCCAACTATAGCTACGCCCCCAAGTCCGGTCCCCCCGACTACGCTACCTACGGTGCGCTGTTCGCCAGCGCCGATGAGGCTGCCCGTAACCTGCATGGGCGAGTGCATGGTCGCAACTTCAAGAATAAGGACTGCTTTGCATTCATCCTCCGGCACCGGGATCGGGAGCAGTATGTTGCGAGTGAAGTAGTGGGGGCTACCGCTCTGCAAAAGCCCTTCAATCTCGGCAGCCTTTTTGAGCGAGAAGCCGGAGGCGGCTACCAGCTGCCCGACGGCTTTGTATTGCATGGGTTGTTTCGGTCGCAGCAATGGTCGCCTGCGGGGCTGAATACGTCGAGCGCTTGGCTGACCCTGTATTTTGTGATGCCTGAGGTGTTGTACGTTGCCCTCTATGAAGCGAACCGCAGTGGCGTGAATGGCCTGCCGATCTATTTCTCAACCCTTGATGGCGCGCTGTTGCAGTATGTGCCTGGCTTGATGGACGTAAAAAGTGGCGGCCTGGTCGACAGGCTGCTGACTCAAGCACGTGCCGAGCTGGACTCCGGCCAGAAGAGTCCCAGGGACTTCGTTAAAGAGTGGGCGATGAGAGGAAATCTCCATGTGCTCCGAACCAGCTTGTTCTGGGATAAAGCCGGGTGGGTCGGCGATGCCTGGGCCAGCTACGCAACCTTAATGCCGCGGCGTTTAAGCCCAGCGTTTGCCAACCCCGATGACGCGGCCCGCCATGCCGCGGCCTTAGTAGGCAACGGCTACCGTCGTGCTTATGGTGGGGTGATCCTCAGATTGGTCAATGGGCTGTTTGCCTCGACTGAGCCGCTGGCGCTGCCGCCTCGGGGGCTTGCATTGCACTGGATCTACCCTGAAGTGGCTGCCGATATGAGGCTTTATCCGGGGGGCAGTACCATTGTTGCGCGCTACCGGTCGGTGGTGAACCAAGAGGTGCCGTTGCTGCTGTCCGCCACTCAGAAAGCCATCTACAAAACCATGATACCCAGTGCGGTATTGTCGAACCTGTTGCACCGTGAAGCCCACATCAAGCGTGAATATGCGTTCGGTGCCAATGGCTCGATCCTCAGTTACCAACTGTCGGACTCTGCTGCGCAGGCGTTGCTCAAAGACCGTCTGGCGCCCCTGAACCTGGTCAAGGGTGATTACGGCGACAACCTCATTGAACAGCAACTGCGCAGCGGCGCGCTTTCGCCGCAAGCATTTGTGACTGAAGTCGCGAAGGCGGGGCATTTGTATGTGGTGAAGGGCGACCCTGTATGGGGCATGTCCAGGCAGATAAAGACGGAGTTTTTGGCCGGAGTAGGTGAACTCCAAGCCCGGGAGATTCGCCAGGTACCTTTCGACTCGCCCTGCGGCCCGATCTTTACCCGGGCGCTCGATGCCGTGCGCTACGCCCAGCGCTTGTGGACGCCGCAAGACGAGGTGGCCTTCGGTTACGTACTCAAGTCGAGGAACGAGCCGCTCTACATGACGACCCTGGCGCTGGTCAGGGAGAACTTTGCCGATTTCAAGCAAGTGTTCAGCAACGGCCAATTGCCCCAAGGGTATGTACTGGATGGCGTGTACCTCTGTGCTTCCAACGCCTCAATCGCTGCCACCACTGATGAAATGGCGCAGAGCTTCTTTCCCCTTTCATATATCAACAAAGCCCTGGGCTTCATCACCAGCGCACGCAATGGCACGACGCTGCCGCTGTATTTGTTGTGCCGCGACGGTGCGTTACTCACGTATGTGTTACCCAAGACGGTGTCGTTGTACGAATGGATGAGCAATGAGCACCTCGACCGCTCGAAATTGCTCGAAGGCTCCCTCACAGTGCGCGACTATGTGCGCCGTCTCGCCGTAGCGGGTGAGCTGCACATCAGGGTCACCAGCGAGGTGTGGGGCAGGAAAGAGCGGGTCACGGCGCAATGGGTGCCCAAAAAAGCACCCCACGCGTTTGCAGACGACCCCTATTTTCATTCGTTCTGCGGGCCGCTGTTTTCTTATCCCGATGATGCGGCGCGTTATGCCCAAGGCTTGGTGGCACCTTACAAGGGCAAGCAATACTTGGGCGCGGTACTGACGCCAGGGCAAACGCAGGGGTATGTCGCGATTGATCCGGTGGAGGATCAGGGCACGGGAGGTGCAAGTACCCTGGAACTGTTGTTCTGGATCGATCATGCCGGGTTCGACGTGCCTGACGGCAATGTGCTGAAGACCTACAAAATCGCCGCTGTGCAGGCGTTTTATAAGGCTATTCCTACGACTTCCAGCCTGGGGCCGCTGGACAAAAACCTGTTGAAAAACTTCGTCTCCAAGGATGACTTGAGCGACTACGTGTCGGTGGTCAGGAGCAATCTTCCCGATGCCGAGAGCTGTTACTTGTCTTGCCGGGGTGGTGCTCTGCTCAAGTACAAGCCGGGGTTGGATCCGGCTGAAGCCAGGCTGTTGGGCCCAGTGGCGGCGCCAACCCCCAGTGTACTGGTTAGTCAATTGCAGGGCCTGGGCACGTTGTCAGTGCTGGTCATCGACGCCTTCTGGTCACGGCCAGGAGTGCTGGGTGAAGAGTGGAAGGTCCACGATATGCAGGCGGAGCCTGATGTCAGCAAGTTCTGGTATGACCGTGATGAACTCTGACCTCAGCGCTTGCGCATCAAGCCGATAAAAAACAGCCCGCCAATCGCCGCCGTCGCCACGCCAATGGGCAGGTCTTCGGGGGCGATCAGGGTGCGTGCCGCGACGTCGACCCACACCAGGAATACACTGCCCAGCAGCACGCACACCGGCAGCAATCGCCGGTGCTCGGCCCCGACCAGACGCCGGGCGATATGCGGCACCATCAGGCCGACAAAGCCGATGGAGCCGCTGATGGACACCAGTACACCCGTCATCAACGAGGCGACCAGGAACACTTTGAGCCGCACGTTGCGCGCGTTCAGGCCCAGGGTCACGGCAGTCTGCTCGCCGGCCATCAACGCATTCAAAGGGCGCGCCATACCGAGCAAGAGCAGCAGCCCCAACAGTACGGTGGCGGCCGGAATCGCCAGCAGTTCCCAACGCGCCAGACCCAGGCCGCCGAGCATCCAGAACATCACCGCCGAGGCTGCTCGGTGGTCGCCCATGAACAGCAGCAAGTTGGCCACCGCCATCATCACGAACGATACCGCCACGCCGCACAACAACAGGCGATCGCTCTCCAGGCGCCCATTGCGGCTGGCTACCGCCAACACCACCAGCATGCTCAGCAAGGCGCCGATAAATGCGGCGATGGGCAGGGTCAACAGGCCAATGACTTCGCCCACATGCAGCACCACGATCACTGCGCCGAGGGTGGCGCCGGAAGTCACGCCGAGCAGGTGGGGGTCGGCCAGCGGGTTACGCGTCACCGCCTGCAATACGGCGCCGATCAGCGCAAGCCCGGCGCCCACCAGTGCACCGAGCAACATGCGCGGTACGCGAATCAGCCAGACGATATGTTCCTGGCCTGCGCTCCAGTTCACCTCACCGACACCGAACGCCTTGTTCAGCAGAATCCGCCACACCACGTCCACCGGCACCGGCGCTGAGCCGAACCCCAGCGAGATCACGCAAGAGAGCAGCAACAAGGCGCCAAGGGCACTTAGCAACAGGACGTAGCGACGGTTGATCATTCGCCGTGAAACCCCTTGGCCAGTGTTTCAACGGCCAGCACGTTGTCGATACCCGGCGTGGCCTGCACGTAAGGAATCACGATGAAACGTTGGTTCTTGATAGCGTCCACCGATTGCAGCGCCGGGTTGTTGAGCAGGAACTGTTCCTTCTGCTCGGCGGTGATTTCGCTGTAGTCGACGATCACGATCACCTGCGGGTTGCGCTCTACCACGGTTTCCCAGTTGACGCGGGTCCAGCTGGCGTCAATGTCATCGAGGATATTGCGCCCACCCGCAGCGGCGATCAGCGCCTGGGGCATGCCCAGGCGGCCGGAGGTCATGGCGCGGTCTTCGCCGCTGTCATAGAGAAACACCCGTGGTTTGCCTTCGGGCAGGTGCTTTTGCACCTCAGCGATTTGCGCTTGCATCTGTGCGATCAGGGCATTGGCGCGATCTTGCACGTCGAAAATCCTGCCCAGGTTGCGCAGGTCGGTATAGGTGTCTTCCAGGGTCGCGGCCGGGCGCTTCATCACGAAGGCGCACGATTCGGTCAGCTCGTAGACGTTGATGCCCAACGGTTGCAGGGTTTGCGGCGTGAGGTCGCCACCCACGCGCATGCCGTAGTCCCAGCCGGCGAAGAAGAAATCCACGTTGGCGTTGAGCAGGGTTTCCACCGAGGGGTACTTGCTCGCCAGCTCCGGCAGGCCGTCGAGGGTCTTGGCCATTTCCGGTGTCACTGACTTCCAGCCGGTCACACCACTGTAGCCTGCCATGTGCGATTTGAGGCCCAGGGCGAGCATCATCTGGGTCATGTTGATGTCGTGGCTGACCGCGTGTTTCGGCGCTTCCTGGAAGGTCACATCGCGGTTGCAGCTTTTGACCGTCACCGGGTAGCGGGTGGCGTCGGCGTACGCTTGAGCAGTGCCGAGTAATAGAGCGAGAGACAGCAGGGAGCGCAGGATCATGGTTGGGTTATCCAGGTGATTCGAGGGTAGCCGGACAAGGGGTGAGTATCGATCAGTGCTTCGACGCCAAACACGTCGCGCAGCAACTCGGCGGTGAGGACTTCGTGGGGCGTACCACTGGCGACGATGCGCCCATGGTTGATCACGTACAGGCGATCACAGAAGGCGGCGGCCAGGTTAAGGTCATGGATGCTGGCCAGTGTGCCGATGTTCAGCCGCTTGACCAGCCTCAGCAGCTCCAGTTGATAGCGCGGGTCGAGGTGGTTGGTCGGCTCGTCGAGGATCAACAACTGAGGTTGCTGCGCCAATGCACGGGCCAGGATCACCCGCTGTTTTTCACCTCCGGAGAGAGTGGCGAAAGCATGCTCTTCAAAGTTCTGCATGCCGACCGAGGCCAGCGCTTGCCGAATCAATTCCAGGTCGTGCAGCGTATTGCTGTCGAACAAGCCTTTGTGAGGCGTGCGACCCATGGCGACGACTTCATCCACACGCAGGCCGAAGGCGTCGGGGAATTCCTGCAACACGACAGCGATACGTTGCGCGCACCACTTTGCACGTTGCTTCCACACCTGTTGGTGTTCGAGCAGCACGTCGCCGTGTTGCGGCTTGCTGAAGCGATAAGCACAGCGCAGCAGGCTGGTCTTGCCGCTGCCATTGGGGCCGATCAGCCCGACAAACTCGCCCGCACCGACTTGCAAACTGGCGTCATGCAGTTGGAACCGGTGATTGCAGTGGTCGTGACCGGGTGGGGTCCAGGTCAGGCCAGCGAGGGTGAGTGAAGTCATCAGTGTTCTCTTGTTCAGCACAATTCAAATGTGGGAGCTGGCTTGCCTGCGATAGCTGTCTGCCGGGCACTGATTGAGTGGCTGACCCACCGCTATCGCAGGCAAGCCAGCTCCCACACTGGAGCGCGTGTTGTTCTGTTAAAAGGTGTAATCCGCCGTGACGAAGAAGGAACGCGGTTCCCCCAGGATCCACTGCTGGCCATCGTTGTATTGGCTGACGGCGTAGGTGCGGTCGAACAGGTTATTCAGTTGCAGGCCCAACGTGGTGTTGCGCATGGCTTTCCACGATACCGTGGCGTCGACCACGGTGTAGCTCGGTACTTCGCGGGTGTTAGCGGTGTTGGCATACCGTGCGCTGACGTAACGCACACCGGCACCGGCGCGGATGTCGTCGCTCACGGCCTTGCTCAACCAAAGGTTGGCGGTACGGTTTGGCACGTCTACCGGTCGGTTGCCATCGCGGGACACCGGCTGTTGGTTGACGACTTCAGAGAAATCGTCGTACTGCGCCCGCACGAGGGCGGCATTGGCTTGCAGCTGCCAGGCGTTGGGCAGTTGCAGGTCCAGGCTGGCTTCCAGGCCGTTGGAAGATTGTTGGCCGACTTGTTCCTTGAGGTCGGTGCCGGGAATGCTCACCAACAGTTTCTTTTTTACGATGTGATAGGCCGCCAGGGTCCACTCGCCACGCGAATCCCAGAACGCCTGTTTGAAGCCGATTTCGGCCTGCTTGGCGGTAGACAAGCCGAACTGCTGTTGGCTCGGGCTCAGGCTGATCAGGCTGCCGACGCCATCGGTGCTGGTGGCGTACTGGCCGTAAACCGAAGTGTCCGGGGTGATTGCGTAGACCAGGCCGGCTTTCCAGTTATTGCCGGTCAGGGTCTTGTTGGCGTCGTTGTTCTCTACTGTCAGATCATCGCTGTCGATGTGCAGGTAGTCACGGCGCACGCCGGTGATCAGCGACAGTTTATCGGTCAGTTGCAGGCGGTTTTCCGCGAAGGCGGCGAGCTGTTTAGTCGTGCTGACGGACTGCGGGACAAACGCGCTGGCGCTTTCAAACGGCTGCGGCACCGGGTGGTTGATATCCACCGGTTGGCCTTGGTCCGTGGCATCGGTGAATGGCGCGTTGCTGGCCAGGCGGAAGCGAATACGGTTGTACTCGACACCCGTCACTGTCCGGCTGTCGAGGCCAAACAGACTGTGCGCGAAGGTAAAGGTCTGGCGGTCGCCGACCTGCTCCTGGTTGTGCTTGATGCCCAGGTAGTTCTGGCGCACCAAGCCGCCCGCCACAAAGTTATAGCTCTCGGCGTTCTGCCAGCGGCGCTGGTTTTTCAGGTACGACAGTTCGTTGGTGGCGGTGACGTTGTCGTTGATCTGCCACTCGCTGGTCAGGCGCGTCCATTGGTCGTTGTAGTGCAGTGTGTTGTTGCTGACGTTGTAGTTCTTTTCGCGCAGGCTTTTGTGTAACTGGCCGTTGATCAGCGGGGTGCCGTAGTCGTTCTGTGGGCTCTGGTCGCCATAGTCGTGGGCCAGGGTGAAGCTGAGGTTGTCGGCCGGCTGCCAGCGCAGGGCGCCGCTGACGAAGTCGCTGGCCGAGTCGCCACGGTCGATGAAACCGTGGCTGCGCAGGCGGTTGATGTTCAGGCGATAGCTCAGCGTGTCGGTCAGCGAGCCGCCGCTGTCCAGGGCTTCCTGCTGGCGGTCATAGGACCCGTAGCCGAGGCGGATGTGGTTTTCGATTTCGCCTTCAAACGGCTTCTTCGAAACGGTGTTGATCACCGCGCCCGTGGCGCCCTGGCCATACATTACCGAAGCGGGGCCGCGCAGAACGTCCACGCGCTCAACCGACCAGGTGTCCACCGGGAAGGTGGAAGTGCCCGCACCCTCGAACATGCGCTGGCCGTCGTACAGCTGCAGTACCGAACTTTGCCCGGTAAAACCGCGCGCCTGCAACGAGGTACCGCCGTCGCCCGGCGTGCCGGTGCGGCTGATGCCGGTGGCGCGGGAGATGGCGTCCTGCACGCTGGCGTCGCCGCGTTCGCGGATTTTTTCGCCGGTCTGGCTCTCGACACTGCCCGGCGTTTGCAAGGCCGTGAGGTTCAGGCGCGAGCCGGCGGTGGTCGGGGTATTCAAGTCGACGCGTTCATCATCCACGGCCGGCGCGGTCACGGGGCTGGCGGGCAGGGTCAGGGCCTGGGCGCTGTTATGCAAGGCAAGCAGGCACAGGCCGCACGCAAAGTACTTGTTCATCGGTCGATCAATCGCTTCTTGAAGAGGTGCTCGCCGCAGGGCGCGGCGAGCAACGATAACGCAGAAAGTGTTATAAGTTAACACTTATCGGCTGCGGGACAAAAGTCGCGCAAGGCTACAGAAGGGCTCTGTCCTGGGCATCTCGCCTGCTTCATGCCGAACCTGAGGCGGATTCATGTGGGTTGAAAAAGCGCGCCAACACCAGGCGATCCAAAGCCCATACCACGATCAACGAGGCGCCCACCAAGGGAAAAATAATCGCCAGCGCGAGCATGATCACCATCGCGGTTTTCCACCTCGGCAGGTCATGGCGCAACGGCGGAACACCCAGCCCGCCCTGTGGCCGGCGCTTCCACCAGATCACTACGCCACTGACCGCACTGAGCAAAATCATCAGGCAAATCAGCAGCACGATCAGCTGGTTCACCCAGCCGAACATCTTGCCTTCGTGCAGCATCACGCCCGTCTCGGTGGCGCGGGCAACCGTGTTGTAATGTTCCCAACGCACATCGGCCAGCACCTTGCCGGTGTACTGGTCCACGTGCAGGGTGGCGTCGTTGCGCGGGTCATTGGCAAATACCGCGACCGTGAACACGCCGTCGGCAGTGGTCGGGAAGGTGATGCTGTAGCCGGGCTCGACCTTGCGTGCGGTGGCCAGGTCGACCACTTGTTGCAGGCGCAAAGTAGGGGCGGCCGGCGCGTTACTCATGGCGCCGTGCTTCATGTGTTCGGCGTGGTCGCCGGACATCGGCATCGGCGTATTTTCCATGGCCCAGGGCACGGTTTGTTGGCTGGCGGTATTGAGGATGCGTGCCTGCTGGTCGGACTGCGGCACGTTGTTCCACATCGCCGCCGGGAAGGTGTTCCACAGGTCGGCGTATTGCTTGCCCCAGAAGCCGGTCCAAGTCATGCCGCTGAGCAGCATCACCAGCAAAAACGCCGCGCCCCAGAAGCCTGCAACCGCATGCATGTCGCGCCAGAACACACGGCCGCGACGGCTGAACCGTGGCCACAACACACCGGCCGACGACGTGCCGCGAGGCCACCACAGGTACACGCCGGACACCACCAGCATCACGCCCCAACCGGCGGCGAGCTCCACCAGGCGATCACCCACGGTGCCGATCATCAGCTCACCGTGCAGTGCCCGGGCGATGGCTTGCAGGTTGTTTTTTGCATCTTGTTCGCCGAGTACGGTGCCGCGATACGGGTCAACAAACACCGTCACTTCGCGCCCGCCCTCATGCATCACAAATTGCGCGCTGCTGGTGGCGTCGGCAGGCGGCAGGTACTTGCTGATTTTGCCTTGGGGGAAGGCTGCCTGTGCCCGTTGCAATTGTTCGTCGGCACTCAAGGCGTGCTCGGCGCTTTGCACCTTGAGCAGGTCGCCATACATCAATGGGTCTAGCTGGGGTTTGAACAGGTAGATGATGCCGGTCAGGGCCAGCAGCACCATGAAAGGGGCAACGAAGAGCCCGGCGTAGAAGTGCCAGCGCCAAGCGAGGTTGTAGAAGGAAATCTTTTGAGTGGTCATCAGGGTGCTCCGCAAGGCATTATTTTTTTTGGGTCAGTTATGCCGCCATCGGGAGCAAGCCCCCTCTCACATTTTGATTTGTGAATACATTCAAATGTGGGAGGGGGCTTGCTCCCGATGCTGTTAGAAACTCATATCGACTTTGGTCCAGAGCGTGCGTCCCGGCTCCTTGATGGCTTGCGGGTCGTTGGCCGGGTAGCCGAACCCGGCATTGCCGGCCAGGTTCAGGTGCTCGGCGTAAGCTTTGCCGAACAGGTTGTCGACGCCGGTGCTGACCTTGAAGTTTTTATTGATGCGGTACGCGGCGTTCAGCGAGAACACGCCAAAGCCGGCGCTTTTATCGAAGTCCTTGCCGACCACGTTGCCTTTGTTCTGGTCGATGCGGTTTTGCGCCGCGACCACTCGCCACAAGGCGCCGGCGCTCCAGTCATCCTGGCTATAAGTCAGGCCGAAACGTGCATCCAACGGCGGCATCTGTGGCAGTGCCTTGCCGTCGCTGCTGTTCTTGCCCCAGGCATAGGCGAGCGTGGCGTCGGCCTTCCAGTGACGGGTCAACTTGTAGGCCGTACCGAGTTCGCCGCCCATGATCCGCGCGTCGACATTGCGAGCCTGGGAAGTGGTGCCCATCATTCCGGGCTTGTAGTCGAACAGGATGAAATCGCGCACCTGGCCGACATAACCCGAGGCCCAGGCTTCGAGGTCGGCGGTTTTGTATTGGGCGCCAAAGTCGAGCTGGGTGGTCTTCTCTGGCTTCACGCCGTCGAAGGCATTCACCGAACCCACCGCGCCGGTGTTGGGGGAAAACAGCTCCCAGTAATCCGGGAAACGTTCCGAGTGGCCCAGGCCGGCGTAGACGGTGGTGGGCGTGTCGGCCAGGTCGTGTTCATAACGCACGAAGCCCGATGGCAAGGTGTCGGCGCGTGTGTCGTCGGCGGTCGGGTTGGGCCGGGCCATCGTTCCCGAACCGCTGGTTTGTCGGAAGTCCTTGGCTGAGGCGCGGTCCAGGCGCGCGCCGGTGATCAGGCGGTCGCGGTCCGCGGCGTACCAGGTCAGTTCGCCAAACACACCGTAATTATGGAAATTGGCGTCCTTGTTACGCGGCACATCCTTATAGGTATCGACGCCCATGCCCATGCGTTTGCGGTGTTCGTCTGTCTGCGCATCCAGGCCGCCGATCAGTTGCACATCGGCCCAGCGCCAGGTTGCCTTGATCCGCGCACCCAAGGTGCGCCGGTCGACGTTGGAGGCCATGGGGCCAGCCATCATCCCGGTGCCCGACGGTGTGCGCAGGCTGTAGTTGTCCATCACGTGGTCGGCGTAGTTGTAGTAAACCTGGGCTTCGACCTTATCCAGCACCTCACCGATGTTGGACTTCTCGAAGCGCAGCCCCAGGCTTTCCCGCAGGAACTGCGAACCGTCCATGCCGCGCGCGGCGTAGCGTGCTTCGCCATCGCCACGCCCGGCGGTGAGTCCCAGCAGGGTGTCGGCGTCAGGGGTGAAACCGACGGCGACGTCGCCGTTCCACTTGTCGTAGCGCGAGGCGACGGTGTGGTTATTGCCGTCTTTGTAATCGTCGGCGTGCGCCTGGTTACCGATCACTCGCACGTAACCCAATGGGCCACCGGCGGCGGCATCGATGACTTTATCGAAGCGCCCGTTGGAACCGCCCAGCACACTGGCGTTGACCCGCGTGCCCAACTCGCCGAACTGCTCCGGCTCGCGCTCGAACAGGATGGTGCCGGCCGACGCGCCCGGGCCCCAGAGCACGGTTTGCGGGCCTTTGATCACGGTGAGCTTGTCGTAGGTTTCCGGCGAGATATATGAGGTGGGCGCATCCATTCGGCCCGGGCAGGCGCCGAGCATCACGCCGCCGTTGGTGAGGATATTCAGGCGCGAGCCGAACATGCCGCGCAGCACCGGGTCGCCGTTAGTACCGCCGTTGCGCACCAGGGCGAAGCCCGGGATGGTCTTGAGGTAGTCGCCGCCATCACTGGCCGGCACCGGTTGGCGTGGGTCTTTTGGGTTGGTAATAACGGTCAGCGGCGAGCTGGGAGCGATCGCCGTGATGACGGTGGGGCTTAGTTCGTGATCTTCAGCCTGTGCATGTGGCACCAACAATGTGCCAAGCAGAACAGCAAAAACAGGGGTGCATCCCAAACGGGTGTCAGCAGAAAACCTGGACATGAAAAATTCCATCAATCATTCGTAAACAACACGGCCAGCAGCCTGCGGCTGTCTGTCTAAAGTCGGCCGGGGTGAAGTAACGCGATGAGGTGTTTACGAGGCGATGGGCGGGGCGCGGCTGCGGGCGCCGGGGAAGATGCTCTGCCGGGCATGGCCCAGGCGCGGGGCGGGAGTGAGGGCGGTAGCCGACGGCGGGGTGCCGAGGGTGACATAGGACACACTGCCTGGCAGGGCCGGGCAACTGAACAGCAGGCTGCAATAGCCGCACTTTTCCCAGAGGACGTGGTGTTCGTCCGGCGCTTTGCTTGGCTTGGGTTCGCCATGGCAGCCGGGCATGTCCATGGACATGCTCATCGACATACCGGCGTGATGATCCATCGGCATCGCTTGGGAAATCAGCGGACCGATAAAGATCATCAGCATGGCGAACAGGCTGATCCAACTGCCGCGCATCAGGCTCATGGGCCTGCGGCGCTGCGGGGATAACCTGGCGCGTGGGGCGCCCATCGAGGTTGGCCTATTGAGCGTGCATATGCTCGTGGCCAGCCATCGGCGGCGCTTTCTGTACCGAGACTTCCACGCGTACCTTGCCGGCTTTTTCGAAGGTCAGGGTCAGTGGGAATTGCTTGCCATCGACCAACAGGCTGCGGTCCTTAAGGCCCAGTAACATCACGTGATACGCCATCGGTGCGAAGGTCAAGTCACCCTTGGCCGGTACGGCAACGCTGGGCACTTGTTGCATCTTCATCAAGTCGCCCTGCATCACATGCTCATGCAGCTCGGCCTTGTCCGCTACTGGCGTTTCGACACTGAGCAGGCGGTCCGGGGCAACACCGGTGTTATGAATCACGAAATACGCCGCAACTGTGGGCGCATTGGGTGGCAACTCCTGGGACCAGGGGGCGCTGACGAGCAGGTCGCCGGCCTTGTAGTCATCGGCATTGGCAGCAACACACACCGGCAGCAACAACGCAGCCAGAAGCAGGGAAGATTTGAGCATGGCAGTTCTCCAGAACGGTTCTAAACGCAGTTCACTTGCGAAGAAATCAGACCGTTGGAGAGGCGCGCGGGTTGAGGCTCGGCCATTGCTGGCGCGGGGTAGGGGCTTGCAGTGACGGCGGCGGCAAGCTCTGCACCGGGTCGAACCGTGTGACATACAACTGCGGCACATGCCCCGGCAACGCCACCAGCGGCGGTGAGCCCGAGCAGCACCAGCAATGCTGCATGGTGGAATGATCGTCCTGCTGCGGCGCCGGAATTTCCAGTTTGCCCAGGGCAATGGTTTTCAGGCTGGCGCCATTGGACGAACAAAAGCTGCCCCACAGCAATTGCTGGATAGGGTCTTTAGACTGCTGCATCGCGCTGGCCATCGGCATGGCAAAGGCGTTGAACAGCACTGCAAAGCAGGCGATCCAGGCAATTGCAAAGCGTTGACGGGCCATGGCGGACAATCCGTAGGGTTAAGCGATCAGGTGGGTATTTAGCCTGATCGGTAACGATAAGTAAAAAAGCGCGGTGTGGTTTGGTGTCGCAGTCTCATATTAGCTGCAAACTCGCCAGTGTCAGGCGCCCGTTAGCTTTGGGATGATTTTTTGCGAGTCGCACGAGCAATGTTCTCCTGTGCTTTCCTGATCAATGAGCCATCGCCTGGGTCCTCTTCGACGCACGCTTGCAGATAAGCCTCCATATCCTCCTGTGTATGAAGATGGTCAAGAACATTGAAAGGGCTGAACGTTATTGTTCGATCGCAGTGGGGTGGCGCTTTTTCCAGCCGTTGATGGCGTCGAGCAGTAACTTCAGGAGCAACCCAATCCATGGCGTTGGGTTCCAGGCCTAGCGCGTGCGCCAACTCGGGGTTCGCGCTTATGTGTTCGATAATCCTGAGTTCAACAGGCCGAGTTGAGCGCCGCGCGCGGGGGTTTTTAGCCATAGGGTGAACCTCATGTTTAACGTCGATAGACGAAAGGTTGAGGATCATCGCCAAGGATATGCGCTTCTCGGTAGTCAGCAGGTTCCGGTACTCATGTAGGAAGCATCTTGTTGAGCCTCCATATAACCCGAATGTGGGAGCCTTCTACAGAAACCTCCGACAAGGATTTAAGGTTGTCCCTAGGAAGGTGCATCTCTAGTCTCCGTACACCGCTGCACACTCAGCGGTCGGGCGTCGCGGCCCGCATCTCCAGACGCCTCTATCCATTTTTACGGAGCGTCACCATGACTAAAACATCACTCACATCGAATCCCCCTGTACGGCTATTCACCGTGGTTGACGGAACAAGCACCGAAGACCTGTTGGTCAACCTCAGCGAAACACTCGCCTCGGCCAATGCGCTAAGTTGCAACCTTGCATTTGACCTGGATGGCCCAAAGCGAGAGGTGGTTGGTTCATTGCCATCCCTTGAGGTAACAAATAGATGTGACAGAGGCTGGCGGATGATCCTGATCTATAGAATGAAATCTGCCAACGAATCGATGGTTTCTTGGGGCGACAAAAGCTCCCGATCCACAGAAGCCAGCACCGGCCGCTTCAACACCAGCACCGGCACCCCACACTCGCGCGCCACTTCCAGCTTCGGCTCAGTGGCCGCACTGCCACTGTTCTTGCTGATCAGCACATCAATCCCACGCCGCTCAAACAACGCGCGCTCGTCCTCGATCAGAAACGGCCCACGCGCGCCGATGACTTCACAGCGCGCATTTCCCGGATATACATCCAATGCGCGCAGCGTCCAGAATTGGTCGGCGGGGATTTCATCAAGATGCTGTAACGGCTCGCGCCCCAGCGTAAACAACGGGCGCTTGAAGGGCTTCAACGCGTCAACCAGCTCAGCCCAATCACTGACCTCACGCCAGTCATCGCCTGCCTGCGGTTGCCACGCCGGGCGGCGCAACGCCCAGCAAGGAATGCCACACACCCTTGCAGCCTCGGCGGCGTTCCGGCTGATCTGGGCGGCATACGGATGGGTTGCGTCGAGAATCAGGCTGATGTGTTCATCACGAACAAACTGCGCGAGGCCCTCAACACCACCATAACCGCCGACACGCACTTGGCACGTGAGGTCCGTCGGCACGCGGCCCACGCCCGCCAGGCTATAGATGTGCTCCGGGCCCAGGGTTCGGGCAATGGCCAGTGCTTCAGTCACGCCGCCCAGCAGCAGGATGCGTTTCATAGTGGCTTGATCACTTCCAGCAGGGTGATTGGCAACGCCTGGCGCCAGGTGTCGAACTCACCCAGCGGCTGGGCCTGCGCCACATGAATGCGGGTCAGTTCGCCGCCCTGTTGGGCGCGCCAGGCCATCAGGGTCATTTCGCTTTGCAGGGTCACGGCATTGGCGACCAGGCGCCCGCCGGGGCGCAGGTGTTGCCAGCAGGTGTCGAGCACGCCGTCGCGGGTGACGCCGCCGCCGATGAAGATCGCGTCCGGTGCTTCCAAACCGTGCAGCACGTCCGGCGCCTTGCCACGAATCAATTGCAAACCGGGTACGCCGAGTGCGTCGCGGTTGTGTTCGATCAGGCCTTGGCGGCCTTCGTCGGCTTCGATGGCCAGCGCACGGCAACTGGGGTGCGCGCGCATCCATTCGATACCGATGGAGCCACTCCCCGCGCCTACATCCCAGAGCAATTCGCCGGGCATGGGCGCGAGGCGCGCGAGCGTCATGGCCCGCACATCGCGCTTGGTCAGTTGGCCGTCGTGCTTGAACGCCGCATCCGGCAGACCGGCGAGGCGCGACAGGCGTGGGGTATTGGCGTCGGCGAGGCAATCGATGGCGACCACATTCAAATCGGCCACCGAGGCCTGCTGCCAGTCCTGAGCCACGCTATTAATACGCTGCTCATCCGCACCGCCGAGGTGTTCGAAGACGCTGATACGGCTTGGCCCGAACCCGGACTCAACCAGCAGCGCGGCAATCGCCGCAGGGCTGCGCCCGTCATTGCTCAACACCAGCAGGCGCACACCGCTGGCCAGGTGCGCATTCAGCGCCGCCAGCGGCCGAGCGACCACAGACACGATCACCACCTCCTGCAACGGCCAACCCAACCGCGCCGCCGCCAGGGACACGGAAGATGGCGCCGGCAAAATCAGCAACTCCTCAGCCGCCAGCTGCCGCGCCAGGCTGGCTCCCACGCCGTAGAACATTGGGTCGCCGCTGGCCAGTACACACACCGGTTCGCCTCGCCGTGCCAGCACCGGCTCCAGGGAAAACGGGCTCGGCCACAGCTGGCGTTCACCACGAATACACACCGGCAAGAGATCCAACTGACGTTGGCCGCCTATAATTCGAGAGGCGCGCAACAAGGCATGCCGGGCATTTTTACCCAGCCCCTTGAAGCCGTCTTCACCGATGCCTACTACCGTCAGCCAGGGCGACATATGAATTCCTTGAACGACATCCGACGGGCAGGCTTTTCATGCCGCCGGACAAAGCAGGCATAATACCGCGCCTTTACCCGTCAACCGGTAGCCCCGTGAACCCAACGCCTGCTCTGAATACCTTGCGCCCCTCGGCTTGTCCGGGGTTGCTGCGTATCGTCCAGGCGTTGGATGGCGGCATTTGCCGGATCAAATTGGCCGGCGGTTCGATCAGCGTCCTCCAGGCCCATGCGGTGGCGGACGCCGCCCAGGCCTATGCGGGCGGGGTGATCGAGGCGACCAACCGCGCCAACGTGCAGATTCGCGGGATCGGCGCCGAGCAGGACGCCTTGATTGCAATGCTCCTTGCTGCAGACCTGGGGCCGAACAACGCCGCCGGTGACGACGTGCGCAACCTGATGCTCAGCCCCAGCGCCGGTATCGACCCGTACATGCTGTTCGACACCCGCCCGCTGGCCGACCAGATCCTCGCCACGCTGCAAAACCATCCACGCTTCCATGAGCTGTCGGCCAAGTTCGCCGTGCAATTGGATGGCGGCGAAGCCCTGGCCATGCTTGAACACCACCATGACCTGTGGCTGTCGGCCTTTGAACGCGAGGGCGAGACACTGCTTGCGTTCGGTCTGGCCGGCTGCCCTGGGCTGGATGCGCCGCTGGCCGCCGTGCCGTTGGCGCAGGGCCATGCGTTGGTGGTGGCGGTGTTGGAGCTGTTTCTCGACCTGGCGACGCCTGCGCAAACCCGGATGCGGCATTTGCCTGTGGATAACTTCCTGAACCGTCTGAACCTGCCGTTGCTGCCGGTTGATGGTTTCAAGCGCCCGGCCAGTGGGGCTCTGCTGCATCTGGGTACTTATCCACAGAGGCAAAAAGATTACGTCTACGTCGCCGCCGTTGCACCGCTGGGGCGGCTGGACTCGAGCATGCTCAAGGGCGCCGCCAAACTGGCCAGTGACTACGGCGACGGCACGCTGCGTTTCACGCCCTGGCAAGGTCTGCTGCTGCCCAACGTACACACCGATAACGCCGCCACCGTCACAGATCGCCTGCAGCAGCTGGGCTTTCTCTGCTCAGTCGAGCAACCGCTGGCACGCATGATCGCCTGCACCGGCTCAAGCGGCTGCGGCAAAGGCCTGGCCGACACCAAGGCCGACGCCGTGCAACTGGCCGCCCTGCAACCGGGTCATGACGTGCACCTGTCCGGCTGCCTGCGTTCCTGCGCCGCGGCGCATGTCGCGCCGGTCACCTTGCTGGCGGTTAGTCCCGGCCACTACGACCTCTATTTTCGCGATGCAGCCGAGCAAGGTTTCGGCCGGCTGCACGCACGCACTCTTTCCATTGAAGCGGCGGGCGCCCTGTTACGCGCACGCTCACGGAGCAACACCGATGATTGATTACATCCGCGACGGTCAGGAGATCTATCGCAACTCCTTCGCCATTATTCGCGCGGAAGCCAAGTTGGACCGCATCCCGGCCGACCTGGAAAAACTCGCGGTGCGGGTGATTCATGCGTGCGGCATGGTCGAGGCCATCGACGGCCTGCAGTTCTCCATCGGTGCCGGCAAGGCCGGGCGCGAGGCGCTGGCCGCCGGCGCGCCGATTCTGTGTGATGCGCGAATGGTCTCCGAAGGCGTGACCCGCGCGCGCCTGCCAGCCAACAATGAAGTGATCTGCACCTTGCGCGACGACAGCGTGCCGGAGTTGGCGCGGGAATTGGGCAACACCCGTTCGGCCGCTGCGCTGGAGCTGTGGCGCCCGCACCTGGAAGGCAGCGTGGTGGTGATCGGCAACGCGCCGACCGCCTTGTTCTACCTGCTGGAAATGCTCGACGCCGGCGCGCCGAAACCGGCATTGATCCTGGGTTTCCCGGTGGGGTTTGTCGGCGCCGCCGAATCCAAGGCGATGCTGGCGGCCGACAGCCGTGGCGTACCGTTCGTGATCATGCAAGGCCGCCTTGGCGGCAGTGCCATGGCCGCCGCCGCGGTCAACGCCTTGGCCACGGAGGTCGAATAATGCAGGCACGTGGACGGTTGATTGGCCTGGGCGTGGGCCCCGGCGACCCGGAACTGATTACCCTCAAGGCCCTGCGCCTGCTACGCGAGTCGCCGGTGGTTGCGTACTTCGTGGCCAAGGGCAAGAAGGGCAATGCCTTCGGCATCATCGAAGACCACTTGGTGGCGCAGCAGACCCTGATGCCGCTGGTGTACCCGGTGACCACGGAAGTGCTGCCGGCACCGATGTCTTATGAACAAATCATCAGCGACTTCTACGACACTGCCAGCATGGACGTGGCCGCGCACTTGGACGCCGGCCGTGATGTGGCGGTGATCTGCGAAGGCGACCCGTTCTTCTACGGTTCTTACATGTACCTGCACGACCGTCTGGCCGAGCGTTATGACGCGCAAGTTATCCCTGGCGTGTGCTCCATGCTCGGCGGCGCCTCGGTGCTCGGCGCACCGTTGGTGTATCGCAATCAGAGTCTGTCGGTGCTCTCCGGTGTGTTGCCCGCTGACGACCTCAAGCGGCGCCTGGCGGATGCCGATGCGGCGGTCATCATGAAGCTGGGCCGCAACTTCCCCAAGGTGCGCCAGGTGCTGGAAGAACTCGGTTTGGCCGAGCGCGCGCTCTACGTGGAGCGCGCGACCATGGCTAACCAGAAAATCGTGGCACTGGATCAGGTCGACCCGGCGTCTTCGCCGTACTTCTCGCTGATCATCGTGCCGGGTGAAAGGTGGCAAGGTTGATGTGCCCGGCGATTGTCATTCTGGGCCAGGGCAGCCTGGCGACTGCGCGCAAGATTCAACAGGTTTACCCGGGCGCGCTGATCCATGGCCTGGCCGGACGGGTTGAAGGTGCGGACCACACGTACAGCGAGTTCGGCGCAACCTTGCGCCAGCTTTATCAACAAGGCACGCCGTTGATCGCCCTGTGCGCGGCCGGCATCGTCATCCGCACCCTGGCGCCGCTATTGCTCGAAAAGGGTGAAGAACCAGCAGTGCTGGCCGTCGCTGAAGATGGCAGTGCCGTGGTGCCGTTGCTCGGTGGCCTGGGCGGTGTGAACGTCATGGCGCGAGACATCGCGGCAGCGTTGGGCGTAGCCGCTGCAATCACTACCAGCGGCGAGCTGCGTTTCGGCACTTGCCTGCTCAACCCGCCCGCGGGTTACCAACTGGCCGACCTGGAGCTGGGCAAACGCTTCGTCTCCGACCTGCTCGCCGGAGAAAGCGTGCGCATTGAAGGCGCGGCGCCCTGGCTGGACCAGGCCAATCTGCCGCAGGATCAGCACGCACGCTTGGCGATTCACGTGGGCAGCGCCCTGCGTGTGCCGGCGGACAACGAATTACTGATTTACCCGAAGACGGTGTGCGTCACTTGTAAGCCTGGTGCGCAGTTGGCCGAGCGTGTGCGTGCGGCGTTGCACCATGCCGGCATTGCTGTGCAATCCCTGGCCTGCCTGTTGGCCAGCGCTACGCAAATGGCCGACGCTTCCTTGCCCGACGCTGCATTGGAATTAGGGGTGCCGTTGCGTTTCGCTGACGTGGAGCAAGACGCGGACATCGTTATCAGCGTTGCAGAACAACCTCTGGACCTTTCGCTCGTCGGCCGTCCGCGTGGGCGTCTCGCGGTGATTGGCCTGGGCCCGGGCGCGGCCGAGTTGATGGTCCCGGCCGTCAAGGCTGAACTGGCACGCTGCACCGATGTGCTGGGCTACGAAACCTACGTGCGCATGGCCGGGCCGTTCCGCGATGACCAGGTGCAGCATTGCACCGATAACCGCGAAGAAATGCAGCGCGCGCGTCATGCCTTTGAGCTGGCTGCGCAAGGGCGCTCAGTGGTGGTGGTGTCGTCCGGCGACCCCGGAGTGTTTGCGATGGCAGCTGCTGTCATCGAGGCCTTGCACGAGTCGAGCGACCCGGCCTGGCATCAAGTCGACCTGGAGATTCTGCCGGGCGTCTCGGCCTCGCTGGCCACCGCCGCTCAAGCGGGTGCGCCGCTGGGGCATGACTTCTGCGTGATGTCGCTGTCGGACAACCTCAAGCCTTGGTCGATCATCGAAAAGCGCTTGGACCTTGCATCCCAGGCCGACCTGGCCCTGGCGTTCTATAACCCCATCTCGCGCTCGCGGCCTTGGCAACTGGGGCGCGCCCTGGAAATCGTCGCCTTGCATCGCACGCCGCAGACGCCGGTAGTGCTGGGGCGTGACATCGGCCGCCCAGGCCAGACCCTGCGTGTCACCACGCTTGGGCAACTGACGCCTGAGCAGGTCGACATGCGCACCATGGTGCTGATTGGCTCGTCCACCACCTGCGTGTTTGCGCGGGCCGGTGGCGGGGAGTGGGTGTACACGCCGCGTTGGTATGGCGAGAAACCTGCCTGCTGAAAGCGGTCTGTCGTACGCAAGAAAGCTCCGAGTAACGCTGGGTGAAAACCTACCGTTATTCGGGGCTTTTTCTTTTTTTGTCGCTGAAAGACGGAAGGCCCGCGCGGGCGCCTCGTTATTGCTGGGGGGCGCTTTTTCGGAGGGTGTGCCAAGCGATGTTTGTCGTCTGGCAAGCCCACCTGCCACTCGACTAGTGTGGGAGCAAGCCCCATGTGGGGTGCTTGTGGAGAACGGGAAATGGAGCGATATCACAAAAGGATCATCAGTGCGAAGAGGCGCAAGTTGATTGCCGCCTACAAGCTGCCAGGGGCACCGGCAATCACGCCCTCCTTGGCGTTGGACACTGAGGATGATTGCAATGCGGCAGTGGTGAACAATGGTGTGATCTCGTTTATCGAGGGTATGTCTGCGCTGAACCGCGAGTACATCCGCAAAAGCTACTTGCTGGCCAGTGGTTATGTCAGCGATGTGTTGAAAGTAAACCGCGGCACGGAGGCGTGGTACGACGAGTTTATCAAGGTGATGATCAGCTTGGGCTGGCTGCCGGTGCGCAGCCGCTTCGAGCGGGTCAAAAGCTCGGGCAAGGGCCTGACGGTGCAACTGGCGGCGCTTAATATCATCGCGGCCATGCTGGCGTCGACATCACTGGCCGGGCCGCTGCTCGCGGCGTTGCCGAAGCTGGCGGCCGACGCACTGGAGGCCATGAAGCAGCAACCCGCTTCATTCGAGCTGTTCAAGCGCAACAGCACGGTGCATCAGGGCGGTGATTTCGGCTTGGCCTCCTGTGCCGAGACCGACGGCGAAGTGATGATGGTGTTAGTGACTTACAGCAGTCACGGGGTGAGCAAGCAGGTCGGCTTGCCGTTTCTGGAGTGGGACAGCGCCTCGTTCGAGGCCTTCAGCGGGCAGACCTGCCTGGTGCTGAATACCTCGGTGGTCAACGAAAAGACCCTCCAGTTGATGCGCGAAAGCGCGGGAGACAAGGTGCAGTCGGCAATCGCCCAGTATCGGATTTAAGGCACCAGGTAGCCGCGTACCCCGGTAAAGATGATCTGCGCGGCAAGCGCGCACACGAACAACCCCATCAACCGGCTGACAATCTGCAAGCCCTGGTCGCCGAGAATGCGTTCGATACGGTTGGACAAATACAGCACCACGCCCACCGTGAGGCTGGCCAGGGCGATGCTGAGGATGGCGGTGATCTTGTCATCCCAATGCGGCTGGCTGACGCCCATCACCAGCAGCGCACCGATGGTGCCGGGGCCAACGGTGAGGGGGATGGTCAGCGGCACGATGGTCACGTCTTGCTGCACATTGTCGGTCTGCACCGCTGATTTGCCCTGGGCCATGCCCAGAGCCGAGATAAACAGCACGCTGCCGGCACCGATGCGAAAGGCGTCCACGGTGATGCCGAACACACTGAAAATCACCCGGCCAAACAGGTAGAGCAATACGCTCGACACCAGCGTCGCCAACGCCACTTTCCAGGCCAGGCGCCTGCGTTCCTTGCTGGAATAACCACGGGTCAGGCTGATAAAGCAGGACAGCACAAAGAACGGGCTGTAGAGCACCAGCATCTTCAGGTAAACGCTGAATAACACATGGAGCATGGGGGGCGGCTCGCGATGGGAGAAGTCTGCGGAGTCTATCAGGCGCAACCGGGCAAATGTGGGAGCTGGCTTGCCTGCCATAGCGGTATGTCAAGCAACTGGCTTGTCGCTAATACACCGCTATCGCAGGCAAGCCAGCTCCCACAGGGGCGGTTGCATTTCAGGTCAGGAAACGGTGCTGTGTTCCTGTTTTTGTTGACGCTGCGCCACCCAGAACTCAACCAGCTCGCGCAACTGCGACAACTCCACTGGCTTGGCCATATGCCCATCCATCCCGGCCTGGCGCGCGCGCTCTTTATGTTCCGAGAGGATGTGTGCGGTGAGTGCCACCACCGGTGTGCGAATGCGTTGGTGGCTGACTTCCCACGCCCGCAGTTGCTGAGTGGCGGAGAAGCCATCGAGGATCGGCATTTCACAGTCCATCAACACCAGGTCGTAACGCTGGGCTTTCATCGCCTCCAGCGCTTCTTCACCGTTGCTGGCGGTGTCCGGGTTAAGGTTGAGCTTGCCCAGCATGCCGCGAATCACTTTGGTGGAGATGCTGTTGTCTTCAGCCACCAGGATGCGGAAGTCGCTGGGCACGGTCACGGCTGTCGGTGCGCTGAGGGCGGGGCGCGGCTGCACGGCGCCTTTACTGCGCTGGGTCAGTTCGTCGGCCAGGGTGGTCTTGAGCGTGTAGCCAGCCACCGGTTTGGCGAGGATGCGCTTGATGCCGCAGTTGCGCGCGATGATCTTGCTCGGTGCATTGCTGATGCCAGTGAGCATGATCAGCAGGATGTCGTGGTTAAGGCTCGGGTCTTCCTTGATCTTTGCCGCCAGTTGCATACCGGTCATGCCGGGCATGTTCTGGTCCAGCAGCACCACGTCGAAGTAATCGCGCAGGTGAGCTTTGGTGCGCAGCAGCGCCAGGGCCTCTTTGCCGGACGGCACGGCGCTGACGTTCAGGCCCCAGGCCGTGCATTGCTGCACCAGCACTTTGCGGCAGGTGTCGTTGTCGTCCACCACCAATACCCGGGCGCCTTTGAGCGGGCCGTCGAGGTCGGACGTCGGATGCTCCAGGCGTTCCGGGTCCAATGGCAGGGTCAGCCACAGGGTGCTGCCTTGGTGGCTGCCACTCTTGATGCCGAACTCGCCGTTCATCAACAGGATCAGTTGACGCGCGATCACCAGGCCCAGGTGGCCGCTCAAGCGCGTGGCCGAGAGGAAGTTCTTGCTGTGCAGTTCGCTGTGCAGCAACGCGTCGCGCTCGGCGGCCTCCATCGGCAGGCCGCTGTCCTGCACGGCAATGCGCAAGCGCGGCTTGGTGCTGCGTTCGTCGAGGGCGACGACGATCAGCACTTCACCTTCATCGGTTTTTTGCAGGGCGTTTTCCAGCAGGCTTAACAGTGCCTGGCGCAGGCGCGTCGGGTCGCCGCTGATCACTCGCGGCACTTGGGGCTGGATGAAGCTGATCAGTTCGACGTTCTGCTGTTCGGCCTTGGCGCGGAAGATACTCAAGCAGTCATCGATCAGGGCGTTGAGGTCGAATTGCACGTCGTCCAGCTCGATCTGCCCGGACTCCAGCTTGGAGATGTCGAGGATCTCGTTGATCAGCGTCAGCAGTTCATTACCGGCGCTGTGGATGGTTTGCACGTAGTCACGCTGTTTCACCGACAGCGGCGTGCCCAGCAGCAACTCGGTCATGCCCAGCACACCGTTCATGGGCGTACGGATTTCGTGGCTGATCTTCGCCAGGAACTCGGCCTTGGCGGCGATTTCGGCATTGCTGGCCGCCAGATCACGGCTGAGGCTGAAGCGGGCCTCGACAATCGCGCGCTGGCGTTCGCCCAGGGCCAGGCTCATCAGCAGGCCGCTGAGGCAGATAAACCCGAGCAACGTGACAATCAAACCTTGCGGCGCCACCAGCGTCAGGCCGAGCAGGGCAGGGAGGATGATCAGCGTACCGATGTTGAACACCACCATCGCTACCACGAACAAGCGTGCCGGCCGGTAGCCTTTCTGCCAGTGACAGGCCGAGACAAACAACATGCTCAGCCCGGCCAGGGCCACCAGGGCGTAGGTGATGATGTTCAGCGGCAAGGTGTTGACGAACAACAGCAGCAGGCCGCACAGCACGATCAGCAGGATGTCGGCCATCAACAGCTTGTTCAGCGGGTGCGGGCCCAAAGGCATGAAGAATCGGTAGGCAAACATCAACCCGCAGGGGGCGGTCAGCAGCAGGGCCAGGTAGGCGCCCGGGGTCTGGATCGCGTGCCAGTTCGGCAGCCACGGCCCCACCAGGTTGAGCAGCAATGCCAGGCTCAGCATCAACAGCAGCTCGCAGGCCGCCAGCCATAGGCTGCTGCGTGAGCGGTGGTAAGCGAAGCGTGTGAGGTTGTGCAGGATCAGCATCAGCAGGCAGCCGAACAGCAGGCCGTAGATCAGTGTCTGGGTCTGATCGGCGGCGGCGAGTACGGCCGGTTCCAGGGTGATATAGGGGCGCAGCTCGTGTTCCGAGACCAGGCGCAGATACACCTCCAGAGGCTTCTGGCTCTGGGGCATCGGCAGCATGAAATCGCTGCTGGGCAGCGGGCGTTCCGCCTGGGGTTGGCGAGTGCCGGTGCTTTGTTGTTCCACCAGGGTGTCGCCGTCCAGTACATAGAGGCTCAGGTGGGACAGGTCCGGGGCGAATACCCGCAGCACTTGCTCGTGCTTGCCGGGTTGCAGCTTGAAGCGTACCCACAACGCACCGTCCGGCTCCGCGGCGGTAATCCGGTCCAGTTCGATGGGGCTGAATTGATTGGTGTAGCGGGGGGAGCGAATGTCGCTCAACTGCAGGTCGGCCTGTTCATCAAGCAATACTGCCCAACCACTGCCTTGCGCGGCGGCCTGGGCCGGGAACAAGCAGAGCAGGGTCAGCAAACTGACTGTGAAACCTATGGCGATCCTGAGCCAGCGCACGGCGAAATCCCTTCGTAGGTTGATGCACGGGTTAACTATGCGCGGGGCGACATGTGTAGGGCAAGGGCCAGAGGCCCTTGCCTAACCGAACGGATAGCTACTCAAGTGTAGCTGTTCAGCTGTTCTCGCCACGTTCACGGGCAATGGCGCGGTAGCCGATGTCTGTGCGGTAGAAGCAACCTTTCCAGTCGATTTTCGCGGCCAGTTTGTACGCCTGTTGTTGCGCGGCGTCGACACTGGCACCCATTGCGGTGGCGCACAACACACGGCCACCTGCGGTTACAACGTTGCCATCCTTGAGCGCGGTGCCGGCATGGAACACCTTGCCTTCCAGCGTAGCAGCTGCGTCCAGGCCTTCAATCACATCGCCTTTGGCGTAGTCGGCAGGGTAACCACCGGCCGCCAGCACAATGCCGACGCTCGGACGTGGGTCCCACTGTGCTTCAACCTTGTCCAGCGCCTGGGCCAGGGCCGCTTCCACCAGCAGCACCAGGCTCGACTGCAAGCGCAGCATCACCGGTTGGGTTTCCGGGTCGCCGAAGCGGCAGTTGAACTCGATGACTTTCGGGTTACCGGCTTTGTCGATCATCAGGCCGGCGTACAGGAAGCCGGTATACACGTTGCCTTCGTCGGCCATGCCGCGCACGGTCGGCCAGATCACCAGGTCCATCACACGCTTGTGTACTTCGGCGGTGACCACTGGGGCAGGGGAGTAAGCACCCATGCCGCCGGTGTTCGGGCCAGTGTCGCCGTCGCCGACGCGTTTGTGGTCCTGGCTGGTGGCCATCGGCAGAACGTTTTTGCCGTCGACCATTACGATAAAGCTGGCCTCTTCGCCGTCGAGGAACTCTTCGATGACGACGCGGGAACCGGCTTCACCGAAAGCGTTACCGGCGAGCATGTCGCGCACGGCGTCTTCGGCTTCCTGCAGGGTCATCGCAACGATCACGCCTTTACCGGCGGCCAGGCCGTCGGCCTTGATCACGATCGGTGCGCCTTTTTCACGCAGGTAAGCCAGGGCCGGCTCGATCTCGGTGAAGTTCTGGTAGTCGGCAGTCGGGATCTTGTGGCGTGCCAGGAAATCCTTGGTGAACGCCTTGGAACCTTCCAGCTGTGCAGCGCCGGCGGTAGGGCCGAAGCAATCCAGGCCACGGCTGCGGAACAGGTCCACGACGCCGGCAACCAACGGCACTTCCGGACCGACGATGGTCAGGGAAACGTTTTTCTCGGCAAAATCAGCAAGCTGCTCCAGGGCCAGCACGTCGATGGCGACGTTTTCACACTTGGCTTCAATGGCGGTGCCGGCGTTGCCGGGTGCGACGAAAACTTTCTGGACACGCGGGTCCTGGGCAACTTTCCAGGCCAGGGCGTGTTCACGGCCACCGCTGCCAATGATCAAAACATTCATTTCAAAAAACCTCGGATGATGCTCAATTCTTGGGAGCACTGTGAGCCGCTTTTCTGTGGGAGCCGGGCTTGCCCGCGATGCAGGCACCTCGGTGTGTCATGCACACCGAGGTGATGCTATCGCAGGCAAGCCAGCTCCCCTGTCAAGCCAGTGCCCGCTTGGTATCAAATCAATCAGTGACGGAAGTGGCGCATACCGGTGAACACCATGGCGATACCGGCTTCGTCGGCTGCGGCAATCACTTCTGCATCACGCATCGAACCGCCCGGTTGGATCACGGCGGTAACACCGGCTTTCGCAGCATTGTCCAGGCCGTCGCGGAACGGGAAAAACGCGTCGGAAGCCATCACCGAACCGGCGACTTGCAAACCCGCGTGCTCAGCCTTGATCGCGGCGATACGTGCCGAGTTCACACGGCTCATCTGGCCGGCGCCGACACCGATGGTCTGGCGGTTCTTGGCGTAGACGATGGCGTTGGACTTAACGTACTTGGCGACTTTCCAGGCGAAGATCAGGTCGTGGATCTCTTGCTCGGTCGGGGCGCGTTGGGTGACGACTTTGAGGTCTTCGCTGCCGATCATGCCGATGTCGCGGCTCTGTACCAGCAAGCCGCCGTTGACGCGCTTGTAGTCCCAGGCAGCAGCGCGGTCAGCCGACCACTCGCCACAGGCCAGCAGGCGCACGTTGGCTTTGGCGGCCACAATGGCGCGGGCTTCTTCACTCACGGAAGGGGCGATGATCACTTCGACGAACTGACGCTCGACGATGGCTTTGGCGGTTTCTGCATCCAGCTCGCGGTTGAAGGCGATGATGCCGCCGAAGGCGGATTCGGTGTCGGTGGCGTAGGCCAGTTCGTACGCCTGGCGGATACCGCCTTCAGCGTCCGGGCTCACGGCCACGCCACACGGGTTGGCGTGCTTGACGATCACGCAGGCCGGCTTGACGAAGCTCTTCACACATTCCAGCGCGGCGTCGGTGTCGGCCACGTTGTTGTAGGACAGCTCTTTGCCTTGCAGTTGGGTCGCGGTGGCGATGCCGACTTCGGCCGGTTTGGCTTCCACGTAGAACGCCGCGCTCTGGTGCGGGTTCTCGCCGTAGCGCATTTCCTGGGCCTTGATGAACTGGCTGTTGAAGGTGCGCGGGAACTGGCTGCGGCCTTCTGTGCTGAGGGTGTCGGCGGCCTGGTTCACGGTGCCCATGTAGTTGGCGATCATGCCGTCGTAGGCGGCAGTGTGTTCGAACGCCTTGAGCATCAGGTCGAAACGCTGGGCATAGGTCAGGCCGCCGGCTTTCAGGCTTTCGAGCACGTTGGCGTAGTCGCTGGCGTTAACCACGATGGCCACGTCTTTGTGGTTCTTGGCCGCGGAGCGAACCATGGTCGGGCCGCCGATATCGATGTTTTCGATGGCGGTCGGCAGGTCGCAGCCTGGCTTGTTGATGGTGGCTTCGAACGGGTAAAGGTTAACGGCCACCAGGTCGATCGGCTTGATGCCGTGTTCGGTCATGATGGCGTCGTCGATACCGCGACGACCGAGGATCCCGCCGTGGATTTTCGGGTGCAGGGTCTTGACTCGACCGTCCATCATTTCTGCGAAACCGGTGTAGTCCGCGACTTCTACTGCGGCCACGCCGTTGTCCTGCAGCAGTTTGAAGGTCCCGCCCGTGGAGAGGATTTCCACGCCCAGGGCTTCCAGCTCCCGGGCAAATTCGAGGATCCCGGTCTTGTCGGAGACGCTGATCAAGGCACGGCGGATCGGCAGGCGGGTAGTCTGGTCGGTCATTTCAATTTCCATCTAAAGCAAAGGAGTCAGCAAAAAAGGCGTCCGTTTTTACGCGGGCGCCTTTCTGGTTTGATTGAATGCTTACAGCAAATCGTACTGCTTGAGCTTTTTGCGCAAGGTGCCACGATTGAGGCCCAGCAGCTCACTGGCTTTGGTCTGGTTGCCCTTGACGTAGTTCATCACGCTTTCAAGCAAGGGCGCTTCGACTTCGGAGAGCACCAGGTTGTACACGTCCGTGACGGAAGCGCCCTCAAGGTGGGCGAAATAATTGTGCAACGCCTTCTCGACACTCCCGCGAAGGGTCTGGCCTTCTTCGCTCGGCGTGTTCAGGTGCTGTTTCAAATTGACGTTGTCGCTCACGGGTGTTGTTCCACTCACTAAAGTCTCGGTCATCATCGTCATGCGGCCACCCCCTCTCCGTCCCCTGTCCCCAGGCTCTTGTAACGTTCGCTGAAAAACTCACGAACGTTGGCGCACTGTGCTTCCGTATCATCCAAACGATTGAAGTGGGCGCGAAACTCCCTGGCGCCCGGCAAGGTTGCGAGATACCAGCCGACATGCTTGCGAGCAATGCGTACTCCCATCACGTCTCCATAGAAGGCGTGCAGGGCGGCCAGATGCTCTAGCAGAATACGTTCCACCTCGATCAGCTCCGGTGCCGGCAACACTTCGCCGGTACGCAGAAAATGCTCGATCTCACGAAAAATCCATGGCCGCCCCTGGGCGGCCCGGCCAATCAACAAGCCATCGGCACCGGTTGCGTGCAGCACGCGCCGGGCTTTCTCGGCTGAGTCGATATCGCCATTGGCAAACACCGGCATCGACACCGCCTGCTTGATCGCGGCAATGGTGTCGTACTCGGCTTCACCGGTGTAAAGGTCGGCGCGGGTGCGGCCGTGCACCGCCAACGCTGTAATGCCTGCCTGTTCGGCGATCTTCGCCACCGTCAGGCCGTTCTTGTTGTCCCGGTCCCAACCGGTACGAATCTTCAGGGTGACCGGCACATCCACTGCGGCGACAACGGCCTGCAGGATCTCGGCGACCAATTGCTCATCTTTCAACAGCGCGGAACCGGCGGCCTTGTTGCAGACCTTCTTGGCCGGGCAGCCCATGTTGATGTCGATGATCTGTGCGCCCAACTCAACGTTGGCCCGTGCTGCATCCGCCAGCATTTGTGCATCACCACCGGCGATCTGTACCGAGCGGGGCTCGGGATCACCTTCGTGGATCATGCGCATCCGCGATTTGCGGGTGTTCCACAGGCTCATGTCGCTGGTGACCATTTCAGAGACTACTAGACCCGCGCCCAAACGCTTGCACAGCTGACGAAAGGGCTGGTCGGTGACGCCCGCCATCGGGGCGAGAATCAAACCGTTTGGCAATGTGTATGGGCCGATGCGTACCGCCGACATAGGACTTCCCTGTTGTGGGGCCGGATCATTAGAGTTCGAAAAAGGGTTGGCATGATACCCGCTCTCGATGACTGGATAAAGGCTGAATTGGATAAAATCTGAACAGTTATTTCTTTATCGCCACCGGTTTGGTAGGTGGCGGGGCAGTCAATAATTTGCCGTCAAACCTCGGAGCGTGAACCGGCTCACTCGGGCGAGTGGAAACTCAGGCTGTAATTCACGGCTTTATTGCCTGGGTCGAGGATGTCCAGGGAGATATGGATCGGGGTCTGTGAAGGCATCTCGCTTACACCGGCCAGTTCACCACTCAGGTATTCGCCGGGTTTGAAGCGACGACTGGCAATCAGGCTGCCGTTCAAGTCGGCAAAACGCAGCTCCAGCAGCGGGAAAGGCTGGGAGAACGTCGCACGGTTATAGATGATGGCGTCCACCACCAGCGCCCCGGCAAACTCCGGGTTGCTGCGCACCACCAGGTTACTGCTCTTGATGTGCGCGATATCGACCCGTGATGGCACGGTGCAGCCCAGTGTTGGGCACAGTTGCTGGAACCAGGGGCGGTAAGCGTCCTGGCGGGCAAGGTCGCCGAATTGATAGGCGACGTACTGGCCCGCCAGGCCAGCGGCAGCCAGCAATACCAGGAGTGTCCAGATGAGACGACGGCCCCAGCCTGACGGACGTTTCTGCGCATAAAGATGCAGTGGGTCGTCTTCCAGGTCCTGGAGTACATCGTCGTGAACGCTGGCTTCCGGGCGTGGGCGTTGGCGACGCGGTTGTGGGCGTTCTTCGGGTTCAGGCTCGTCCGCGGCAGCGGTCAGCGGCGTGAACGGCGGGTCGATATCGTCATCGTCAGGCGTCGAGTGCCGCGAGGGTTCATCGTCAATGTCGTCAATATGAAACGACATGGACGGCTCGGTACGCTGCTTGGTCGCAGGTGCCTTGACCGGTTCGGGTTCGTCTTCGGGGGCTTGGACGCGCTCCTCGGGCGGTTCGCTGAACAGGCTGGCGGCCCACTTTTCTTCCTCGGCCTTGACGGTGTCACGGCTGGCGCTGAGGGCATCTTCCTTTTGCCGACGGTCGGCACCTGCTTGGCGACGCTCCGCGCCTGGCGGCAGGGTGTGCTGAATCTCGCGGCGCTCCAGCTTGGCCAGTTCTTCGTCCAGGTCAAGGTTGTCCAGGTCCAGCTCTTCGGCGGTCCACTGCTTCTGGCTGATGGCTCGCGGTGTCTGGGGGGCTGCCTCGGGAGCCTGTCCTGCGGCTGGCTCGGCGGGAGCTGGCTGTGTAACTTGCGGCGCAGTTGCACCGGCACGCTGCTCCAGCAACTGGCGAGCGGCGTTGAACACTTGCAGGCACGAGCCGCAGCGCACCACGCCACGGGCCACGCTTAATTGAGCGTGGCTGACGCGAAAGCGGGCTTGGCAATGCGGGCACTGGGTGACGAAACTGTCAGTCATGCGGCCATCCGATTCAGGCAGGCGCCCATTCTAGCGCCGACGACCACTGATGCGTACCCAGCCGTCACGGTTCGCGATCGGGTCCAGCTCAAAGTCCTGAGCATAGGCTGCCGCCACGTCTTCGCCTTGCTCGGCGAGAATGCCCGACAGCGCCAAACGCCCACCTGGCTTGACCAGGCTCGACAACTGCGGCGCCAGGGACACCAGCGGCCCGGCGAGGATATTCGCCACCAGCACATCGGCCTGTACCTGGGGCAATTGCTCCGGCAGGTACAGTGGGAATTTGCCTTCAGGAATATGGTTGCGCCCGGCGTTGTCGCGGGAGGCTTCCAGGGCTTGCACGTCGATGTCGGTGCCGACAGCTTCCTTGGCGCCCAGCAGCAGCGCGGCAATCGCCAGGATCCCCGAGCCACAGCCGAAATCCAGCACGTTGCAGTCAGTCAGGTCCTGGCCGTCGAGCCATTCCAGGCACAGCGCGGTGGTGGGGTGAGTGCCGGTGCCGAACGCCAGGCCCGGGTCCAGCAGCAGGTTGACTGCCTCCGGTTCGGGGGCGGCGTGCCAGCTGGGTACGATCCACAGGCGCTGGCCGAAACGCATGGGCTGGAAGTTGTCCATCCAGCTGCGTTCCCAGTCCTGGTCTTCAATGATTTCACTGTGATGCTCCGGCAGCGGGCCGCCGGTGAGCAGTTCCATATGGGCCAGCACGGCGGCGGCATCGGTGCCGTCTTCGAACAGGGCCAGCAAATGGGTGTGGGACCAGAGTGGCGTGGTGTTGAGTTCGGGTTCGAAGATCGGTTGGTCTTCGGCGTCCATAAAGGTGACCGAGACAGCGCCCACTTCGAGGAAAGCGTCTTCGTAGGTTTCGGCTTGTTCTGGGCTGATGGCGAGACGGACTTGCAGCCAAGGCATGGCGGGCACCTTTGAAAAAAATGAGTGTGCGACGGCTGGGTCGCGAAAGCGCGCAAGTTTACGCGAGCGGCGGGCAGAAGACGACACCACTGACCGCACTCGGTCCAAATGTGGGCGCGGGCTTGCTCGCGAAGGCGTCGGGTCAGTCGCCTTATGTTCCCGCTGGCCCACCGCCTTCGCGAGCAAGCCCGCTCCCACAGGGGTAATGTGTCTGCCCAGAAAAAAACGGTGTTCCACAAACAACAAAGCCGCCCGAAGGCGGCTTTGTTGGGTGGAGCACTTACTGGTTAGCCAGCTTGTGTTCCAGGTAGTGAATGTTCACACCACCTTCGCAGAAGCCTTCATCACGAACCAGGTCCCGATGCAGCGGGATGTTGGTCTTGATGCCGTCAACCACGATTTCGTCCAGGGCATTACGCATACGGGCCATGGCCTCGTCGCGAGTCGCGCCCCAGGTGATCAGCTTGCCGATCAGCGAGTCGTAGTTGGACGGAACCTTATAGCCACTGTACAGGTGCGAATCCACACGTACGCCGTTGCCGCCGGGCGCATGGAAATGCTTGACCAGGCCAGGGCTTGGGATAAAGGTTTTCGGGTCTTCGGCGTTGATCCGGCACTCCAGGGAGTGGCCGTGGATCTTCACGTCGTCCTGGGTGAAGGACAGCACGTTACCGGCGGCGATGCTCAGCATCTCCTTGACGATGTCGATACCGGTGACCATCTCCGAAACCGGGTGCTCTACCTGCACACGAGTGTTCATCTCGATGAAGTAGAAACGACCGTTTTCGTAGAGGAACTCAAAGGTACCGGCGCCACGGTAGTTGATGTCGATGCACGCCTTGACGCAGCGAGCCAGGACTTCCTGGCGAGCCGTTTCGTCCAGGCCCGGTGCCGGCGCTTCTTCCAGTACCTTCTGGTGACGGCGTTGCAGCGAGCAATCGCGGTCGCCCAGGTGGATGGCGTGGCCCTGGCCGTCGGACAGCACCTGCACTTCCACGTGACGTGGGTTGGTCAGGTACTTTTCCAGGTAGACCATCGGGTTGCCGAACCACGCAGCCGCTTCGGAGCGGGTCTGCTTGGCGGCTTCGATCAGGTCTTCTTCCTTGTGCACGACGCGCATGCCGCGACCACCACCGCCACCGGCGGCCTTGATGATCACCGGGTAACCGACTTCGCGACCAATGCGCAGGGCGGTTGCCTCGTCTTCAGGCAGCGGGCCGTCGGAACCTGGAACGGTTGGCACGCCGGCAGCGATCATGGCGTCTTTGGCCGATACCTTGTCGCCCATCAGGCGAATGGTTTCGGCTTTCGGACCGATGAAGGCAAACCCGGATTTCTCCACCTGCTCGGCGAAGTCGGCGTTTTCCGCGAGGAAGCCGTAGCCTGGGTGGATGCCATCAGCGCCGGTCACTTCAGCGGCCGCGATGATGTTCGAGACTTTCAGGTACGAGTTCGTGGCCAGTGGCGGGCCGATGCAGATGCTTTCGTCCGCCAGTTTCACGTGCATCAATTCAGTATCGGCCGTCGAGTAAACAGCGACGGTCTTGATGCCCTCTTCCTTACAGGCGCGCAGGATACGCAGCGCAATCTCGCCGCGGTTGGCGATCAGGACTTTTTGCAGTTTCTTCGCAGGTTTCAACATCGAAGGCGCTCCGCGGTTCAAACGATGGTGAACAGCGGCTGGTCGTACTCAACCGGCTGACCGTTTTCTACCAGAATGGATTCGATGACGCCGGCTTTCTCAGCGGTGATGTGGTTCATCATCTTCATCGCTTCAACGATGCAGATGGTGTCGCCCACTTTCACCGTTGCGCCGACTTCAACGAAGGCTGGCGAGGTCGGTGCCGGGGTGCGGTAGAACGTACCGACCATTGGCGACTTGACCACGAAGCCGTTCAACACAGGCGCAGCAGGTGCGGCTGGAGCAGCGGCAGCAGGTGCGGCGGCCGGAGCGGCAGCAGGCGCTGGAGCTTGCATCTGTGGCGCGTAGAACTGTTGGGCCGGGGTCTTGCTGTGACGGCTGATCCGTACGGATTCTTCGCCTTCCTTGATTTCCAGCTCGTCGATACCGGATTCTTCCAGCAGTTCGATCAGTTTCTTAACTTTACGGATATCCATGAATCATCAACTCCCAAGGGTCGGTCAGGGGCGCTTGGCCGGTTGTTCAATGTGTTCCAGGGCGGCCTCCAGGGCCAGTCGATAACCGCTGGCGCCAAGGCCGCAGATCACTCCTACCGCTACGTCGGAGAAGTAAGAGTGATGGCGGAAAGCTTCGCGTTTGTGCACGTTCGACAAGTGCACTTCGATAAATGGGATGCTCACCGCCAGCAGCGCGTCACGTAATGCAACGCTTGTATGCGTAAAAGCGGCGGGATTGATCAGGATAAAGTCCACGCCTTCGCCGCGCGCGGCATGGATGCGATCAATCAATTCGTACTCGGCATTGCTTTGCAGGTACAGCAAATGGTGGCCGGCTTCACGTGCCCGTCGCTCCAGATCAAGGTTGATCTGATCGAGGGTGACTGCCCCGTAGACGCCCGGTTCGCGGGTGCCGAGCAGGTTCAGATTGGGTCCGTGAAGAACCAGTAAGGTCGCCATCGGCTGTTCCTTGTTATTGATGTGGGTACGGCAGAACTCGGCGACTATGCCGCAAAGCGTTTGTGACTGTCCAGTTCTATGCAGTAGGCAGCACAATTAGCGAGGATTGCGCGAAATTTGTGACTGTGGCCCGGATTCCGGTCATTGGTAGCACGGTCCTGAAGTCTCAGGAGATCCAATGTGGGAGCGGGCTTGCTCGCGAAAGCGGTGGATCAGTAAGAAATGAATTGACTGACCCACCGCATTCGCGAGCAAGCCCGCTCCCACATTGTGATCTGTGCATGGCATTGGAGCGGATTAAACGCGGAAAGCCTGCACAGCCGTATTGAGCTGCCCACCCAGCACCAGCAGGTGGTCGCCCTGGCGACGGCCCTGGCTAATACGCAGCAGATTATCCTCACCCAACTGATGGATTCGTTCGCTGTTATCGCGAATTTCACTGACGGCACCACTCTGCTGAGCGGTCACATCGGCGATGCGCACTGCCGTGTCGGAAATCGTCTGGATTGCCCCGACGATTTCATCCAAGGCGCCGTCGGCTGCCTGGGCTTGCTGCGCAGTGGCTTCGGCGTGTTCGACCTGGGCGCGCATACCTTGCACCGATTGGTGGGCCGCGGATTGCAGGCCGGCAATCAGGCCCTGGATCTCGGCGGTGGCGCCGGCGGTGCGTTGGGCCAGTGAGCGCACTTCATCAGCGACCACGGCAAACCCGCGCCCGGCTTCACCGGCCCGCGCTGCCTCGATGGCCGCGTTGAGCGCGAGCAGGTTGGTCTGGTCGGCAATCGAGCGAATCACGGTCAGTACGCCGCCGATGGTGGCGGATTCTTCGGCGAGTTTTTCGATCATCTGCGCGTTTTGCTGCACTTCACCGACCAGCGCATGCAAACCGGTCAGGCTCAGGCCGATCACGCGTTGGCCCTGTTCCACGGCTTGACCCGCGCTGCGACTGGCGCCGGCTGCCTGGCTGGCATCCCCGGCCACTTGCTGGATGGTGGCTTCCAGTTCACCCAGGGAATCACGGATCTGCGCGGTATCACCGGCCTGGCGCTCGGCACCGTCATGCAGGCCACTGCTCAGCTCGGCGAGGGCGCGGCTGCTGCCGGCCACTTCCTCGGCATTGCCGCGAATAGTGCCCACCAGGTCCACCAGGTAGGCGCGCAAGCGGTTAAGGGAGGCTTCGATATCGTGCAATTCACGGTTGGTCTTGCCCAGGGCAATCGGCTGGCTGAAGTCGCCTTCGGCCCAGGTGGACAGGGCCGGTGCCAGGTTGGTCAGCACCCGCGCCAGGCGCCGTTGCAGGGTGTCGATCAGCAGCGCGATCAGCAGGATCAGGCCGATCATCACCCCTTGCATCAGGCGTACTTCACCCTGGATCCTGGCGTGTTGCGCGCGCACCACGGGTTCCAGGCCAGCGATGGATTGTTGTACCGCGGCGATTTTCAGGTGGGTGCCGGCAGCCAGTGCGGTGCGCTGCTGGATTTGGTCACGGGTGCGCTTGAGTTCGGCGGGGTAGCGGGTCAGCAGGCTGTTGAGCTCGCGCTTGAGGTCGACCCCCGTGTCCTGAACGTCGGCTTTTTCGCTGTTTTCAAGGCCCATCATGGCTGAAAAGTCATCAGAACTGGATTCCGCGCTGGCCTTTACGCCAAGCAACGGTAACTGCGCCAACAGGTCGGCCTGGGTGCGGATACTGGCGACTTCGCGTTCTACGTCATCGGCCAATTCCGCGCGCCCGCTGCTCACCAGCTTGTCGCGTGCCAGGGACAGCTTGCCCAGGTGCTGGGAAGCGGCCAGCAGTGGCGGCAAGTAACGGGCTGCCTCGGGCGAGTTGACGCCCATGGCGTACTGGCTGAGTTGCTCCAGGTTCGCGCTCAATTCTCGCTCGGCTTGCAGCAGCAATGCTTGCGGGTCGCCGGCCAGTTTGCCGGCGGCGAGCAGGTCAGTTTTGCTGAAGGCATCCAGATCCGCGAGGCTGGGACGCAGGGTTTGCGCCAGCTCGGCGGGCAATTCATCCAGGTGCTGCAAGAGGTTTTCCAGGCTCTGGCTGGCGCCACTCAAACGCAAGGCGTCGCCACTGGCCAGGTAGTCGTCGATATTGCGTGCTGCCTGGTTCTGGAAGGTTTGCGACAAGCCCAGGTAGCGTTCCATCAGCCAGTAAGGTCGTTCCAGTGCGCGTTGCGACCACCACAGCGTCGCCCCAAGTGCCAGGCACACGGCCACTAGAAGAAGGGTATTCAGATTGGTCAGCAGCTTCAGGCGCATGCGTGGTTTCAACCGACAGCAAAAGATAAGTGCCTGAAGTTATTGCGTTTTCATTACAGGGTTATGACGGATTCAGTGAATTCCGGTGAAAAGGTGGCACTTTGCTTTGACGTGCGTGCGGCTTGTACACGGTTACGTCCCGCGCCCTTGGCGCGGTACAGCGCCTCGTCTGCCTGAGCGGCCATCATCAGGCTGTCGGAGTCGTCGCACAGCTCCACCAGCCCGGCGCTGAAGGTACACCACAAGTCCTGGGGTTGGGCGGGGTAGTGAATTTCGGCAAAACGCCCGCGGATTTCATCCAGCACCTTGCAGGCCGATTCCAGGTCGGTGTCGGGCATCACGATGGCGAATTCTTCACCGCCGTAGCGGCCGATGTAATCGGTCTTGCGCAAGCGCTGCTTGAGGAACAGCGCCAAACTCTTGATGACGCGGTCGCCCATGGGGTGGCCGTGGCTGTCATTGACCCGTTTGAAATGGTCAATATCGAGCATGGCAAAGCTCAGCGGCTTGTTCTCGCGGCGAGCGCGAAAGCTGCAGTCTTCGAGCAATTGCAGGATGTGGGTATGGTTGTACAGCCCGGTCAGGCTGTCACGCACCATCCGCGCCTTGAGATTGCGCGCGCGGGCGGCGCGGTTGCGTACGGTGGTGATCAGGTGGCGCGGCTTGATCGGCTTGGTGAGGAAGTCATCGCCGCCTTCGCTCATGGCGTCCAACTGCTTGTCCAGGTCGTCTTCGGCCGACAGGTAGATGATGGGCACGCTGACATAACGGTCGTTGTGGCGAATCACCTTGGCCAGTTCGGTGCCGGTACAGGCGGGCATGTACATGTCGAGGATGATCAGGTCCGGTTGGAAGTCCGCCAGCTCGGCCATGGCCTGGATCGGCTCGATCAGGGTGCGCGTAACGATGCCGGCGCTGTTGAGCAGGCGCTCGGTGTGCAACGCCTGGGCGCGTGAGTCGTCGATGATCAGCACTTTATAAGGCTCGTACTGCGCGACGCAGGTCAGCACTTCGATCTTTTCCAGCAGGCTGGAGGCTTCCAGCGTGCCGGTGAGGAATTCCTGGCCGCCCGCGCGCACGGCGGCCAGGCGCGTCGGGGTGTCGGTTTCGTGCAGGCTGAAGAACAACAGCGGCAGCTTTTGCTCCAGACCTTCCTGGGCTTCGGCCGCGAGCTTGAGGCCCAGGCCGGCACCGCAGAAATCCACATCCATCACAATCGCCGAAGGCAGGCGCTCGGCCAGGGACGCACGAAACGCCGCCACGCTGTCGAGGGACTGGGCGCTCATGCCGAAGAATTCCAGTTGCTTGGCCAGGCGCTCGGCGCGGTCGTGATCAGCCAGCATGACGTAGATCGGCTTGCGCATCGGCGGCAGGAACGTTTGCTCAAGCTGGTCGCCCTGGCGCAGGCCGGTGCGGGACAGGCGCTGCATCAGGCGGTTGAGTTCGGTGATCACCTGGCTGCTGAGGCGGCCGCGATTCTCGTCCACGACCTTGAGGGACTCGCCAATGTGCCGCGCGAGCTGGCCGTGTTCCGGCTGTTCGAAGCGTTCGGCAAAACGCAGCAGGCGCAGGTTCGCTTCGCTGAGTTCGGACAAATCTGCGTTTGACCATTCACTTCGCTGCAGGCGTTGCCAGATCTCAAGAATTTGACGTGCCTGATGAATTACCCGCTGGGCAAAGTGCTGCTTGAGACGCTCACGGCTGGGGTCTTCTGACTCGGTCATATCCTGACTACTAGTTAGGGTGCATGCTGAGGTCGACTGATGGCTCTATGCTAGCACCTCTTTTCTTCTATATGAGTGTCATACGTCAATTAAGTACAAGTCTGTGCGATTCAGTTTTTGACCTTATGGTCGCGCTGCGTAAAAAGCCTGCATGCGTTATGGTTGAAGATCTTTATAGTCGAACCTGCCCCGTGCGCCACTTTGGTTAAAAGGCCCGCACCGATGGGCACGATGGGGTAGGGTTGTGGTCGGAGTGTTTGACCGCACCCGGACAATTGACGTGCATGAACTCTAGTGATTGAAAGGATATCGCCATGCTGGACTGGAAAAACCGTGCAGGCAGTGCCAAAGGCCCCGCCCCTGAGCCAAAGCCGACCCACCGCGGCTACTTTCGCAACCTGCTGATGAGCAAAGCGTTGCTCAGCGTGCTGGCCTTGTACCTGTTGGTCACCGGCGGCCTGGGTTGGTACTGGAGCGAAGAGCCGGCGCTGTTTCCGGTCCAGCAAAACGCCCAGCTTGCCGCCGAGAAGGAAGGCAAGCAGATGGTAATTGGCTACACCACCGTCGAAACCCTCAAGACTGTGGTCGGCACGTTGCTGAACAAGCCCGGTGGCTATATTTCCAACGACCGTTTCCCGCCCGGCCTGTGGATGGACAACATGCCCAGCTGGGAATACGGCGTGCTGGTACAGGTGCGTGACTTGACCCGTGCCCTGCGTAAAGACTTCGCCCGTTCCCAGTCGCAATCGGCTGAAGACGCCGATTTGGCCAAGGCCGAGCCACGCTTTAACTTTGACAATAAGAGCTGGGTTTTGCCATCGAGCGAGTCGGAGTACCAGGAAGGCATCAATTCCCTGAGCCGCTACGAAGCGCGTCTGTCCGACCCTAACCAGAGGGGCGCGCTGTTCTATGCGCGTGCCGACAACCTGAACAACTGGCTGGGCGATGTCGCCACTCGTTTGGGTTCGTTGTCGCAACGCCTGTCGGCCAGTGTCGGTCGGGTCAAGCTGAACACAGCACTGAAAACCGAAGCCCTGGCGCCGGGTGAAGTGCCGCAGGTCGATGAAGAAGTGGTGGAAACCCCATGGATGCAAATCGACAACGTGTTCTACGAGGCCCGTGGCCAGGCGTGGGCTTTGTCTCATTTGCTGCGCGCCATTGAAGTCGATTTTGCCGACGTGCTGGCCAAGAAAAATGCCACCGTCAGCGTGCGTCAGATCATTCGTGAGCTGGAGGCCTCGCAGGAGCCGGTTTGGAGCCCTATGATTCTCAACGGCAGTGGCTTTGGCATTCTCGCCAACCACTCGCTGGTCATGGCCAACTATATTTCCCGGGCAAACGCTGCAGTGATCGACTTGCGTCAGCTCCTCAACCAAGGGTGATGATGGACGCTACTCAAAATGAGGCCGCGCACCGCGCGGCCTCTGATGCTGAACTGATTTGTTGGGTCGACGAACAGGACAACCTGCTCGGCCATCTCGTCAGGTCTGACCTTCGTGAGCGCGGCCTGATCGGCCGTTGCACTTTTATCTTCCTGTTCAATTCGGCCGGCGAACTGTGTGTGCATCGCCGTACCTTGAGTAAAGCCCTGTACCCCGGTTTTTGGGACACGGCCGCGGGCGGAATGGTCGCGGCAGGCGAGTGTTACGCCGATTCGGCGGCCCGTGAGTTGGAAGAAGAGCTCGGAGTTGGCGGCGTGGAATTGGTCGAACATGACCATTTCTACTTTGAGGATGGCGCCAGCCGGCTCTGGTGCAAATCCTATTCGGCGGTCTGGGATGGCCCATTACGCCTGCAGCCCGAAGAAGTCATGGAAGCACGGTTTTTACCCCTTGAAATGGTTCTGCAGGAAGCTGAACAAAAGCCTTACTGCCCGGACGCTCAAGAGGGCTTGCGGCGCTATCTGGCCTCGCGTCGCTAAAGTTGCATAAATTGGCGCTATTTGGCTCTTAGCAAGTCGGCTTTTTGCCGTTACACTGCGCGACTTTTCACCCAAACCGCCTTTGCGGTTCGGTAGCGCTGCCCCTGCCTGAGTGGGGCTTCGCGGTCGATGCCCTGTTCTTTTTACGAGAATCGAGCAGCGATCTGTCTTTGTCCTCCCAAGAGGATTGCCGGTGGCCAAAAAAGCCGCATCCTTCGCCGCCCTTGGTGGCTTGGTATTTTCCACCGACGCAGGTCGACACTGCCCGGACTGTCGCCAGCCCGTGGATTCGTGTACCTGCAAACAGACCCTGATCCCTGAAGGCGACGGCATTGCCCGCGTTAGACGCGAGAACAAAGGCCGTGGCGGCAAGACGGTGACCACCATCACCGGTGTGCCCCTGGCCGAAGAAGCCCTGAAGGAACTCGCCACCACGCTGAAAAAGCGCTGTGGCACGGGTGGCGCCCTGAAAGACGGCGTCATCGAGATTCAGGGCGATCACGTCGAGTTGCTGTTGGCCGAGCTGATCAAGCTCGGTTACAAGGCGAAGAAATCCGGCGGCTAGCAGCCTCTGTGAAACCCACCCCGATCGCCGGTTTGCTGAACACGAACTGTCGTTTCCATGGTTTTCACAGAGCCTGTTCCTGACCGGTGTCTAAACTCTGTCCTGCGAGTGGGGTCTACCTTGCTTACAGGCAAATCGTCATTTTCATTCTTTAGACTTCGCCAGCCTTACAGAAGGGCGCGGTGATCTTCGACTTTATATAGGGGACTTCGATGTCCGTACGACGCACACGCAAAGACGATGGCAGCCAATGGACAGTTGCGGACAGCCGCAGTGTTTACGGGATTCGCCATTGGGGGGCCGGGTATTTCGCGATCAATGATGCCGGTCGCGTTGAAGTCCGTCCGAACGGCCCGAACAGCACGCCCGTCGATCTGTACGAGCAAGTCGACGAGCTGCGCAAAAGCGGTTTGTCCTTGCCGCTGCTGGTGCGTTTTCCCGATATCCTGCAAGACCGTGTACGCCAACTGACCGGCGCTTTCGATTCCAACATCGAACGCCTGGAATACCAGAGCAAGTACACCGCGCTGTACCCGATCAAAGTGAACCAGCAGGAAGCGGTGATCGAGAACATCATCGCCACCCAGGACGTTTCCATCGGCCTGGAAGCTGGTTCCAAGCCTGAGCTGCTGGCCGTGCTGGCCCTGGCACCCAAGGGCGGCACCATTGTCTGCAACGGTTACAAAGACCGTGAGTTCATCCGCCTGGCGCTGATGGGCCAGAAGCTGGGCCACAACGTCTTCATCGTGATCGAGAAAGAATCCGAAGTTGGCCTGGTGATCGAAGAAGCCGCCAACCTCAAGGTCAAGCCGCAGGTTGGCTTGCGCGTGCGGTTGTCGTCGCTGGCGTCGAGCAAATGGGCGGACACGGGTGGCGAGAAGTCCAAGTTCGGTTTGTCGGCGGCGCAGTTGCTGTCGGTGGTCGAGCGCTTCCGCGCGGCTGGCCTCGATCAAGGCATTCGCCTGCTGCACTTCCACATGGGCTCGCAGATCGCCAACCTGGCCGACTACCAGCACGGGTTCAAGGAAGCCATTCGTTATTACGGCGAACTGCGTAACCTCGGCCTGCCGGTGGACCACATCGACGTCGGCGGCGGCCTGGGCGTGGACTACGACGGTACCCACTCGCGTAACGCCAGCTCGATCAACTACGACATGGACGACTACGCCGGTGTGGTCGTGGGCATGCTCAAGGAATTCTGCGACGCGCAGAGCCTGCCGCACCCGAACATTTTCTCCGAAAGCGGCCGCTCCCTGACTGCCCACCACGCCATGCTGGTGGTGCAAGTCACCGACGTCGAAAAACACAACGACGACGTGCCGGAAATCGAAAACAAGGAAAGCCTGCCGGAAACCGTGCAATGGCTGGTGGACCTGCTGGGCCCGACCGACATCGAAATGGTCACTGAAACCTACTGGCGCGCCACTCACTACATGAGCGACGTGGCCACCCAGTACGCCGACGGCAAGCTGACCCTCGCGGAAAAAGCCCTCGCCGAGCAGTGCTACTTTGCCGTGTGCCGTCGCCTGCACAACTCGTTGAAAGCCCGTCAGCGCTCGCACCGCCAAGTGCTGGACGAACTCAACGACAAGCTGGCCGACAAGTACATCTGCAACTTCTCGGTATTCCAGAGCTTGCCGGACACCTGGGCCATCGGCCAGGTCCTGCCGATTCTGCCGCTGCACCGCCTCGACGAAGAGCCGCTGCGCCGCGCCGTGCTGCAAGACCTGACCTGCGACTCCGACGGCAAGATCAAGCAATACGTCGACGAGCAGAGCATCGAGACCAGCCTGCCGGTGCACGCCCTGAATGAAGGTGAAGACTACTTGCTGGGTATCTTCCTGGTGGGCGCTTACCAGGAAATCCTCGGTGACATGCACAACCTGTTCGGTGATACCGACTCGGTGAACATCTACCAGCGCGAAGACGGCTCGGTGTACAGCGCCGGTATCGAGACCCACGACACCATCGAAGACATGCTGCGCTATGTGCACTTGTCGCCTGAGGAGTTGATGACGCATTACCGCGACAAGTGCGCGAGCGCGAAGATCAGTGCCAGTGAGCGCACGCAGTTCCTGGATGCGTTGCGTCTCGGTTTGACCCGCTCTTCGTACCTGTCCTCGTAATATCGGCTGGCAGAGATCTAAAATGTGGGAGCGGGCTTGCTCGCGAAAGCGGTACATCAGTCACACATGTGTTAACTGATTCACCGCTTTCGCGAGCGAACCCACTCCCACATTTGTATCTTCGTTTGGTTGTACCTTCTTTGTGAGGTCTGAACGATGTCGAGCAAGCTCTTGCAAGCGTTCACTCTGGCAGTCGCCGCATTCCTCGCGGCATGCTCCCCGATCAAAGTGCTCAACGCACTGACACCCTCCAACACCTTCACCAAAACCGCATCCATCGCCTACGGCACTGATCCGCGCCAAAAACTCGATATCTACCGCCCTGTCGCGGCCGCACACAATGCGCCCGTCGTGGTGTTTTTCTACGGCGGCAGCTGGAACAGCGGCTCCAAGGACGATTACGGTTTTGTCGGCGAGGCACTGGCCTCACGCGGCATTGTTGTCGTGATCGCCGACTATCGGCTCTACCCTCAAGTGCGTTACCCCACCTTTCTTCAAGACGGCGCCCAAGCGGTGGCCTGGACACGTCAACACATCGCCGAATACGGCGCCGACCCCACGCAGTTCTACCTGATGGGCCACAGCTCCGGCGCCTACAACGCCTCGATGCTGGCACTGGACGGGCGCTGGTTGAAAGCCGTGGGATTGTCGCCCTCGATGCTCAAGGGTTGGATCGGCCTGGCCGGGCCCTATGACTTCCTGCCGATTGATAATCGCGATGTGCGCCCGGTGTTCTTCTTCCCGAATTCCCCGCCTGAATCCCAGCCGATCAACCACGTCAGCCGTGGTGCGCCGCCGAGCCTGTTGATTGCCTCTGCGAGCGACACGCTGGTCAACCCCACACGCAACACGGGCGGGCTGGCGAAAAAGTTGCGCGACGCGGGGGTGCCGGTCGAGGAGTTTTACTTCACCAAGACCAACCACGCGACGCTGGTGGCGTCCATTGCCAAGCCCTTGCGCTGGCTGGCGCCGGTGCTGGATCGGGTCACCGCATTTATCCAAGCCACTGATCTTGCCGATTCAACTGCCAGGCAATCGCCCACAAAGTAAGGCTGCGCAACGCCATAAAGAGCAGGAAACTTATCCACAGCCCGTGGTTACCGAACCCCTGCAATACCCACGCGAACGGTAGCAAAATCACCACTGTCAGCAGCATACCGTTGCGCATTTCCCGTGCGCGGGTGGCCCCGATAAAAAGACCATCCAACAGGTAGCTCCACACTGCAATCAAAGGCAGTACCGCCAAATAGGGCAGATAGATATCGGCGGTTTCGCGCACGCTGGGGATGTTGGTTTGCATGGCGATAAACACTTGGCCGCCAAAGGTGAACAGCAGCGCGAAGCCCACACTGGCGATCAATGACCAACCGCAGGCGACCACCAATGAGCGGCGTAACGCCTGCCGGTCGTGGGCGCCGATGGCGTGCCCGCACAGGGCCTCGACTGCGTGGGCCAAACCGTCCAGGGCATGGGCGGTCAGCAACAGGCCATTGAGCAGCAGCGCATTGGCCGCCACGGTGGCATCGCCCAGGCGGGCGCCTTGCACCGTGATCATGAAGAATACCGATTGCAGGGCCAGGCTGCGGATGAAGATGTCGCGGTTCACCGCCAGCAGCGGGCGCCAGCTTTGCCACCGCTTGAGTGCGGCCCAGGCGATATGCCCGGGATAGGCACGCAGGGCTTTTTGCGTGAGCGCCAGGCCGAGCAGGGCGCCGGTCCATTCGGCGATGACCGATGCGCGTGCGGAGCCGACTACGCCCCACTCCAGGCCCAGTACAAACCACAGGTTCAGGGCGATATTGACCAGGTTGGTGGTCAGCAGAATCGCCAGCGGTGCACGGGCGTTCTGGGTGCCGAGGAACCAGCCAACCAAGGCATAGCTGGCCAGCGCAGCAGGCAGGCCGAACAAGCGAGTGTGGAAAAAATCGCGGGTCAGTTGATTCAGCTCGGGGGAGGGTTGCATCCACTCCAGCGCCAACTGGCTCAGCGGGATGCCCACCGTGCTTAAGAGCATCGCCAGGCCCAGCGCCAGCAGCAGACCTTGCAGCAGGACCTGCCGCAACGCTGCACCATCGCCACGCCCGGCGGCTTGCGCGGCAAACCCGGTGGAGCCCATGCGCAGAAAACCCATGGCCCAGGCGAGGAAGGTATAGAGACTGGCCCCAACGGCCACGGCGCCCAGTTGGTGGGCGTGTGGCAAGTGGCCGATGACCATGCTGTCGACCAGCGCTACCAGTGGCACCGAGATGTTCGACAAAATCATCGGCGCGGCCAGGGCCCAGACACGGCGATGGGTGGGGCGGTCGCGCCAGTCGGTGAGTATCGTGAGTGTTTTCAAGTATCAGTGCACAACCCAACTGAGCAACCAAAGGCCCAGCATCAACCAGATAATGCCCGCAATGATCGATGCCCGCATAAACGCGCGCACTGCCGAGTACAGCAGCAACAGCCCGATGATCAGGGTGATGATGCTGATGATCGACGTGTCCATGCCCAGGGATTTGGATAGCCCGTCGACAAAATCGCCGCCGGCATGGGACAGCGTGTTGAACAGCCCGCTGAACAGCTCGACGATAAAGTGGATGATCTGGCCGATTTTGAGACCCAGCCAGCCGAAAAAGTCTGTTTGCATGTGTGTGTCCTGATGAATAGGTGGGCGTAGCTGCCGGACCTGAGCCTTTGGTCGTTATCGGCGCACGCGAGTTCCCTTCTAGCATAGAGGTTTACGGCGTGCAGGGATTCACTTGCCTTCGCCAATCATCCGCCCGAAGCTATACACCTTCAGGAGCCCCCGCATGAACCTCGAACACCTCACCGAACGCCTGCACCGTATCCGCGATGACAATCAGTGGAAGCCGTTCCACAGCCCGAAAAACCTGGCCATGGCCGCCAGCGTGGAAATGTCCGAGCTGGTGGAAATCTTCCAGTGGCTGACCGAAGACCAATCGCGCCAACTGCCCGCAGACAAACTCGCCCATGCCGGGCAGGAAGTCGGCGATATCGTGCTGTACCTGCTGTTGCTGTGCAGTGAGCTGGGCCTGGATATGAATGAAGTGGTTCGCGCCAAACTGGCCGACAGCGAACGGCGGTTTGCCCATGAGTGATCGTCATTTCGACCAGTTGGCCACGCGCTTCGCCGAGAAAATCTACGGGGGCGCCAAAGGGGCGATTCGCCTGGCGGTGCTCCAGGCCGACCTGACCGAAGCCTTGCCGGACCGCCCGTTGCGCGTGCTGGATATCGGCGCCGGCCTGGGGCATATGTCGTTGTGGCTGGCCGAACGCGGCCATCAGGTCACACTGGCCGAGCCCGCCGAGCCGATGCTCGAAGGCGCGCGCCAGCGCTTTGCGGATGCGGGGCAGACGGCGACGTTTATTCACGCGCCCTGGCAGGACCTGCTCGGCCAACTCACCGAACCTTACGACCTGGTGCTGTGCCATGCGGTGCTCGAATGGTTGGCCGAACCCCATGCGATACTGCCGGTGCTGCACCAACTCACGGTGCCCGGCGGCTGGTTGTCGCTGGCGTTCTACAACCGTGATGCGCTGATTTACCGCAACCTGCTCAAAGGTCACTTCCGCAAAATGCGCAAGAACGACATGGCCGGCGAAAAGCAGAGCCTTACGCCGCAACAACCCCTCGACCCACGGGAATTGGCGGCGCAACTCGAAGGGCTATGGCAGGTCGAAAGCCAAAGTGGCGTGCGGGTGTTCCACGACTATATGCCGGTGGAATTCCAGGCCCGCGCCGATTTACAGGATTTGTTGGAGATGGAACTCGCTCACCGTCGTCACCCAAGCTTTGCCGGGCTTGGGCGTTATTTGCACTGGATATGCCGTCCAGTTTAGCGGCCCAGTCTGCGGAGGTCGAAATGCGTCGTCTCTGTTTGATCCTGTTGTCCCTGGGTTTGGGAGCATGTTCCAGCCCGAATCCTTACGTGGCCGCCTCGGCCCCGATGCCGCCGGCTCCGGCACAGGCGGCCAACACCTTTGATGCCAGCGCCTACCCGGCGCCGGTGCGCGACTATGGCGCCTACCGCAGTTGGGCCTGGTTTAACGGCCAACTGCCGGCGGGTTCGGCGTGGGCCGACTCGGCGCAAATTGCCGAGGCGGTCAGCGGCGCCCTTGACCAGCGCGGCTTGCGCCCCTTGCATGACAACCGTGCGCCCGACCTGCTGGTAAGCGCCGATGTGCGCCTGGAAAAGCGCCTGCGCCAGGTCCAGGACGACTATGGCTATGGTTACGGTGGCTATAACCGCTATGGCAACGGTTACGGCATGTACAACTCGGTGCCGGTGGTGCGCACCTATGAAGTGACGGTGGCGGTGGCGCGTCTCAGCCTGTTCGATGCCCGCACCCGCCAGCCGGTCTGGAGCACCAGTGCCGAAACGACCAGCCAGGGCAGCTTGAGCGAACGCGCGGATGCACTGCGCGAGGCAATGCAGAAGGCAATGACTGCCTACCCACCCAGTTAGCAGCTATTCTCATCTCAGGCCTATGCCGTTTTTTGGAGAACAACCATGCTTCGTCGCTTCGCTGCACTTGCTGTTGTTGTACTGCTGGGGGGCTGCCAGACCAGTCAGGTCAACAACGACTATGACGCCAGCCGCGACTTCGGCGCCTATCGCAACTGGGCCTGGAAAGACCCGGCCCTGCAATATCGACCGGATGACCCGCGCATCAAGAGTGACCTCACTGAGCAACGCATCCGCCAGGCTGTGGGCGAACAACTCGACCAACGCGGCCTGCGTCCCGCTGCGGCAGGCACCAAGGCCGACCTGAAGGTGCAGGTTTACCTGATCGTCGAAGACCGCCAGCAACAAGTCACCACCAATTACGGTGGAGCATGGGGCGGCCCGTGGAACGGTTACTGGGGCGCGCCGATGTACAACGAAACGCGCAACATCACCTACAAGGTCGCAACCCTGCAGGTCGACCTGTTGGACGGCAAGGATGGCAAGCTGGTGTGGCGTGGCAGCGACGAGCAGATGATGAGCAGCACGCCGAACCCGCAGGACCGCAGCAATGCCATCCGCACCACGGTGACCAAGATCCTTTCCAATTACCCACCGCACTGAACCCCTTCATCTGAGCTGTGTGGGAGCAAGGCACCTCCCACATTTGCCCGTCATCCTCCCCAGCCCTTGTCTACACTCATTGACACCCCAGGAGAGTAAGCGCTCGGCAACTCGCCGGCACAGGAGTGCTCGATGTCTCCCCGATTGGCTTACAAGCAGCGCGGTGCCATTGGCTTGATGGCGGTCGGCGTGTTGGCGTTGGTATTGGTCTGTACCTTGCTGGTGGTCGACAGCGGCCGTTTGTACCTGGAAAAGCGCAAGCTGCAGGGCGTGGCGGATACGGCGGCGCTGGAGGCCGTGAGTCGCGGCGGGACCTGTGTGGCCGGCCTGAGCGCAGCGGCTTACGCGGCGCAGAGTGTGGCTCGGAACAATTTTGTGGTGGGTAACGGCAATACCCTGGCGACCCTTTGCGGCACGGTAACGACCGCCGCGTCGGGGCTGCGCACCTTCAGTGCAAACCCTGCGGTGTCATCGGCGATTCAAGTGGTGGTCAGCAAAACCGTCACCACCAGCGTGGCCGGCGGGATCTGGACACTCTTTTCCGGCGGCCCGGTCAGCGTCAACACTGTATTGACGGCGACGGCAGTCGCGGCGATGCCTGCGCCATCGTTGGCCCAGCTCACCATCAACAGCACCCTGGCCAGCGTCAACACGGCCAGCGCGAGCCTGTTGAACCCGCTGTTCAGCGGCTTGCTCGGCGGCAACGTCAACCTGACCCTCGCTGGCTGGAATGGCTTGCTCAACACCAACATCAATCTGCTCAGTTACCTCAACCAGTTGGCGGTCAACCTGAACGTGGCCGCCGGTAACTACACCCAATTGCTCAACACCACGGTCACCGCGTCGCAGTTGATCCAGGCCGCAATCACTGTGCTGACCGCCAACGGTGCGACGGCGGACGTGTTGACCGCGCTGGGCAATCTGCAAGTCGCCGCGATCAATCAGGCGCCATTAACCCTTGGGCAAATCCTGCAATTGCAAACCGGCACCACCGCTGCGGCGCTGAATGCCAACCTGCAAGTGTTTCAACTGATTCAGGGCGTGGTGCAACTGTCCAACAGCCAGAGCGCGGTGGCGGCGACCTTGCCCGTGAGCCTGCTGGGGCTGGCCAATATCACCACCCAAGTCAAAGTGATAGAGCCGCCGCAATTGTCGGCCATTGGCAACCCGGCACTTGCCGCCGCCAACCCGCTGGGGCCGAACGCGATTTATGTGCGTACCGCTCAGGTGCGTACGGAGGTGACGGTCAGCTTGCCGGTGTTGAGCAGTTTGTCGGGGCTGACCACGGCGGTGAATAACCTGGTGGGTCCGCTGACGCCGGTGGTCAATGGCCTGCTGAGCTTGAACCTGGTGACCACCATCAACTCGGCGTTGTGTTTGCTGGGGGCCGGGTGCCAACAGTTGGATTTGCTGCCGTTGCCGGGCAACCTGCCGCTCAATATCGTCCTGGATGCCGGGGGCGCCAGCAGTTACGTCACCGCGTACAGCTGCCCAACCGGCAACGCGGGTACCAAGAGTCTGACGGCCACGACCACAACCTCTGTGGCGTCGCTGAATGTGGGTAGTATCACGAATGCGTTTTCCACCACACAGCCGATGACGGTGGCGCCCTTGGCGCTGATCGATATTGGCACCAAGACCTGCCATATGATTGCCTTTATCGGCAGTTGCGGCACCCGGGTGCCGTTTGCTGGCGGTGGGATCGGGATCAAGGTGCAAAGCCCTATCGTTGGGAGCAACCAAACCCAGGTGTTTTCCAGCACCACGCCCTTTGCCACGCCACCCAACGTAGGCCTCACGCCTACCTATTTGGCCGCCACGCCAGCCACCAATGTGGTGAGCAGCCTTTCAACCACCCTCAGTGGCGTGGGCATCACGGCCTATCAGCCGGTGGGCAATAATCCGCTGGGCAGCCTGATAGCGAATACGGTCTCGCTGTTAAGCGGTGTCAGCGCCATCGTCACGCCGGTCGTGGATAACCTGCTGGCCCCGCTGCTCAACCCGATTCTGAACAACTTGCTGAACAGCCTGGGCATCAGCCTGGCGAATGTGAACGTCGGCGCCAACCTGACCTGTGGCCAGACCGGCGAAGCCTACCTGGTGATTTAAGCGTCGGTGGCCCTGGGCAGTTCAATACAAAAGCGCGCGCCGTGTTCACCGTTGCTGACGCTCAGCCGCCCGCCCATGTTTTCCACGATGCCGTAGCTCACCGACAAGCCCAACCCGGTGCCCACGCCAATCGGTTTGGTGGTGAAAAACGGCTCGAAGATTCGCTCCAGTAACCGTGGGTCGATGCCGCCGCCGTTGTCTTCGACCCAGATGCGCACGTGGCGGCTGTCGTGTTCGGTGTGCACGGCGATCCAGGGACGCAGCTCGGGGGTTTTCTCGCGTTGGCTCAATAGCGCGTCGCGGGCGTTGACCATCAAGTTGATCAACACTTGCTCAAGTTGGTCGATGTAGCCTTTGACCTGCACCGGAACCTCCGCCTGGGTCAGGCGCACGTCCACGCCTTTGCCGCGTAGGCCTTCGCTGAGCAACGACAGCGTGCCCTCCAGCGCCTGCGCCGGGTCGAAGGGTTGCTGCTCGACCTCCGAGCGGCGGCCGAACACGCGCATATGGTCCACCACACGGGCCGCACGCTGCACCTGTGCGTCAATGCGCTGCAGTTTTTCGGTCAGGTAATCGACCTGAGCGTCGCCATTGCTCAGGCGCTTTAGCACATTGACGATGGCCATGCGCATCACGTTCAGCGGCTGGTTGATCTCATGGGCCAGGCCTGTGGCCATTTCGCCGAGGGTGGCCATTTTCGCGCTTTGCGTCAGTTGTTGCTGGGAGCGGCGCACTTCGGTGTTGTCGCGGCCCACGGCCTGCACCTCCACCAAAGCGCCATGCTCATCAAATACCCCGCGGTCCGACCACACCCACCAGGCATGTTCGCGCCCCGGTAATTGCAAGCTGATTTCTGCGGTGCTGACAGGAAATTCCGGCGTCAGTTGCCCGATGCGGTGCACAAATGCCCCGCGCTGTTCGGCCGACAGCCAGTCCCCCAGGTTCACTCCGTGCAACTGCGCGGGCAGGCATTCCAGATAGTTGGCCAGTGGCGTGTTGCCAAAGGTCAGGGTCAGGTCCGGGCGGTAGCGGCAAATCATCGCCGGGGAGTCTTCCACGAGAATTCGGTAGCGCTCCTCGCTGTCCTTGACCTGTTGCGCCGCCAGGGTCGCCTCGGTGACATCGAGCCACAGGCCGACCGCTTCCACCGGCACGCCAAGGTCGTCGCGCAGCAACTTGGCTTCATCGAGCAGCCAGTGGTAGTCGCCCTGCTTATTCTGCACACGATAACGACTGCGCACGCTGCCTTCACGCAGCAGTTGGCGGGTGCGCTGGAAGTACAGGTCGCGGTCGTCGGGGTGCACCCATTGCACCAGGCTGTCGTGGTTGCATTCGGCGAGCGTGCGGCCGAGCAAGGGGAGCAGGCTGTCACTGAAAAACACCGGCTGCAGGGCCCCGTTCACATAGCGCTGCACATAGATCACTGCCGGTGAGCTGGCGATCAGGTTGTCCAGTCGGGCGTGGGCGGCGTCGGCCTGCAATTGCTGGTTCTTGATGTCGCTGATATCGAGCATAAAACCGACCCAACGACGCCGCTCGCCGGCGCCCAACACTTGGCCCTGCACGCGATACCAGGTCGGCGGCCGGTCGGTGTCGCTGCGGTTGAGGCGTGCGCTGGCGAGCAAGGGCTTACCGAGGGTTTGCAGGTCCCGCAGGCGACTGTGCAGCTCCTGGCGGTCGGCGGGGTGGATGAGGGTCAGCCACGCGTCCAGGGGTTGCCGGGTCGGACCTTCTTCCGGGTCGAGGTTGCGCATCAATTGGGGGGCAAGCTGGATTTCGCCGCTCACGGGCAACAACTCAAACCAGCCAGTGCCCAGCAAGCCCTGCAGGGCTTCCAGGCGTTCCAGTTGTTGATGGTGACGGTGTTCGCGCAGGCGGCTGAGCAACGGCGCGGCCAGGGCGGCGGCGAGGTTCAGCCAGTCTCGGTCGCCGGTGTGCGGTTGACCGCTGTAGGCGCCGCACAGCAGCCATGCGGCGATGCCTTGGCCGTCGCGATAGGGCACAAGAAAACCATCGGCATTGCCAAACACGCTGTGCAAACGCGGGTGCTCACCACGCCCATAAGGTGCTTGCAGGCTCAGCGGCGTCGTACCGTTGAGACTGTCCAGGCAGGTGCCGAGACGCTGGCCGGTGTGCCAGAACAGCGGTGCATCATGGTTGGCGTACTGGCTGTAGATCATCCAGCCCTGATCTTCCTGATCGAGCAACGCGAGGGCGACACAGGGGATGCGCCAGCGTTGCGCGATATTACATAGCTGTTCGTTGAACACCTCGGGCAAGCGGCTGAGGCTGCACACGCGCAATTGCTCACTCACCAGGCTGATCAGTTGCTGGTTCTGTTCGCGCTGCTCGGCCCGGTCTCGGCCGCCGAGCAAATCGCCGATATCCACGGCATGCAACAGCCAGCCGTGCTCGTGGGCTTCTATCATCGCCCGGGTATGCAGGATGTGCCCGGCCGGGCTCTGGAAATCCAGGTCCAGGCTGTGGCGTTGCCAATCGGCCGGAACACCTTCCACCGCCAGGGCACTGTGGGCGCACAGCAGGTCGTGCAAGCGTGGCGAGTTTACGTGCTGCCCTAACTGTGGGCGCAGCGTGCCGCTGATCTCCAGCACATGGCCTTGAGCATCCAACTGCATGTGCAGCCCGGCAGCAGGAGGCGCCGGCGTGTCGATAGCCAGCGCGCCACCGCGGCCGAGCAGGCGCCCGAAGAGTTTGTCGCCCGAACTCAAAACTGCAGGCTCGACTGGGCCTGCAATGTCACCGGCAATTGCGGCACGGTGCCAATGCCGGGCAGGACAATAAAGGGCATTACCGCCTGGAGATTGGCCGAGGGGTAGTTGATCTGCACCGACAGCAGGCCGTTGTTGAAGGTGGTGTTGATTTGGTTGATGTTGAAGTTGAACGCTGGCGGAATCCAATACAAACGCGTGGTGATAGCGTTTTTGGCGGTGCTCTGCACTGCGGCCTGGTAGCCCGGCATCGTCGGGTCCAGGGCCACGCTCAGCCGCACGGCTTCGGCGGTTGCCTGGTTGAACGACTGCAATAACAGCAGCGGCAGGCTATAGCTGACCATGCCGTAGAACACGGCGAAAAAAATCACGAACACGGCCACGAATTCAATCGCTGCCGTGCCTTTTTGCTTTCTTGGGAGGCTTGTTTTCATCACCGCGTCTACCCTGACGGCTACTACTTGATATCAGCATAGAATCAATCAGCAAAAAGGGATGTTTTTTAGTGATCCAGGGTGCGGTGGTGCTGTTGTGGTTGGCGCTGTGTGCGGTGCAGGACGTCCGGCAACGATTGCTTGCCAATCGCCTGACGCTGGGCGCTGCTCTGTTGGCGTTGATTTATCTGGTGTGGACGGGCAACACCTGGCTCGGAGCATCCGTCGGGCAGGGGCTGTGGGCCTTTATCCTGGCACTGCTGTTGACCTTGCCCGGTTACGCCCTTGGCCGTCTGGGGGCGGGGGACGTCAAGCTGCTTGCGGCCCTGGCGCTAGCATCGAATGCCGAGTATTTGCTGGTGGCATTTGTAGGGGCTGCGGCCGTCAATTTGCTCTGGCTGTTACTGGCGCCAACGCTTTGGCCGCTTATGCGTCAAGGGTTTAAAACTCATTTGGTTCACCTGGCACCGGACTCGTCAAAAAAGCTGCCGTTCGCGCCGTTTTTACTGGTGGGTTTTGCTGCAGCCTGGTTTTGGATCCATTAGTCGTCAGAGGGTATTAACGCTATGTACATAGTCAGAAAGTACGTCTACGTTTAATACGTAGGTGTAAGGAATATTTCGTGGTGAAGGATTAGTCAAACTATTGGCTTGCTAGGCATGGAGTAGCGCGTGAACAAGCTTACCTCTGCAGTAAAAGTGCTCGTGGTCGATGATCAGCCGCTGATCGTGGAAGAGCTCTGTGAGTTTCTTGAAAGCAGCGGTTTCCGCTGCGTCCCCTGTGGGTCCAGCCAACAGGCCCTGAAACGCTTCAGCGAAGATGACGAGATCGGCCTGGTGCTGTGCGACCTGCATATGCCGGACATGGACGGCATTGAGTTGGTCCAGGCCCTGCAAAAGGCTGCCGGCAAGCAACGCGCTTTTGAGGCGATCATGTTGACCGGCCGCGCCGACAAGCAAGATGTGATCAAGGCCCTGCGCGCCGGGATCGCGGACTACTACCAGAAACCGATCGATCTGCACGAGCTGCTCGAGGGCTTGCAGCGCCAGGAAGCCGCGCTGGAAGAACGCAAAAAGGAGCTGCAACTGGGGCACCTGAACCAGAAGCTGCAATTTCTTTCCGAGTCCATCAACGATCTGTACCAGGACCTCGATAAAGTACGCCGCAGCCCGCAGGCGCTCGAGGGCGAAGACGTGTCGGCCGAGGAGGTCGGCTCGGTGGAAACTCCGGCGATCTTCAACCAGTTGTCGCCGCGTCAGTTGGACGTCGCGCGGCTGGTGGGCAAGGGGCAGACCAACTATCAAATCGCCTGCGAGCTGGGCATCACCGAGAACACGGTGAAGCTGTATGTGTCTCAGGTTTTGCGCCTGACCCACATGCATAACCGCACGCAGTTGGCGTTGGCGCTATCGCCGAACAATTCGTCAATGCGCCAGCGTGTCACTGCCCACTGACCTGTCCTTTCACACTCGGCCAAAATGTGGGAGCGGGCTTGCTCGCGAAAGCGGTGAATCGGCTGAGGATGTCTCGGCTGATACCACGCATTCGCGAGCAAACCCGCTCCCACATTTGGCACTACGCGGGTGCCGGATTGGCTCAATTACTGCCTTGGGTCTGCCCACCGACTTTCTGTTCGAAATACTCCGGAATCGGATGTTTGTAGCTCTCCAGTAAACGCTGGGCGGCTTGTTCGCGTTCCACGGCCGTGGCCTTCTGTGGCGTCGTTGATGCGACACGTCCACTGGACTGCAACGTCAGCCAGTTCTCGGTGGCCGCCTGCTGCGGCGAGGAGGGGCCGGGTTCTATGGCCATGACGCTCAGGGGCATTACCAGCACTGCCAGGCTGGTGAGATAAGGCACTTTCATCATTAATTCCTCGGGTTGCTGGCTGCATCGACGACCGTGGCGATCTGGTCCTTGGCCTTGGCGATGGGGGCGCTTGAGCCCTTGAGTTTTTCGGCCCTGGCCTGGGCGTCGGTGACTTGTTCGGGGCTCAGGCCCATTTGCGTGACCAGTTGTGCGGCCTGCGTCCAGTTGTCCTGATAGATCAGCAGGGTCACCAGGTTAATCGCCGCCAGCGTGTCGCTCTGCTTGAGCTCCATGGCGGTCATGAATTCGAATCGCGCATCCTCAAGACGCAGTTGGTTGAGGTACACCACGCCCAGGTCATTGCGGATCTTTTCGTCAGTCGGGGCCAGTCGCGCCGCACGTTGCAAGTGCGACATGGCTTGCCCGTTGTCACCCTTGGCCGAGGCCAGTTGCCCCAAACCGTGTTCGCCTTCCGCGGCCATGCAGGTGCCGAGCAGGCTGCGATAAAGTGGCTCTGCCTCGCTGCGTCCCAGCAACCGATAGGCCTTGGCCTGGCGCAGGCGCACCTGGGGCAGATTGGCCGGCAAGCTCTGCAGGTTGGCCAGGCTGGCGTGCAGCTTGCCGTCGTTGGCCATTTCATCGGCCAGGTTCAGCGACAGTTCCTGGTCGGCGCCGGGTTTGGGGCAGGTGCCGGTTGCTGTCAGGGCTGCCCACGGGGTCTGGCCATTGGTGGCGCAACCGCCGAGCAATAACAGGCTCATTCCGGCTATCAAGGCTTTCATCGGGCGCTCCTCATAAGTTACTCAAGGCCCGAGAGATGCCGATGAACGCCGGCCCCCCGAGCACGATCAGCAGGGCGGGAAACAAAAACACCATCATCACGACCGACATTTTCGCGGACATCTTCGACACGAATTCCTGGATGCGCGTCAGACGTCGGTCGTCGAGCAATTGCTTGAGCGCCAGCAACGATTTCATCGCGCCGCCGCCCTGCTGAACCAGTTGCTGGAGGATGGTGCAGGTGTCGGTGAATTCATCCACGGCCAGCATCCTGGCGGTTTTACCCAACTCTTCGCTGAGTTCCAGGCCGGAATCGACGCGGGTCAGGATCAGGCGCAGTTCAGAGGTCAGCGCCGGCAGCAGGCGCTGCGCTTCAATGCTCAGCACGCGTAGCGCTTGTTCGACCGCCATGCCGGACTCGAACAGAATGCGCAGCAGCGGAATGAAAGTGGATACCTCGCGCGCAATGCGTTGCTGCCGCGCCTTGGCGGCCCTGGCCAGAATGCGCTTGGGCAGCAGATAGCCGATGCCCAGGCCAATCAAGGGCGCCAGCCACGGCGAAGCAGTGTGGGGAAACAGCAGTTGCTGGCCCACCAGCACAACGCCCAACAGCAGTAACGGGGTGCCCACTTGTATGGCCGCAAACATGGAGCGCTGGGAGGCCTGGCGCCAGCCGACCCGGTTGAGCAGGGTTTGGGTTTCGTTGTCCAGGCTGACCGAGCGTTGCGCGATGGGGCTGTTGCCCAATTGACGCATCAGCGTGCCAAACCGGTGCTCACGGCCCATCTGGCCCTGTAAACGCTGGGCGACCAGGTGTTGGCTGCGCCGATGTTTTATCAAGTTGGCCAGCACCAGGGCCAGGGCGGCCAGGAACAGTACGGCGCTGATCAGCAGCGAAATAGCCATCTCATACGCTCCGCAACATGCGCCACAAGGTGAAGCAGCCCAACAGCTGCATGATCAGCGCCACGAACAACAGCATGCGCCCGGTGCCGTCGTTCCACATGGTCATCAGGTAGGCGGGGTTCACCGCCAGGAAGTAGCCGATCATCGAGATCGGCAGGGCGGTGAGCACATAGGCGGTCACCCGGGTTTCGCCGGTCAGGGCGCGTAGCTGGCGAGCGGCCTGCTCGCGCTCGCGGATCATCTTGATCAGGTTTTCCAACAGTTCACTGGCGTTGCCGCCATAGCGGTGGTTGACCTTCAAGCCCAACGCGAACAGCCGAAACTCATCACGCTCGTAGAACTCGGCAAAGTCGTGGGCGGACTCCGGCAGGCTGACACCCAGCTGCACGTTGCGCCGGATACGGCCCATGGCCTCTTGCAGCGGGTCCTCAGTGATCTCGATACCGCCCAGCACCGCATCAGCCAAGGTACGCCCGGCCTTGAGGCTGCGCACGGTATGGTCGAGCAATTGCGGCAGCTGTTCGATCATGCGCTTGATGCGTCGTTGGTAGCGCCAGGCGATGTACAGGCGCAACAACAACAGCGGCAATACCAGCATCACCAGCAGGCCGACCCAGCCGGCCACCAATCCCCCCAGCACCACGCCCAGCCCCCACATCGTCAGCCACAGGCCCAAGCTGTCGGTGGGTTTGCCCAGGCCCGCCCGCAGGAACATTTTTTCCACGCCACTCCACTGGCCGGCTTCTTCGGTCAGCTGCGGTTGGCCCTCGGCGAGCCGTCCCAGCACGCGCTCGGTCTGGGCGCGGCGCAGGCCGTTTTGAAAGGATCGAATCGACAGGCCGATCAGGATCAGGCAGATGAGAAGCAGGATGGCCCCGGTCATGGTTGTGCCTCCTTCAAGGCAGTATCGGTTCGCGACGCAGTTTTTCGCCGGCAGGGTTGACCGCCTCGCGCAGAAAACCGAAGCCGGTGCGCCGGTCATGCCGGAACAGGGTGTTGGTCACGTAGACGTCTTCGCGGATGCCCACCACCTCGACCACTTCACTGACGCAACGACGCCCGTCCGGCAGGCGGGTCAATTGGATCACGACATCCAGGGCCGCGCAGATCATTTGCCGCAGGGTTTTCTCCGCCACCACGCGGCCGGTCAACCCCACCAGGGTTTCCAGGCGCAGCAGCGCATCGCCGGCGTTGTTGGCATGCACGGTGCTCATGGAACCGTCGTGGCCGGTGTTCATGGCGGTCAGTACATCGAGCACTTCCACCCCACGGATCTCGCCGAGAATAATGCGGTCGGGGCGCATCCGCAGGGCGTTGCGGATCAGGTCGCTGGCCTTGACCTCGCCGTGGCCCTCGGCGTTCGGTGGGCGGGTTTCCAGGCGCACGACGTGCGGGTGGCCCAGTTGCAACTCGGCCACGTCCTCGATGGTGACCAGGCGTTCATGGGGGTTGATCAATTGGCTGAGGATATTCAGCAGTGTGGTTTTACCGGTGCCGGTGCCGCCGCTGATCAGGATGTTGCAGCGCTTGCCGACTGCTTCCTGGAGGAAGTCGAAGATGTTCTGGTCGATGGTCTGCATCGCGACCAGGTCGCTGCTCTTGAGCATGTCCTTGCGAAATTTACGAATCGACAGGCAGGGCCCATCGAGGGCGATCGGCGGGATGATCGCGTTGACCCGGCTGCCATCGGGCAGGCGGGCGTCGACCATCGGCGATGACTCATCCAGGCGCCGGCCCAGCGGTGCGAGGATGCGTTGCATTACCCGCTCAACGTGGTGCGAATCGATAAAGCGCAGGTCGCTCAGGTGCAGCAAACCGTCACGTTCGATAAACACGCGGTGTGGGCCATTGACCAGGATTTCTGTCACGTACGGGTCGCGCAGCAGCACTTCCAGCGGACCGAAACCGGTCAACTCGTCGACGATTTCTTCGGCCAGGCGCTCCATCTCATAACGGGAAATCGCCAGGTGCATGCGGTTGATGTATTCAGCGACTTTGTCGATGACAAACTGCGCCAACAGCTGGCGTGAGCCCTCCAGCAGGTTTTTTCCCGACTCTTCGATGGCATCGATGATGTAACGATGCAGCACCAGCTTCAGCCCGTCGTGGTCGGTGTTGCCAGCGATCCCGCGAGCCGGTGTGCCAAAGAGTTTTTCGCCGTTCATTTGCCTGTTCTCAGTAAGCGTTCAAGCCAGGTGTTGGACGGTTTCTTCATGCCTTCCGAACGTTTTGCCAGCCGCTCACCGAGGGTTTTCAGCGCGAGGGTCAGGCTTTCTCGAGGGGCCAGCGTGAACAGGGTTTGCCCCTGGTTCTTGGCGTTCAGGCGCACCTCCGGGCTCAACGGCAACACGGCGATCACTTCCAGCCCGAAGCTTTTGCCCAAGGCCTCGGAGTCGGGCGCGCAGCCTTTGATATAGCGGTCTACCAATAGCTTGGCGTGCTCCAGTTTCATACCTTTTTCGCGCCACTGCTTCAGCACGCCTAGGTTGCGACGGCAGTCGAGTACGCTCTGGTCGGTGCACCACAACAGCTTGTCGCAGTGGCTGACAAACGTGCGCAGCGCTTCGCTGTCCGGCTGGCCGGCGAGGTTCACCACAATGTGCTGGAAGTGCTGGCGCAAGGCACTGAGCAGCATGTAGAGCTCGGCGGCACTGGTCAGCTCCAGGGGCTCGTCGTTGGGGGCATAGGCAAGGATGCGCAGACCGTCTTCGGCTGAGGTAAACGCGCTGTTGATCAGGGTGGTGTCCAACCGCCTGAGGTGGCGCAGGGCATCGCCGAAATTGAATGAGCTTTCCAGCCCCAGCAGCGCCAGGCTGTCGCCGCGGGGCAGGCCAAGGTCCAGCAGCAGGGTTTGCTGGCCGCTCTTTTGCACGACCAACGCCAAATGGCTGGCCAGCAGGGCGCCGTCGGCATTGCTTTGGGTGCCGTACATCACGGTAAGGCCGCCCAGTTGGGTATTGGTGGTGACCGGTGGCAGGCGCTTGCTCAGGCGGCGCACCAGCCCGGCGACTTCGCTGGAGCGTGAACCGTAGGCGACAAAATCCCGGGCGCCGGCGCGCATTGCGTTGAGCACCAACTGGTTGTCCATGCCGTCACCGAGGGCGACGATGGCCAGCATCGGCTTGGCTTCCAGTGCACCTTCGATCAGCGCGCTTTGGGCGACCACGTGCTCACGGTCGAGACCGATAAACACCAGGTTGGCGAAGGTTACATCCACCAGCGCCAGCAACTCGTCCAGGCTGCCGCTACCGGCACTGACCACTTGGCCAAGCGGCGCCAGCGCGCCCTGCAGCCATTCCAGGTCGGTGGTATTGCGCGTGATTGCCAGAAACGTCTGGCTCAGGCTATCGCTCATTGGGACAAACCATTGAGTCGGTCGAAATTACCGTTTTCCAGAAAGTACAGGCGGTACCAGTTCGGGTCGTAGTTGCGCAGCTTCTCGCCCGGCAAGGATGGCAACTGGGCATTGGCTGCCAATGGCTGCACCAGGTGTGGCGTGACAATCATCAGCAGTTCTTTGTCCTGGCGGTTAACCGAGGAGTCGCGAAAGAACGCACCCAGGATCGGGATGTCACCGAGGCCGGGAAATTTGCTGATATTGGTGGTGTTGTTGCTGCTGATCAGGCCGCTGATCACGAAGCTTTCGCCGTCTGCCAGCGACACGCTGGTGTCGGTGCGGCGGATGGTCAGGGCCGGTACCGAGATGTTCTGGATGACCACCGCGTTGGTGTAGTCCAGTTCGCTGACTTCCGGTGCCACTTTGAGGGAGATCCGGTTGTGGTCGATCACCGTCGGGGTCAGGGTCAGGCGAATCCCGAACTCCTTGTACTCGATCGAGATGCTGTTGCTGCCGCTGCTGGGCACCGGAATCGGCACTTCGCCACCCGCGAGGAACGTTGCGCTCTGGCCACTCATGGCCACCAGGCTCGGACGCGCCAGGGTGTAGGCAAAACCGCTGCTTTCCAGGGCGTTGATCATGGCCGACACACGCCCGCCACCGAAGCCGATATTAAAGGTATCGCCGTTGACCGGGAGGTTGCCGCGAAACGCCGTACTCACCGGGTTGGCCACGTTGCTGGGGCTGCCGAACAGGAAGTTGCCGCCGCGCCCGAAGATCGACGTACTGGCTTCCTTGAGCTTGGTGCGGCTGACCTCGACAAAACGAATGTCGGTCTGCACCTGGCTGGGCAGCAGTGGGTCATCGGAAGGCGACAGTGCGAGGCTGGTGAGGGCTGATGTGGCCTTGCCCTTGACGAACACCATGCTCTGGCGCGGCGTGTTCGAGCAGGCTGTCCAGACCATCAGGCTGGTGGTGCCGGAGGCCACACCGGTGAGCAGGAAACCGCGATCCCCGTTGAGGTGGACATCGGCAATTTTCGGGTCGCCTATCGCCAGGCGCGTGATCGCGACCGGTGATTGCAGCTCCTGTTGCAGGCCCTCGCCAACCGAGAGTGCTGCGGGCAGTTGGCCCAAACTGCCACAGTTGCCTGGGGCGGCCACGGCCACTCCTACAGACAAGTTCGACAGCATCAGGGCACAGGCGATTTTCAGCGTGAACACCGGTGCGAAACGTCGGCTCATGCACAGCATCCTTGTTCAGTCGGGTGTTTGTTGGGTTGCTTGATTGCCGCGTATCACTTCGACACCGGTGCGGCGTGGGCTGCCCTGGGCTAGTTTTTTCGGGGCTTGGGCGAAGGCCAGTTGAGTGAATTGGTAGAGGTCGCGGTTGGCGCTTTGCAGGTTGCCCGGCGCATCGCTTTCGCCGGCCCAGTAGTGGCTCAGCAAGCGTTCATCGGCGCTGCGCACGGCCAGGCGCAAGGTGCCGGCCTGGGTCGCCAGCATCAGTCGGCTCAGCAATTGCTCGGGCACCGCCAGCACCACGGTGCGAGAGGGCGCGTGGCGTTGGGCTTTTTCTTCTGCGGTGAGCGCCGGTGGTGTGGCAGGGGCACCGTCGTTGGTCAGGCCCATTTGATCGCCGACGCTGAGCAGGCGCATGGCCGGGACCACCACTTGTGCCGACTGTTCTAGGTTGGCAGCGTCCTGGCGCAGGTACAGCAGCACATCCACGTAGTCGCCGGGACTCAGTTGGCCAGCGGCACCAATCACTTCATCGACGGCGACGGCCAGGGCGCGTTCGTCCGGGCGGATCATGCGGGCCAGCGGGCCGCCGGGGGTGAAACTGTCATCGTTCAGCCAGGTGCCGGCGCGCAGGGCTCGCCAGGGTGTACGGCCTATGGCCTGGTCAACACTGGTCAAGCTGCCGGCCGGTACCGTGCGCAGTTTCTCCACGGTTAAATCGGTGGCATTCAGCGCAACAAACGGCGGCACATCGTGGGCCAGTACCACCACCGGTTGGCGGGTTTGATCTTCCACCACGGCAACCGCTTTTTCGACAGGTGCGGCCTGTGGCGGCGGGGGTGGGGCAGGGGCAGGTTGACGACTGAGCACCAGCCCCCAATAACCGGCAAACAGCGCACCGACCAAAAGCACACCGGCCAGTATCATGCTGAAACGCGTGTTCATGACGGCTCTCCCTTTCCTGTTGCACCAAAAACCGCCTATCCAAACAGGCTAAATCCGCCACCTGGCTGCTGTGAACGGTAACTAACTATTTAGCTATTTGAAGGTAGTTCAGCTAGGACAAAATGCCATTACTGACAGAAACATTTCTTTGCGGCGCAGGAAGCGGCCTTTGAAATCGAGGGTTTAAGGGGGCAGCAAAGCAACCACTACTTTGTGATTAATCCCTTCTTACAGTTGTGAGGGTGAGGTTTGTTGACAATGCTCAGATGGCACATAGCAATTACTGTGCAGCACCGAGGCAGGGCGTCTGGTCGCCCAAGGAGCATTCCGATGATTCTTGATCTGTTGATTAAACTTCATGTTCAACTTCAGTTACTTTTTCATCGCAAGGATGGCGCGACGGCGATTGAATACCTCATTCTCGTGGCGATTGTAGCATTGGTAATACTGGCAGCCGGGACGACGCTGGGGCCGAAGATCACTACATTCTTCGGGAAAATCCAGACGGCCATTACGACAACGTAATCATAACTGCGAGTAGCGTGAGCAAAACCTTGATATGGCGTCATGTCGCCAGAGGAGAAGTAAGATGGTCTTTAATCTGTTGATGAGACTGTATGTTCAACTCCAGGTGTTTTTTCAGCGCAAGGACGGCGCAACGGCGATTGAATACCTTATTCTCGTTGCAATTGTAGCGCTGGTGGTACTGGCGGCCGGGACTACGCTGGGACCTCAGATTACGATCTTCTTTGGTAAAATTCAGACCGCCATTACTACTACATGAGTTTTAGACGGCCTCCTGTTGAGTACACGCGTTGTTGAATGGAAACATCAGGTAGTGCCTATGAATGCCGCAGCTATACCTTGCCGCCAACAGATCCTGTTGGTGGACGACGAAGAAGATGCCCTCGTTGAATTGGCGGAGTCGCTGGAGAACGAGGGCTTCGTTTGTTTTACGGCAACCTCCGTCACCTTTGCCTTGCAGGAATTGACCCTGCACCCCGATATCGCGCTGGTCATTACCGACCTGCGGATGCCCGAGGAAAGTGGTATCTCGCTGATCAAGCGTTTGCGCGAACACACGGCTCGTCAACACCTGCCGGTGATTGTGATGTCGGGCCATGCCGAAATGGATGACGTCAGCGATATGCTGCGCCTGCAAGTGCTGGATCTGTTTCGCAAGCCTATTTACCTGAAGCGCTTGTTCGATACCCTCGACAGCCTTTTCCCCCTGAGAAAGTCCTCCCTGTGAGAGGGCTTTAAAGCCCTCTGCACAGTCTCCTCATTCAGAGTTGATAGCTGAAGCTCAGCGTATAACGCGGCCGCCGATTGAAGCTGTCCAGCGCGATGTCCGACATCGGTTTGGCCGCTTCCAGCGCAATGTTGTAGTACTTGTTATCGCCAAAGCGCACGCCCACGGCAGCCGATGACAGGTCATTGCTTTTGGCCGGCAGCTCGTTGAACCAGGTCTTGGCACGGTCGAGCACCACATAGGGTTGCACGACCTTCAGCCAATCGCCGGCGCGGTTGAAACTGTAGTTGACCTCATACGCCGCGCCCCAGCCCTTGTCGCCCGACGCTTGATCATCGGGGTATCCACGGCCGAAGTTCTGCCCGCCGAATGTGGCGCGCTCGCTGTCGGGCAAGGTGCTGTCGCTCCAGTAGAACGCCCCCGACAGCACGCCTTGCCAGTTATCGAAGAACTTGTCGCTCTGCACGCCGGAGAGGCGCAGGCGGAAGAAGTCCAGGTCCGGTTTGGTCACCGCCAGGTCACTGCGCGTGGTGGCGCCCAGGCCGTTGATGCCTTGGTAAAGCCCGGCGCTGAGGATACGCAGTTGCCGCGTGTCGGACTTGCGCCAGTCGCCCTCGAAAGCCAGGGCGCGCAGGTTGGTTTCGATGTCGAAACGCTGCGGGTAGCCCACCAGTTGATAGCGCGTGGTTTGGTCCACCGCGTACAGGCGTGTAGCCACGGTCAGTGATTCATTCGGTGAGGCGATCAGCGGATGGCTGAGGCCGATGGTGTAGCGATCAATCGACTGATGCGGTTTGAGTTCGAAGCCACCGTCCAGTTGGATGTTGCTTTTGGGGTCGGCGCGATAGCGCTCGGCGCCCACCACCACTTGGCTGCCCTCGGCATTGATGAACTGGCTGTAGCCCACGCGGTAGTAATGCTCTTTGTCGTCACCCGGTGGGAACAAACCACTGACGTAGAGTTGCTCGCCCATCGACGTCTGGGAGTTGCTGGTGGCGGTGAGCAACGCTTGCGTGCCGTTACGGTTGTCGTCGACCAGGCTCATGCTGGTGGTGAAGGGTTTGCGCGTGGCTTCGATCTTCATGTGCGCGGCCCCATCGGTGGTGCCCGGCGGCGGCACTTGCGCTTGCAGGGTTACACCGGGGATACGCCCCATCAGGGTGGTATAGCGCTCGAACGTCTTGCGCGTGAGAGGGCGTTCGGCCATGAGCTTGTTGGCCAGTTTGTCGATGTAGGCCGACACCGCGCCGATGTCACCGCTTTGCTGGTAATCCTTGATGTACCCCTCCACCAATACCACGCGCACCAGGCCATTTTCGAAGGTCTGTTGCGGCAAGAACGCGTAGGACAACAGGTAGCCGTCCTGTTGATAGCGACGCGTGATGCTGCGGGTGGCTTCGATCAATTGCGCGAGGTTGGTTTCATGGCCGAGCAACGCAGCGTAAGCCTTGGCCGTTTCGGTCAGTGGGTAGATCGTACCGCCCTCGATCTGCAGCTTGCGGATGGTGACTTTGGTGTCCATCTGCAACGGCTGGTTCTGGGTGGCGGGCGCTTGCGGCACCTGGGTTTGTGGCGTGACGGGTCGATAGGCGTCGGCAGGTAGGTTAGGCACCGGCAGATTGCGAATGGTGTCGTTGCTGTTGAGGAAGCTGGGAAGGGTCTCGGCCTGAACGTAAGCACTGAGGGTAAGTAATAACAACGGAGTCAACACGCGCATAGGACACTCCATGGTCAGACTGCAGCAGCGTCTCGGGCCCGCCGGGTTCTGGGACGCGGTTCGGGAGGGCATGGCATCAAGCCCATAAAAAAGACGAGAGACTTATAGGGTCTCTCGTCTCAACCAAGCGTAGGCGCTGTAGGGGAGGCCGTCTAATCGGCCAGGTGCAATTCTATTTTTTACCGGTCAGACCGTTTAACAAACCTCCCAGACCACCACTTGTGCCGGTGCTTGCGCTGCCACTGGCCGGGGCGCTGGTGCCGGCGCCGACGGTCAGACCGCCGAGCAGGCCACCACCGCTGCCGGTACCGCCGGTGACCAACCCACCTACCGCGCCCACGGTGTTGCCGACTGCGGTGACGGTGGTGCCTACGGCGTTAGTCACCGGGTTGGCGTTGGCTGCGGTCAACGTTGTGCCGACACCGCTGACTGCGCCGCCGACTTGCGTTACCAGACCGTTGACCGGCGCGCCGACGCCTGTGGTAGTGCCGACATTTTGCGTCAGGCTGGAAACACCGGTTGTCACAGGGTTCAGGGCTGCGCCGACGGTAGTTGCCACGCTTGCAACCGGCGCCGTGGCGGCCGTATTGGCGACGCCATTACCACCGATCACGGTGCCGAGCGAGGCGACGGTGCCGCCCAGTGCGCCGCCGGTTACACCTGCTGCGCTGACAGTGCCATTGGTGTTACCGGCATTCAGACCGTTACCCACGTTGGCCACCAGGCCACCCACCAATTCTGGCAAGCCTGAGGCAGGCGCAGTGCTGGCGGGAGCGACATAACCGCCGGACTTGTCGAGCACGCTGCCAACGCCGGTCAACGCACCGCCCACGACAGTCGTGACAGGGTTGCCCGCACCGCCGGCACTGGCCACTTGACCACCCACGCCTGTGACGGTACTGCCGACTTTATTCAGCAGACCATTGACCGGAGTGCCCAGGCCGGTGGCAGTGCCGAGGTTGCCGGTGGTGTTTTCCACCAGGGAAACCACAGGCACCAGCACTTTGCTGCCAACCGTATTCGTCAACGAGCCCAATGGGCCAGTGGTACTGGCGGTGCTGAGGGTATCGCCGAGCATGGTGACTGCCTGACCGGCAGTGCTAACCAGGCCGCCCGCTGCTGTGCCTACGCCACCGGTCAAGCCGCCCACCACCGGCACGCCACTCAGCGTGGTGCCCAGGGATTGGCCCGCAGTGGAAACACCGGTGCCCAGGTTGGCGACGCCGTTGCCTACGCCAGCAACCGTTTTGCCCAGGGAATTGCTGTCGGTACCCAGGGAGCCCAGGCCTGTTGTCACACCGGTGCCGATACTGGTGACGGCATTGCCAGTGGACGTGACCAGGCCGCCAGCGGTAACGCCGACAATTGGAACACCATTCAAGCTCGAACCAATGTTGCCCACCGCGGTACCTACGTTACCGACAGTGGTGCCCAGAGCGCCGACAATCTGGCCTGTTACCAGAGGTGTAGTTATCGAGCCAGTGCCGCCGCCTGTGCCACCACCGGTTCCGCCACCTGTGCCACCGCCAGTGCCACCACCGGTTCCGCCGCCAGTTCCGCCACCAGTGCCGCCACCAGTGCCGCCGGTTCCGCCGCCCGTGCCACCGCCCGTGCCACCGCCCGTGCCACCGGTTCCACCGCCAGTACCGCCGCCAGTGCCACCGGTTCCACCGCCAGTACCGCCGCCAGTGCCACCGGTTCCGCCGCCCGTGCCGCCGCCAGTGCCACCACCGGTTCCGCCGCCCGTGCCTCCGTCAGTACCGCCACCGGTTCCACCGCCCGTACCGCCACCAGTACCGCTGCCCGTGCCGCCGTCAGTACCACCGCCGGTTCCGCCACCCGTTCCGCCCGAGCCGCCACCTGTGCCCGCGCCTGTTCCCGCACCTGCGTCAGGAGAGGATGCCGCCACGCTGCTGTGATGCCCGCCACCACCGCTGCTGCAGCCACCGAGGCTCATCGCCATGATCAGGGCCAGCGCGGTACTTGTTTTCCATAACACTACTTGAGTTTGAGTTTTCATGATTGAGTTCCCTTGCACCTGTACAACCTTGGTTGTTTCAAACGCTCGTTATTTCTTGGGATAGCGATACGTTTGTCCGTGTGGTTATCACAGACCCGGGGACTCTTTCTCGCAACGCTCAACTTGGTATTAACGATTTATATACACAAGGTCTTAGTCGGCTTAATAGCTAATACGAAGGGTGTAATAGAGGGGCGTCTAAAGTTAACGATGCGTTATATATCAGTGGGTTGAATAAAAAAGCGGACGCCAGGGCGTCCGCTATAACTTAGGGTGTATATATACAATTAAATGGCGTGTTTCACGCAATCGGGCGCCACTTGCCCGCCATATGCTGAAGGTCACCCGTTCCCTTTAACAGCAACTCGCCGCTGGCACCTGCGGCACGGGTCAGTAAGATGACTTCACTGGGCAGGCGGACGGGCTTGTTGAATTCGACCTCTATTTCAACATTGGCAGCAGGCAAATACTCATTCAGCGCGGCCAGCGTTCGTGCCAGGCTCCACAGCCCGTGGGCAATTGCTTGCGGGAAGCCGAAGAGTTTGGCTGTCAACGCACTCAGGTGGATCGGATTGTAGTCCCCCGATACCCGGGCATATCGGCGACCGATATCGGCGGGTGCTTTCCAGCGGGCCAACTCGCTGACGTCAGCGGAGGCCGACAAGTGATCATCGTGCGTTGCGCCTTCCAGTTTCACCCCGCGACAGAGCATTCGGCTCTCGGCTTCCCACAACAGACCCAGCGAATCCTCCACCGTGGTCAAGATATCAAAGGTCGCTCCCTTGGCATGGGGCTGGAGGTTGTTCGCGTACACCCCCACCATCAGGTTGCTCACTCCCCCCAACGGGCGATGGATGCGGATGCGGTTGCTCAGGTGAATCAGCCCCAGCAGCGGGAACGGAAACTGTTTGTCGGTGAGTAATTGCATTTGCAAACCGAACGCCAGGACATGTGGGTACGTGCCCGGCAGAACCGGGCTGTCCGCAAACCCGCACACCTTGCGATAGGCGGCCACGTCCTCGGGGTTCACGCGCAGGTGGCAGCGCAGCCCTGCATCAGGCAACGTACTGCCGGTGATCTTGCGCTTGAGCGCGGCCCGCCAGTACAGCGGCGGCAGAAACGGGGTGCTGTCTAATGTCTGCCACTCCATGCTTACGCTCCCAGCAGGCTTTGCCCGCACACCCGCAACGCTTGGCCGCTGACGGCTCCAGAACCCGGCTGGCCGAGCCAGGCCACGGCTTCGGCCACGTCTTGCGGCAAGCCACCCTGGCCCAGTGAGCTCATGCGGCGCCCGGCCTCACGCAGGGCGAAGGGAATGTGCGCGGTCATCTGGGTTTCGATAAAACCAGGGGCGACGGCGTTGATGCTGATGCCGCGTTCTTTGAGCAAGGGTGCCCACGCCTGTGCCAGGCCGATCAAGCCGGCCTTGCTGGCGGCATAATTGGTTTGCCCACGGTTGCCGGCAATGCCGCTGATGGAAGCCAGCAGCACCACACGACCATTATCGTGCAGCGTGCCGCTGTCCAGCAGGGCTTTGGTCAGCACTTGCGGCGCGTTGAGATTGACCGCCAGCACGGCGTCCCAGTATTCCGGGGTCATATTGGCCAGGGTTTTATCGCGGGTGATGCCGGCGTTGTGCACCACGATGTCGATGCCGTCCGGCAGGTGTTCGATTAATTGCGCAGCGGCGTCTTCGGCGCAGATATCCAGCACGATAGTGCGCGCACCCAGGCGCGCGGCAAGGGCGTCGAGATCAGCCTTGGCCTGGGGCACGTCCAGCACGATCACTTCGGCACCGTCGCGGGCCAGGGTTTCGGCAATGGCGGCGCCAATGCCACGCGCGGCGCCAGTGACCAGCGCCTTGCGCCCGGCCAGCGGGCGAGTCCAATCCTCGACCGGCGTGGCGCAGGCTTGCAGGCGAATCACCTGGCCGGAGATATAGGCACTTTTGGGTGAGAGGAAAAAGCGCAGAGCGCCTTCCAACTGGTCTTCGGCGCCTTCGCCGACATACAACAATTGCAGCACACCGCCGCTGCGCAGCTCCTTGGCCAGGGACCGGCTGAAGCCTTCGAGGGCACGCTGTGCGCTGGCGGCGAACGGATCGCTGAGGGTTTCCGGGGCGCGGCCAAGGATCACCACGTGGGCGCTGTGCTCAAGATTTTTCAGCAACGGCTGAAAGAACTCGCGCAGCTGTTTGAGCTGGTCGGTGTGCTGCAAATCGCTGGCATCGAACACCACGGCCTTGAGTTTGGGGCCATGCCCGGGGATCCACGCGGGCGCTGCCAATGGCTCGGGGCCGTAGCTGTAAATGGCGTCGGTGAGTTTATTGGCAAACGGCAGCACCTTGGCCGCGAGCGCGCCGCCGCCCAGCAACAGCGCACCTTCCACCGGACGCAGGCGCCCGGCCTGCCAGCGTTCCAGGCGTACCGGTGACGGCAGGCCAATGGCGGCGACCAGGCGATGGCCGAGGCTTGAGTTGGCGAAGTCGATATAACGGTCAGACATGGAACGCTCTCCGAGTGCTGGGGTTCAAACGGTGGACCATCAAGAGGTGAAAGTCGTTCGATTGAGCCTAGGCTAGTCTCACAGACTCACCTCATAACCTTCAGGGAGCTTTCCATGACTCAATTGCGCCGTGTAGCGATCATTGGCGGTAATCGCATCCCCTTCGCCCGCTCCAATGGCCCTTATGCCACGGCGAGTAATCAGGCGATGTTGACGGCGGCGCTGGAAGGCCTGATCGAACGCTACAACCTGCACGGCCTGCGCATCGGCGAGGTGGCGGCGGGTGCGGTGCTCAAGCATTCACGGGATTTCAACCTGACCCGCGAGTGCGTGCTGGGCTCGCGCCTGTCGCCGCAAACGCCGGCGTACGACATTCAGCAGGCGTGCGGTACCGGCCTGGAAGCTGCGTTGCTGGTGGCCAACAAGATCGCTCTGGGCCAGATCGAATGTGGGATTGCCGGTGGCGTCGACACCACGTCCGACGCGCCGATCGGGGTGAATGAGGGGCTGCGCAAGATCCTGCTGCAAGCCAACCGCAGCAAGTCCATGGCGGATAAGTTAAAAGTCTTGTTACAACTTCGTCCGCATCACCTCAAACCGGAACTGCCGCGTAATGGCGAGCCGCGCACCGGCTTGTCGATGGGCCAGCACTGCGAGTTGATGGCGCAGACCTGGCAAATCCCCCGCGCCGAGCAGGATCAACTGGCGCTGGAGAGCCACCAGAAAATGGCCGCGTCCTACGCCGAAGGCTGGCACAACGATTTACTCACGCCCTTTCTGGGTCTTACCCGTGACAACAACTTGCGCCCGGACTTGACCCTGGAAAAACTCGCCAGCCTCAAACCGGTGTTCGAACGCAGCGAAAAGGGCACGCTCACCGCCGGCAACTCGACGCCGCTGACCGACGGCGCCTCCCTGGTATTGCTGGGCAGTGAAGCCTGGGCCAAGGAGCGGGGTTTGCCGATCCTCGCCTACTTGCGCGATGGTGAAGCGGCCGCGGTGGATTTCGTCAACGGTGCCGAAGGGCTATTGATGGCGCCGGTGTACGCCGTGCCGCGCCTGCTGGCGAGGAATGGCCTGACGTTGCAGGACTTCGATTACTACGAGATTCACGAAGCGTTCGCTGCCCAGGTGTTGTGCACGCTCAAGGCCTGGGAAGATGCCGACTACTGCAAGACGCGCCTGGGGCTGGATGCGCCGCTGGGCGCCATCGACCGCAGCCGGCTCAACGTCAAAGGCAGTTCATTGGCGGCCGGTCACCCGTTTGCCGCCACCGGCGGGCGCATCGTCGCCAATCTGGCCAAATTGCTGGATGCAGCGGGCAAGGGCCGCGGGCTGATTTCGATCTGCGCCGCCGGCGGTCAGGGGGTGACGGCGATCATCGAACGGTAATTGCCGACAAAATTGGCCTATTGCATGCATTCTTCAGTGGTCAGAGGTCGGTAGCCCCTCCCACCGGCGAGCTGATTGCCGTATAACGAGTGCCATACGCGTATTTGGTAATAAAGGACCCACAATAAAAGCTGATGAAGACTCCTAAACGCATTGAACCCCTGATCGAAGACGGTCTGGTCGACGAAGTGCTGCGCCCACTCATGAGTGGTAAAGAAGCAGCTGTTTATGTGGTGCGCTGCGGCAACGAATTGCGTTGCGCCAAGGTTTACAAGGAGGCTAATAAACGAAGTTTTCGTCAGGCGTCCGAATACCAGGAAGGCCGCAAGGTCCGCAACAGCCGCCAGGCCCGGGCCATGGCCAAGGGCTCCAAGTTCGGCAAGAAAGAAACCGAAGACGCCTGGCAGAACGCTGAAGTCGCGGCATTATTCCGTCTGGCGGGTGCGGGCGTTCGCGTGCCCAAGCCGTACGACTTCCTTGAAGGCGTGCTGTTGATGGAACTGGTGGCCGATGAATACGGCGATGCGGCCCCGCGCTTGAACGACGTCACGCTGGAGCCGGACCAGGCGCGCGAATACCACGCCTTCCTGATTTCCCAGATCGTACTGATGCTGTGTACCGGCCTGGTGCACGGTGACCTGTCCGAGTTCAACGTACTGCTCACGCCGACGGGCCCGGTGATCATCGACCTGCCCCAGGCGGTGGATGCGGCGGGCAACAACCACGCGTTCAGCATGCTGGAGCGGGATGTGGGCAACATGGCTTCCTACTTCGGGCGCTTTGCCCCGGAGTTGAAGACGACCAAGTACGCCAAGGAAATGTGGGCGTTGTATGAAGCCGGCACCTTGCACCCGGCCAGCGTCTTGACCGGCGAGTTCGACGAGCCGGAAGAGTTGGCGGACGTGGGCGGTGTGATCCGCGAGATCGAAGCGGCGCGGCTGGATGAAGAGCGTCGCCAGGCGATACGGGCGGCGGATGATGCGCCTGCGAGTAAAGTGCCCGACGAGCCACCGCCGCCGCCCTGGATGCAGTAAGGCTCAGTCGGCGATCGAATGTGGGAGCTGGCTTGCCTGCGATAGCATCACCGCGGTGTAACTGACATACCGAGGTGTCTGCATCGCAGGCAAGCCAGCTCACACAGGTGTGTTGTGTGCATCCGCTCAGGCGCAACAACTGCCCGACGCCAACTCCTTGAGAATCGGACAATCCGGCCGATGATCGCCCTGGCAGTGCTCCACCAGGTCCTGCAACGTATCGCGCAGTTGCCCCAGCTCCAGAATCTTCTGATTCAGCGCCTCGATGTGCTGGCGCGCCAAGGCTTTTACGTCGGCGCTGGCCCGCTGCCGGTCTTGCCACAAGGTCAGCAGCTTGCCGACCTCTTCCAACGAAAACCCCAAGTCCCGCGAGCGTTTGATAAACGCAAGCGTGTGCAAGTCGTCGGCGCCATACACCCGATAGCCGCTGTCGGTGCGGTGCGCGGCTTTGAGCAGGCCGATGGATTCGTAATAGCGAATCATCTTCGCGCTCAGCCCGCTCTGACGGGCTGCCTGGCCGATGTTCATGGGTGTTGATCCTCCAAATCCTTGGGCTTCCAGGTTTTCAACAGTAACGCATTGCTCACCACACTGACGCTGGACAAGGCCATGGCCGCACCCGCCAATACCGGGTTGAGGAAGCCGAACGCCGCCAGCGGAATACCGATCAAGTTATACACAAAGGCCCAGAACAGGTTCTGGCGGATTTTGGCGTAGGTCTTGCGGCTGATCTCCAGCGCGGCCGGCACCAGGCGTGGGTCGCCGCGCATCAGGGTGATCCCGGCCGCGTGCATCGCCACGTCGGTGCCGCCGCCCATGGCGATACCGATGTCGGCGGCGGCCAGGGCCGGGGCGTCGTTGATGCCGTCGCCGACCATCGCCACTGCACCGGTTTTTTTCAGCTCGGTGACGGTGGCGGCCTTATCGGCGGGAAGGACTTCGGCGTGTACATCGTCGATACCCAGGGCTTCGGCCACCACACGGGCACTGCCGCGGTTGTCGCCGGTGAGCAAATGGCTGCTGATGTGCCGGGCCTTGAGTTGTGCCACCGCCTCCAGTGCGCCGGGCTTGAGGGTGTCGCCAAAAGCGAACAGCCCCAGCACACGGGGTTGTGCGCCTTGTTCGATCAACCAGGATAACGTGCGGCCTTCGGCTTCCCACGCCTTGGCGGACTCGGCCAGGTTGCCTGCATTCAAGCCGTTTTCTTCCAGCATTCGGCGGTTGCCCAGCGCCAGTTGCCGGCCGTCAAGCGTGCCGGCAATGCCGCGCCCGGTCAGGGATTGGCTGGCGCTCACATCCGCCACGTGCAGCCCTTTTTCGCTGCAGGCATCCAGTACGGCCTTGGCCAATGGGTGCTCGCTGCCGCGTTGCAGCGCGCCGGCTTGTTGCAGCAGCAGAACCTCATTACCGTCCATCGCCGCCAAATGCGCAATTTTCGGCGTGCCGGAGGTGAGGGTGCCGGTCTTGTCGAAGACCACGGCGCTGACATCATGGGCGCGCTCCAGCGCTTCGGCATCCTTGATCAGAATGCCGTAGCGCGCGGCGACGCCGGTGCCGGCCATGATCGCCGTCGGTGTGGCCAGCCCCAATGCGCACGGGCAGGCAATTACCAGCACAGCGACGGCATTAATGATCGCGGTTTCCAGTGGCGCACCGTACAGCCACCAGCCCACCAACGTGATCAGCGCCAGCACCAGTACGGCGGGCACAAAGACTTGGCTGACCTTATCCACCAGTTTCTGGATCGGGGCTTTGGCCGCCTGGGCGTCTTCCACCAGGCGGATGATCTGTGCCAACACACTTTCCCCGCCAACAGCCCGAGTGCGCACCAGCAAACGGCCCTCACCGTTGATGGCGCCGCCGGTGACCTTGTCACCCGGCTGTTTCGGCACGGGCAGGCTTTCGCCGCTGATCAAGGCTTCGTCGGCATGGCTCTGGCCGTCCACGACTTCGCCGTCCACCGGGAAGCGTTCGCCCGGCTTCACCAGCACCAGGTCGTCGAACTTTAACGCGCTGATGGCGACGTCTTCTTCGCGTCCTTCAAACACGCGAATCGCGCGCTCGGGGCGCAAGGCTTCGAGGGCGCGGATGGCACTGGCGGTCTGGCGTTTGGCACGGCTTTCCAGGTACTTACCGAGCAGCACCAGGGCGATCACCACGGCGGAGGCTTCGAAGTACAGATGCGGCAGGGTGCCCGCGGGCGCGGTGAGCCATTCATACAGGCTCAGGCCGTAACCGGCGCTGGTACCGATGGCGACCAGCAAATCCATATTGCCGGCGCCGGCGCGCACGGCTTTCCAGGCGGCGATATAGAAACGCGCGCCCAAAATGAACTGCACCGGCGTGGCCAGGACGAACTGCACCCAGGCAGGGAGCATCCAGTGCAGGCCGAAGGGCTCCCCTAGCATCGGTAGAACCAACGGCAGCGCTAATACAATCGCCAGCAGCAACGCCCAACGCTCGCGGTGCAGGCGTCGGGCTTGATTGGCGTCGGTGACGGTTTCGCTTTGGGGCAGCGTGGCGGTGTAACCGGCTTTGTCGACGGCGGCGATCAATACTGCGGGGTCCATTTTGCCCAGCACTTCGACATGCGCGCGTTCATTGGCCAGGTTGACGCTGACGCTTTGCACCCCAGGCACTTTGCCCAACGCCCGTTCGACGCGGCCGGCACAGCTGGCGCAGGTCATGCCGCCGATGGGCAGGTCAAATGTGGTGGATCCATTCATGGGGCAGTCCTCCAGAAGAAGTTGCCCCTAGGATCAACCTTGACCTGTGGGGAAGGTCAAGCGCCTTTAATATTCCAGTGCAGCGGGTTTCAGGTACATACCGTCCGGGCCTTGGGCGATCCGCAACTTGCGTATGTCGCCGGCTTTCAGCGTGATGTTCTGCGCCGGCGGGGCGAGCATGCCCGGCAGGCAACCAGGCGATTGGCCCGGCAGCAGCTTCAGGCGCAGCGACACATTGCCGGCAGGCAAGTTGAACGAGGTGGCCTGTTCCTGGAACAGGCGCCCGGCCAACTGGTCCTGAATGTAGAGGCCGATCTCGCAGTTGGTCGGTACTTCCAGGCGTTCGCGGGAGATGATCAGCACCGCATAATCCTCATCGGCGCAGGCCATGGGCGCAGCGGCAGACAAGCTCAACAGGCCGATAAGGCTAAAAAACGACCAGCGCATGGCGAATGCTCCGTGGTTTATATCTAAGAGAAATGAAGCTTGGCCGAGGCGGCGGCTGAATACCAGCCCGGCCGACAGTTTCAACGCTTGACCTTGCCATCGTGGCAAGGTCAAAACTGGCCACAACCTCATCAAAGGAGTCATGTCATGCAAGTATTCAGCGTTGAAGGAATGACCTGCGGCCATTGCGTCCGGGCGGTTACCCAGGCGGTGCAAAGCCAGGACCCGGCGGCGAGCGTCAAGGTCGACCTGGCGGCGAAAGCAGTGAGTGTTGAAAATAGTCATCTGTCTGCCGATGAGGTCATCAGCCTGATCACTGAAGAAGGCTACAACGCCAAGCTTGCTTGAATTTTTTGATAGTTAGCGAGCTATCGTAATGTTCAGGGCACCCAAGCACGGCTAGACTGTCGGGCTGCCGACTCACTTGGGTGTCTGATGAACCTCCGCATAATCCTGATCCTGGGCGCCTTGAGCGCCTTCGCGCCGTTGGCGATCGACTTTTACCTGCCGGGCTTTCCGGCAATGGCCACGGCTTTCGCGACCGATGAAAAACATATCCAGCTGACCCTGGCGGTGTATTTCGGCGGCCTGGCCATCGGCCAATTGATCTACGGCCCACTGGCGGACCGCTTTGGTCGGCGTGTGCCGCTGCTCAGCGGCGTCACCCTGTTTACCTTGGCGTCCTTCGCCTGCGCTTATGCGCCGTCGTTGGAATGGCTGATCGGCGCGCGCTTCGTGCAGGCCCTTGGTGGCTGCGCAGGCATGGTGATTTCACGGGCGGTAGTCAGCGATAAATGTGATGCCGTGGGTTCGGCCAAGGTTTATTCGCAACTGATGCTGGTCACCGGCCTGGCGCCGATCCTCGCGCCTTTGGCGGGTGGGGTGATGGTCGGCTTGTGGGGTTGGCAGTCGATCTTCCTGGCGTTGTCGGTGTTCAGCGTCATGGCGGCCATTGCCGTGGCCGTCGGGTTGCCGGAAACCTTTCCGGCCAACCAGCCTCGCCAGCCGTTGTCCGGGTCACTGCGCCGCTACGCCGCGCTGTTGTCAGACCGGGTTTACCTCGGCTACGCCTTGACCGGCGGCATCTCGATTGCCGGGATGTTTGCCTACATCGCCGGCTCACCGTTCGTATTCATCAAGCTGTACGGTGTGCCTGCCGAGCATTACGGCTGGCTGTTCGGCTCCAACGCTGCCGGCTTTATCCTGGTAGCACAGCTCAATGCGCGCTTGCTGGCCAAGCGTGGCCCGGCGTTTTTGCTGTCGCGCACGGTGTGGGTCTACGTAGCGGCAGCGTTGACGCTGCTGGGCATTGCCGCCCTGCGCACTGAAGCCTTGTGGCCATTGCTCGTGCCGCTGTTTATCTGCATCGCAAGCCTGGGCTGCATTTTGCCCAACACCTCGGCCTGCGCCATGAGCGGGCAGGGTGCGCGGGCCGGCAGTGCGTCGGCGCTGCTTGGCTGCATTCAGTTTGGTGTGGCGGCGGGCGCGGCGTCGCTGGTGGGCGTATTGCATGACGGCACGGCCATGCCGATGGCGATAGTCATCAGCGTGTGCGGTGTGTTGGCGGTGACCATTGCAATGTCGACCCAGCGCCTGCAACGGGCGAGGGCCGCACAGGCGCAGGTCTGAGGTACGGATCAGCAGGCGGCGGAACGTTGCTGGCTGAGGGGAATGCGGTGGGGCGCCTGGATACGCGCCTGCAGGGTGTCGGCAAAGGCACGGGCCTCGGCTTCATTGCGGAAGGTGAAGGCGTCGCCGTCGAGGCTGACTTGCCATTTGTTGCCTGGGGATTTTGCTAACGCTCTTATCAGGATCTTCATTGCTGACTTCCTCACGTAAAAGAATCGTGGCAAAGGCGGCCAATATAAACCCGAATGCGCTCACAAATATGACAAAGATCAACTCTCTGACTAGCGGTGTGGTCCATTACTCACATGAATAATGCACCACACCGACAGACTTTCTATTAGAACCCTTCCAGCACAATCTTGCCCTTGGCCTTGCCGCTTTCCAGCAGCGCATGGGCACGGCGCAGGTTTGCCGCATTGATCACACCGAAGTGCTCGCCCACCGTGGTTTTCAAGGTGCCGGCGTCGATCAGTTCTGCCACGCGGTTGAGCAGGTTGTGTTGTTCGATCATGTCCGGCGTCTCGAACATCGAGCGCGTGTACATGAACTCCCAGTGCAACGACAGGCTCTTGCGCTTGAGCTTGCTCACATCCAGCGCCTTGGGGTCGTCGATCAACGCCAGCTTGCCTTGAGGTTCCAGGGCTTCCACCAGTTGGTCCAGGTGATGGTCGGTCTGGGTCAGGCTGGCGACGTGGGTCACGCGTGGATGGCCGGCGTTTTTCAGCGCTTCGCTCAACGGTTGGCTGTGATCGATCACCAGGTCGGCGCCGAGCGCCTTTGCCCATTCCTGGGTTTCCGGGCGCGAGGCGGTGCCGATGACTTTCAGCGCGGTGAGCTGGCTGGCCAGTTGGGTCAGGATCGAACCCACACCGCCAGCGGCGCCGACGACCAGCAGGCTCTGACCTTCGTCCTGTTTCCCTTCACGTACTTGCAGGCGCTCAAACAGCAGCTCCCAGGCGGTGATGGCGGTCAGCGGCAGCGCGGCTGCATCGCTGAAACCCAGGCTTTTGGGCATGTGGCCGACGATGCGTTCATCCACCGTGTGCAGCTCGCTGTTACCGCCCGGGCGGACCAGGGAGCCGGCGTAGAACACCTTGTCACCGGCTTTGAACAACGTCACTTCGCTGCCGACGGCCTTGACCACACCGGCCACGTCCCAGCCCAGCACCTTGGCGGCGCCATTTTCCGGGGCTACGTTCTGGCGCACCTTGGTGTCCACCGGGTTGACCGAGATGGCTTTGACCTCCACCAGCAAGTCGCGTGGGCCGGCGACAGGCTCTGGCAGTTCGATGTCTTGCAGGGATTTTGGATCGTTGATCGGCAGTGAGGCGTAGTAGGCAATAGCTTTCATGGGGGCTCCGGAAAAAGGCGGTAATCAGGCGAGAAACTTCAGGCGCTTGAGTTCGAAGTGTTCGATCACATCGGCAGCCTTGGCGCGGAAGTTCTGGATATGCGGGCTCTGGTCGTGATCGGCCAGCGCTGCCTCGTCACTCCAGCGTTCGAGCATGTAGAAGGTCTCGGGGTGTTGCAGGTCCTGATGCAGGTCGTACTGCTCGCAACCGGCTTCGAGGCGGGTCGGTTCCAGCAAATCGCGCAACAGGGGCTCGAGGGTGGCGTGTTGGCCGGGTTTGGCGATCAGCGTGGCGATGACGTTAAAGGCAGCGGACATATTCGACTCCTGGCACGTGATGAACGGTATGGGCAGATGATTGGCTATTTCCCATCAAGATAAAAGCGGCTAAAACAGCAGTCTGTTTCAATAGAATTTTGATAGTGGGTGGGAATGCATGCTGCGCTTTGATGATTTGCAGTTGTTTGTGCGGGCGGCGGACCTGGGCAGTTTGTCGGCGGCGGCACGGGTGATGGACCTGTCGCCCGCGGTAGCCAGCGCCGCGTTGAAGCGTATCGAGCAGCAACTCGGTGCACGCTTGCTGGCACGCTCCACCCGCAGCCTGCGTTTGACTGCCGAGGGCGAGGGCTTCCTGGAATATGCCCGCGCCGCGTTGAGTTCGCTGGACGAAGGGCGGCGCTTGTTGGCCAGCGGCCAGGACCATGTCAGCGGCGTGTTGCAACTGTCGGCACCTTCGGACTTCGGGCGTAATCAGTTGTTGCCGTGGCTGGATGAGTTTCAGCGTGAATACCCGCAACTGAACATACGCCTGCTGCTCGGCGACCGGATTGCCGACCTGTTCCGCCAGCCGGTGGACATCGCACTGCGCTACGGCGAGCCTGAAGACTCCAGCCTGATCGCGCTGCCCATCGCCCCGGATAATATCCGGGTGCTGTGCGCCGCACCCAGCTACCTCGCCCGGCATGGCGAACCCCGCCATCTGGAGCAACTGGCCCAGCACAATTGCCTGCTGTACATGCTCGGCAGTCGTGTGCACGACCATTGGAGTTTTCACGATGGCAAACGCGAGGTCAGCCTGACGGTGACCGGGGACCGCTTCAGTGACGACGCCGATGTGGTGCGCCGCTGGGCAGTGGCGGGGGTCGGCATTGCCTACAAATCCTGGCTGGATGTGAGCAGCGACGTGTTGGCCGGGCGCTTGCGCTTGATCCTGCCGGAGTTGCGTGGCGAGCGTACGCCGCTCAATTTGCTGTGCGCCCACCGTGCGCAATTGAGCAAACCCATTAACCTGCTGCGGGAAATGCTCGTGTCCCGTTGTGCGGTTTTGACCGCGCAACGGCCGGGGCCATTGCGTACTGCGTAATCGCCTTCACTACAGCAGGAAATTTCACTCAGATCCTGTCCCAATCCGCGCTGTCAGACGCCGCGGAGCGGGCGGTTTGCGCCCTTATACTTCGGTTCCAACCGCAGCAGACAAATGATTTAACAAGGAGTGAATACATGGAAGAAGCACCTTGCATCAGTCAGATCGCCAGCTTGCTCGCTGAACCCAAGCGCACCGCGATGCTCTGGTCCTTGATGGACGGCTCGGCAAAAACTTCGGATGAGTTGGCGGCACTCGCCGGGCTGTCAGCGGCATCGGCCAATGCGCATTTGGCACGTCTGACGGGCGGCGGTTTGCTGCGGATCGAGGCTCGGCGTGGCAAGCGGCTCTATCGTGTAGCGGCTACCGATGTGAGTGCCGCTATCGATGCCTTGGCCAGTACCACCATGGCCAGCGCGGCGCGTGGTTCACCGCTGGCTGTGCCGCAGGCATTGGCAGCCCCGGCATCATTGCGTCATGCCCGGTTATGTCATGGGCATCTGGGCGGTGAGTTGGCGGCAAGGCTGTACCGGCGGATGCTGGAAGCAGGCTGGATCAACCGTCATGAACAGCGCACCGACGTCACCGTCAAGGGCGCTCAGCATCTGGCGGGCCTGGGTATTTTTACCCAGGCACTGGCAGCACCCCTGGCCTGCGACTGTGTTGATTGGAGTCAGCAGCAACCGCACTTGGGGGGCACGTTGGGGGTGGGGCTGTTGCAACTCTTTTTACAGTCCGGATGGATCAACGTGATCAACGAGTCCTGCGCTTTGTCGGTGACCGATATCGGGCTTGCGCAAATCAACCGGCTGACTGCGGGATAGACGCAAGCGTCGTTCAGAGTTTCAGTCAGGTCGTATCCAGCAATAACCGGGCAAAACGATGCCGCACACTCGCTTTGGGGATTTTTCACACAGGGGTGCGGCATGGGTATGCAAGGCTATAGCGCAGCGGAACGGTTGGAACGGTTGCCCATGAGCGGTTACCACCGAATCATCTTCATCATCATCGCCCTGGCGTTTTTCTTCGACTCCATGGACCTGGCGATGATGACCTTCCTTTTAGGTTCGATCAAAACCGAGTTCGGCCTGAGCACTGCCCAGGCGGGGTTACTCGCCAGTTCGAGCTTTTTCGGCATGGTGGTCGGTGCTTCTTTATCCGGCATGTTGGCTGATCGTTTTGGGCGCAAACCGGTGTTCCAGTGGAGCATCGTGTTGTGGGGCATCGCCAGCTACCTATGTTCCACGGCGCAGACGGTGGAGACGCTGACGCTGTTTCGCATCCTGCTGGGGATCGGCATGGGCATGGAGTTTCCGATCGCGCAGTCGATGCTTTCAGAACTGATCCCCGCCAAAGGGCGCGGGCGCTATATCGCCTTGATGGATGGCTTCTGGCCTTTGGGTTTTGTGGCGGCGGGTGTGTTGTCTTATTTCCTGCTGCCAGTGATTGGATGGCGGGACATCTTTTTGGTGTTGGCGGTGCCGGCGGTCTTTGTGTTGGCGATTCGATTTTTTATCCCGGAGTCGCCGCGCTGGCTTGAGCAGGCAGGGCGGCATGAGGCTGCAGATAAGGTGTTGCAGGGCATTGAGCGCAAAGTGCGCAAGTCCCTGGGCCGCGCTGACTTGCCGGAGCCGATTGCCTTGCCACGTGTTGAGAGCGTGCCGGGCACTTTTTTCTCGGCGTTTCAGCAATTGTGGTCGGTGCAATACCGCCAGCGCACGATGATGATCTGGAGCGTGTGGTTTTTTGCCTTGCTCGGCTTCTACGGGCTGACGTCCTGGCTGAGTGCGTTATTGCAGCAGTCGGGTTTTGCCGTGACGCAGTCGGTGTACTACACGGTGATCATTTCCCTGGGCGGGATTCCCGGGTTCCTGATGGCGGCCTGGCTGGTGGAACGCTGGGGGCGCAAACCGGTGTGCGTCGTGACATTGCTGGGCGGCGGGGTGATGGCGTTTTTGTATGGGCAAAGTGCGGTATTCGGCGGCAACGTAGGGCTGCTGATTACTTCAGGGTTGTTGATGCAGTTCTTTCTGTTTGGCATGTGGGCGGTGCTGTACACCTACACGCCTGAGCTGTATCCCACCTCGGCGCGGGCGACGGGCTCCGGGTTTGCGTCGGCGATTGGCCGGGTCGGGTCATTGCTGGGGCCGTTGGTGACCGGGCTGGTGTTCCCGATAACCGGGCAGGGCGGGGTGTTTGCCCTGGGCGCGCTGTGCTTTGCGGTGGCGGCGCTGGTGGTGTGGGTGTTCGGGAAGGAGACGAAGGGCAAGACGCTGGAAGAGCTCACTGAAATCTAAAGGCTGGTGAGGCCAGTGTGGGAGCGGGCTTGCTCGCGAATGCGGTGTGTCAGTCAATGTATCTGGTGACTGACACACCGCATTCGCGAGCAAGCCCGCTCCCACATTTAGCCTGTATTCATTCAATCAGTGTTGCTTATGGCTTTACCAACCGCGCATCCAGGCTGTTCTGCGCCAGGCGTTTGGCCTGGTCCTGGGTCATGCCCAGCGAGGTGTGCAGCGCGTGGAAGTTCTCGGTGACATAACCGCCGAAGTACGCCGGATCATCCGAGTTCACGGTCACCTTCACGCCACGCTCGAGCATGTCGAGGATGTTGTGTTGAGCCATGTCATCGAACACGCACAGCTTGGTGTTGGACAACGGGCACACGGTCAGCGGGATCTGCTCGTCGATGATCCGTTGCATCAAACGCTCGTCTTCGATAGCGCGCACGCCATGGTCGATCCGCTGGATTTTCAGCAGGTCGAGGGCTTCCCAGATGTACTCGGGCGGGCCTTCTTCGCCGGCGTGGGCCACGGTGAGGAAGCCTTCATGACGGGCACGGTCGAACACACGCTGGAACTTGCTCGGCGGGTGACCCATTTCCGAACTGTCCAGGCCCACGGCCACAAACGCGTCACGGAACGGCAGCGCCTGGTCGAGGGTTTTCTCGGCTTCGGCTTCACTCAAATGGCGCAGGAAACTGAGGATCAAGCCGCTGGTGATGCCCAGTTGCTGTTCGCCATCTTTGAGTGCCGCCGCGATGCCGTTCAGCACCACTTCAAACGGCACGCCACGGTCAGTGTGGGTTTGCGGATCGAAGAATGGCTCGGTGTGGATCACGTTCTGTTCTTTGCAGCGCAGCAAATAGGCCCAGGTCAGGTCGTAGAAATCCTGGGAGGTGCGCAGCACATCGGCGCCCTTGTAATACAGGTCGAGAAACTCTTGCAGGTTGTTGAAGGCGTAGGCCTTGCGCAGGGTTTCGACGTCGTTCCACGGCAGCGCAATCTTGTTGCGCTCGGCCAGGGCGAACAGCAACTCAGGCTCCAGCGAGCCTTCCAGGTGCAGGTGCAATTCAGCCTTGGGCAGGGCGTTGAGCCAATCGTACATGTCTAAATTCTCATCAGGTGCAATGGCAGCATTCTACAGGCCATGGCTGAAATAATCGGCAAAACCTGACCAGCAGGAGAGTATTCGTTTTTCTTCACGTATAGGCCTTGTGAACTAAGGTGTAACGAAACGTTAGCAGCGTGGTGCAGTCTGTACCCCATCAATGACTGATTAGCCGTATGAAAAGGCCCGGAATGCTCACATCCCTCAAGCAAGAAAAATACATGCTGCTGGCGCTGATTGCCGCCATCGCAGCCTACCCGCTGGAGCACTGGATGCTCCACAACGGGCAAATGGTGGCGCTGCTGGCTGGCGTAACACTGATCGGCTTTATCGTCGTGGCGTCGATGCGCGTGGCGCACCATGCCGAACAACTCGCGGAAAAAGTCGGTGACCCCTACGGCACCATGATCCTGACGCTCGCCGCCGTGCTGGTGGAAGTGGTGATCCTGGCGATCATGATGAGCAACGAGCCGTCGCCCACGTTGGTGCGTGACACCATCTATTCGGCGGTGATGCTCGATATCAACGGCATCCTCGGCCTGGCCGCATTGATGGGTGGCATCAAGCATGGCGAGCAGTCCTACAACGACGATTCGGCACGTACTTACAGTGTGATGATCCTCACCGCGATGGGCGTGTCGATGGTGGTGCCGGAATTTATCCCAGAGGCTGACTGGAAAATTTACTCGGCCTTCACCATCGGCGCGATGGTGGTGCTCTACACCTTGTTTCTGCGCATGCAGGTAGGGCCGCACAGTTATTTCTTCAGCTACAGCTACCCGGAAAAACGCCGCAAAAAACAGCCTGAAGAACAGCAGGAGCCGCCGATAAGTCTGGCGTTCTCCATCGGTACGCTGGTGTTCGGGGTGATTGTGATCGGCGCGCTGGCCGAGGTGATGTCCAAGACCCTCGACCTGGGCCTGGAAGGCACCGGCGCACCGCCGGTCATCACGGCAATTGTGGTCGCGGCCATTTCGGCGGCACCGGAAATTTTGACTGCATTGCGCGCGGCCCTGGCCAACCGTATGCAATCTGTCGTGAACATCGCCTTGGGCGCTTCATTGTCGACCGTCATTCTGACGGTGCCGGTGATGGAGGCCATGGCGCTTTACACCGGCCAGCCGTTCCAGATGGCGATGACGCCGGTGCAGACCGTGATGGTGTTGATCACGCTGGTCGTCAGCGCGATCAACCTCAACGATGGCGAAACCAACGCCATCGAAGGGATGACCCATTTCGTGTTGTTTGCGACCTTTATCATGCTGTCGCTGCTTGGGTTGTAACCGATTTAGTATTGCCGAAGAACCCATGTGGGAGCGGGCTTGCCCGCGATGGCGGTGGTTCAGTCACCTTCAGCGTCGACTGGCATACCGCTGTCGCAGGCAAGCCCGCTCCCACATTTTGATTTATGTTTGACTCAGGTTCCGGCGATCAACTGCCGCGCCGCCTGGGTGTGGTCGGCGATCAAGCCTTTGAGGTCCAGGCCTTCAATCTGGCCGTCGATGACTCGCCATTTGCCGCCAATCATCACCCTGTCCGCACGGTCGGCGCCGCATAACAGCAGCGCCGAAATCGGATCGTGGCTGCCGGAGAAACGCAGCTCGTCGAGTTTGAATAGCGCCAGGTCAGCCTGTTTGCCTACCGCCAACTCACCGATGTCCGTACGCCCCAGCAGCTGCGCCGAGCCCTTGGTCGCCCAGCCCAGCACGCCTTCAGGCGTGATCTTTTCGGCGCCGTAACGCAGGCGCTGAATGTACAGGGCCTGGCGGGCTTCGAGAATCATGTTGGACGCATCGTTGGAGGCGGAACCGTCCACGCCAAGGCCAATGGGCGCACCGGCGGCAAGCAGGTCCAGGGTCGGGCAGATTCCGGAAGCCAGGCGCATATTTGAACTCGGGCAATGGCAGATACCCGTGCCTGCAGCCCCCAGGCGCGCGATTTCATCCGGGTTGAAGTGAATGCCATGGGCCAGCCAGGTGCGTGGGCCGAGCCAGCCGACACTGTCGAGATAATCCACGGTGCGCAGGCCGAAACGCTGCAGGCAGAAGTCTTCCTCGTCGAGGGTTTCTGCCAAATGCGTGTGCAGGCGCACGTCGAGGCTGTTGGCCAGTTCGGCACTGGCTTCCATGATTTCCGGCGTCACGGAAAACGGCGAGCAGGGCGCCAGGGCAATCTGGATCTGCGCGCCGTCGCCACGCTGGTGGTATTCGCGGATCAGGCGTTGGCTGTCTTCAAGAATGACTTGGCCTTGTTGCACGGTTTGTTGCGGCGGCAGGCCGCCATCGGCTTCGCCCAGGCTCATGGAACCTCGGGTGAGCATGGCGCGCATGCCCAGTTCGCGCACGCTATCCACCTGTACGTCGATGGCATTTTCCAGACCGTCGGGAAACAGGTAGTGGTGATCGGCTGCCGTGGTACAGCCCGAGAGCAGCAGTTCCGCGAGCGCGACTTTGGAGGCCAGGGCGAGTTTTTCAGGGGTTAGCCGTGCCCAAACCGGATACAGGGTTTTCAGCCACGGGAACAACGGCTGATTGACGACCGGCGCCCAGGCGCGTGTCAGGGTTTGATAGAAATGGTGGTGAGTGTTGATCAAGCCGGGAAGAATCACGTGCTCACGGGCGTCGAACACTTGTCCACAAGGTACTGCGGGCGCTTGGCCCCAGCCCAGCACTTCAGTGATCACACCGTCTTGCAGCACCAGGCCACCACGGGCATCGAGGCCATTGGCAGTGAAAATCGCGAGGGGGTTTTTTAACCAGATACGGGTCGCAGGCATTGGCCGGCTCCTCTGAATGATGGGTTCAGGTTTGCCAGCTCAGTGTTGCCCTGTCTGCTGATCCAGGGTCGCCGGTAAAGGCGAGGTGGCTAGATTACGTGGAGTTCGCGATCTGGTCTAGGTGTAGGAAAGCGGCTGCGATCAGTGTGTGAGGGAGCAAGTCGCGCGCCCTCCCACCTGTTGAACCGTGGTCCTTACCAGGCGATGGTGTCGCCTTTGTAGTCGACAAAATGATGGCCGCCCTTGCCTGTGTAGGCATTCACCTGATCCACCAGGCCGCGCACGCTGGTGTCGACATCAATCTGTGCGTTTTCGCCGCCCATGTCGGTCTTCACCCAGCCCGGGTGCAGCGACAGCACGGTGAGTTTGTGGTCGCCCAGTTGGGTGATAAAGCTGTTGGTCATGGAGTTGAGTGCGGCCTTGCTGGCCTTGTACAGCGCCAGGTCCGAACCATCGGGAATGGTCACGCTGCCGAGCACTGAGCTCATGAAGGCCAGTACACCGCTGTCTTTGCGGATCTGCCCGACAAAACGCTGGGCCAGGTTGATCGGCGCGACGGCGTTGGTGAAAAACAGCTGGCCGACTTCCGCCAGGGTGGCGTGGCCGGGTTCCTGATTGGCCGGGCCTTTGACGCCCGCGTTGACGAACAGCAGGTCGAAGGTGCGGTCCTTGAGGCGCTGGCTCAGGGCGATCACGGCTTGCTGATCGTCCATGTCCAGTTTCTCGATCTGTACCGGGCCAACGGCTTTCAGGGCATCGGCCTTGTTCGGATCGCGCACGGTGGCGGTCACGTCCCAGCCGTCCTGGAGCAATTGCTTGACCAGGCCAAGGCCCAGCCCGCGCGAGGCGCCGATGATCAGTGCAGTTTTTGGCGTAGACATGCAGGGCTTCCTTTGACGTCGCGGTTCAGGGAATTGAGCGAACTACATTAGCGCAGACTTGGGTAAATGGCGCGAAGTCTCATTGGACAAAAAGTGAACAGCGCGCGCAACGCCTTGTGACAGAAGGGTTACAGGCGGATGTGCTCAGGTTATCCACAGGCGGGTGCACAGTAGATGTGGGCAGTTTCAGCGTTCCAGCAGGATACGCCCACGGCTCAGGTCGGCGAGTTGAGTCTGCAGCGTGTCGATGTGTGCTTCTCCCAGCGCAAGCTGTAACTCGACGCCGTTGGCGGTGAAGGTTTCTTCCATCACCAGCCCGCCCAGTTCGGCAACGCGCAGTTTCACCAGGTTCAATTCGGAAAAGCCGCAGGCGCAACTCAGCGGTACGCGGCTGATCAACTCGATGCGGTCGGCATTCTGCAGGCATTTGTTTGCACCGCCGCCGTACGCACGGGCCAGGCCGCCGGTGCCCAACTGGATGCCGCCGTACCAGCGAATCACCAGTACCGCGACTTGATCAAACCCCTGGGCTTCGATGGCCGCCAGAATCGGTCGCCCGGCAGTGCCGCCGGGCTCACCATCGTCATTGCTGCGGTACTGGTCGGCCAGTTTCCAGGCCCAGCAGTTGTGCGTGGCGTTCAGGTCACTGTGCTGCTCGAAAAACGCCTGGGCGTCTTGCGGGCTGGTGATCGGCGCCGCCAGGGTGATAAAGCGGCTTTTGCGTATTTCTTCACGAAATTCGCAAAGGCCTGTGAGCGTGAAAGGCATAAATCGCTTCGTTTATAGGGCCGGCTTGATGCCACAGCCTTTGAGAATGATGTGGATCAGGTTGGTGCCGGCGTCTTCCATGTCTTGCTTGGTCAGTTTGGTGCGCCCGGTGACACGGCAGATCTGGGTGGCGAAGTCGGCGTAGTGCTGGGTGCTGCCCCACAGCAGGAAGATCAGGTGCACGGGGTCGATGGGGTCCATCTTGCCGGCGTCGATCCAGGCCTGGAACACGGCTGCCCGACCGCTGAACCAGGCGCGGTAGTCCTGGCTGAAATATTCGGTAAGGCATTCGCCGCCACTGATGATTTCCATGGCGAAGATCCGCGAAGATTGCGGATGGCGCCGGGAAAATTCCATCTTCGTACGGATGTAGCGGGTGAGCGCCACGGCCGGGTCGTCCTCGGCGGTCAGCGCATTGAAGGTGCTATCCCACAGTTCAAGGATATTGCTGAGCACCGCGATATACAGGCCGAGCTTGTTGGTGAAGTAGTAATGCAGGTTGGCCTTGGGCAGCCCGGCACTCGACGCAATGGTGTTCATGCTGGTGCCTTTGTAGCCATGGCGCGCGAACTCGTCTTCAGCAGCCTGGAGAATCGCTTGTTCGTTCTTTTGCCGAATGCGGCTGGCGGGTTTACCGGCGTGGTTGCTGTGGGCAGGAACTTCGAGGCTCATGGAGGTTTCCGTGCTGATCGATAGAGACGACGTGTGCACAGATAACCCACCCTCAAGCCTCAGACAAGTCCCGATGCAATAAAACCGTCAAAGCGGTTCCAGCGTGTCGCTTTCCAGTGCGTGGTTTGCGGCAACTGATGTTGCTTTGGCTTCCGGCAATAACAGGCACAACACGATAGCGGTCAGGCCGCCGCTGGTGATGGCCGAGTCGAACAGGTTTTGCACCAAGGGCGGCATCAAATGCAGCAGGTTCGGCTGGGCGGCAATGCCCAGGCCGACACCAAATGAGGTGGCGATGATCAGCATGCTGCGCCGGTCCAGCGGTGCCTGCGCGAGGATGCGCACACCGGCGGCGGCCACGCTGCCGAACATCACCAGGGTCGCGCCGCCCAATACCGGCTTGGGGATTTGCTGCAGTACGGCGCCAATCAGCGGAAACAAGCCGAGGCAACACAGCACGACGCCGATGTATAAGCCGACGTAGCGGCTGGCCACGCCGGTGAGTTGAATCACGCCATTGTTCTGCGCGAAGGTCGTGTTAGGGAAAGTGCTGAAGGTGGCGGCGATCATGCAACTCACGCCATCGCCGAGTACGCCGCCTTTGAGCCGGTTTATATAAGACGGGCCGCTGATAGGCTGGCGAGCGATCATGCAATTGGCGGTGAGGTCGCCGACGGTTTCGATGCTGCTGATCAGATAAATCAGCGCGATGGGCAGGAAGGCGCTCCAGTCGAAATTGAAACCGAAGCGAAACGGTATCGGCAGGCTGACCAGCGGCAGGTCGGGCAAGGCTTGCGGCACCAACTTGCCACTGAACCATGCCGCGAGGCTGCCGAGGGCCAGGCCGATGATGATCGCCGAGAGGCGCACCCACGGGGTGTTCGAGCGGTTCAGCAGGATGATGGTCAGCACCACGAACAGGCCCAGGGCCAGGTTGGTTGGCGCGCCAAAGTCGGGGGCGTTGAAACCACCGCCAAGGTCGGTGATGCCGACTTTGATCAGGCTGATACCGATCAAGGTGATGACGATTCCGGTGACCAATGGCGTGATGACTCGGCGCAGTTGCCCGATAAACCGGCTCAGCACAATTTGTACCGCTGCGCCGAAGAAGCACACGCCGAAGATCATTGCCATGATCTCCTCCGGGCTACCGCCACGTTGCTTCACCAGGAACCCTGCCGACAACACCGCGCCGAGAAACGCAAAGCTGGTGCCTTGCAGGCAGATCATCCCGGCACCGATACCAAAGGGTCTACGCGCCTGGATGAACGTTCCTGCGCCGGAAACCATCAACGCCATGCTGATCAGGTAGGGCAGGTGGGCGGTGAGGCCCAGGGTGGAGCCGATGATCAGCGGTGGAGTGATGATGCCGACGAAGGCAGCCAGCACATGTTGCAGGGCTGCCAGTAGAGCGGGGATCGGTTTGGGGCGATCGTTGAGGCCGTAGATCAGGTCGCTGGGTCTGGAGGATTCTGGTGGCATGGCGGGCAAACTCGAGGCGGACGGTTCAAGGTCCTTGCTCCCTTGCAAAAAGCTGTCCAGTTGCTCAGCTTTTAGCGAAAGGCCCGCGTTAGCGCGTTGCCGCCAGACTCTCGAGAAAGCTTTCCAGCACCAAATGAGGGCGACGCCCCTTGCGCGTGACCGATGCGAGGCTTAAATCGTAAAAACGTGTAGCCGGTTTCAGCGCGCGCAGTCGGCCTTGTTGTACCCAAAGATTGGCGTAGTGATCGGGCAGGTAGCCGATATAGCGGCCGGTGAGAATCAGGAAGGCCATGCCTTCGCGGTCCGAGGCGCTGGCGGTGCAGTTGAGTGCCTGGTAATGGGCCTGGATGTCGGCGGGCAGGCGGAAGGTTGGGGCGATGGCGTCCTGGCTGTCGATACGGGTGTCGTCCAGTTGCTTGTCGTCGGCATAAAACAATGGGTGGCCGACCGCGCAATAGAGCAGCGAGCGCTCGCTGTACAGCGGTTGGTATTCGAGGCCCGACAAGGCGCTGGCCTGGGGCACCACACCGACATGGAGGCGGCCGTCGAGTACACCTTGCTCGACTTCGTTGGGGGCGATCATGCGGATCTGGATTTGCACGTCCGGGCCGCGTTCCTTCAACTGCGCCAGGGCATGCGTGATGCGCATATGTGGCAGGGTGACGAGGTTGTCGGTGAGGCCGATGATCAACTCGCCGCGCAAATGCTGGTGCAGTCCGTTCACCTCAGTGCGAAAACTTTCCAGGGCACTCAATAGCTGCAGGGCCGATTGATACACCTCACGGCCTTCTTCGGTCAGGGAGAACCCGGCGCGCCCGCGTTGGCACAGCCTTAATCCGAGGCGTTGCTCCAGGTCGCTCATTTGCTGGCTGATAGCCGAGCGGCCGATACCCAGTACGGTTTCCGCCGCCGAAAAGCCACCGCACTCCACCACGCTGCGGAAAATGCGCAACAGGCGAATATCGAAGTCGCTGACTTGGGCCAGAGGATCGGGTCGACGGATGCTCATAGTTTAGTGAAGGCCTGACTGAAGGTTAGAAGAGTTGAATTTCACCGACTTTATCCCCGTGGCAATTTAGCTGCAAGAACGCTTTTCAATCCCGACGCTGCCTTTTGCCTTGCGAGGTTTTGCTGATGAACATGCCCGAAAACGCCCCTTCGTCCCTGGCCAGCCAACTGAAGTTGGATGCTCACTGGATGCCCTACACCGCCAACCGTAACTTCCAGCGTGACCCGCGCCTGATTGTGGCCGCCGAAGGCAGCTGGTTGACCGATGACAAGGGCCGCAAGGTGTACGACTCATTGTCGGGCCTGTGGACGTGCGGCGCCGGGCACACCCGCAAGGAAATCCAGGAAGCTGTGTCCAAGCAATTGGGTACCCTGGACTACTCCCCGGGCTTCCAATACGGTCATCCATTGTCATTTCAACTGGCAGAAAAGATTACCGACCTGACCCCAGGCAACCTGAACCACGTGTTCTTCACTGACTCAGGCTCCGAGTGCGCCGATACCGCAGTGAAGATGGTGCGCGCTTACTGGCGCCTGAAGGGCCAGGCGACCAAGACCAAAATGATCGGCCGCGCCCGTGGTTATCACGGTGTGAACATTGCCGGTACCAGCCTGGGTGGCGTCAACGGTAACCGTAAGCTGTTTGGTCAGGGCTTGATGGATGTTGACCACCTGCCTCACACCTTGCTGGCGAGCAATGCCTTCTCCCGTGGCATGCCGGAGCTGGGCGGTATCGCCTTGGCCGATGAGCTGCTCAAGCTGATCGAATTGCATGACGCGTCGAACATCGCTGCGGTGTTTGTCGAGCCGATGGCCGGCTCCGCTGGCGTGCTGGTGCCCCCGCAAGGTTATCTCAAGCGTCTGCGGGAGATCTGCGACCAGCACAACATCCTGTTGGTGTTTGATGAAGTGATCACCGGTTTCGGCCGTACCGGTTCGATGTTCGGTGCTGACAGCTTCGGTGTGACCCCGGACCTGATGTGTATCGCCAAGCAAGTCACCAATGGCGCGATCCCGATGGGCGCGGTGATTGCCAGCAGCGAGATCTACCAGACCTTCATGAACCAGGCGACGCCGGAGTACGCGGTGGAATTCCCCCACGGCTACACCTACTCGGCGCACCCGGTGGCTTGCGCCGCTGGCCTGGCGGCATTGGACCTGTTGCAGAAAGAAAACCTGGTGCAGAGCGTAGCCGAAGTCGCCCCGCACTTTGAGAATGCGCTGCACGGTTTGAAGGGCAGCAAGAATGTGATCGACATCCGCAACTACGGCCTGGCCGGCGCAATCCAGATTGCCCCGCGTGACGGTGATGCCATCGTGCGTCCATTCGAGGCTGGCATGGCTTTGTGGAAAGCCGGTTTCTACGTGCGCTTTGGCGGTGACACCCTGCAGTTCGGGCCAACCTTTAACAGCAAGCCGCAGGACCTGGATCGCCTGTTCGATGCGGTCGGCGAAGTGCTGAACAAGATCGATTGATTTCTCCTTCTATATAGAACAACTTTTCAGGAGCCCCGCATGAGTCTTATCCAGCATTTGATCAACGGCCAGTTGGTCAGTGAGTCCGGTCGTACTGCCGATGTGTATAACCCGTCCACCGGCCAGGTGATTCATCAGGTGCCGTTGGCCAGCCGCGAAACCATTCAACGTGCAATCGACTCGGCCAAGGCTGCCTTCCCGGCCTGGCGTAATACCCCACCGGCCAAGCGTGCTCAGGTGATGTTTCGTTTCAAGCAATTGCTGGAGCAGAACGAGGCACGTATCTCGCAGTTGATCAGCGAAGAGCATGGCAAGACCTTGGAAGACGCTGCGGGCGAATTGAAGCGCGGGATCGAGAACGTGGAGTACGCCTGTTCGGCGCCGGAGATTCTCAAGGGAGAATACAGCCGTAACGTGGGGCCGAACATTGATGCGTGGTCGGATTTTCAGCCGTTGGGCGTGGTGGCCGGTATCACCCCGTTCAACTTCCCGGCGATGGTGCCGTTGTGGATGTACCCGCTGGCGATCGTGTGCGGTAACTGTTTCATCCTGAAACCCTCGGAGCGTGATCCAAGTTCGACGCTGCTCATTGCACAGTTGCTGCAGGAGGCTGGCCTGCCTAAAGGCGTATTGAGCGTGGTACACGGTGACAAGGGCGCGGTGGATGCGCTGATCGAAGCACCGGAAGTGAAAGCGTTGAGCTTTGTAGGGTCGACGCCGATTGCCGAATACATCTACTCCGAAGCGACCAAACGCGGCAAACGCGTGCAGGCGCTGGGCGGGGCGAAGAACCACGCAGTGCTGATGCCGGATGCGGATCTGGATAACGCCGTGAGCGCCTTGATGGGCGCGGCGTATGGGTCCTGCGGTGAACGCTGTATGGCGATCTCGGTAGCCGTTTGCGTGGGTGACCAGGTGGCGGATGCGTTGATTGCCAAGCTGGTGCCGCAGGTCAAGGCCCTGAAGATCGGTGCGGGCACTTCGTGTGGCCTGGATATGGGACCGTTGGTGACTGACCAGGCACGGGACAAAGTCAGTGGCTATATAGAAGACGGTGTGGCGGCGGGGGCTGAGCTGGTGGTGGACGGACGTGGCTTGAGTGTTGCCGGACATGAAGAGGGCTTCTTCCTGGGCGGCAGCCTGTTTGACCGTGTGACCCCTGAGATGCGCATCTATAAAGAAGAGATCTTTGGGCCGGTGTTGTGTGTGGTGCGAGTTGATAGCCTGGAAGCGGCGATGCAACTGATCAATGATCACGAGTATGGCAACGGCACCTGCATCTTCACCCGTGATGGGGAGGCGGCGCGCCTGTTCTGTGACGAGATTGAAGTGGGTATGGTCGGTGTTAACGTTCCGCTGCCGGTGCCTGTGGCGTATCACAGCTTTGGTGGCTGGAAGCGGTCGTTGTTTGGCGACTTGCATGCCTATGGGCCCGATGGGGTGCGTTTCTATACCCGGCGCAAGGCGATTACCCAGCGTTGGCCGCAACGGGCCAGCCATGAAGCCTCGCAGTTTGCCTTTCCTAGTTTGTAAGGCGTTGTAGTGAAAAGCCGGCCCCTTGGGGCCGGCTTTTGCGTTTTGTGGCCTTTTTGACCTATATGACAGAAATATGAAAAAGGTGTTGACGGCAAATTCTGGAAGTCTATAATTCGCCCCACTTCCGGCGCAGTCGAAACGGAAAACTCCTTGATAAACAAGAGGTTATGCGGAGTTCGACAGCGAGTTGCTTCAGTTCATCGAAGCCCAGAAGGAGTTGGTAGGGCAGTGTTGTTTGGCTCTATTAACGTTTCGATCCTCTCGGTCGAAAGCGGAGA